>NZ_NOXW01000012.1 GCF_002251855.1 Rhodoferax sp. TH121
GTACCGTGGGCGCTGGCGTGGTTGCAAAAATCATCGCGTAAAGGACTCTAGGGGTATAGCTCAATTGGCAGAGCGTCGGTCTCCAAAACCGAAGGTTGTAGGTTCGATTCCTACTGCCCCTGCCACCTGGGAATAGGTGGCAACCAAGCCCGCTACGGTGTAGCGGGCTTCAGTGTCTTGAGGATGCTGAAAATTTAGTACAAGTGAGACGCGAATAAAGACTATGGCCACGACACAAGTTCAAACTGTCAACACAGGCGCAGACAAAGCCAAGCTGGCGGTTGCTGTGCTGTTGGTGCTTGGCGCACTGACAGCCTTTTATTTGCTGGGCAAGCAAGGCGCGCTGGTGCAGTGGGCTGCCTTGTTGCTGGGGCTTGGCTTGGCTGCCGGGATCTTTTTTGCGTCGGAATCGGGTCGCCAACTCATTGCTTTTGGCAAGGATGCTTGGCGCGAAGTTCGTAAAGTCGTGTGGCCTGCTCGCAAAGAGGCGATTCAGATCACTGCGTATGTCTTCGGTTTTGTGCTCATCATGGCCTTGTTTCTGTGGTTGACGGACAAGACGCTTGAGTGGCTTTTTTATGACCTGATTCTGGGGTGGAAAAAATAATGACTGATGATGTGGTGATTTCCGCTGCAGAGCAGCCTGTGTCCGCGCCTGCGAACCCGGATTTGCGTTGGTATGTGGTGCATGCCTATTCTGGAATGGAAAAGGCAGTTGAGCGCAACATCATCGAGCGCATCAACCGTGCCGGCATGCAGGGCAAATTTGGTCGCATCCTAGTGCCGATGGAGGAAGTGGTTGAGGTCAAAAATGGCCAGAAAAAAACCACAGAGCGGAAGTTTTTCCCTGGCTATGTGTTGGTGGAAATGGTCATGGATGACGATACATGGCATTTGGTCAAACACACCAATAAGGTAACCGGTTTTGTCGGGGGGGCCAAGAATCGCCCTGCACCCATCTCCGAAGCTGAGGTGATGAAGATCGTCAACCAGATGCAAGAAGGCACCGACAAGCCGCGTCACAAGATCGAGTTTGTGGTGGGTGAGTTTGTACGCGTCAAGGAAGGCCCCTTCACCGACTTCAATGGTTCGGTGGAAGACGTCAACTACGAAAAGAGCAAGGTGCGTGTGTCGGTCACTATTTTTGGCCGCTCTACTCCTGTGGAATTGGAGTTTTCTCAGATTGAGAAAACGTGAGCTTCACTAAAACCTAAGGTTTGCTGGCCAGTCATGGCCGGCGCTGCATTTGCGTTTTCCGACTCGGCGCGAATGAGTTTCTAGAGTCGTTAACCCCGGGGAGCCTCGGTCTGAATTGTTCAGTGCCAGGGCGTTATTACCCGTAAGGAGAAATCATGGCGAAGAAAATCGTTGGTTTCATCAAGCTGCAAGTGCCAGCTGGTAAAGCCAATCCATCCCCCCCCATTGGCCCCGCTTTGGGTCAACGTGGCCTGAACATTATGGAATTCTGCAAGGCATTCAATGCGCAGACCCAAGGTGTTGAGCCAGGTTTGCCTTTGCCTGTGGTGATCACAGCATTCGCGGACAAGAGCTTCACGTTTGTCATCAAGACGCCCCCAGCCACTGTGCTGATCAAGAAAGCTATCAAGCTCGACAAAGGCTCTTCAAATCCTCTGAAGGACAAGGTTGGCAAGATCACACGTGCCCAGCTCGAAGAAATTGCAAAGACCAAGATGAAAGACATGACTGCCGCCGATCTGGATGCAGCCGTTCGTACCATCGCTGGTTCTGCCCGCTCCATGGGCGTGAATGTGGAGGGCGTGTAAATGTCCAAGCTCACTAAAAAGCAAAAAGCCCAAGTTGGCAAGATCGACAGCAACAAGCTGTACGCCCTGACAGATGCACTAGGTCTGGTGAAAGAATTCGCCAACGCCAAGTTCGATGAGTCCATCGACGTGGCCGTGCAGCTCGGCATCGATGCCAAAAAGTCTGACCAAGTGGTGCGTGGCGCCGTAGTGCTGCCTAATGGCACTGGCAAGACCAAGCGCGTGGCTGTGTTCGCCCAAGGTGCCAAGGCTGAAGAAGCCAAGGCTGCTGGCGCAGACGTAGTGGGTATGGACGACTTGGCCGCTATGGTTAAGGCTGGTGACATGCCTTTCGACATCGTGATTGCTGCCCCTGATGCCATGCGTATCGTGGGTACCCTGGGTCAGATCCTGGGACCACGTGGATTGATGCCTAACCCCAAGGTTGGCACCGTAACTCCTGATGTGGCTACAGCCGTGAAGAATGCCAAGGCCGGTCAAGTGCAATTCCGTGTGGACAAGGCTGGTATCGTGCACAGCACTATTGGTCGCCGTTCCTTTGACGCCGCCCAACTGCAAGGCAACTTGGCGGCGCTGGTGGACGCATTGAACAAAGCCAAGCCAGCTTCCAGCAAGGGTCTGTATTTGCGCAAAGTCGCAGTTTCGTCGACCATGGGTGTGGGCGTCCGCGTGGACCTGCAAACCATCTCGGCGTAATCGCAAATTTGGATGCTCCGCAAGGAGCGTCTGATGTGGTGGGCTGCCCAAGCCACAAGGTTCAGGCAGGCCATCCAAGACCGTTGGTGTACAGGCAACTGTACTTAATACTGAAGCCAACGCAGATGGCGATCCCGCTGCAGATGGAATGTGAGTTCTGTTAACAGTTGGTCGCTGCAATGTGGAGCATGAGCAACGCAAGTTGCAAAGTGCATTTAAAGGAGTAGACCTTGAGTCTGAATCGCAGTGAGAAAGAAGCGGTCATCAGTGATGTGACCGGCCTCGCCGCTAAAGCTCAAACGCTCGTGATCGCGGAATACCGCGGCATCACGGTCGCTGACATGACCAAACTGCGCAACACCGCGCGCAGCGCTGGCGTGAGCCTGAGTGTGTTGAAAAACACCCTGGCCCGTCGTGCTGTTGCTGGTAGCAGCTTTGAAGTTGTCTCCGACCAGATGACCGGTCCCCTGATCTACGGCTTTTCCGAAGACGCAGTAGCCGCCGCCAAGGTGGTGGCCGAGTTCGCGAAAACCAACGACAAGTTGGTGATCCGAGCTGGTGCGTACGGCGGGAAGGCCCTGGACGTGAACGGCGTGAAGCAATTGGCAAGCATCCCTTCCAAGGAAGTGCTGTTGGCGCAATTGTTGGGCTTGATGCAGTCCCCCATCTCTCGCACAGCACGTGTGCTGGCAGCTTTGGCGGAACAGCGTGGCGCAGGTGCAGCAGAAGCTGCGCCCGCAGAGGCAGCCGCAGCGTAAGCGCGGCCTGTCTGTAGTAACCAATATTGTTAGGAAATCAAAATGGCATTCGATAAAGACGCATTTTTGACCGCGCTGGACAGCATGACGGTCATGGAACTCAACGACCTGGTGAAAGCCATCGAAGAGAAGTTTGGTGTGAGCGCTGCTGCTATGGCAGCTCCCGCTGCTGGCGGTGCTGCTGCTGGCGGTGCTGCTGCTGAAGAGAAGACCGAATTCAACGTCGTTCTGGCTGACGCTGGCGCCAACAAGGTGTCCGTGATCAAGGCTGTGCGCGAAATTACCGGTCTGGGCCTGAAAGAAGCCAAGGATTTGGTTGACGGTGCTCCCAAGGCTGTTAAAGAAGGCGCTTCTAAGGCTGACGCCGAAGCCGCCAAGAAGAAGCTGGAAGAAGCTGGCGCCAAGGTCGAACTCAAGTAATCGACTTTATTGCCTGGGCTGGAGGTTCCGAACAGGGCCTCCAGCCTTTGCTGCTTGTGAACACTGAAATTAGTGTGCACTACAAAGCAGTCTCGGACTGCTTTGTAGTGTCTTCTGATTCGACTGCAGAAGATGCCTTGGTACGGGTTGTGTGCAAGGCACAACCGTCCGCCAGTGATTGGTAGTGGCCAATCGCCAAGCCTGTTGAGAGTGGTGCTCAACGCGACAGTCGCCTAGGACCCCCAGGATTCCTCAGCCTTTGCCCGGAGATCTAATGGCTTACACATACACAGAACGCAAGCGGATTCGCAAAAACTTCGGTAGTCGCGATAGCGTGCTCGAGATTCCCTACCTGCTGCAGATGCAAAAAGACGCGTATACCGCGTTCCTGCAGGCTGACGTAGCCCCCAAAAAACGCACTGCGGAAGGCTTGCAAGCTGCTTTCGAAGCCGCCTTCCCAATCGTTTCCCACAACGGTTTTGTGGAAATGAAGTACCTTGAGTACAACCTTGCAAAGCCTGCGTTTGATGTCCGTGAATGCCAGACCCGCGGATTGACCTTCGCGTCTGCCGTGCGCGCCAAGGTGCAACTGATCATTTATGACCGTGAGTCATCCACTGGCCAGAACAAGGTAGTCAAGGAAGTCAAGGAACAAGAGGTCTACATGGGCGAGGTGCCCCTGATGACGGGCAAAGGCTCCTTCATCATCAACGGGACGGAACGCGTGATCGTGTCCCAGTTGCACCGTTCGCCCGGCGTGTTCTTCGAACACGACAAGGGAAAGACCCACAGCTCGGGCAAACTGCTGTTCTCCGCGCGCATCATTCCCTACCGTGGTTCCTGGCTCGATTTCGAATTCGACCCCAAGGACCTGCTGTACTTCCGTGTGGACCGTCGTCGCAAGATGCCCGTCACAATTCTGCTCAAGGCCATTGGCCTGAACAACGAATCCATCTTGGCCAACTTCTTCGTCAACGACAACTTCCGTCTGATGGACAGTGGTGCGCAGATGGAGTTTGTGGCTGAGCGTCTGCGTGGCGAAGTGGCCCGTTTCGACATCACCGACAAGTCTGGCAAAGTTGTGGTGGCCAAGGACAAGCGCGTCACGGCGCGTCACACCCGCGAGTTGGAGCAATCGGGCACTTCGCACATCAGCGTGCCTGAAGACTTCTTGATCGGCCGCGTGGTGGCCCGCAATGTGGTGGACGGCGATACCGGTGAAATCGTGGCCAAGGCCAACGAAGAGCTTACTGAAGCGCTGCTGAAGAAGCTGCGCACCGCTGGCATCCAGGACCTGGCTTGTATCTACACCAACGAGTTGGACCAAGGCGCCTACATTTCGCAAACCTTGCGCACGGACGAAACCGTGGACGAATTTGCTGCGCGTGTGGCCATCTACCGCATGATGCGCCCCGGCGAGCCCCCCACAGAAGACGCTGTGCAAGCGCTATTCCAGCGTCTGTTCTACAACCCCGACACCTACGACCTGTCGCGCGTCGGCCGCATGAAGTTCAACGCCAAGATGGGCCGTTCGGAATCGACCGGCCCCATGGTGCTGACCAACGAGGACATCTTGGCTGTCGTCAAGATCTTGGTGGACTTGCGCAATGGCCGTGGCGACGTTGACGATATCGACCACTTGGGCAACCGCCGTGTGCGTTGCGTGGGCGAACTGGCAGAAAATCAGTACCGTACAGGCTTGGCACGTATCGAAAAAGCTGTGAAGGAGCGTCTGGGCCAGGCTGAGCAAGAGCCCCTGATGCCGCACGATTTGATCAACAGCAAGCCAATCTCGGCTGCCTTGAAGGAATTCTTCGGTGCTTCGCAGCTGTCCCAATTCATGGACCAGACCAATCCGCTGGCCGAAATCACCCACAAGCGCCGCGTATCGGCCTTGGGCCCGGGCGGTTTGACCCGTGAGCGCGCTGGCTTTGAAGTGCGTGACGTGCACGTGACCCACTACGGCCGCGTCTGCCCGATCGAAACGCCTGAAGGTCCGAACATCGGACTGATCAACTCTTTGGCCCTGTACGCCCGCCTGAACGAATACGGATTCATCGAGACACCGTACCGCCGCGTAGTCGACAGCAAGGTGACCAACGACATCGATTACCTGTCTGCCATCGAAGAAGGCAAGTATGTGATCGCCCAGGCCAACGCCGCTCTGAACAAAGATGGCGTGTTGATCGGTGATCTGGTGTCTGCCCGTGAAAAGGGTGAATCGATCCTGGTGAGCGCGGACCGCGTGCAATACATGGATGTGTCGCCGGCACAAATCGTGTCGGTGGCGGCTTCGCTGGTTCCCTTCTTGGAGCACGATGATGCGAACCGCGCCTTGATGGGTGCCAACATGTCCCGCCAAGCTGTGCCCGTGTTGCGTCCAGAGAAGCCCATGGTGGGTACCGGTATCGAGCGCGTTGCTGCGGTCGACTCAGGCACCGTGGTGACCGCTACCCGTGGCGGCATCGTGGACTATGTGGATGCCACCCGTGTGGTGATTCGCGTGAACGACGCCGAAGCACAAGCCGGCGAAGTGGGCGTCGACATCTACAACCTGATCAAGTATCAACGCTCCAACCAGAACACCAACATCCACCAGCGTCCCATCGTCAAGAAGGGTGACAAGCTCTCCAAGGGCGATGTGATCGCCGACGGCGCGTCAACTGACCTGGGCGAAATCGCCATTGGCCAGAACATGTTGGTGGCCTTCATGCCTTGGAACGGTTACAACTTCGAAGACTCGATTTTGATCAGCGAGCGTGTGGTGGCCGAAGACCGATACACTTCCATTCACATCGAAGAACTCGTGGTGATGGCGCGTGATACCAAGTTGGGCGCCGAAGAAATCACCCGCGACATCCCCAACCTGAGCGAACAGCAACTGAACCGTTTGGACGAGTCCGGCATCATCTACGTGGGTGCCGAGGTTTTGCCTGGCGACACGTTGGTGGGCAAGGTCACGCCCAAGGGCGAGACCACGCTGACACCGGAAGAAAAGCTGTTGCGCGCCATCTTCGGCGAGAAGGCCAGCGACGTGAAGGACACGTCCCTGCGCGTGGACCAAGGTAGCTCCGGTACCGTGATCGACGTGCAAGTATTCACCCGTGAAGGCATCACGCGTGACCGTCGCGCACAGCAAATCATCGACGACGAACTCAAGCGTTTCCGTCTGGACTTGAATGACCAACTGCGTATTGTGGAAGCCGACGCGTTTGACCGTATCGAGAAGCTGTTGACCGGCAAGGTAGCTAACGGCGGCCCTCAAAAACTGGCCAAAGGCACCAAGCTGGACAAGGCCTACCTTGCATCCGTCGAGAAGTTCCACTGGTTCGACATCCGCCCTGCGGACGAAGAAGTAGCAAGCCAGCTCGAGTCGATTAAAAACTCGATTGAGCAGCAACGTCACAGCTTCGACTTGGCTTTTGAAGAAAAGCGCAAGAAACTGACGCAAGGCGACGAGCTGCCCGCTGGCGTGTTGAAGATGGTGAAGGTTTACATCGCCGTCAAGCGCCGCTTGCAACCTGGTGACAAGATGGCCGGCCGCCACGGCAACAAGGGTGTGGTCTCCAAGATTACGCCCGTGGAAGACATGCCTTACCTTGCCGACGGTACCCCGGTGGACATCGTGCTGAACCCGCTGGGCGTGCCTTCGCGTATGAACATCGGTCAGGTGCTGGAAGTGCACTTGGGTTGGGCCGGCAAGGGGCTGGGCCAACGCATTGGTGACATGTTGCAGCGCGAAGCCGCTGCAACAGAAATCCGTGGCTTCCTGGAGCAGGTGTACAACAGTGCTGGTCGCAAGGAAGACTTGGCCCAGTTGTCGGATGCTGAAGTTAAGGAAATGGCCAAAGAGCTCACCAGTGGTGTGCCATTTGCCTCTCCTGTGTTTGATGGCGCCACGGAAAAGGAAATCGGCGACATGCTGCAGCTGGCGTATCCGGACGATGTGGCCAAAGCCAAGGGCCTAACCGCTACGCGGACACAGGCGCAGTTGTATGACGGACGCAGCGGTGATGCGTTTGAACGCACCACTACTGTGGGTTATATGCACTACCTGAAACTGCACCACTTGGTCGACGACAAGATGCACGCCCGTTCAACCGGTCCGTACAGCCTGGTGACCCAACAACCGTTGGGCGGCAAGGCCCAGTTTGGTGGCCAGCGTTTCGGTGAAATGGAAGTGTGGGCGCTGGAAGCCTATGGTGCGTCTTATGTGCTGCAGGAAATGCTGACAGTCAAATCCGATGACGTGCAAGGCCGTACCAAGGTGTACGAAAACATCGTCAAGGGCGAGCACTCCATCGAAGCCGGTATGCCGGAATCGTTCAATGTGTTGGTCAAGGAAATTCGTTCCTTGGGCATCGACATCGAACTCGAACGTTCTTAATTGAAAGGGAAAGAGTCACATGAAATCTTTACTCGACCTGTTCAAGCAGTTCACTCCCGATGAGCATTTCGATGCCATCAAGATCGGCATGGCTTCGCCCGAAAAGATCCGTTCCTGGTCTTTTGGCGAGGTGAAGAAGCCCGAGACCATCAACTACCGCACCTTCAAGCCCGAGCGTGACGGCCTGTTCTGCGCCAAGATTTTCGGACCTATCAAGGACTACGAATGCTTGTGCGGCAAGTACAAGCGCCTGAAGCACCGTGGCGTAATCTGCGAGAAGTGCGGCGTTGAAGTCACACAGACCAAGGTTCGCCGTGAGCGCATGGGTCACATTGACCTGGCCGCTCCCTGCGCCCACATTTGGTTCCTGAAGTCCCTGCCCAGCCGTTTGGGCCTGGTGCTGGACATGACGCTGCGTGATATCGAGCGCGTGTTGTACTTCGAGGCATACGTGGTCACCGACCCCGGCATGACCCCGCTGAAGAAGTACAGCATCATGTCCGAGGACGATTACGACGCCAAGTTCAAGGAGTTTGGCGACGAGTTCACCGCCAAGATGGGTGCCGAAGGTATCAAGGATTTGTTGGAGTCTATTGACATCGAAGGCTCCATCGAGAAGTTGCGCAACGACCTGACCGGTTCCGAGCTGAAGATCAAGAAGAATGCCAAGCGCCTGAAAGTGCTGGAAGCCTTCAAGAAATCTGGCATCAAGCCCGAGTGGATGGTGCTCGATGTACTGCCCGTGTTGCCGCCGGACCTGCGTCCGCTTGTGCCGCTGGACGGTGGCCGTTTTGCGACATCCGACCTGAACGACCTGTATCGGCGCGTCATCAACCGTAACAGCCGTCTGCGTCGTTTGCTGGAACTGAAGGCGCCGGAAATCATTGCGCGCAACGAAAAGCGCATGCTGCAAGAAGCCGTGGACAGTCTGCTGGACAATGGCCGCCGCGGTAAGGCCATGACGGGCGCCAACAAGCGCGCGCTCAAGTCGCTGGCCGACATGATTAAGGGCAAGAGCGGTCGTTTTCGCCAGAACTTGCTGGGCAAGCGTGTGGACTACTCTGGTCGTTCCGTAATCACCGTAGGCCCAACGCTGAAGCTGCACCAGTGCGGTTTGCCGAAACTGATGGCCTTGGAGCTGTTCAAGCCCTTTATCTTCGCGCGCTTGGAAGCGATGGGTATTGCGACCACCATCAAGGCGGCCAAGAAAGAAGTCGAGTCCGGCACGCCCGTGGTGTGGGACATTCTGGAAGAGGTCATTAAAGAGCACCCTGTGATGCTGAACCGTGCGCCTACGCTGCACCGTTTGGGTATCCAGGCCTTTGAGCCCATCCTGATCGAAGGCAAGGCTATTCAGCTGCACCCGCTCGTTTGCGCGGCTTTCAACGCTGACTTTGACGGTGACCAGATGGCTGTCCACGTCCCTCTGTCGGTAGAAGCACAGATGGAAGCTCGCACGCTGATGCTGGCCTCCAACAACGTGCTGTTCCCTGCCAACGGCGAACCGTCCATCGTGCCGTCGCAGGACGTGGTGCTGGGTCTGTACTACACCACCCGTGATCGTATCAATGGCAAGGGCGAAGGCCTGATCTTCGCCGACACTGGTGAAGTGCAGCGTGCCTTCGATGCCGGCCAAGTCGAGCTTAACGCCCGCATCAATGTGCGTTTGACCGAGTGGACCAAGAACAAGGAAACAGGAGAATTCGAGCCTTCGACCAAGCTATGGGAAACCACAGCCGGCCGTGCGCTGTTGTCCGAAATTCTGCCGAAGGGCCTGCCTTTCTCCAACATCAACAAGGCATTGAAGAAGAAGGAAATTTCCAAACTCATCAATGTGTCTTTCCGCAAGTGCGGATTGAAAGAGACCGTAGTGTTTGCCGATAAGCTGCTACAAAGCGGTTTCCGTCTGGCGACCAAGGCCGGTATCTCTATCTGTATCGACGACATGCTGGTACCGCAGGAGAAGCACGACATCATTGGCCGTGCCCAAAAGGAAGTCAAAGAGATCGAGCAGCAGTACGTCTCCGGTCTGGTGACCTCTGGCGAGCGCTACAACAAGGTGGTTGACATTTGGGGCAAGTCGGGTGACGAAGTGTCCAAGGTGATGATGGCCAAGTTGTCCAAGGAAACGGTCACCGACCGCCATGGCAAGCAGGTTCAGCAAGAGTCCTTCAACTCCATCTACATGATGGCCGACTCCGGTGCCCGTGGTTCTGCCGCGCAGATTCGCCAGGTGGCTGGTATGCGGGGTCTGATGGCCAAGCCCGATGGCTCGATCATTGAGACGCCAATTACTGCGAACTTCCGTGAAGGTCTGAACGTATTGGAGTACTTCATCTCCACCCACGGTGCTCGTAAAGGTCTGGCTGACACGGCCTTGAAGACAGCCAACTCGGGTTACCTGACACGTCGCCTTGTCGATGTGACGCAGGACTTGGTCGTGACCGAACAGGATTGCGGCACCCACAATGGTTACCTGATGCGCGCCATCGTCGAGGGCGGTGAAGTGATTGAGTCCTTGCGGGACCGCGTGTTGGGCCGCACCACGGCTGATGATGTTCTGCACCCAGAAAACCGCGCCGTGCTGGCCAAGGCCGGCGACATGCTTGACGAAGACCTGATCGAAGAGCTGGAGGCCGCTGGCGTGGATGAGGTCAAGGTCCGTACGGCACTGACCTGCGAAACCCGCTTTGGTATTTGCGCCAAGTGCTATGGCCGCGACTTGGGACGTGGTGGTCTGATCAACGGCGGTGAAGCCGTCGGCGTGATTGCTGCGCAGTCCATCGGTGAACCCGGTACCCAGCTGACCATGCGGACCTTCCACATTGGTGGTGCGGCTTCTCGTGCCGCCATCGCCTCCAGCGTGGAAGCCAAGTCCAATGGTGTGATCGGTTTCAACGCCACGATGCGCTATGTGACCAATAGCAAGTCCGAGTTGGTAGTAATTGCCCGTTCCGGCGAAATCATCATCCACGACGAGCACGGTCGCGAACGTGAACGCCACAAGGTGCCTTACGGCGCCGTCTTGACCGTCAAGGCGGACCAGACCATCAAGGCTGGAGCCATCTTGGCGAACTGGGATCCGCTGACCCGCCCCATCATTACCGAGTTTGCAGGTAAGGCTCACTTTGAAAACGTCGAAGAAGGTCTGACCGTTGCCAAGCAAGTGGATGAAGTGACTGGTCTGTCCACTTTGGTGGTGATCGATCCCAAGCGTCGCGGCGCTGCCAAGGTCGTGCGTCCCCAGGTCAAGCTGATCGACGCCTCTGGCCACGAAGTGAAGATCCCTGGTACCGATCACTCGGTAACCATCGGCTTCCCGGTGGGCGCTCTGGTGCAGGTGCGTGACGGCCAGGACGTGGGCCCCGGCGAAGTGCTGGCCCGTATTCCGATCGAAGGCCAGAAGACCCGCGACATTACGGGTGGTCTGCCCCGTGTGGCCGAACTGTTCGAAGCCCGTTCGCCCAAGGACAAGGGTGTCTTGGCTGAGGTAACCGGTACCGTGTCCTTCGGTAAGGAAACCAAGGGCAAGGTCCGTTTGCAGATTACGGACCCAGAAGGCAAGGTCTGGGAAGAACTCGTGCCCAAGGAAAAGAACATCTTGGTGCACGAAGGCCAGGTGGTTAACAAGGGTGAGTCCGTGGTGGACGGCCCGGCCGACCCTCAAGACATTCTCCGCCTGCTGGGTTCCGAAGAGCTTGCACGTTATATCGTGGACGAAGTGCAGGACGTGTACCGCTTGCAAGGCGTGAAGATCAACGACAAGCACATCGAAGTGATTGTTCGTCAGATGCTGCGCCGTGTGGTGGTCGAGGCTGCAGGTGATTCCGGCTACATCAATGGCGAGCAGGTGGAGCGTTCCGAGATGCTCAACACCAATGACGCCCTGCGTGCAGAAGGCAAGATCCCAGCGACCTACACCAACCTGCTGCTGGGTATCACCAAGGCTTCCTTGTCCACGGACAGCTTCATTTCCGCTGCGTCCTTCCAGGAAACCACTCGCGTGCTGACCGAGGCTGCCATCATGGGCAAGCGCGATGAGCTGCGTGGCCTGAAGGAAAACGTCATCGTAGGTCGCTTGATCCCCGCTGGTACGGGCCTGGCCTACCACGAAGCTCGCAAAGTGCGTGAGACCATGGATGATGCGGAGCGTCGTGCCATTGCTGAAGCCGAGGCGGCTGAATTGGCTGGCAGTGCAGACACCAGCGGTGAACTGGAAACCAACGAAGGAACTGCGGCCGAGTAATCCGCTGATGTTGCGTTAGTTCTGATGCCCCAAGCATGTGTCGTGCAGCTTGGGGCATTTTTCATGAGGGCGTCGCGATGGATATGTCGCTGTTATTGTGGCTGGTTTTGGCCCTGCTACTGTTTTGGGGCGTGGGGCTGTATAACCGTTTGATGCGTCTGCGTGCGCGTGGGCTCGAAGTTCTCAGTGTGGTGGAAAAACAGGCAGGCACCTGCGTCGGCTTGGTCAAGCAATTTGTAGGTAGGCCCGACGATCAGGGGCAGGTTCAGGTGGCCGCACAATGGGCAGACGTACATGCTGCAGCACTTCGTTTGGAACTAACGTTGGCGCAGCCACGTCTCGCACCTTTGCAGCCTAACGCAGTGGCGGCTGTATCCAAGGCATGGGCTGACATGCAGGCAGCGTGGCTGGCGGCTACTGAAGGACCAACGGATTTGGCGGGGCCTGTCATGCCCCCTGAGATGCAAGAGGCGTGGGCGGCTGCCAACCTCAAGGTACAAAGTGCCAGTGGCGGCTTCAACCAGATCATTGCACGGTACAACGAGGCAATTCACCAATACCCGGCCCGCTGGGCGGCGCCCTTGATGGGGTTTCACGCCGCCGGGTCATTCTGATTCATGAACAACCCTATGAAAGCCCCTCCCTTGTGGCGGCAGCTTCAGCAAGTAGCGCGGGCAAATGTGGCCGTCATGTCCGGTACGTCAGGAACTGCCGCACTGGAATTGGTCGATGCCAACTTGCGCAGCGGTGTTCAGGCCCTTTGCTTTCATGTCTGGCGGCATTGGGGGCGGGCTCAGGCACTGCGTACCCAATTGGTTCGCAAGCCGCCGCCGCCCATGGTCGACGCACTGCTGTGTTCGGTGTTGGCGCTGGCTTGGAATGCCGAGGACAGTGCTTATGATGCGTTTACGCTCGTCAACCAAGCCGTAGAGGCTGCGAAGCGGCAACCTGAAACCAAGGCGCAGGCCAATTTCGTCAATGCTTGTTTGCGGCGATTTTTGCGAGAGCGTGATGCATTGCTGGCTGCCACAGACGCAGACCCTGTCGCGCACTGGAACCATCCGCGCTGGTGGATCAACCGTTTGCAGAAAGACCACCCGCAGCAATGGGCGGAAATCCTGGCGGCCGCCAATCGGCACGCGCCCATGACATTGCGCGTAAACCAACGGCGCATACAGCCCCAAGCCTACCTTTCTCTGTTAAGGGCGGCTGGCATGGATGGACGGCAAGTGTCGGCCAATGCGATCGAACTTCAGAGCCCTGCTCCAGTGCAGGCATTGCCTGGTTTTGGCGATGGCTGGGTGTCTGTGCAGGATGCTGCCGCCCAAGTAGCGGCGCCTTTGCTGCTGAACGGCTACCGGGGGCAAGAGCCATGCCGCATTCTCGATGCCTGTGCGGCCCCCGGCGGTAAAACCGGACATTTGCTCGAGTGTACCGAGGCTGAAGTGCTGGCTTTGGAGGTGGACCCGCGTCGCGCAGAGCGTATCAGCAGCAATGTCCAGCGCCTTGGCCTGCAGACGCAAGTTATTGTTGCGGATGCGAGTGCTGTACCAAGCTGGTGGGACGGACGTCTTTTTAATCTGATTCTGCTGGATGCCCCCTGCACGGCCTCCGGTATCGTACGGCGACATCCTGATATCCGTTGGCTGCGTAGGGAGAGTGATGTTGCGCAATTGGCGGCCACACAAAGGCATCTTCTAAACACATTGTGGCCCTTGCTCTTGCAAGGCGGGCGCCTGTTGTTTTGTACCTGTTCCATTTTTCGGGCCGAAGGGGATGCGCAGGTTCAGGCGTTTCTTGGGCACAACACTGATGCAGTTTTGCTGCCATCCCCGGGGCATTTGTTGCCGAACAGCAGCCCTGACTCGGGGCGAGTCGCTGACAATCCACTGGGTGACCACGACGGTTTTTTCTATGCACTTTTTGAGAAGCGTGCGGCCTGAGGGGGCCATGCGCTGGCTCGCGGCCATTTGCTTTCTGGGTTTCTGCCTGCTGGGCAGAGCCCAAGGCGCAGCTGAAATCGTTTCTTTTGAGCTGGAGCGTGGCGCCGAGGAGCTGAGCCTCTCAGCCCAACTGCAATTTGAGCCGTCAGTAGCGGTGGAGGAGGCTTTACTCAAAGGCATTCCCATGGTGTTTGTGGCCGAAACCGAGTTGTTGCGCGAGCGCTGGTATTGGTACGACAAGTCTGTAGCCTCATCCGCGCGCCATTTTCGCTTGGCTTTCCAGCCACTAACCCGACGCTGGCGGCTCAATATCAGTTCTGGGCCCGTGAGTTCCACGGGGCAAGGTCTTGTTTTGAACCAGAGTTTTGACACGCTGCAGCAGGCCTTGGCTACGATCAAACGCGTTTCGCGTTGGCGTGTTGCGGGCGCAAATGAGCTGGATCCCACCGTGCGCTACCGCTTCGAGTTCCGTTTTCGTCTGGATCTGGGGCAATTGCCACGACCATTCCAGATTGGTGCAATTGGCCAATCGGAATGGGATATTTCCGTAGGGCGCTCGGAGCTACTTGCGCCAGAGGCGGCCAAATGAAGGCAGCGCAAACCCTGGTGGCCAATTCTGGCCACCAGACCTCGCGCGCTGTGCGGCGCGCCGTAGCGGTGGGCGCTGCCGCCATGGTGCTGATCGGCCTGCTGTTGCTGTATCTGCTGACTCAAGCAACCAATAACCGGGAGCTTTACGAACAGAACTACGCACGATTATTTGTTGTGAATATGGTGGTGGCTACCCTGCTGGGCGTCGCTATTGCCTGGGTCGGTTATCGCCTGATTGCGCGGCTGCGGCAAGGCCGGTTTGGCAGTCGTTTATTGGTCAAACTGGCAACCATTTTCGCGCTGGTCGGGGTCATGCCGGGGCTGTTGATATATGTGGTGTCCTACCAGTTCGTATCCCGGTCGATTGAGACCTGGTTCGATGTGAAGGTCGAAGGGGCCTTGGAAGCTGGCCTGAGTCTGGGGCGAGTTACCCTGGAGACCTTGTCCAGCGACCTAGCGACCAAGTCGCGTACTGCAGCGAGCCAACTCGTAGAGACCAGTGACTCCGCGACGGGTGAGGTTGCGGAACGCTTACTAGACCAATTGGGCGCTACAGACATCACCATCTGGTCCGGTTCTGGGACATTGATTTCCAGCGTAGGACTGTCGCGGTTTCAGCTCAGCCCAGATAAACCCAGCTCCAGCCAGTTTCGGACCGCACGGCAAGAGCGTTCGTTGGCCTGGGTCGAGGGTCTGGAGGACGCGGTACCCGGGGCTCTTGCCAATGCGCAAATCAAGGCCCTTGTGCCCGTGTCGAGTTCCGTGTTGGGTTTGTCCGCAGAGACCCGCTACATGTTGGTGTCGCGCACGCTGCCAGCGGGCTTGGTGGCGAATGCCATGGCGGTGGAGGCGGCCAACCGTGAGTACCAAGAACGAGCTTTGGCCCGTGAAGGACTCAAACGCATGTACATCGGCACGCTCACGCTCAGCCTCTTCCTTGCCGTGTTTGGCGCTGTGTTACTCGCGGTTGTGCTGGGGAACCAAATCGCCAAACCGTTGTTGCTGCTGACCGAAGGCGTCAGCCAGGTCGCGGCGGGGGACTTGACACCGAAGCTTGCTATGCAAGGGCGTGACGAGTTGGGCGGGCTGACACGCGCCTTTGCTTCGATGACCCAACAATTGGCGGACGCTCGCCTCTCGGTCGAAGCCAGTATGTCGCAGGTGGATGCAGCCCGTGCAAATTTGCAGACAATATTGGACAACCTGACCTCGGGGGTCGTTGTACTGGCGCCGGATGGTGGCATCGTTTCGTCCAATCCAGGCGCCACCCGCATCTTGCAGCGGCCATTGGCAGCCTACGAAGGGCAACGCATGGCCGAAGTGCCAGGGCTGCAAGTGTTCGGTGAGGCCGTGCAAAACCAGTTTGCCCAGTATCTGGGCAATCGTGTCGAGCACGGACTGGACCACTGGCAGCAATCGTTTGAGTTGGGTGGGGACACTGCGGTGCAAAGTCCGTTCGAGCGTGCAGTTACCCTCGTGGCGCGTGGTGCAGAGTTGCCCAGTGCCCAACGATTGTTGGTGTTTGATGACATTTCTGAAATCGTGTCGGCCCAGCGCGCCCAAGCTTGGGGCGAGGTAGCGCGCCGTTTGGCGCACGAAATCAAGAATCCCTTAACGCCCATTCAGCTCTCTGCTGAACGTATGGAAATGAAGTTGGCCGGTAAGCTCGAGGGGACAGAGCTGGCAATCCTCACCAAATCGGTGAAAACCATCGTAGACCAGGTGGATGCCATGAAGCGCCTGGTCAATGAGTTCCGGGACTATGCGCGGCTACCATCCGCCGAGCTCAAGCCCGTGGATTTGAATGCACTGGTACGCGACGTACTGCAGCTGTATGAATCGGATGCCAGCAAAGTGGTTTTGTTGGCCGAATTGGACGAAACATGCCCCCCAATCCGCGGTGATGCGCAACAGTTGCGGCAGGTGATTCACAACCTGGTGCAGAACGCCCAAGATGCGACAGAGTCAGCCGCCCTGCCAATGCCTGGACGTGTCACCGTGCGCACCCAAAACCTGGCGGCTGCAGAGCGTGTACGCCTGTCGATACAGGACGAAGGTACAGGATTTCCTGATCACATCCTCAAGCGGGCCTTCGAACCCTACGTCACCACCAAAACCAAGGGAACAGGCTTAGGTCTGGCGGTGGTAAAAAAGATCGCTGACGAACACGGCACGCGTGTGGACATCACGAACCGCACCACGGAAGGCAAGGTAACTGGCGCGCAAGTGTCGTTATCATTGGCGATAGACCACAGCGCACAAGGTTGAGCGCGGACAAAGGCATCAAAGGGACTGCGCTAACAATGGCAAACATACTGGTAGTTGACGACGAACACGGCATTCGGGAATTGCTCTGGGAAATTCTCAATGACGAAGGCCACACCGTCGAGCTCGCTGAGAATGCCGCACAAGCCCGTGCGGCGCGCCTGCGCGAGCGCCCTGATCTGGTCCTGCTAGACATTTGGATGCCCGATACTGATGGCGTCACCTTGCTCAAGGAATGGTCCTCCACCGGGGCGCTTACCATGCCCGTCATCATGATGAGTGGCCACGCCACCATCGACACTGCAGTGGAAGCCACCAAGATCGGCGCTCTGGCGTTTCTAGAAAAACCCGTCACGCTTCAAAAATTGCTCAAGGCTGTGGAGCAGGGGCTAGCGCGCAACAGTCTGCGTAAAGCTGTACCAGTGCCTATTGCAAATTTGCAGGCCAATGAGCCCGTGGTGTCTCCTGCCACGCATAACGTGGCTGCTGTAGATGCTGGGCCAGTATCCGAACAGCGTTTCATGCTGGACAAACCCCTGCGTGAAGCGCGTGATGAGTTTGAAAAAGCGTATTTCGAATACCACTTGGCCAAAGAAAACGGCTCCATGACGCGGGTTGCCGAGAAAACGGGCTTGGAGCGCACCCACTTGTACCGGAAGCTTAAACAATTGGGTGTTGATCTGACCCGCGGTAAGCGAAATGCCCCATAAACTGATGCTATAATTCAAGGCTCAGGCCCGGTAGCTCAGTCGGTAGAGCAGAGGATTGAAAATCCTTGTGTCGGTGGTTCGATTCCGCCCCAGGCCACCAAACCTAAAAATGGCTTCCAGCAATGGAAGCCATTTTTTTTGCCTCGGCATTGTGCGTAGCGGCCCAGTAGTCCACTTGGGCTATTGATGGGCCCTGCAGGGCGGGGTACGCTCCTTCTTCAGAAACCCGTTGAGCGCAGGGCAGGGCGGGTTGGCAAAACAAAACGGGCTGGAGTAACATGCAGCCGACAACACGAGGGGTTCTCATGTTCAGCTTGTTTCGGGGCAAAGGTGACACGCCGGATCCCGCCAAGGACGCGCCAGACTCGCGCGGCTTGGAGGTGAAAGAGGACGACCCCGACACGGCATGGAGCCTGTGGGACAGCGCCCTGGCGGAGCAAGATTCCAGGTTTCTGGATGTTCCTCCCGTATCCCGTGCCATGCCTGTGTCGCCCGAGCCTACGGCTCGTAGTCTGGCCAAGGCGGCCGACGCCTACCCCGACCTAGAAATTCCCACCCAACCGCTGGGTCTGGAGGATGCATCTCCGGCACAGCGCATGAAAGCTGCGCTGGACATTGTGGAGCTGCATCACCACCGCATTGCCAACACCATCCGTACCCTGTGGGGCTACAAAGAGTGCAGCGTGTATATCAACAAGCTGATCATGAACGGTGGCGACGGCATGGGCAACGCCCGGATCGGCTTTAACCAGGAGGCGGCCGACGCCATGCTGGTCTTGGCGGATTTGCACGACGCAGAATTTGGCCCTGCCGATGGCGGCGGCCTGGGTATGGCTGACCTGTCCTTCAACAGTGGGTACAACGGACACCGCTAGGCCTCCGTGTCCGCAGGGCTTGCAGGCTTACCAGTCCAACAGCGTCAGCCCCACGCTCAGCACGGTGCGGCGACGGTTGTAGTCCATCAACGAATCGCCATAGCCGCTGAACAGCTCGGTATGGAAGCGCAAACTGCTGCGGTCGCTGTGGTTGCCGGCCGAGCCAATTTTATGTAGCCATCCCAGGCGGACGGAGCCGTTGCCTTCAGCTTTGAGGGAATGGCGCAGCGTCAGCGCCAGGGTGTTGTTCGGGTCCACATTCCAGGCGGCGGCCATTTCGGCACGGCCCACCATGTCCTCGATGTCCGGGTTGTCATCGCTGGCGGCATCTTCAGGCAGACGCTGCCACAGGCTGGCGTTGATGGCCACTTTGCTGCCCAGCTCCAGCCCGGCGCGGGCGATCACCCGGTTCCAGCTGCGCGAGAGCGGCAGGCTCTGGCCATTGCTCTGGTGGTTCAGACTCACGCCGCCGTAGCGCAGACGCCAGCCCGAGGGCAGGGCGGATTCAACGGGGAAGATATAGGTGAATTCGGGCTCGTGGTCGGTGGCGCGAAAGGGGCGTGACAGGTCGGCATTGAACAGCTGCCAGTACGACTGCTGGCTGTACGAGAACCACAGCGAATCAAGCCGGTTTGGGTCGCCGCCAGTCAGCAGGCCCTGGGCTACTTTGGTGCGCACCGAGAGCTGAATGCGTGTTTCAGTGGTGGTGTAGGGTTGGAAGCTTGCCGTGTGACCTGCCGCCGGTGAACTGGGTGCCGTGTTGACGCTGTCCGAGCCGATGACGGACAGGCTGATGGGCCGGTAGCCGCGGATGCCAAAGGTGCCGCAGTCGCTGGCGGGCTCCAACTCCCAGAAGCGCGACAGCGGGGTGGCGGCCGGGTTTTTGCAGCTCACCACCTCCACGGGGACTGGGGTGTTCACCGGCGCAGGGGTTGCCGCCAGCGGTTGGTTGCTGGCCATCGCTTCAGTACCATTTTGGGCCATAGCCCCCATGGATACTGCGCAAGCAGCTATTAAAAAAAGAGCGTTTGTGGTGCGGTACATCATTTTTGGGCGGCGGCCTGGGCCGCATTGGCTTGGGCTTTTGCGGCAAATTCGGCGCGCAGGGCGCGCAGTTTCTCGCGCGGGTCTTCTTTCACGGTGGCCTGGTCCAGGCCCATCTCGGCAATGAAACGGCTGGGCAGGGCGGCCACCATCTCGCGGCCTTTCTTGCGGCGGCGTGTCCAGCTTACCGCCAGGCTGCGCTGGGCGCGGGTGATGCCCACGTACATCAGGCGGCGTTCTTCCTGCAGGCGGGCTGCGATGTCTTCATTGGCGGATTCATGCTCCATGCTGGAGCCACCCAGGGTGTCGGCCCCATCGCCTAGCTTGAAAGGCAACATGCCCTCAGTCACGCCTACCAGCAGCACATGGGGCCACTCCAGGCCCTTAGAGGCGTGCAGGGTGGACAGGGTCACCACGTCCTGGTCCTTCTCGCGCTCGCTGATGGTGGAGAGCAGGGCGATGGTCTGGGACACTTCCAGCAGGTTTTTGACCTCGCGCGTGCTGGTAGTGCCGGCGGCGTCCTCAATTTGGCCACCGCAGCGCTGCGCCATCCACTCGCAAAACTCCATCACATTGCTCCACTTGGCGGAGGCGACGGATTCGCTGTCCTCACCGTCGTAGAGGTGTTTCTCGTAGCCAATGTCCTTGAGCCATTCCATGATGAAGGCCATGGCGGCCTCGGCACCTTCGGTATGGCGGGCGCGGAATTGCAGGTCGTTGATGTAGCGGCCGAACTCGTGCAGGCTGCCCAGCGCCTTGGCACTGAGCACGCTGGCCAGCGACGAGGAGAACAGCGACTCGAATAGGCTGAGCTTGTACTGCGTGGCAAACACACCCAGCGAGCCCAGTGTCTGGTGGCCAATACCGCGCTTGGGTGTGGTCACGGCACGCAAAAAGGCCGGGTCGTCGTCCTCATTGGCCCAGAGACGGAACCAGGCACACAGGTCGCGTATCTCGGCGCGATCAAAAAAACTCTGCCCGCCGGAGACCTTGTAGGGGATACCGGCCCGGCGCAACGCTTTCTCGAAGGGCTTGGCCTGGTGGTTGGCGCGGTACAGCACCGCAAAGTCGCGGAACTCCTTGTACTGCTTGCCCTGCGCATCCACCGTGCCGTTGGCGCGCAGGCTCTGGATGCGGGCGACCACGCGCTCGGCTTCGTGCTCCTCGTTGTCGGCATCCACCACGCGCACCGGTTCGCCCTCGCCCAGTTCGCTGAACAGCGTCTTGGGAAACAGCTTGGGGTTGGGGCCGATCACATTGTTGGCGGCGCGCAGGATGGCGCTGGTGGATCGGTAGTTCTGCTCTAGCTTGATGACCTTGAGGGTGGGAAAGTCCACCGGCAGTTTTTTCAGGTTGTCCAGCGTCGCGCCGCGCCAGCCGTAGATGGACTGGTCGTCGTCCCCCACCGCAGTAAAGCGCGCCTTCTCGCCCACCAGGTATTTCAGCACTTCATATTGCGTGGCATTGGTGTCCTGGTACTCATCCACCAGCACATGGCCCAACAGGCCTTGCCAGCGCTCGCGCACCTCCGGGTAGTCGCGCAGCAGTTTCAGGGGCAGGGTAATCAGGTCGTCAAAGTCCACACTTTGGTAGGCTGTCAGCCGCTCTTCGTAGCGCGCCATGGCGGAGGCGATGATGCGTTCGTTGTCATCCGCCGCCTGGGCCAGGGCCTGGTCGCTGTTGAGGCCGGCACCTTTCCAGGCGCTGATGGTCCACTGCCATTGCCGTGCCGTGGCAGCATCAATCGTGCCGCCCGCATCCTTGATGATGCTGGTTACATCGTCGCTGTCCAGAATGCTGAACTGCGGCTTGAGTCCCAGCACCGCGCCGTCTTCACGCAGCATGCGCACGCCTAGCGCGTGGAAGGTGCACACCAGCACGTCCTTGGCCGCCCGGCCAATCAACTGCTTGGCGCGTTCGCGCATCTCAGCCGCTGCCTTGTTGGTGAAAGTGATGGCGGCAATGCGGTTGGCTGGCAGGCCCATCTGGATCAGGCGCGCAATCTTGTGCGTGATCACGCGTGTTTTGCCCGAGCCCGCTCCGGCCAGCACCAAGCAGGGGCCGTGCAGGTAGTTGACCGCCTCTTGCTGGGCGGGGTTCATGCCATGGTTGACGTTGGGGGAGGGGGCAGACATGGGTAACGCGAGGTAAGAAGGGTGACCGGGGGAGGTCGCCGCAAGGACTCGGCCAAAGCCGGAGCGCCATCTTAACGGGTCAGCACAACCCGTGCCCCAGCTGCCGTGCTTGTCAGCCCGGTGGCAGGCCCGACGCCCAAACCCCGCCACAATGGAGGCCGTGCTACAAATCCTGACTGTTACCTTTCCTTTCTTTGCCTTGGTGTTGTGTGGCTATCTGGCCGCCCGCCGCGGCATGCTGCCATTGGCAGCCATTCCCGGCCTCAACGGCTTTGTGTTGTTCTTTGCGCTGCCCTGCATGCTCTACCGCTTTGGCGCCAGCACGCCCATCGCCGAATTGCTGGACGTGCAGGTGGCGCTCACCTACCTCCTGTGCGCCCTCATCATGGTCGGCTTTGTGGTGGCGGTGACGCTGCACGGCCGCATTGGCTGGAACGACGCCGCCTTTGGCGCACTGGTGGGCGCCTTCCCCAACACTGGCTTCATGGGCGTGCCGCTGCTGGTGGCCCTGCTGGGCGCCAAGGCCGCTGGCCCAGCCATCGTCACCATCTTGGTGGACATGGTGATTACGTCGTCGCTGTGTATTGCCCTCTCGCGCCTGGGCGGAACCGATGGTGTGTCGGCCACGCAGGCCGCCAAAAACGCGCTCAAGGGCGTGGCCGCCAACCCCATGCCCTGGTCCATTTTGCTGGGGGCCCTTGTGTCGGCCTTGCAATTGGAGCTTCCCAAACCGGTGGTCACCACCGTGGGCCTGCTGGCCGATGCGGCCTCGCCCGTGGCGCTGTTCACCATTGGCGCAGTGCTGGCCCGCTCCCAAATGCTGGCCAAGGACGACAAAACCCACGAAGTGCATTGGCAGGAGTACGTGCCGGTGGCGCTGATCAAGCTGTTTTTGCACCCGCTCTTGGTGCTGCTGGTTGGCGTGTCGGCGGTGAGCCTGGGCGTGCCCATCGACAAGTTTGCGCTGACTGTGCTGGTGCTTCTGGCCGCACTGCCCAGCGCCAGCAATGTATCCCTTTTGGCCGAGCGCTTTGGCGCCGACAACGGGCGCATCGCGCGCATCATCTTGGTGTCCACTGCGGCGGCATTCTTCACCTTCTCGGGGGCAGTGGCGCTGATGGTGGGGATTTAGGTGCTATTGATTTGGTAGCTGCTTGCGCATAATCCATGGGCTCTAGGGTCTGGTTTGGCTTGAAATTTTGGCTGTCCCTTCGTTTGCTGGTGGCTTTGCGTGGGCGTGCACAATAGACCCATGAACCTTGTTTCCCAAGTCGTCTCCGTCGTGCTGCGCACGGTGTTGAAGCTCACTGTACTGGCAGCAGCCTTGGTGTTCATCACCAGCCTGCTGATCGTGGCCCTGCTCAGCCTCGTGTTTGTGTTGCTCAAGGCACTACTCACCGGGCGCAAGCCGGTGTTTGTCACCACCTTCCAGCGCTTCAACCAGGCGCGCCAGCAGTTCAAGCGCGGTGGTTTTGGCGCCGCAGGTTCGGCGGCAGCGAAGGGTTTCGGCCATCAGGCTCCGGCTGCGGATGTGGTGGATGTACAGGCGCACGAGGTTCGTGATGATCAGACTTTGCCTTATGCACCGGGCGAGCCTAGACGTTGAATCGGTATTGCAATTTGCTTGCAAGGCTGCTAAGTCGGCTACCCCCCCCTAAACATATCCGTACCCCGTTTCTCCACTTAGCCAAAACGTTTCCTTTGAAGCCACAAGTTTTTCGAGCAATTCAGTAAAAGACTTCGCGACAATTTGGTTATAGCCAACGTTATTTAGCGTCTCGTGAAAAGTGTCTAAAAATCGTGCTTCGGTTTGGATGCTAAGGTCGATACAAAGGTAGTCACTGTTTTGGACATCGATCAATCTGTACCAACTCGCATGCAGTTGGTGAAGTGGTGAATTGGTATGTGACCAGCCTGACTCTAGGACCGACTGCATCTCATCAACTGGCAGTAAATACCATTGCCAGAATGCTCCGTTGTAAGGCAGATCACCTTCGTTTTCCGTTCGGTGCAGCATTGCTCCGTTTGCTTTCGAATAGAAGTAGACGAGATCGCAGGGCATTCCCATTTGATCGAGTCGTTGGAGTTGATCCACATTAGCTGGCTCAAATAATTGGTGGTCGTGTTTCATGACCTGCAACAGTGTGTCAATTCGCATCATGGACATCTCTTCACTGAGGACGCTTACTGTTTTGCTATCAAAATGGTATCCACCATCGCAGGCAATACATGGCCTGCGGACCTAAAAATCACTCAAATCGCCAGTGGATCCACATCAATCGCCCAGCGGATCAGCCCCTTGCATTCGGGTTGGCTGCGGGTGGCGTGCAGTACGCTTTGCCAACCGTTGAGGAACTGCTGCAGCGCCGCGCGGGACGAACTTTCGATCAGCATCTGGGCGCGTTCCACATTGGCCACCCGCTGGATGGTCATGGGCACGGCGGGGTAGAGGGTGATCTGGTCCAGCAGCGGGGTCCAGCCCTCCCACTCCAGCATTTGGGTCTGGGCAAAGGTGCGTGCGGCGTTCAAGAAGGCCTGCGCGGCTTCCTGCGTCTTGGCATCGGCGCGCACCAGGGCCTGGGCGCTGAAGGGCGGCATGGCGGCCTGCTCGCGTTCTTTCAGCTGCTGCTCGGCAAAGGCCGGGTAGTCGTGTTTCTTGAGCGCGGCATACAGCGGGTGCGTGGGCTGGAAGGTCTGGATCCATACCTCGCTCTGCGCGCCCAGTGACGCATCGCGCCCGGCGCGGCCGGCGGCCTGCATCAAGAGGCTGAACAGGCGTTCGGGTGCGCGGAAGTCGCTGCTGAACAGGGCGTTGTCGGGGTTCACCGCCGCCACCAGGGTGATGCGCCTGAAGTCGTGGCCCTTGGCAATCATCTGCGTGCCCACCAGCACATCCACCTCGCCCGCGTGCACCGCGGCCAGTTGTTCCTCCAGCGCGCCCTTGAGCTTGGTGCTGTCGGCGTCAATGCGGGCAATGCGCAGGTGCTCGCCACGCGGGTTTTGGGGGGTGACTGAGCCGGCGCGTTTCACGTCCACCAGCAGCTCGGCCAGGTGCTCTTCCAGCTGTTCGGTGCCGCGGCCGATGGGCGCAATGTCCACATTGCCGCAGTCCGGGCAGGCGCGCGGCACGCGTTCGGTAAAGCCACAGTGGTGGCAGCGCAGGGTGCGGTCGACCTTGTGGAACACACGGAAGGCGCTGCAGTGCGGGCATTCACTCTTCCAGCCGCAGTCATCACAGGCCAGCACCGGGGCGTAGCCGCGGCGGTTCAGAAACACCATGACCTGCTCACCGCGCGCCACGCGCTCCTTGATGGCGTCGATGAGCGGTAGCGAAAACACGGCCTTGCGCGGCTGGTGGTTCATGTCCACCCGGCGCACCAGCGGCAGCTTGCTGGCTTCGCCCACGCGGCTGGGCATGTGCAGGCGCAGGTAGCGCCCGCCTTCGTCGGCCGGGCGGCTGTGGTGCCAGCTCTCCAGCGAGGGCGTGGCCGACCCCAGAATCACCTGGGCGCCTTCGAGTTTGCCGCGGTAGACGGCCAGGTCCCGCGCCGAGTAGCGCGCGCCCTCGCTACTTTTGTAGCTGGGGTCGTGTTCTTCGTCCACCACGATGAGGCGCAGTTTGGGCAGGCTGGCAAACACCGCCATGCGCGTGCCCAGCACAATGCGCGCCGCGCCGCCATGCGCCGCCAGCCAGCTCTTGAGCCGCTGCGGATTGGTCATGCCGCTGTGCAGGCTCACCACAGCGTGTTCACCATACAGCGGCGCAAAGCGGGCCTTGAAACGCTCTTCGAGCTGCGGCGTCAGGTTGATCTCCGGCACCATGATGAGCGCCTGGGCGTCCGGGTCTGCCGCCAGCAGCTTGTGCACACAGTGCAGGTAGACCTCGGTTTTGCCGCTGCCGGTGGCGCCAAACAGCAGAAACGGCCCGGGGTGCGCTGCAATCTGGGCCACGGCGCTGGCCTGCTCGGGCGTGAGAGCCGGTACTGCCAGCACGGCGCCGCTCGCGCCTTCCACGGGTTTGGCGCGCTTGAGTCGGCGCGCCATCTGCTCGGGACTCAGCTCGCGCAGCTGCGGAGGCAGGGCGGCCAGGGCCACCTCACCCGCCGAGCGCTGGTAGTAGCTGGCGGTAAATGTAAGCAGTTGTTGCCACTGGTTTGAGAGCGGTGCGATGCCTTCCAGCGCCCCCGCAATCGCCCGCACCTTGGTCGGGTCGAACTCGCCGGTGGCCTCGGCCCCGCCCTTGTCCCACACCACGCCCAGGGTCTCGCGATTGCCCAGGGGCACGCGCACCAGGGTGCCGGCCGGTAGCGGTTGCTCACTTTGGTAGGTCAGCACCGGCCCCAGCGCCGCGTGCGCAGGGGTGTTCACCAGCACGGGCAGCCAGTGGCTCATGGGGTGGACGCCCGGTGGGGCCGGGTGGGCAGAGGGGGATGCGGCACTTGGGCTAAATTATTGATGTGAACTTGCGAAACAAAGTCTAAGTACTTGATTTCAAAGCGCTTTACAGTTCGTTCACGTTTTCTGTGGATAACTTTGTTGATATCTGCGCTTTGCCCCTGCCGAAGCCTTGTAAATCAAGGGTTTGCTTGCAATGCCCAGAAAAAAAGCAAACTTCAAATTCCTTATAAATCAAGCACTTACGGGCGCTATTTCTTTTGTAGCGGCCGTCACCCATGTGGGGGAAGGGATAACCCTAGGACCCCCATTTTTGTGCATAAGTAAGTTTGCACAACTTAGGTTTGGTGCATGAATCGTGGTAGTGCAATCAGCTGCGCAAGCGTTTCGAATGGCTGTGCACTGCAGCCACCAGCGCCGCCACATGCTCTGGCGGGGTGTACTGGCTGATGCCGTGGCCCAGATTGAAGATGTGTGTGGGGCCGGTGCCGCTACCCTGGTAGGGCGTGCCAAAACTGTCGAGCACCTTGGCCACTTCGGTTTCGATAGCAGCGGGCGGCGCAAACAAGACGTTGGGGTCGATGTTGCCCTGCAGTGCCTTGCCCGGGCCATTCTCGGCTCCGCCCACCAAGGCGCGTGCTTTCGTCAGGTTGACGGTCCAGTCCAGGCCCAGCACCTCGCAGTCCAGCGCCTGCATGTCCTGCAGCCACAGGCCGCCGCCTTTGGTGAATACGATGCGCGGCACCACCTTGCCGTCGCTACCCAAGCGCTTGAGTTGCTTCAAGACGCGGGCGGTGTAGGCCAGGCTGAATTCCTGGAAGGCGCCATCAGCCAGCACGCCGCCCCAGCTGTCAAAAATCATCACGGCCTGGGCACCGGCGTCGATCTGGGCATTCAGGTAGGCCGCGACCGAGTCGGCATTGATGGCTAGCATGCGGTGCATCAGGTCCGGGCGGCTGTACATCATGGTTTTGACCAAGCGGTAGTCGTCGCTGCCTTTGCCTTCGACCATGTAGCAGGCCAGTGTCCACGGGCTGCCGGAGAAGCCGATCAAAGGCACGCGGCCCTTGCCGTCCACGGTCAATGCTTTGCGGATGCTGCTCACCGCATCAAACACATATTGCAGCTTGGCCATGTCGGGCACTTCGAGTTTGGCTACATCGGCTTCGGTCTTGATAGGGCTGGCAAAACGGGGGCCTTCACCTTGCGCAAACGAGAGGCCCAAGCCCATCGCGTCTGGCACGGTCAGGATGTCACTGAACAGAATGGCCGCATCCAGCGGGTAGCGGTCCAGCGGCTGCAAGGTCACTTCTGTCGCGTAGTCGCGGTTGGTGGCCAGGCCCATGAAGCTGCCGGCCGTAGCGCGTGTGGCCACGTACTCGGGCAGGTAGCGCCCCGCCTGGCGCATCAGCCACACGGGGGTGTGGGGCGTGGCCTGGCGCATGCAGGCTTGCAAAAAGCTGGGGTTGTGCAGGGTGTCGAAAGACAGGGCGGCGGGAGCGTGCAGGGTGGTGTCGGTCATGGACCGATTGTCGCAGTTCGGCCCCACCCGGCCTTTGTCTTGCCTCAAGTCAAGGCGCGAGGCGGGCGTGCTCCACCAGCAGGCACTTGTCCTGCACACACAACAGGCCAGCGGCCCGGGCCCGGGCCAGTGCCGCGTCGTGGCGTATGCCCAGCTGCAGCCAGAGGGCCGGTGCGCCAATGGCAATCGCCTCGTCCACTACCGGTGGAACGTCTTCGCTGTTGCGAAACACGTCCACCATATCAATCGTTGCGTGGGCGGCGGCCTCGGTCAGGCTGCGGTAGACCTTCTCGCCCAAGATCTCGTTCGCATTGGGGTTGACGGGCACGATGCGCCAGCCCTGGCGTTGCAGGTACTGCGCGACCTTGAAGCTATCGCGGTGCGGTTTGGGCGAGAGACCGACCACGGCCACGGTCAGTGGTTTGCGCACCAGTTGGGCAATGGTCTGGGCTTCGGTCATGGCGGCAGCGGGCATGGGGGCTCACAAGGTGGCAATGGCGCGGCGCAATTCACCGGGCGTCAGGATTTCGGACAACACCACGGGCGCCTTGCCCGGGGCGTACAGCACATACACCGGCACACCACTGCGCCCCAGGGCCTGCAGCGCCTGGGTGATGGTCGGGTCGCGCCGCGTCCAGTCTGCGCGCAACAGCATGACGCGCTTGGCGGCAAAGTCGGCTTGCACATCGGCGTGGGACAGCGTGGTCTTCTTGTTCACCTGGCAAGTAATGCACCAGGCCGCGGTGAAGTCCACAAACACCGGCTGGCCCTGCGCCAGGGTGGCCTGTACCCGCTCGGGCGCCCAGGGCTGCCAGTCTGTTGCTTTGGGGGCTGCCGCAGTCGCGGCGGCAGAGGGCTCTTGATTTAAACCATATTGGGCTGTAGCACCCATAAATACTGCGCAAATAGCTATCGAAATAGTAGCAAATGCCGGGCGGCTACGGCCGCGCAGGCCGAGCGACCATACCAGCATGCACAGGCCCACAATCAGCAGCAACAGGCTGGCTGCGCCGTCCACCCCGCTCAGATGGCCCAGCACCCACACCAACCACACCACCGTGGCCGCCATGGGGAAGGCCAAAAACTGGCGCAGCGTGTCCATCCAGGCGCCCGGTTTGGGCAGCCAGCGGGCCACGGCGGGCACCCAGCTGGCCAGCAGGTAAGGCAGGGCCAGGCCCAGGCCCAGCGCCGCAAAAATGGCCAGCGCCTGCGCGCCCGGCAGCGTGATGGCATAGCCCAGCGAAGCGCCCATGAAGGGCGCGGTGCAAGGCGAGGCCACGGCCACCGCCAGCACACCCGACAAAAAAGCCTCGGCCACGGGGTGGCGCAGCTGCAGAGTGGCTAGGCGCTGTGGCAGCACGCTGCCTACGTTCAACCAACCCGCCAAGTTCAGGGCAATGAGGGTGAACAGCAGCGCCAGCGCGGCCACTACGCCGGGCGTTTGCAACTGAAAGCCCCAGCCCAGCTGTTCGCCGCCCGCGCGCAGCGCCAGCAGCAAGCCACCCAGCGCCAGAAATGACAGCACGACGCCTGCCGTGTACGCCAGCCCCTGTGCACGCTGGGCCGTGCGGGACTGAGTGGACTGTGTGGCAAAGCCCAAGACTTTGATGGCCAGCACCGGGAACACGCAGGGCATGAGGTTGAGGATCAGCCCGCCCAGCAAGGCCGTGGCCAGTACCCACAGCAGGCCACCGGGCATGGCCGGGGCGGTGGTTTGGGCTTGTTGGGCATTGGCGGCCAGCGCGGCTTGCAGCGCAGCGGGCACTTCGGCGCGGGCGGCGGTGGCGGGCCAAATGCCTTGCACCGCTGCCTCGGCACGCAGGCTTTCTTTGCCCTGCGTCAGCACCCAGGCCATGGTGGTGGGGCTGGTGTAACGCTGGGCCGAGTGCGGCACCTGGACGCTCCACTCGCCGTCTTGCCAGCCTTGGGTGCCGGCTTGGGCGGCAACCCCAGTCGTCACGTTATCGCCTTCGCCAGGCAGGGCAGGGGTGTGCAGCAGTTCGTGGGTTTCGGGGTAGGCGTTGAGGGCCTTGCCGCGCCAGCTGGCTGGCAGGCCGCTGACCCGCAAGGCCATGCCAGTGTCAGACACGGTGGCTTGCACGGTGCCTGCAAAGGGCTTGGGCGCAGCGGCCCAGGCCGCCTCAAAACTGGCACGGTGCAGCGCGGTCGAGCCGCGCAGTGGCAGGCGCAGCGCAAACTCCCCGTCTTGCGGAATACATTCTTGGCGGCACACCAGCCAGCTGGCGGAGACACGCACTTCCAGGTCCTGCGACAGGCCGCTGGAGCGGAAGTCGGGCGCCACGGTCAGTGGCACCGGCAGCAGCACCGTGCCCTCAAAGCCCAGGTTGGCCAGGCTGCCAATGGCAATCTTGTGAGGCGTGGGCCAGGCAATGTCGCCCGCCATTACGCCGGGCGGCAGGGTCCAGGCCAGTGTGGTGGGCAGTCCGGAGTCGCCGGGGTTCTTCCAGTAGGTGTGCCACTGCGGCTGGTGCTGCAGTTGCAGGCCCAGCCACACCTGGGCGCCTGGCGCCACGCCCTGGGGCGCATAGGCCAGCAGCTCGGCGCGCACCTGTTCGGTCTGCACCACCGCTGTGGCAGCCCCGGTTTTGGACTCAAATTGGGCTCTAGCCCCTGTAGATATTGCGCAAATAGCTATTAAAAAGAGAGCAATTCGGGCGCGCCAAAGGGCGGGGCGAAGGGGGCGGACAGAAAACAAGGTCATTGCGGGGTGGGAGCTGCGGCGAGCCCAATAGTTCCGGGGGCGTTCACTGGGGCGGGGTGACGGCGGTGAACACGGCCGGCAGCTTTTTGGGTGCACGGATGCGCAGCTGCTTGTTCACATTTTCCTGGCCAAACACCACCGTGATGTCGGCCACCGCCACGCCAAACAGCGGGGCCAGGTAGCGCACCATGTGGTCGGTGGCTTTGCCGTTTTGCGGCGCTGCGGTCACGCTCACCTTGAGCTGGGTGCCTTTGGGCTTGCCGATGGCGTCTTTGCTGGCGGCCGGTTTGCCCAGGATGTTGACGATCAGGGTGTCGCCTTCCCAGGCAAAAAAGGAGTCGCCGGTGGCGTTGCGGGGGCGCGGGGAAGACATGCGCGCATCATAGAGGGCACGCTGTGTATGTCTTTTGCTTGACCTGTGCCAAGGTGGGCGTTGATACTTTGCGCAACCACAACAGCTTTCATCACCAGGGAGTGAGCAGTTTTGCCCCAGCCAGCCGGTTTTGCAGCGCGTTTTCCCGTCTTGTCCTTGCGCCAGACGCTGATGCTGGGCGTGGCGCTGGGCATTCTGTTGCCCGCGCTGTTTTTGGCCTACTTTCAGGTCACTGCCAAACTCCAGACCGAGGTGGCCCTGCGTGTGGAAGCACCGATGCGCCAGTACGCCGAGGTGCTGTCGCGCGGCATGGCCGTGGCGGTGTGGAACCTGGATCGCGGCGTGGCCAGCGAGCTGGTGGACGCCGTGATGCGCAACCCCGATGTGGTCAGTGTGACGGTCACGGACGAATTCCAAGATGTATTTGTGCGCAAGCACAACGACAACCTGTCCCCCGGCGCCACGCTCAGCGACCAGCGCGACATCATTTACAACGGTACCCGGGTGGGCCGCCTCACGGTGGAAATGACCTCCCAGCGCATCGAGCGCGAGTTGCGCCAGGACCTTCTGCGTTTTGCGCTGGCGCTGGTGCTGCAGATGGCGCTGGCGTTTTTGGTGATCTGGCCCCTGTTCAACCGCCGGGTGCTCAAGCCCCTGCTGGAGCTGCGCGAAGATGCCCGCCGCCTGGCGCGCGGCGAGCTGGCTCTGCCGCTGTCCCCCCAGCGCAAAGACGAGATGGGCGAACTGGGCCACGCACTGGACACCATGCGCATGGACCTGGCAGCGCTGATGGCCGAACGCGAGCAAAAGACCCAGGCCTTGCAGCAAGAGCTGACCGAGCGCGCCCGCACTGAGGAAGCCTTGCGGGTCAGCCAGACCAAGTTCAAGGCAATTTTTGATGCCTCGCCGGTGTCCATGTCGGTCTCACGGGTGATGGATAACGATATGCAGACCATGGATGTGAACAGCGCCTGGGTGCGGGTATTCGGCATCGAGCGCGAGGTGGCCATTGGCTCCAACGGCTCTCGCACTGGCATCTGGAAAGACGTGGCCCAGCGCGAAGAGGGCAATCGCATCCTGCAGGAGCGCGGCGAGCTGCTTGGTTACCGGGCCTGGATGCTGCACGGCGTGACGCGGGCCGAGATGTTGTGTGAACTCTCGGGACGCATGGTGGTGCTGGGTGGAGAGCGTGTGCTCATCATGGCCTTTGACGACATCACGGCCAAGCACCGCTACGAAGAAAACATCCTGCAGCTCAATGCCACGCTGGAGCACCGCGTGCAGGAGCGTACACAAGAGCTTTCCAGCACACTGGCCCAGCTCACTGCCGCACAGGGCGAGCTGGTGCGGGCCGAAAAAATGTCGGCCCTGGGCTCGCTGGTGGCAGGTATTGCGCACGAACTCAATACGCCGATTGGCAACAGCTTGACCGTGGCCAGCACCCTGCAAGACCATGCCAATGCCTTTGGCAACAGCATGGTCCAAGGCCTCACGCGCAGCAAATTGGAAGAGTTTGTGGGCAACACCCGGCAAGGCGCGGGCATCCTCATGCGTGGCTTGCAGCACGCGGCCGAACTGGTGTCCAGCTTCAAGCAGGTGGCGGTAGACCAGACCAGCCTGAACCGCCGCAGTTTTGACTTGCAGTCCACCGTCAGCGAAATCCTCCTCACGCTAGGCCCCACCATTCGCAAGTCCAACCACCAGGTCGAGTGCGACATTGCCGATGGCATCGTCATGGACAGCTACCCCGGCCCGCTGGGACAGGTGCTGACCAACCTCATCAACAACGCGCTGCTGCATGCCTTTGAGGGCGTGGAGCTCGGTATTGTGCGGGTCAGTGCCAGCCTGACCCCAGATGGTTCGGTGCAATTGCAGGTGCGCGACAACGGCGTGGGTATCCCTGCCGCCCATTTGCCGCGGGTGTTCGACCCGTTTTTCACCACCAAGCTGGGCCAAGGCGGCAGTGGCTTGGGCCTCAACATCGTCTACAACCTGGTGACCAAATCGCTGGGCGGCACGGTGCATGTGGCCAGCAACCCGGGCCAGGGCGCCACCTTCAGCATGGTGCTGCCGCGCTTGGCGCCGGTCGTCGCGTTTGATCAACCTGAGCCCGAGGCCCTGGCGCAGTAGCCCGGCCTGCATGCAGGCTCAGGCTCTAAGATAGGCGCATGCACAACCCTTCCCGTTTCTGGGCCGACTGGAGCACCCGTGATTTTGCGCAGTGCCAGGCCGATGGCCGCTTGGGCGCCACCATTGCCGTCCTGCCAGTAGCCGCTACCGAGCAACATGGCCCCCACCTCCCTCTGCGCGTGGACACCGCCCTGGTAGATGGCGTGGTGGCAGCCGCCGTGCCCCATATTCCGGCCGAGGTACCCGCCTTGTTTTTGCCCACACAAGCGGTGGGTTTCAGCCCCGAGCATGCGCAATTTGCCGGCACGCTGACTTTCAAGGCCGAGACTGTGATTCGCCTGTGGACCGAATTGGGCGAGAGTGTGGCGGCCACGGGCGTGAAGAAACTGGTGCTGCTCAATTCACATGGTGGCCAGGTCGGCCTGCTGGATGTGGTGGCCCGTGACCTGCGTGCCCGCCTTGGCATGTTGGTATACAGCGTGAATTGGTTTGGCCTGCCGCTTACCGGGACGGCGGGCGAAGATGTGAACGCCTTGTTCAGCGCACACGAGCACCGCTTTGGCATCCACGCCGGGGAGATTGAAACCTCCATGATGCTGGCCTTGGCGCCGCAGCAGGTGGCCATGGACCAAGCGCAAAACTTTGCCTCCACCTCCGAAGAACGCGCCAAACGCTTTGCGATTTTGGGCAATGGCAGAAGCGCCAAACTGGGCTGGCAGATCCAGGACTACAACCCGTCTGGTGCGGTGGGCAATGCCGCCGCCGCCACCGCCGAAAAAGGTCGGGCGGTGCTCGATGCTGCAGGACGTGCGCTGGCGCAAACGTTGGCCGAAATCCACCAGCTACCAGCCGATACGCTGCAGAATTAGCCCCCACGCTCCGCCGCTGCGCGGGTCGCTGCCCCCCAAGGGGGCTAACTCGCCTTGGGGCGGCCCGGCGGCGAGTTGTTGCCCCCACGCTCCGCTGCTCTGGACGAAATGCTAGTCCGGGTTGCGGCACTGCCTCACGGCGGCATCGCCGCGTTGCCAGCAGGGGCTGGCGGTGTTGACGTCGGGTGTAGGAATACCTTGCATGTCAATGCGTGCCACCCGTGTGTCAAAAGCTTGCACACCCGCCGCGTCCAGGCGCAATCGCAGCACCCAGCCCACGCGCTGGTTGGCGTTGTCGGTTTCCTTCATCACAAAATTGCCCACGCTGTAGACAATCGGTTTGCCCCGGTAGTGCTCAATGTCTTGCGTCACGTGCGGGTGGCCGCCAATCACCACATCCGCCCCGGCATCCACCATCAGGCGGGCCAGCTGGCGCTGGCGGGCATTGGCCACCGTCTCGTTTTCCCAGCCCCAGTGCATCACCGGAATCACCAGGTCCGCCTTGTGCACGCTGCGGGCGGCGCGTATGTCAGCCACCACCTGCTCGTCCTCACTCCAGGCGGATCCGGGTGCATCAAAGTCGGCCTCAAAGCTGCGCGGCATGAATTCGTTGTAACCCAGCAGCGCAATACGCAGCCCCTTGCGCTCGATGATCAGTGGGGTGTGCGCTTCTTGCAGGGTGTGACCGCCGCCAAAGTAGTCCAGCTTGACCTGGCGCATCAGGCCCAGCATCTCGGCAAAGGCCTCGCGCCCGTAGTCACCCGAGTGGTTGTTGGCCAGGGCCATGGCGTCAAAGTGGCGCTTGAGTACAGGGAGTGCGCGTGGGTGGGCGCGGAAGGTGTAGTTTTTGTCGCCAGCCGATCCGGTGGTGGCGACCACACACTCCAGATTGCCCAGGCGAATGTCCGCGTTTTTGAAAAGTGTGGCAAAGCCCGCAAACGGGTCCTGCCCGCGCTCGATCATGCGGCCCGCATCGTCGTCGAGCACGATGTCGCCTGCAAACACCAGTGTCACGGGCGCGGTCTGGGCCAGCACAGTCGCCACGCACAAGCAACCCGCCATCCCCCAGCCGCAAAGCCGTAGCAGTGCGCGCATCATGGGGCCACCCCCTGCAGGCCGCATTCGTACTGCAGTTCCCGCTCCACCTCACCGGCATAGACAAACTGTTTGCCGGTTAGCGAGGAGGTGTTGACGAATGGCGGCAGGTACGTGGCCTGCTGCACCAAGACGGGCTGACGCCTGGTGTCCAGGTAGGCATAGAGCTTGATGTACTCCAGCTGGGTGCCTTCACCCACCGCCACGACCTTGAACCGAAAGCGCCCGCCCACATCCACCGACGCCACAGGGTAGGGATTGCGCACGGGTGTGGCATCCAGCGTTTGGGTACTACCGGCATAGGTGAGCTGGCAGCGCAGGGTCGGCGTGCCGTGGGCAGCCGTCAGGGCAAAGGCGGTTGCGCAGGCAAAGGCAAGGTGCGAGGTCTTGGGCATGGCGGCATTGTGCGTCACGCTCGCACAGGGCCTAGCCCGCAGAGGCTTAGCGGATTCCGCGGATGTAGCGGTGCGCGTCCTGCTCACTGGCCCCCATGAGTGAGTCCGAGGCGCCGGGCATGGCCGGTTTAGCCACACTGCCGATGACACCCAGCAGACCGCTGCGCGCCGTGCGGGGAGCGTGAACCGGCACCATGGCCAGCTCCAGCTTGGCGGCCCACTCTGCCAGGTCGGTGTGGCCGTCCTCCGCCGCACTGGCGCGGGCAAAACGCACGATTTCGGCGGCGTACTCGGTGTTGCTGGCCATCCATTCGGTGTCGGTCACGCGGCCGGTCTTGCGGCGCAGCAGCACATGCAAATGGGCGGCAATCGCCAGTTTTTCACTGTTCAACATGCAACATTCCTTGGGGTTATTCCGTCAGGCTCCCATGTGCTCCCGGTGCTGGGATACATCCAGGCCTGTGAGTTCGGCGTTGTCGTCCACCCGCAGGCCCACTATCACTTTGGTCAGCCACAGCAGCGCCCAGCTCATGGCACCGCTGTAAACCAGCACCACCAGCACACCCAGCGCCTGCGTGGCCACACTGCCACTGACACCCGATATGTTCTTGCTGGCAAAGTAGCCCGTCATCAACGAGCCCACAATGCCGCCAATGCCATGCACGCCAAATACATCCAGAGAGTCATCGGCATTGAGCATGCGTTTGAGCCCGGTAGCACCCCAGTAGCAGGCCAGCCCGGCCACGCCGCCAAAAATGACCGCAGAACCGGGCGTGACAAAACCTGCCGCCGGTGTGATGGCCACCAGACCGGCCACCAGCCCCGAGCACAGGCCCAGCAGCGAAGGCCGCCCGCGCATGATCCATTCGCCAAACATCCAGGCCATAGCTCCGGCCGATGCGGCAATGTGGGTGACCGCCATGGCCAGGCCTGCGCGGCCGTCAGACGCCACGGCCGAACCTGCATTGAAGCCAAACCAGCCTACCCACAGCAGGCCCGCTCCAGCCATGGTCAGTCCCAGGTTGAAGGGTTCAAACGGTTCCTTGCCGTAGCCCTTGCGCGCGCCCAGCATGTAGGCACACACCAGGCCCGATATGCCTGCATTGATGTGCACCACTGAGCCACCCGCAAAGTCCAGCACCCCCATTTGCACCAGCCAGCCACCGGGCTCCCATACCCAGTGGGCAATCGGTGCGTACACCACGATGGACCACATGCCCACGAACCACAACATGGCCGAGAAGCGCATGCGCTCCACAAAGGCGCCCACAATCAGTGCGCCGGTGATGATGGCAAAGGTGAGCTGGAACATGGCGTAGACCGACTCGGGGATGTTGGGCGCCACATGGCTGACCGCTACCGTGCCAGCCTCTTTTAAATAGTTGAGACCCGTAAACCACATCCGGTCGGTGCCACCCAGCCAGGCGCTGCCGGGCGTGAACGCCAGCGAGTAGCCCACCGCAAACCACAACAGGCTCACCATGGCAGCAATGGCCACCACACTGGCCATGGTGTTGATCACACTTTTCTTGCGTACCATGCCGCCGTAGAACAGGGCAATGCCGGGGAGTGTCATCAGCAGTACTAGCGCGGTGCTGGTCATCATCCAGGCGGTGTCGGCAGCGTTCAGGCTGCCCTGGGCTACCAAGCTGGGTTTTGTGAGTGCAGGTGGTGCCGCTGGGGGCGTTGTTGCTGCGTCGGCCGCCGCCGCAGGGGCCACTGCCACAGGGGGCTCTGCCGGGGTTGAGGCGGCCACCGGTGTCTCTGCTACCGTGCCACTAGCCGCTGTTTGTGCTGGGGCCGACAGGCTCCAGGCCAGCATCCACATGCCCAAGCAAGGGGCAACCCACTTCGTTCCGAATCGGTGCATCGTGTTCCTCTGTGCGGTCCAACAGAGGCTTCAAAGCACAAGGCGTGCCAGTCGGCACCGGCGCATGCCTACGAGTACGTCACCCAGTCTGTGTAGGCTGCGTCGTCCAGATGCGGCAGCGTGTTGTAGGTCACCAGCATGTGGCGCTTGGGCGTGTAGGCCAGCTCGGTGATGGAGCTGTTGCGGATGCGCAGGTTCAGCTCAATCGTCGTCTCGGGTGTGGTGCCCAGGATGTGCCCCACGGCGGTGGAAATGGGGCCGCCGCTGGTGACGATCAGCACATTGCCCGTGTGCCGCTGGCGCACATGGTCGAGTGCGCTGGTCACGCCTTCCACAAACGCGCCGTAACTCGGCATGCCCTGCGGGCTCACCACCCCATTCATCCACTGCGTCAGGCCGTCGCGCAGCAGGCGGAAGTGGTGGCGGTACATCTCGGGCGTATCCGCTTTCTCCAGCGGAGCGGGGTGAATGGCGTGGATCACCGCTGCACTGTCGTACTCGTTGAGTCCCGGCCATTCCAGCGCCTCATGCGTGAGGCCCGCACCCTTGGCGATGCCCGCCCACGTCTGCGCGTGGCGCTTGAGCGTGCCAGTGATCACCGCCTCGAACTGCAGCCCTTTGTGGGCAAAGTACTCTCCCAGCCGCACGCTCTGCTGGTGGCCGAGCTCACTCAGTTTGTCGTAATCCTCAGCCCCGAAAGAAGCCTGCCCGTGCCGCACCAGATAGAGATTTCCCATGGCGTAGATTTAAGCCGAATTGGCACTTGGCGCTTGTTAAATGTGCGACAGCAGCTATGAAATTAGGAGCGCACTTCAAAGCGTCCGAATATCGGGGGGAGGAAACTGGCTTGCGAGGTTCATGTTCCCGTACGCTGTTGCGTCAAGAGTTTGACCGCCAGAGCCCCTAGCACCAGACCCATGACATAGCGCTGAATGGCGAGCCACAAGCGATGCTGCGCGAACCAGCTTGCCATGGCTGCCGCGGAGAGGGTGACCATCAAATTGACGCTGGAGCCGATGAAGACTTGGGTAAAGCCCAGCACCAAGCTTTGCACGAACACCGAACCTGACTCAGGGGCAATGAACTGGGGCAAGACAGAGAGGTAGAAAACCGCCACTTTCGGGTTCAGGGCGCTGGTGAGAAAACCCATGACAAACAGCTTGTGGGGTGGTTCGGCCGGCAGGTCGTTGGGTTCGAAGGGAGAACGAGCTCCGGGGCGTACCGCTTGCCACGCCAGCCAGGCTAAATACAGAGCCCCGGCTAATTTCAACAATTCGTAGCCCATGGGCACTGCCATGAAAAGAGCGGTGAGGCCGACAGAAGCACACAGCATGTGCACCGAAAAGCCCAGAACCACGCCACACCACGACATGACACCCGCCCGGCGCCCTTGGCACAAGGAGCGCGAGATGAGATAAATCATGTTGGGCCCGGGTGTGATCGCCATCAGCAAGGCTGCGGCAGCAAAGATCAGAAGCTGTTGAGTGGCAATCATGGTGCAGTGAATGGGGACGAGGGATTGGTGATGGCTTCTTGCGAAAAACTAGCCGCGTAGCACTTCGGCAAATACCGCCGAGTCCACATTTCCCCCGCACAAGGTGATCCCCACCGTTTGCCCTTGCAAACTGGCGCGTTCTTGCATCGCGGCGGCAAAGCTCGCAGCCCCCGCGCCTTCGGCCACGTTGTGGGTGCAGGCGAAGATGTTGCGCATGGCTTGGGCGACTTCGTTGTCGGTCACTTGCACGATGTGATCGATGGCGCCCATCAATATCTCTAGGGCTTCAGGGTCGGCGACGCGGCAGGCCATGCCGTCGGCCAGTTGGGTGGTCACGGGCGCTTCCACCACCTTGCCGGCTGCGAATGAATCGGCATAGGTGGTGGCGTGTGCGCTCACCACGCCGACGATGCGGGCCTGGTGGCCCAGCGCGCGTTTGGCGGCCACGGCGCTGCAGGCGCCTGAGCCCTGGCCGATGGGCACGTAGATCACGTCCAACTCCGGCGCGGCCTTGAGCAGCTCCCACCAGTAGGTGGCCACGCCGCGCAGCAGGTCGGGATGGAAGCTGGGCACCATGTGGGCGCCACGGTCTTGGGCCAATTGGATGGCGAACTCGCGGCTCTCTTGAAAGTCGGTGCCGTGTTCGATGAGGGTGACGCCCAGTGCGCGCATGGCGGCGTTCTTTTCTACCGAGTTGCCGTGCGGGACCACGATGGTGCAGGGCACGCCGTGCGCCCGTGCGGCCCAGCCGATGCTCTGGCCGTGGTTGCCGCGCGTGGCGCTGATAACCTCGGCGGGCAACGCACCGCGTTGGGCCAGTTGGTCAAAGTAGGTCAGGCCGCCGCGGATTTTGAAAGCGCCCACCGGCGTGTGGTTTTCGTGCTTGACCCAGCAGGTGGCGCCCAGCAGGCTGGAGAGCTGGCCCCAGCGGTACTGCGGCGTAGGGCCGAATTCGCGGTACACCACCTGGGCCGCAGCTTCGATGTCTTGCAAGGTGGGGAGTAGGGCGTTGGCAGTCATGGTGGGTCCTGAAGCAGTGTGAAATTCAATGTGCGTGGGTGCTGGTGCGCAGCAGCTGCAGACCGGCTATGCCGAACACGGCGGCCAGCAAGCCTTCCAGCCCGCGGCGGGCGCGGGCATAGACGCGGCGTGCGGCAGGGGTAGAAAACGCCAGCGCATAGCCGCCGAAGATGGCCACCCCCATGACCATGCAGCCACCCACCACCACCCAGGCCAGGTGGGGCGAGGCGCCGGCCGGGATGCCCACCGTGACCGTGGCCAGCCAGCTCAAAACGGCTTTGGGGTTGGTGAGGTGCATGGCCAAACCACGCACATACAGGCTGCGCGCATCCACCGCCTGCGGTGTGCCCGCTGCGGCCGCAGCTTTGGGCTGCATGGCCGCGCGGCCCGACTTGAGGGCCAGCCACAGCAAATACAAACCGCACAGCACTTTCATGGCGATGAGCCCGGCCCCGAAGCTGGCCAGCAGTTGCGAAATGCCCAGTGCCGCCAATACGCCCCAGAACCACGAGCCGCTCAAAATCCCTAGCGTCAGCCACAGCGCGGGGCGGCGTCCGGCGTTCATGGCCATGCCCATGATGGCCATGTTGCTCGGGCCGGGGCTGGCGGTGCCGATCAAATAGGTGGTCCAAGCCAGCGCGAGTTGCGCGGCCATGGGGGCGTGCAGCCACGCATCCTGCGGCGCCATCACAGCGTGACCTTTCCTTCAATGCACGTAACCGAATCACCACCCACCCACACCTGGCCCTGCGCGTCTTGCTCAATGTAGACGCGGCCGGCACGGCCTATGCAGGTGCCCTGGGCGGCCACGTAGCGGGCGGGGGCGATGCCGTCTGCAATCAGCCACTGGGCCAAGCTGGCGTTGAAGCTGCCGGTGACCGGGTCTTCCAGCACGCCGATGTCGGGTGCGAAAAAGCGCACCTCCACGGTGGGCGTGTCGTCATCCGCGGTGCTGGCGCCAGCGTCGCGGCTACCGAAGGCCCGCGCCTCGCGGTTGCTGCGCACTATCAAATCAGGAGCTGCTGGCGCACTTTCTATGCCGGCTACGCCCACACCAGGCACCAAACCCTTGAGGGCGGCGGCGTCGGGCTGCAGGCTGAGCACGGTGTCCATGCTGTCCAGCAGCAGGCCCAGCCAGGTGGGGCCGTTGTTGAGCCACTGGGCTGCCAGAATCTGTTGCGGCTGCAGGCCCAGGGCCGCGGCCACACGGGCGATCAGCGCGGCATCGGGCGTGGTGCGTTGTAGGCTGGGCGCGGCAAAGGCCAGGCGCGTGCCGTCGCGGCGCAGAGACACCAAACCTTTGGCGCACTCTTGCACGATAGTTCCAGCCGCCTTGGGCGTGCCGCCCGCCTGCAGCCAGGCGTGGCAGCTGCCCAGCGTGGGGTGGCCGGCAAACGGCAGCTCATCGGCGGGGGTGAAGATGCGCACCCGGTAGTCCGCGCCCTGGGCCGCCGCTGCGGGGCTGGGGGGCAGCAAAAAAGTGGTCTCGCTCAGGTTGGTCCAGCGGGCGAAAGCCTGCATCTCTTCGTCGCTGAGGCCACTGCCGTCCATCACCACGCCCAAGGCGTTGCCGAGGTAGGGGATGCGGGTGAAGACGTCGACTTGTTGGTAGGCGCGTGGGGTCATGGGCTGTCTCGTCGGGTTACAGGGTGGCTGTGCCGCGTATGCAGGTGACCGAGTCACCGCCCACCCAGACCTGACCGCTGGCATCCTGGCGGATGTGGATGCGGCCATCGCGCTGGATGCAGGTGCCCTGGTGCACCACGTAGCTGGCGGGCATGTATTCGTCCGCAATCAGCCACTGGGCCAGGCTGGCGTTCAGGCTGCCGGTGACCGGGTCTTCATTGATGCCGTTGAGTGCGGCAAAGGCACGTACTTCCAGTTTGCTTGCTATGGAATCAGGAGCTGCTCGCGCAGTATCTACGGCGGCTACGCCTACTTTGACGCCCAAGTTCTTGAGGGCGGGGTGGTCAGGCTGCAGTTGCAGCACAGACTGCATGTCGTCCACCAGCACGCCCAGCCAGTCGGTGCCGTTGCTCAGGTGCTGGGCCGAGATGATTTGCTTGGCCGTCAGGCCCAGCGCATGGGCCACCTGCGCCAGCAAGCCAGGGCTGGGGTTTTTGCGCTGGAACGAAGGGGTTGCAAAGGCCAGGCGCGTGCCATCGCGGCAGATTTGTACCAGGCCTTTGGCGCACTCTTGCACGATGCGGTCTTTGGCTCGGGGCGTGCCACCGGCCTCCAGCCAGGCGTGGCAGCTGCCCAATGTGGGGTGGCCGGCAAAGGGCAGCTCGCCGCCGGGGGTGAAGATGCGCACCCGGTAGTCCGCACCCTGCGCCGCCGCCTCGGGGCTGGGCGGCAGCAAAAACGTGGTCTCGCTCAAATTGGTCCATCGTGCAAAGCCCTGCATCTGCGCATCGTTCAGGCCACTACCGTCGAGTACGACGGCGAGCGGGTTACCCAGATACGGCTGGGCAGTGAACACATCGACTTGGGCGAAGGGGCGGAGCTGGGGCACGAGGAGCCTTTCTAGGGTTGAGCGTTATGAAATAGGGAGGTCGAGCACACCGCGTGTAGCGGGGCGCGCCAAGATGGCCGCAAACCAGCGCTCCAGGTGCGGCCAATCAGGCCGGGGCTGGGGCAGGGCGAACCAGCGGTGCACATCGCAGGCCACGGGAATGTCGGCCATGCTGAAGTGCTCGCCGCACATCCAGGTGCGGGTGGCCAAATGGTCGTTGAGCTGGGCCATGGCCGGCTCGGTGGCGGCGGTGGAGCGGGCAATCACCGCCGGGTCGCGCTTGTCAGCCGGCGTGCGGAACCATTGCAGAAAAGCGCCACCGCTGTCGCGGTTCAGGGTGGTCTGTTGCCAGTCCATCCAGCGCTCGGCGTCAAAACGTTGCGCCAAGTCTTCGGGATAAAGCTCGGCATTCCCATACTTTGCGCAGAGGTAGCGCACGATGGCGTTGCTCTCCCAGAGCGTGAAGTCGCCGTCCTGCAGCGTGGGCACCAGCGCATTGGGGTTCATGGACAGGTATTCGGGGGTTTTGACCACCCCGAAGGCCATGCCCGCATCGCTGCGGGTAAAGGCGACGCCGGTTTCTTGCGCTGCCCACACCACCTTGCGTACGTTGAGCGAACTCAGGCGCCCCCAGATATGGACCGTCATGTTCAGCTCCTTTGGGCGTGAATGGCTTCGGCCAGTGCGGCCACACCGCGGTGGATCTCTTCCACACTGGGGGTCACAAAGCTCAGGCGCATGGATCGGGCATCGGCATTGCCGGCGTAGAACGGTGCACCGGGCACAAAGGCCACGCCCTTGTCCACGGCATGGGGCAGCAGGTCCACGGCGTTCATGCCAGCAGGCAAACGTGCCCACAAGAACATGCCACCGGCCGGGGTGTTCCAGGTGAAGGTGCTGTCGGCATTGGCAGAGTCCGGGCCTTGCGATTCGGGGAAGTGCTTGGCCAGTGCTTCTAACATCGCGTCGCGCTGAGCTTTGTAGAGGCTGCGGATGGTGGGCACATGGCGGTCCAGGAAACCGTTTTGCATCACCTCATAAATCAGGCGCTGGTTGAAGCCGGGGCTGTGCAAATCGGCTGCTTGCTTGGCTTGCAAGAGCTTGGGGTACACCGCCTTGGGTGCGACGATAAAGCCCATGCGCAGGCCGGGCGCCAGCACCTTGGAGAAGGAACCTAGGTAAATGCCGCCCTCGGGGTTGCGGGCAGTCAGCGGCGCGGGGGGCGCCTGGTCAAACCACAGGTCGCCATAGGGGTTGTCTTCCATGATGGGCAGGCCACTGCGGGCGGCCTCCGCGCTCAGGGCCGCGCGGCGCGCTTCAGTCATGCTGCGGCCGGTGGGGTTCTGGAAGTTGGGCAGCACATACAAAAAGCGTGCGTCGGCCGACTTGGCAGCCAGGTCGGCAATGTTCACGCCTTCGTCGTCGCTGGCCACGCTCACCACGTTCGGCTCCATGGGGGTGAATGCCATCACCGCGCCCAGGTAGGTGGGGGATTCGACCAGCACTTTGCTTTCCTTGTCGATCAAGATTTTGGCGACCAGGTCCAAGCCCTGCTGCGAGCCGGTGGTGATGAGCACCTGCGCGGGGTCTACGTTCCAGGTCACGCCAGCGGCGGCGCTTTGGGCTTTGAGCTGCGCAGCAACCAGTTCGCGCAGGGGGCCGTAGCCCTCCGAAGCGGCGTATTGCAGGGCGCCTGCGGGGTCGTCCTTGAGCACCTTGGCGCAGGCGGCTTCAAACTCGGCCACGGGGAAGGTCTTGCTGCTGGGCAGGCCGCCGGCAAAGCTGATGATGCCGGGCTTCTCGGTCACTTTGAGGATCTCGCGGATCACCGAGGGGTTCATCTTGGCGGCACGTTCGGCCAGGGTCCATTGCGTCATAAAAGCTCCAGAGAAATTCGGGGTCGTCTTGTCAGTGTTCGCTCAGTCCACCACAAACAGGGTGGCACCCAGGGGCGCGGTTGAGCGGTGGGGTTCTGAATTGTCGGCCACTTGGTAGCTCATGCCGGGGCGCAGGGTGAAGCTGCGGCCGTCTTCCAGCTCGGTGTGCAGCTCGCCCTGCAGGCACAGCAGGATGTGGCCTTTGACACACCAGTGGTCCGACACGTAGCCCGGCGTGTACTCCACCATGCGCACCCGCACACAGCCAAAGTGTTGCGTGCGCCACAGCGCGCGGCCAGACTGGGCGCTTTTTTCTTCGGCGGGGATGGTGGACCAGTCGGTGGTGCCAAAGGGAATGTTGTGCAGTTCCATTACGCGGCTTTCAGCTTCTCAGCATGGGGTAGAGCGAGGCCACCAGGGCCAGTGCCATGGTGATGTTGAAGATGCGCAGGCGCCGCGGGTCTTGCAGCAGGCCGCGCATGGCCTGGCCAAAGCCCAGCCACACCGCCGAGCAGGGGCTGCCCAGCACCAGCGACATCAGCGCCAGCAGCAGCACCTGGGGCAGAGTAGCGTCGGGCGGCAGGTAGGCGCTCATGGCGGTGACGATCATGACCCAGGCCTTGGGGTTGATCCATTGGAAGGCGGCTGCGCCCCAAAAGCCCAGCGGCTGTGCGGCGGGCGCATCGGGGTCGGCACTGGCGGGGCGGGCCGTGGCCAGCTTCCAGGCCAGCCACAGCAGGTAGGCCGCGCCGCCCCAGCGCATCAGCTGGTAGAGCGCCGGAAACCGGTCCAGCACCGCATGCAGGCCCAGACCCACGCACAGCAGCATCACAGTAAAGCCGATTTGCACCCCCAGCAGGTGTGGCAGTGAGCGGCGCACGCCAAAGTTCACCCCCGATGCCATCAGCATGGTGTTGTTGGGCCCTGGTGTGACGGAGCTCACGATGAGGAACAAGGCCGCGGCGATCAACAGGTCGTAGGTCATGCAACGGCTGCTTTCACAGGGGTTTGCACCGGCATGCGCCGGCCGATGAAGACCGTGGCAATCACCGCCACGCCAAAGCCCACGGTCACTGCGTCCAGCCGCTCACCGAGCAGCGGCACGGCAAACAGCATGCCCAGGAAAGGCTGCAGCAGCTGCACCTGGCTCACGCGCACCGTGCCGCCCAGGGCCAGGCCCTTGTACCAGGCAAAAAAGCCCAGCCACATGGAAAACACCGACACATAGGCAAACGCCACCCAGGCGCTGGCGGGCAGCGCCACGCTGGGGAATTGCCACACCGCCAGCGGCAGGTTGATGGGCAGCGCAATCACCAGCGCCCAGCAAATCACATGCTCGGCCCGCATGCGCTGCGAGAGCCGCCCGCCATGGCCGTAGCCCACGGCCGCACAGGCCATGGCCAGCAGCAAGAGCACATCGGCCATTTGCAGCGACAGGCCACTGTGGCCCGAGCGCAGCACAGCAAACGCCACCACCAGCGCCGTGCCGGCCAGTGCGCAAACCCAAAAGCCGGTAGACGGCCGCTGCCGGTTCAAAAAGGCGCCCACCACCGCAGTGGCCAGTGGCAGCACGCCCACCATCACGCTGGCGTGCACCGCCTCCACATGGCGCATGGCGATGGAGGTGAAGATGGGAAACCCAAACACCACCCCCAGTGCCACCAGCACCAGCGGGCCCCAGGTGTCGCGCGGCGGCAGCGGCGCCTTGCTCCACCACAGCAACAGTGCGGAGAGCAGGCCTGCCACCACGGCGCGGCCCACCGCGATGAACAGGCCCGACATCAGCGGCGCCTCGGGCGTGCCCACGGCCAGGCGGGTCATGGGCAGGGTCATGGCAAACATGGTGATGCCCAATAGGCCCAGCCACAGGCCCTTTTTGAGGTTGGCAGTGTGTGAAGTGTTCATAACGATCCCATCCAGGCGGCCGTGGCCACCAACACGGCAGCCATGCCGCGGTTGAACCAGCGCAGCCGCTGCGCTGTGGCCACACCGGCCACCACCGGGCCGCTGAGCCAGTCGCGTAAGAGCGAGCCCATGGCGGCATAGAGCAGGTTGCTGAAGAAACCAAAGGCCAGCATCAGCGGCAGCGTGATGGCAAAACGCGCCAGCACATCCTCGCGCCCGGCCAGCCAGCCGGCGGTCACCGTCAGGCCCAGCATCCAGGCCTTGATATTGAGAAACTGCAGCGCCACGCCCTGCCAAAAGCTCACGTTGAGGCGGCTCGCACCCGCTTCCCCCAGGCTGCTGGCGCGGGCCAGCTTCACGGCCAGCCACAGCAGGTAGGTTATGCCCAGCCACTGGATGGCGCTGCGCAGCAGCGGCAAGGCCACCACCAGCGCGCCCAGGCCACCGGCACACAGCGTGAACAGCAGGCCCCAGCCCAGTGGCACGGCCAGCACAAAGTGCAGCGCGCCGCGCAGCCCCCGGTTGGCCGCCAGTGCGGTGGACAGCGTGGTGTTGGGCCCTGGGGTGAAGCTGGCCGCGGTGGAGAGCAGCAACAGCGCGGTGAATTCGGCAGCGGTAAACGTGGTGAACATGCGATTCACTGTACTTTGAAAAACAACACACTTGCAGTACAGTTTGTGCAAACAGAATCACAACTGTATTGCTGGCACGGCCAGCACAGAGGACACCCCATGCTCATGAAAACTGCGGCCCAAAGCCTGGCCGAACAACTGGCGGCGCTGTTTGCCCAGCGCATCCGCGACCGCCTGCTGGCGCCGGGTGCGCGCCTGCCCTCGGTGCGCCTGTGTGCGCAGCAGCAGGGGGTGAGCCCGTCCACCGTGGTGGGCGCCTACGACCAGCTGCTGGCCCAAGGCCTGGTGGAGGCGCGCAAAAACCGCGGCTTTTATGTGCGCGAATTGCCCTCCGTGGCCGTGGGTGGTGCGCAAGCAGCTATTGATTCAGGAGCACACGGCGTTGCCAACCTCATGCTCACCGTGCCCCAGCGCTACGCGCCACTCAACGCCACGGCGCTGATCCGCGGCATGTTCAAGGGCGTGAGCAACAAGCCCCAGCCCGGCATGGGCGTGCTGCCCAAGGAATGGCTGCAGTCCACCTTTTTGGCCACGGCGGTACGGCGCAGCTGCAGTGTGGAGGCGCTCAACGCGTTCTCATTGCAGTACGGCGAGCCCGCAGGTGACATCGGCTTGCGCCGCGCGTTGTCCACCAAGCTGGCGGGCCTGTCGGTACACGCCGCGCCCGAGCAAATCATCACCACCGTGGGTGCCACCAACGCGCTGGACGTGGTGAGTCGCACGCTGCTGCGCGCGGGTGATTACGTGATGGTGGAAGAGCCCGGCTGGGCCATCGAGTTTGCGCGGCTCGACTCGCTGGGCATGCGCATCCTGCCGGTGCCGCGCCGCGCCGACGGGCCCGACCTGGAGGTGATGGCGCGCTACTGCGAGGCGCACCGCCCCAAGCTGTTTGTGAGTGTGAGTGTGTTTCACAACCCCACCGGGTTTTGCCTCTCGCCCAGCAGCGCCTACCGCATCCTGCAACTGGCCAACCAGCACGACTTTCACATTGTTGAAGACGACACCTACAGCCACTTTGCCCCCGAACACGCCACCCGCCTGTGCGCGCTGGACGGCCTGCAGCGCACCATCTACGTGGGCGGCTTTGCCAAAATCTTGGCGCCCAACTGGCGCGTGGGCTACCTGGCCGCGCCCAAAGACCTGGCCGAGCGCCTGCTGGACACCAAGCTGCTGTCCACCCTGACCACGCCTGCGCTGCTGGAGAAAGCGCTGGCCTGGTGCATCGACCAAGGCCAGCTGCGCCGCCATGCCGAGCGCATCCGCACCCAGCTCGATGCGGCACGGGCGCGCAGCGTGAAGCTGGCGCTGGCGCATGGCTGCACGTTTGCGTCCGACCCCGTGGGCCTGTTTGGCTGGGTGGAAACCGGGGTGGACACCGACGCCCTGAGCCAGCGCATGCTGGACGAAGGCTACCTGCTGGCGCCCGGCGCCCTGTTCCACGCCCAGCGCACACCCAGCAGCCTGATGCGCATCAACTTTGCCAGCACGCAAGAGGCGCAGTTCTGGAAAACCTTTGCGCGCCTGCGCGACGAACAGGTGGGCGCATGAGCCGGCCCTGGTTGCTGGTGGTGGCCTTGGGCCTGGCAGGTGCTGCACACGCGGGAGGCGCCGAGCCCGTGCAAACACGCTGCGGCTGGTGGGACAACCCCAGCCCCGGCAACGCCTGGCTCATCGACCGCGATGGCGCGTGGGAGGTGGCCATCCAGGGCGGGCACCAGGCCGAGGGCGACTGGCCCGAGATTCCTGCGCGGCAGAAAGTGCGCGGCAACGGCAGCTATGGCTACGGCTGCGCCTGCCTGCGCGTGACCGTTAACCCCACAACCCGGCAGGTGCTGAAGATCGTCAGCGCCCAGGCGCGCCCTCTGCAGCAGTGCCGCGCCGACCCAGCGCTGGGCAAGCCGCCCGGCTAAACCTATCAACTTTCATTGGAGACTCCCCTATGGTGACCTGCTATCTGCGCTACGTGATCGACCCCTACAAGATTGCCGAGTTCGAGCACTACGGCAAGCTCTGGATTCCGCTGGTTGAGCGCTATGGCGGTCAGCACCACGGCTACTTCCTGCCGTCCGAAGGCGCCAACAACATTGCGCTGGCTATGTTTACCTTTCCCAGCCTGGCCGCCTACGAGACCTACCGCCTGCAGTCCATGCAGGACGCCGAATGCCAAGCCGCTTTTCGCTATGCCGAAGAGACACGCTGCATCCTGAGTTACGAGCGCACGTTTTTCCGCCCGGTGTTCCGCTGATCATGGCCATGCAGATCCGCCCCGAAACCCCGGCCGACATCGATGCCATCACGGCGCTCACGGCCGCGGCCTTTCTGCACGCCGCGCACACCAGCCACACCGAGCAGTTCATCATCAATGCCTTGCGCGCAGCGGGCCAACTCAGCCTGTCGCTGGTGGCCGTGGACGGTGCCTTGCTGCTGGGCCATGTGGCGTTGTCGCCGGTCACCGTGTCCGATGGCAGCACCGGCTGGTACGGCCTGGGGCCGATTTCCGTCTTGCCGTCGTCGCAGGGGCAAGGGGTTGGCAGCCAACTCATGCGGCGCGCGCTGACGGACCTGCAGGACCTGGGTGCGGCCGGGTGCGTGCTTCTGGGCGATCCTGGCTACTACGCTCGTTTTGGCTTTGCCCCCCATCCTGGCCTGGTGCTGGACGGCGTACCTCCTGAGTACTTCATGGCCATGGGTTTTGGTGGCGCGCTGCCGGTGGGTACGGTGCAGTACCACGCTGCATTTGATGCCGTGGCATAGTTATTGTTGCTATGTATTTCATAGCTGTTTGCGCAATAACCACGGCTTGCAAGGCCTAAAAGGTTTGAAATTCAGGCCTGTGCAGCCAGGGAGCGCAGCAAGGCGCGGTTGACCTCGTCGGCCTCCAGCCTGTGGGCCCGGCAGACGTCGCGGATGACTTTGGTGTTGCCGCTCTCCAAGGCGCTGGCGGTTTCCAGCCAGGGGGCGTAGGGGCCGGTTTGGCCCAGGATGGCAGAGGCCACCCGGCCGGGCAGGGGCAGGCGGTGCAGGGCGGCGCCCAGGGTTTCGCCCAGCAGCAGGTCCACCTGCGAAAAGATGCCGCACAAAAACACTTCGCGGCGCAGGTCGTCTTCAATGCCGGCATCGGCCAGCCGCTCCATGATGCGGGCGCGCAGCACGATGGCGGCGCGGATGGGCTGCAGGTTGGCGTCTGCGCTGGCGTGGGGCATTTGCTCCATGAGCCAGGCGCGCAGGCGGCTGTAGCCCAGCGTCATGAGGCCTTGGCGAACGCTGCCGATCTCGGTGCGCAAGGACAGCGCGGCGGAATTGGCGTAGCGCAGGAAGCGGTACGTCAGCAGCGGCTCGTCGCCCAGGCGGTGCTCCAGGGCTTCCAGCGATTCGTCGGCATCGATGGCGTGTACCAGGTCCAGCAGCAGCTGGCGCGCGGGCTGAATTTGTTTGTAGCGGTAGCCGTAGAGCATTTCCTCAGTGGGCCAGCCGGCCACGCCCCAGGCGGCTTGGTGGTCCAGGGCGTGTTCCACCAGGGCTTGGCTGGCCAAGCCCTCGTACAGTTCACCCGGCAAGATGGGCGAGGTCCAATGGCCGTGGGTGTTGCCGCCGTCGTGGGTGCGCTGCAGCGCAGCGCGCAGGGCAGCTAGCGCCTCATGCGGGCTGATGCTGCGCAGGGTTTTGTGAAACAGGTTTTGCAGTTCGCCAGTGGGTGGGTGGCCGGCTTCGCCGCGCCAGAGCAGGCGCACGCCGCGTTGCTGGGCTTTGCGCATGCGGCCCGCCAGCAGGGCGTCGCCCAGCCAGGGGTCCGGAATCTCCAGCCACATGCCTTGGGCCGGCGCATGGTCCAGCAGGTCGCTGAGCAGTCCGGGGGTGTGCACCACCAGAATTTGAGCGTCCAGGCCGGCGGGCCAGAGTTCGTGCAGGGTGTGCAGCAGGTGCTGCGCGTCCACCGCGCTGCTGAGGTTGGGCTCCACCACCAGGCGTGTGGCGCAGCGTTGGCGCCAGGCGTTCCACACGGGTTGGTAGCCCATGGTCACGCTGCCCAGCACGGAGTTGCTCATGGCTTATCCAATGAAGTTGAATAGCGACAGCTTTTGCACCTGGGCATAGGACTGCAGCGCGGCCGAATAGCCGGTTTGCTGGTTCTGGAAGTCGGCAATGCCTTTGATCATGTCCAGGTCTTCGGCGCGGGAGCGGTCGGCTTCCAGCTGGATGCTGCGCGACTCTTGCGTGGAGGTGATGCGGTCGGCCCGGTTGAGCAGGTCACCGGCCTGGCCGCGTACGGCAGATATCCGCTCCATGCCAATGTCCAGGTTGCCCAGCGCCTGGGCCACCGCTTGCGAGGCGGCGTTGGCGTTGACTGCGCTGCCGATGTCGCGGATGGCGTCGTCCATGACGCTGAAGATGCTGGGGCTGGTGTCCACGGTGATGGTGTCCCCGGCCACAGGCAGGCCATTCACGGTCATCGACAGGCCGGGCATGGCTGTGATGGTGAAGCTGGGTGGCAGGTTGGACGGGAAGGACGCGGTCAGGCCCGACTGCGTGGGGCCGGCCACGGGTGGGCCTTCAGCCACGCTATAGGTCACCGTGGTGGTGCCGGCCACCGTAGACACGGCATCGATGGTGATGGAGTAGCTGGAGCCGTTGACCAAGGTGGGGTCGACCACCGTGACGGGGCCAGTCTGCAGTGTGCGGTCGGTCGGAATCTGGGACAGGGTGACGTTATAGGCGCCGTCGCGGCGGGCTTGCAGCATGAAGGCGCTCTCGCCATCGAGCGTGCCAGGGATGGCGTTTTCGCTGGCCGCGGCTTGGCCAGGCAGGCCCAAAAAGCTGTAGTCGGCGGGCGGCGAGTTGGGGCCGGCAAAGGGCACCTGGCCACTGCCCAGGGCAGCAAACAGGGGCAGGCCGTTGTTGTCTTTGCGGTTGGCCATGGTCAGCACCTGCTCGCGCAGGCCTTGCAGTTCCACGGCAATGGTGCGGCGTTCGGCGGCGGTGTTGTTGCCGTTTCCTGCGTTCACGGTGAGTTCGCGGAACCGTTGCAGCGCGCTGGTGATGTCGCCCAAGGTGCTTTCGGCCGAGGCGATGGAGTTCTTTTGTGCCTCCAGCGCACGCTGGTCGGTGGCAATGCGGGCCAGACGGGTGAGCGAACGCTCGGCCTGGGCGGCGCCGGTGGGGTCGTCGCTGGCGCGCACCACACGTTTGCCGGAGGTCAGGTTCTCTTGCAGGTCGGCCAGCTTGGTTTGCCGTGCCGTGAGGTTGCGCATCGCCAGGTCGTAGGTATTGGCCGTGCCCAGGCGAGATAAAGAAGTGGCCATGGTGGTCGTCCTCCGGTGCCTCAGCGGTTGAGGCCTTGCATCAGGGTGTCAAAAATGCTTTGCGCGATCTGGATCATTTTGGCCGAGGCTTGGTAGGCCTGCTGGTACTGCAACAGTTTGGCAGCTTCTTCGTCCAGATTCACGCCCGATACGCCAGTGCGGTCTTTCTCCAGATTGGTGGCAATGGAGCTGGACACTTCGGCCGCGTACGCCGCGCTTTGGCTGCGGATACCAATCTGCGAGATCAGGCTGGCGTAGCCGTCAGTCAGGGCGGCGCCGTCAAACATGGCCACATCACGCAGGTTCATCATGGCGGTGGCATTGCCCGAGTTGAGCTTGTAGTCCACGCCGTAGGCCGGGTCTTTGATGTCGATGACCGTGAAGGTGTCGCCCGGCTTGGGCGAGCCTTGCAGGGTGAAGGTCCAGCCGGTCAGCGGGTCGTTGTAAGTGGGCGGCAACGTCGGGTAGTTGTTGGGAAATTCTGCCTCGATGGCCTGACCCGGCGTGTAGGTGAACACGGTCGTGTTGGCTACCGGGGTTTCGTCGCTGCGGGTGTAGGTGTTGGTGCCGGTAAAGGTGAACACCACCGGCGTGGCCAGCGACATGGGCAGTGTGCGCGCACTGATGGACACCTGCTTGAGGCTGCCCTGGTTGGTGCTGCCCATGGAGCCCGCAATCGGGCTGGCCACTGCCAGGTTGCGCGGGGTTGCGAAGACGCTGTCGATGTTGCTGGCCGAGGTGCTGAAGGGCTTGAGCAAAAAGCGGTCGCCCACATTGGGCGTGCCCGACACAAAAATGTCCAGGCCGTCGACGTTGGCCAGTGCGCCCGAGGTGGGGGCAGGCGTTTGCGGAAAACTCACGACCAGGCCGTCGGAGCGGCGCGTGATGGAGCCGGAGGTCGCAGAGCTGAAGTTGACCTCGTAGTCCGACGCAGCAAACTTGCTGACATCGGTGATGGCCAGCGTCAGCCCGCCGGTACCGGTGTTGACCGTGGCCGGAGGCACGGGCTGGCGGATGTTTTGCCCATTGAAGGTGGCGGGAGTGAACAGGTTGCCGCCAAAGTTGCCATCCAGGTCCAGGCCGAGCTGGTGCTGCGCGTTCATGGCCGTACTGACGGCCATGGTCAGGCGGCCCAGCAGGTTGCGGCCTTCCACCAGGTCGCTGTTTTGGAAGCGCAGCAGTCCAGCAACTTCGCCGCCGCCCAGAGCGTTTTCGTCCAGCACCACGGTCAGGCCGTTGCGGGTGATGGCCAGCTTGTTCTTTAATGTGTCGCCAAAGTCATCGCTGACGATGGATACGGGCGACACCGTGGTGCCCAGCACCAAGGCCTGGCTGCTGGCCAGGAAGATGCCCACCGTGCCATCGTCGGCGGGGATGGAGGTGGTTTGCACGTACTGGTTGAGCTCGCGCACCAGTTGGTCGCGGCGGTCCAGCAGGTCATTGGGGGGCTGGCCTGTGCCTTGTGCGCGGGCAATTTCGTCATTCACCTCGGCAATGCCGCGTGCCAAGGTGTTGATGGCGCTGGCTTTTTGGCGCAACTCCTGGTCCACGCCTTGTTGGAGGTCGTCCAGCGATTGCGAGGCAGCCCGCATGCGTGAAGCGGTTTCGTCCACCCGGGTCAGTGCCACGGTGCGGGCGGTCAAGTCGGTGGGGGCGCTGGCCACATCGGAGAACGCGTTCAGCATCTCGCTGATGGAGGCTCCCAAGCCACTGGTGCCACCGGGGAAGATGCCTTCGAGCTGGCTGAGCTTGTCAGAGCGGGTGACGTCGGCTGCCTGTACCGAGCTGGCCAGGGTGGACTGGCGTGTCAAAAAGGCGCTGAAATTGCGCTGGATGGTTTGCACATCCACGCCCTTGCCGATGTAGCCACCGCCGCTGAATTGGCCCTCCACTGTTTGCAGCGTGACGGTCTGGCGCGAGTAGCCGGGCGTGTTGACGTTGGCAATGTTGTTGCCTGCCGTTTGCAGCGCAACCTGGTTGGCTTGCAGTGCGCGCGTGCCGATGTTGAGAATGCTCATGGTGGCGTCCGGTTACACCTGCAAGCGACGCAGGTGCAGGGTGGTGTTGATGGCGCGGCTCAGTTTGGCGGCGTACTCCGGGTCGGTGGCATACCCTGCTTTTTGCAGGCCACTGGCAAATGCTTGGGCCGAACCTGTTTGGGCACGTACCTTGGCGTAACGTGGGCTCTCCGAGATCAGGCGGGCGTAGTCTTTGAAAGAGTCTTCGTAAGAGTCGTAGGCGCGGAACTTGGCAACCTGTTTTTTTGCAACACCGTTCACGTATTCGGTGGTGGTGATTTCTGCCACCTTGCCGGTCCAGCTGGCACCGGCCTTGATCCCAAACAGGTTGAAGGAGTTGCCGCCACCCTTGGTCTTGATCTGCGCGCGGCCCCAGCCGGTTTCGTGGCCGGCCTGACCCAGCATGAAGCTGGCGGGAATGCCGGTGGCTTTCTCCACCTTGCTGGCCACATCGGAGTGTTGGCGCACAAAGTTGGCTTGGCTCTCCGTCGGGGTGCGTTTGATTTTGACGGGGGGCAGGGTGGCATCGGACACGGTGGCCCGGGGTGCCGTGGACGGGGTGGCGCTGCCCAATGTCTGGGGGCGCACGGGCAAGGTGGATTCGGCGCCCGGTTCTGCGGTGATGCCCATTTGGCGTGTCAGTTGCTGTGCGATCAGGTCGGACAGGCCGCCGGGTTGGCCGGACATGCTGACTGCGAGCTGCTGGTCCAACAGGTCGGTACCGAGGTCGCTGCCGGGGTTGTCCAACATGCCGGATTTCATGGTGGCCTCGCGCATGCTTTTGACCAGCTCGCGCATGAACAGGGATTCGAATTGTTTGGCCGTTTCCTTGATGGCTTCCGGCGAGTTTTTGCCCGCCTGCAGCTTGAGGTGGCCCAGCGACTGGGTGTCCACCGCCAGGCTCTGCATGCTGGTCAGCGAAGGGCTCGAATAGCTGTTGCCGTAACTCATGTCAGATAACCTCCAGCTCCGCGTTCAGCGCGCCGGCCGATTTGATGGCTTGCAGAATGGCCAACAGGTCTTGTGGTGTGGCGCCCAAGGAATTGAGCGCCTTCACCACATCGGTCAGCTGGGTGGCTGCGGGCAGCTGGATGAGCTTGCCGGCCTCTTGTTTGATGTCAATGGCCGCTTGTTCGCCCACCACGGTTTGTCCGCCCGACAGGGCGTTGGGCTGGCTGATGACGGGCGTGGAAGACACGCTGATGGACAGGTTGCCATGGGCCACGGCGCAGGGGCCCAGGGTCACGGCCTGGTTCATCACGATGGAGCCGGTGCGGGAGTTGATGATCACCTTGGCCGCTGCAATCGAGTTCTCGATGGGGAGTTCTTCCATCTCGGCGATGAAGGTCACGCGTTCATTGGGGCTGGTCGGGGCCTTCACTTGCACGGTGCGGCCGTCCAGCGCCTGGGCAATGCTGTTGCCAAAACGGTTGTTGATGGTTTGGGCCACTTTGCGGGCGGTCTGGAAGTCCGAGGCGCTCAGGCTCAGGTTGATGGTGGGACCTTCTTGCAGTGCTGTGGGGACGCTGCGTTCCACCTGCGCGCCATCTGGAATCCGGCCTGCGCTGAGGTGGTTCACCTGCACCTTGCTGCCTCCGGCAGCAGCTCCGGCGCCCGCAACAATCAGGTTGCCCTGGGCTAGTGCGTAGACCTCGCCATCGGCGCCTTTGAGCGGTGTTGCAATCAGGGTGCCGCCCTTTAGGGATTTGGCATTGCCAAGGGACGACACATTGATGTCCAGCAGCTGGCCGGGCCGGGCAAATGCAGGCAGCTGGGCGGTGACCAGCACGGCTGCCACGTTTTTCATTTGCAGCTGGGCTTGGGAGGCAGCAGTGAGCGTGAGCCCCAGCTGCTCCATGTAGTTCTTGAGGCCTTGGGTGGTGTAGGGCATCTGGGTGGTCTGGTCACCCGTGCCGTCCAACCCCACCACCAGCCCGAAGCCGGTGAGTTGGTTGCTGCGCACGCCTTCAATGGCGGCGATTTCCTTGATCCGTGCTGCGTGGGCGGGCCCACTGCCTGCCATGACAAGTGCCACACACAGACCGCCAAGCCAGCGGCAGCCGGTGCTGAGGGGTGTTGGGTTCCAGTGTTTCATGTGCAGAGTCGGTAACGGGGACGGTCCGACTGGACCTGTTACCCCTCGGCACAATTCTGGAGATCTTTAGAAGGGGCTAACGTTCAAAAAGAACCGGGATAACCAGCCAACTGTTTGCGCTTCCCCTTGCGCACCACGGCCGCGCGATTCAACACGCACGTTGGCCACCTGGGTCGAGCTGATCACACTGCCAGGTTGCACCATGCGCGGGTCTACCGTGCCCGAGAAGCGCAGGACATCCACGTTCTGGTTCACGCCAATCTGCTTTTCTCCGGTGACCACCATGTGGCCGTTGGGCAATACCTCCACTACGGTGGCAGTGATGGAGCCGGCGAAGGTGTTGGCACTTTCCGTACCACCCTTGCCCGAGAAGTTGTTGTTGGTCGTGGCGCCGACGTTGAATTTGGAGAGACCGGAGAGGTCGTTGAATGGCAACGCCGTCACTGCGCCATCGACCGAGGTATTGCGGTTGACGGTGGAGGTGGACTTCTGGCTGGCTGTGACGTTTTCAGCAATCTGGATGGTTACGGTATCGCCCACCTGACGCGCGCGCCGATCTTCAAATGCGGGACGATAGCCTACGTTTTGGTAGAGGCTGCCGGTGTTGGGGCGGGCGGCCCCTGGGGTGGTGGCAGGCGTAGCCGCAACGCGTGGCTCGGCAAAATCGACGGTGACTTTTTGCGGTAACTGCTGACAGGCGCTGGTCAATGCCATGACGGCTGCTGCCGTGGCGGTGGCACGCAGCAAGCCGAGCGCTTTAGGGGCATGGGTGCGGTGGGTCATGGCTTACCTTGCGGGTTTAGAGCTGGCCGAGCTTTTGCAGCATCTGGTCTGAGGTCTGGATGGCCTTAGAGTTCATTTCGTAGGCGCGTTGGGTTTGGATCATGGTGACCAGTTCCTGCACCACGTTCACGTTGGACGTTTCCACAAAGCCTTGCATCAGGGTGCCCAAGCCGTTTTCTCCGGCATTGCCCGCGTTCGGCTGACCAGACGCCACACTTTCGGCGTACAGGTTTTGGCCTTTGGGCTCCAGGCCCGCGGGGTTGATGAAGCTGGCCAGGGTGATGGTGCCCACGGGTTGCGGCGCGGTATTGCCAGGCACTTGGACGGTGACTTCGCCGTTTTGGGCAATTGCCAGGCTGGTGGCGTTCGCAGGCACTGTGATGCCATTGAGCACGGGCAGGCCGCCGGAGGTGACCAGTCGGCCCTGGTTATCGAGTTGAAACGCACCGTCGCGGGTGTAGCCCACGGTGCCGTCGGCCATCGTGACCTGGAAGAAGCCGTTGCCCTGGATGGCGACGTCCAGATTGTTGCTGGATTGCTGCAGGTTGCCTTGCGCAAAGGATCGGCTAGTGGCCACGGTGCGTACACCGAGGCCGATTTGCAGGCCGGTGGGCAAAACTGCCTGCTCGTTGACTGCCGTGCCTACCTGGCGCAGGTTCTGGTACATCAGGTCCTCAAATACCGCATGCGATTTTTTGAAACCGTTGGTGGAAACGTTGGCCAGGTTGTTGGAAATGACGTCCAGCTGCATTTGCTGGGCTTCCATGCCAGTTTTGGAGATCCAGAGGGAATTGATCATGTTATGTCTCCTGTAGAGCCGCTTCCAAGGAGCGGGGGGGCAGCGAATGTGAATGAGCGTGGAGATTCACCGCGTGTCCTAATGGTTTAGCCTTGCAGGCTCAGCAGCTGGCCGGCGGCGCGGTCGTTGGACTCGGCGGTTTGCATCAAGCGCATTTGCGCTTCGAACTGGCGGGCAGTCTGGATCATGCCAACCATGGCTTCAATAGCGTTGACGTTGGAGCCTTCGAGCATGCCGGGGTGAATGCGAGCGGTGTCTTCGGTGTTGAGTGGTTCACCCGACAAGGCGCGGAACAGGCCGTCATCCCCGCGCTTGAGTGGGTCCTCTGCGGTGGGAACCACGAGCTTCAAGCGGCCCACGCTGTTGGCTGGCTGGTTGCCAATTTTGGCGCTGATGTTGCCGTCCGGGCTGATGCTGACATCCGCACCTGCGGGTACCGTGATGGCGGATCCGTCACTGGAGAGGACTTGCAGTCCGTTGCCCGTGGTCAGCACGCCTTCGGCGTTTACTTCAAAGTGGCCGTTGCGGGTGTAAGCCTCGTTGCCGTCCAAGCCCTGTACCGAGAACCAGGCGTCGCCCAGTGCCATGGCATCAAGGGCGCGGTCGGTCCGCATGGCGGGGCCGGGTTTGGTGGAGTGACCGGCAGATGCTTCCAGTGCAAAAACGCGTGTGGTGGCGCCTTCGCCCCGCAAGGGCACCGCGCGGTAGGTGGCCAGTTGTGCCCGGAAACCATTGGTCGAGACGTTGGCCAGGTTGTTGGACAGGACCGCCTGGCGGTTTGCCGCCGCATTGGCGCCCGTCATCGCTGTGTAGATCAAGCGGTCCATGGTGGTTCAGCTCCGGTTAGCGCAGGTTGACCAGCGTCGACATGATCTGGTCCTGGGTCTTGATGGTTTGGGCGTTGGCCTGGTAGTTGCGCTGGGCCGTCATCATGTTGACCAGCTCGGCGGTCAGGTCGACGTTGGAGTCTTCCAGCGCGCCAGCGCGCAACTCGCCAAATTTGCCGATGCCCGGTTCGCCCAGCACGGGTTGTCCGGACGCAAAGGTCTCGACCCAATTGCCGCCGCCGGTCGGGGTCAGACCTTGGACGTTGCGGAAATCGGCCAAAGCGACTTTTCCGCGGGCTTGGCTTTCTCCATTGGAATAGCGGGTCATGATGACGCCCGAGGGGTCGATGCTGATGCCAGTCAGTTCACCTGCGGTGTAGCCGTCCTGCGTCAGGTTGGATACGGTAAATGCCGTCCCGTATTGCGTGGCACCACTCAGATCCAGTGTGGCATTGAAGTTGCCGATGGCTACGTTGGGGGAGGTTAATGTCAAGGTTTGTGGTGCCGCGGGAGTTACCAGGCCGCCATTCACATCGAATGTCATCTGGAACAGGCTGCCTGCGGCCACCATGGTCAGTTGTGGGTCTGCAGCGTAGATGCCTGTCCCGGCAGCGGCGAAGGTGGCGCGCTGGTCTGGTCCCGGGTTGGCAGTGTTCCAGGTGCTGTTGGCGTTGTGGGTGGCGTAGGTCGCTGCGTTAGTCGCAAGTGCAGTGGTGCCTGCCGCCAGGGTGTTGGAGTCATACACCTCCCAGGTGTCCGCGGCCACTGCGGGATTGGCGGTCAGGTCAGGGCCGGTTTTGACGAAATACAAGCTGACGGGCACTTCCACGCCTTGTGAGTCGAAGGCGGTAAGCGAGGTGCCGTAGGTGCTGATGGGCGTAGCCGGGGACACGCTGGCAGCAACCTTGGCGCGGGCATCGAGGTTGAATTCGGCCGTGATCTCTGTCGTCACCTGTGCGGGAATAGGGGCCCCGGTCGGGATGGTGAGGATCTGGGGTGTCACGCTGGTGGAGTTGCCCAGCAGGTCGGTGGGGTAGCCCATGACATTGGCTCCGGTGTTGGTCAGGATGTTGCCATCCCGGTCCAGCTTGAACTGACCATCACGGGTGAAGGCAGTAGAGCCATCGGGCATGGTGACCTGGAAGAAGCCGCCACCGTTGATGGCGACGTCCAGGCTGTTGCCTGTGATGTTGATGTTGCCTTGCGAGAACTGCTGTGCGATCGTCGCGACCGATACGCCGATGCCCGCACCTTTGGACGCGCCACCAGCGGCACCCAGCGACGATGCCACCAAGTCTGCGAACTCCGCCCGCGACGATTTCATGCCGGTCGTGTTGGCATTGGCAATGTTGTTGCCAATCACGTCCAGGCTTTTGCTGGAGGCGTTCAAGCCGGAGAGTCCTGTTTGAAAGCTCATGGTGTTTCCTCTGGGATACGGTTGGAAAAATTTACAGAATGGATTTGACGTCGGTGTACGCCACTGCGTTGCGGCCGGCCAGTTCCAGTGTCATGTTGCCGTTGCTGGAACCCACAGCCACCACAGTGTCGTGAGCCAAAGCGGTGTTGGTAACGGCCGCTCCCTTAAGCGTGGCCGTGACCTTGAACGTGGGTGCTCCCGTACCTTTGTAGTTGGAGGCATTCCACTGGAAGCCGTGCATGCCTGCGTCCTGGGCTCCCAGCTCGAATTTGTCGAGCACCTGACCACCGGGGGATAGCACCTGGATAGTGACCTTGTCCGCTTTGGTGGCGAGGTCTACCGCGCCGGCGGCGACGCCGTCTTTGATCGTGAGGGTGTTGGATTCGACCAGCACACCCTTGCCCACCAGTGATGCACCCTGCAGCACTTGCATGGCGCTGAACTGGGTGGACATGCTCTTCATCGTTTCGTTGAGCTGTTGGATGCCCGACACCGTGTTGATCTGGGCCATCTGGCTCGTCATCTGGGCGTTGTCCATGGGGTTCATGGGATCCTGGTTGTTCAGCTGCGCGACCAGGAGTTTGAGGAAGCGGTCTTGTTGCGCGGCCGCATCGGTTTGCTTGCTGGTGGTACTGCTGTTCACCAGCGCGCTGAGATCATTGGAGGAAGTGACGCTGCTAACCATGGTGGACTCCTGGTTTATTGACCCATTTGCAGGGTCTTGAGCAGCAGCGTCTTGGCCGTGTTCATGACTTCTACATTGTTTTGGTATGAGCGCGATGCCGAGATCATGTTGACCATCTCTTCCACCGGGTTCACATTGGACTGGGTGACATACCCTTCTGCATCTGCGGCAGGGTGCATGGGGTTGTGCACACGTTTGAACGGTTCATTGCTCTCCTTGATGGAGCTGACCTTGACCCCAGAGGAGGCCGGTGACTCCATGGGGACGGTTTCAAATATGACCTGGCGGCTCTTGTAGGCTTGCCCATCAGGGCCTGCCACAGCGTCTGCGTTGGCCAAGTTACTGGCGACCACGTTGAGGCGCTGGGACTGTGCGCTAACCGCACTGCCAGAGACATTGAAGATGGAAAACATGGACATGGGGTGCCTCTGTGATCAGGTCGTCGCTTTATTGGCCCTGAATGGCGCTCAAGATCGTCCGCGATGAGCCGTTAATAAAGCGGAGGGTGGCTTCATAGCGCACTGAGTTGTCTACAAAGCTGGCCCGCTCGCGGTCCAAGTCCACGCTGTTGCCATCCATGGCGGGTTGGGTTTGGACGGTGTAATCGAGCTTGCTATTGGCGCCAGCGCCTTCGGTGGCGCTGGGCAAAGGTATGTGGCGTGCATGGGTGGTGCCCGCGGCGCTCATGCTCTGGGTGGTGCTGGGGGCCAGCCTCAAGTCGGTGGATTCGCCAAGCGCTTGTCCCATGGCTTGTTTGAAGTTGATGTCGCGACCTGTGTAGCCTGGGGTATCTGCGTTGGCAATGTTGCTGGCAATCACCCGCTGGCGTTCGGCGCGCAGCACCAAAGCTTTCGATTGAAAGTCCAGGGCGTTGGTCAGATTGGCAAACATGGCATACCTCAACGAATAGCGCCTTGCACTACAGAGGTGTGGGCTTGGGGCGTGCGGCAATTATGGGAAAAGCTTAAATTTTCTAGACCTTGAATAGCGGGGTGAATGGGGCATATTTACGCGCCTTGCTGGAGGAGGGGCTGCTTATAGTCTGGGCCTGCGTTGTGTCGTCCCAGCGGCTCTGTTGGTGCGTGCACAGCACCTATTTCGGAGTCCAGCATGCTGTTTTTTTCTGCGTTAAACCCATCTGCCGTCGCGCGCGGCCTGGGCGTTCTTGCTTTGGTGTGCATGGGTATGTCGTCGGTGCATGCGCAAGACGCTGGTTTGGAAGCACTGCGGCAAGAAGCCCAGCGCTGGGCCAATGAGGCGGTCCTGAAGTCCCAGCCACCGGGCGTAAATTTGCGGATGCGGGCCGAGGTCGGGGCGCTGGACAGTCGCCTGCGCTTGGCCCCTTGCGGCAATATCGAACCGCATTTGCCCGCCGGGGCCCGTTTGTGGGGTCGTAGCCGCGTGGGCTTGCGGTGTGTGGATGGGGTGACCCGCTGGAACATTACCTTGCCCGTGGTGGTGAGCGCGACGGGCAAGGCCTGGGTCATGCGAGGCCATGTGGCAGCAGGGGCATTGGTCACCGAGTCGGATGTGATGGAGGCCGATGTGGACTGGGCGGAAGAGCCCAGCCCCGTGTTGGCGGACCGCAACCAATGGGTGGGGCAGACCGCCGCCCGCCTCCTGAGCACAGGGCAAACCCTGCGCCAAGGCATGGTCAAGCCCGCTCAAGTATTCCAAGCCGGCGCGTCCGTGCGGGTGCTGGCACAGGGTGCCGGTTTCCAGGTCAGCAGCCAAGCCCAAGCGCTGTCTGCTGGGGTGGTTGGACAACCGGCCCGTGTGCGCATGGAGAATGGCCGCGTAGCCTCAGGCATTGTGCTGGATATGCGTACAGTCAAAATAGAGCTCTGAACGGCCTTATTTGTGCAAAAAGCCCTAAAGTCAGTCATGATGCGGCCGATAACTACCGTACGAGGCTACGCCTACCGTAGTTTTGGAGAACGCGATGAAAATAGGTCAACCCACAGATATCCCTGCTTCCGTATCGCCCACGGTGTCTGGTGCAGCCCAAAAAGCGGCCCAGAACGCCAACGCGAGCACTGCCGCCACCAGCAAGGCGACGCAAAGCACGCGCGCAGCGGGCGTGGCCGTGACCGTCTCGACGTTGGCGCGCTCGCTGGAGAAAACCGAGCGCAGCGAGTCTGCAGACATCGACACCCAGAAAGTGGCCAGCGTGAAAGCCTCCATCCAAGATGGCACCTACGTGGTCAATGCCGAAGCCATTGCCGACAAGCTCTTGTCCAACGCGCAGGAAATGCTGAACCGCTCGGTGCGGTAAACAGGTCCTGCGCACTCATTGAAGTGCGAGGAACCTGATATGTCCCAACCTACCTTGGAATCTTTGCTCAGTGCGCTTGAGGCGCAGCTGGGTTTTTTGTCATTGGCGCTCAAAACCGGGGAGGTCGACGACATGGCAGTCCAGGCACAAAGCTTCCAGTCCTTCGTGGTGGAGGCCAATGCCTTGCTCGATCCCTGGAAGCCCTTGGGGCCTCATCTGCAGAGTGCCGAGGCAGCGCGTTTGCGGGCGTTGGCTGCGGGCTTGGCCCAAGTGCGTGAACAGATGCTGCGACGCCACGCGCTGGTGGAGCAGGCCTTGCACATGGTGGTGCCCGCCATGAACACGCCGGTGTATGCCGCTGCTGCGGGGCCTTATGGTGCCGGCGCGAAATCGTCTGGCCGTTTTCAGGTATTGAGCGCCTAAAAACTGCGCTCAATGTGCGCGCATCTTGGCGCGCAGGCGGGCAATGGATTGGCTGTGCAGTTGGCAGACACGTGACTCTGTCACGTCCAGCACCGCTGCGATTTCCTTGAGGTTCATGTCTTGCTCGTAGTACATGCTCATGATGTACTGCTCACGTTCAGGCAGTGTTTTGATCGCTGCCACCAGAGATTCCCGCAGGCGCTGGTCGCGCAGCATGTTCAGGGGGTCCGCATCAGCATCTGCCACGTGCCGATCAAGAAAAGTGTCATCGTCGTCGTCGCGACGCGACATGTCCTCGAGATAAACAAGTTGTGTGCCGCGAACTTTGCCTAACAGGCTCTGGTAGTCGGCCAGGCTCATGCCAAGCTCGGTCGCAATTTCGGATTCTGCGGGGCTACGTCCCAACTTGTGCTCCAAGCGGCGCAATGCCACTTCAATTTCCTTCTGGCTCTTGCGTGAGCCTCGCGACATCCAGTCGTTTTCACGCAGCTCGTCGAGCATGGCTCCGCGGATACGCTGGGTGGCAAATGTCTCGAACTGAACTCCTTGGGACGCTTCGTACCGCGTCAGCGCATCGGACAACCCTATCAGGCCGACCTGGATTAGATCATCCACCTCAACGCTGGGGGGCAGTTTGGCCATCATATGGTGCGCCAAACGCCGCACCAGTGGCTGGTACTGCTTGATCAGCGCGCTGCGGTCGAGCTGGCCTTTGGCGGTGTACATCAATGGCTCCCCGTGACGGTTACTGCTTGCGGGTGCATGCTGAACGAGCGTGTTGTCGGAGTCCACCGAAGATCCAGGGGCATGGCGTTTTCGAGCAGGCCCAATGCCAGGCGTTCCGTGCTGGCGCTAGGGCTCTCGTCTGCCCCGGGGGCGGGGATTGTCAGTGCATTCACTTCGTAATCCAAAAAATACTTGGCATAGTCCCGCAAGCCAGTGCTTGCCGTTTGGGTGCCAGCCTGTGAGGATACGGCATGTTGAGGGGGGAGCACGTTCACAATGGTAGGCTCAAGCCTGCCTTTGAGCAACAGGCGCTTCAGCGCTAAGTAGCTGGTCAGCAAAGATGCCTTGGCCGTGGATACGGTGAGAACCGGACGCACCTTGCTCCCTTGCAGCAGGGGCACCAAGGTCTGAGCGTTGCTGTACACCATAACAACGCTTTCATGGGGAAACATCCAGCCTGTGTCTGCCAGCGCATTGCGTTCGTTTTGCAATTTGCTCGCCAGGGTTTGCAGGCCCCAGGCTGCGGGGACTACCGTCCATGACGGAGCGTCCGACTGAGGTGCCGGTGCGCAGCTGTAATCGAGTAATTGCTCCAGGCCGGGGTTGTCAGCGCTTTCGCGGACGGTCCCGTCCAGCACGGTTACCGGGTATCCAAATCCTACCCACGCTGCGCACATGCGCAGGAGCAGTGGCAATTCAGCCTGCTCATCACCATGTGCAACCATGGCCGTGAGCTTGGGGCTCGGTATGGCGGCCAGATCGAGCAAGCCTGCGGCCTGGTTGTTTGGCCGTTCACGCATCCATGCGCCCCTTGGCGGTGCCCTGGGGGCTGGTGGGCTGGCTGAAGAAAAAACCCAGGTCGCTGACCTTGGGGTCGTAAGCCGACATGCCCGCTGTGCGCATGGACATGCGCACCAGCTTGGTGGCGACCGCCGCTTCCCAGTCTTCAGGGACCCGTTGCCCGGTGGTGATGCCACGCAGCAGAAGTTGGTGACGAATCGCCGCATCAATGGCCGGGCCCAGTTTCACCGCCTCGTCAATTTTGGAGAAGATGGTCTGCTGTGAGGTATTGGTCTTGAAGCAGTTCACGGCTTCGTCCAGTGTGTCGCCGTGGCCCCCTGCGTTCAGGACCAGCAGGCGCTTGATAGCGGGCAGGTCCAACAACTCCATGAGTTCACGCTTACGCGGGTCCCGCGGGGCGATGCCTGTGGTGTCGATGAGCACCATTTTTTTGTTGGATAGCAGTCCGAGCAGGTCCTGCAGGGCTGCCTTGTCGTGGGCCAAATGGGCCACGACGCCTAGCATCTTGCCGTAGGCGCGCAGTTGCTCGTGGGCACCCACACGGTAGGTGTCCAGGGTGATGAGACCCACACTGCCGGGGCCATGGGTGCGGGCGCACAGGCCTGCCAGTTTGGCTGCTGTGGTTGTCTTTCCTACACCTGTGGCTCCGATCAGGGCAAAGACGCCACCCTCCTCATGCAGGGCAGGTGTCCCTGCATCCGTGCGAAGGTTGCGCTCCAGAACGTCCATAACCCAGCGCACCGACTCCGCTGCGTCCATCTCCTCGGGCATGCGCTCCAGAATGGCGCGCGACAGGGTGGGGGAGTACCCGGCGCGGATCATCTTGAGCATCATGTTGGATTGGATGGGGTTCTGGCGCGCTTGGCCCAGCCACGTGAGGGTATTGAAGCGGTCTTCAATCAACTCCTTCATGGCGTGCAACTCATCCATCACACCCTTGCTGACCGCTGCGGTGGCGGGCAGAGTTTGAGGTTTGCGTGCCGCTGCAGGCTTGGGAGCCGGGGGGGCGACATCCACGGCAATCCGCTGAGTTAAAGCGGGAGGGCGGGGGCGTTCTGGCGCGGCCGGTGCAGGAGCTGGCAAGGCCTCTGCGGAAGTTTGTGCTGCCTCATGTCGGCGGCGCAGCATACGCTCGCGCACATAGTCCTGGAAGGACAGTGTGCTCATGGCCAATTGCTCAGCATCTTCTTCAACTTTGCTGGCGACCTCTTGGTAGTTGGAAGGAGGACTGGGGCGACGTGTTGCTGTGGGCAGTTTGTTGGCGGCGGGGGCAATGCCCCGGTCCAGGCTGGCGAGCGAGTCCTCGGCAGTGGCGACCACTTCCACACCATGTTCGGTGGGCCGGTTGGACAAAATCAGTGTGCCTTCGCCAAAGGCCAAGCGGGCTTTGGCCAAGGCTTCGCGGGAGGTTGCTGCGGTAAAGCGTTGGATGTTCATGGTGTGGCACCTCGGAGAATCGGACCAATGCGGATGGTGTGGGTTTCAGGAATTTCACTGTGGGCGAGCACTTGCAAGCGTGGCGCGACACGGCGTACCAGACGCGAGATCGCGCCGCGAATGGGGTCCGGCACCAGCAGGCAGGCCGGGACGCCAATTTCTTCCTGCTTCAAAGCGGTCTCGGCCGCAGTACGGGTCAGCATGTCGGCAACTCCGGGGTCCAGCGCCGGGCCAGAGGCGCTGCCCAAGGCTTGCACCAGCAGCCGTTCCAGTCCCGGGTCAATGGCAATCACATTGAGCTCCCGGGTGGGACCGTAGATCTGCTGCACGATGGCTGGCGAAAGTGCGATACGCACGCGCTTGGCCAATTCCACGGGGTCCGTGGTGGTTGTGGCGTGTTCTGCGATGGACTCGATGATGGTGCGGATGTCGCGAATGTGAACCGACTCGTCCAGCAGCAACTGCAAGACTTTCTGGAAGACGGCGACCGAGACCATTTTGGGGACCACTTCTTCGATGAGTTTGGGAGCCAGTTTTGCCACGTGTTCCACGAGTTGTTGTGTCTCTGTTCGGCTCAGCAATTTGGAGGCCTGAACTTGCATCAAGTGTGACAAATGGGTGGCCATGACAGTCTCGGAATCAACCACCGTAAACCCCGCCATTTGCGCCGCTTCCTTCTGGCGATCGTCGATCCAGTGGGCAGGTAAACCAAATGCGGGGTCGGTGGTGGCCGTGCCAATCAGCGGGGTCGTGATACCGCCGGGATTGATGGCCAAATGCATGCCGGGGAAGGCTTCACCCTCACCCACAATCACGCCACGCAGGGTGATGCGGTAGGCGCTGGGTTTGAGTTCAAGGTTGTCACGCACATGTACGGCAGGGGGCAAAAAGCCCACTTCCTGCGCAAACTTGCGCCGCACACCTTTGATGCGGTTGAGCAAATCACCTTGGCGAGTTTTGTCGACCAATGCAATCAGGCGATAGCCCAGCTCCAAGCCCAATTGGTCTACCGGCTGCAGATCGTCCCATGACGCCTCGCCATCCCCTACCGGTGCTGCTGGCTGCGTCTGCGGGTCCACTGGAATGGGCTTGTTGGCCAACATCCAGGCGCCATACGCCAGCACCGCAGCGATACTGAGAAACACCAGGTGTGGCATGTTGGGGATGATGCCCAGGATGAACATGATGGCGGCTGTGACGCCCAGCACATGTGGCGACACAAACATTTGCCCCACGATTTGTTTGCCGATGTCCGTGTCCTTGCCCACGCGGGAGACCACCATGGCTGCTGCCACGGAGATCAGCAGGCCGGGAATCTGGGCTACCAGCGCATCACCAACGGCCAGCAGAATGTAGGAGTTGGCTGCCTGACTGGCGCTCAGGTCGTGCTGCAAGATGCCAATGGCAAATCCGCCAAAAATGTTGATCAGCAGAATCAGGATGCCGGCGACGGCGTCACCACGCACAAACTTGGAGGCGCCGTCCATGGAGCCAAAAAACTCGGCTTCTTCGCCAATTTCCGCCCGGCGGCGTTTGGCTTCCCGCTCATCGATCAGGCCTGCGTTCAGGTCGGCATCCACGGCCATTTGTTTGCCGGGCATGGCGTCCAGGGTGAAGCGGGCCGACACTTCGGCAATACGTTCTGAGCCTTTGGTTACCACCACAAAGTTGATAACGACCAGAATCGCAAACACGATCAGGCCCACGGCAAAGTTGCCACCAATCAGGAAGTGGCCGAAGGCCTCAATCACCGCACCTGCTGCGCCGGGGCCGGTGTGGCCTTCCAGCAGCACTACCCGGGTGGAGGCCACGTTGAGCGACAGGCGCATGAGTGTGGTGAGCAGCAGCACGGAGGGGAAGGCTGCAAAATCCAGCGGACGCACCATATAGGCAGCGACCATCATCACCATCAGCGCTACTGCGATGTTGATGGTGAAAAATGCATCCAGCACCAGTGGCGGGAGCGGCAGCACCATCATGGCCAGGATGGCAACCACCAGCATGGGGGCGGCAGCTCCCTGCACCGCGGCGGAATTGTTGCCAAACCACTGCTGCAGTGTTTTCAGTTGTGCGTTCATGCGGTAGCCGCCTTCAGGGTTTTGGATTGCGGATCCAGCTCAGGAGGCACATAGGGCTGGGGCACGTCTTGCGGCATGCTGCCTTCGCCGCGCAAGGCCGCACGTACCCGGTATACGTAGGCCAGTACCTGCGCGACGGCGGTATACAGTGCCGACGGAATGTCCTGGTCCAGCTCGGCGTTGGCATACAACGCACGCGCCAACATGGGAGACTGCAGAACGGGCACCGCGTGCTGTTTGGCCACATCCCGAATCTTCATGGCCAACAGGTCTGCGCCCTTCGATACCACACGGGGCGCCCGCATGGTTTTTTCGTCATAGCGGATGGCCACCGCGAAGTGGGTAGGGTTCATCACCACAAAATCGGCTTTGGGCACCGCATTGACACTGCTCCTCTGTGCCAGTTCGCGTTGTTTCTGGCGAATCTTGCCCTTGAGTTGCGGGTTGCCGTCGGATTCCTTGCTTTCCTCTTTGACCTCTTGGTGGGACATCTTCATCTGGTCTTTGTGCAAGAAGGCCTGCAACGGAACATCGACCATCGCTGCGAGAAACACCACCAGTAGCAGCAAACCGATGCCCCCTGTGATCCATTGGGTCAGATGTGCAATGGCAGCACTGGAGGGCTGCCGAATCAGGGACGCCATGGTTTGCAGGCCGGAGCTCAGAAACCACGCAGCAATCGCAAACAAGATGCTGGTGATCAACAACATCTTGAGGGTGTCGATCAGCTTCTTCTTGGTGAACATATTGGCCAACCCAGACAAAGGGTTGAGCCGGCTGAAGTCCGGCATCAGGGGCTTGAGGCTGTTGACCCAGCCACCCGAGGCTACCGCGGCCAAAATGGCTGCTGTCATCACAATCGCTGCAAAGGCTACACAGCCCGCCAGACCAACGGTGGAGGCCTCTCCCAAGCGCTGCAGCATGCTGCCCGGGCGCATGACAGTGGCTGCATCGAAGGACAATTGCTGCCCCATGCTGTGCTTGAGATGGTCAAAAAGGATGGGGGCCAGTACCAGCACCGCCATGGCACCTGCACCTAGCACTGCCAGATGGGACAGGTCTTGCGAGCGCCCTACCTGGCCGTCATCGCGTGCTTTTTTGAGCTTGCGTTCTGACGCGGGTAAATTGCGATCTTGACTGCCTTGGTCCATGGTGAAGAAGCTCTTGAGTTCTCACCATTGTCGCGACCGACCCCTGAAACTAAAGGGCGATAAGCGGGGCATTCCCCCGCTTAATTGAAAAGGCTCAGAAGCCCAGACTGGCCAGCAGGTCGTCGACTTGGGACTGGTCGGTTACCACGTCCTGGTTGGTTTGCCCATCGACCACCGGGCCAGCCAGCGCCGGGACATATTCTTGTGCACTGGGGGCGCTTACCTTGGATTCTGGCGGGGCGGTTTGCAACAAGAGCAAAACGAGCTGCTCCTCGATGGTGGCTGCCAGTGTGACCACTTTGGCAATCACTTGCCCCGTCAGGTCGTGGAAGTCTTGGGCCATCATGATCTCTGTCAGGTGGTCGTCCACCTTTTTGCTGGCCTGTTCTACATCGGTGATGAAATTCATCACATGGCCTTTGGCCACGGCTGCCACGGGGTCCTTGACGATCAGCTCTCCAATGCGCCGGGTTTCTGCGGCGATATGGTCATGCTGTGCCTTGGCTTGGTCTACCTGGTTCAGTACCTTCTCTGCCGCCTGGCCTGTCAGTCGGGCAATGTACGACAGCCGGCTTTTGGCATCTGGCAGCTCCCCGGCCCAGTCCTTGACCTTGTCGGCCAGTCCCAGCCCGTTCAGCGAGTCATGCAACTGGCGGGTGAGCGCACCGAGTTGTTGGTGGACTTCGCCAGTAGACAGCGGCGTTGGGAGGTGGGGGGCGTCAGACATGCTTACTTCAATCCCATTTTGGTCAGGATGTGGTTTACCTTGTCTTCGAGGGTGGCTTTGGTAAAGGGCTTGACGATGTAACCCGCTGCGCCTTGCTGCGCGGCCAAGACGATGTCCTCTTTGCGGGCTTCTGCGGTCACCATGAGCACCGGGATGTGTTTGAGTTTGTCGTCTTTTTTGATCTCGGCGAGCAACTGGAAACCATTCATATTGGGCATATTGATGTCGCTGACAACGAAATCAAAACTGCCGTTGCGGAGCTTTTGCAGCGCAGCTACACCGTCTTCTGCCTCGTCTGCATCGGCGTAGCCGCTTTCCTTGAGGAGGTTGCGCACGATTCGCCGCATGGTGGAGAAGTCATCAACGATGAGAAAGCGCAATTCTTTGGACATAGATAACCTTTAACCGGGCGATTTTCGAATTTCTACAAGTATGACGTAATTTTTGCGGGGTCAAGGGCTTGATTTTGCCTCTGGTGCGGCTGGGTTGCCAGTGCTTTCTTCCCCGGCATCCAGGGCCACCGTTTTGCTCCCCAGTAGGCGTTCCTCTGCATCTTTGGTCATGACCAAAATGCTGATGCGCCGATTGCTGGGTGCCAGCGGGTTGCCTGGCTCCAGCGGTAGGCTGGAGGCCATGCCCACCACCCGCGCCAGTTTGACTTCGGGCATGCCCGCGGCAATCAGCTCGCGGCGCGAGGCGTTGGCCCGGTCGGCAGAAAGCTCCCAGTTGCTGTAGCCGCGGGCGGCGTTGCCGTAGGCCTGGCTGTCGGTGTGTCCGTCCAGGCTGATTTTGTTGTCTACATCCAGCAAAGCCCTGCCGATTTCGGTCAGGATGTCACGCATATAAGGCTTGACTGACGCGCTGCCGCTGTCAAACATGGGGCGGCGCTGGTCGTCCACGATCTGGATTTGCAGGCCGTCGGGCGTGATTTCCAGCTTGATTTGGGAGCTGAACTCGGCCATTCTGGGGTTGTTGGAGATGGCGCCAGCGATCTTGGCCGCCAGCGTGGCAAGGTCTTTGGCGTCTTTTTTGGCGCGCTCCACCTTGGCCTGGTCGCCAGACATCTTTTTGGCGGTCTTCTCTTCACCATCGCCGCGACGGGACTGGCCTGCCTGCTGTGTCAGGTCGTTACCACCCCCGGTAATGATGCTATTGCTCGCCCCCGCGCCCGCGCCACCTTGCAGCGCCACTTTCAGTGGGGATTGAAAGTAGTCTGAAATGCCTTTTTTATCGCCTTCGGTGGTGCTGCCCAGCAGCCACATGAGCAAAAAGAAGGCCATCATGGCAGTTACAAAGTCGGCGTAGGCAATCTTCCAGGCGCCACCGTGCGCAGCGTGGCCGCCTTTCTTGACCCGCTTGATGATGATCGGCTGGAGTTTCTTGGCGTCCCCTGCCATGCTCAGGCGCTCCTGCGCTTACTTCTTCTTAACATAGGCTTCCAGCTCAGAGAAGGTGGGGCGCTCGGTGGAGTAGAGCACCTTGCGGCCAAACTCAATGGCGGTGGAGGGGTTGTAGCCTTGCATGCTGGCCAATAAGGTGGTCTTGATGCATTGAAATTCTTTGCTACCCTCTTCGACTTTTTGCTCCAGCAATCCGGCCAAAGGCTCCGCGAACGCGTACGCCAGCAAAATCCCGAGGAAGGTTCCCACTAGCGCCGACCCGATCATGCCACCTAGCACTGCAGGGGGCTGGCCCACCGAGCCCATGGTATTCACCACGCCCAGCACGGCGGCCACGATACCAAAGGCAGGCAGACCACCCGCAATACGCTGGATGGCAGCGACCGCGGCGTGTTCTTCATGGTGGTGGGTCTCGATCTCACTGTCCATTAGCGATTCGATCTCATGGGCATTCAGGTTGCCTGACACCATCATGCGCAAGTAGTCGGTGATGAACTCCACGACGTGGTGGTCGGAACCGACGGTGGGGTACTTTTTGAAGATCTCGGATTGTTCAGGCTCTTCGACGTCTTTTTCAATCGCCATCAGCCCTTCCTTGCGGGCTTTTTGGAGGATGTCAAACATCAACGCCATCAGCTCCATGTAGCGGGCCTTGGTGTACTTACTGCCTTTGAAGCAGGCGCCCAAGCCAGCCATGGTCTTCTTGATCACCTTCATCTGGTTGTTGGCCAGAAAGGCACCCACGGTGGCCCCCCCGATGGTCAGCATCTCCCAGGGCAGGGCTTTCAGAATCACGCTGATGTTTCCGCCGTGGATGATGAACACGCCGAATACACAGCCCAGACAAACAAGCCAACCGACGATTACAAACATAGGCGCATTGTGACAGGGAGGCTGGGGGCCTCAAGGGTGGAAGAAGCGGGCATATTCAGCCCGTCTCTATCATATCGTCGCTAGTTCGCCGGGCTTGAATTTATTGCCAAATTGGCCTTTCATCCTCGTGGATACTGCGCAAATAGCTATAAAAATAATAGCATTTAGTGGAGCAGTATGCCGCCTGCAGTAGACCCTTTGCCGGCGCGTGCCGGGGGCGAGCACAGGCCGCATTCGAAGTGCCTGGAGTTTTCATAGGCTTCCGACACAAAGTGCCCGCCGCACTTGGAGCATTTGGTCATGGACAGCATGTTGTTGTCGATGAACTTGACCAGGCGCCATGCGCGGGTGATGGACAACAGGGGCTCGACGCCACAGGCGGCAATTTGCTCGGTGTACAGCCGGTAGGCGGCCATGATGGCGTCAATGTCCTCAATGGCGCTGACCTTGGTCAGGTATTCATAGGTGTTCTGGAACAGCGAGGCGTGGATATTGGGCTGCCAGGTCAGGAACCACTCGGTCGAGAACGGCAGCTGGCCCTTGCTTGGGGAGCGTCCGGCCACTTCCTTGTACAGGCGCAACAGGCGCTCATACGACAGGTCCGTCTCGCTTTCCAGCACCTGCAGGCGGGCGCCCAGCTGGATCAGGGATACGGCGCGCTCCACTTGTTTGGAGTCGTTCAAAACACTTTTCTGGGTGGCCATGGTGCTGCTCCTGCGATGTAGGTCAGACGGCTTCGGCAAAACGGCCGGCCATCAGAATGCTGGCGTGCAGCTTGGTGGTGGCGTCGTTGTCGACTTTGGTGGCGGAATGGTTGGTCAGCAGGTTCCAGACCATGTCGTCATCCACCCGGAAGCGGCACAGCAGCATGTTGGTGGAGGCGATGCGCATGATCTGGGCAGGGGACAGTGCGCTGATCATCTCTGCGGCTTCTTCGGACATTCCCAGGCGGAACAGCGCTTCGGCCTTGTCCTGGCGGATCAGGTTTTGGGCCAACATCAGGTAAGTCATATTGGCTTCCCGGATCTCGGCGAGTAATTGTTCCTTGTTCATAGTCAGCTCCTGTTGAGGGGCGATTCATATGAATCACCATGGAGCGAATTCTGGTTTGCGAGGCCAGAAACTTGAATTGGAAAACGGCTAATCCGGGTGTCAGAAACGCAAACATCGCCTGTAGGGGAAATTCCTACATGCGCTAAAGGACTGACTTTGGCCGCGCGAACATTCCACCCCTAGCGCTATGCCGGGCGCGAATATTTGCAGTAACAAGAAGCCTATCGGCAGGCTGTGCCGAAACTGAAGGGGGCGAGCCAAGCCTTGAACGGCCGAGCAGCATCCCGCTCACGCCCAAGCGTGCTGTGGGGGCGCCGCTGCGCGCAGGATTACTGACGCAGCAACGCGAGCACGCCTTGTGGGAGCTGATTCGCCTGCGCCACCATGGCGGTGCCTGCCTGCTGCAGGATCTGGGTGCGCGACAGGTTGGCCGTTTCCAGCGCAAAGTCCGCGTCCTGAATCCGTGAGCGCGAGGCACTCAGGTTCTCGGCCATGGTTTGCAAGCTGGCAATGGTGTTTTCAAAGCGCGATTGCAGTGCACCAAATTTGGCGCGTTGGCCCGCAATGACCTGGATGGCCGCATCAACCGTGCTCAAAGTGCGAGTGGCCGATTCGACCGTGGCAACGTCCAGCGTATCCACAGTTTGCAACTGGCTGGCGCTGGTAGCAGCCAAAAAGAAGTCTGTGACGGGTGGTGGGCCTACGGGGTCGTTGACCGCTGCGTTGACCATGCCGAAAGATTTGTCGGAGTCCAGTGTCAAGGTGCCGGTGACATAGGCGGCGTTGTTTGGGGCATTGGGAATGGTTACGCCTCCCACCGCGAGGGCCGTTGAAGCCGCGGGGACTTCAATGACGATGTCTTCACCGGCCGCATTCGACAGGGAGATTCCCGTACCTGCTGCATTGAGTTTTGCGGTAACCCCGGTGGCCGAGCTCTTGTCGTTGAACGCCGCGACAGCGGCCGATAAGCCATCCCCATCCAGCGCGCCCACGGTAAAGGCCACGGTGGTTGCCACTGAGTTGTTGGAGCGCATGGTGAGCGAGTAGCTGGTATTCGCTGTAAAGCTGCTCAAGTCAATGTCTGTGCGCGCTGTAGCGGTTACGCCAGTGGTTCCCGACTGGGCATTGATGGCTGCAGCCAAGCTCTTCGCTGTTTGGCCCGCTGTAATGCCGATCGTGGCCGAGCCGGACGATCCATCAATACGGAAGGTGGTGTCTGCGGCAATCGGGCTTGTTGCGCTGATGTCTGCAGCAGGGGTGGCTTGGGAGGCTCGCGTACCCGCCGTCGATCCAGTAACCAGATCACCGGGACCACCCGCCGTGGCTGCGACTTGCGATCCGATGCGGTGGTTGCCGTACTTGTTGGTGCTGAAGTTGCCGGTGGTTGCAATGATGGTTTGGTTGGCATTGGCGCCAACCTGGAAGGTGGCCGATGTGAAGCTGCCATCCAGAATGTTTTGACCGTTGAACTGTGCGGTCTTGGCAATGCGGTCCAATTCGGCGGTCAGCTGGCCGACTTCGGCGTTCAGGGCGGCGCGGTCACTGGCGCTGTTTGTCGCGTTGGCAGATTGAACGGCCAATTCGCGAATGCGTTGCAATGTGGCGGACGCGCTGCCCAATGCGCCTTCGGCCACCTGCGCCAGGGAGATGCCGTCGTTGGCGTTGCGGGCGGCTTGGTTCAGGCCGCGCACTTGCGATGTCATGCGTTCTGCAATGGCCAAGCCAGCCGCATCGTCCTTGGCGCTATTGATGCGCAGGCCCGAAGACAGGCGTTGCATGGACGTGCTCAACGAACTTTGCGAAGTCGCCAAGTTCCGCTGCGCATTCAGCGACTGAATATTGGTGTTGATGGTTGAGGCCATTGCGTAACTCCTAAAAAGATATGAAATCAGCGTCGCCGCCGATTGCAAAGCCTGCTGACCTGCAGACAATCAGTAACGATGGGTGAATTCTGGAGATGCCCGTCTGGGCTATTTGGCAGATAAGCGCTGCAAAACCGGCCCAAATTGCCAGTGAATGGCGATTCTTAATAGGGGTAAACCCTTGTATCCGCAAACTAACCCGCCAAACCCCTGCTTTTGTGTTTTCCGGGGTGTATGCGCTGTGATATTGCGAACGCTTTTGCAAACGTCCTAAAGTTTTCTACGCACTACCCGAAAACAAATGCAACGGGTTCCTAGCGGGCTCGTCGTCCGGAAGGCGTCAGGGTCGGCGCACCGGTCATGGCGGTCAGCAGCAATGCTGACGTTGAGATCGGCATTTCGCCGGAGTACGTGAGTTTTTACCAGGAGTTATCAAAATGGCAGCCACCATCAATACCAACGTCAACTCGTTGACAGCTCAGCGCAACTTGACAGCCAGCCAGTCTTCTTTGAGCACTTCGATCACACGCCTGTCCTCTGGCTTGCGCATCAACAGTGCCAAGGACGACGCTGCCGGCCTGAGCATCTCGGAGCGCTTCACTTCCCAGATCCGCGGCTTGACGCAAGCGGCCCGCAACGCCAACGATGGCATCTCTCTGGCGCAAACCGCTGAAGGTGCCTTGGGTGGCGCAGGTACCATCCTCCAGCGTATTCGCGAACTGGCTGTTCAATCTGCCAACGCGACCAACAGCGCCAGCGACCGCTCTGCTTTGAACCAGGAAGTTACGCAGTTGACTTCTGAGTTGAACCGCATTGCACAAACCACCCAATTCAACGGTCAAAACCTGTTGGATGGCAGCTTTGCCAGCGCCACATTCCAGGTGGGCGCGAACGCTTACCAATCCATTACCGCCACCACTGCCAACTTCACGACTGAAAAATACGGCAACAACCGCATTGGATCGGTAGTGGCTGCCTCGGCTGGTGCCGTTGGTGACTTGGTGGTGGGCTCCACTGCGGGCGCCAATGCATCGACTGCCACGGCCACTGACACCATAGCGGGGGATACTGTGACCGTGAACGGTGCCTCCGGTACTGCCACCGTGACCTACGCTGCAGGTGCCAGCGCCAAGACGGTAGCCGCCTTGTTTAACGCGCAATCTGGCACGACAGGTGTCACTGCGACAGCACGTACCGAAATTGACTTGACCGCCTTCACAGTGTCCGAGTCCTTTTCGATCAACGTGACGTCTGATAACGGGACTGCCGTGGCTGTGTCGTTCAGCACAGGCGCAGCTGCAAATGCTGACGGCTTGGCCGCTGCCATCCAGGCGTTCAACGAGAAAACCTCGCAAACTGGCGTCACTGCCAAGCTGAATGCTGCAGGCACAGGGCTCACGTTGACCAACGCTAGCGGCAATGACATCGTTCTGGAGAACAATGCCGCAGTAGGTACGTTCAGCGCAGGCGCCGTGGCTTTGGCTGTCGGCGGTGGTGACGCTGTTGTCAAGGGTGCCATCACCTTGGATTCTGACAAGTCCTTTGGTATCGCCAACACGGCCCAAGCCGCTGGTATTGGCTACTTCACAGGCGCAACCTCTGCCAGCCAGTTGCAGGCTGTGAGCACCTTGGATGTGTCGACTGTGGCGTCCGCAACCCGTACCCTAACCACGGTGGATGCTGCCATCGGTGCTGTGGCCAGCCAACGTGCCAAGTTCGGTGCCCTGCAGTCTCGCTTCGAGACCACAATTGCAAGCCTGAACACAACGTCCGAAAACCTGAGCGCATCGCGTTCGCGGGTGCAGGACGCAGACTTTGCAGTGGAAACTGCCAACCTGTCCCGTGCCCAGATCTTGCAGCAGGCCGGCACCGCCATGGTGGCGCAGGCCAACCAGTTGCCCCAGGGCGTGCTGGCCCTGTTGCGTTAAGACTGGTCACCCAAGGCTTCGCGGTTCATACTGCGAAGCCCGGGAGCGGCGGTGGGCTTGGGCCTGCCGCCGCTTTGGTTCTGGAAACTGGCCTTTTTCCGGGCTTTGGGGTGGTGTAGAAGACGCAAAATCCAAGGCTACAGATAGAACAAGGGGCTCCTATGGCTACCATTTCATCCCTCGGTATTGGCAGTGGCCTGGATTCTGAGGCCATCGTGACCAAGTTGGTGGCCCTGGAAAAGCAGCCCCTCAAGGCGCTGGAGACCAAGGCGACGTTTGTCCAGCAGCAGATCTCGGCTTTCGGCCAAATCAAATCCCAATTCTCTGCGTTGGCGGACGCCGCTGCCGCGATGTCGAGCGCCAGTGCCTGGGCGGCACGCAACGGCTCGTCCTCCAATGCCAATGCCGCAGCTATCACCGTCACCTCCAGCGCGGCGGCCACCTCGTTCACACTGGATGTGGATCAGTTGGCCAAATCACAATCCGTTGCATCCGCCCCGTTGACTGCAGGTTCGGCCGTGGGTGCGGGCACTTTGGTGTTGCGTTTGGGCAAGTGGACAACGGGTCCCGCAGCGTTCACACCCTCCGCTTCTAGTGCGGATGTGAGCATTTCGGTCACTGCCACTGACACTGTGGCGACCCTTGCGGCAAAAATCAACGCCACCAACTCGGGCGTGGTGGCGACGGCATTCAACGATGGCACGCAAGACCGTCTGCTGTTGCGATCCAAGGAGACGGGCGAGGCCTCCGGCTTTCGCGTGCAAACAACGGTGGATGCCGACGGTGTCACCAATGACGATGCGGGCTTGTCCCGTTTGTCATTCGATCCGCAAACAGGCGCCTTTGGTATGGCGGGTGCTTCGGCGGGAGCCGTTCAGTACGGTACAGATGCCAAGGCCCGCATCAATGGCCTGGCGGTGACCTCCAAGAGCAACACACTCACGGGCAATATCCCGGGTGTCACTATCAACCTGCTGGCGACGACTACGACGAACTATGGACTCCCCGGAGAGGTGTTGGCGCCTGCAACCTTGACTGTGAGTGAGGATGTGACGCTGGCGGTCAAAAATGTGCAGAACTTTGTCACGGCGTACAACGCCTTGGCCAAAACCTTGGGTGAGATCACCAAATATGATGAAGCCACCAAAACGGCCTCCTTGTTCCAAGGGGATTCCACCATTGTTGGCATGCAAAGTGTGCTGCGCAGCGTGGCAAGCTCCATCAGCAACGGCAGTGCATACCAGCGTCTGGCAGATGTAGGGTTAACGCGCGAACTGGACGGTACCCTATCAATGAATACCACCAAACTCGCGGCGGCGGCCAACAACGGGACGGAGCTGCAGAAGCTGTTTACCACCGACAACAAGAACTCCCAGACCAACGGGTTTGCGCTGAAGTTCAAGGAGCTGGCTCAGGGTGTGTTGGCCACGGGAGGCGCAGCCAAGAACAAAGGCGAGGCTTTGGAGGGGGTTTTGAAGCGAAATATCGAGGAGCAAACCCGCGTCACCAACCGGGCGGCAACCTTCGAGGCCCGTCTGCGCAAGCAATACAGTGCGCTGGACGCCAAGATGGCCAGCCTGTCAGCTCTGGATGCGTATGTCAGCCAGCAGGTTGCTACCTGGAACAAATCCACCAGCTGAGTGGCTGAGCCCACAGGTCCTTTGATCTAAACGAAGTTCTTCAGTTGGTGTGCAGACTGCCGATACTAAGTACAAGAAACTAAGGATCTGCACTATGTTTACCTCTGTTAACAGCCGCACAGCCGCCGCCTACAAACGGGCCAGCGTGGAAGCGAGTGTGGAAATGGCGGACCCCCACCAGCTCGTGACGCTGTTGTTTGAAGCCTTGCAGCGCCACATTGCCGCTGCCAAGCTGGCTTTGCAGGCCAAAGACGTGCCCCAAAAGTGCAAACAAATTGGTGCAGCCCTGCGCATCTTGGAAGAAGGTTTGAAGGCACCTCTGGATTTGGAGCGTGGTGGCGAAATTGCTGCCAATCTGAACGCTTTGTACGACTACTGCGTGAACCGTCTGGTGATGGCCAATGCCCGTAACGACGAAGCCGGCTTGGACGAAGTTGCCGCCTTGATTGAGCCTGTCGCCAATGGGTGGAAACAAATCCAGGGCAAAACACCCGCCTATCTGCGCCCCGTGTGAGTTGGGAGAACGCCACATGCCCTTGATGTTGATCGATTACTACAAAGCTATTGAAGACAGCAGCGCCAAGATGCTGGAGGCCGCCAAGGCGGAAGACTGGGATGGCGTGATGCGCTTTGAGGGCGCATGCGCAGTCTTGATCGAGCAGTTGCGGGAGCGAGCCCGATCCGAAGAGCTGGATGTGCATTCACGGGCGGAAAAGTCAAAAATCATGCGACGTATCCTCAATAACGATGCGCAGATTCGCTATTTGGCTGAACCGTGGTTGACGCACTTTGAGCACAAGCTGGAAAGCCAGCCCGCATTTTTGCACTGACTGCGGGTAAGCCGATAGCCGCGGTCAAAGCGGCATAACCGGGGTTTTTGGGGTGTTGTTCGGGGGCTCTGTGTGCAGAGGGCTCCGTAAGATGGTGGCCGATACGGCTCTATCCCTACACCCTGCACATGGTTGCCCCGCCCTCCTTAGCCCCCGATGAATTGAAGCTGGCATTGCGCCAGCTGCGGGCTGCGTTCGTCACCGTGGCGGTATTCAGTGGCTTTCTGAACCTCATGATGTTGGCGCCATCGCTCTACATGATGCAGGTCTATGACCGGGTGCTGAGCAGCCGCAACGAGACAACGCTCGTGCTGCTGACGGTGTTGATCCTTGGCGCCTACCTGTTTATGGCCGCGCTCGAGACCATTCGCTCCTGGGTATTGATTCGGGTGGGGGCCAGGCTCGACGACCTGCTGGGCGTGCGGGTGCTAGGAGCCACTTTTGAGCGGGTGTTGCGGCAACCCGGTAACAGCACTTCACAGCCCCTGGCAGACCTCGCGACCCTTCGCCAAACCTTGACCGGTCCGGGCTTGATTGCGGTATTGGATGCACCTTGGGCGCCGGTCTACCTGATCGTCATTGCTTTATTCTCCACTGAGGTGGCTGTGTTCACCCTGGTGGGGGCATTGGTACTGATCGCGCTGACCTGGCTCAACGAAAAACTGGCCAAGGCCAGCTTGGCTGAAGCCCAAAAGTTCAGCATGCTGGGGCAGCGTGAGCTGAGCAGCCACTTGCAGAACGCGGAGGTGATTGAGGCCATGGGCATGCTGGGCAACATCCAGCGTCGCTGGCGCAAGACGCACCAGCAAGAAATTGCCTTGCAGGCCAAAGCCAGCGACCGGGCGGCGGCAATGGGCAATGCATCTAAGTTCGTCCGGGTCTCCATGCAGTCCCTGGCCCTGGGGTTGGGAGCGCTTCTGGTACTGGAAGGGCGTTTGACGCCGGGCATGATGATTGCCGTGTCTTTGCTGACCAGTCGGGCGCTTGCGCCAGCGGAGTCGGTTGTCGGCCATTGGGCCACGTTGGCGGCAGCCCGCGCTGCCTACCTGCGTTTACGCGAGCTGCTGGGGGGCTTCCCGGCTCGCCCTGCCGCCATGCCTTTGCCAGCTCCTACCGGTCAAGTCAGCTTTGAGGGCGTTGCCACGGCAGCGCCAGGCGCACGCCAAGCCATCATCAAACAGATTAGTTTCACGCTGCAGGCGGGGGATTCTGTGGCGGTCATTGGCGCCAGTGGCGCGGGCAAGTCCACCTTGGCGCGCTTGCTGGTGGGGGTATGGCCTGCTCTGGCAGGCACGGTACGTCTGGATGGTGCCGATTTGTTCCGCTGGAGCAAACAAGATCTGGGTCCACACATTGGTTATTTGCCGCAGGACATTGAACTGTTTGACGGAACGGTGGCCGAAAACATAGCCAGGTTTGGCGATGTGAACCCCGAGTGGGTGGTGCTGGCGGCCCAACGGGTGGGGTTCCATGAGCAAATACTGCGCCTTCCCCAAGGGTATGACACTCCCCTAGGACCGGGCGGGGCATCCCTGTCCGGGGGGCAAAGGCAGCGTATTGCGCTGGCACGGGCTTTGTATGGCGATCCGGTGTTGGTGGTACTGGATGAGCCCAACTCGAATCTGGATGACGCTGGCGAGAAGGCCCTGGCAGATGCCATTCGGGATTTGTCCAGCCGCGGGAAAACGTCTGTGTTGATCACGCACAGGCCCTCGGCCTTGACGGTCACCAATAAATTGATGGTGTTGCGGGATGGAACAGTTGCAGCGTTTGGGCCGCGCGAGGATGTGCTGGCCGCCATCAATGCGAGGGCTGCCGAGATGCCGCCCAGTACGCCACCGCCCGGACCGCCCAAGGGGGTTACGCCCCCCGTATTGGTTGACAAACCGCCACCTGCGCTCGCTGGTGGCTTGCCGCCTTTCAATCTGAAGTTCAACGACTGACATGAGTGCCGTGCTCGACAACCCGTCTTTTGGCTCTGCCCCTGTGGTGGACCTCAATGACGCACGCCCCCGACGCTGGGGCTGGTGGCTGCTGGTGCTGGGGCTGGGCGGCTTTTTGGCCTGGGCGACGTTGGCGCCGCTCGATGCGGCGGTGACATCCAGTGGCTCGGTGGTGGTGAGCAGTAGTCGCAAGCTGGTGCAGCCGGTGTCGGGTGGCAAGGTGGCGGCTATTCTGGCGCGCGATGGTGACCAAGTCGTCGCAGGCCAAGTGCTGTTGCGTCTGGACAGTACCCAAAGCCGAGCCTTGCTGGACATTGCGCGCGGTCAATGGCTGGTCGCCATGGCGACCCAAGCTCGCCTGAGCGCCGAGAACCAAGGGCTGCCAGCAGTGGATTTTCCGCCTGCGCTACTGGAGTTGGGCAATGATGCGCGTGTAGCCGAGGTCATGGAGTTGCAAACGCGCTTGCTGGAGTCCCGCCGACAAACGCGCAGCAATGAGATGCAAAGCCTGGAGGCCACGTTGCGGGGATTGGAATACCAGGCCCAAGGGCATGAGGCTGCCCGATTGGCCAAAGAAAGTCAGAGCAGAATGCTGCGTGAGGAGTTGCGCAACCAACGTACTTTGGCCGACGAGGGGTTTTTCCCGCGCAACCGGGTGTCGGAGCAAGAGCGTTTGTTTGCGGGCATTCAAGGGGGGGTGGCAGAGGATTCCAGCAGTGTGGGCCGGACTCGCCAGGCGATCGCGGAAGTCCGGGCGCGTATTGCGACCCGTCAGCAAGAATTTCGCAAAGACATCGAATCCCAGCTTTCCGATATCCAGCGCGAGACTTCCGGCTTGGAGAGTCGTATGCGGGGGCTGGAGTTTGATCTCGCAAATACTGAGGTTCGCGCACCCGTGAGCGGTACGATCATGGGGGCTTCGGTGCATACCGTGGGCGGTGTGGTGAGTGCGGGCACCGCGCTCATGGAGTTGGTCCCCAAGGACGATCCATTGCGGGTAGAAGCCCAATTGCCCGTCCACATGGTGGACAAAGTCCGGCCGGGCCTGCCTGTCCATGTGCTCTTCAGCGCTTTGAACCAGGCCAGTACTCCGCACATCGAGGGGCGGGTGGTTCAGGTGTCGGCCGATGCACTGGCTGATTCAAGGCAGAATACCAATTACTTCAAGGTGGTGGTTGAGGTTACCCCCCAGGGCATGACGCAGCTGCAGCACCAGGAGATCCGGGCGGGCATGCCCGCCGAGGTATTCATCAAAACTGGAGAGCGCACTTTCATGAGTTATCTGCTCAAGCCCCTGCTGGACCGCATGAACCGCGCGTTTATTGAGCCATGAGCAAAGGGCGCGTGCACCGCAGGGCTTGGGTGCTTGGACTGTTTGCTTTGGCAAACACCTGTTTGTATGAAGTGGCATGGGCCGGGGACTTTGAGCGCGCCTACCTGGCGGCACTCCAGAACGACGCGCGCTATCAGGCGGCGAAGTATGCGTTGACGTCGGCGCAGCAGGCATCTCCACTGGCCTTGAGTTCCTTGCTGCCGAGTGTGTCTGCAAGCCTGTCTGAGACCGCTGTACAAGGTACTCGCAACACGGATGTGGCTGGCGGCGGTACCGTCTCCTCGGATCTGGATTACCGCGCGCCGTCGCAGAGCATCAACTTACGTGCCCCGTTGATCAACCTGGAGGCATCGGCCCGTTACCGGCAAGCCAATGCCCAAGTGGGCTCTGCAGAGGCCGCTTTTGCTGCCCGCAAGGCGGAGCTGGTAGATCGGCTGGCCTTGGCCTATTTGCAGCGCATGCTGGCGGAGGATGCATTTCTGTCCATCCACGCGCAGGTCCATGCCGTCGTAGAGCAGCGTAATTTGATGCGACGCCGCTTTGAACAGGGTGAGGGCACCAAAACGGAGGTGGCGGAGGCGCGCGCCAACCTGAGTCTGGTGCTATCGCAATGGGCAGACTCCCGCGATCAGATGACAAATGCGCGCAATGCGCTGAACTCCCTGACGGGCCAGCCACAAGAGGTCATTGCCCGCTTGCCCGCCGGTTTCTCGCCGCCACCTCTGGTTCCCAATGCCTTGCAGACGTGGCAGGACATGGCCTTGAACAACAACCCGGATGTGCTTGCCCGCAAGTTCGCCGTGGATGCCGCAGTGGCGGGGGTGTCACGCAGCAACGCGGGGCATATGCCGCGTTTGGACTTGGTGGCCAGTGCCTCCAGCAGTCGCAACGAGTCCGTGAGCAGTCTGAACCAGTCTGTCAACCAAGGGAGCCTGGGAGTCCAGCTCAATATTCCCATCTACAGTGGTGGCGCTGTGAAGGCTGCGGTAACTCAGGCCATGGCCGAGCAATCGCGGGCCGAAGCCGAACTGCTGGCCGAACAGCGTGCAGCCGAGCTGGAGGTGGGGCGCTTGTTCCAGGCCGTATCGTCCGGTGGCGCACGTTTGCTGGCGTATCAGGATGTGCTGGAGTCCAGCCAAGTGGCACTGGAGGGCACGCGGCGTGGGCAAGCCTCCGGGCTGCGCACCAATGCCGATGTGCTGGAGGCGGTGCGCAAGGTGTTCCAGGCGCAGCGCGATTTGGCCCAAGCCCGCTACGACCACATCTTTCAGCGATTGCGCCTCTATAACAAAGCTGGTGTAGCGCCGGATGCGGTGGTCTCTTATATCGATGAGTTGCTGGGTTCGACCGAAGGTAGCCAGCCTTAAGCCATGACCCAAGTGGCCACGGATTCCTTTGCTGCGGCGTGGTCGCTGTATACGCAAGGCCGGGTGTCGCAGGCCGCGCAAGCCTTCGCTCAGCTCGTCCAAGCGCGCCCGGCCTGGGGTGAGGCACTGCACATGCAGGGTGTGTGCCACTTGCAGCTCAAGCAGCATGCCCAGGCACTGCCTGCTTTGCAGGCCGCAGCACAGTACACGCCGCAAGACCCCTCCGTGCATTCAAATTTGGGCTTGGTGTTGCGCGCACTCAAGCGTTGGGACGAATCCCTGGCTGCCTACGACCGGGCATTGCAGCTCAAGCCAGATTTCGCGCAGGCATGGGCCAACCGCGGCAATGTTCTACGAGACATGGGTAGGGGGGATGCTGCCGTTGCGTCCTACCAACAAGCCTTGGTGTGTCAGCCTCACTATGCCCAGGCACTGCATGGTTTGGGGCTGGCCTTGGGCGATGTGCGGCGCTGGTCAGAAAGCCTGGCTGCCTTCGATGCGGCGCTACTTCAGCAGCCTGACTACGCCGTTGCCTACATGGATAGGGGCAACACCCTGCGTGAGCTGGAGCGTGTGCCTGAGGCCTTGCAAAGTTATGAACGTGCGCTGCAACTCAACCCACAGTACGCACAGGCGTGGTCCAACCGGGGGGTGGTGCTGAAACGGTTGGGACGCATGGCAGACGCCGCAACGAGCTATGAACGCGCCATTGCAATCGACCCAAGCTTTGTGGACGCCATCGTCAACTATGCCACCTTGCTCAAGGACATGATGCGGCTGCCATCCGCCGTAGCCATGAATGGCCGGGCCTTGGCCCTGGATCCGGACAACAGTGGCGCCCACCTGAATCTGGCAATTTGCCATTTGGTGTCGGGAGACTGGGCGCTCGGCTGGCCACACTATGAGTGGCGCTGGAAGACGGAGCAGCTCAAGGATGGTGTGCGCACCTTTGCGCAGCCGCAGTGGCAGGGTGAGCCTCTGGAGGGGAAAACCATCTTGTTGCATGCAGAGCAGGGTCTGGGTGATACCTTGCAGTTTTGCCGGTTTGCGCAAATGCTGGCGGCCAGGGGGGCGAAGGTGCTGCTGGAAGTGCAGGCGCCCTTGCTTGGCGTTCTGGCACAGCTGCCTGGCGTGCACGCACTGTTGGCCCGAGGCCAGGTACTGCCGCCCTTCGACCTGCATTGCCCTTTGCTGAGTGTCCCTCTGGCATTGGGCCTAACGCTGGCCAACTTGCCACCCGCCAGTGCCTATTTGCAAGCCGATGTGGAGGCGTCCCGGGCATGGCGGCACCAGGTGGGGCAGGGCGAAGTGCGTGTGGGTGTCGTGTGGTCTGGGCGGCCAGAGCACAAGAACGACCACAACCGCTCCATTCCCTTTGAAGAGTTTCAACGCATGTTTCGGCCCGGGCTGCATTTCCACTGCCTACAAAAGGAATTCCGCCCTGCCGACAGGCAAGCGCTGGCGAGTCGAAGCGACGTGGCGGTGTGGGACAGTCTGTTGCACAGTTTCTCGGACACTGCGGCCCTGATCGATGCGATGGACGTGGTGGTGTCGGTCGATACGTCCGTGGCGCATCTGGCTGCGGCCATGGGGAAGCCAGTGTGGTTGTTGCTGCCCTTTAGTCCTGATTGGCGCTGGGTCATCGGTCGTGACGATTCACCGTGGTACCCCCACATGCGCTTGTTCCGCCAAGCCAGCACTGGCCAGTGGGCACCGGTGCTGGAACAGATTTACCAGGCCTTGGGCCAGTTCGCCCGATTAGAGGAGACCTAAGCATGTACGAAACCAGCAAATCCATTTTTCACCGTTTGGCCGACTCCCGGTATGCCACGCGCTACTTTGTGGGACAGGGCATCGACATAGGCGCCGGTCCGGATGCCTTGGGACAGTACGCCGAATTCTTTCCGTTGATGCGCTCTTGCCGTGCCTGGGACATGCCCGACGGGGATGCCGAGCTTCTGGCCACCGTGGAGGACAACTCCTTTGATTTTGTTCACTCCTCCCATTGCTTGGAGCACATGCGCAATGTGGAGGTGGCGCTGGACAACTGGTTGCGTGTGCTGAAACCCGGCGGCCACTTGGTGTGCCTGGTACCCGATGAGGACTTGTACGAGCAAGGCGTCTTTCCCTCGACGTTCAACAGTGACCACAAACATACCTTTACCATCCACAAGAAGACGTCTTGGTCGCCTAAAAGCATCAATGTGACCACCTTGCTGGCCAACACGCGTGCCGATATCCAGGTCAAGAAAATTGAGCTGCTGGACGCGACCTTCCGTTACAGCCTGCTGGCCGCGCTGGGCAAGCGACTGGATCAGACGACGACCCCTGTGGGTGAGAGTGCAATCGAATTTATCGTCAAGAAGCTGGCTTAGTCGCCTGCACAGCAGGCGGAGCGAGGGAGCCTGATTACTCCGACAGCTTGCGCAGCGTAGCCTTGAGTTGTGCCAGCTCGGCCTGCGCTTTGGCTGCTGCCTGTTGTGCCTGAACCAGCCGGTAGTCCACAAAGTTGTCCCACACACAAGGCGGGTGCTGGAAGTGTTGCTTGAGTTCCGTGTGTTCCTGTGCCACGTAAAACCGGTTGACTGCGTCGAAGTAGACAAAGTCGTATCCGGTACGTAGCAGCTCAGGCTCCCACTCGTCAAAATTGGTCTGGGGGCGGTTAGGCAATGTGCTTTCCAGCACGATCAGCCAAGGCCGAAAGCGCGTGCGGTCCAGCCCCTGCAGCACCGCGAGCTCCGCGCCCTCTACATCCACACTGAGCAGGTGGATGTCACCTCTGGGGCGGTGCTGTTGCAGCAAATCTGTCAAGGTGTATTGCTGTACCGTATGTTGCTGTACAGGCTTGCCTTCGCGCGCATGCATGGCCGCAATGGCCTCGGAGGTGGTGGCGTTCTGCTCGCGTTCGGCGATCTCGAAGAAGGTGACCTCGCCAGTGCGGTTGCCCACAGCGCCGCGCACCAGAATGTCTTCGGGACGCTGTGTCTCCCAGAGGGGGTGAAAGCGGGTCTGAGGTTCTACCACCAAGCCACGCCAGCCGCGCTGGTAGAGACAGAAGGTGTTGCTGTCGGCAATGGGTTGGTAGGCGCCTACGTCGATGAAGAAGCCCTGCGGCACCTGGCTCAGGGCCCGGTTGATCATCACATCTTCAAAGTTGCGGGTGAACGATAGGTAGGCCATGCGGCACTTTCTTCAGGGCGAGGTTCGGCGGTGCAAGCGGCGGGTGTGGTTGGCATCGCTGCGTACCGCCTTGAGCAGGTTCTTGAGGGGCGCACTCCAGTCCTGCCGCTTGGTTTGGCGGTACAGGCGTGCGCTGGGGTACCACGGGGAGTCTGTCCGAGAAAGCAGCCATCGCCAATCTGGAATAAAGGGCAAAAGCACGCGTACTTTGACGCCCAGTCCCCCCGCCAAGTGCGCTACCGAAGTGTCCACGGTGATCAACTCGTCAACCAGACTCAGGATGGCCGCCGTGTCTTCAAAGCTGCTGATCTCGGCGCTCAGGTTGGTGACTTTGCAGTGAGGCGGAAGTTCTGCGAGCTGCGCTACGGCGTCGCCTTTTTGCACGGATAGATACTCCACCCCCTCCAGTTGCAAAAGCCCTTGCAGCTGCATCAGGCGCAGCGATCGGTTGGCGTCATTGCCGTGGGTGGGGCGCCCCGCCCACACCAGGGCAATGCGGTAGCGCTTGGCGGGCCCAAGCCGCTGCTGCCAGTGGGCGAGTTTGGCCGGGTCAGCCTGCAAGTAGGGGACCGTTGCTGGCACGGTCTGTACCGTGGTTCCAAATCCTGCGGGCAAACTCAGCAAGGGGCACTGGTAGTCGAAGGGAGGGAGTTCGGCGCCGCTGGGCACGATGTGACCCAGTCCCTGCACCCGTGCGGCAATGCTGTGCACTTCTGCTTGTACCACCAAGATCACATGCGCCCCCCGCTGTGCCAGCAGTGGAACAAAGCGCAGGAACTGCAAAGTATCGCCAAAGCCCTGTTCGGCATGCACCAGAATGCGCTTGCCTTGCAGGTCCTGACCCGTCCAGAGTGGCTGGGAAAAGCTGCGCTTTTCCTTGGCGTCGGGTTGTTGCCAGCGGCTCTCGTACCGTGGCCAGCCCGCCGCAAAGTCGCCGGTCAGCAACTCCAGCAGGGACTGGTGCAGAGCCGCCTTGATGTGGCCTTGGGGGGCACTTTGTGCCTGGCGAAAGGCCTGCAATGCAACATCAAACTGCGCGGTTTCCTTCAGGGCAATGCCCAGGTTGTATTGGTATTCCGGGGCGTTGCGGGTCAGGGCCACGGCGGCCTGGGCGGCCTGCAGCGCTTCATCCCACAGCCCCAAGGCGCCCAGCGTGTTGCCCAAATTGGACTGGGCTTGGGCGTTGCCCGGTGCCATCTTGACGGCGGTGCGCTGGTAGTGCAAGGCCTCTTGCAAAAGGCCTGCCGCTTTCATGAAGGCGCCGCAGTTGGACCAGGCTTCTGGGTCGGAGGGGGCT
>NZ_NOXW01000003.1 GCF_002251855.1 Rhodoferax sp. TH121
TTACGCGATGATTTTTGCAACCACGCCAGCGCCCACGGTACGGCCACCTTCGCGGATAGCGAAGCGCAGGCCTTCTTCCATGGCGATGGGGTTGATCAGCTTCACAGTGATCGACACGTTGTCACCAGGCATCACCATTTCTTTGCCTTCTGGCAACTCGATCGCACCGGTCACGTCCGTGGTACGGAAGTAGAACTGGGGGCGGTAGTTGTTGAAGAAAGGCGTGTGGCGGCCGCCTTCGTCCTTGGACAGAACGTAGATTTCGCCGGTGAAGTGGGTATGGGGCTTGATGGAGCCGGGCTTGCACAGCACTTGGCCGCGCTGCACGTCTTCACGCTTGGTGCCGCGCAACAGGATACCGACGTTGTCGCCAGCTTGGCCTTGGTCGAGCAGCTTGCGGAACATTTCCACGCCGGTGCAGGTGGTCTTTTGGGTGTCAGCGATACCGACGATTTCGATTTCTTCGCCAACTTTGATGATGCCGCGCTCAACGCGACCGGTCACCACGGTACCGCGGCCAGAGATGGAGAACACGTCTTCCACAGGCATCAGGAAAGAACCGTCCACTGCGCGCTCGGGCAGCGGGATGTAGCTGTCCAGGGCGTCGGCCAGCTTCATGATGGCGCCTTCACCCAGGTCACCTTTGTCGCCTTCCATGGCGAGCTTGGCGGAACCGTGAATGATGGGGGTGTCGTCACCAGGGAAGTCGTACTTGGAGAGGAGTTCGCGAACTTCCATTTCCACCAGCTCCAGCAGCTCGGCATCGTCCACCATGTCGCACTTGTTCAGGAACACGATGATGTAAGGAACGCCCACTTGGCGAGCCAACAGGATGTGCTCACGAGTTTGGGGCATGGGGCCGTCGGCGGCGGAGCAGACCAGGATAGCACCGTCCATTTGGGCAGCGCCAGTGATCATGTTCTTCACATAGTCGGCGTGGCCTGGGCAGTCCACGTGAGCGTAGTGGCGGTTAGCCGTTTCGTATTCCACGTGGGCGGTGTTGATGGTAATGCCGCGTGCTTTTTCTTCAGGCGCAGCATCGATCTGGTCGTATGCCTTGGCGGAGCCGCCGAACTTGGCTGCCAACACGGTGGTGATGGCGGCTGTCAGGGTCGTCTTGCCGTGGTCCACGTGGCCAATCGTGCCTACGTTGACGTGCGGCTTGGTACGTGTGAATTTTTCCTTACCCAT
>NZ_NOXW01000001.1 GCF_002251855.1 Rhodoferax sp. TH121
AGGCGCCGCAGTTGGACCAGGCTTCTGGGTCGGAGGGGGCTTGACGGCATGCACGCTGACCGAACATGACGGCGGCGAGGGTATGGCCGGTGCGAAACGCGACGATAGCCAGCGCGCTGGCTGCGCGGGCATGGGTTGGGCACTCACGCAGGGCGCGCCAGAACGCTGGCGCGGCCAGAGCAGGCTCATTGCGCTCCAGCAGGACTCGCCCCTGCTCCACATAATCGTGGGCCAAGGCTGCCCGCCTCTTGCCACTGGCCGACTGCGGACTGGCCAGATCCTTCAGGTCTTTGGCCAGAGTGGCCAGCACACTGCCCCAGTCGCGGTAACGCGGCTGGCGCAGGATGCGCACACTGGGGTACCAAGGGGAATCCTCGCGCTCCAGCAGCCAGCGCCAGTCCGGCATCCACGGAATCAGCAGCCACACCGGCAGGCCCAGTGCACCGGCCACATGGCAGATGGAGGTATCCACACACACCAGCACATCCAGATGTTGCAGCGCTGCGGCCGTGTCTCCAAAGTCATGCAAATCGGCTGACAAATCGACCACCTTGGCTTGCAGTTCAGGCGGAAGCTGCGCCAGATCGGCGCTACGCGAGCCGACCTGGAAGGAATAGAAGGTGGCACCTTCGAGCGCCAGCACCGGTGCCAGGGCGCTGAGCGCCATCGAACGGTTGGCATCGTTCTTGTGGGCCGGATTGCCGGCCCACACCAGTCCCACGCGCAAGCCCGGGGCCGCAAAGCGAGGTGCCCAGCTGGCACTACGTTCGGGCTCCAGGTGCAGGTAGGGCAGGGTAGGAGGGACGTCCTGCGACAGGCCCATCAGGTGCGGCACGCTCAGCAGTGGGCACAAAAAGTCGTAGGCCGGCGTGCGTGCGCCCTCGTGCACCAGCTCCACATTGGGCGGCAGTACCACCAGGGGTGTTAGCGACTCCTGAATTAATAGCAGCACACGCAGGCACTGAGAGGCCAAGAGGTCGATATAGCGTAAAAACTGCAGGGTGTCGCCAAGGCCCTGCTCGGCATGGACCAGCAAGGTCTGGGTAGGCAGGGGCTGGCCATTCCACAGGGGCTTGGTGGACTTGAGGCGCTTGGAGGGGAAGTCCGGCACATCGAAGCGGCGCTCATAGTCGGCAAAGCCGCCAGCTAGGTCACCGGCCAGCAGTCGGGCCAGGCCACGGTTGTAGATCAGGCCGGCGTAGTCTGGGCGGGCTTGCAGGCCACGCTCGAAACAACGCAGGGC
>NZ_NOXW01000004.1 GCF_002251855.1 Rhodoferax sp. TH121
CCCCACTGCACGCTGGTAGCTGGCAGACACGCCCCCACCGCGTCACATTCGGTGATGCTGCTGAGCTTGCTGCGGTCCATGGCACTGGCCTGGGCCGCATAGTCCAGCCGGTATTCCTTGACCAGCGCAGCGCCCGCGTAGGTCTGGATCTTGGCCAGGCGCTTGGTGTTGGTGTAGGTGGCGCCGGCCTGGTAGCCGGTGGTGGCGTCCACTCGGGCGGTGCTGGAAGGGACAAATACGACAGAGAAGCCAGGGGTGAGGGCCGGGCTGGAGCTGGCGTTTCCGCTGTAGTCGATACGGCTAGGGAGGTAACTGCCCGTGGCGCTGTCTTCGCTGTAGGCGATGGTGAGGTAGTTGCCCTTGACGTCGCTGAGTTTGTTCTGGGCCCAGCTGCGTACGGTGCCAGCGGTCCAGGCGGAGCTACCAGTGGCTGCCTTGATGGCTTCGATGCGGGAGTCGGCGGTGTTGCCAAACTCCATGGTCAGGCCGCTCTTGGTCTTGACGAGGAAGCTGGCCGGGCCACTGCCGGCAGTGCCTACTGCGGTGATCTTGGCAAAGCTCTCGATCTCGGTACGGTATTCGCTACCCGCGGCTCCGTAGGTGCCCGATACCAGGATGAGGCGCTGTCCATCCATGCAGAAGCGGTCATTAGCGTCGAAGTTGACTCCCGAGCGCACTCCGTCCTGGGCTTGGGTTCGGGGACAACGGGTGACCGTGGAGAGACCCGACAAACCCCAACCAAGTCCCAGGAAGCCATTGCCGCTTTGGCTGCTGTAGACGACTTCGAGCTTGGGTTGCATGCCCGCCACGCCCGGTGGCACCTGAATCGGGATGCGGTAGGTGGCGGCTCCACTGGGGCTGACTGCAAACTGGCCGGGGGTGCTGACCTGAGGAACAGCTCCCTGGCTACTTGCTGTCTGGGCTTGCGCCAGGATACAGGTCGTCGTCAACAGGCATAGCAATGCCCGATGTGCGATGCGATGAATACGCATAAGTGCTCACCTTTGCCCTCAGTGGGGACAGGGGTTGTTGTTACCAATCACCACAGTACATGCCGCAGTGATCCTCCTTCAGGGCCTTGTATTGCGCGGGCTACCACGCTCTACCGGCCGTTTCCTCAAAATCGTGCAGATACTAATTCAGAAGTTCTACGAACAGGTACAAAAACAAATCAACTCTTACAAACATGACGCACTCACGCTACAAATTTAGAGCGCTTTGTTCACCCAAATACATTTGAAGCCGAGGCTCACAATCTGCTCACTAAAGTTTTACAGCCTGCAAAG
>NZ_NOXW01000005.1 GCF_002251855.1 Rhodoferax sp. TH121
GCCCAAGGCCTGCTGAGCAAAGAAGTCCAGGAGCCCAACACTCCGAACAGCTGCCTGCAAACCAGCTACACCTACGACAGCTTTGGTAACAGGACTGGCAGCAGCGCTACAGTCTGCAGCGGAGCCACAGGCAACACTATCCTGAGTGCAGGTACTGCACGCACCAACAGCGTGGGCTACGGTACAGACGGGCGATTCCCCATCTCAGCGACAAACGCGCTCTTGCAATCCGAGAGCAGAGTCTTTGACACGCGGTTCGGAGGTCTTACCACCCTGACCGGTCCCAACAGCCTCCCCACCAACTGGATCTACGACAGCTGGGGACGCAAGACCCGTGAAACCCGGGCAGATGAAACCTACACCACCTGGAGCTACAAGCTGTGCTCCGAGGCTGGTGCCAATTGCCCAAGCAGCGTAGGTCCGGCGACGGTGGCCTGGGTGGCCATTGAGCAGTCCTATGCCAAGAATGCAGCCATCAGTGCACCTGAGAAGCGCACCTTCTACGACACCCTGAACCGACAAGTTCGCAGCCAAACCCAAGGCTTCGATGGTGGAGGTGCAGGAGCAACGCTGTATCAAGATACCGAATACAACGCCCAAGGACAGGTAGCACGGCAGTCACGCATCTATGCGAGCACTGATAGTCCCATGTGGACCAGCTTCGAGTACGACGCTGTCGGGCGTGTGATCAGCGAGAGCCATCCTGATGCAGGTGGGGTTGCACAAACTACGTACGCCCACAGCGCGCTGACGACGACGCGAACGCGAACGGTCGCGGCCTTGAGCACGGACATCCAAGGCGGGCAGTGGGCGGCGCCCACCATCACGGCGTCTCAAGGCCCCTCGCCCTGGGTGGCGACCTTGCCGGGCACTCTGAGCTGGAGCAGCACCAATGCATCGGTGGTGTCATACAAGTGCACTTCTTCAGGAGTAGGGTTCACCGCCAATCAGAGTGTTGCACCCAGCGGCACATTGGCCAGCGTGACTGCGGCCGTTGATTGGGTTGCAAATCCATCCACCTGTGTCTTTACTGCAGCGGGACCGGGAGGCACGGCAACTTACAGCCTCGCTGTCAACACCAATCCCCCACCAAGAAGAACCCTGACGGTGAACGTGGGTTCCCAGAGCAACTACCTGGCCAGTCTGGACAAGGTGGCCAATGTTATGGGCAACATCAACGGAAGCCCGGTTGGTTATCTGGCGGGACTCACGGATGTGGTCTTTGTGATCACGGGGAACCTGAACGCGACAGCAGTGAATCAATACGCCTTGACGGTAGATGCATCTTGGAATGTCAACGACACGGTCAAGATCGTTGTGAACTCCGGGGTCTATGTCGTGGGCAAGGGAGGAACTGGAGGA
>NZ_NOXW01000002.1 GCF_002251855.1 Rhodoferax sp. TH121
ATGGCAGCGGCGGCCAGCAGCCTCAAGAGCCAGGCGGGCGACTTGGTGCAGACGGTGGCGGTGTTCAAGCTCTCGGCGACTGACCAAGGTCAGCCGGTGCGGGCAGCGGCTGCACCTACACCCCGCGCCGCATCCGCTGCCCCGGGCGCCCGTGGTGGCGTAAGCAATCCGGCCGCCGCCAAGCCGCTGGCCGCGCCTACCAAAGCGCCCGCCCCACCCAAGCCTGCCGCTCTGAGGGCAGAGCCCCAGTTGGCGCCCGTGGTGGCTAAAACGAATACCAAAGTGACCCCTGCCGGGGGTGATGACGATTGGGAAACTTTTTAAACCAGTTTTGCTATTGGCCCCGGCACATCGTGAGTTCTGCGCAAGTAGCTATTCTTTTAGTAGTGACAGTGTCGATCCAGGATGGCGATTGAAGCACTGTGGGGTGGGTCTCGGTGATCGGAGTGTGACTGATTGCAAACGTTTTCGAAGTTGATGTTCGCTGCAACGTGCAGCTTGTGCAAAAAGGTGTCATATGCGTTTTCTCTCTAACCTGTCAGTGGCCAAGCGGCTTGGGTTGGGCTTTGCGGTGGTCTTGCTGCTGTCCATTGCTGTGATCGCCATGAGTATTTCCAGGCTCAATGCCGTGGCCGATGCAACTCAAGAGATGGTCGAAAGCCCAGTCAAAACCGAGCGATTGGTGGTTGATTGGTATCGCAATATTCGCTCCGGCGTCACCCGCACCACAGCCATTGCGCGCAGTACCGACGCATCCTTGGTTGAATTTTTTGCGGCCGACGCCAAGGCCTCCACCACCCAGTCCGGGGAGATTCAAAAGGCGCTGGAAGGGTTGATGGACACGGATGCCGAAAAGGCCTTGTTCAAGGAAATCGGCGAGCAGCGCAAACTCTATTTGTCCTCGCGCGATGCCATCATGGTGTTGAAGAAAGAAGGGAAGGTAGACGAGGCCAATGCCATGCTGGACAAGGAGTTTGTGCCTGCAGCGGCAGCGTACATGGCCAAGATGGAAGCGCTTCAAAAGCAGCAGCGGGACGAAGTGGACTCGGTGGCTCAGGACATCCAGTCCAAGCGCAACACAAGTCGCCAGTTACTCATTGCACTGGGGGTACTTAGTGTAGGTTTGAGTGTTTTGTTTTCCTGGGTCTTGTCGGGCTCTATTACCAAGCCTTTGGCGCAAGCCTCGGATGTGGCCCGACGTGTGTCTTCCGGGGATTTGAGCGTGCCCATTCCTGCGCATGGAGCGGATGAGGTGGGTCAACTGCTGGTGTCCCTGAAAGCCATGCAGGACAGCTTGGTGCAGGTGGTATCGAATGTGCGTAGTGGTTCTGAATCGGTGGCTACGGCGAGTGCCGAAATTGCGCAAGGCAACAACGACCTGAGTGC
>NZ_NOXW01000006.1 GCF_002251855.1 Rhodoferax sp. TH121
GCGGTGGGGGCGTGTCTGCCAGCTACCAGCGTGCAGTGGGGCAACCCCAAGACAGCAGCCTTCAACACCGCATCCACCTGGATTGCAGACTTCGGAACCTCCAACAGCTGGAGCGAAGCCTCCACCCACCCAAGGCAAGTGGTCGACGTCAACGGCGATGGATTGCCTGACATCGTAGGCTTCGGTCCCAACGGCGTTATGGTGTCTTTGAACACCGGAAGTGGGTTTGCCGCATCCGCCAGCTGGATTGCCCAATTCGGTACCGCCCAAGGCTGGGCCAACAACAACACCCACCCCCGTCAGGTTGTGGACATTAACGGAGATGGACTGCCCGACATCGTAGGGTTCGGATCTGGCGGCGTCATGGTGTCGCTGAACACAGGAACTGCATTTGCGCCGCATACCAACTGGATTGCCCAGTTTGGGGTCAGTGCCGGTGGCTGGAGCGATAACAACACTGTCCCCCGCCAGATCGTGGACGTGAACGGAGATGGGCTGCCTGACATCGTGGGCTTTGGTGGCTCGGGAGTCATGGTGGCTTTGAACACCGGAACGGCATTCTCGACTGGAACGTTCTGGAATACACAGTACTTTGGTTCAGCTGCCAGTGCAGGAACATGGGATAGCAACAACCTGTATCCCCGCTATGTAGCGGACATGAATGGCGATGGGCTTCCTGACGTCGTGGGCTTCAGCAGCACAGGCGTGATGGTGGCCATTAACAACGGCTCGGCATTTGTTAACGCATCCAACTGGCTTGCCAACTTCGGCACCAGCGCCGGAGGCTGGAGCGACAACAACCTCTACCCTCGCTACGTCGTAGACGTCAACGGAGACGGCTTGCCCGACATCGTGGGCTTTAGCAGCACGGGCGTGATGGTCTCCATCAACACAGGCACCTCCCTGACCACCGCCACGAACTGGCGCGCAGACTTCGGAACTAGCGCCGGCGGCTGGACCGACAACAACGTACAACCCCGCCAGCTCGTGGACGTCAACGGTGATGGCTTGCCTGACATCGTAGGTTTCGGGCCAAATGGCGTGATGGTGTCCCTGAACACCGGAGGAACTACGTTCGCAGCAGCCACCAGTTGGATCAGTGGATTCGGAACTGCGGCAGGCTGGACCAACAACACCACCCATCCGCGCCAACTCGTGGACGTGACCGGCGACGGCATCCCTGATGTCTTGGGCTTCTTCAGCTCGGGTGTCAGCGTAGCCTCCAACCAGCAAGACATCCTGTCCAACTACTTAATCAGTTTGGGCAATGGCTTGGGAGCCAGTACCAGCGTGAGCTATGGTGCGCTCACCCAGGGCAACACCTACACCAAGGACAGCGGCTCCACAGCCGCCAGCTTCCCGCAGATCGATATCAAGGCGCCCATGTATGTCACCTCTGCCCTGCAAAGTAGCAACGGCATTGGTGGCTCCAGCACCATCAGCTACACCTACGGAGGTCTGAAGGTCGAAGTAGGCACAGGCCGAGGCATGCTGGGTTTCCGCTGGGTCAAGCAAAAGGACGAAGGCACTGGCGTAGAGAGCTACAGCGAATTCCGCCAGGACTTCCCCTACATCGGCATGCCGGCCAGGTCCGAACAGCGCCTGAGCAGTGCCCTCAATGGTGGCCTGCTCAAGCGCAGCACCAGCCTCTTGGAGTGCAAGATTCCGGCCAATGGCAGTGCTTGCGTGATCCCCGTGCGCTGTGACCTCAGTGCCAACGCGACAGCCTGTGTCAATGCGACCAATGCACGCTACTTCCGCTACGTGGCCAGCACTACAGATGAGGCCTGGGACATCAACGGTGCGGTTTACCCAGCTAACAAGCTCACAACCGACTATGGGGTGGACGCTACGGATGGCAAGTTCTATGGCGACCCCAGTGTGGTCTCCATGGGCACCAGTGACGGGTCGCTGAAGTCCAGTGCTAATGAGTACTGGCCCGCAGACACAGCCAACTGGATTCTGGGGCGTCTCAAGAAGACCACTGTTACCAGCACCACGGCTACTGTGGCGGGCTCGGGGACTGCGGCAGACCCTTACCAGCTGCCCACCATTACCGCCAGCCAGAGTCCATCGAGCTGGGTGGCGACCTTGCCAGGAACCATTAGTTGGACTAGTACCAATGCAAGTTTGGTGAGCTACAGCTGCACCTCTGCGGGTGCGGGGTACAAGTCTGCTGAGACGGTATGGCCCAACGGTAGCACCCCTAGTCAGATCGCCAGCGAAGCCTGGGTGGGGATTCCAACGACTTGCGTCTTTACAGCCACAGGCCCGGGAGGAACTGCCAGCTACAACCTCACAGTTAACACCTTGCCTGCTCCGCGGGTGCCAGTCACAGTCAACGTGGGAACCCAGGCTAACTACCTGGCCAACACGGCCAAGGCAGCAGGTTACATCGCAGGTCGCACGGACATCACCTTCAACATCACCGGTGTAGTGGGTTCGACCTCGACGGGGCAGGCAGCCTTCGTGGTGGACAACTCTTGGGCGCCTGGGGACACGGTCAACATCGTGGTCAATGCGGGGGCGGGGATCTATGGTGCTGGCGGTGCGGGGGGGATTGGTGTTTGGGTTGGCGATGAAGCGCCACGCTCGTCATCTCCGGGTCAATCCGGAGGACCAGCACTTTGGGTTCAACGTGCGGCATCGATCACAAACAACGGTTCTATCGCCGGTGGCGGCGGTGGCGGTGGTGGCGGTGGTACAGGGATGCGTCAGTCGGTCAGTTCCGGTGCCGCCATGATGTACGTTAGTGGTGGCAATGGTGGTAATGGACAAGGTGCAGGCGCTTCTGGCCTGTATGCGGCGACCGGAGGTGCTGCGGGCTACCACGGCAGCCTGTATGGCTCGCCATGGGATGGTGGGGATGGCGGCTCTGGTGGCAATGTAGGCAATGCCGGTGGTGGTGGTGGCACAGGCACCAACGGCTATTACTACCCTGGTAGTGGCGGTGGCTCCTCAGGTGCCTCGGTAGTAGGCAACGCCTTCATAACTTGGATCGTCCCAGGCACCCGTTTGCCCGCCCCCTAATCCTCGCAATCCATAAAAAAATTCACAAGAACATCGTGCAGCCACAGGCTGCACGACTCAGGGAGTTTCAAGATGAAGCACAAGGGGTATTTACAAGCTCCAGCCACATCACTCAAGGCCGTTGCACTGGTCTTGCTGTTGTCGTCGCCGATTGTTTCGATCGCCGACACACAAGTGCGCACGACCAGCTACGAATACACCGCCCAAGGCCTGCTGAGCAAAGAAGTCCAGGAGCCCAACAC
>NZ_NOXW01000010.1 GCF_002251855.1 Rhodoferax sp. TH121
TCACTGTAATAGCCTGACGATGACCTACTTTCACACGGGGATCCGCACTATCATCGGCGCTGACTCGTTTCACTGTCCTGTTCGGGATGGGAAGGAGTGGTACCAAGTCGCTATGGTCGTCAGGCATAACTTTTTGTCACCCAGACTATGGTCTGGGCAACCAATTTATAGAGCTAATCAGCTTGTCTTTTGACTCTGCGTGAATTACTCCACGTCAGTATTTTGAATGCGTCAACTTGGCATAACTTCCTTGAGACACTTTCGTGAATCAAAGTTATAGGGTCAAGCCGCACGAGCAATTAGTACAGGTTAGCTTAACGCATTACTGCGCTTCCACACCCTGCCTATCAACGTCCTGGTCTTGAACGACTCTTTAGGGGGCTCAAGGCCCCGGCAGATCTCATCTTGAAACGAGTTTCCCGCTTAGATGCTTTCAGCGGTTATCTCTTCCACACTTAGCTACTCGGCAATGCCACTGGCGTGACAACCGATACACCAGAGGTGTGTCCACTCCGGTCCTCTCGTACTAGGAGCAGGCTTCCTCAAATCTGCAGCGCCCACGGAAGATAGGGACCAAACTGTCTCACGACGTTTTAAACCCAGCTCACGTACCTCTTTAAATGGCGAACAGCCATACCCTTGGGACCGGCTACAGCCCCAGGATGAGATGAGCCGACATCGAGGTGCCAAACACCGCCGTCGATATGAACTCTTGGGCGGTATCAGCCTGTTATCCCCAGAGTACCTTTTATCCGTTGAGCGATGGCCCTTCCATACAGAACCACCGGATCACTATGTCCTGCTTTCGCATCTGCTCGACTTGTCAGTCTCGCAGTTAAGCACGCTTATGCCATTGCACTATCGTCACGATGTCCGACCGTAACTAGCGTACCTTCGAACTCCTCCGTTACGCTTTGGGAGGAGACCGCCCCAGTCAAACTGCCTACCATGCACTGTCCCCGATCCAGATAATGGACCTAGGTTAGAACCTCAAACACACCAGGGTGGTATTTCAACGTTGGCTCCATAAGATCTAGCGACCCTACTTCAAAGCCTCCCACCTATCCTACACAGATCTGTTCAAAGTCCAATACAAAGCTACAGTAAAGGTTCATGGGGTCTTTCCGTCTTTCCGCGGGGAGATTGCATCATCACAAACATTTCAACTTCGCTGAGTCTCGGGAGGAGACAGTGTGGCCATCGTTACGCCATTCGTGCAGGTCGGAACTTACCCGACAAGGAATTTCGCTACCTTAGGACCGTTATAGTTACGGCCGCCGTTTACTGGGACTTCAATCAAGAGCTTGCACCCCATCATTTAATCTTCCAGCACCGGGCAGGCGTCACACCCTATACGTCCACTTTCGTGTTTGCAGAGTGCTGTGTTTTTAATAAACAGTCGCAGCCACCGATTTTTTGCAACCTCATTGGGCTCCATCCGCGAGGGACTTCACCTACTAAAGGCACACCTTCTTCCGAAGTTACGGTGTCAATTTGCCGAGTTCCTTCTCCCGAGTTCTCTCAAGCGCCTTAGAATACTCATCTCGCGCACCAGTGTCGGTTTGCGGTACGGTCGTGTGTAGCTGAAGCTTAGTGGCTTTTCCTGGAAGCAGGGTATCACTCACTTCGAGTGCAAGCACTCTCGTTATCACTCCTCATCTAAGCCCGGCGGATTTGCCTACCAGGCACGACTACAAGCTTGAACCAACATGTCCAACAGTTGGCTGAGTTAACCTTCTCCGTCCCCACATCGCACTACACATCGGTACAGGAATATTGACCTGTTTCCCATCAGCTACGCATCTCTGCCTCGCCTTAGGGGCCGACTCACTCTACGCCGATGAACGTTGCGTAGAAAACCTTGCGCTTACGGCGAGGGGGCTTTTCACCCCCTTTAACGCTACTCATGTCAGCATTCGCACTTCTGATACCTCCAGCACGCTTTACAACGCACCTTCACAGGCTTACAGAACGCTCTCCTACCACTTGCAATAAATTGCAAATCCGCAGCTTCGGTAACTGGCTTAGCCCCGTTACATCTTCCGCGCAGGACGACTCGATCAGTGAGCTATTACGCTTTCTTTAAATGATGGCTGCTTCTAAGCCAACATCCTGACTGTTTTAGCCTTCCCACTTCGTTTCCCACTTAGCCAATTTTAGGGACCTTAGCTGGCGGTCTGGGTTGTTTCCCTCTTGAGTCCGGACGTTAGCACCCGGTGCTCTGTCTCCCAAGCTGTACTCTGCGGTATTCGGAGTTTGCATTGGTTTGGTAAGTCGCCATGACCCCCTAGCCAAAACAGTGCTCTACCCCCGCAGGTAATACTTGAGGCACTACCTAAATAGTTTTCGGAGAGAACCAGCTATTTCCAAGTTTGTTTAGCCTTTCACCCCTATCCACAGCTCATCCGCTAGTTTTGCAACACTAGTCGGTTCGGACCTCCAGTACCTGTTACGGCACCTTCATCCTGGCCATGGATAGATCACTTGGTTTCGGGTCTACACCCAGCGACTAGACGCCCTATTCGGACTCGATTTCTCTACGGCTTCCCTATTCGGTTAACCTTGCCACTGAATGTAAGTCGCTGACCCATTATACAAAAGGTACGCAGTCACCCTTGCGGGCTCCTACTTTTTGTAAGCACACGGTTTCAGGATCTATTTCACTCCCCTCCCGGGGTTCTTTTCGCCTTTCCCTCACGGTACTAGTTCACTATCGGTCAATGATGAGTATTTAGCCTTGGAGGATGGTCCCCCCATATTCAGACAGGATTTCTCGTGTCCCGCCCTACTTGTCGCAAGCTCAGTACCACACAGGTCATTTCACGTACGGGGCTATCACCCGCTATGGCCAGCATTTCCAGGCTGTTCCGTTATGTCTTGTGCTATCACTTGCAGGCTTCTCCGATTTCGCTCGCCACTACTTTCGGAATCTCGGTTGATGTCTTTTCCTCGAGCTACTGAGATGTTTCAGTTCACCCGGTTCGCCTCGCATACCTATGTATTCAGTATGCGATACCCCAAAGGGTGGGTTTCCCCATTCGGAAATCTCCGGATCAAAGCTAATTTGCCAGCTCCCCGAAGCTTATCGCAGGCTATCACGTCCTTCGTCGCCTATCATTGCCAAGGCATCCACCATGTGCTCTTATTCACTTGACCCTATAACTTTGACGTTTCTTTCGAAACTAAAGTTATCTACAAGGAATATCTGTCAGGTCTTTCACCTGACGCGTTATGCCGTATTCAATTAACTTGAATAACTCGAATTCAAACGTGAAGTTTGATATTCATTTTGACGCAATCAAAATTATGTTGCTAACCACTACATGAGGCACGGTCTGCACTAAACCTTTACGAATGTGCAGTTTCCTCAAGCAGCTTAGATTGTTAGCAACGCTGATTAAACTCTATAAATTGTTAAAGAACAGCCGATTGATCAAGAGATCTTGATCAACAACAAAGTAGCCTCTAGCCTATAAAGGCTTAAAGCAACTTTGGTGTTGACTTTATAAGTATCGTTGAATGGTGGAGGATGACGGGATCGAACCGACGACCCCCTGCTTGCAAAGCAGGTGCTCTCCCAGCTGAGCTAATCCCCCATGGTCATAGACTATTGGACGGGATGGTGGGTCTGGTTGGTCTCGAACCAACGACCCCCGCCTTATCAAGACGGTGCTCTAACCAACTGAGCTACAGACCCAAGCCGGTCACTTTGGATCAAGCAAGCCTGATCGTTAGCGACAACCTTCCAACAACCGATAAGTGTGAGCGTTCAAATTAAGTTGCAGTTTTCCAGAAAGGAGGTGATCCAGCCGCACCTTCCGATACGGCTACCTTGTTACGACTTCACCCCAGTCACGAACCCTGCCGTGGTAATCGCCCTCCTTGCGGTTAGGCTAACTACTTCTGGCAGAACCCGCTCCCATGGTGTGACGGGCGGTGTGTACAAGACCCGGGAACGTATTCACCGCGACATTCTGATCCGCGATTACTAGCGATTCCGACTTCACGCAGTCGAGTTGCAGACTGCGATCCGGACTACGACTGGCTTTATGGGATTAGCTCCCCCTCGCGGGTTGGCAACCCTCTGTACCAGCCATTGTATGACGTGTGTAGCCCCACCTATAAGGGCCATGAGGACTTGACGTCATCCCCACCTTCCTCCGGTTTGTCACCGGCAGTCTCATTAGAGTGCCCAACTGAATGTAGCAACTAATGACAAGGGTTGCGCTCGTTGCGGGACTTAACCCAACATCTCACGACACGAGCTGACGACAGCCATGCAGCACCTGTGTTACGGCTCTCTTTCGAGCACTAAGCCATCTCTGGCGAATTCCGTACATGTCAAAGGTGGGTAAGGTTTTTCGCGTTGCATCGAATTAAACCACATCATCCACCGCTTGTGCGGGTCCCCGTCAATTCCTTTGAGTTTCAACCTTGCGGCCGTACTCCCCAGGCGGTCAACTTCACGCGTTAGCTTCGTTACTGAGTCAGTGAAGACCCAACAACCAGTTGACATCGTTTAGGGCGTGGACTACCAGGGTATCTAATCCTGTTTGCTCCCCACGCTTTCGTGCATGAGCGTCAGTACAGGTCCAGGGGATTGCCTTCGCCATCGGTGTTCCTCCGCATATCTACGCATTTCACTGCTACACGCGGAATTCCATCCCCCTCTACCGTACTCTAGCTATGCAGTCACAAATGCAGGTCCCAGGTTGAGCCCGGGGATTTCACATCTGTCTTACATAACCGCCTGCGCACGCTTTACGCCCAGTAATTCCGATTAACGCTCGCACCCTACGTATTACCGCGGCTGCTGGCACGTAGTTAGCCGGTGCTTATTCTTACGGTACCGTCATTAGCCCCTTGTATTAGAAGAGACCGTTTCGTTCCGTACAAAAGCAGTTTACAACCCGAAGGCCTTCATCCTGCACGCGGCATTGCTGGATCAGGCTTGCGCCCATTGTCCAAAATTCCCCACTGCTGCCTCCCGTAGGAGTCTGGACCGTGTCTCAGTTCCAGTGTGGCTGGTCGTCCTCTCAGACCAGCTACAGATCGTCGCCTTGGTGGGCTTTTACCCCACCAACTAGCTAATCTGATATCGGCCGCTCCAATCGCGCGAGGTCTTGCGATCCCCCGCTTTCATCCATAGATCGTATGCGGTATTAGCACAGCTTTCGCTGCGTTATCCCCCACGACTGGGCACGTTCCGATATATTACTCACCCGTTCGCCACTCGCCACCAGGATTGCTCCCGTGCTGCCGTTCGACTTGCATGTGTAAGGCATGCCGCCAGCGTTCAATCTGAGCCAGGATCAAACTCTATAGTTCGATCTTGATTGTTTTGCCCTTTCGAGCAACTCATAAATTGGAATCGACGTGAATATCATCTCTGACTTTCACATCTTTTTTACTTCATGAGCGTTTAAAGTCTTGCGACTTAGTTCCAAAGAACTTGGCAACTACCTTCAAACGCCCACGCTTATCGGCTGTAGATTTTTAATGATCAGAAACAATTTTTACCTTGTTTCGTTTGCTTTGCTGTGATCAGCGAAGCCTTGAATTATGACACACTTTTTGAAGCATTGTCAAATTAAGCAAAAGATTTTT
>NZ_NOXW01000007.1 GCF_002251855.1 Rhodoferax sp. TH121
CTGGTGGCGGAAGACTTGAATCCTATCAATGGGCAGTTGGCGAACTGAGCCGGCACTGCGCCGCTAGGGCGGCAGCATCGGGCCCTGACGCTTGCGCGCTCAGGGCCTTTTTTTTGCCAGCACCGTGACGAGTGCCTGGGCCGTGCGCTGCGCGGCGCCGCGGTGGGCTGCGCCCAAACCCAGGGCCGCCTGTTGGGCCGTCTCCAGACGGTGCGGCTGCTGCAACAGGGCCGTGCCACGGTCCACCGCATCGGCCAGATCGGCACATACAAAGGCAGCCTCGGCCTGCGCAGCGAGCTGCGCCGGCTCGGCAAAGTTGTAGGTGTGCGGCCCCATGAAAACGGGCACCCCGCAGGCCGCGGCCTCGATCAGGTTTTGCCCGCCCAAGGGCGCAAAGCTGCCGCCCAGCAGGGCCGCATGGGCCAGGCCAAAGTACAGCGCCATCTCGCCCAGCGAGTCGCCCAGCCACACATCGGCGGCCACCGGACAGTCGGCACCCCACTGGCTGCGGCGCGCCACCGTATAGCCAGCGGCGGTGAATAGCGCGGCCACCTCATCAAAGCGCTGCGGGTGGCGTGGCACGACCAGCCACTGCACGCCATCCGCTATGATTTCAGGAGCTTCTTGCGCAGAATCCACCGGGGCTAGAGGCCTATTTCGCTTCAAAACCTCGATCAACATGGCCTCTTCGCCTTCGCGCGCGCTGGCGAACATCAGCACCGGACGGGCGCTGGCCGTGCGCCAGGCGCGTCCCTGCGCGAGCTGCGTGGCATTGGGCGCCATGTCGAATTTGAAATTCCCCATCACTCCACGCACCGGGGCGCCCAGCTGGCGCAGGCGTTGGGCATCGGCCTCACCCTGCGCCCAGGCTGCGTGCAGGCCCGCATAGGTGTCGCGAGCCAGCGCCCCCCAGCGCCGGGAGCGGCGCAGGGTTTTCTCGCTCAGGCGCGCATTCACCAGGCACAGCGGCACGCCGGCACGGGCGCTCTCGGCCACCAGGTTGGGCCAAAGCTCGGTTTCCATCAGCAGGCCAATCTGCGGCTGAAAGTGGGCCAGGAAGCGGCGCACTGCACCCATCGTGTCCCAGGGCTGCCAGACCTGCACATCACCGGGCTGTAGCAGGCGTGCACCCGCAGCGCGGCCGGTGGCGGTACCGTGGGTGAGCAAGAGGCGCATGCCCGGCAGTTGCTGGCGCAGGGCAGTCACCAGCGTGGCGGCGGCCAGGGTTTCGCCCAGCGAGACCGCATGCAGCCACACGCATGGCCCCTCACCCGGGGCAGGCGCAGGCTGGGTGTAATGCCCAAACCGTTCGGCGATGTGTTCACCATACAGAGGCTCGGCCGCGGCACGGCGGCGCAGCTTACGGCGCACCAAGGGCTGGGCCAACCAGACGGCGGCGGAATACAGAAAGCGCATCATTGGCACAGTACCGGCGTGGCCAGACCGTCCCAGGCCTCCCACACCGCATCCACCGTCGGCTGGGGTTGGCCATACACGCTCACCTGTCGCAGCGGCAGGCGCGGCGCAGTCGCCGCGTCGGTGCCTGCCAGCACCTCGGGCCCGGTGCGCCAGGCGGTGTCAAAGTTGTAGATCTGCACATGCGGCAGGTCCAGTGCCACGGCAATGTGGCTCACGCCACTGTCCACCCCCACCGCACCAGCGCAGTGGGCCAGGGTGTCGGTCATGGCATCCAGAGCCATGGCGGGCCAGACCCAGGCGTCGTGCAGCTGCGCGGCGATGGCTTCGCTGGTCGCCTTCTCGGCCGCGTTGCCATGCAGCAGCGCCACCGCAAAGCCGGCGTGGTTGAGGCGCCGCCCCAATTCCACCCAGGAAGACTGCGGCCATTCCTTGTCGGCCCGCGAGGTACCGTGCACCAGCGCCACCACGGCCTTCTTGGGCACAAAGGGGTTGTCACCCTGCTTGACGGGTTGCACGCTGACCAGCGCACCGGGACGCAGGCCCCATTGCGCCGGGCCTTGCAGCACGTAGCCCAGACCTGCCGCACACAGAATGCGCGAACGCTGCACCGCATGCACATGCGGTTCAATCTCAATGGCCACATCGGCCACCCAGCGCGCCGGGGCCTCGAAGCCCGAGCCCTCGGTCTGGTTGGCCAATCCATACCGCTTGCCGCCGGGCGTGGTGCGCGCCAGCCAGGACACCAGGGCCGATTTGCTCAGGCCCTGCAGGTCGATGACAGCGTCGTACGCTTGCGCTTGCAGCCGGGTCTTGAAGGCCCTCCACTCGCTGCGTGTGCGGGCGGAGAACGGGGCCTTGCGCCACTGCCGCAGCGCGCAGGGAATGACCTGCTGCACGCCCTCGCAACGCGCCACCAGCGGCGCAAACGCAGCCTCCACCACCCAATCGATCTGCGCCTGCGGATAGGCGAGGCGCAGGTCTTGCACGGCAGGCATGGCATGCACCACGTCGCCCAGCGAGGAAAGCTTGACGATCAGGATGCGCGGGACCGCTGGGGTCTGGCTCAATGCGCAGCCTCTTGAAACGTGGCATCGGGCTTGACGCTGCGCAGCAAGGCCAGCATGTCTGCCTCGATACGTTGCAGCGCTGCCTCGGTATGCCCTTCAAAACGCAGCACCAGCACGGGTGTGGTGTTGGACGCGCGCACCAGGCCAAAACCATCGGGCCAATCGACGCGCAGGCCGTCAATGTTGTTAATGACTGCCGGCGCCGCAAAGTCGGCCAGCGCCAGCAACTGCTCGACCAGCGCATGCGGCTGCCCTTCGGCACACGCCACATTGAGCTCGGGGGTCGAGAAGCTGGTGGGCAGCGCGTGCAGCGCGGCGCCCATGTCGGGCGAGCGGCTCAGGATTTCCAGCAGGCGGCAGCCCGCGTAGGTACCGTCGTCAAAGCCGAACCAGCGCTCCTTGAAGAAGATGTGGCCACTCATCTCGCCGCCCAACGGGGCGTCGAGTTCGCGCATCTTGGCCTTGATCAGGGAGTGCCCTGTCTTGTACATCAGGGGCTTGCCACCGGCGGCTGCAATGGCGGGGGCCAGCTGTTGGGAACACTTCACGTCAAACACGATGGTGCCGCCGGGCACACGCGAGAGCACGTCCTGCGCAAACAGCATCATCTGGCGGTCCGGGTAAATGGTCTGTCCGTCGCGCGTGACGATGCCCAGCCGATCGCCGTCGCCGTCAAAGGCCAGCCCCAGCTCGGCATCGCCGGCCTGTAAGGCGGCAATCAGGTCGCGCAGGTTCTCGGGCTTGCTCGGGTCCGGGTGGTGGTTGGGGAAGTTGCCATCGACCGTGCTGAACAGCTCCTGCACCTCGCAACCGATGGCGCGCAGGATGGCCGGTGCCGACGCCCCGGCCACACCATTGCCGCTGTCCACCACGATCTTCAGCGGCCGCGCCAGCCGGATGTCACCCACAATGTGCGCCGTGTAATCGGCCAGCACGTCCACGCTGCGGCAGGAGCCGCCAGGCTGCAGCACCCAGGTTTCTTGCTCCATGTGCGTGCGCAAAGCCTGGATGTCGGCGCCGTAAATGGCACGCCCGCCCAGCACCATCTTGAAGCCGTTGTAATCGCGCGGGTTGTGGCTACCCGTGACCTGGATACCGCTGCGGCACAGCGTGTGGGCCGCGAAGTAGAGCAAGGGCGTGGTCACCATGCCAACATCGATCACCGCCACGCCCGCCTCCAGCAAGCCGCGGATCAGCGCAGCCGACAGGCTGGGGCCGCTCAAGCGGCCATCGCGGCCTACAGCCACGGTGGTTTCGCCCTGGGCCATGGCCACGGTCCCAAAGGCCCGGCCCAGACCCAGCGCAATCTCTTCGGTCAGGGTGCTGGGCACGACGCCACGGATGTCATAGGCTTTGAAAATACTGGGGGAAAGCTGCACGGTACGTCCTCTCTGTGGCCCTGTAGGAATGCCAGGGTCTGTGGCGGCACATTGTAGGCGGCAGCCTCTGCGTTTTTGCCCCAGCCACATGTCCGAAAACGGCGCATTCAGGATCTATGGCTCCGTATCATCCAGCCCATGCACACGCCGTCCCCGCCCTCTGCCGCTGACCATGCGGGCCAGTATCTGGCCCTCAAGGCCCGTGACGCGCGCTTTGACGGGCGGTTCTTTACCGGAGTGACCAGCACCGGCATCTATTGCCGCCCGGTCTGCAAGGTGCGCACGCCCAAGCCCGAGAACTGCCGCTTCTTCGCGCTGGCCTCGCAGGCCGAGGCTGCGGGCTTTCGCCCCTGCATGCGCTGCCGCCCGGAGCTGGCGCCTTCCGGCCTGCAGGCGCTGGGCGCACAGGCCTGGTCCACCCAGGACGCCTCGGCCATCCTGGCGCGCCAGGCCGCACAGCTGCTGGACGCCCCCCAGCTCTGGAGCGACGGTTCACCCAGCATGGGCCAGGTGGCCGAACGTCTGGGCGTGAGCGAGCGCCATTTGCGCCGCATCTTTGAGGCGCTGTGGGGCGTCTCGCCTCTGCAGTACCTGCAAACACGCCGCCTGCTTACGGCCAAGCAACTCCTCACGGACACCGCGCTGCCCATTGCACAGATTGCGGCGCTCAGCGGCTTTGCCAGTGTGCGACGTTTCAACACCGTATTTGCCGCGCAGTACCGGCTGCAGCCGCGCGCGCTGCGAAGCGCGGCGGGCCGGAGCAGTAGCCACGGTTTGCAACTGCGTGCGGCCTACCGCCCGCCGCTGGACGAGGCCGCGCTACTGCGCTTCTTTGCACTGCGCAGCCTGGCGGGCGTGGAACAGGTGGATGTGGACACGCTGCGTCTGTCGCGCACACTGGCGCTGGACTGGGCCGGCCGCACCCTGCAAGGCTGGGTGCAGCTGCAATTTGCCCCTGCCCAGAGCGAGGTGCGCATCACGGTCAGCGAATCACTGGCCAGCGCACTGCCGCTGGTGATGGCGCGCATGCGCAGCCTGCTGGACCTGGACGCGGACCCGCATGCCATCCATGCCGTGCTGCAGGCCAGCTTTCCCAACGGCGCAGGCCTGCGGGTGCCGGGCACGGTGGACGGCTTTGAGCTGGCCGTGCGCGCCGTGCTGGGCCAACAGATCACGGTGCAGGCGGCGCGCACCCTGGGTGCGCGCCTGGTGCAGCGCTTTGGCGCACCGCTGGAGACGCCGCTGGACGGGCTCACGCACCTGTTCCCCACACCGCAGGCGCTGCGCCAAGCCAGCGACGAGGACCTGGGCAGTCTGGGCATCGTGCGCCAGCGCCAGCAGGCCCTACGCGCCATCGCCACCGCAGTGGCCGACGGTCAGCTCACACTCAACCCCAGTGCCGATGTGTCGGCCACGCTGGCCGCCCTGCAGGCCCTGCCTGGCATTGGCGCCTGGACGGCGAACTACATCGCCATGCGTGCACTGCACTGGCCCGATGCGTTTCCGGCCGGCGATGTGGCTTTGCACAAGGCCCTGGGCGTGCGTGAGCAGCCGCGCCCGGCCGTCGCGGCGGAGCAGGCCTCACAAGTCTGGCGCCCCTGGCGCAGCTATGCCACGGTCCGCGCTTGGTCACTCCTGAATTGATAGCTGCTCGCGCACATTCCATGAGGTCTGGAGGCCTATTTTATGAAATTCTCACCCCACACCGTCCGCGCGTCTCTGACCACTCCGCTGGGCCCCATGACGCTGGCTGCCACCGATGCGGCGCTGGTAGGCGCATGGTTTGACGGTCAGCAACACCAGCCGTCTTTTGACGAATGGCCTGTAGATCCCGGGCACCCGCTGCTGCGCGCCGCCGGCCAACAGTTGCTGGAATACTTTGCCGGGCAGCGCCAGCACTTCGACCTGCCACTGGATCTCTCGGGTGGCACCGCCTTCCAGCAAGCCGTGTGGGCGCAGCTGCAGCAGATTGCGAGCGGCAGCACGGTAAGCTATGGCCACATCAGCCAGCACATCCAGAACCCTGCCGCCGTGCGCGCCGTGGGCGCGGCCGTGGGGCGCAACCCCATCAGTGTCATCGTGCCCTGCCACCGCGTGCTGGGCGCCCATGGTGCCCTCACCGGCTACGCGGGCGGGCTGGACCGCAAAATCGCACTGCTGCAACTCGAAAGACCTCTTTGACCTCATCCGCTTCCGTCCCATCCTCTCCTGCCGCACCGGCGCCCGCCTGGGTCACGGAGTTTGTGCTGCTCGCCGCCATCTGGGGCTCGTCTTTCCTCTTCATGCGCATGGGTGCCAAGGAGTTTGGCGCCCTGCCCACGGCCGGCATGCGCGTGGGCATCGCGGCCGTGTTCCTGCTGCCCCTGCTCTGGTACCAAGGCGGGATGGCGGCGCTGCGCCAGCACTGGAAACTGGTCTTCGCTGTGGGGGTGATCAATTCAGCCATTCCCTTCGCCTGCCTGTCGTTTGCGCTGCTGAGCATTTCTACCGGCCTCTCGTCCATCATCAACGCCACGGTGCCGCTGTTTGGCGCACTGGTGGCCTGGATCTGGCTCAAGGACCGCCCGCAAGGTCTTCGCGTCGTGGGCCTGCTGGTGGGATTCTTTGGCGTGGCACTGCTGGCCTGGAGCAAATCCAGCTTCACGCCCGGCACGGGTGGCGGCGCTACCGGTTGGGCGGTACTGGCCTGCTTGGCCGCCTGCTTCTTCTATGGCGTCGCGGCCAGCTTCACGCGCCGCTACCTGGCCGGTGTGCCCTCCATGGTGCTGGCCACGGGCAGCCAGATCGGTGCCACACTGGCGTTGCTGCCCTTCACACTGTGGTACTGGCCCGACCAAGCCGCCAGTGGCTCGGCATGGCTGGCCCTGCTAGCTTTGGGCGTGCTGTGCACCGGCGTGGCCTATGTGATCTTCTTCCGCCTGATCGACAAGCGCGGCCCGGCCAAGGCGTTGACGGTGACCTATGCGATCCCGGTATTTGGCGTGGCCTATGGCGTGCTGTTGCTGGGCGAGACGGTGACGGCATGGATGCTGGTCTGCGGCCCCATCATCCTCTTGGGCACCGCGCTTTCCAGCGGATTTATTGGATCGCGCCCGCCATCACGTTGATGGAGAGCGCTAGCACCAGCATATTGAAGCCAAACGCCGTCACGCTGTGCAACAGCGTGAGGCGGCGCATGGTGCGCGAGGTGACCACCACATCCGACACCTGCGATGTCATGCCCACCACGTGGGCGTAATAAAGAAAGTCAAAGTAATCGGGCGCCTGCTTGCCCGGAAAGTCCAGGCCCGCGCCATGCGCGTGGCCACGCAATTCCTCTTGGTAATAGAGGTGGGCGTAGCGGAAGGCGAAGATGGTCTGCATCAGCAGCCACGACGCCGCGAGCGCCGACATCGACAGGCCCAGATGCGCCACGCGCTGTGCACCGGCCAAGTCCTTGACGTGCTGCAACATGAGCGCAATCGCCGCAAAACTCGCAAACACCGACAGCAGCAAGAGAAAGAACAAGGTCATGCCCGGCTGGTCCTGGGCTTGCGCGCGTGCACGCGTGCGCGCGGCGTCGAACTCCACCGCCAGCCACCAGGCCAGCACTAGGTAGACACTGGCGCCTGCCGTCCACCCCAGCAGGGCACGGGAGGCCAGGGTCAGTGGCACGGGCAGCAGTGCCACCACGGCCCCCACAAGTGCGCCATAGACCAGACGCTGGTGACCCGTGGTTTCAGAGAAGTGCTTGTACATGGGGCGATTGTGGCAACTTCAGACACGCGGACAAGAAAAAAGCCGCTGCATTTGCATGCAGCGGCTTCTTATTTGGCGGAGTGGACGGGACTCGAACCCGCGACCCCCGGC
>NZ_NOXW01000009.1 GCF_002251855.1 Rhodoferax sp. TH121
TCGCAGTCTATCGCCACGAAACCAAGGCGCCTGCAGACTGACTGCAGACATTCTTCGCTCCTAAACGATCATTAACGTCGCCGCATCGGCCGATGCCGCAGGTTGCTAGACACCCGTGACCTCACGGCGAAAGTAGCGCGTCATTCGCCAGAGTACGAATGAGAAGATGCATGTGAATGTGATCATCCGAGATAGATACGGCTCAAGAAAGTAACGGATGACGTTTCCTTTTATATCTCGGACCACTACAACCTTTGCAGCATTGCTATCCGGCGAAGACTCTAGTGACACGAGGTCTGCACTCGGACGGCCGAAGTCCGGGTCAAGAAAATACATGATTGCGAAGTACAGACTGTAGCCAACGAGCAAACTCACCGCGACGAAAAGCCAGCGCCTGGAGATTTTGCGCCAGACGAAAGCCAAGGCTACGGCAATCAAAAGCGCGGGCAGCAAAAGAAATATCGCCAATTGTGTGAACAGCAGTAACATGTCCGTGCCGTCTAACGTGATGTATATCCAACTAGTCCGTTTTATTTACTCGCCGCCGGAGCTGGGCCTACGTCCATTCCGTCGTACGACACTATCGACAGGCGCTCTGCCAATAGGTAGAGCTCGTTATTGCGGGCATACAGCGATTTCGGCGTATGAGCTTCGACCTTCTCAACATGCAAGCGGAAAAAATGCTTGCCCTCGACTTGCTCTAAACCTACAACCCGGTATCCGGAACCCTGAAGCTCAGACGCAGCTTGCTTGAGCTTATTAAGATTCTGGTCAAAGAAAAAATAGCCCCACAAGAGCGGCCCATCAACGTCCCACTTCGTTTTGGTACGTATGTTGGAGAACATTGTCTCCAGTTGTTCAAGTTGAATTCTCTTCGCTTGCTGCGCCCAAGATGTAGTTGACCCGGCAGTCAAAGCGAAAGCTAAGAGAATAATAATGAAGTAGCGGTGTTTCTTCATTGATTGAGGGGGAGTTTTATAGGCTCTAATTTTCCAGTGGTCATTTTTACCCACTCAGATCGCGCCGAATATCCCCCATTTGGTGGATTTTGTGAACGACCGCTTCCGCCGCATTGCAGCCGCCTATTGGCGCTACACCCGCCCCAACGCCGCCCGAATCCGCGCAATCGTCTCTTCCATACGCGCCCTGCTCGACACCTCCAGCCCCAGCTGCCTAGCGATATCGTTGACGATGGCGGCGTTGAGCGGCAGGCCACCGGCGTCTACGGCGCGGATGAGGTCGCGGGCACGCTGCTCGGCAGAGAGGGGCCTGCGCCTTCCGAGCAGGAAATCAAGCCATTTCATGGATTCAGTGGAGTTTGTCGGGGTCCGTTGAAGCAAAGCATATGCTCCTGATTTAGGAGCTGTTTGCGCACATTTTATGAGGGCTAGAGGCCTATTTGGCTCAAAAACGTGCCCCAAATCACCCCTGCCGGGTCCGGCCCTTGGGCAGCACCCGGCGCAGCAGGGGCCACAGGGGCAGGCGGTTGAGTACGGCAATGGACCAGCGCATCTGCCAGGGGAAGACAGCGGTGGCTTCCTTGCCGTCGATGGCTTGCACGATGCGCGCCACCGCCTGCGCTTCGGACATGAGAAAGGGCTTGTGGCTGGCGTCGCCGCCATTCAGATCGCGCAGTTTGGCGGTGTCCATGTAGCCGGGCACGATGGCGGTGACAGCAATCGAAAAAGGCGCGAGCGCCATGCGGTAGGTTTGGCAGATGCTGAGCACGGCACGCTTGCTGGCGCTGTAGACCGAGGCGCCGGGGTAGTCTTTGAGCAAACCCGCCACCGAGGACACGGCGACCAGCTGGCCGCTGCCTTGCGCCAGCATCTGCGCAGCGGCCAGTTCAAACGCATGGCTCAGGCCGCTCACATTGGTTTGGAGCAGGCGCAGGGTGGTGGCCGCGTCCAGCACGTGGTCGCGGGTGTTGAAGTACATGCCTGCGGTGACGATGAGCAAGTCCAGCCGGTCGGGCGCAAAGCCGGCCAGTGCGGCGGCCAAGGCACTGGGGTCGGCAATGTCCAGCGCATGGGCTTGCAGGCGCGGGTGGCCCTCTACCGCCGTGCCGCGCAGGCGCTCAGTGTCGCGACCGCAGACGGCAACCGCGTGCCCGTGTTCCAAATAATGCCGGGCCAGCGCCAAACCGATGCCGCTGGTCCCCCCAATCACCATGACCTTCATACCGCTCCCCGGTTGTACGCATTGACCCTACGCATGCCAGCCTGAGCGCCGCGCGGCCTGCGCGCAAAAGCCTCCAGACCGCGTTGGTAGCCGTAGTCCCACTGGGCTTGCATGTGCTGGGCAAACACGGCGTGGCTGACCGGTGGCTGCAGCACCAGGCGGTTGTTGCACCAGTCCATTTTCTTTTGCATGGTTTGCGTGGGCAGTGCCTGGCTGATGTCGGAGCTGTCGATCCACACATCGGCCTGCTGCGCGTGCACATGGCGCAGGCGCTGGTGCGCATCCATGCCCAGTACAGCACGCCAGGCAGGCGCCGAGGTGAAGGGCTCAAACTCAGACTTGAACTCGATCACCACCTGGTGCGCCAAGCGCTGCGCCAGCTCGATGGGCAGCAAATCCACCACGCCCCCTAGGTAGTGCGCATCCCCCCGCGGGTAGGCAGGAAAGTAGAGCATGTCGGACACCGAGATGCGCACCGCCTCCGGCAAGGGCATGGCGGTGTCGACTGCTACCGTGGGGGCCACCACCGTGTTGCCCCACTGCGCCCCCTGAAACGGCGAGCGCACCCCTTGCAGCAGCTGCGCCGTGCGCGGCGGGGCAAACACGGTTTCTTCCAGCAACTTGCGCTGGCCGCGCGGCTGGCCGACCTCGTCTTGCGTGAACATGAGGCGGCTGCCGATGATGGCCACGTCGGGCGTGGCGTGGCGTTCGGATGCGGTGGGTGGTGTGGGGAATGCAGGCAAGGCGGGAGGCACAGCAAACAGGTAGTCGCCAAACAGGTCGGGCACCGTGGGGGCTGCCCCGCGCTGCAATGCGCGCCGCGCCACACCCCACATGGTGCGGTGCAGTGCAGCACTGGGCCCGGGCGTAAAGCGGCTCCAAAACTGGTACATCTCTGGCGATACCAGCCAGGCGCGGCGCTGTGCATCGTCTGGCACACTGTGAATCAAGGCCGCCGCGATGGAGGCACCACAGCTGGCCAACACCACATCGGGCGGCTCGCCCACTTCACATGCTGCTGCGTATTGCCCCAAGTAAATGCCATACCGAAAACCGCCACCGGCCATCACCATGCAACGTTGGTATTTCTGCGCGTCTGTCATGGCTTCAACATAGCACACCGCCACGCACGTCATGCGTATGCCAACCTCGACTTCGACGACATCGTTCACCTCCCGCGCCACCACGGCGCAGCGCCTGCGCCACGGGCTACTGAATGCGCTGGTCTTTGGCCTGTGTTACCCCGTGGCCAACTTGTTGGCACAGCAACAAGGCATTGGTCGCAACGTGGCCACCGCCTGGGACGCACACATCGCGTTTGTGCCCTGGATGGTGCTGCCCTACATGTTTTCGGGGGTGTTTTTTGTGGGCAGCTTTGCGGTGGTGGGCTCACTGGACGCCCTGCGGGTGCTGAGCCAGCGCCTGTTGCTGGCCACGGTACTGGCCTGCCTGGTGTTTGTGCTGGTGCCGCTGCGCTTCAGTTTTGAGCGGCCCGAGCTGACGTCTGCGCTGTGGGCACCGCTGTATGCCCTGTTGGGCGTGGTGGACCAGCCCTACAACCAGCTGCCCTCGCTGCACGTGGCCTATTGCTGCATTTTTTGGTTGGCCTGGCGGCCGCTGTGTGCGACCTGGGCCACGCGGTGGGCCTTGTTCCTCACGTTGGGCCTGGTGTCCGTGGCCACGCTGTTCACCTACCAGCACCATGTGCTGGATGTGCTGGCCGGGGCCGCGCTGGGCGCAGCCTGCGTTGCGCTGGTGCGGCCCCGGCGGCAAACGCCTTGGGTGGCCCTGTACTACGCACTGGGAGCGGGCGTGGTGGTGGTGCTGGGCATGGCGTGGTGGCCAGGGTGGCTCACGGCCTACTGCGCCGCCAGCCTGCTGCTGGTGGCACAGGCCTATGCGCGGGGGGATGCGAACTTTTTGCACAAAACCCGGGGACGCTTTGCCTGGTGGGCTTGGCTGTTCTATGCGCCCTACCTGCTGGGCTACCGCCTGACCTGGCTGGCCGTGCAATGGCGCGAGCGCAAGAACCCGCCGTGTGCGGAGGTGGCGCCGGGCCTGTGGGTCGGGCGGCGCCTGAGCCAGGCACAAGCGCAGCAGCTGCCCCCCGGCTGCACCGTGGTGGACCTGGCCAATGAGCTGAGCGAGACCCCGGCATTGCGCAACACGCGCTACCACCATGTACCCCTGCTGGACCTGGTGCCCCCCTCCGCTACCGATGTCCAGCGGGTGCTGGCCATCGTGCACGACGCGCTACAGTCCGGGCACCCGGTGTACCTGCATTGCGCCATGGGCTACAGCCGCAGCCGCCAGATGGCCAGCGCCTACCTGGCCCAAAATCCGCAAGCGGGCTGCCCCTCCTGACATTCACGCCACCTGTTCATGCGTATTTCTGTTTACCAGCTCAAGCCCCGTTTCCAACAACTCTTGCAACCCGTGCTGCAAAGCCTGGCGCGCTGGGGCATCAGCCCCAACCAGCTCACCGTGGGTACCACCGCGCTGATGCTGCTGTATGGCGTGGCATTGGCGCTCTACCCTGGCTGCCAAGCACTCTGGTACGGCCTGCCCCTGGTGCTGCTGGTGCGCATGGCCTTGAATGCACTGGACGGCATGCTGGCCAACGCCACGGGCCAGAAAACGCCCCTGGGCGCCATGCTCAACGAGCTGTGCGACCTGGTCTCGGACGCCGCGCTCTACCTTCCGTTTGCCTTGGTGCCGGGCATCCATGCGGGCTTGGTGGTGAGTGCGGTGGTGGTGGCCTCTTGGGCCGAATGCACCGGCCTGGCCGCGCTGGCAGCGGGCACGCAGCGCCGCTTTGACGGGCCCATGGGCAAGAGTGACCGGGCCGTGGCCTTTGGGCTGCTGGGCCTGCTGGTGGCCAGCGCGGCCACGCCCGGTTGGACCAACGGCCTGCTGGTGCTGGTGCTGGCACTGCTGGGCTGGACGCTGCGCAACCGCGTGCGCGCAGCGCTGCGGGCGCTGGGCTAGGAGCTAGCTCAGGCCTGGGCGCCTGTGCCCGCAGGTTCGTGGCGCGCCACGGACACGGTGAATATGCCCTCCAGCCCAATCGTGGTGGCTACTTTGCGGCAGCCCGCACTGGCTACCAGCGCATCCAGCTCGGCCTGGGGCCGTGGCCGCATGGTCCAGGGCTGGCCCTGGTGGTTGTTCAGGGTCTTGGCAATCAGCTCTATCTGGGGGTGCCAAGGCTGGCCGGTGTACAGCAGGTGGCCGCCCGGCTTGAGCTGGCGCACCACGCCGCGCAGGGAGCGCAGCACGGCAGCGTTGTCGTTGAACAGCTCATACAGGCCGGACACGATGACGATGTCATAGGGCGCTGAGCCGTCGTCGTAGCTGGCGTCGGCAAAGGCGTCGCGCTGCTGCAGTTCGGGCAGCTGCTTGAGCTGCAGTTGGTCAGCCAAGTGCTGGGCTTGCTGCAGGTTGTGCGCTGCGTAGTCGCGCAGGGTCACATGGATGTTGCGGTCCTGAAAACGCTTCACGGTCTCCAACACATAGCGGCCACCGCCTGCGGCGATGTCCAGAATCCGTAGCGGCTCGGTGGCCGGGTGCTGGGCAATGCGTTGCGCCAGCGCCTCTTGCATCTGCCAGCGGCGCAGGCGGATGCCGCGCCAGCCCACGGCGCCAAGGTAGCCGCCGTCCACTACCTTGCCAATGCCCCAGTCGCCCTGCGGCTGGTTGCCATACACGTAGTCCAGCGAGGCACCCGAATCAAAGCCATGCTCCAGGCCAATGCGCATGCCCTTGCTGAGCCTGCCCAGGCTGCCCAGCAGCACGCGCTGAAGGGCGTAGAACGCACGCTTCGGCCAGGGGCCAATTTCGTCTCGCAGCAGCGCCTGGTACTGACGCGCGCTGGCGCTGTGGGTGTCTGCTGCGTGGTAGTGGGCGGCGGGCAGTGGTGCCTGGGCAAAGCAGGCGTCGATGAAGGTGCGCGCCTCTTGCACGGCCTGGTTGCGCACCGCGTCGCTCTCGTAAAAGATGGCGTGGCGGCAGTCCTTGAGCACTACCAAACGCTTGAGGCTGGAGGACAAGCGCTCAAAGAACAGCTGTTGCGGCGCCTGCTTGACCACATAGTCCTGGTCGGCCACCAGCATCAGGATGGGCGTGTCGATGGCGCTGGCGTCATGCACCACGCGTTGGGCGGTATCGGCCAGGTCCAGCAGCACGCGGGCCGAGATGTTCTTGGTGATCAGCGGGTCCGCATCGTAGGCCAGCGCTTGCTCTTTGGAGTGCGTGAGCATGCTGGAGCGGATGTAGCTGGTGACAAACAGGTCTTTCTTGAAGCCCATGGCCAGGCGCAGCGCCGGTTTGGCCAGCGGCACATAGAGGTTGATGTCAAACGCCGCCGCCGCCATGACCACGCCGCGCACACCAGGCGCATAGTCGTGCAACCAGGTAGCGGCAATGACGGCGCCCACGCTGTTGGCCACGACCAGGGTGTTGTGCGGGGCAATGCCGTGGCGCGCCTGCAGGTGGCGCACAAAGTCGTCAAAGTCACGCACCAGGGTTTCAAAGCCGGGTGCATCGCCACGCTCGCCGGGCGAGTGGCCGTGGCCCCGTGCGTCCCAGGCAAAAGCCCAGTCCTGCGTGCACCCCAGCTGCTCCACCAGCGCCTGGATACGGCCCGAATGCTCATGCCCGCGGTGCAGAAAGATCAGGGCACGCGGGCCGCCATCCGCCTGGGCTCGCGGCTGCTGCGGCTGCCATGCGCGGTAAAACAGGCGGGTGCCGTCTTGGGTGTCAAAGCCGGCCTCGTGGCAGGTCCAGGGGGCCGAAGGCAAAGCAGTCATCATGGAGTTCCTGTGTAGAAAAGAGTGCAGCGCAGGCTGCATTTAGTGCAGCGTGAGGTGCAACACGGCGTAGAGCACAGGGGCTGTCAACACCAGGCTGTCGGCCCGGTCGAGAATGCCGCCGTGCCCGGGGATCAGATTGGAAAAATCCTTGAGGCCCAGCGCACGCTTGGCGGCCGAAAACATCAAGTCGCCGAAAAATCCGGCCAAGGAGAGGGCAGCCCCCAAGGCCAGCAAAAAAGGGCCGGACGCGAGCTGCAGGTGCGAGCCCAGTGCGAGCGAGACCAGCGCACTGACCACCACGCCACCCAGCAGCCCGGCCCAGGTTTTGTTGGGGCTGAGGGTTTTGGCAATCTTGTGGTGCCCCAGGCATTTGCCGCAGATGAACTGCGCCACGTCGTTCAGCGCGGTCACGGTGAACAGGTAGAAAAACCAGGCCCGACGTTGCGCCATGTCCAGAGGCAATTGCTCCAGCTGCAACACAAAGCCCAGCCCGGCGCATAGCAGGAGAAACAGCAAGCAGAGCAAGCGCGCAGGAGATGGTTGATGCCAGAACCAAATGAACTGAACCAGCATCAGCGCGGGCATCAGTGCAATCGCACCCGGAAGCTCTGCACCCATCACGGCCAACTGCAACGCCAGCAGGACGGCACACGCCCACTGAAAACGCCGGGGTGCCGTGGGGTGGTGCAGGGCCAGTTCGCGCCACGCCAGCGCGGCAATCAGGACCACCAGCACGCTGGGGCCCCAAGGGTACAGGGCCCAGGCCACGCTGAACACCGGAAAGATGTACCACCAGGCATTGACCTGCAGCCGCAGCATGCCCGGCGGCGATGCGCGGCCCCGCCACATGACCGTGACCGACGCAGCACCCAGCACGAAGTACAGCACCAGCATGGCTGACGTTGTGGCACTGTCGAAAACCAATCCCTGAAACACACCTTCTCCCTGAAGACAGCTCGCAGGGCTAGAGTGTAAAGAGTCGGCTGACAACGTTTGCAAGCCCCCATTTGGGGCTCGGAGCGGTGCACCCTGGTGCGTCAGCAAGCCAATAGTGCTCCTGCTTGTATAGCTGCTCGCGCAGTATTGACGAGGGCCAGAGGCCGATTTGGCTTATAAACCGCAGCCGCGCAGGATTAGCGACACCACATGTTCGGTGGCGCGTTCGAAGTCCTTGGGGGTGAGTGCGTCCTGCTCCAGCACGGCGCAGATCTGCACGTCGAAGTCGGCGTAGGTTTGGGTGGCGGCCCAGATGGTGAAGAACAGGTGCATGCCGTCCACCGGGGCCATGCGTTGGGCGTCAACCCAGGCTTGCACCACGGCGGCTTTTTCCAGCAAGAGGGTTCGCAGCTCCTTGGCGAGCAGACTCTTGACCACGGGGGCGCCGTGCAGCAGTTCGTTGGCAAAGACCTTGGAACCATCAGGCCGCTGGGCAGACAGCTCCATCTTGTCGCGGATGTATTGGGTCAGGGCCTTCTTGGGGTCGGCGTCGACCGTGATGCCGTGGGTGGGCACCAGCCAGTCGTTGAGGATGCGGGCCAGCACTTCGCGGTACAGCACTTCCTTGCTGCCAAAGTAATAGTGCAGGTTGGCCTTGGGCAGGCCGCTGGCCTCGGCAATGGCGGCCATGGTGGCGCCGCCAAAGCCGGCACGCGCAAACACTTTCTCGGCAGCGGAAAGTATCAGGGCCTCATTCGCCTGGCGAATGAGGCCCTTGGGAGCATCGGCAACGTGGTTCATGCTGCCGATTGTCCAATTACTTCTGTGCAGCTTCCCAGATGGCGTGGGAATACGCAGCCTTGCCCGGGTCTTTCTTGATCACGGGGTCGCTGCCACCGGCCAGCAACACCTTCACGGTACGCTCGTAGGCGGCAGGTTCCAGATAGCCAATCTTGGGTGTGCCTGCATTGGTGATCAGCTTGGCCACGTTTTCCATTTGGCGCTTCTGCACCTTCAGACTGGCGCTACCGGAGGTGTCAGCCGACACTACGGCCTTGGCGGCACCCTCGGGGTCCTTGACCGCAGCGTCCCAGCCCTTGAGCGTGGCTTTCAGGAACTTGCCCATCTTGGCGACAAAGGCGGGGTCTTTCAGGTTGGACTCCAGCACATACAGACCGTCTTCCAACGTGGCCACGCCTTCTTTTTCATAGAAGAAGGTGACCAGGTCTTTTTCCTTCACACCAGCGTCCACCACTTGCCAGTATTCGTTGTAGATCATGGTGGAGATACAGGCAGCCTGGTTTTGCAGCAGCGGGTCGACGTTAAAGCCTTGCTTCAAGATCTTGATGTCGGAGTCGGTCTTCAGGCCGAGCTTGCCCATCCAGTTGAGGAAGGGGTATTCGTTGCCGCCGTACCAGACGCCCAGGGTCTTGCCCTTGAAGTCTTTGGGGCTGGCGACGCCACTGGCCTTTTTGCAGGTCAGCATCAGGCCAGACTGGTTGAACACTTGGGCCACGTTCACCAGCGGCACACCGGCTTCACGCGCGGCCAAGGCGGAGGGCATCCAGTCCACCACAATGTCTGCCTGCTTGCCGGCGATGACCTGCGTGGGCGCAATGTCAGGACCACCGGGTTTGATGGTCACGTCCAGGCCGGCGTCTTTGTAGAAGCCCTTGGCCGCAGCCATGTAGTAGCCGGCAAACTGGGCTTGCGGCACCCACTTGAGCTGCACAGTCACCTTGTCGGCGGCTTGGGCGGCAAAGCCGGCAGCAGCCAGCGCCAGGGCCAGCAGGCTCTTGGCGCATTGGGAAGAACGAATCATGGAAAGCTCCTTCTACGGGTTAATGAAAAACGCAACACGGACCTAGCGCGGGCTCACCCTTCGCGCACTGAGGGATGCCAGAACGCCGCGCGGCGCTCCAGCTGTACTAGCAAGGCATAGGCCAGCGACCCGGTGACCGCCGCCACCACGATCGCGCCCCAGACCAGCGGCATGTTCATGCGCGCGGCCTCGGTGCTGATGCGAAAACCCAAGCCCGATGTGGGCGAGCCGAAAAACTCGGCCACGATGGCACCAATGAGTGCTAGCGTGGCATTGACTTTGAGCGCCCCAAAGATGAAGGGGAGTGCGGCCGGCAGGCGCAGCGCCAACAAGGTGCGCGGGTAGCTGGCGGCGTAGCTGTACATCAACTCACGCTCCAGCTTGCCCGCGGCCTGCAGGCCTGCCAAAGTGGACACCAGCATGGGGAAGAAAGTCATGAGCACGACGACCGCTGCTTTGGACGGCCACTCGAAGCCAAACCACATGACTGCAATGGGCGCCACGCCGACCAGAGGAATAGCGCTGGTGAGCGAAGCCACAGGCAAGAGGCCGCGCTGCAAAAATGGCATGCGGTCAATCGCCACCGCCACGGCAAAGCCCAGACCACAGCCCAGCGCCCAGCCAATCAATACCGCCTTGCCCACGGTTTGCACAAAGTCGCCCCAGAGCTTGGGGGCGTGGTCACCGATGGAAGAAATCACCAGGCTGGGCGCGGGCAACAGCACACGCGGCACATCCAGCGCGCGCACCAAAATCTCCCAGAACACCACCACCCAGGCACCAAACAATGCGGCCGTGGCCATGCCCACCCAACGCCTGCCATTCAAAGCTGCCATTCGGTAAACGCTGTAGCCCGCCACCAAAGCCAGGAGCAGCATGCCCGGCCAGAACCACACGGGAGTCATGCCTTCTGTCATACGCCCCCCCGGCTGCGCAGCACCAGGCGCTCCACGGCAGCCACGATGCCAGTAAGCGCCAAGCCCAGCAACGCCGACATGACCAATGCCGACCAAATTTGGGTGGTCTGCCCGTAATAAGAACCCGTGAGCAGGCGAGCCCCCAGCCCGGCTTGTGCGCCGGTGGGCAACTCCGCCACCATGGCCCCGACCAGACCCGCCGCCACGCCCACGCGCAGTGCAGGAAACAGGAAAGGCAAAGCCGCAGGCAAGCGCAACAGCCACAGCGACTGCCAGCGCGATGCGGCATAGGTGTGCATCATTTCGGTCTCAATCTTCTGCGGAGAACGCAGCCCCTGCACCATGGCCACGGTGACCGGAAAGAAACAGAGGTACATGGCGATAAAAGCCTTGGGTGCGGTGCCAGAGAAGCCCAAACTGCCCAGCACCACCAACACGATGGGCGCAATGGCCAGCACCGGCACGGTTTGCGAGGCAACGATCCAGGGCAGCAGCGCCTTGTCCAGCGTGCGGCTGTGCACGATGAGCACCGACAGCAACAAGCCCAATGCCGTACCCAACACAAAGCCCAGCAACGTGGATTGGCCGGTGACGATGACGTGGTAAATAAGGTTGCGCGGCGAGTCGATCGGCCACTCGGTCAGACTCTCGTAGAAGTCCATGGCGACCTGGTGGGGCGCGGGCATGAGCGGGCGCTCCATGGTCATGGTGGCCTCGAACAGCTCCATCTGGGTGTAGCCCGCTTCTTCGTCCAGCACACGCTCGATGGCGCCTTGCGCATTGAGCCCCCAGGCCGCGCCATACCAGGCCACGACGACTGCCAGCAAGACGACGGCGACGGGCAACCAGTCGTGAACGATGCGTTGGACGGGTGTTCTAGTGGTGGCCATCGGCGAGCGCCTCACGCACCTCATGGGCCAAGGCCACAAATTCCGGCGTATCCCGCAGCCCCAGGTGGCGCTCATCGGGCAATGTCGATTCGATGACCTTAACGATGCGCCCAGGGCGCGGCGACATGACCACAATCTTGGTGGACAGGTAGACCGCCTCGGCAATGCTGTGCGTCACAAACACCACGGTGCGGCGCTCGCGCTGCCAGAGCTGCTGCAACTGTTCGTTGAGCCGGTCGCGCGTGATTTCGTCCAGCGCGCCAAAAGGCTCGTCCATCATCAAAATTTTGGGCTCAAACGACAGTGCGCGGGCAATGGATACACGCTGCTGCATGCCGCCCGAGAGCTGCCAGGGGTACTTGCCTTCAAAGCCCTTGAGGCCCACACGCTCCAGATGTTCCAAGGCAATCGCCTTGGCCTCGGCCTTGCCTTTGCCCTGGATCTGCAGCGGCAAGGTCACGTTGGCCAGCACATTGCGCCAGGGGAAGAGCGCAGGCGCCTGGAAGACATAGCCATAGGCCCGGGCCAGGCGCGCATCGTGCGGGCTCACACCATTGACCAGCACCTCGCCGGCGCTGATGTGCTCCAGGTCGGCAATCACACGCATCAGGGTAGTTTTGCCGCAGCCGCTGGGGCCGATCAAAGAGACAAATTCACCTTCGTGAAAGTCCAGGCAAATGTCGCTCAGGGCATGGACGGGGGTGTCGGCCGTTTGGTAGACCACGCTGGCATTGCGCACCTCCACGGCTTTGCGCGCTGGCGTGCCAGCAGGTGGAGGGGCCAGCTGCCCGTTGAGTGCTTCGGAATGGTTCATTGACGCTCAGTGCTAGGGTCTAGGCCGCACCACAATGGAGCACAGCCACCAGTTCATCGCTCACAACCTAACCAATTGGTCAAGTTACGGTTCGATACTAGCCAGTTCCGTGCCACACACACCACTGGGGTTTGTACGGGGACAGCGTGGGCAGCCTCAGGCCTGCGGTTTGACGATGGGCTGCAGGCGGCCCAGTTTGTGGGCCAGCTCAATGGCCGAACTCACGCCCATCTTCTCGAAGATATTGGCGCGATGGAATTCCACCGTGCGCTGGGTGATGCCCAGATGATCGGCAATGTTCTTGTTGTAGTGACCCAGAATCAACTGGTCCAGCACCTCACGCTCGCGCGGACTGAGCGAGGCCAACGCGTAACGCAGGCGGTGCGCTTCCTGGTTCGCATTGCCGTCGGCGGCGGCGGCGGCCAGGGCCTGCTCCACGCGATCCACCAACACGTTGTCCTGGAACGGTTTCTCCAGGAAGTCCCAGGCGCCGTTCTTCACCGCCGCCACGGCCATGCCCACATCTCCATTGCCAGTCAAAAACAACACCGGCCAAGGGCAGGCCATAGCCTTGAGTTGCTCAAAGACCTGCAGCCCGGTCATGGGGACCATGCGAATATCCAACACCACCACAGCCTGGGGCCACGCACCGTGCAAGGCCTTGGCAGCCTCCAAAAATGGCGCACCACCATCCCAGGTGGTGGCCTGGTGGCCGCGCGAGTCAAAAAGCCACGCCAACCCGTCCCGCATGTCGGGGTCGTCATCAACGATATGGATGGCGGTGGTGCTCATGGGGTGTCTGCCTCGGGTGCGTATTGTGAGGCCAGGGGCAGCTCCACCGTGAAACGGGCGCCTCCCAGCACTGGGTCGCGGTCTACCGCAATCTCGCCGTGGTGGGCTTCCACGATGGAACGGCAGATGGCCAGGCCCATGCCCATGCCACCGTCTTTGGTGCTGTAGAAGGCTTCAAACACATGCTCGCGATCTTCTTCGTGCACACCGGCGCCCGAGTCGGCTACACACAACACGGCCACCTGCCGGTTCATATCGGCATGTACACGCACCTGTACCAGGGCAGGTGCGTCAGCCTGGGCGGCTGACTCCTGAGCATTGCCCAGCAAGTTGTTGACCAAATGCTCCAACAACAGTTCGTCGGCCGCTATCCAAACCGGGCCCACCGCCTCCACCCCTTGGGGTACCACGCGCTGCAACACTGCCACCAAATCCAGGTGCTGCAAAGAGATTTCGCGGCGCCGTGCAATCGCATTGACGCGCTGGATGATGCGCCCGGCCTTCTCGGCCAGCACCGCGATGCGGCTGACCACCGGCACGGTGTCTTGCGGGCTGATGCTGCCTGCGTTGAGACGGTTGAGCAGTCCCGTGGCAAAGCTGCTGAGCGCACCCAGCGGCTGGTTCAGCTCATGGGCCAAGGTGGACGCCACTTCGCCGACCGCTACCAAGCGGCCTGTCGCATCCAGGCGCTCTTGCTGTTGGGCGGCCAGGCGCTGTGCGCGTTTGCGTTCACTGATGTCCAGTACCGAGCTCATCCAGCCTATGTGGGAGCCATCGGCGGTGTGCAGGGGTGCCTCGTGGATCAGCACATCGACCAGTGTGCCACTGCGGTGCTGGAACTGCACTTCGACACCTTGCTGTTGTGTGCCTTGGGCCAGGATGTCGTCGTGTACCTGCTGCAGCCCGCGGGTCTGGTCCTCGGGCCAATAGGGCATGGGGGCCGACTCACCCACCAACTCTTGCACCGAGTAGCCCACCATGCGACAAAAGGCATCGTTCACATAGAGCACCTTGCCACCCAGATCCCAGGCGCGCAGGCCAATGGTGACGGAGTTCTCCATGGATGTCCGCAGGGCCACTTCGGCCTCCAGGCGGGCCTGCACCTGCTGACGTTTCACGATGTCACGTCGCAGCGCCCACAGGCTCACCAGCATGCCACCCAAGAACACCATGGCCACCAACAAAAACAGGCGCGGCACGGTGGCCGGGCGCTCCTGCACCGGAGTGACCTCCAGAAACACATCCGAGCCTGCAAGGTTCATGGCAGCACGAAAGGGCCGCAAGGCACCGGCACGTGCGGGAGGCGCCTCGCCCTCGTCCAACACCAAGCGCACCGCGTGGTCTTTGGCAAACCAGCCAGGCACCAGTGCGGCCACCGCCCGGTTCAAGGACAGCGCAGCGACATAGTTGCCGACAAACTGGCCCCGCTCAAAGTAAGGGACTGCCAGCCATACGGTGTCGGTCAATGTACCGTTGGCCTCCTGCATGGGTCCTGCATAGGCAGAGCGGCGCAAGCCCTTGGCGGTGGAGTACATCGTGGCCAGGGCTTGTGCGTTTTGCACATGGGTGGCCTCATCGGCCACCCAGCGCACAGGCACCGGGGTCTGAACGGCCCCAACCCAGCCCTGGTCCAGCAGCACGCCAGGCTCGCGCCACAAGAGCCCGCCCTGCACCTCGTTCATTTGTCGCGCCGCCGTGCGCAAATCGTCTTCCAGTCGACGGAAATGAAACTGCACGCTCTGCTCCAGCCACTGCGCATCGGCGGCCTGACGGCGCGCATCCTCTTCGACTTCGAAGTGCTGCAGGTACAACACCAGCGCAACCACCGAGGCCACCACCAGCGCCAAAAATCCCAACAACCACCCACCCGGCCACGGGCTGCGCGCCACACCGGGCGGATCGCCATGGCGCAGCAAAGCAAAGTCGAAAGACGGGTCCGGTGAACGGTCAGGCATGGCGGGTGCGGGGGTGCACTCGCATAATAACGAGCATGCACGACCCTGCACCTCCTGCCCCCATGGGCCGCCGCACATGGCTGCGCGGCTTGGCGTGTACGGCAGCGGCCACCTTGCCAGCCATCGGACAGGCGGCAAGAGAAATCACCATCCGTCTGTCCCATGTGGTGGCGCCTGACACGCCCAAGGGCTTGACGCTGGAACGTTTTCGCACCCTGGTGGAAGAGCGCAGCGGCCAGCGCATCCGGGTACAGATCTACCCACAAGGCCAGCTGTATGGCGACCAGGACGAGATGCAGGCGCTGCAACTGGGGGCGATTGACATGGTGGCGCCGTCGCTTTCCAAATTTGGGCCCATTGGGTTTCCCGAGTTCGAATTGTTTGACCTTCCTTTTTTGTTTGACCGGGTGGCGGATGTACGCCGACTCACGCAAGGCCCGGTCGGCCAACGTCTGCTGGACCGCCTGGGCCGACAGCGCTTGCTGGGGCTGGGCTTTTTTGACAACGGCTTCAAACAAATGAGCGCCAACCGGCCCCTGTTGGAGCCTGCTGATTTTGTCGGCCTGCGCATGCGGGTCCAGGCCTCGCGCGTGATTGCGCAGCAGATGCGGGCGCTCGGCGCGCGCCCGGTCACCCTGCCCTTCAGCGAGACACGGCGGGCACTGGAAAGCGGGGTGGTGGACGGCACGGAGAACCCGGTGTCCAACTTCTGGACCCAAAACATGCAGGTCGTGCAACAAGACCTGAGCCTCACCCAGCACGGCTACCTGGGGTATGCAGTGGTGACCCACCAACGCTTCTGGTTCGAGCTATCCAGCCGCGACCGTGCATTGGTGCATGAGGCGCTGCGTGAAGCGCTGGAGTTTGGCAACAGCATTGCCGACGCCCACAACGACAAGGCCCTGACCGCCCTGCGCGTCACAGGTGCGGTTCGCATTCACACACCGACGGCCGCGCAACGCCAACGTTTCAAATCGGCGGTCATGCCGGTACAGGCGGAATTGGCCCGGCGCATCGACCCCGCGTGGCTAAGCGCCGTGCGCGAAGCCCTGCCCTCTACACGGGCCGGGTAAACCCTAGCTGTTGAACGCCACAGTTACCTGCAACGGGCGTCCTGACTAACCTTCGCGCTTCGTTTATTACGGCGCCTCACACGTCCGACACCAGGACCAGGGGGGTGACAGACCTATAACAACGAGGACGATTCACTTGAAAATCCAAAGCCAAAAAGATTTTTTCTCAGGCCTGATGTTCATGGGCGTAGGCGCAGCCTTTGCCTGGGGCGCGACGGGGTACACGCTGGGAGACGGAGCACGCATGGGCCCAGGGTACTTCCCACTGGCCCTGGGCGTATTGCTGGCCTTTTTGGGCAGCATCATCACCTTCAAGGCCCTGGTGGTGGAAACCGCCGATGGTGACAAGATCGGCAAGATCGCCTGGAAGCCCCTGTTCTTCATCATCCTG
>NZ_NOXW01000008.1 GCF_002251855.1 Rhodoferax sp. TH121
AGGCTCACAATCTGCTCACTAAAGTTTTACAGCCTGCAAAGGCACCAGCACTGCCAAGTTCACCCATTCCGATTGAGCCTTAACTATTTGAAACTCACATCCGCGTTGTCCTGCTCACCGCCAGGCTGTCCATCCTTGCCATAAGAAAGCAGCTCAAACTCATTCCCTGCACTGTCCAACTTGTAGATGTATGCACGTCCCCAAGGATCGGGCGGCACAGCCTTTTGCAGGTAGGGGCCTCGCCATTTCGCGTTGGCAGAACCTTTTTCCATCAAGCCAGCAAGGCCTACTTCCGTAGGAGGGTAGTTGCCCATGTCCAGACGGTAGGAGTCCAAGGCTTTGGCCAGAGCTTCAATCTGCGCCTTGGCCACGCTTTGCTCGGATTTACCGAGCTGAGCAAAGTAGCGGGGCCCGACATACGAGGCTAGCAGGCCAATGATGACCATCACGACCAGGAGCTCCAACAAGGTGAAACCTCTAGCAAAAAATGGGGAGAACACACGTCGACGTTCAAACTTGATCATGGATGGACATGCCTTGGAATGCAGAATGGGCGTGATGGTAAGCGCATATTCATGCAGCGCAATCCCCCGCTAGAATCCGCACCATCGAGTGGCACCAGACCACACCTTCAATCTGTCACAGTCCGGTTTCTACTCCATGAAGCTTCTCAAAGTCCCTGTTCAGCACTGGCCTGTCGAGCACCACATTTGGCTAGCCATCGCCGTGATCGCTGGCCTTGTTGCCTCTGCCATGGCGACTCTGCAGATGCTGGGGCACCATACCGAGACTCAAAAAAGGGACTTGCAGCAAGCACAAGCCCAACACCTAGAAGCGCGCAAGTCACCGCCTCCTACCACCACAGAGTTGTTCGAAAAATCCCTCCCCCCATCCCAAGTGGCAGAGGCCGTTGCCCGGGACATCACAGCCTTTGCCGCCACATCCAATGTGCAGCTGAATTCGGTTCAAATTGAGAACCAAACAGGTACACAAGGCGAGTACGCCGCCGTGGTCTACCAAGTTAACGCCAAAGGTGAATACCGACAGACCAAGCAGTGGATCGCCGAGTTGTTGGGGCGTTATGAAACTTTGGCGATCAAGTCGATGTCCGTCCAATCCATCGCCAACGACACGGCGCGGCAAGATGTTCGGATGACCCTGGTTTTGTATGTCCGCGACTGACCTGCGTCACAGGGGGCGCATGAAATGGCTGCTGATTGCAGCAGTAGGTCTGCTCTTGCTCAACGTGTTTTCCGATCCTGCGCCTGAGGTGGTGGCTCCAACGTCCAGAGACGCGCAGAAACCTGCAGAAACCAATTCACGCGCAACCGGTCCAAGCGTAACGATGGCTCTTCAACGCGATGGAGCGCGCCCCATGCTGGAGCCAGCCCGTCGCGATCCTTTTGCACCTGCTCCCCCGCCAGTGCCAGTTGTCGTCAAAGCGGCGCCACCTCCACCCGTACCAGTTGCGGCTCCGACCCCAGCAGCACCGACTGCTCCGCCGCTGAACATCGCTTTTGCAGGGCGCATCGTCGGGCCAGATGGCAAACAAGTGATCTACGTGTCATTTGCAGAAACCAGCTTGCCCATTGAGCAGGGCACCGTTCTTCCCAATGGCTATCGTGTCGAGAACATCTCAGCCGACAGCATCGAATTCAACTTCCTGGCGCTCAACACCACTGCCCGCCTGGCGATCCCGCCAACACCCCGGTACGAAACACGATGATGACAAAGCACAAGGTGGCACGCCTGACCACCGGGATTCTGGTTTGCCTGTTTCTGGCCAGCTGCGCCCAACAGCGCATTCGGGAAGAGACTACGACCCAATTGCGTGAGGGCAACTTCGAGGCAGCCATCCAGGGGCTGAAGGCTGGCGTTGCAGAGTACCCAGAAAGCCCTACCTTGCGCGCGGGTCTGACGGCTGCCCGCAGCGAAGCCATCTCGCGATTGGTCGCGCAAGCGGCCCAACAGCGCGCAGCAGGAGAGTTTGACGCCGCGGGCCAAACGCTTCAGCGCGGATTGGCGATTGAGCCCGGCAATGCACGCTTGCTAGGCCTTCAGGCAGACATGGCACTGGCGGTCAAACAGCGCGGCCGTATGGCAGACATCAATGCGCTACTGGCAGAGGGTAAAAAAACACAAGCCCTGCGGATAGTGGAAATGGCACTGCGTGACGCCCCCAGGCAGCCAGATTTCGCGGCATTGCAGCGCCGCTTGGAAGTCGAAATTCGTCTGGACAGCGGTGTTCAAAACCTGCGCGGCCTGTCCGAAACACGTCCCATCACCTTGGACTTTCGCAATGCCTCGCTTAGCGTTGTGCTCGAAGCTATCACCCGTGGCAGCGGTATCAACTTCATCCTGGACCGTGACGTGCGGCAGGACGGCCGGGTCACCGTCTACCTGCGCAATGCCAAAGTCGAAGATGCGATCGACCTCGTCATCGGGGCCAATCAGTTGGCACGCAAGACGATGGATTCCAAGACGGTGCTGATCTACCCCAACACGGCAGAGAAACAAAAGGAACACCAGGAGCAGGTCATCCGCGTTTTCCATTTGGCCAATGCAGATGCCAAATCCATGGCGGCCATGTTCCGGGCCATGCTGCGCATCAAGGAGCCCTATGTGGACGAACGTGCCAACATGGTCTCCATCCGCGAGACACCAGAAATCGTAGCCTTGGCAGAGCGCTTGGTCGCGCTGCAGGATGTGGGTGAGGCCGAGGTGATGATGGAAGTGGAGATTTTGGAGATCAAAACCTCACGTCTGACAGAACTGGGCATCAATTTCCCCAGCAGCATCACACTCACACCGCTGCCGGCTACAGGGGCCACGGGCCTTACCTTGAGCAGTGTTCGCAGCATCGGCGATGACCGGATTGGGGTCACGGTAGGTAATCTGCTGCTGAATCTGCGCCGTGAAGTCGGAGACTTCAACATCCTGGCCAACCCCAAGATCCGCGCCAAGAATCGGGAGAAGGCCCATATCCTGATTGGCGACAAAGTCCCCGTCATTACGTCTACCAGCAATGCCACAGGTTTTGTGGCGGAAAGCGTCAACTACCTGGACGTAGGTCTGAAACTGGATGTGGAGCCCTTGGTATCGCCAGACGATGAGGTGACGATCAAACTGGGCCTGGAGGTAAGCACCCTGGCAAAAGAAGTGCGCACCACAGCCGGTTCGCTGGCCTACCAGATCGGTACCCGCAATGCCAATACCACGCTGCGTCTGCGTGATGGCGAAACCCAGTTGCTGGCCGGACTGATCAGCAACGAGGACCGCTCGACTTCCAACCGAGTACCAGGATTGGGTGATCTGCCCTTGGCCGGGCGCCTGTTCTCCAGCCAAAAGGATGATGTACAACGTACCGAGCTGGTACTGGCAATCACGCCCAGGGTCCTGCGCAGCGCACCCAGACCGGATCTTTCGCAAGCTGAACTGTGGGTAGGTACCGAAATGGCAACCCGCCTGCGAGCCTCTCCATGGCAGTCGGCCGTCTTGGCCAGCGCAAGCCAAGACAGTGCAGCAAAACCTGCCCCTGCGACCGGTGCTTCAACCGCTGCAAGCCTGACGTCCAATGCAACACCCAGCAGCGAAACTGCCGTCAAGGTAGAAGGTCCACCGCGGCTGAACTGGGTCGCCCCCAAGGAAGTCAAAGTGGGTGAAACTTTTACGGTGGAACTGCAACTCGCATCCGGCACCCAGTTCCGTGGTGTTCCATTTGAGATCGGCTTCCCCAGCCAGTTGTGGGAAGTCCAAGAGGTCAGCGAAGGTGCGTTTTTCCGGCAGGATGGAGGAACGACCAGCTTCACCCAATCGATCAACACCGAAAACGGTCGGGTGGGTGCCGCGGTGTTGCGCAGCGATGCCAGCGGGGCGACCGGACAAGCCAGCGTCATCAGCCTCAAGGTCAAGGCCAAGGCGCCAGGCAATGCCGAGTTGCGGGTGACCAGTTTCAAACCGGTGACTTTGGGCGGTGCGCCACCGACCGTTGAATTGCCCTCCCAGTCCGTATCGGTGAAATGATCCTGCACCCAGGTTCTCGTCGGCACAGTCAGGGATTCACCCTGATCGAACTCCTAGTGGTGATGGCCATTCTGGGAGTCCTGGCTGCCGCCGTCATGCCGCTGGGCGAGACCCTGCTGGTCGCACAGAAGGAACGCGACCTTCGCCGTTCTCTGCAAGAAATCCGCAGCGCACTGGACGCCTACAAAAAAGTATCCGACCAAAACGCTGCAGCGGGCGGAAACACGCTGGGCTCAGGCTATCCGGCCACCTTGCAGGCCTTGGTGGACGGCCAGCCTGACAACCGTCCACAGGCCCGGGGCAAGGTGGTCTATTTTCTGCGCTCGGTTCCGCGAGATCCTTTTGCGGATCCCAAGTTGCCTGCAGACCAGACCTGGAAGCTGCGCAGCTACGCATCTTCTGCGGCGCGCCCGGAGCCAGGAGCGGATGTGTACGACGTGCATTCCAGCTCCACCGCCACAGCACTGGATGGGAGCAGTTATGCGCAATGGTGAGCGCTACCCTAGTGAAGCGTTCCATCGCAACCCCCTGCGCAGAGGGTTCACCATCATCGAGCTTTTGGTGGTGATGACGGTATTGGCCGTCTTGGCCAGTTTGGTAGTCCCACGCTACATGGACAAAGTCGACACCGCGCGAGAAACTGTGCTCAAGCAAGATCTCCAAGGACTGCGCACTGCCATTGACCAGTTTTACCGGGACCAGTCTCGTTATCCCGAGTCCCTGGAGGAGCTGGTCAGCAAACGCTACATCCGGTCCATCCCGGTGGATCCCATCACCGAACTATCCAGTAGCTGGGTCCCAGTCCCCCCTAAAGAAGGTGGCAGCGGCGTGTTTGATGTCAAAAGCGGCTCCCCCCGCCAAGCCCGCGATGGGAGTGCGTATGCCAGCTGGTAAGTCTTCCCAAACCCGCCGGGCCCACGCTACCTCACAGCATGGATTTACCTACATAGCGGTATTGGCTGCCTTGGTGTTGGTGTCCCTCGGCACGCAGGGTGTGATCCAGGTGGTATCCCAACAGGCCCAACGCGAACGTGAGGAAGCCCTGCTGCGCGTTGGTGCGACCTATGCCAGAGCTATTGGCAGCTATTACCGCGCCACACCCGGGTCGGTCAAACGTTGGCCCAACACACTGGAGGAGCTGCTGGAAGACAGACGGTTGCTTCAGGTACATCGCCACATCCGGGAAACCTACCCGGACCCCATCACACGCAATACTGAATGGGAATTGGTGATGGCTCCAGAAGGCGGAATCCAGGGGGTACGCAGCCGCAGCATCAGGGCGCCGTTGCGCACAGGGCCCGTAGAGATCGACGAGTTCGCATTGCCGGCGGCCCAGCGTTATGCGGAATGGACCTTTGTGTACCAACCCGACATGAACCCACCTGCAGCCCCAAAGGGCCAGCCATGAGTCAGCAATTTCTGGTGCGGCACCTGCGATTGGGGGACAGCGCCGTCACCCAATCGACCCTCACGGCCACTAGTGAGCAAGCGCTACGTTTGCAGTTGGAAGCCCAGAAGCAGACGGTGCTCAGTGTGCAACGCCTTCGCCCTCAAACTTCGCTATTCCATGGATTACGCACCCTGGGTTTGGGGAGCCAAAAGCCCACTCCCTCGTTTGCACTGTTCTGCCGGGAACTACGGACCCTGATCCAGGCGGGCATGACCATCGTTGAAGCCGCTGACACCTTGTCAGCCCGTGAACGCATGGAGGGTGTGCGCGCGAGTCTGGCTGCAACGCTATTGGAGAAACTGCAGCAAGGCATGTCGCTTTCTGCCGCCATGTCCGACTTGCCAGGCGCACCCGCAGTACTGATCGCCGCAGTGCGCGCGGGCGAACGCACCAGCAATCTGGCGGAGGCTTTGGATGACTATTTGCGCTTTGACACTCTCGTGTCTCAGCTACGCAAGAAGGTCGTCAGCGCTGCCATCTACCCAGCATTGGTAACGCTGATTGGTCTTTCTATCTCGATCTTCTTGTTGCTGGTGGTGATGCCCAATTTTGCAAGCATGTATGAGAACTTGCGCGGCGACTCTGCCGGGTCACTGGCTTTGACGATCGAGATGAGCAGGTTTTTGGGGCAACACCGCTTGGGGGTCTTTATGTTCTTGGGCGCGCTCGCAGTGGGGCTAGCGCTGTGGATTTCCAGTGGCCTGGCCAAACGCCATGCCACGGCACTGGCATTTGCCATCCCCTGGATGCGGGCACGGATCGAAGACTTCCAGCTGGCGATGATGTACCAGGCCTTGTCGCTGCTGCTCAAGGGAGGCTATCCCATGACCTCGGCCATGCAGGTCGCCGGTCAATCCGCCTTGTCGCCGCAGCTCAAAACGCAGTTGGTGCGTGCCTATTCCACGATTGAACAAGGTGGGTTGGTATCACAGGCCTTGGCCAAAGAACGCCTGTGTGACGAGGTGGGCCGTCGTTTGATGGCGGCTGCAGAGCGCAATGGAAACTTTCATATCGCCACCCAGGTAGTCTCACGCTTGCACGGGGAACGGTTCGAGCTGTTTGTCGAGCGCGTCACCCGCATCGTCGAGCCCATTCTCTTGCTGGCAGTGGCCTTGGTCGTGGGTGGCATCGTGGTCATGATGTACCTGCCTGTTTTTGATATGGCCACCCAATTGCGCTGAATTCACCCATGACATCAACACGCCCCCTTCCCGCTCTTTCCGTCCTGTCCTCCCAGGTGCTGGATGCCGCCCTGAAGGACTTGCGGCAACACCCCATCTGTACCTCGGGACAACTCTGGCTGGGGCTGCTGGAGCGGCTTCAAACGGATGAGGCAACGCTCAAAACCGCACTGCTGTCACTCCATGGTGTCGCGACCTATGACGATTTGGAATTGGCACAGCTCAGTCCCGCTGCGCGTTTGTTGGATGAAGCCGATCAAGGTCTGGCGGCATGGACATTTGTCCTCAACCATACCGAGCACCTGTTGACGGAAGATCCATGGTCTGCCGCGGTGAGCAAGCGACTGCTTCATGGGACGCCCATCCAAATCACCCTAGCACGGCCCGGACAATGGGAACAACTCCAACATAAACATGGCGCCTCAAGCCAGGGCATAGAGAAGACGCCAGAACGTGGACCGGAGAGCGGCGTACTTGCCCTGAATGATGTAGTGCAGTTTGTGGAACATGCCATCGTGAGTGCCTACCAGGATGGTGCCAGCGACATCCATTTTGAGACGGATCGCAATGGTATTGCGGTCAAGTTCCGGCTCGATGGCGTGATGGCCGCGGGCCCGCGCCTGCCCGATGCGGCAAAAGCAGAAGAAGTCATCTCCCGCATCAAGGTACTGGCACAGCTGGACATCACCGAACGCCGGCGCCCGCAAGATGGCCGTATCCACTGGAGCCATGCCGAACTGGGCACCGTGGACCTGCGGGTATCCATCATGCCCAGCATTTTTGGAGAGGACGCGGTTCTGCGCTTGCTCGACAAAGCACAACTGCGGCAATCGCAGCAGAGTATTTCGCTCAAAACCTTGGGATTTGAAGACACCGTGGCGGCAACCTTGCGTGGCCTCGCCCAACGACCGCACGGGATGCTACTGGTGACAGGCCCCACCGGTAGCGGTAAAACCACCACCGTCTACGCCGCCCTGTCCGAAGTCAACGATGGCCTGGAGAAGATCATCACCATCGAAGACCCAGTTGAATACGAGCTCCCCGGCGTGCTGCAGATTCCTGTCAATGAGCAAAAGGGCCTGACCTTTGCCACGGGCCTGCGCTCCATCCTGCGGCACGACCCTGACAAGATCTTGGTTGGAGAAATCCGGGATGCCGAAACAGCGCAGATTGCCGTTCAATCCTCTCTCACCGGACACCTGGTGTTTACGACCGTACACGCCAACAGCCTGTTTGATGTGCTGGGACGCTTCCACCATTTCGGGATTGAGACCTTTGCCATGGCCTCTGCCTTGAACGGCATTGTGGTGCAGCGCCTGCTCCGTAGAACTTGCCCGCACTGTATGGAATGGCGCGCACCTACCGCAGCTGAAGTGACAAAGCTTCAGGGCCTGGACATGGACGTTCCCCATCGCATTCCAGTAGCCAAAAGATGCAACCAATGCCGTCACACTGGCTACCGGGGGCGCTTTGTGGTGGCCGAAGTGCATGAACTCAATGACAACATCCGGGACCTGATGGTTCGAAAGACCTCTCTCTCAGAGTTGAAGGAAGCGCTGTACCAACACAAGGACCAGGTTCTGCGCAACCAGGCACTGTTGCAGGTGACACGTGGCAATACAACACTGGAGGAACTCATCCGTGTTATCGGCCTGGTTTGAGTACACCGATCTTTATCTGGCGCAGGGCCTGGCGATCCTCAAAGTCGGCGCCCGCCCCTGCAAAGTCATTGATCTACCAACGACTCTATCGTGGGATAAAGCCCTGCTGCGCGTCTCAGAGGCTCTGCATGAAACCCAAGGGCTGAAATATCGCAGGGCCAGGCTGCGGGTGATGCTGAGTGGGGCCCTGTGCCAAGCCATCCCCATCCAGGCTCCTCAAGATGCGCGCAACTGGAACGATCTGCACCAACTGCTGCCCATGTCAGCCTCTTCGCTGTTTGGAGTGGCTCCCGATCAGCTGCGTTGCGTTCAGGAAGCTGGTTGTGCCGCTATAGGAGCAGCTAGCAGCGCGCATCTGGTGCAAGCTCTGGAATCGTGGACCACGCTTTCAAAATTGAAGCTGCACAGTATCCAGCCTTCCTGGAGCATCGCCTCGCAATGCAAACTGGCACGTTCCAGCACATTCAGCGCTCTTCAGCTCACGGAGCGTGACGGTATTACCTTGCTCTCCCAAACTCAATCAGGCTGGGTGAGTTGCCATATGCCTCAGGTCGGACAAACACCAGAAATCGAGGCAGCCAAGGTAAGGCGTCAGTTGACAGGGTGGGGCGTGGAAGAGAGTCGCCTGCTCAAGTTGGACTTTGTTGCTGCGTCAGCAACACCCCTACAGGGCGGCCCTACGTTGTGGGCAGGACATTGGAGGCAGCATGCGACCGCTGCGCATTAATTTGATTTCCCCTACCAGGTGGCGTCTGGTGTGGGCAGTCTGTGCTGTGTTTGTATTGGTAATCGCCGGCACTTTTGCCTGGAAAGCTTCAGAGTTGGTGGCAGAAGCCCAAGCGACGGCCGCAGAGATGGAGCGCATGCAATCTGAAACGGATCGGTTGCGCCGACTCTCTGCTCCGAAACCACACCCCAGAAGTGCAAGCGCCCTCAAAGCGGTGACTTTGCTGCAGTTCGATGTGAACAAGGTGTTTTCGGCGATGGAGAACGTGGATGTTGCGGGCACCCGCCTGACGGGGGTGACATTGGATATGGCATCCGGGAATCTGGCGATGGAGTACGCCTTGGAACAGTCTACGCAGGGACAGGCAATTACGGAAGCATTGAATTCAGGGTATGACGCTCGGCCTTGGTATCTGGATCGGATTTCCAGTTCCCCAGCTAGTGCGGTCATAGCTGGTAGTGTGTTTACTACTCCGGGTGGTTTGCCAAAGCTGGCACACAACGGACTATGGCGCGTTGCGGTTTCGAAACTTTGAGCCCAAGGCGATTCGGAAAAAGCCCATTGAGTTCGTAACGAATGCGGACCACCACCAAGGGGACCAGCGCAGGGCGCGGCAAGAAGGCGACGTAGCCTAACCAACCCCAGCAGCTAAAAAGAAAAGCCACCTGGAACCCCAGCTTTAACAGCTAGAGGGCAGGTGGCTTTTTATTTTTATGAAGAGAAAAACAGGCCTCTAGCCCTCGTAGAAATTTTGCAGGCAGCTATTATTTCGTAGCACATCAAATCAACGCAATAGCTTAATGTACCCGTCATGACGTACTGACAGTATCCAGTTAAGGGAGTCATCAAAGACATCTATGTCATCCACGTCGGGATACCATATGTCGTAAAAATGGCTAGCCAAATCGCAGCGCTTTAGCCTGTCAATCTTGTCGTACCGATGCCAATTTATATAGACGACATCCGCGGCATCTATCCCGCAGGCCTTGAGCAACGAGCTTAGGTCAAAGTCCTCACCAACATGCGAGACAGCTTCACAAGGTTTTGCCAAGGCATCAATGGCTTTTACCAGTGTCAAACCATCAGCAGCATTTGCTAGAGCAAATTTTTCTTGGATGGATTGAGCGATGTCAGAGCAAGCACTTTTGCTCAACGACGCGTATTCAGGGAAATCGAGCCCAGGGTATTCGTTGGAGAAGTTATCGAGTTTTATCTTTTCCATAACTCACTTTCCAATGGGAATAGCACCGCTGTTCCCACCTTTACCTCTTTTCCCGTTGGTGTAGTCCCACCAATTGAAGTGATACTTCGATTCGGCATCCCCTTCTGCTTTGCCATCATGTGGCGGGTCTAAGCGGTATCCCTTTTTCGAGTCACCTGCTTGAGGACTTCCGAATTTTCCGTCTTCCCCTTTGGGTAGTTTTCCGACCTTATCGTGGACCTTGCCCAATGCATCTTTGTAGTCGGAGAGAGGTGGTTTTGTATCGTCTACGTTGTCTGCATCAGATTCGCTGAGCATAACCGACAGCCCCCCCCACAAAAGAGGTGCGACCTTCTTTAGACCGCCTTCAACGCCGGTTTTAGTCGCCTCAGCCGCGCGAGCAAGATCGCGCTTAATTCGCTCAATCTTGTTAGTTCGCGACTCACTTACCGGGTCCCCCGTCACGGGATCAATACCCCATCGATTTCCATAAGGACAATCGCACACCACACCAGCAGCTGCGCCCCCCAAAGCAGCGCCCGCGCCACCACCGCCGGCTATATAGGGCAATGGCAGCACCGCGACTTGTGTTCCTCCGCTAGAACTGCGTCTGTCGGGACTGTCTGGCGATGAAGGCGCAGAATCACCCCACCCACTAAACAGATTCCTAAAAAAGGAGCTCCACGAGAAACTGGGACTATCGAATGAGTTTGATGAAGAGCCCTCTCCAGAAGCTTCACTGCTGCTTTCGTAGGCTTTGAAACCCGTGGGGTCAAACATCCGCATCGGGTTGTTCCATACGTAGGAGTACCGATTGAATGACTTGAGGTTGTAGGGTGACTGCACGATCGGATCTGCGCTCATGAACCTACCCATGAGCGGGTCATAGACCCGCCCATTCATATGAATCACCCCCACCTCATCCAGGTGTTCATGCTCGGTATATCCCCGGTCCGTCTTGATGCCGGTGATCGCATCCAACGTGTCCGGCATGCCAGGCGTACTGCTGATAAACCTGCGCTTACCCCAAGGGTCATAAGCCAAGCGTTCCGTCACAGCCCCCGTCTCATCCGTGATGGTGGAAACACTTCCCAACTGGTCTTTGTGGAAATAGCTGGTCGTTGCCGCCGGCAGTCCATTCAAGGTTCCAGTGCGGCTGGTGAACAACGCGAAGGTGAAACCAGCCGCATTCACATAGTGCTTGTGCTCGGTCGTGCCGTTGCTTCGGACTTCTTTTTCATAGGTGAGGCCCAGGCTGTCTTCACCATTCAGATACCAGGTGTTCCCTGAAAAATACGCACTGGTGCCGTTGCCACTCAGTGCCACGTTTTGCTTGATGCGCTGATGCTCAGGCCCATACACAAAGGTCAATGTGCGGTCTGAAGCATTGGACGAACCCGGCGTCACAGTACTCGTCTTCGCGACGATGCAGTTGTTGCCGTTGAGGGTGCCCACATCACAGGCATAGCCTGCAAAGGTGGCTCCTGCTGTGACACAGCCTGTACCAACCAGAGTACGCCCCGCCGGACAGGAATAGCTAGCGATACTGGCCGAGCTATTTATAGTCCTGTAACAAGTTGAGCCAGATAGCGAGTAACCAGTTGGGCATGAATAACCTACGATGCTCAGCCCGACATCTCTCAAGCCATTGCTACATCCAGTTCCGTTGTCGTAGGTTATGGAGTAAGTCCCAGAAGCACAGCCCATAACCGGCGTACTGCTGGTAGAGATTGTTGTAAAGCACTTATCCCCAGATAAAGTGGCACCATTAGCACAAGCATAGATTGGTGTGGCACTTACCGCAGAAGCGTCGCTGCTAGTCGTCAAACTGCAAGTACTTCCATTCAAAACCCAACCACTTGCGCAAAAGTAATTCGCCAAAGTTGCTGCGATGGTGGTTGTCCTTGTACACGAAGAGCTCGACAATAAATATCCGCTAGGGCAAGAATATCCAATGACAACTTCAAGGACAGGTCTACCGCTTCCGCTCGTGCAAGGCAACCCCTCCGAATACCAGTAGCCCGACGGACAGCCATATACAGCTGTGGCTCCTGTTGTAGAGACGTTGACACAGTTGCTACCGGAAACCGTGTATCCAGCCGGACAGCTGTAATTGGGCGTCGCCGGATTGGTCGTTGTCAGAGTACAACTGGTGCCATTGAGTACTTGCCCAGCCGGGCAGGAATAGACCTTTTGTGCTGGGATGGCCGTATTGGTACTCTGATTGCACAGACCATTGGCCAGCGTATAGCCCGGCGGGCACGTCACGGTATTGGCCGTAAAGTTTCCGTAGGTAATCTGTGCCGGCATGTTGAAGCTGGTGTAGCTCTCAAACCGTACGGTGTGTTTGTTGTTCACCGTGTCTTGGCTCACGGTGTAGGCCAGATTGCCATTGCCCACTGTTGTGCCATTGACGCTCAGGGCCCCAGCGCTGTAATCATCAAAGGCATAGCTCAGCGTGCGCGTTCCAGACAACGGAACCGTCGCACCAGGCGCTGTTTCCAGGGTCACCTGGGTCATGCGGTTGGGCCGCACGGCGTCATACCAGTAGCGCCCCACATCGCTCTTGTAAGTGATGTTGCCGCGGGTGTCGTAGAGGACCTCCGTGGTGGTTGGTGGGCTGACAGCACCGCCCAGAATGGAGGCCGTTGTCAGCCGGTTCAAGCTGTCGTAGCTAAAACTCTCTTGGGTTCCCACGCCCTGAGTACTGTCCACACGGGTGAGCAGATTGCCAATCTGGTCGTAGGTATAAGCATGGTTCAGAACATTGCCACTGCTCTGTCCGTCCCGGGTCACCAGCAAACCACTGAGGCGCTGGGTTTGCGGATCAAAGGTCTTGACGGTGGTGACGTTGTTGCCAGTTTTGTACTGCGTGATCTGCCCTTGGGCATTCATGGCCAGAATCTGGTAGCGGGTAGTTTGGCTAAAGCCATTCGTGCCACCACCGTTGACTGCTGTCAGGTAGCCCAAGGTGCTGTAGCTGTAGCTGGCTTGGTAGCCGGTGGGCCAAGTCTTGCTGCTGACGCGGCCGGTGTTGGGATCGAAGGTTTCCGAGACGACAGCGGGGCTAGCCGGGTTGTCCAGCACCGTGGCGGTGCTGCTGGGACGACCCAGGCTGTCATAGGCATGGGTGCGCTTGTAGTTGTTGTCTGCCTTGGCTTCGCACAGCTTACCAACACCCTTGCCGCAGCTGCTGCCGTCAAACTTGGTATCAAAGCTCCAATCGCTGACCAGGTCGGGCTCTGTGCGTTTGACCATGCGCCCCAGAACGTCGTAGGCCATGGTGGTGGTTTGGTTCAGGCTGTCGCGCTGGGTGACGAGTTCACCAAAGACGTTGTAACCATAGACCCAGCTACCCATGGCAGGGTCTTGCATGGCAATCTTGTTGCCACGCAGGTTGTACTGCAGTGTGGTGATGGAGCCTGAAGCATTCGTCTGTGCCAAGTTGCCCATGCCGTCGTAGGCATAGCTGATGGCATTACCCTGCGCATCCGTCACGCTTACGACCTGTCCAAGGCTATTCTTGACGGTGGTTTTAGTTTGCCCCTTGGCATTGGTGATTGTTGTGCTGGGACCGTTGTAGCTGTAGCTTGTCGTCGCAATCCCACCCGCAGCGGCGCTGTCGGGTTGGCTTTGGGACTGCAGACGGCCCATTGCGTCATAGGCGTAGCTGGTCCATACAGGTGTGGCGGTGCTGGCGTAGATGTCTGACTGCTTAGCGACTTGGCCCTGGGCGGTGTACTCGGTGTCTTGGTACACGGTCGCAGCCGCGCCTCCACCATCAAAGCCCAGGCTCTGCACACGCACGACACGATTCAGGATGTCGTAGAACTGGCGCTTGGGCGGCGCACTCGCTGTCGCGTTGACGGCATAACTCTGCTCCAGGCTGACCGAGGCGACTACCGCATTGCCCACTTGCGCGGGACAGTTGCTGCCGGCTTCGCTGCAGAGCTGGTAGGCCCACGTGGTGTAGGTGCCATCGGCACGGTTTTCTCTTGTCTTGCGGCCAAAGCTGTCATACACCCAGGTGGTGTTCAACCCATTGGGACCGGTCAGGCTGGTGAGCCCACCGAAGCGAGCGTCGTAGAGCTTGTTCTCGCTCTGATTCAGCGCGTTGGTGCTGACCAGAGGGAAGCGGCCTTCTGAGCCATAGTTGTCTGCACTCGTACGCGGCGCTGCGGCACTCAGCACGGCTGTACCACTGGCTGCGGCGCACGCCGCCGCGGTGGCCTGGCTGCGGTTGCCAAAGGCGTCATACGCAAAGCTGGTCTGCAAGCAGTCGTTGGGGCTACCTGGCTCCAGGGTCTCTTTGCTTTGCAGGCCTTGGGCCGTGTATTCAAAGGCCTTGGTCTGGACCTTGGTGTTGCCAGCGCTCACACCGGTGAGGGTGTTGTTCTTTATCCGACCCAGAATCCAGTTGCTGGTGTCGGCGGCGTAGTACTCGTTGTCGCTGGTCTTGCTATTGCCATCGGTGGTAGTCAGCTGAGTGCGTGTCAGGTCACCATAGAACTGCCCATTCGGATTGACCGCATAGGTCTGCTGCAGGGTGTTGCCGGGGTTCGCTGCACCCGAGATGTCCCAGGATTGCTCTGTGGTGCTTGCAGGGAATACAAAGTAGCGATTGCCTGCGGCAACACTGCAGGCGGAAGCGGTTTGAGGATTGGTGCACTGGTAGGTGGTGCTGGTGCGCTTGAGCACGCCATTGTTCCCTGCCCCTGAGAGTCGCACTTCCTGAAGACTTGTCGCTCCGGTGTAAGGATAGTCTTGCCGGTACTCGACATAGTTCTCCAGCTGGGTTTCCAGGTTCTTGGATTTGACCCAGCGGAAACCCAGCATGCCTCGGCCACTGGCGAGTTCAGCCTTCAAGCCACCGTAGGTGTAGCTAGTCTTGTTGGTGGTGCCCGTGCCGTTGGTGCGCTCCACCTGACTGAGCACATGGATGGGGAAGGCAAGGTCCACCTGCGGGAAGACGGCTTTGTTGCTAGCTGTGTCAGCCGCATAGACGCCAGCAGCTGTCAGTGCTGCATAGCTTGCCGTGGTGACTTCACCCGTGCCGGTCGTCAGGCTGCTGAGGTAGTGTGCGGTCGCTTTGCGATTGTCCACAGCGACGACCACGCCGCTGCTGCTGAAGCCCACGATGTCCAACATGCCGTCGCCATTGGCATCTGCCAGGAACCGAGGGGCAGAGTTGTTGTCCGACCAACCACCGGCTGCAGTACCGAAGTTGGCAATCCAGTTGGTCGGTGTAGCGAAACCATCACCCTTGTTCAGGGCCACCATCACGCCGTTGGGACCAAACCCCACAACATCCGGCAAACCGTCACCATTGACATCGGCAATCTGTCGCGGCTGGGTGTTGCTGTCCGTCCAGGCTCCGGCACTGACGCCAAAGTTGCTGATCCAATTGCTTGGCGTCTGGAAGGTCGATCCCGTGTTGATCGACACCATCACACCACTGGGCCCGAAGCCCACGATGTCAGGCAAGCCGTCACCGTTGATATCCACGATTTGGCGCGGATGGAGTTTGCTATCGGTCCAGCCTTGGGCAACGCCGAACTGTGCCAAGGACCAGCCCGCACTGGCCGTTCCTCCTGCAGCATTCAAAGTGCAGTTGCTGCCCGATGCGGTGTAGCCCGTGGGGCAACTGTAATTGGCGGGAATCGTGCAGGAAGAGCCCTGCAAACTACCCATGGCTGATGTGCAGCTGTAACCAACAACGATAGGGGGGTAATGGGGGGCGTTCCCTGCTAGAACATACGCACAATCAATGTCCCCTCCATCATATTGTGAAGTAAACATGTTTGCCGGACATCCCATCACTGGATTTGCAGGCACTCCACATGCGCTGCCAATCAGAGTCCTACCCCCCGAGCAGCTGTAGTTGGCCGGAGTACTACTGGCAGTCTCAAATCCACTACCAGTATTGAGCGCCACGCTGACGCCATTGCCCGCAAACCCCACGATGTCTGGCAAACCGTCGTTGTTGATGTCCACCAACTGCCTGGGGTTGTCTGTGTTGTTGGTCCAGCCCTGGTCTTTGCCAAACTGGTTCTGAATCCAGGTGGTTGGCGCAGCGAATCCGCTGCCGGTGTTCAATGCCACTTGCACGCCGCTGGCATTGAAGCCCACGATGTCCGGCCGTCCATCACCGTTGACATCCACCAGTTGCCGCGGCATGACGTTGTTGTCTGTCCAGCCTTGGCTTGTACCGAACTGTGCGTTGAGCCATGCTGTCGGTGCTGAGAAGCCGGAGCCCGTGTTGAGCGCCACTTGCACGCCTGTGGCGTTGAATCCCACGACATCAGGCAAGCCGTCCCCGTTGACGTCCACCAACTGCCGAGGCAAGGTGTTGTTGTCACTCCAACCTTGGCTTGTGCCAAATTGCCCGCTCAGCCAGTAGCTGGGGCTCGCAAAGCCGCTTCTGTTGTTCAACGCGACGTATACGCCAGATTCTCCAAAACCGACGATGTCAGGCAATCCGTCAACATTGACATCAATTAGTTCGCGAGGGTGGGTGCTGTTGTAGGACCATCCCTGTCCCGTGCCATATTGCCCGCTGAGCCAGGTACTGGTAGTTGCAAAGCTGTCACTTCCGCTTGATCCCCACTGCACGCTGGTAGCTGGCAGACACGCCCCCACCGC
>NZ_NOXW01000018.1 GCF_002251855.1 Rhodoferax sp. TH121
CTGGTGGCGGAAGACTTGAATCCTATCAATGGGCAGTTGGCACCCTGATGCTGCGCTGGCTGGACAAACTGCCGCTCACCTGGCTCGCCCTGTTGGCCGGCTGGCTGGCGGTAGCACCACTGGTTCCCGAGCCGCACTTGGTCGAGAAGCTGCGCATGCTCGGCCACGGCACCTTGGTGCGCCCGCTGGACGTGTTTGACCTGCTCATGCACGCCGTGCCGTTGCTGGTGTTGGTGGCCAAGCTGTGGCGTATGGTGCACTTGCGCAAGAAGCCTTGATTTAATAGTGAAAACGGCCTTGCAGTCCGTGGATATTGCGCGAACAGCTCCTAAATTCATAGTGAATGTGACAACTGTAGGGTGCCAAAGCTAGCCGCCCAAGCGCCCCGCTACCATCAGGCGCATGCCGCATTTTTTCTCCCGCCTGCAAGAGGGCAACCCGCGCAGCATCACCGCCATGCTGCTGGCCGTGGCGTTCTTCTCGGCCATGGATACGCTCATCAAAGCCCTGTCTGCCCACTACCCGCCGCTGCAGATTGCTGCGATGCGCGGTGCCCTCACGCTGCCACTCATTGCGCTGTGGATTCAGTGGCGCGGTGCCTGGGTCGAGGTCTGGCGCGCGCGCTGGCCGCTGCACCTGCTGCGCGGCGCGCTGGTCATTGCCATGCTGGTGCTGTTTACCGTGGGTGTGCGCGGCCTGCCGCTTACCAATGCCTACACCCTGATGTTCTTCGCGCCACTGCTTATCACCGTGCTGGCCTGGCCGGTGTTGGGCGAGCGCGTGCCGCGCGCGCACTGGTGGGCCGTGGGCGGCGGCCTGCTGGGCGTTCTGGTAGCGCTGCGCCCCAGTGCCGAGGGCTTTGCCAGCTGGGCCGGCCTGGCCGTGCTGGGTGCGGCGGTGTGTTACGCCGTGTCGGCCGTGGTTACGCGGCTGGCCAGCCGCACCGATTCGAAAGACAGCCTGGTGCTGTGGGTCATGGTGATATTGACGGTGGTGGCTGGTGCGCTGGCCGCGCCGCAGTGGCTGCCACTGCGTGCCCAAGACCTGGGCCTGTGGGCCGGGCTGGCGGCGTCGGGCTTCCTGGGCCAGCTGGCCATTACCGAGGCCTTCCGCCATGGGCAAGCCAGCGCCGTGGCCCCGTTTGAATACACCGCTTTGGCCTGGAGCCTGGGCATCGATTGGGCGCTATGGCAGCTGCTGCCCGACGGCTTCACGCTGCTGGGTGCCGCCATCATCGTGGGCAGTGGCCTGTATGTGCTGCGGCATGAACAGGTGCACGCCACGGCAGAGCACCCCTAGGTACTAGCCCCTGTCGTGGAACACTGGCGGCAACACTTGCGCAAAGGTTTCATGTAAGTGGCGCCACAGCATGGGCCGTGAACCAGCGGTCATTCTCCGAGTAGGCACTGCCGCACACACCGTTGTAGTTGATGGTTAGTTCCTCGCCAGTCAGGATGGCACACTCTGCCACAAACAGGATGCATTGGTTATCGGCATCCGCCTGATAGCGCAGGTTGGCCGGACTGGCGTGGTTGTAGAGTCCGCCATAGCCCAGCGCAATGGCCTGTCCCTCGTGCACCCCTGTGAGGCCTTTCCAGCTGAATGTGTATTTCTGCAGCAGGGGAGGCAGGTCATAGTGCGAGCAATCAAGCACCAGCACCGGCGCGCGCTCAACCACCTCGCCAACGGCAAAGTCACGGGCAGCAAACACGCCTCGCCCGCGCGGGGTGCCGGTGTCCTGCACCCATACCGGGGCGGCCCCAATCTTCAAGTGCATGCGGGTCCTCCTAAATTCTTATGCCGTGCGTTTCTCACATGGCGCTCTCAGGCAAAGAGGGCGGCAGGGGAATCGGTAAAGGCAGGACAAACTCGGGCCCAGCCTTGGCCGTATCGGCTCCGGCCGTGCTGCGATTCAAAGTGCCTGCCGGTGCCGCCTTGCCGTCGTCGCTAGGTGGTGCTGGATTGGCCCCCTTGGCTTGGTCGCTGCCCTTAGCTTCGTCGTCACCGCGAGGTGCCGCGCCAGAACCTTTGGCCATGTCAGCGCCCTTGGCATCATCACGTGGTGCTGGATTGGCTCCCTTGGCTTGGTCACTGCCCTTGGCGTCGTCGTCACCGCGTGGTGCCGTACCAGAACCTTTAGCTAGATCGGCGCCCTTCGCATCGTCACGTGGCGCGGGAGTGGAGCCCTTGGCTAGGTCAGCACCCTTTGCGTCATCCTCGCCGCGAGGTGCCGTACCAGAACCTTTAGCTAGATCGGCGCCCTTGGCGTCATCTCGTGGCGCGGGAGTGGAGCCCTTGGCTAGGTCAGCACCCTTTGCGCCATCCTCGCCGCGAGGTGCCGCATTGGAGCCTTTTGCCATATCGGCGCCCTTGGCATCGTCGCGCGGCGCGGGAGTGGCACCCTTGGCTTGGTCGCTGCCTTTCGCATCGTCGTCACCACGCGGTGCCGCATTGGAGCCTTTGGCCATGTCAGCGCCCTTGGCATCATCTCGTGGTGCTGGACTGGAGCCTTTGGCTTGGTCACTGCCCTTCGCGTCGTCGTCACCACGCGGTGCCGTACCAGAACCTTTAGCTAGATCGGCGCCCTTCGCATCGTCGTCACCACGCGGTGCCGCATTGGAGCCTTTGGCCATGTCAGCGCCCTTGGCATCATCACGTGGCGCTGGACTGGACCCCTTGGCTTGGTCACTGCCCTTCGCGTCGTCGTCACCACGCGGTGCCGCATTGGAGCCTTTGGCCATGTCAGCGCCCTTGGCATCATCACGTGGTGCTGGACTGGAGCCTTTGGCTTGGTCACTGCCCTTTGCGTCGTCGTCACCACGCGGTGCCGCATTGGAGCCTTTGGCCATGTCAGCGCCCTTGGCATCATCACGTGGTGCTGGACTGGAGCCTTTGGCTTGGTCACTGCCCTTTGCGTCGTCGTCACTCCGAGGCGCCGCGCCAGAACCTTTGGCCATATCGGCGCCCTTGGCATCGTCACGTGGCGCGGGAGTGGCGCCCTTGGCTAGATCAGCACCTTTCGCGTCGTCGTCACCGCGTGGTGCCGCGCCAGAACCTTTGGCCATATCGGCACCCTTAGCATCGTCATCGCCACGCGGTGCCGGATTAGAGCCTTTGGCTTGGTCACTGCCCTTGGCGTCGTCGTCGCGTGGTGCGGGATTGGCACCCTTGGCTAGGTCAGCACCCTTTGCGTCATCCTCGCCGCGAGGTGCCGCGCCAGAACCTTTGGCTTGATCGCTGCCTTTGGCATCATCGTCGCGTGGTGCTGGACTGGAGCCCTTGGCTTGGTCACTGCCCTTCGCGTCATCGTTGTCGCCTGGTGCGGGGGCACCTTTCGCGTCGTCACTACCCTTCGCCGGGTCATTGCCCTTGGCGGAATCGGAGGCGCCCTTGGCCGGGTCGGCGGGTTGCGGCTTCTCGGTGGTCGTGGTCTTGCTGAGGGTCACGTCGGCCTTGATGCCCAGGGCCACATTGGTGTTGCTGTCCTTGACGGCCTTGTTGGTGGTCTGCCCTCCCACCTGTAGCTGGCTACCACCGGCACCCGCGATGCTGGCACTCTCGTTGAGCAGGTTACCACCGGTACGCAGCGTGCTGCTGCCACCGCTGCTGATCGAGACCTTTTCGTTGGTGCTGCTTTCGTTGAGTGCGAAGTCCACGGCACCGCTGAGGTTGGCCTTGGTCGTGGTTTTGGTCTGGGTGGCCGAGTCTTCTTTCTTGCGGTCAAGGCCTACGCCCAGCTGCACGCCGGCCGACACGTTGCTGGCGGTGCTGGTGGCAGCGCGCAGGTTGGTGTTGCCCTTGGCATCGAGTACGGTATTCCCGCCGCTCTGGATGCGCGTGCCTTCCAGGTCGATGTCCGCGCCACTGCGCAGTTGCGTGCCCTGGCCGCTGCGGATGCTGCCGGCGGTCTTGGTATTGCTCTGTGCGGTACTCTGGCTGTAGCCACCCGCAACCTCGAACATGCCACCGGTTTCCTTGCTGCCGTCGGCGCCGGCTTTGCCGCCCGTGCTCATGCCCAGCGTGACGGAGGCGTTGGCGTTGTGCGTGGTCGAACTGCTCTTGTCTTCCGCCGCGAGGATAGAGAGCTTGCCGCCGGCATCGATGCTGGTGCTGCCCGCGGAGTCGATGCTGGTGCCCTTGAGTGTCATGTCCCCGCTGCTCTTGAGGCGGGTGTTGCCGCCGGCTACGATGGCACCGGCCACATCGGTACTGCGGCTGGCTTGGCCCACCGTGGTGTCTGCCGCCACGCTGACACTGCCGCCGACCACGCTTTGTGCATTGACGTTGACGCTGACAACGGCACCCACATTCACGTTGAGCGCGCTGCTGCTCTGCGTGTTTTGGGCAGCCTTGTAGTCCAGGGTCTTGGCGCCAATGTCGACGTCGCCGCCGGCTTGGATGCGCGTGCCCTCCAGCGTGGTGCTGCCGCTGGATTGGCTGCTGAAGTTCTTGCCCACAGTGATGTTGGAGGTGACGGCCTTGCTGGCGTTCTCGCTGGCCATGCTAGTCTGCGAGCTAACGCTGACACGCCCACCGACCGAGGCGTCGTAGCCAGCGCCGGTGCTCACACCCGCATTGGCAGACGCGCCCGCATACATGCCGACCTTGGCCGAGTTGTCCAGCGTGCGGCTGCTGCTGTAGCTGGTATCGCGCGCTGCCAGGGACTCGATCTCGCTAGCCGACTGGGTCATGGAGCCGCCCACCGCGATCTGTGTGCCCACATCGCTGATCTTGCCGGTGGCGGTGCGGTTGAGATCGCCGCCCGCACGGATGCTGGAAGTGACCGCCGTGCTGCTGCCCGAGACGGTGGACTGGTCCACATTGCGCGCCTGGTAGCCCATGCCAATCTCGGCGGAGGCGCCCGCCTTGGCATTGGCCTGTGCTTCGGCGTTGGCACCGCTGCTAGCTTCCAGGTACAGGCCGGCCGAGGTGGTGTTGCGCGTGGAGCTGGTTTCCTTGCGGTCCGCCGCTGCGCTGAAGCGCATGTTCACCGCCTTGAGGTCGACATTGCCGCCGGCTGCAATGTCCGAGCCCTGGACACTGATGTCGGTGGCCGTGATGGCCATGTTGCCACCTGCGCTGATCTGCGACTTGTTGTTGGTCGTGCTCAGGCTGCTGTCGGTGCCAGTCTGCACGCGCAGCAGGTCCAGCGTGTTGCTGGAGCCGGCCGAAGCCGAGGCGCTGGCGGAGGGCAGCAGTGCGCCGGCACCGGCCTGCGCCGCGGCGCCGGCTTCGGCCTTGTTGGTGCTGTTGGCCATGAGGCCGACCTTGGTGTTGGTCGTCGTCGTAGTGCTGGTGGAAATGTTCTCCGAGGTCCGTACGTCCAGCGTCTTGGTCTGCAGGGCTAGGTTGCCACCGGCCGCCAGTGTGCTGCCTTCGAGGGTGACCTTGTCGCTGGCCTGCACGCTGAGATTGCCCCCGCTCTTGAGGCTGGAAGCGCTGTTGCGGATGTTGAGCGAATCGGTGCGCGACTGCGTGCTGTCCACAAAGGCGATGCCGGTCTCGCTATTGGCCGAGGCTGATGCATTGGCACTGCCGTTGACTCCGGCGGCGCCCGTACTGCCGCTGGCGCCCGCGCCCGCGGCCACGCTGTTGTTCGAGCTGGCCATGAGGCCGACGTTGGTCTGCTCGCTGCGGACCGTGCGCGTCTCGATGTCTTTGCCGGCCAGCAGTTCGAGCTGCTTGGCCGCCACAGCCATACTGCCTTTGGCGTCGACGCTGGAGCCCTGGATGGTGATCTTGTCGGTCGCCACCATCTGGGCGTTGCCGCCGATGTTGAGCGCCGAGGCCACGTTCTTCTGCGACAGCGCGTCGGTGCTGGTCTTCTCGGTGGACAGGAAGGCCAGGCCGCCAGCGCCCTGCGCGCCAGCCTGTGCACTGCCGCCGACATCGCCAGACGCGCCGTTGCGTGCGGCCACGCCGGTTGCGCTGCCGCTGGCACTGCTGTTGCTGCTGCCGCTGCCGCCGACAATCTTGAGGATGCTGGTGGTCTCAGTTTCGGTGTGCGTTTCCACGCCCTCCTTGCCGGCCAGGATCTTGATGTTCTGGGCTTTGAGTGCGGCGTCCTTGGCTACGTCGAGCTTGGAGCCCTGCAACGTGATGTCCTTGCCGGCCTGCGCCACCAGGCTGCCGCCTACATTCATGTTGCTGGCAACGTTCTGGCTGACGGTCTCGGTGCTCTTGGTGGTCGAGGTGCCCCACAGGCCGCCGCCAACGAACAGACCTTCTTCCTTGGTCTGCGTTTTGGTTTCGGTGCTGTTGGTGCGGTTGATGATCTGCACATCCTCCTTGGCCAGCAGCACCGCGTCCTTGCCGACTTGGATGTTGGTGCCGGCCAAAGTGATGCTCTTGTCGGACACGATAGCCAGGTTGCCGCCTACGTTGAGGCCGGACTGCACCTGCTCCACCGTGGTGGTTTGGGTGCTGCTCTCCTTGGACCGCAAAAAGCCCTTTTCGGACGACTGGCTGGAACTGGTGGAACGCTTCTCGATGGTGTCAAACACCACGCCGTTGCCCGCTTTGAGCAGTGCGTCGCCGCCGGCATTGACCTGGGCACCGATCACGCTGATCTTGTCGCTGGCGACCAGGGCCAGATCTTTGGTGGCGCTGATGCTAGCCACCGGACCGATGGTGGTTCCATTGCCATTGCGGCTGGACAGGGTCTTGTTGACGATGCTGCCACTCTCCGAAACCAGTGTGACATCGCCGCCCTGGATAGTGCCCGAGAGGTTGACGATGTCCCCCTTGCTGACGATCACCGCCGTCTGGTTACCGCTGATGGTGCCGCCCTTATTGGTCAGGCTGTCAACCTTCATGGCTAGATTGTCGGCTTCAATGACGACACCACGCGCCACGCTGTCGCGCGTCTTGGCCGAAAGGTAGACCACCGGAACCAGCACGCGCTGGCCCTGCACAGTGCTTTCCACCATCCATAGCATGTCGCTCTGCAGTTGGTTGAGCTGGGCCTCGGTCGGCGCCATGCCCAGCACCAGGCCAAGCGACCCGCGCTGTGCGGCCGCGTTGTCCATCAGCTTTTTCATCTGCTCGCTGGTCGAGCTGTTGCCGCGCAACAGCTCCTTGCCGGTCTGCGCCACCAGCTGCTGCTGCACCAGATAGGCCTCGTAGCCAGCGTCGCCCAGGCGCTTGAGGATGGTGTCGGGGCTGTAGCCCAGCTGCTGGGCCAAGTAGTCCGAGCTGACCGAGTTGACCGGGGCGTTGAGGTACCTCGGGTTGGTCTCGATCAGGTAGTTCGCGTTAGGCGTGGGCGAGACGACGAAGCGGCCGTTCGGATTGCTCGGCAGCGTGAAGTTGATGCCACCAAAACTGATGGCGCTGGCCGCGCCGACACTGCCGCCGGACGCATTGCTGCTGCCGCCGACCACACCGTTGACTTGGCTGGTGTTGTCGGTCGGTGCCTGTGAACTGATGGTGCCGTCGCGGCCGGCGTTGACGGTAAAGGCTTGCTTGCTGCCCACCGAGTTCAGCGTGACGGCGACATTGGAAATAATGACCGAGGAATTGCCGTTGCTGCCAAACACGCCCACGCCCGGGGTGGCCGAGGTGCCGCTATTGCTGCTGAGGTGCACATTGCCCAGATTGGCGGCCGAATACATTGCAAAATCCGGGCCCGCACCGCCTTGTCCACCGGCGAAGAAGTTCAGCCAGTGATAGTAGTGATTCCAGTCATCGATGTAGGTTTCGGTAGGTGCAGGAACGTCAGAGTTGACAAAAGTGGCGCCTGCTCCGGCACGGCCTTCGAGTCGCACGGTATTTGCCGAAATGACGGCACGCCGGTTGATTGCAGTGACGAAGTCAAACAGGCGCACGGTGCCACCGGCCAGGATCTGGGGTTTGTAAGGTTGCGCACCGTTGTAGGCCTTGGTGCGCGACCACTGCGCGTTGTTGTCCGCGAGCAGGGTTGTACTGGAGTAGACCCAATCCCAGCCGGCGTCGTTGAACGTGCTGTCCGCCGTGGCGTTGGAGATGTCTTCGGCCTTGACACTAACGTCGCCCAGCGCGCGGATACTGCCGTTGTTGATGAGGCGCTGCGCCTCGATGGCGATGCTGCCGTCGGCATCGATGGTGCCGGTCGCACCGGACAGGGTGCCGAAGTTCTTGACCATGCCCTCCGCATTCAGGAGCAGATTGTGGCCGCTCCAGATGGCGCCCTTGTTGTTGATGTTGCCGACCACGGAGATCTGTGCATCATTGCGTGCCGAAAAGCCGCCTGTAATTTCGTTGGTCACACTGGTGGCCACAAAGTTCAGGTCATTCCCGGAGAAGACCAAGCCTTTGTTGGTCACTGAGTTGTTGATTTGGATATCGGCCAGACCGCTGCCACCTGTGGCGCCCAGTACGCTCGAGCGACTGCCCTTTATGAGCAAGTTGGCGGAGCGTACCGTCAGGTTGCGCTTCGCAGCTAGGCTACCGCCATCTTCGATGCCAAAGCCATTACTGCGGATTGTGACGTCCTGACCCACATTCATGGCGCCATCGCCAATATTCAGGGTGATGTTGTCGCTATCGCTGTAGCCGGCCACGTCCAGCGTGCCCTGGCTCTCGACGCGACTTTTGTTGTAGAACATGGCCAGCGTGTTGGCGCTGCCGCCACGCACCCGGATGTCGCCATTGGCCAGAATGTTGGCATTGGCGTTGTTGTCAATGCGGGTAGTGGCGGTGAGGTCCATGGCGCCGAGCGACTGAATGGTGCCATCGTTGGTGATGGTGTCAGCGACCAGGCCACCGCGGCCGGATGAAGCGGTGGCCAGCGTGATGAAGCCGCCTACATCGTTGTGCAACGTACCGCTGGCGCTAATGACGGAGTTGGCCGAGCCTCCACCCTGGATGTTTCCGGCGTTCTCCACATTTCCAAGGTTCTCCAGCTGCAGGCGATCCGCAGCCACCAGACTACCGGCTTGGTTGCGCATGTGGATTCCCGCACTGTTGAGGCTCAGCGTGGCCTTGCTGTAGACCTTGCCGCTATTGTCAAAGCCATAGCCCGAGGCCGGGTTGCTGCTCAGGGCCAGGCTCAGGTTGCCAGCCGCCCATACCAGTTTTTTGTTCTCCAGGCTGGCAGCCTGCACTGTCGCGTTGCTGGCCGACTGCAGGGTGCCGCTGTTGGTCAATGCGCCACTGAGTGTGAGTGTGTCGCCGCTGCCGGCGCTGTTCGAAAGAATCCAGGTTCCGCTGTTGTCCAAGCTGGCCAGTTGCACATCGCTGGCGCTGTTGGCCTGTATCCAGCCCTTGCTGGGGTCGTTGGCGTTGGCGATATTGCTGGCGCTCGCGGCCCGCAGCCGCAGGTCCCCGTCGGTGTAGAGCGTACCGCTGTTGCTGAAGCTGCCGCTGGCGGCGCCATTGGCATCGGCGATGTCGAGCTGGCTGGCGCCATAGATGTTGCCGCTGTTGGTAAGTCCGTTGCTGCGCAGCGTGGCCGCACCACTGCTGGCCACCAGCGTGCCTTTGTTGTCCAGCGTACCGTTGCTGTTGGCCCGCAGACTGGCGCCCTTGAGGACGGCACCGCTCTCATTGCTCAGGGTGCCACTGCCGGCGTCCAGGCTCAGCGCGGCCGCGCTCTGGATGCGCGCATTGCTGCGGTTGACCAGACCTTGGTCGGTCTGTAGCGTCAGCGCGGCTGCGCCCAGCACCGCACCGCGGTTGTCCACGCTGTTGGCCTGCACTGTGGCAGCGTTGGCCGACTGCAGGGTGCCGCTGTTGGTCAGTGCGCCACTGAGCGTGAGCGTGTCGCCGCTGCCAGCGCTGCTCGAAAGAATCCAGGTGCCGCTGTTGTCCAGGCTGGCCAGTTGCACATCACTGGCGCTGTTGGCCTGTACCCAGCCCTTGCTGGGGTCGTTGGCGTTGGCGATATTGCTGGCGCTCGCGGCCCGCAGCCGCAGGTCTCCGCCGGTGTAAAGCGTACCGCTGTTGCTGAAGCTGCCGCTGGCGGCGCCATTCGCATCGGCGATGTCGAGCTGGCTGGCACCATACATGGTGCCGCTGTTGACCAGGCCATTGCTGCGCACGCGAGTGCGGCCGGCTGCGGCCGTGACCGAGCCCGCGTTATCCACGGCCTGGGCGGCGCGCAGGTCGATATTGCCATTTCGCGAGATCAGCCCTTGGGCGGCATCGGCCTCAGTGCGCAGAGTGCCGGCCGACTCGAGCGTCAGGTCCCCATTGGCGCCGACCTTGGCTTTGCCCAGTTGCATGTTGCCGCTTTGCGTGCGCAGCGTGAGGTTGCCATCCGACAGCAGCTCAGCGCCATTGTTGCCAATGGCCAGCGCGCCCAGGTTTGCAGTGACGCTGCTGACGCCGCGCCACTGCGTGCCGTCGATGCTGCTGTTGCCGCTGGTGTTCAGGTTCAGCGCGCCGCCGGCAAAGCGCAGGTTGTTGTTGCTCTGTGCGGAGTTGCTGGCGTTGTCGCTCAGCATTTGACCGGTCAGCGCCAGTGCGCCACTGGCTACCAGCGCGCCGCCGCTCAAGGCCACGCCGCCTTGGCTGGCTTCCAGCGCAATATCGCGCCCGGCAGTGAGCGCGCTGTCGCTGGCGCTCAGCGCGGTGCTTGCATTGCTGCTGGTGCGTACGTTGAGGTCGCGCTGGGCCGACACGCTGTTGCGCAGCTCGATCGTGCCCGCGGCTGTGAGCGTGAAATCGCCGCTGCTGGCTGCGGCGTCGCCCCGCATGCGCACGCCCACCCCGCTTTCATTGGCGATGAGCTGGATACTGTTGGCATACATGCCGCCCAGGGCGGCCGTGTCGATGGCGTAGCTGGGAGCTGCACCGCTGGGCGTGGTGTTGCCAGTGACCTGGCGCGTGCCGTAGTCCCAGCGCACGGCACCGGTGGCCACCAGCAGGTCTTTGGCATTGACGCTGCTATCCAGCTTGAGATTGCGCGTGACCATGTCCAGCAGAAGCTGGTTGCTGGCATTGAGGCCGGTGCCGTTGACCAGAATGTCGCCCTGGCGTACGTCAAATCCCGCCAGCGATCCGTCCGATCCGAAATTGGGGGTGCCGGTGGTCAGCGTGATGCGGTCGGTGTTGATGAAACCGCAGCCGGTGCAGGTGATGCCGTACGGGTTGGCAACCACCACGTTGGCGCGGCCGCCCAGCACCTCGGTAAACCCGGCCAGCACACTGCGGTTATTGCTGACCACTTCGTTGAGGATGACGCTGGCCTCGCTGCCCAGGTTTTTGTTGGCTGCCACCCAGCCAGCCAGCTGGGACTGGCGCCCGGCCTGGCTGCTGTTGCCGTTGTTGAGCACCAGGCCCTTGGCGTCGACGTTGTACTGCAGGAACTGGTTGTGCGAGAGCCCGGCCGAATTGGCGCGCGCAATGTCCACCACGGTGACGCCGTTGGGTGCAATGTAGCTGCCGGTGGCACTGTTGGCCGTGACCACCGAGCCATCGGCCCAAGTCTGGCCTGGGCCGAAGAAGCCCAAGCTGCCCACCAGTGCGGTGGCGGCAAAGCGGGCGCGGCGTGTGTTGCTGGTGCTGCGGGCATGGCCGCTGCCGTGTTCCGACACGGCAACCCAAGCGTTGCGGCAGCTGTTCCAGACGATGCGGTAGATGTGGTTCATGGTGCGGTCCCTAGATCGAATAGGCAAGGCGCAGCCAGACACTGGCTGGCTCGCGGGTCATGGTGGAGGGCTGGGCCAGGGCCTGGGTGGCCGAGAGGTCGGCTGAAAGGCCGCGCCAGCGCAGCGAGACGCCCAGCGCCATGCCGCTCAGAAAACCGTCGGTGGCGCCGGGTGCGCGGTTGCGCACGGCGCCAAAGTCGTAGCCGACGTACAGACGAGCGGCCAGCGCGGTGCTGCCGCTTCCCAGGCGCACCGGCGTGGCCAGTTCATTGCGCACGTAGTAGCCGTGGTCGCCGCTGAGCGACTGGGTGGTGAAGCCGCGCACCGAGCCCAAGCTGCCAATCAACATTTGCTGCGCGCCGTACAGCGTGGTCAGCCCGTACTGGCCATTGAACTGGCTGCTCCAGCTGAAGTCTCGCCCACCCAGGCGGAAGCTCTGACTGATGGCCAAGTCGGCGCTAAGGCGGCGGAACTGGGCGCGTGGCGCCTCTTCGGCCAAGTCGGCGGCGTCTTTCTGGGCGTCCAGTGCGTCCAGGCCCTGGGCGTAGGCCAGCTGGCCACTGAGCATGCCGTCGCGCAACACCTGGGAACCGCTGGCGCTGAGGTCCGCATAGGCCAGCGTGCGGCTGCTGACGGTCAGGCGCTGGCGTTCCAGGAAGTTGTCTGTGGCAGTGCGGGTGAGCCGCGCCGCGGTGCTGGCGCGGCGGGTCTGGTCGCGGTAGACCACGCGGTCCAGCCCTAGGCTGGTGGTTTCGGTTTCGCCCTCACTGCGCAGGCGGCTGCCGCTGGCGGTGGCGAAGATGTTGAGGTAGCTGGACTTGCTGTAGCTGGCGGTGACCGCCGCATAGCCCAGCGGCAGCCAGAGTTCGAGCGCATCGTTCTCCGAACGGTGGCCGCTGCGCTCGGGCGTGAAGCTTTCGCGGCGGCTGGCCACCAGGCGTTCGTTCCAGCCCAGCGGGCTGTCCAGCGTCAGCGAGAGCAGGGCATTGTGGGTGCCAGTGGATTCGCTGCCCTGGTTGTCGGCCGAGACCAGCAGGTGGGCCGGGCGTTGTGCCTGGTTGCGCACCACCACCACGCTGGCGCCGGGCTCGCTGCCGGGCTCGATGTCCATGCGGGCATTGTTGGAACCCAGCCGGTTGATCTGCTCAATGCCCTGCTCGAGGTCGCGCAGGTTCAGCAGCTCACCGGGCGCGCGCGGGAAGGCGTTGGGCAGGCGGATGCCGGCTTCGTCGCCCTCAATGCGATAGCGCTCGATGCTGCCCTCCAGCACCTGCAGCAACAGGGTGCCGGTCTTGAGATTCTGCGCAGGCAGGTAAACGCGTGTGGTGACGTAGCCGCGCTCCAGGTACTGGCGCGTCAGCGCGCCCAGCAGCGCCTCGATGCCAGCCACGCCTAGGCATTGGCCGACAAACGGCGCGGTGACGGCGCGCACCTGTTCGGCATCCAGTCGATCGGCACCGATCACCCTGACTTCAGCCACCGGGTGGCAGGTTGCGTCTGTCGCGTTCCCGCTGGCCGGGGGCAGGTAGCGCTCCAGATTGGCGCCTTCTTGCGGAGGTAGTTCGCGGCGCGCATCGCGCAAGTCCTGCTGCAAGCGTTCCTGCTGCTGGCGCAGGATCGTTTCACTCTGGCGTGTGCTGGTATCAATGTCGGCGGAGGTCTGCGCCAGCGCGCTCGCTGCCAGGCAGGTGCCGATTAGAAAAATGCCGGATTTCAAAGCCCCGTATCCCATGGTGTGTGTGTTGGCTGGTCCGCGTATGCGGGGCCGGCCGTCAAGAGGTGGCAACCCGTTTCGGGTAGATTCGGGCATCCTAGGTTGGGGGCGTAAGAGCCGCGTAAGAGCGGCCTCTAACGCCAACACCTGCGTGATTGACCTCAAGGAATCGCTTTTCCCTATGCCCGCCCGACAAAATGCAAGCCGCCCCGCTGCTGTGGTGCTGTGCCTGCTCGGATACCCGCGCCTGCTACGTGATGGCGTGGAACTCACCTCCCGCATCAAGTACCGCAAGGGCCTGGCCCTGCTGGCCTACCTGGGGGCGCAACCCGGCGTTTGGTGCACACGCGAGGCACTGGCCGAGCTGCTGTGGCCCGGCCTGGCGCCTGCGGCGGCGCGCACCAACTTGCGCCAGGTGCTCAACAATCTGGCGCAGACGCTGGATGATGGCGGCCAATTCCTGCAAAAGCGTGACGCAGCTGTGCGCCTGGAACCTGGCGCCGCGGCCGACTTGCCCCTGGATATGGCACTGCTGTCGGACGAGGCGCTCAACCGCGTGAAAGAAGAAACTCCGGCCGCGCGCCGCTGGCGCACGCGCATACTGGAGCCCCGTTTGGCGCAGCTGACAGGGCCGTTCTGCGAAGGCTTCGAACTTCCCGACACACCCGATTTTTCCACCTGGTTGCAGGCACGGCGCGGCTACGTACACAGCCGCGTAGAGCTACTGCTGGAGGCCTTGTGCAGCATGCAGCAGCTCGAAGGGCGACTGTCCCAAGCCATTGAGACGGCGCGCCATTTGCTTGGCGTGGCGCCGCACAAGGAGGCGCACCAACACCTGCTGATGACGCTGTTGGCCGCGTCGGGCGAGGCACGCGCGGCGCTCGCGGTGTTCGACACCTACGCGCTGGCGCTGCGGCGCGATTTGGGCGTGGCGCCGAGCGAGCGCCTGCAGGCGCTGCGCGAGGAGATTGGGTGCAAGCTCAAGGACACTGAAACGCTGGCAATAGGCGCCAGCACCCACAGTGCGGAGCTGCGCCAACTCGTGGGCGTGTACTGCCACCCGGCGACCACGGCCAGCGACAGCCTGCGCGCGGGCTTTGTCGCACAAGTCAAGACTGTGGTTGAGCCCTGGGGCGGGCGCGTGGTGTCCACGCTGGGGCGTGGCGTGCTGGCCGTGTTTGGCCTGGAGCGCCAAGCCGAACGTGCCGGGCAGCGCGCATTTCTCGCAGCGCAGGCCTTGCTCGCGCTACCAGCGGAGGGCGGCGTGGCCGTGGGCGTGAGCGCAGGGCAGGTGCTGCTTTATCCGTCCAGCGACCTGCCGCACTGGGGCGGCGACATGCTGGATCTGGCGCGCCTGGTCGGCTGGAGCGCCCAGCCCGGCGAGGTGCTGGCTGATGCGAATGCGGCCCTGCTGGGCGGTGAATGGTTTGACTTCAGCGATGCCGGCCCACGCCTGTTCCCGGGCGCGCAGACGGCCACACCGCTGCTGCGCCTGTGCGGGGCTGCGGCCCTGCCTGGTGGCCACACCACCAGCCCGCTGGTGGGACGTGCGAGTGAGCTTGCGCAGCTGAACCAGGCATGGCACGCGGTGGGGGCCGGCCAGGCACGCATCGTGGTGCTGCGGGCCCCGCCGGGCCTGGGCAAGACCTCGCTGGCCGATGCGTTTGCCACCCAGGTGGAGGCCGGCCAGGGTAGGGTGCGGCGTATCCAGTGTCGGCTGGAGCACCAGCACGAAGCCCTGTTTCCGGTGCTGGTCGAAGCCGGCATTCGCGCCGAGTCAACGCGTTTCGAAGCCTTGTCGAAAAACGATGTGTTTGACGCGCTGATCGCCGACTTCTGTGCGCAGGCCGCCACGCAGCCTACGCTGCTGCTGGTCGATGATCTGCACTGGTCCGACCTGGCCACGCGCGAACTGCTGGGCCAGCTGGTGCATGGCCTGGGTGCACAGCCGCTGCTGCTGCTGGCCACCACCCGACCCGAGATCGAATTGGATTTTCCGGCCGAACGCTGCACCCTGATTGACCTGGCGCCGCTAGACCATGCGGGCTCGCTATCCATGATTGGTGCGCACGACCCGCAGGGCACCATTGCTGCGGCCGAGCGCGAGGGTATTGCCAAGGTCTGCGGCGGCATTCCGCTGTTTGTGGAGCGCCAGGTGAAGGCGCGGTTGCAGGGCGGGCACCACTGGCTGTCGATCAGCACGCTGCTACAGGGTGAGCTCGACAAGCTGGGTCCGTACAAGCCCGTGCTCAATGCGGCGGCCGTGTTGGGCAACCAGTTTGAACGCAGCCACCTGGCCCAGCTGCTGCCCGAGGCGGACATTGCAGCGGCGCTGGCACGCGCCACCCAGCTGCAGCTGATAGAGACCCCCTGGGCCGGCAGCTGCCGCTTCCGTCACGCGCTGATCCGCGACGCGGCCTACGAAAGTCTGCCCGCGCCGCGCCGCCGCGCGTTGCATGAGGCAGCGGCCCGCCTGCTGATGCGGCAGGCCGACAGCCCGGCGGCCGAGCTGGCCGGCCACTTGGAGCGCGCCGACTGTGCGCACGAGGCGGCAGCCTGGTGGACCAAGGCAGGTGAGCAGGACATGCAGAAAGAGTTTGCTGGGGACGCCATGGTGAGTTTTGGCAAGGCCATCGCGTTGCTGGAGGCGCAGAACCGAGAGACCGACCGTTTCTGGCGCAATGCCATCCGCATTCGCCTGGGCTACGCCAGCCAGATGGCGCACGGGCTGGGCGCCACTTCGACCTACGAGCTGTTCTCGGCCATCGTGGCCGAGATACAGGCGCGCCCCGACGAGTGCGAACCCGGCCAGCTGTTTGCAGCACTGAGCGGCTGTTACATGGGCGCGAGCTCACTGACCAAGGAGGAGGGGCTGGCACTGGCGCACCGACTGGAGTCGTTGGCGCGCACCGAGGCCGAGTTGCTGATGGCCAGCTTTGCGCTGGGCAATACGCTGTTCTGGCTGGGCCGGTTTGCCGAGGCGGCGCAGTGGCAGCAGAAGTGCATGGCACTGGCCGAGACGGTGGCCTTCTCCGAGCGCATCCGTTACACCGTGGATGACCCGGCCGTAACCAGCCGCGCGTTGCACGCCTGGACGCTGTGCTACTTGGGCCAAGAAGCGCAGGCCCTGGCCATGGCCGAGGAGGCCGTTGCCCGCGGCCGCCGCGGCCGGCGCGCGCATGCGCTGTGCTTTGCCATGATGTTGGCCACCTGCATGCACTTCAGTCGCAGCGACACGGCGCGCGCGGGCCGGCTGGCCACCGACACCCTGGCGCTGGCGCGCCAGTACCGCTTTCCTTTGTGGGAGGCCGGTGCTGGTCTCCTGCACCTTTGGGCACTGGCCGAGTCCGGTCATCTGACCACGGCCGAAGATCTTCTAAACGCAGCCACTATGTTGCGTCAGGCCATCCCGAGCCGCGCCAACACCTCGCGCTGGTTTGTCATTCGTGCGCTGATGGCACAGGGCGAGCCCATGCCTGCCGAAGAACTGCTGGATGTTGCGCTTCGGGAGGTGGAGACCATGGAGGAGCAGTACTGCTGGGCAGACCTGCTGTGGCTCAAGAGCAGTTGCCTGCGCTTGCGTGGCCAGAACGTCGAAGCCGAGGCCTGCGCCCAGGCAGCACGTTCACTTGCGCATCAGCAGAAGCGCGTAGAACCAGCAGCGTTACAAACTTGTGCTGCCTAGGCAAGCCCACTCCTGAATTGATAGCTGTTTGCGCAGTACCGATCGCATCAAACAGTACTTTTGAATGTCAATCTAGCCCTCTAAGGGTTGACTCTGAGGGCGGGGATTTGTCGCCGTTCTAGGCGCGGTGTGACAAGGTCGTGAGATTTACGCCGCAACTGGTGTTGGCCTCGGCCTCCAGCACCGCAGAACTGTGGAGAGTATTGGCCACTTCACGTCAAGGCAAATCTGCCAGTGTTGATTGCCAGGTCAAATTGATGTGAGTGAACGGCTAGGTAGTGTTCCGGGCCTGAATGTCCAATGGGCGAACCTTTGAATACACCCACAGGCCAATTGCAGAGGCAGAGCCTAAGAATGCAGTGAAAAGCACTGCGAGAAGGACACCCAAAAGTGGGCCCGCAATAAGGCCTGCAACTCCGTACAAGGGTTGCCCATTCCATGTGACTGTTTTGAATCCCAGCATTGCAAAAATGCCGAGCAAGAGTCCAAGGGGAGTCATTGAAACGGTTAACCCGATCAACCAAAGCTTGTAAATGGTCCCGGTGCTAAGCCTCTGGATGGAAATGGTTGTAAACACTGATTGCTGTCCTTGTTTGACTAAAACACCACAGTATTGTGAAGATCACTTCCCGACGTGAACATCCCCCAATCGGGTGAATATTGACAGAAGCCGAACTGCATTTCTGATGCCTTTGCCTATCGTCAATGAGTGGATCTACATATCACGCGGGAGTCCAAGCGTTAAGACGTTTAAAGTTCAACGCGACCAGTCTTTGTGAAAGTTTTGCTGTCGAGGGTTCTTGCAATGCCTACGTCTCCCTTAGAAGTTATTCAACATCAACTGAGCGCCTACAACGCGAAGGACATAGAAGGTCTTTTGGCTACCTATGCGCCCGATGCAGAGCAATACACCTTGCACGGTGAGCGATTGGCCAAAGGGCGGGAGGAAATGCGTACCCGGTTTCTTGCAAGGTTCGCAGAGCCAGACTTGCACGCGCGCCTGCTGTCCCGGACTGTCATGGGCAACGTGGTCGTAGACCTCGAATTGATTACCCGGAATTTCCCTGAAGGTATTGGGACCCTGGAAATGCTTTGCATCTATGAGGTTGCAAATGGCCATATCCAAAAGGTGTCATTCGCGTCGGGTGAGAAGCGGCTGAACTGAGGGCCTGTCGCCAGCACCCGACAGCGGGGTGGCCGCCATCGGGTGCGAGCGGATGTCGCCTTACACCGCCGCCAGCGCTTGGTCCAGGTCGGCCAGCAGGTCGTCAATGTGTTCAATGCCGACCGACAGGCGCACGGCGTCGACCGGCACGCCGGCCTTGGCCAGTTCTTCGGGTGACAGCTGGCGGTGCGTGGTGGACGCGGGGTGCGTGGCTAGCGATTTGGCATCGCCAATGTTCACCAGGCGGGTGAAGAGCTGCAGTGCGTCTAGAAAACGCGCGCCGGCTTCGCGGCCCCGGCCTTCAGGCGCTTTCACGCCAAACGTCAACAGGCCTGAGGCCTTGCCGCCCAGGTACTTTTGCGCCAGCGCATGATCGGGGTGGCCGGGCAGGGCGGCAAAGTTCACCCACGCCACCTTGGCGTGTTTCTGCAGGTGCTGCGCCACCTTGAGCGCGTTGTCGGTGATGCGCTCCATGCGCAGCGCCAGCGTTTCAATGCCTTGCAAAATCAGGAAGGCATTGAACGGCGAGATGGCGGCACCCGTGTTACGCAGTGGCACCACGCGTGCACGGCCAATGTAGGCGGCTGCGCCCAGGGCCTCGGTGTAGACCACGCCGTGGTAGCTGGGGTCGGGCTCGTTCAGGCGTTTGAACTTGGCCTTGTGCTCGGCCCAGGGGAACTTGCCGCTGTCCACAATGGCGCCGCCAATGGTGGTGCCGTGGCCCCCCAAATATTTGGTGAGCGAGTGCACCACGATGTCTGCACCGTGTTCGATGGGGCGCAGCAGGTAAGGGCTGGCCACGGTGTTGTCCACGATGAGCGGAACACCGTGCGCATGTGCAATGTCAGCAATGCGGCGGATGTCCGTCACATTGCCCTGCGGGTTGCCCAATGATTCGACAAAGATCGCCTTGGTCCGCTCGTCAATCAGCGGGGCAAAGCTGTCGGGGTTTTTGTGGTCGGCAAAGCGGGTGGTGATACCGAACTGCGGCAGCGTGTGGGCCAACAGGTTGTAGGTGCCGCCATACAGCGCGGTGCTGCTGATAATGTTGTCGCCCGCTTCGGCAATGGTTTGGATGGCATACGTCACCGCCGCCTGGCCAGACGCCAGGGCCAGCGCCGCAATGCCGCCTTCCAGCGCCGCCACGCGTTTTTCCAGCACGTCTTGCGTGGGGTTCATGATGCGTGTGTAGATGTTGCCCGGCACCTTCAGGTCAAACAAATCAGCGCCATGCTGGGCGCTGTCAAATGCGTAGGCCGCCGTTTGGTAGATGGGCACGGCCACCGCTTTGGTGGTGGGGTCGGGGCTGTAGCCAGCGTGGACGGATTGGGTTTCGAATTTCCAGTTCTCGGACATGGGGCCTCTCCTAGGGTGTTGGCTTTTGCTATAAAAACAGAAGCTGCTCGCGCAGCATCTACGGGCTCTAGGGCCTATTCTTATGCAAATTGGCCGCTAGCCCCAGCGGGGGAACCACGACTCTAAGGTGATGTGACCCAAATTCCAAAGAATTAAAAGTTGGGTCCTTAAGCGGATTTCATCTGATGCCGCGCCGCTGTCGTGTTTGCGTTCAGGCTGGCCAGTACACCCAGGTCGCCACACCGGCCGCCACCACGGCCATGAAGCCAGCCAGCCAGTACCGAATCACCCGGGTCTGCACACAGTCTGTGCAGATGCGGCCATGTTTGTCGGTGCTGCTGGGGGTTGCGCCGCAGGCGTAGCAGCGCCCCGCCCGTATCCATGCGCTGCGCTGTTTGTTGCGCCAGGCAAATACCAACACCAGAACCAGCGCTACCAGCGCCACAAAGTTAAGCCCGAGCTTGCCCATGCCTCAGCGCTCCGCCGCAGCGATAGGGGCGCAGGGCATGGCGAATGGTGTTTGGCGATAAGGGTCTTGGTTCATGGGGGTTCCTGCGGATCGTGGGACTGTAGCGCCTCTGGCACGCGCAGTTCCTGGCTTACAGTGCAAGGGTAGTGCCACTTTCACCCCACACCATGAATAGCTTGTTAGCAGAGCAGCGCGATTTGGAGGCAGACGCACCGTCTGACAATCGCGACGAGGGCCAGGCTGCGGCGGAATCCGCAGGCGGCGGCGCCCAGGAAACGTTTGCGTTTGAGGCCATGAACCTGAAGGTTGGTGACCGCCTGCAAGTGCAGCCGCCGGTGGCGGTGTCTACCGAGCGCAGCCCGGTCAAACTGATTGGGTACTTGCAAGACCACAGCATGTTGATCACCGCGCCCACCACCGGTGGCAGTGTGCCCATGCAAGTGATGCCTGGCGACCAGCTCATCATGCGGGTCTTCTCGGGGCAAAACGCGTTTGGTTTTGCCTGTGATGTACAGCGGGTGTGCAAGGTGCCCTACAGCTACCTGCACATCTCTTTCCCCAAAAAAATCCAGGGAACCTTGATCCGCAAGGCTGCACGTGTCAGAACCAAAATCATTGTGAAGGTGCGTGCCGAAGAGGGCGACACGACCGAACATACCGCCGTCATTTCCAACCTGAGTGCCAACGGTGCCTTGCTGGACGGGCGGCGCACCATGGCCAACATGGGCGACACCTTGCGCCTCAGCTTCAAGCTCAAGCTGCACAACATCGAGGCCGAACTCTCAGTGGCTGCATTGGTGCGCACGGTGTTTGACGATGAAACGCTCAAGCAAAGTGGCACCTCGTTGGCGCACTTTGGCCTGCAATTCGTCGCACTGGACCCCAACGACCAGATGCTGCTGCAGAGCATGGTGTACCAACACATGATCGAGCGCCCCCAGTCGGTGGTGTAGGCGCCAGCCTATCCGGTGGGCTGTGCCTGCCCGTGTCCAAGGAGCCGACATATAAAACTCCTTGCAGCCTCTGCGCTATGAAAATAGGAGCTGTTTGCGCATATTCCACGGGCGACAGAGGCCAATTTGATTACTTTTTGGTGTAGATCTGGTCAAAGCTGGCGCCGTCGGCAAAGTGGTCTTTGTCGGCTTTGTCCCAGCCGCCAAAGGCTTGGTCGATGGTGAACAGGTTCACTTTGGGCAGCTGCTTGGCGTACTTGGCCTGGGCCTTGGCGCTGGTCGGGCGGTAGAAGTTTTTGCCGATGATGTCTTGGGCTTCCTCGGTGTACAGGAACTTCAAGTACTCCTCGGCCACGGCGCGGGTGCCTTTGCGGTCCACGTTTTTGTCCACCACGGTCACCGGGGGCTGGGCCAGGATGCTCAGTGAGGGGTACACAAAGTCCACCTTGTTGCCAAACTCTTTCTCCAGCAGGTAGGCCTCGTTTTCCCACGACAGGAACACGTCACCCTGGTTGCGTTGGGCAAAGGTGATGGCGGAGCCGCGGGCACCGGTGTCCAGCACGGGCACGTTGGCGTAGAGCTTGGCAATGAAGTCTTTGGCCTGTGCGTCGCCACCGTACTTGCGTTTGGCAAATTCCCAAGCGGCCAGATAGTTCCAACGGGCGCCGCCGGAGGTCTTGGGGTTGGGGGTGATCACGCTGATGCCGGGTTTGATCAGGTCGTCCCAGTCTTTGATGCCCTTGGGGTTGCCTGCGCGCACCACCAACACGATGGTGGAGGTGTAAGGGCTGGAGGCCAGGGGCAGGCGTTTTTGCCAATCCTTGGGAATCCAGCCGCCGTTTTTGTGCAGGGCGTCGATGTCACCGGCCAGCGCCAGGGTGGCCACATCCGCTTCCAACCCGTCAATGATGCCGCGGGCTTGTTTGCCCGAACCGCCATGGCTTTGTTTGATGGTCACATCCTGGCCGGTTTTGGCCTTCCAATGTTTCGCAAACGCGGCGTTGAACTCCACGTACAGCTCGCGGGTCGGGTCGTAGGACACATTAAGCAGTTCCACAGGCTTTTGGGCAAAGCTGCTGGCGGCGGTCGCCAGCAGGCCGGTAGCAAGGGCGAAGTTCAAAACAAGACGGCGGTGGACCATGACAACACTCCATAAAAGCAACGCAACAGTGCGATGGGGTGGATACTGGAAGTGGGTCGTTAAAACAGGAAATACTGTTTTTTCAGTTCTTAATTACCCAAACATCTGTAGATCGCCTGCACAGGGCTCGCTAGCAGGCTAAAACCCTCAGGCCAAAGTTCACCAAAATTTCCCAAAACCAATACGTTCTGGCGTGTGTATGGGAAAACCCTAGTGAGTTTGTGCATGGAAATACATGCATTCGTGCCAAAAGTATCAACCCCACAAGGGGGGGGCTCCTACGATTCAGCCCTGTCGATGCATCGCTGGCATTGGCTGACGACCCCGGAATTTCAACAACAGGAGACAGATTCATGAAACTCAAAGCATCTCTCGCTTTGGCCTTTGGTTTGGCGGCTAGCGCTGCCTTTGCGCAGACAGAGCTCGTCGTGGCCACCGTGAACAACGGCCACATGGTCGAAATGCAGAAGCTCAGCAAGAACTTCGAGCAGGCCAACCCCGATATCAAGCTGAAATGGGTGACCCTGGAAGAAGGCGTGCTGCGCCAGCGCGTGACCACCGACATCGCCACCAAGGGTGGCCAGTTCGACGTGATGACCATCGGCATGTACGAAACCCCCATCTGGGGCAAAAAAGGCTGGCTGCAGGAACTGAAGACCGACGCCAAATACGATGCCGACGACATCCTGCCCGCCATGCGCAACGGCCTGTCGGTAGACGGCAAGATGTTTGCTGCGCCTTTCTACGGCGAGTCTTCCATGCTGATGTACCGCAAGGATCTGGCCGACAAGGCCGGCATCAAGGTCGCAGACAAGCCCACCTGGACGGACATCAAGGCCCTGGCCGCCAAGATCCACGACCCCAAGAACGGTGTGTACGGCATCTGCCTGCGTGGCAAACCAGGCTGGGGTGACAACATGGCATTCCTGACCACCCTGGTCAACACCAACGGCGGCCAGTGGTTCGACATGCAGTGGAAGCCCCAGCTGGAAAGCAAGCCCTGGAAGGATTCCATCAACTTCTACGTGGACCTGCTGAAGAACTACGGCCCTCCCGGTTCCGCAGCCAACAGCTTCAACGAAATTCTGGCGCTGTACAACGAAGGCAAGTGCGGCATGTGGATCGATGCGACCATCGCAGCGTCGTTCATCACCGACCCCAAGCAGTCCAAAGTGGCGGACAAGGTGGCTTTTGCACAAGCACCTACCGCTGTGACACCCAAGGGTGCCAACTGGCTGTGGGCATGGGCTTTGGCCATTCCATCGGGCTCCAAGAAAGTGGAAGCTGCCAGCAAGTTCGTGACTTGGGCAACGTCCAAGGAGTACATCGAGCTGGTGGCCAAGACCAACGGCTGGGCCCACGTGCCCACCGGTACCCGCAAGAGTACCTACGCCAACGCCGAATTCCAGAAGGCAGCCAAGTTCGCTGCGGCTGAGAAGGCTGCCATCGACTCTGCCAATCCCAACGACAGCACCTTGCCCAAGAGCCCGTATGTGGGTGTGCAGTTCGCTGCCATCCCCGAGTTCCAAGCGATTGGTGCCACCGTGGGGCAGCAAATGAGCGCAGCCCTGGCTGGCAAGACCACCGTGGATGCAGCCTTGAAGGCTTCTCAAGTCGCGGCTGACCGCGAAATGAAGAAGGCTGGCTACTACAAGTAAGCAACTCTCTCCGGTAGCTTGACTTTAGGCGCGCGGGGCAACCCGCGCGCCCTTTTCCGCACATTTGCCCGCGAGGCTCTCCATGAACCGCTTCATACCCCGTGCCCTCATGGCACCGGCCGTCGTCTCACTCTTTCTGTGGATGATCGTGCCCCTGGTGATGACCATCTATTTCTCGGTCATCCGCTACAACCTGATGCAGCCAGACCAGACGGGCTTTATCGGTCTGGAGAACTTCGAATACTTTGTGACCGACCCGTCCTTTGGCACGGCTGTCATGAACACTCTCTTGCTGCTGGGCAGCGTGATCCTCATTACCGTGGTGTTGGGCACCCTGATTGCGCTGCTGATTGATGAGCCCTTTCCGGGTCGTGGTCTGGTGCGCATCCTGCTCATCTCGCCCTTCTTTGTCATGCCCACGGTGAACGCGCTGCTGTGGAAGCACATGATGATGAACCCCATCTATGGCGTGCTGGCCCAGGTGTGGATGTTCTTTGGCGGCACGCCGGTGGACTGGCTCACCGACTTCCCGCTGTTCAGCGTCATTGTCATCGTGTCCTGGCAATGGCTGCCCTTTGCCACGCTGATCTTCATCACCTCGCTGCAAAGTATGAACCGCGAGCAGCTCGAGGCCTCGCGCATGGACGGCGCCAACTACCTGCAGCAGCTGCGCTACCTCTACCTGCCACACCTGGCCCGCTCGGTGGCCATCGTCGTGATGATTGAAATGATCTTCCTGCTCAGCGTATTTGCCGAGATTTACACCACCACCGGTGGCGGACCCGGCGACGCAAGCACCAACGTGGCCTTCCTGATCTTCAAGCAGGCGCTGCTGAACTTCGACGCTGGTGTGGCTTCTGCAGGCGCCCTGTTCGCCGTCGTGCTGGCCAATATCGCCGCGGTCTTTCTGATCCGCATGGTCGGTAAGAACCTGGACAAGTGAGTACCTCCCCATGACACCCCACAAAACCTTCCCCTGGCTGCTCTGGCTGCGCACGCTCACCGCGTGGGTAGTCACATTCCTGCTGTTCTTCCCGCTGGGTTGGCTGGTGCTCACCGCCTTCAAGACCGAGTTGCAGGCCATCTCCGTGCCACCCCTCGTCCTCTTCACGCCCACGCTGGAGAACTTCGAGATCGTGCAGGAGCGCAGCGACTACATGCTCTATGCCACCAACTCGCTCATCACCAGCGTGGCCTCCACCATACTGGGGCTGGCACTGGCCTTTCCTGCGGCCTACGCCATGGCCTTCTTCAAGGGCAAGTACACCAAGGACATCCTGATGTGGATGCTCTCCACCAAGATGATGCCCGCCGTGGGAGCCCTAGTGCCGGTGTATGTGATGGCACAAACCAGTGGCCTGCTGGACACCCGCACCGGACTGGTGATTGTGTTCACCCTGTCCAACCTGCCCATCATGGTGTGGATGCTGTACTCCTACCTCAAGGAGATTCCGGCTGAAATTCTGGAAGCCTCGCGCATGGACGGTGCTGGCCTGTGGCAAGAGTTCCGCTACGTGTTGTTGCCACTCACCATGGGTGGCTTGGCCTCCACCGGCCTGCTGACTCTGGTGCTGAGTTGGAACGAGGCCTTCTGGTCGCTCAACCTGAGCGCTGCCAAGGCCGGCACCCTGGCCACGCTGATCGCCAGCTACTCCAGCCCCGAGGGCTTGTTCTGGGCCAAGCTGTCCGCCGCCTCGTTCATGGCTATTGCCCCCATTGTGGTGTTTGGCTGGTTCAGCCAAAAGCAACTCGTCCAAGGCCTCACCTTCGGTGCCGTCAAGTAACAAATAAAGATCAGGAGACCTCTTTCATGTCTTACCTCCAACTCAGCGGCGTTGAAAAACTGTTCGGCGAGCACCGTGTCATCAAGGGCATTGACCTGGCTATCAAGCAGGGCGAATTTGTGGTGTTTGTGGGCCCCTCCGGCTGCGGCAAGTCCACACTCTTGCGTCTGATCGCCGGTTTGGAATCCATCGATGGCGGCAGCTTGCAGCTCGATGGCCGTGACATCACCCATTTGCCTTCCAGCAAACGCGACCTGGCCATGGTGTTCCAGAGCTACGCGCTCTACCCGCACATGAGCGTGTTCGAGAACATGAGCTTTGCGCTCAAGCTCGCCAATGTGGACCCAGCCATCATCAAAGACAAGGTGGACCGTGCGGCCAAGATCCTGAACCTCACCAGTTACTTGGAGCGCACGCCCAAGGAATTGTCTGGAGGTCAGCGTCAGCGCGTCGCCATTGGCCGTGCCATCGTGCGGGCACCCAAGGTGTTTTTGTTTGACGAGCCGCTCTCCAACCTCGACGCCGCGCTGCGCGGCCAAACGCGTATCGAGATCGCCAAGCTGCACCGCGACCTGGGCGCCACCACCATTTATGTGACGCACGACCAGGTGGAAGCCATGACCCTGGCCGACCGCGTCGTGGTGCTGCGCGACGGCAACATTGAACAGGTCGGCACACCGTTGGAGCTGTACGACAAGCCCGCTAACCAGTTTGTAGCGCAGTTCATTGGTACGCCGCAAATGAACGTGGTGGATGCCGCCAAGCTACCCCAAATCGCCACGGTGGCGGGTGTTGCCGTACCCGCATTGGGTTCCATTGGTCTGCGGCCTGAAAACATTGCCCTGGTGGCGCCCGGCCTGGGCCAGGTGCAGGCGAAGGTGGAGTTGATCGAAGCGCTGGGCGCCGAGACCCTGATTTATGTGAGCACCGACAGTGGCGCATCGCTGGTGGCTCGCCTCAACACCCGTACCGATCTGCAGGTCGGCTCGGCCGTGGGTGTGAAGATTGACGGAGACTCCGCCCACCTGTTTGACGCCAACGGTCGCGTGGTGGTGGCCCCATGAGCCTCGCATCGACGCTTCCCCTGCAAGGCCAGGTGGCCGCCGTTACCGGGGCCGCATCGGGTATTGGTCTGGCCAGCGCTCGCGCCATGGTGCAAGCCGGTGCCCGCGTGGTGCTGGTGGACCGCGACCAGGCCGCCTTGGACAAAGCCTGCGCCGCACTGGGCCCCAACGCCTTGCCCCTGGTGCTGGACCTGCTGGACGCTAAGCAATGCGCCACGCTGCTGCAGCGGGTGGTCGAGTTGGCGGGGCGGCTCGATGTGTTCCATGCCAACGCTGGCCTTTATGTGGGTGGCGACTTGGTGGAAGCCGACCCCGACGCCATCGACCGCATGCTCAACCTCAACGTCAATGTGGTGATGAAGAACGTGCACAACGTACTGCCCCACATGATCGAACGCGGCACGGGCGACATCATCGTCACCAGCTCACTGGCTGCGCACTTTCCCACGCCTTGGGAGCCGGTCTATGCCTCCTCCAAATGGGCGATCAACTGCTTTGTGCAGACCGTGCGCCGCCAGGTCTTCAAGCACGGCATCCGCGTCGGCTCCATTTCGCCCGGCCCCGTGATTACCTCGTTGCTGGCCGACTGGCCGGCAGACAAGCTCGCAGAAGCCAAGGCCAAAGGCAGCTTGCTGGAGGCCTCGGAAGTGGCCGACGTGGTGCTCTTCATGCTGACCCGCCCGCGTGGCATGACCATCCGCGACGTCGTGATGATGCCCACGCAGTTTGACCTTTGAGCGACAGCCGTCCCCTCCCAGATCCATTCTTTTTACTACGACCATGACCACGATTCTTCACCTCGGACTGGGCTCCTTCCACCGCGCGCACCAGGCGCTCTACATCCACCAGCTGCGCCAGCAGGGCGACATGCGCTGGTCTATCGCCGGTGGCAACCTGCGCCCCGATATGCTGGACACCATGGCCGCGCTGCAGGCCCAGGGCGGCGCCTACACGCTGGAGACCGTCACCCCCCAGGGCGAGCGTAGTTACACGCGTATCGAATCCATCCAGAAAGTCATTCCTTACCAGCCCGATCTGAAGCCCCTGATCACCGTCGGTGCCGAGGCCGACACACGCATCATCTCTTTCACGGTGACCGAAGCCGGCTACTACCTCGACGCCAAAAACCAGCTCGACTGGACCACCTTTGCCGATCTGCGGGCGGACCTGGAGGCTGTCAAGGCCGGCCAGGCCGGGCACACCATCTACGGCGGGCTGGTCAGCATCCTGCGTGCCCGGATGCAAGCGGGTGCAGGCCCGGTCACCTTGATGAACTGCGACAACCTGCGCCATAACGGCGAACGTTCGCGCAGCGGCCTGCTGCAGTTCATCGACGCCTTGGGCGATGCGGAACTCAAAACCTGGGTGGAAGCCAACACCTGCAGTCCCAACGCCATGGTGGACCGCATCACCCCGCGCCCCACGCCCGACGTGGCTGAGCGTGTCAGGGCGGCCACCGGCTGGGACGATCGTGCCGCGCTGATGGGCGAAAGTTTCATCCAGTGGGTGATCGAAGACAACTTCATTGCTGGCCGCCCCGAATGGGAGCGGGTGGGCGTGGAGATGGTGGTCTCGGTGGACGCCTACGAGGAGGCCAAGATTCGCCTGCTCAACGCCACCCACAGCTGCATTGCCTGGGCCGGCACCTTGGTGGGTTACCAGTACATCCACGAAGGCACCCACGACACGGCCATCCGCCGCATGGCCTATGACTACGTGACGGACGACACCATCCCCGTGCTGGACACGCCTGAAAAGCCCAGCCCGCTGGACCTGCGCAAGTACCGCGATGTGGTGCTGGACCGCTTTGGCAACCCCGCCATCCAGGACACCAACCAGCGCGTGGCTATGGACGGCTACTCCAAGATCCCGGGCTTCATTGCCCCCACCATCCGCGAACGCCTGGCGCGCGGTGAGTCCATTGCCAGCGTGGCCATGCTGCCCGCGCTGTTTTTGGCCTACCTGCAGCGCTGGCACAAGGGTGAGATTGCTTACACCTACCAGGACCAGGCCATGGACCCTGCGGCCGCCCACGCCATCTGCGAATCTGCCGACCCGGTGGCTGCGTTTGGGGCCGACCCGGTGCTGTGGGGCCCGCTGGCGTCACGCCCGCAGTTGGTGGACGCCTTGCGTGTGGCCCATGCTCGGGTGCAGCACTTTGTGGAAAACCACCTGGGCTGAAATCACAGGCCAATGCTGGTAATGTCATGACGTCGTTCTGAGGAAATTCGCCATGGTTGCACCCCATTCACCGATCGCACAGCTGGGCAGCCCGGTCAGTCGCCGCCGCGCGCCCGAGCTGGAGGCGGATTACAACCGCAATCCGTCCTTGGGCTACGAGCCGACCGACGAGGTGGGCTTCATCCGCTGCCTGGGGCACGGGTACCCCACGCCGCTGGCACGCTGGCATTGCCATGACGAGTACGAGTTGCACCTCATCACCGCCACCTCTGGCAAGGTATTTGTGGGCGACTGGATTGGCCCCTTTGAGCCCGGCCAGCTGATCTTGTGTGGCCCGCGCTTGCCACACAATTGGATCTCGCTCGACGTGCCCGAAGAAGGTGTGGAAAAACGTGACCTGGTGATTCAGTTCCGCCACGAACCACTGGAGCAGGCTTGCCAGAGCATTCCCGAATTTACGGAGGTGCTGCCGCTGCTGGAGCGGGCGCGCCACGGCATCGAGTTTTTTGGCCTGTCAAGCCAGGCCGAGGCGCACTGGCACGCGGTCAAGGCGTCGCGCGGTCTCAAGCGTTTGGCGGCGTTTTGCGAATTCATGACGGACCTGGCCCGCTGTACCGACTATCGCCTGCTTTCCAATGTGCAGATGCGCGGTGTGGAAAACGATGCCGAGCTGGACCAGATCAACACTATCGTCAACCGCATCACCGAGAACCCCTCGCACTCGCAGACGGCGGCCGAGGTGGCGGCAGAGTTGGCCATGAGCGAGAGCCGCTTCTCGCGCTTTTTCCGCCGCGCTACCGGCAACACCTACACCGACTTTGTGAACCGCGTGCGCATCAACCGCGCCTGCCAACTGCTCATGAGTTCGGACCGGTATGTGACCAACATCTGCTACGACGTGGGCTTTAACAACGTGGCCAACTTCAACCGCCGCTTTCTGGAGCTCAAGGGCATGACGCCGTCGGAGTTCCGCAAGCAGGCTGAGAGCCGCTTTGGTGGTGCGCCGGCTCAGGCGGCCTGAGCACGCGCGCCTTTGCGGTACTCGTCGGGCGTGCTGCCCACCAGCCGCTTGAACATACTGATAAACGCCGAGGCGCTGCCGTAACCCTGGTCCAGCGCAATCGTCTCCACCGTTTGCCCCGCCTCCAGGAGCGGCATGGCGCGCACCACGCGCAAGCGCTGGCGCCATTCCGCCAGGGACATGCCCAGGTCGCGCTGGCAGCGGCGCGTGAGGGTGCGCTCGGTGGTGTGGGCAGCGTGGGCCAGTTCGGGTAGCGAGCGGTTGTCACCCGGGTTGGCCTCCAGCGCCCGCAATACGGAACCCAGCAGCGGGTCCTCTGAGGTGGGCAGGTAGCTGCCCGCGCGGGGCGCGGTCGCCAGTTGGTCCAGCAGCACTTGCAGCAAACGCGTGTGCTGCGGCGTGGCGTCTTGGCCGGGGGGCTGTTGCCGCAGGTGCTCTAGCAGCGCACGCACCAGCGGGCTCACGGTCACCGCGCAAGGTGTGGCGGGCAGGGCGCTGCACAGCTGCGGGCCCACATACAGCGAGCAATGGTGCGCTTCGTAGCGGTTCAACCCGACGTGCTGGAGCTTGGGCGGCAGCCACACGCCGTACTGCGGTGGCGCCAAATAGTGGTGGTCCGCCACCTTCACCTCCATCACCCCACTAAACGAATACACGAACTCCCCCCAGGCGTGCTGGTGCAGCGGGTAGATGCCTTCGGCCGGCGCCACTGCGCTGCGGAACATGATGGGCGCGGGCAGGTTGGGGCTGGAGAGCGGAACCTCCAGCTTGGGTTTGAGGATGGGCATGGCGGTGGCGCGTGACGGTTGGCAGCTTCGCTGGATGGCTTGTCTGGTTTTCACTATATCAATGAAAGACGTCACTTCAATAATCCGCCCATGAACAGCCGAAAACCTCTTGATTCCCCTGCCGTCGCTTGCATGCTGGTGCTGTGCGTGCTGTGGGCCTTGCAGCAAGTCGCTCTCAAGGCCACGGCCGACGACATTGCCCCCATCTTCCTGATTGCACTGCGCTCCGGCGCGGCTGCGGTGCTGGTCGCCCTGTTGATGGTGGTACGCGGCGAGAGTTGGGGCCTGCGTGATGGCAACTGGCGCCCGGGCTTGGTGGTGGGGGGGCTGTTCGGGTTGGAGTTTTTGCTGGTGGGGGAGGGGCTGCGCCACACCAGTGCCTCGCACATGGTGGTGTTTTTGTACACCGCGCCCATCTTCGCGGCGCTGGGCTTGCACTGGCGCCTGCCGTCCGAACGTTTGGGGGCAGTGCAGTGGCTGGGTATTGCGCTGGCGTTTGGTGGCATTGCCATCGCCTTCTTTGGCCGCAGCCAGCCGTCTGCGGCTGTGCCTGGCAATATGCTGTGGGGCGACTTTCTGGGCCTGTTGGCGGGCATGGCCTGGGGCGCCACCACCATGGTGGTGCGTTGCTCACGCCTGTCCAGCGCGCCGGCCACGCAAACGCTGTTGTACCAACTGGTGTGCGCGTTTGTCTTGCTGTTGGCGGCTTCGTTGGCCACGGGCCAGGCCCATTTTGTGCCGGGGCCACGGGTATGGAGCGCCTTGGCGTTTCACACGCTGGTGGTGTCGTTTGCCAGTTTCCTGGTCTGGTTCTGGCTGCTGCGCCACTACCTGGCGTCGCGCCTGGGCGTGTTCTCGTTCATGACGCCGCTGTTTGGCATCGTGCTGGGCGCCTGGCTGTTGGACGAGCCGATTGAACTGAGTTTTGTGCTGGGGGCGGTACCCGTGCTGCTGGGCATTGTGCTGGTCAGTGGGGGCGGCTGGTTGGGCCCGCTGCTGGCACCATGGCGCAAAAAAACAGCCCCTGACTTGCTATGAAATTAGGAGCTGTTTGCGCAGTATCCACGGCCTGGAAGGCCGATTGGGTGCTTAATCCTTGGCGGCCTGGCGTTTGCCGCGGGCGCGGATGTTGAGCGCCTCCACGGCCAAGGAGAAGGCCATGGCAGCGTAGATGTAGCCCTTGGGGATTTCTTGGTCAAACGCTTCGGCGGTCAGCGCCATGCCGACCATCACCAGGAAAGCCAGCGCCAGCACCTTGACGGATGGGTGTTTGTCCACAAACTCGCCAATTGGCTTGGCCGCCACCAGCATCACACCGACCGAAGTCACCACGGCCGCCACCATCACGCTGATCTGGTCCACCATGCCCACGGCGGTGATGACCGAGTCCAGCGAGAACACGATGTCGATGATGGCGATCTGGCCGATGATGGCCCAGAACAGCTTGGCACCTGCGGCCTTGACGGCTGCGTTATCGGTCGCTGCGGGTGCGTGTTGCTCACGCGCTTCCACTTCCACAAAAATCTCGTGCGAGGCCTTGTAGAGCAGGAAAATGCCGCCCAACAGCAGCACCAAATCGCGACCGCTGAAGCCGTGGCCGGCGATGGTGAAGAGGTCGGCCGTCAGGCCCATCACCCAGCTCAGCGAGAACAGCAGCAAGAGCCGTGAAACCATGGCAAAACCCAGGCCCAAGCGGCGCGCCTTGTCGCGCAGCTCGGGGGGGAGCCGACCCACCAGGATGGAGATGAAGATGATGTTGTCGATGCCCAGCACAATCTCCAGGGCTGTCAACATCCCAAAAGCGATCCACACATTGGGGTCAAGCAAAAAATCCATGGTCAGGTTCTCGGTTCAAAGGTCAGTCAAAAATCTCGCTGAGCCATGACTTGTGCTTGCGCTTACCGTAACCACCGTGGTGGTAGTCAGAGTCGGCAAAGTCGGGGCGGCGCGGGGGCGGCTGGTAAGCGGGTTGTACCACCGCTGGCGCGCTCGCGCTACGTTCAATCAGCTTGTCGAGCTCTCCGCGGTCCAGCCAGACGCCTCGGCAGCTGGGGCAGTAGTCAATTTCCACGCCCTGGCGTTCGGTCATGACCAGGGTGACATCGGTGCATTGGGGGCATTTCATGGCGCGGTCCTTTTCATCCGTAGGGCGGCGGATGGTAGGGCCGCAGGCCGCTTTCGGCGAATACTCTGCACGTTCAACCCCGCAAAAAGCGGGGGTTTGTGCCCTGCCCGTGCAGGCGGAACGTGCAGGCCCATGCTCGCTATCATGGCCACAGCAACAGGAGGTTCACGCGATGAAACGCAGGCAATGCCTGGCCGCAGCGGGTTGTGCGGCACTCTGGATCGGTGGCGCACGAGCGCAAGAGGGTCCCGCCAGCCTGGCCACTCTCAAAGCGGGCTACGCACGTCGCATCAAGCGCCTGCTGGCGCAGGGGCATCTGCCCTACATGGATGTCGAGAGCTCATGCAACCCGTCCAAGGTGGACATCGCAGCACTGGCCGCCGAGCTGGACCGCTTGCATATCGGCGCCATGGCCCTGTCCTCCGACATGGGCAGCAACCAGTTCGAGCGCGGCGTGCGCCGCGACCACTTTTCCCGCCAGACTACGGCGCTGTTTCCCGAGCACTTCATCCCAGTGGGCAACGGCGGCCAGCCGCCCTTCACCACCGAAGTCGCCGACGCCTTTTTGCAAGCCCAGGAGGCCGCAGCCCGCGGGGGCGAATGGGCCATGCTGGGTGAGTACGAATTTCGTCATTACCCGTCGCCGCGCCAGGTCAAACGCGGCGCCGATGACCGCGATGTGACTATCCCCCTGGATGGCCCGGTCGGTCACCGCCTGTTTGCCATCAGCGAGAGCACTGGGCTGGCCTTCCAGCTCCATTACGAAATTGAAGACGCCTTGCTACCGGCACTGGAGCAGATGCTGTTGCAGTACCCCATGGCCCGTGTGGTCTGGTGCCATGTGGGGCAAATCCGTTACCAGGAACGCTCCACACGCTACGGCCCTGCGTACCTCGACGGCCTGCTCAGCCGCTGTCCCAATCTGTATCTGGACACCGCCTTTGGCGATGCGCGCTCCATCTACCCCCTGAGCCGCCAGCGCCACTCCCGCGTGTGGGCCGACGATGGCACGCTGCAGCCTGCGTGGCGCGATCTCATGGCCGCACGTGCCAACCGTTTTTTGTCAGCCCTGGATTTGGGCAGTGACCGCCTGGACCGCATTCAGGAGTACGACCAGAAACACCGCTACTTCTTGAGCTGCCTGCCTGCCGAGGTGCGCCAGCAAGTGGCCTTTGGCACCGCGTGGCGGCTGATGTTTGGCGAAGACTTCGCCTAGGGTCAGCGTTCGCCCTTGCGGTAGGGCTTCATCAGCGCCTGCGGGTAGCTTGCCTTGCGCGCCACCAGCACCAGCGCGAGGATGGACAACACATAGGGCAGCATCAGGTACAGCTGGTAGGGCAGCACAGCGCTGCCGCTTTGCTGCAGGCGCAGCTGGATGGCGTCAAAAAAGGCAAACAGCAGCGCGCCCAGCAGCGCCTTGCCGGGCCGCCACGAGGCAAACACCACCAGCGCCACACAAATCCAGCCACGGCCGTTGACCATGTTGAAGAAAAAAGCGTTAAACGCCGACAGCGTGAGAAAGGAGCCCGCCATGGCCATGAGCGCCGAGCCGGCCACGATGGCACCCGTGCGCACTTTGGCCACCGACACACCCTGTCCCTCCGCCGCCTGCGGGTTCTCTCCCACCATGCGCACCGACAGGCCCAGCGGCGTGCGGTACAACACGTAGCCCAGCAGCGGCACCAGCAGCAGGGCCAGCAACGTAAGTGGTGTTTGCTGCGCCAGCACAGGCAGGCCCAGCCAGCCCATCTCGGCAAACGGGGTGATGGTGGGCGGCGTGCTCACCTTGGGGAAACTCACACGGTAGCCGTAATAGCTGAGCGAGGTGGCCAGTAGTGTGATGCCCAGGCCCGACACATGCTGTGACAGCGCCAAGCCCACGGTGAGGAAGGCATGCAGCGAACCCAACACGGCACCGGTACCCGCCGCCACTGCAACCCCGGTCCATAGCGAGGCCCCCGCATACACCGTGAGCCAGCCCGTAAAGGCGCCCGCCACCATGATGCCCTCGATGCCCAGGTTCAAGACCCCGGCCCGCTCGCACAACAGCACCCCCAGCGTGCCCAGGATCAGCGGCGTGGCAATGCGAAACACGGCCACCCAGAACGAGAGGTTGGACAAAATATCCAGCAGCTCCGTCATTTGAACTTCACCTTGAACTGCGTCAGCAGCGTAGCCACCAGCACCGAGATCAGCGAGGTTGCCACGATCACATCGGCAATGTAGGTGGGCACGCCCACGGCGCGGCTCATGCTGTCGGCGCCCACCAGCACCCCCGCTACAAACACACTGGCCACCACCACCCCCAGCGGGTGCAGGCCCGCCAGCATGGCAATCACGATGCCGCTGTAGCCGTAGCCGGGCGACATGTCCAGCGTCAGATAACTGGTGCGTCCTGCGACCTCAATGGCACCTGATAGCCCAGCCAGCGCGCCCGATAGCATGGCAACCAGCACCACCGTGCGTGTGACCGGCACGCCGGCAAATGCCGCGGCGCGCGGGTTGGCGCCCACCGCGCGAATATCAAAGCCCAGCACCGTGTACTTGAGGAGAACCCACACCAGCACCGCCAGTGCGCAGGCGCCCAGCAGGCCGTTGTGCAGCCGGGTCTGAGCAATCAGCTTGCCCAGCTCCAGATCGGCAATAAGCGCCACACTCTGTGGCCAGCCCATGGCGGCAGGGTCCTTCATGGGTCCGTCCAGCATCAGCGACACCAGCAACAGCACAATGAAATTCAGCAGCAGCGTGGTCACCACCTCGTCCACCCCCAGCCGCGCTTTCATGAGTGCCGGGCCCAGCAAGAGCAGCGCGCCTGCCAGCGCCGCGGCCAGCAGCATCAGCACAAACAGCAGCGCGGGCGGTAGGTCGAACCCCGTGCCGCCGTGCATGCCCCCCACGGCCACGGCCGCCAGCGCGCCCACATACAACTGCCCCTCGGCCCCGATATTGAACAGACGCGCCCTGAAGGCCACCGCGGCAGCCAGGCCGGTCAGCATCAGTGGCACGGCGCGCGTCAGCGTCTCGCTGAGCGCAAATACCGAGCCAAAACCGCCCTGCAACAGCAGACCATAGGTCTGCCCTACGGGTGCCCCAGCCCACAGCACCAGCAGTGCACTGATGAGCAAGGTGAAAAGTATGGCGCCAACCGGAGCGAGCACCAGAGCGGCGGGTGAGGACGTATTGCGTTTGACGAGTTGCATGGCCACTTCAATGTTCTGCACCAGCCATGGCCAGGCCAATGGCCTCGCGCGTCCAGTCATCGGTGGGGCGTGCCGCGCTGAGCTGGCCCGCATGCATTACGGCCACACGATCACCCAGCGTCAGGACCTCGTCCAAGTCGTCAGAGATCAGCAGTACGGCCGCGCCTGCATCACGTGCGGCCAGCAACTGGCTTTGCACGTAGCGCACCGCACCAATGTCCAGGCCCCAGGTCGGCTGGTGCGCCACGATAAGGATGGGTGTGTGGCTTTGCGCCTGGCTGTCCGCAGCGTCGGGGTGCAGCAGGGCGCGGCCCAGAATCAACTTTTGCATATTGCCGCCCGACAGCGCCCGCGCCGCGCTGCTGGCGCCACCACCCCGCACGTCAAACGCAGCGATCACGCGTTGGGCGTAGGCTTTGGCCGCTGCGCGGCGTACCCAACCCCAGGTAGAGAAGGCCGCTGTGCGCAGGCGTTCGGACATGGTGTTTTCCCACAGCGGCAAATCGCCCACCACGCCCACACCGTGCCGATCTTCGGGGATGCGGGCGACGCCGCGCCTCACCAAGTCTGCGCAGCTGTGGGGAAGGGGCTGGCCCTGCAGCAAGACTTGGCCCGCCGTGGCCTGTCGTGTGCCGCACAGCAATTCGGCCAGCGCCACCTGGCCGTTGCCCGAGACGCCAGCAATCGCCAGCAGCTCGCCGCTGCGCAGGTCCAGGCTCACGGCCTGCAGGCGCTCGCGCCCGGTGCCGGTGCTCACCTTGGTCAGCTGGCACACCACCATGCTGTCGCCCTCGTCCGAATGGGGGCTGGGGCGGCGTACCGCAGCATCAATGGCGTGTCCCACCATCCACTGCGCCAGCTGGCCTTGGGTGGTGCCTTGGGCAGGAGCCTCAGCCACCAACTTGCCGCCGCGCAGCACAGCCACGCGGTGCGACACCCGCAGCACCTCGCCCAGTTTGTGGCTGATGAAAATGATGGACAAACCCTGTGCCACCATCTGCGCGAGCACGTCAAACAGGGCTTCGCTCTCCTGTGGCGTCAGCACGGCGGTGGGTTCGTCCAGAATCAAAATGCGCGCGCCGCGGTAGAGCGCCTTCAGGATTTCCACCCGCTGGCGCTCGCCGACGGAGAGGCTGCCCACCTGGGCATCTGCATCCACCGCCAGGCCAAAACGTTGTGCCACCTCGGCCAGACGCTGACGCGCCGCGCTGCGGCGGGTGAAGGGCTGCCACCAGGGCTCGGAGCCCATCATCACGTTGTCCAGCACGCTCAGGTTGTCGGCCAGCGTGAAGTGCTGGTGCACCATGCCAATGCCGGCCGCCAGCGCGGCCTTGGGGTCGCCCGCAGGCAGAGGCTGGCCAAAGGCGGTGATGTGGCCGCCGTCTGCCACATAGTGCCCAAACAAAATCGACACCAGCGTGGACTTGCCCGCACCGTTCTCACCCAGCAGTGCCAGCACCTCGCCCGCACCCAGCTGCAGCGAGATGGCATCGTTGGCCACCAAAGTGCCGAAGCGCTTGGTGATGCCAGAGAGAACGAGAACGGGGTCGCTCACGCAGAATTAACCGAGATGGTGTTCCGCCGGCCCGCCCCAAGGTTCACGAAGTGCGGCGAAGCCAGAATCGCGCCCCCTCGGGGGGGCAGCGCAGTACATGCAGTGACAAGCGTGGGGGCTCACGTTATTTAGAGGACTTGGGCTGGTTGTCATCCACTTTGACGGTGAAGCTGCCATCCAGAATGGCTTTTTCTTTCGCCTTCATCTTGGCCACTACCTCCGCAGGCACTTTTTTCTCAAACGTGCCCAGCGGCGCCAGCGACGAACCCTTGTACTTCATCATCGAGTACGGGCCGTAGTCTTCGGCGGTGAACTTGCCTTCTTTCACCATCTTGATGGCGCGGTCGGCCGATGGCTCAAAGTGCCAGAGTGCGGAGGCCACTACGGTGTCGGGGTACTGGGCCTGGGTGTTGATCACGTTGCCAATGGCCAATTTGCCCTTTTCTTTGGCTGCATCACTCACGCCAAAACGCTCGGCGTACATCACGTCGGCGCCCTTGTCGATCATGGCAAAGGCGGCCTCCTTGGCCTTGGGGGGGTCAAACCAGCTGTTGATGAAACTGACACTGAATTCCACCTTGGGGTTCACTTCCTTCGCGCCCGCCATGAAGGCGTTCATCAGGCGGTTGACTTCGGGGATGGGGAAGCCGCCGACCATGCCAATCTTGTTGCTCTTGGTCATGCCACCGGCCACCATGCCCGACAGGTAGGCCGGCTCCTGGATGTAGTTGTCAAACACGCTGAAGTTGGGCGCAGCGGGCTTGCCGCTAGAGCCCATGAGAAAGGCGGTCTTGGGGAAGTCCTTGGCCACCTTGCGCGCAGCGGCTTCCACCGCAAAGGCCTCGCCCACGATGAGCTGGCTGCCGCCGGTCGCGTATTCGCGCATCACGCGCTCGTAGTCGGCATTGCTCACGTTCTCGCTGGCCTTGTATTCGATCTCGCCACGCGCCTCCGCGGCCTTGAGCGCTTGGTGCAGGCGGCCGGCCCATTGCTGCTCGAAGGGCACGGTGTAAATGCCGGCCACTTTGAGTTTGGCCTGGGCCAATGCCAGGCCGGGAGTCAGCGTGGCAAGTGCGGCGGCAAGGGCCAGTGCGCGGCGGCGGGAGGTGAGGTGCATCGACATAATTTCTCCAGGTTAAGAACGCTATGAAATTAGGAGCTGCTCGCGCAAATTCTGCGGAGCTTGGAGGTCTATTTGACCCAAAAACACCAAGCATTTTGTGTGCCAGGCTTCGGCGCTTGTGGCGGCCAGACAGGCAACAGGTGCAGAGGCACGACGCCAGATAAACCCACCCATGCCAGCGATGTACTCCACGATGGCTTGGGTTTAGCGAGCATAGCCGCGGCTGGGGGCACAAGTCCATAAAATCCCGCCATGACCCAAACCCCCACCATCGCCACGCACAGTGGCACCTTCCATGCTGACGACGTGTTTGGCGTGGGCATCCTGATGGGCGTGTTCCCATCGCACACCCTGATCCGTACCCGCAAGCAAGAACTCATTGACGCTGCCGACTTCGCTGTTGACGTGGGCGGTAGCTGGGATGCCGCACGCGGCCGCTTTGACCACCACCAGCGCGGCTTTGACGGCGCACGCCCCGCGCAAGAGCTGGACGGCGCCACCAAGCCCGGCGTGGGCTACGCCAGCGCGGGCCTGGTCTGGTCCGCCTTTGGCACGTCCTATGTGAAAGCCTGGGCCGCCAATGCCGGCCACACGCTGGACGACGCGGCCGTGGCCGAAATCGTGCGCTCCATCGACCACTCGCTGGTGCAATACCTCGACATCGTGGACACCGGCCAGGGCGACGTGTCGCCCGGCATCTTTGGTCTCTCCAGCCTCATCGCTCAGCTCAACACCCACTGGCTCGAAGAGCAGGGGCTGGACCTGGCCGCCAAAGCCGCGCTGCTGGAGACGCGTTTCCGCGAAGCCATCGCCATCACCCGCAAGTTTCTGGACCACGCCATCAGCAAGAAGGTGGCCCAGCTGCGCGCCATGGACACCGTGCGCAACGCGCCGCGCCTGCTGGGCGGCCGCGTGCTGCACCTGCAAGAGGGCGGCATGCCCTGGACGCACGTGGTGGTGCACGAGATGCCCGAGGTGATGTTCGTCATCTACCCCGACTCCGACGGCAACCAGTACCAGATCAAGACCGTGCCGGTGGAAGCCGGGTCGTTTACCGCGCGCATGGATCTGCCCGACGCCTGGGCCGGCCTGCGCGATGCCGAGCTGGCCGCCGTCTCCGGCGTGGCGGACAGCGTGTTTTGCCACCTCAACCTCTTCATCGGCGGCGCCCGCAGCTTTGAGGGCGCCGTGAAGCTCGCCGAACTCGCCCTGGCCGCACGGACTGCGAGCGCGGCCTGATGCGGGCCGACCAGAAACCCACGGCCCTGCAGCAGGTCCGCACGGCGGTGCTGGCCAACATGAAACCGGGGCTGGTGCTCTGGTGCGGGCTGGTGCTGCTTCTGCTGGCTTACCTGTTCAGCCCTGCCGTCGAAAGCGGGCTGCGCCAGTGGGGCGAACTCAAGCAAGCCTGGGGCTACACCGGCTCCTTCGTCACTTACGCCGCCTTTGCAGTGCTGGTGCCCGAATTGCTGGCCTGGGCTGTGCTGCGCCAGCCGGTGCCACGCACCATCGTCAAGGACATGGCCTTTGCCATCGTGGTGTTCGGCCTCATCGGGATGTCGGTGCAAACGCTGTACGACGTGCAGGTCAGCCTGTTTGGCAGCGGCAACGATGCGGCCACCATCATCAAGAAGATGCTGTTCGACCAGTTTGTGTACTCGCCGGTGTCCAACTTCATCATGGTGGGTGTCTTCCTCTGGAAAGACGAGGGCTTTCGCACCAGCACGCTGCGTTACTTCGGCACGCTGGACTTCTGGACCCAGCGCTACCTGCCCGTCATCATCGCGGTGTGGTGCGTGTGGGGCCCGGGCGTGCTGGTCATCTATTTCATGCCCACTGCGCTGCAGTTCCCCGTGGCCTCGCTGATTCTGAGTTTCTGGATCTTGATTTTCAAGTTCATGCGCAAACACTAAAAGGAGACATCCCATGACCGCCCACGCACTCGACGCCTTGCTGGACTCCATGACCCTGGAAGAGCAGGTCGCACTGCTTACCGGAGCTGATTTCTGGTCCACCGTGCCCATTCCCCGCTTGGGCGTACCTGCGGTCAAGGTGAGCGACGGCCCCAACGGCGCGCGTGGCGGCATCTTCAAGGACGGTCCCAGCACCGCCTGCTTTCCCGCCGGCATTGCCCTCGCCGCCACCTGGAACCCTGCGCTGATCCAGCAAACTGGCGCTGCTTTGGGTGAAGAAACCAAGATCAAGGGCGCCCGCGTGCTGCTGGCCCCCACGGTCAACCTGCAGCGCACCACGCTGAACGGCCGCAACTTCGAATGCCATTCCGAAGACCCCTGGTTGTCCTCCGAGATGGCCGTGGCCTATGTGCGCGGTGTGCAGGGCACGGGCGTGGCCGCCACCATCAAGCACTTTGTGGGCAACGAGAGCGAATACCAGCGCATGTCCATGAGCTCGGACATTCCAGAACGCGCACTGCGCGAGCTGTACCTGCTGCCCTTTGAGCGCGCCGTGAAGGAAGCCGGCGTGTGGGCTGTCATGACTGCCTACAACCGCATTGACGGCACCTTTGCTGCTGACCACCGACGCCTGGTCAACGACGTGCTGCGTGAGGAATGGGGTTTTGACGGTTTGGTGATGACCGACTGGTTTGCCAGCCATGACACCGTCCAGGGCGTATTGGCCGGCACCGATCTTGAAATGCCAGGTACCACCCGAGAGCGTGGCCAAAAGCTCGTAGATGCCGTGAACGACGGCCGCCTGCCCGCCCAGGCTGTGCGCGATTGTGCGCGTCGCGTGCTGCTGCTCATGCAACGCGTGGGCAGCTTTGCCGACCCTGTGATCCCCGCTGAGCGCGCCGACGATGTGCCCGCCCACCGACAGCTCATCCGCACCCTGGGTGCCGAGGGCGCTGTGCTGTTGAAGAACAACCAGAACACATTGCCGCTGGCGGCCGACACGTCCCGTCGCGTAGCGGTGATTGGCCTGCCCGCCGTGGTGCCGCAAATCATGGGCGGCGGCAGCGCCACCGTGAACGCGCACTACCGTGTCGCCCCGCTGGATGCGTTGCGCTCACAGTGGCCCAACGCCACGTTCACCCACCACGCGGGGGCCAGCATCCACCGCTGGGTGCCCGTGCTGCGCACGCCCATGCAGTTGGAGTTTTTCAACAGCGCCGACCTCAGCGGCCCCGTGGTCTGCACCCAGACGGTGGACAACACCGAGCAAATCTGGGCCGGCCACGTGCCTGAAGGCGTGCAGCCTGGCACCTTCTCGGTCCGTGCCACGCTGCGCTTTGTGGCCACGCAGGCGGGGGCGCACCAGTTCTCCCTTATCAGCGCGGGCCTGAGCCGCGCCAGCATCAACGGGACGCCCGTCATCGACGCCTGGAGCACCTGGAGCCGCGGTGAGACCTACTTCACCTTTGGCTGCGAAGAAGTGATCCACACCCGCCAGCTGCAGGCCGGCGAGGTGTGCAATATCACCCTGGAATACAGCTCGGCCGCGTTTGAGGAAGTGAACTTCCGCGCACTGCGCTTTGGCGCCGGTCGCGTGCTGGACGCCAGCGACATCGCTGCCGCCGTGGAGGCCGCGCGCACGGCCGATGTGGCCGTGGTGTTTGCCGGCCTGAATGCCGAGTGGGACAACGAGGGCTTGGACCGCGTCAGCATGACCCTGCCGCACCATCAGAATACCCTGATCGCCCAGGTGGCCGCGGCCAACCCGCGCACTGTGGTGGTGTTGCAAACCGGCTCGCCGGTCACCACGCCTTGGCTGGACAACGTGCCCGCCGTGCTGCAGGCCTGGTACCCCGGTCAGGAGTGTGGCAACGCCATTGCCGACGTGCTGCTGGGCGCGGCCGAACCCGGCGGCCGTTTGCCACAAACCTGGCCCTTGCGCCTGGAAGACACCGTCGCCTTTGGCGACCCCGCGCAGTACCCCGGCGTGGACGGCCATGTGCGCTACGGCGAAGACGTGTTCATCGGCTACCGCCACTACCAGCAGAAGCAGCTGGCTGTGCAGTTTCCGTTTGGCCACGGCCTGTCGTACACGTCCTTTGACTACGGCCCCGTGCGTGGCGTGCCAGCCAGCTTTGGTCCGGGCGACACCATCACGCTGGAAGTGGACGTGCGCAACACCGGCAAGCGCGCCGGCCAGACCGTGGTGCAGCTGTATGTGAGTGACGCAGAGGCCAGCGTGGCCCGCCCCGCACGCGAGCTGAAAGCCTTTGCCAAGCTGCACCTGGAGGCAGGCGCCAGCGGCACCGCCAAGCTCACGCTGCCCATGCGCGCCTTTGCCTTCTACGACGTGGAGAAGAAACGCTGGACCGCCGAGGCCGGCAGTTTCGGCCTGCACCTGGGCACCACGGCCGACGACGCCTTTGCCAACCACAGTGTGGTGCTAACGGGCGATTGGCATGGCTGATGTTGCTATCTAATTAGGAGCTGTCTGCGCAGTATCCATAAGGGCCATAGGCTCATTTTGCACATATGCCTGCTGCTGCGCCACAAAGCCGTCAAACGCGGCCAGCAGCGGCTGCCAGCGGGCTGCGTTGCCCTCCAGCTGCGCCAGCGCAGCGCAGGTGGCCTCCAGGGTAGACAGCTGCCCCGGCGCGTGCGCCTTGCGGATGGCGTAGCGGCTCTCGGGCACTGCATCCAGTGCCAGCCGCGGCAGGCGTTGTAGTGCGGGGCTCAGGTGCAGCATCTTGCGGCTCTTGCGCCAGGTGGCGTCCAGCACCACCAAGCGCAGTGCGTGCAGATCGCGCAGATGTGTCGGATCCAGTGCGGCAGGTGCAGCGTGGCCCTCGTAGTCCGTGGGCGGGTACAGCAGCACCGTGGTTTTGTCATCGGGCATCAGCGCCTGCAGCGCTGCGTCGTCCCACGCTTCGCCCACCACCAACCGGCTGCCCGGCAGGCTCAGGTGCAGCAGGCGCGCGCTGTTCTTGGCATGGTGCTCTTCCAGCGGGTGTTGCAGCACCAGCACCTCGCAGGTGGTGGCTGTGGGTGTGGCAAAGCGGCAGATACAGGCCGCCAGCGGGCGCTGGCAGCGCGGGCAGGTGGGGCGGCCCATCAGGCTTCCATGTACGCCTGCAAGCCTTTCAGCAGCGCATCAAAGGTCACCTTGCAGCGCGGTGTGTTGCGCAGGTCTTCGTGCATGGTGAGCCAGGTTTCCAGCGTGAGGCTGAAGTGCTCCGGCAACAAGCGCACCAGCCGTGGCTCGCGCTGCGCCAGCAGGTTCTGGCACACCCCAATGCCGCAGCCCGCACGAATCAGCGCCAGCTGGGCCATGTCGTTGTCAGTGCGCAGCGCAAAGGCCTCGCGTTGCCACAGCGGAAAGTCCTTGCGCGCTGCGCGTATGAAGGCGTTCTCCTCGTCAAAGCCAATCAGCGCGTGCTGGGCCAAATCGTCCAGCGTCTGCGGCGTGCCGCGCCGCTCCAGGTAGCGCGGGTGCGCATGAAAGCCCAGGTGCACCTCGCCCACGCGGCGGGCAATCAGCTGCTCCTGCTTGGGCGGCGTCATGCGCACGGCAATGTCGGCCTCGCGCTGCAGCAGGTCTTGCACGCGGTTGCTCACCACCAGCTCCACTTTCAGGTCAGGGTAGGTTTCTTGCAGCTGCGCCACGATGGGCGGCAGCACTTCCACACCCATCACCTCGCTGGCGGTGATGCGCACCGCCCCGCGTATGCCGCTGCCCTGGCTCTCGGCAGCCCGCCGCAGTGCAGCTGCCGAGCTGTTCATGCTTTGCGCAAAGGGCTGCAGCGCGCGTGCCGCGTCGGTGGGCAGCAGCCCGGTTTGGGAGCGGGTGAACAGCGCCAGGCCCAGCGCCTTCTCCAGCGTGTCAATGTGGCGCCCCACGGTGGGCTGGGCAATGCCCAGTGCGCGAGCCGCGCCCGAGAGCGAACCCTCTTCCAGCACGCCCAAATACGAGCGGTACAGCTCCCACCCAATCTCGGTGTGGTTCTCGGTAGTCATACAGAAATGTATGGCCGCTGGCTCATGTTGGTCAATTGCTTATTAACAGCTGCCCTTGGAGACTTCATCCATCGCAACACGTTGTCTTCAAGGAGTTTTGAGATGAGCAACAACACGGCACTGGGAAACACGGCTTTGGTTCTGGGCGCCACCGGTGGCATTGGTGGCGAGGTCGCACGGCAGTTGGTCAACGCGGGCTGGAAGGTGCGCGCCCTGCGCCGCGGCGGCACGCAATCCGGCGAACAGAAAGGCGGCATCGCCTGGATCACCGGCGACGCCATGCATCGCGCCGACGTGTTGGCCGCTGCGCAGGGCTGCAGCGTCATCGTCCATGCTGTCAACCCACCCGGCTACCGCAACTGGGGCAGCCTGGTGCTGCCCATGGTGGACAACACCATCGCCGCTGCTCAGGCCCAGGGCGCCACCATCGTGCTGCCCGGCACGGTCTACAACTATGGCCCCAGCGCCTTTCCCACGCTGCGTGAAGATTCGCCACAAGAGCCCGTCACCCGCAAAGGCGCCATCCGCGTGCAGATGGAGCAGCGCCTGCAAGCGGCCAGCCGCCAGGGCTGCAAGGTCATCGTGGTGCGCGCGGGCGATTTCTTTGGCCCCAAGCCCGGTAACAGCTGGTTCTCGCAAGGGCTCATCAAGCCTGGTCAGCCGGTGAAGACCATCACACTGCCCGGCGCCCCCGGCGTGGGCCACCAGTGGTCCTACCTGCCTGACGTGGCCCGCACCATGGTGGAGCTGCTGCAGCGCCGCGACGCGCTGGAGCCATTCGCCGCTTTTCACATGCAGGGCCATTGGGACGCCGACGGCACCCAGATGGCGGAGGCCATCCGCCGCGTGGTGAGCAACCGTGGCGGCGCCCACCCCACGTTGACGCCCTTGCCCTGGTGGCTGTTTACCTTGGCTGCCCCGTTTGTGGTCACCCTGCGCGAGCTGCGTGAGATGCGCTACCTGTGGCAACAGCCCGTGCGCATGGACAACGCCAAGCTGCTGGCCACCCTGGGCCATGAGCCGCACACCCCGCTGGACGCGGCGGTAGAAGCGGCGCTGGTGGGCATGGGCTGCCTGCCGGAGCAGACGGCTGCGGCATCGCGGCTCGTGCATTCGGCACAGTGAGCGATAACAATAGGGGCCGCACGCGCAGCCCCGGTTCTGTGCTGCGACCAGGAGACCCCCATGGCAGCACCCGAAAAAGTCAAAGGCCCCGCGTCCTACTTCCCGTCAATTGAGAAGACCTACGGCCACCCCATGGCCCACTGGTTTGCGCTGGTGAAACAGCAGCAGGGCAAGAAGCACATGGAGATCGTGGCCTGGCTCAAGACCGAACACGGCCTTGGGCACGGCCACGCCAATGCCATCGTGGCGCACTGCCTGGCGGCGAAATAAGCAACGGCGATGGGGCCACATCCGTGCCCCATTCTTCACTTATTCCCAGCCCGGCGCTGAGAATTGGCGTTTACCATTGACGTAAGTGGCCAGCGTCTTGAGGGCATCGAGTTGTTGCACCGGTGTGGTGTACGGGTTCCCGTTCACGATTTGCAGATCCGCCCACTTGCCAACTTCCAGCGAGCCCGTTTGATCCTGCAAACGCAGCTGGTAGGCGCCGTTGACCGTCATGGCGCGCAGGGCTTGCTGGGCAGTGATCCCTTGGTCAGCATTCAACAGCAATCCGAGCCCGGACTGGCGAGTTATGGCGGTTTGCATCAACGCGAAACCGTGGGCTGGAAACATGGGGCTGTCGGCGTGAAGGGTGGGGCGCATAGACAAGGCAAATGCACTGCGAATGGGTAGCGTTTGTTGCGCGGCCAGCAGGCCCACCACGGAGTGTGCGAGCGCGTCGCCGTAATACTTGATGTGGTGAATGTGGAAGGACGCGGTGGCGCCCAAGCGTGCCAGAGACTCCACGCTGTCCTGGGGCATGAACACGCCATGCTCCAGTCGCACCACCGGCATAGGCCCTGCCAGAGGCCCCGCATTGTTGATGGCTTGCAGTACTGCACGGTTGGAGGCGTCGCCTTGGCTGTGTATCGCCACTTGCCAACCACCGACCGTGTACTTTTGCAACTTCTCCACAAGCGCAGCTTCCGGGATCATCGCCGCGCCTACCGAGCCCGGCTTGATGCCCAAGGTATGGGCCAGCGGGCTGTCTAGGTATGGCGTGCTGGTGTACATGCTGCCGGTGTAGGGTGAGCCGTCGTGCCACAGTTTGACGCCCATGACCCGGAAGAAACAGTTGCTGGTGTCTGGTGTGTCGGGCAGGTAGTTCAGCTCCTCTTCCACCAGATAGAAATACTGCCGAATGCGCGGGCTGAATTGGCGCGACGCAGCAACACGGGCCATGAGCGGCGGCACGTTGTAGCCCAGCGATGCGACCGAAGTGAAACCGTTGGACAGAAAGTTGTCCAACACATCCACATAGCGGTTGTAGATTTTCCAGGGCGACTTCAAGGCCTTGATCAAGGGCGCCGCAGCCCGGGTTTCGGCCACAAAACCTGTCAACTCACCGTGGGCATCGCGCTGGTAGTACGAGCCCGCCCCAGGGTCTGGGGTGTCTCGATCAATGCCTGCTTCTGCAAACGCACTTGAGTTGGCCCAGAAAGAGTGCAGTGTTTGCGACACCAGCACGAGTGGATTGTCCGGCGCAATGGCGTCCAGTTCTTTGCGGGTGGGAACCTTCAAGTCAGGCGTGAGGATGGCGTCCAACCCCCCGGCGTAAATCCACTGCCCCTTGGGTGCCTGGGCCACTGCGTCGCGCAGCGCCTGCCACACCTCGGCGTTGGTCTTGTACTTGAACCCTGAGAGATTGATAGCGCCGTTGAATACAGCGCTGATGGCCGGGTGTTCGTGGGCGGCGATGAAGCCGGGCATCAAGGTGTTGCCCTGCAGATCGATGACGCGGGTATTGGCGCCTTTGGTGGCGAGAACGCTGTCCGCACTGCCCGCTGCAGTGATGATTCCGTCGCGCACCGCCAATGCCTGCGCAACGTCGTTGTTGGCATTGACGGTCAGCACCGGTCCACCCACAAAGATGGTGTCGGGTGCTGTGGACCAGTTGCAGCCACCCAGAGCCGCGCCAAGGGCCACTGCCAGCAGCAGGCGAAGAAATGCGGGTTTGCGCCCACGCGGTGATGTCAATGTCATGGAAATGTCTGGGTCGAGGTTCAAGTGCTACGCAAGCGGCGCAGGCGCAGACAGCCCCACACGGCGGATGCAACGCCGAATGTATTGAGCAAGGCGCCGCCCCAACGCCAGCGTGGCGTAGACCAGTCCGCAGCGTCCCGCACGAACGCGCCCCAAATCGCAGGCGCAACAGCGATCACGATCACGGCACTGGCGACCCAATACAGGATGGGCCAGCGCATAACGCCCAGCACCAGGGCGATCGACAGGCACACCAAGGCACCCACAGCGAGCCACGAGGCACTAGGCCCGGGCGCAGGCTCACCTTGTGCAAGGCGCCACAGTCCCAACACATTCCAGGCGCACGCCAATAACAAATGCAGCAATTGCAGCGCCAGCGGGGGCGCCATCGTCCGGAGATTGATTTGCAAAGGTGTCTCCCCTTGGGGCTTGCGGTCCGACATCGGACCTTTTTTGTGCTTTGCGGTGCATTGTCAAAGCATTCATTCATGAGAACAATCGCAAAATATGCAAAGATTTATGCAATGCCTGCACCAATAGACCTCCGAAAAGTACAACACGCGCAGTGGCTGGCCCAAGAGCTAAGCTTTTCCAAGGCGGCCGCGCTTGCCAACCTGTCGCAAACCGCATTCAGCCGAAGCATCCAGGTGCTGGAGAGTGAGTTGGGCCTACGCCTGTTTGACCGCGGCACACGCTTCGTCCAAGTGACGAGTGCCGGGGCCAAATGGCTGGAACACGCGGCCGACGTTCTGGCCAAATCCAACACCATGCGCGCCTTGGCCCAGGACTTGGCCGATGGGGACGGTGGTGAGTTGGCCATGGGTGCCAGCCTGTTGGCTGTCAGTGGTGTGCTATCGGGTGTTCTCAATACGTTGCGCCAACAGCGACCCAAACTTCGCCTGCGGGTGGAATGCAGCCAATGGGAGGTCTTGCTGGAGCACCTTCTGGCAGACCGCATCGAGCTTTTTATTGGCTACCCCGCCATGTTGGCGGCAGACCCGCGCTACCGTGTCACGCCACTGGCACCCCAGCCCGTCTCGCTGTACGCGCGCAATGGTCATCCGCTGGCCGCTTGCAGCCAGCTCAGCCCACAACATCTGGTTGCCTACCCTTGGGCTTGTATCCAAATGCCGCCCGAGATTGCCGGCTCACTGCGTCACCTTCTCAGACAGGTGGGCATCTCCGAATTCCCAATTCAGATGGAGTGCGACAACCAAACCCTGCTGCGTGAAGCCCTGCTGTGCAGCGACACCTTGGTCTTGACGTGGGAAAGCTGGCTAGCCGAAGACATCGCACAGGGGCGCGTTGTGGAGTTGGCATCACGTATCCAACCGGCGTTGCCCGCGCACCTGCTGCAACTGCAGTGCGCCATCGTTCAGCACTCGCACCGCACACTGTCTCCCGCAGCGCACCAGCTCATCAACCTGATTGCACCCCAATCCCAGCCAATGCCATGAAATCACCCTTGCCACCCTCTGAAGAATCGCGCCTCAAAGCGTTACCCAAGGCCGAGGTGCACCTGCACCTGGAAGGCTGCTTTGAAGCCGCGCTGATTGCGCAATGGGCCAAGGCGGAGGGCGTGGCCTTGCCGCGTCCGCAGGAAGACCTGTTCAAGTTCTCCGGCCTGGCGGACTTTCTGGGTTTTCTTGATCTGGCCTGCGGCCTGGCCCGCACGCAAGACCGCTTGGTGGAGCTGAGCTACGGCCTGAGCCAGCGCCTAGCGGCCAACGGCACCGGCTATGCCGACGTCATCTTCAACCCGACGCACTGGCACGCATGGCATGGCCGCCTGGGCGCCATGCTCGATGCGATGGAAGCCGGGTTTAGCGCTGCCGAGCAAGACGGCCTGCCTGGCGTGGGCCTGTGCGTCAGCCTGCTGCGCACGCAGTCCGCCATTGAGGCCATCGAGCTGGTGAACACGTTGACGACGCTGCGCCACCCGCGCGTGGTGGCCCTGTCGGTAGACGGCAACGAAGCCACCACCGGCCGCACCGGCCCCCGCTTTGCCGAGGCCTTCCGCCAGGCCGCCACCGCCGGCCTGCGCCGCACTGTGCACGCGGGTGAATCCAGCGGCCCCGAAGGCGTGTGGGACGCCGTGGAACTGCTGGGCGCTGACCGCATCGACCACGGCGTGCGCGCCATCGACGACCCGGCGTTGGTGCAGATGCTGGCGGACCGACAGATCCCGCTGGGCGTGTGCCCTACGTCGAATCTGGTGCTGGGTGTCTATCCGTCCATCGAGGCGCACCCCATCGAACGATTGCGGCAGGCCGGTGTGCGCGTGTCCGTCAATACCGATGACCCGGCGCTGCTGGGTGCGAGTTTGGTGGGAGAGTACGCGTTGTGCCGGCAGGCGTTTGGGTGGACGGACGCGGCGACCGCCGCCGTAGCCCGCACCTCCATCGAGGCCAGCTTTGCCAATGCTGATGTGAAAGCCGGCTTGCTGCGCCAGCTGGACCACTGGCAAGCCGGCGGTAGCCTTCGTTAGCTTGGGAGCTTGCCGTCGAAGTCGCTGGCGTTGTGTCGCTCGCGCAGTTGCTCGGCAGGGTCGCCGGTCATTCGGTTCACCATGCGGCCGCGTTTGACGGCTGGGCGGCTGTAGAGCTGGTCTGCCCAGCGTTGCACGTGCTTGTATTCGTGCACGCTCAAGAACTCGGCAGCGTCGTACGCCCAGCCTTTGACCAGGCCGCCGTACCACGGGAACACCGCCATGTCGGCAATGGTGTACTCACTGCCTGCTAGGTATTCGTGTTCGGCCAGACGGCGGTCCAGCACGTCCAGCTCGCGCTTCACTTCCATGGCAAAGCGGTCAATGGCGTATTCGATTTTGGTGGGCGCATAGGCATAGAAGTGCCCGAAGCCACCACCCAGATAGGGCGCGCTGCCCATTTGCCAGAACAACCAGTTCAGCGTCTCGGTGCGGCCCCCAATGTCTTTGGGCAGAAAGGCGCCGAACTTTTCAGCCAGGTACAGCAGGATGGAGCCCGACTCAAACACGCGCAGGGGGTCCGGCCCGCTGCGGTCCAACAATGCCGGGATTTTGGAGTTGGGGTTCACGTCCACAAAGCCGGAGCTGAACTGGTCGCCGTCCCGGATGTTGATCAGCCAGGCGTCGTACTCGGCTCCTGCGTGCCCCAGTGCCAGCAGTTCTTCGAGCAGGATGGTCACTTTCACGCCATTGGGAGTGCCCAGCGAATACAGCTGCAGCGGGTGCTTGCCCACCGGCAACACCTTGTCGTGCGTAGGGCCGGCAATGGGCCGGTTGATGCTGGCGAACGTGCCGCCATTCTTTTTGTCCCAGGTCCAAACTTTGGGGGGAACGTAGGCGGAGGATTCGATCATGTGGGTTCCAAACGAGGGGTGGATTTTGGAACCCATGATAGAAGTGAAAGTGAATAAATGCTCGCCTCGGCTTCGCATCCTCAATCTCTGTGTGGCGAATGCCCCATGGCTGGAGATGAAACTGGTCCCCCAGCCAATCAAGCCACCCGGAACTGCCCCACGGTTTGTGACAGCGCCACGGCCTGATGGCTCAGTGACTGGGCGGCCGCAAATGCTTCTTCCACCAGTGCGGCGTTCTGCTGCGTGCCTTGGTCCATCTGCGAAATGGCTTGGTTCACTTGGGCGATGCCTGCGCTCTGTTCATTGCTGGCGGCACTGATTTCGGCCACCATGGTGGTGACGCTCTGCACGCCCTGAACCACCTCACGCATGGTGGAGCCCGCTTGTTCCACCAGTTGGGTGCCCACGCCAACCTTGGAGACGGAGTCGTCGATCAGACCCTTGATCTCTTTGGCTGCTGCCGCGCTGCGCCCGGCCAAGGACCGCACTTCGCTGGCCACTACGGCAAAGCCACGGCCCTGTTCGCCTGCGCGAGCGGCTTCAACGGCGGCGTTTAGGGCCAGGATGTTGGTCTGGAAAGCAATGCCGTCGATGACGCTGATGATGTCCACAATCTTGCGCGAAGACTCTTCGATGGAACTCATGGTGCCCACCACCTGCTGCACCACATCACCGCCGCGCACGGCCATCTCCGATGCTGTCCGTGCCAATTCATCGGCCTGCCGTGCATTGGCCGCGTTCTGCTGAACCGTGGAGGTGAGCTCCTCCATGGAGGCGGCAGTTTCTTCCAGTGCGCTGGCTTGCGATTCGGTGCGCGATGAGAGGTCGCTATTGCCTGCAGCGATTTCGGCGGAGGCGGTGTTGATGGAGTCGGTGCTTTCACGCACTTGTTTCACCAGATGCGCCAGGTTGTCGCGCATGGCACGAATGGCGTGCAGGATGCTGGAGGTGTCGCCCGGTAGCGTGTTCACCTCCACTGCCAGGTTGCCTTCGGCGATCTGGGTCACCACTTGGGCCGCATATTGGGGTTCGCCACCCAGTTGCTTCACCAGGGTGCGCAGCATTTGCCAGGCCATTACCACCAGCACCGCCATCAGCGCAGCACTGATGGACAACAAGATGGCCGTGTTGCGCCAGAAGGCGGTTTGGATGTCGTCCACGTAGTCGCCAAAGCCGATGATCCAGTCCCAGGGCTCGAACTTGATGACGGCGTAGAGCTTGTCCACTGGCTCTTTGGCACCGGGACGGGTGCCTGGTGCTGTCACCGTGCCGATGGTCTTGCCCTGCAGCGCATCGCGGTAGCGCACGCCCGCTTCCTTGCCGCCCTTTTCATCGACGATGCCGACCCGCTTGGGGTTGGGGTGCACGTAGTTCACATCATCGGTAAAACCGCGCACGAAGAAGTATTTGTCTTTGTCGACAAAGCTGCCGATGTTGCGCTTGGCTTCTTTTTGCGCGTCTTCGCGCGAGAGGGCGCCGCTCTTTTCCTGCTCATGGGCCTTTTGCGCCGCCGCATGGGCCAGCAGGACCAAGTTGGACAGCTGCGCGGTCCGCTCGTTCATCATCGAGCGGTACAGCGTGGTCAGCGCGACTGCGGAGAGGATGACCAGTCCCAACAGCGTGGCGGCACACAGCCAGAGGATGCGGGTCTTGAGTTTCATGGTGCGGGGCTTTCTCAGAATTCGATGGGGGAAACGGTGTCTAAACCATACACCGGCTTTCCCCGCTCCATCTCGCTCCGTCGGATATTTATGACATATTTATTACAAATATGTGGCGGTCTGTCTCAAGTACCTGCGCGCTCCAACATCGCGTGCAACAACACATTGCATCCCGCGGTAATGTGCTCCGGCTTGGCGTCCTCAATCTCGTTGTGGCTGATGCCGTCTTTGCAGGCGATGGAAACTAAGCCATTGCCACCGGCCATGCCTGCTGCTGCAGGTCCCCCAATAGCCAGCGCGCTCCCAAGCCCAGTGGGCGGAGTCGGTCGTGAATGGCAAAAAGATCAATGGCACGGGGGAGTAAGCCGGGGTCATTGATGTCCAGTCGTATCAGGCGCCCCGCCTCTAGATGCGGCTCCACCAGGTGCAGCGGCATGGTGCACCAGCCAAAGCCCGCCAACAAAAATTCCAGGCGTCGTGCAATGTCCACAAAGCGCCAGACGCGCGGGCTGACCACGCTGAAGCTGGGGCCGGGCATCTGAAGTGGATCGGTCAGGATCAGTTGCACATGTTCGGCCAGGATGTCTCGGGTGATGGGACGGGTTTCGGTGGCGAGAGGGTGGTCGGGGGCCACCACGGGTGCAAGGGTGACTTGGGTGAGTGTCGCTGCCTGCAACTCCTGGATGGTAGATGGCAGCAGGGCGCACAGTCCCAGAATGGCCGAGCCATCGCGCACCCGGCGCTGCGCGGCGCCCATACCTTCCGTGAAGAGCGTGACGGTCAGGTCCGGGTGCTGCGCCTGTAAACCTGCGAGGCTGCGAATCAGGGGCTGGGTGGGTACAAAGCTGTCCACCGCAATCGATAGCTCTGGCTCCAGTCCTGCGCTGATGGACTGGGCAGTTCGCTCAAACATGTCCGCTTGGCGCAAGACCTGCCGCGCCTGGGTGACCAACGCCCGTCCGGCCTCGGTGAACTGTGGTGTGCGCGAGCCACGATCAAACAGTTGCACACCCTGCGTCTCTTCCAGGTTCTGGATGCTGTGGCTGATGGCGGACTGTACCCGCCGTAGCTTGCGCCCCGCAGCAGAAAAACTGCCTGCTTCGGCAATGGCCACTAGCACGCGAAGTTGGTCCAGAGTCAAGTTGCCAATCATGATGTATCTGTCCGAAAGATGGTATTCATCAAAATTTTATCGCTTCCGTGAATATGTGCGTGTCTCTACAGTTCCAACTAGGCGTCTATTCATCAGATGCCGCATCTGAAAAGGACATGACCATGACAACTTCGACTCACACCTCCTCCCGCCCCGGCAAGATTCTTGGCCCTGCGCTCTGGCTTGTCCAAGCATTGCTGGCCCTCTTCTACATTTACGCCGGCATCACCAAGCTGAGCACGCCGCCCGCCGAGTTGGCCAAGATGATGCCTTGGACTGCGGCCCTGCCGCAGTTGGTGACCCTTACGGGCATGGTGGATCTGCTGGGGGGCCTGGGCGTTTTGCTGCCTTCCCTCACCCGCATTCAACCTCGCCTGACCGCGATGGCTGCCTTGGGCACCATCGTCTTGCAGACACTGGCGATGACCTTGCACCTGTCCCGCGGTGAAACCATGGTTGTACCCATGAATTTGGTACTGATCGCCCTGGCCGCCTTTGTGTTTTGGGGTCGTGGCCGCGCGCTGCCGATTGCCAGCCGCTAAGCCCCTTTCTATTTCATTTCAGGATCATGAACATGACCACTTTGCTTGTGACCGGAGCTTCCGGGAAATTCGGCCTCCGTGTATTGCACCATCTGCTGGAAACCCTGCAAATTGCACCCGAGCGCATCATCGCCACTACTCGCAAGCCTGCGACGCTTAGTGCTTTCGCCCAGCGGGGTGTGCGTGTGCGGGCTGCAGACTTTGACGAGCCCGCAAGCCTTCCACTTGCGTTTGCGGGTGCGGACCGATTGTTGATCATCAGTACAGACGCCATCGGCCAGCCAGGACGCAGACTAGAACAGCATGAGCGCGCAATTGCGGCTGCCGAGCAAGCAGGGGTGCAGCACCTGCTCTATACCTCTTGTCCAGAGCCAGAGGGTTCGCCCCTGCATATCGCGCCTGACCACGAGGGCACCGAGCAGGCCATACGCGGCAGCAAATTTACCGGCTGGACGCTTCTTCGCAACCATTGGTACTTTGACAACTTGATGTTCAGTTTGCCTGGGATTGCCGCCCAAGGCGGCAAATGGTTTACCGCTGCGGGCGAGGGCAGGGTGGCAAGCCTGTCGCGCGATGACCTGGCGTACGCGGCTGCAGTGGCCTTGGCGTCCCCAGGCGAAACCGGCAAGACCACCTACACCTTGAGTGGCGACGAAGCCCTGAGCACGGCAGAGCAAGCGGCCATCCTGGCGCGCGAGCTGGGCAAGGCTATCGAAGTGGTGCAGGTGCCGGTGGAAGCCATTGTGCAGGGCATGGTGGGTGCCGGCTTTCCGGAGCCTGTGGCAACAGCGCTGGCATCGTTCGACACCAACACCGCAGCGGGCCGTGTGGCCACCGTGACCGCGGACTTCCGCCGCCTGACGAATCGCCCTCCCCGGCGACTGGCGGACTGGGTGAAAACCAACCGCAGCATGCTGCTTGGGAATTGAGGAAAGCCCATGACTGAAACACGAATGCCTGCCTTTTTCTTGTGCCACGGTGGTGGCCCCTGGCCCTGGATGCAAGGTCCTTTGCGCGAGGGTTTGCGCGGGCTTGAGCGAGGCTTACTGGCTGTGCCCGGTCAATTGCCACAGCGCCCTGACGCGATCGTGGTGGTGTCAGCGCATTGGGAGGCGCGTGCTTTCATGGTCACTTCTGCAGCGGCACCTGGGATGGTGTATGACTATTCGGGCTTCCCCGCCGAGACGTACAGCATCCGCTATCCGAGTCCCGGGCAGCCCGCGCTCGCGGCGCGGATCGTGGATCTGCTCACTGCAGCCGGCTGCCCAGCCGCCGCAGACGCCCAACGCGGTTACGACCACAGTACCTACAGCTTGCTCCAAACCATGTATCCGCAAGCCGATATTCCTGTGGTGCAACTTTCTTTGCACGCAGGGCTGGACCCCGCCCTGCACATCCGGGCCGGGGCAGCATTGGCGCCCCTGCGGGAAGAAAACATCCTCATCATTGGCAGCGGCATGACCTGTCACGAGCGGGGTCCCGAGATGGCGGCATATTCCGGGCCCTTTGATGATTGGGTACACCGGGTGCTGCAAGACAGCGATCAGCAACGCCGGAAGGATGCCCTCACCCACTGGGAGCAAGCGCCATATGCCCGGGCGGTTCACCCCCATGAAGATCATTTCTTGCCCCTGCTGGTGGCGGTAGGCGCAGCCCGTGGAGATACCGCCACCGCCATCTACCGGGAGCGACTAATGGGCTTTATTGCTTCGTCCAGTTACCGCTTTGGCGAGGCTACCCGGGAGCTGGCGGCATGAGCGAGCTCACCACCACGGAAATGAACGCCAAAGGACCGTTTACGCGTCTGATCACCCGGGTCTTTTTCCGGACCGCACAGGTTTCCGATCACGTGCTGTTGGCCCCCTCGCTGCACTACATCACGCTGCAGGGCGAGGCGTTGAAAGGCGTCGCATGGACGGCCGGCGACAAAATCCAGATACGCTTGGGCTCGGGTTTGCAAACCCGCACGTACACCCCCATCCAATGGGACCCATTGCAAGGTAGCACCAGCTTTGTGGCGCAGACCTTGTCACCTGGCCCAGGGAGCGACTGGGTCACCGATGCAAAAAACGGGGCCGTCGTTGAGTTGATGGGCCCTCGCAGCTCACTGGCGCTGGGCGATACTGCAGCCAAGGACGTGATGGTGCTCGGTGATGAGACAGCGTTCGGTTTGACCCTTGCTTGGGGTGCGGGTCGCGCGGTGCTTGAGGTGGCCGCCCCTGAGGTTTGGGGACCCCTGTGTCATGCATGGGGCCAGTCTGCTGCGCTGATTGCCAAACAGGCCGATGACGCTCACTGGTCAAGGATGGAGCAATCGGTGTGGGAGCGCTTTTCGCCGCAGACCCACTTTGTCTTAGCGGGGCGTGCTCGCACGATCCAGCATTTTCTAAAGGCGCTCCGTGCCAAGGGGATCAGCGGGGATCGTATTCGAACCAAGGCCTATTGGGCTGATGGCAAAACCGGACTGGATTGAGCCCGCTCTCAGCCCGACACGAGGTAGTTGCGCGCCCGGTCCAGCAACTGCATGTTGATGCTGTGGCCAAGGTTTTCGGCCACGTCGAGTGTTACGCGGCTCCCTACGGTGTGGAGATTCTGTACGGAGGCGCGAAGCTCTTCCAGCGGAAGCAAGGCATCTTGCGCCCCTGTGAAGAAGTGCAGCGAAGTGCCTGGCACCGGTTTGGCAGCTTCGGGCAGCCTGCCTGAAAAGGCCAATACTTTGGCGGCTAAGCGCTCGTGCACACATGCCAGTGCAAGCGCCACACTTGCGCCTTGCGAGAAGCCGGCCAGCACCGTGTTATGCCACGGCACGCCGGTTTGCATCTGCACTGTGCTGATCCAGGCTGCCATGCGGGGCAATACCGCAGCGATCCGTAGTTGGCGGTTGTGGGGCGTCATGCCTTGCACGTCAAACCATTGCCTTGCGCCTGTGCTGATACCCGCGGACTCAAAGCCCTGAGGGGCTAAGGTCAGAGTACGTGGCTGACAGCCGCCCAACGTGTGCGCGAGCACTTCCATGTCCTCGGCGCGTGCGCCCCAGCCATGCAAAAGTACCAAAAGCATGTCGGGCTTCGGTTGCGTGTGGCCGCACTGCAAGGTGTGCGGCATCCAGGAGCAAGGTTTCAACATCATGGCTTGGCTGGGGCACTGCTTTGCTCGAGTTGTTGTGCCGCTTGGTCTACAGCAGCCGCCTTTGCGGGGTCTTGGGTGTTCAGTATTGCCACTGCGTACACCAGTACCAGAATCACACTCAGCACCGAGCCCGCCCACACTGCCGAACGATGGCGCGCGTGCGCAATCAGGCCGCGGTAGTTCAGCCTGAGGTGGCTGAGGATGGCCACGATCATCAGCACACCGAACAGCTTGTGCACCGGGTGCATACGAATAGTGAAAGAAGGCTGGTCAATGATCAACATCAGCACACCCGAGGTGGACATGGCGATGAATGACACCAGCAAGGTGATGGCTGTGAGGGCTCTGAGATTCATAAGTGGTTCTACAGGGAGTGGACAAAAATGCAGACAGCGGTAACGTTAGCCACGAGGTGCAGAATGTGCAGTGGGCGCGCTGTAGTGGGACAACAAAGTGGTGTGCTGAAGCGGCCAACTCTCCAAGGCTTTATGGTCGGCATCCCACACCGCGCGTAAAAACGCAAGTATCAGGGCCTGGCTGGCTTGTTTGACCAGAGGGTTGAGCTCAGCGCCACCGCTTCGGTTGCGGTCGGTGAACATGCTGTGGGAACCACCCTCATACACGGCGAGCCACTTCTGGTCGCCTCCGGTTGCGTGAAAAATCTTCAGTCGGTCTTCGGATCCGCTGAAGTAGCCGGGGATGCGTATGACGTCATCTGTTGCCGTGATGTGCAGGCTAGGAATCGTTATATGACCCAGAATGGGCTTCAGATCACCTTCGCCATAAAACGGTGGTGCAGAAATCACGATGGCGCCGCAGATACGTTCGTCTGCGAAATCCAAAACACCCCCAGCGCGTTGTACTCGGGCACCCGCTGCCAACAGTGTGGTGTTGGCGCCGTAACTGTGCCCTGCGGCGACGATACGCCGGGCGTCGAGTTTCTGGCCGAGGTCGCTGGCGATCAATGTGTCCAGCGCAAACCGGAGATCGTTCACTCGCTCCAGCGCTTCGCGTTCTTGCGCAGCCTTTTGGAGTCGACCAATCAAGCCAAGGACGTTACCCTTCCACAAGGTCAGGTCGCTGCCCACATGCTGCAGATGCAGGCTGGCGATACCGTGTCGAGCTAAATGCTGGCCAAACCAAGAGTAACCCTGGCGTGAGCCCCCAATCCCGTGTGAGAAGACAACCGTTGGCCATGGGTTTCTGGCCTGCTCCCCAGTGTCCGCGTCATAGGTCTTTGGCAGATAGAGGCGCACGGGAACCGCGCGTTGGCGTTGTGTATCGAACCAGTCCAGATCGCGTATTTCTACGCCTTGTTCGCTGCTAAACCGCGCAGGCCGAGAGGCGTCCGCGAAGGCAGCACCCCCCCAGGTGACCAGTGCGAGGGAGGCGCCTTTCTTCAAGAAGTCGCGGCGAACATTTCGTATGGGGTGCCGACTCATGGCGGGAGGTTTGTGGGTTGGATAGACACCGGCGTGGCCGGTGTCGCGTGTTGCTTACGCCCAATGCGGCAATGATCAGCGGGCAGTGATGGGGGCAGCTTTGCTGCGGCCCCAGTACACAAACGCAGCCAATCCCAACAGGATGACGTTAAAAGGGGTAGCGGGCCATTCGCCGCGGGAACCGTGGAAAGCGAAAGCCAGAACTTGCAAGACGATGATGCCCAGAGCGGCCAGCACCGTCAAACGAGGCTGAATCCGGGTAAGTGCGGGCAACAGGATGCCCAAGCCACCCAGCAGATCAACAATGCCTGTGAATGTTTTTAAAGCGGGGTACTGGGCTGCCCACACCATCATCTTGGCGACTTCGTCCGCCGGCGCCGCGAGTTTCATGTAAGCACCAAACAAAAGAAAGAAGGCCAGTACAAGCTGAGCCGCCCACAGCCCGACGCCCAGCAGGCGTCGAGGTGATGCGGTAGGAATAGTGGTGGTGTTCATAACAATCTCCAGATCAAAATAAAGGGTGATCTGTCGCAACAACAGACCTACCCTGAACGATAGAGATCGCAATGAATCTTGAGAAGCGATTAAATTTTGATGAAAACCATCTATATTTAAGATGGCTTGGTGTCAAATGCGTCTCTTCATTGGCCGAAACTCAAACCACTTTCGCCCGCTCCAACATCGCATGCAGCAACACATTGCACCCGGCGGTGATGTGCTCGGGCTTGGCGTCTTCAATCTCGTTGTGGCTGATGCCGTCCTTGCAGGGGATGAAGATCATGCCGCTAGGCGCTAGCTTGGCCATGTAGACCGCGTCGTGGCCGGCGCCTGAGACGGCGGGCATGTGGCTGTAGCCCAGGTTTTTGGCGGCTCGACCCACAGCGTCCACGCAGTCGTCGTGAAAGGCAATCGCCGAGTAGCTGGACACCATTTCAATCTTCACGTCCACGCCATGCTCTTGCGCTACTTTGGCGGCGAAGGCTTTCACCTCGTCGGCCATCTGGTCTACCAGCGCGTCGGTGCTGTTGCGCAGGTCGATGCTGAACTTCACGCGGCCCGGAATCACGTTACGGCTGTTGGGGAACACCTGCACCATGCCCACGGTGCCGCGGCCATGCGGCGGGTGGCGGTGGGCGGCGGCCACCACGTCTTGCATGATGCGCGTGGCGGCCAGCATGGCGTCCTTGCGCAGGCCCATGGGCGTGGGGCCGGCGTGGGCTTCCATGCCGGTCACGGTGCAGTCAAACCAGCGAATACCCAGCACGCCGCTGACCACACCGATGGTCACGTCGTTGTCTTCCAGCACCGGGCCTTGTTCGATGTGCGTTTCAAAATACGCTCCGATGGGGTGGTCGCCAGGTTCCTGGTCGCCGATGTAGCCGATGCGCTCCAGCTCGCCCTTCACGCTCTTGCCTTCGGTGTCGGTGGCGGCATAGGCATGTTCCAGCGTGAAGGCTTTGGCAAACACGCCCGAGCCCATCATCACGGGCACAAAGCGCGAGCCCTCTTCGTTGGTCCAGAAGGCCACTTCGATGGGCGCTTCGGTTTCAATGCCCAGGTCGTTCAGCGTGCGCACCACCTCAATGCCCGCCAACACGCCGTAGTTGCCATCGAATTTGCCGCCAGTGGGCTGGGTGTCGATGTGGCTGCCGGTCATGATGGGGGGCAAGCTGTTGTTGCGGCCCGCGCGGCGCATGAAGCCGTTGCCGATCTTGTCGATGGTGACGGTCATGCCGGCGTCGCGCGCCCAGCCCAGCACCAGGTCACGGCCCTGCTTGTCCAGGTCGGTTAGCGTCAGGCGGCAGACGCCGCCCTTGGGTGTGGCGCCAATCTTGGCCAGCTCCATGAGCGAGGCCCAGAGGCGGTCGCCGTTGATGCGGACTTTGGAGATGTCGATATCGGTTGCGGTGCTCATGGTGGTGTCCTTGGGCTTGGCTATGGGTTTAACGCTTCACGGCGGTGGGCGCCAGTGTTTCAGCGCGCAGGCGGCTGGCAGAGAAGTTGTCGCTGAAGGCGGGGCGTTTGAGGTAGCGTCCCTTGCCTTGCACGGCGCGCAGGTCGCCCTGCACGTAGACCAACTCGCCCTGGCTCACGGTGTGGCTGGGGATGCCCTTGACGGTGCGGCCTTCGAAGATGTTGAAGTCGCCCTTGCTGTGCTGCGTTTTCACCGACAGGGTCTTGGTACCCGCCGGGTCCCACACCACTAAATCGGCGTCGGCGCCTACGCTCACGCTGCCCTTTTGCGGGTAGATGTTGAACAGCTTGGCGGTGTTGGCGGAGGTGACAGCCACAAACTCGCTGGGTGTCAGGCGCCCGGTGTTCACGCCTTCGTCCCAGATGACGGCCAGGCGCTCTTCCACGCCACCGCAGCCGTTGGGGATTTTGGTGAAGTCGTCTTTGCCTGCGGCCTTTTGCGCAGCGCAAAAGGTGCAGTGGTCGGTGGCGGTGGTGTGCAGGTTGCCGCTTTGCAGGCCGCGCCACAAAAATTCGCTATTGCCCTTGGGGCGGAAAGGCGGGCTCATCACGTGGGCCGCAGCGGTGGCAAAGTCGGGGTGGCGGTAGACGCTGTCGTCCAGCACCAGGTGGCCGGCCAGCACTTCGCCGTATACGCGCTGGCCGCGGGCGCGGGCGCGGGCAATGGCTTCAGCCGCTTCCACGCAGCTCACGTGCACCACATAGATGGGCACGTTCAGCACGTCGGCAATCGCAATGGCGCGGTTGGCGGCTTCGGCCTCCACCATGGGCGGGCGGGAGAGCGGGTGGCCCTCAGGCCCCTTGATGCCCATCTCCGACACGGTTTTCTGCAGCAGGTAAACCAGTTCGCCGTTCTCGGCGTGCACGGTAGGCATGGCGCCCAGTTCCAGCGCGCGCTTGAAGCTGTTCACCAGCGTTTCGTCGTCGCACATGATGGCGTTTTTGTAGGCCATGAAGTGCTTGAAGCTGTTCACGCCCTCTTGCTGCACCAGCGTGCCCATGTCCTGGCGTACCTGCTCGCTCCACCAGGTGATGGCGACGTGGAAGGTGTAGTCCGACGCCGACTTCTCGGCCCAGCCGCGCCACTTGCGGTAGGCGTCCATGATGTTCTCTTGCGGGTCGGGGATGACGAAGTCGATGATGGTGGTGTTGCCACCGGCTAGTCCGGCCGCCGTGCCGGTGAAGAAGTCGTCCATCGTCACCGTGCCCATGAAGGGCAGCTGCATGTGGGTGTGCGGGTCAATGCCGCCGGGCATGACGTACTGGCCGCCCGCGTCCACCGTGGTGGCGCCGGCCGGGGCCGTCAGGTTCTCGCCCACGGCCACGATCTTGCCGTCTTGGGTAATCACATCGGCCTTGAAGGCGCGGTCCGCGTTGACCACGGTGCCGCCACGGATAAACAGAGTCGTCATGATTTGCTCCTAAAACAATAGCTGCTTGCGCAATAAATACGGGGTCTGGAGGCCATTTTGATGCCTAAATGCCGCTCTATCAAGTCCGTTCAGGCGCTGGCGCGCATCGGGTTGTTGGGGTGGGTGGTCCAGTCGGCGTGCACCGGGCTCACGGGTTTGCCGGTGCGTTGGTCCACTTGGCCCACCGGCACGTCGCGCATGCTGATGGTGTTGGGCACCGGGCACACGGTCACGCACAGGTTGCAGCCCACGCATTCGTCTTCCTTCACCTCAAAGTGGCGTTTGCCGTCTTTCATGAAGGTGATGGCCTGGTGGCTGGTGTCTTCACAGGCGATGTGGCAGCGGCCGCACTGGATGCAGCTGTCTTGGTTGATGACGGCTTTGCTGATGTGGTTCAGGTTCAGGTAGCGCCAGTCGCTCACGGTGGGCACGGCCTTGCCCACGATCTGGTCCACGCTGGTGAAACCCATCTCGTCCATGTAGGTGGACAAGCCGCTCTCCATTTCCTGCACGATCTTGAAGCCATAGACCATGGCGGCGGTGCACACTTGCACCGTGCCGGAGCCCAGGGCGATGAAGTCCAGCGCATCGCGCCAGGTGCCGATGCCGCCGATACCGCTGATGGGCAGGCCGGCAGTGGCGGGGTCACGCGCGATCTCGGCCACCATGTTCAGCGCAATGGGTTTGACGGCTGGGCCGCAGTAGCCGCCGTGGCTGCCCTTGCCGCCGGTGCTGGGCGACATGGTCAGGGTGTAAGGGTCCACGCCCATGATGGAGTTGATGGTGTTGATCAGGCTCACCGCATCGGCCCCACCGCGCTTGGCGGCTTGGGCGGGCTTGCGGATGTCGGTGATGTTGGGGGTGAGCTTCACGATGACGGGCAGCTTGCTGTATTGCTTGCACCAGGCCGTGACCATCTCGATGTATTCAGGCACCTGGCCCACGGCCGCGCCCATGCCGCGCTCGCTCATGCCGTGAGGGCAGCCAAAGTTCAGCTCAATGCCGTCGGCACCCGTGTCTTCCACGCGAGGCAAGATGGCCTTCCAGCTCTTCTCTTCGCAGGGCACCATCAACGACACCACCATGGCGCGGTCTTGCCAGTTGCGCTTGACCTCGGTGATCTCTTTCAGGTTGAGTTCGAGGTCGCGGTCAGTGATCAGCTCGATGTTGTTGAAGCCCATGAGGCGGCGGTCGGGCGACAGCAAGGCGCCGTAGCGCGGGCCGTTCACGTTGACGACGGGGGGGCCGGCTTCGCCCAAGGTCTTCCAGACTACGCCGCCCCAGCCGGCTTCAAACGCGCGGTTGACGTTATAGGCCTTGTCGGTGGGCGGGGCAGAGGCAAGCCAGAAGGGGTTGGGGCTTTTGATGCCGACGAAATTGGTTGCGAGATTGGCCATGGTGTGACTCCGGTGTTCTTGAGGTTGTGAGGTCGTGATGTCTCGTGACGGAGGGGCCGATCAGGCCTTGAGGTACGCGTGGATGGCTTTGGCAGCCAGCTTGCCGTGTTCCACGGCCTCCACGGTCAGGTCCAGCCCGCCGGCACGGCAGTCGCCGCCCGCCCACACGCCTTTGAGGTTGGTCGTGCCCTCGGCATCGGTGGCAATTTTTCCGCCCGAGAGCGTCAGGCCGGCCTCGGCCAACACAGGGTTACCCAGCTTTTGGCCAATCGCCTTGAGCACGGTGTCGGCCGCCAGGGTGGTGGTTTCGCCGGTGGGGGCGAGCTTGCCGTCCACCATCGCCTGGTGTGCAAAGGTGATGCCGCTCACATGGCCGCTCTGGCCCAGCACCTCCACGGGTGCCAGCCAGTGGTGGATGGTCACGCCGTTGGTTTGCGCCCATTCCTGTTCGGCCTTGGAGGCGGACAGACTTTCGGGCCCTCGGCGGTAGACCATGTGCACCTCTTCAGCACCCAGCAGCTTGCTTTGCACCGCGGCGTCGACCGCCGTCATGCCGCCGCCGATGACCACCACGCGGCGGCCCACGGGCAGGGTGGACAGGTCTTCGGTCTGGCGCAGGGTGGCAATAAAGTCCACTGCGTCTTGCACGCCTTGCAGGGTTTCGCCCACCACACCCAGTGCTTGGGTGGTGGCCAGGCCTAGACCCAAAAAGACGGCGGCGTAGTCTTTGCGCAGGCTCTCCAGCTGGGCTGCGGTTTCCAGTTTCCAGTTGTGCTGGATGGTGATGCCACCAATGTCCAGCAGCCATCGCACTTCACGCTGGGCAAAGTCGTCGGGGGTTTTGTAGCTCGCCAGGCCGTATTCGTTCAAGCCGCCGGCCTTGGGCTTGGCGTCAAAGATGACCACGTCATGGCCTTCACGCGCCAGCGTGTAGGCACAGGCCAAACCTGCAGGGCCGGCGCCGACCACGGCCACCTTTTTGCCGGTAGCGGGGGCGCGGGTAAAGATCTGGGGCTTGTCGCTTTCCATCAGCGCATCCACCGCGTGGCGCTGCAGGCGGCCAATGGCGACCGGGCGGTCTTCCTGGGTGTTGCGTACGCAGACGGCTTCGCACAGGTTTTCGGTAGGGCAGACACGGGCGCACATGCCGCCTAGCGGATTGCTCTCCAGAATGGCCTTGGCAGAGCCGCGCAGGTTGCCATCGGCAATGCGCTTGATGAAGGACGGCACATCAATGCTGGTGGGGCAGGCCGTGGCGCAGGGTGCGTCATAGCAGTAGAGGCAGCGTTCCGCCTCCAGCAGGGCTTGCGATTCGGTGAAGCGCGGGGTGGCGTCGGCAAACCGTTGGGCGTATTCCTCGCTGGCGAGGCGGCCTGCACGAACGTCGGCGGGAGAGGGTGAGGGGGTAGACACGCTGGCAACTCCTTTAAAAACTGACCGTTTGGTCAAGTCATGAGTTGCATGCTAGCAATCCACGTGCCACGCTGTAACTAGGGGTTTGCCCGCACGGTCTCCAGCAGCCACTGACCAAACTGTTGCAGCGCTGGGCGCTCGGCCTGGCCCTCAGGCAGCACCAGGTAATAGTGGCGCTCTTCAGGGTGGGGCAGGGGGTGCGCCACCACCAGGGCGCCGCTGCGCAGTTCGTTTTCAATCAGCAGTTGGGGAATCAGGGCTACGCCCATGCCGGCCACGGCGGCGGCAGTGGTCATGGAGAACTGTTCAAACCGCGGGCCGCCCAGCGCGTGGCTCGGAGCGGGTTCTCCCGGTGGGCCTGCGGCTTCTAGCCACAGGGGCCAAGCCTGAGGACGGGTGCTTTGCTGCAGCAGCGGCAGGGTCGCCACCTCGGCGGCCGACAGCGTGCTGCGCCCCGCCATGCACCGCGGTGCGCACACCGGCAGCACCACTTCGGGTAACAAACGCACCGCGCGGGTGCCTGCCCACTGGGCCATGCCCTCGGGCGTGCTGGCGTACAAGGCGGCGTCCAGCTCGGTGTCGGTAAACAAAAAAGGGCGGGTGCGGGATTCGATGTGCACCACCACGTCCGGGTGGGTAGCGGCAAACGCGGGCAGGCGCGGCACCAGCCAGCGGGCGGCAAAGGTGGGCACGGCGGCCAGGTAGATGGCGCCGCCGGCACCCTGGCCCGACATGGCGTCCAGCGTGTCGCGCTCCAGCGCCTGCAGGCGCGGCGCGATTTGGCGGGCATATTGGCTACCCGCCACCGTGAGCACCACGCCGTGCCGGGTGCGGCGGAACAGCTCCAGACCCAAATAGTCCTCCAGTGCTGCTACCTGGCGCGAGACGGCACTCTGGGTGAGCGCCAGTTCTTGGGCGGCGCGGGTGTAGCTCTGGTAGCGGGCGGCGGCGTCAAAACAGGCCAGTGCCTGCAGCGAGGGTATTTTTCTGCGCATGGTGTTTGACTATACACAGGAGCACGTCAAGAGGGCTAGTTTGCTATAAATTCAGGAGCTTTTTACGCAGTATTTAAAAGGTAAAAGCGTATAAAACAAGCATAAAAGGCATGGGTTCATAAGTGCTAAAACAGCATGTATGGATGCTGGAAAAGCGTTTGTCAGTGCGGCCGTGGCGCACTACGATGGCGGCCACACCCTATTGACCTCGGAGACGATTCCATGCCCCACGCCGCCTTCAACTGGCAAGACCCTTTTCTGCTGGACAGCCAGCTCAGCGACGACGAACGCATGGTGCGCGACGCGGCTGCGGCCTATTGCCAGGACCAGCTGCTGCCCCGTGTGACGCAGGCTTTCCGCGATGGCACGACCGATGAGGCGATTTTTCGTGAAATGGGTGCCCTGGGCCTGCTGGGTCCCACTATCCCCGAGCAGTACGGCGGCCCCGGCCTCAACTACGTGGCCTACGGCCTGATCGCCCGCGAGGTGGAGCGGGTCGACAGCGGCTACCGTAGCATGATGAGTGTGCAGAGCAGTCTGGTGATGGTGCCGATCTTTGAATTTGGCACCGAGGCGCAGAAGCAGAAGTACCTGCCCAAGCTGGCCACGGGCGAGTGGATTGGCTGCTTTGGCCTGACCGAGCCCGACCACGGCTCCGACCCCGGCAGCATGGCCACACGCGCTCACAAGGTCGCGGGCGGCTACAAACTAACTGGCAGCAAGATGTGGATCAGCAACAGCCCGATGGCCGACGTGTTTGTGGTCTGGGCCAAGGAAGTGAGCGAGGGTGGCAAGGTCGGGCCTATCCGCGGCTTTGTGCTGGAAAAAGGCATGGCTGGGTTGAGTGCTCCGGCGATCCACGGCAAGGTGGGCCTGCGCGCCAGCATCACGGGTGAGATCGTCATGGACGGTGTGTTTTGCCCAGAGGAAAACGCCTTTCCCGAAGTGCAAGGCCTCAAGGGTCCGTTCACCTGCCTCAATTCGGCCCGCTATGGCATTGCCTGGGGCGCGCTGGGCGCAGCCGAAGACTGCTGGCTGCGCGCGCGCCAGTACACGCTGGACCGCAAACAGTTTGGCCGCCCGCTGGCCGCCAACCAGCTCATCCAGAAGAAGCTGGCTGACATGCAGACCGAAATCGCGCTGGGCCTGCAAGGTTGCCTGCGCTTGGGCCGCATGAAGGACGAGGGCACGGCGGCGGTGGAGATCACCTCCATCCTCAAGCGCAACAGCTGCGGCAAGGCGCTGGACATTGCCCGCCTGGCGCGCGACATGATGGGCGGCAACGGCATCAGCGACGAGTTTGGCGTGGCGCGCCACCTGGTGAACCTGGAGGTGGTGAACACCTACGAAGGTACGCACGACATCCATGCACTCATCTTGGGCCGTGCGCAGACCGGCATCGCCGCCTTTGCCAACTGAGGCCCGTAGCCTGCCCCGGCGCAGGCGCTTGGCATAAACTCGGAAGGGTATGCCTTCTCCCTCCGATTCCCCTTCCACGGCGTCCGAGCCGGTCACCCTGTTGGATGTGGCCCGCGCCGCAGGGGTGTCGGCCAGCACGGTGTCGCGTATCCTCAATGGCACAGCCAAAGTGGCGCCGGAAAAACGCGAGGCGGTGGAAGCCGCCATCCGCCGCCTCAACTTCAAGCCCAACCTGTTTGCACGCAGCCTGAAGACTGGCATCACCATGACAGTGGGGGTGCTCACCCAGGCCATTGAGAGCCAGTTTTATTCGCGTGCGCTCAAAGGGATCGAGATGGGGCTGGCCGAGAGCGGCCATTCCTGCATCATTGTGAGCGGTCACTGGAACGCCGAGGCCGATGCAGCCAGCCTGAAGCTGCTGACCTCGCGCCGTGTGGATGGCGTCATCATCCTGACCGGCAATATCGCTGACAACGAGGTATTAGCCGTGGCACAGCAGCAGCCGGTCGTGATTACCGAGCGCAAGCTGGAGGGGCCGAATGTGCGCTCCATTGATTTGGACCAGAAGCACGGGGGCTACCTGGCCACCCAGCACCTGCTGGCGCTGGGACACACCCGTATCGCGCACCTGGCCGGCATGGAAGGGCGGCCCCACGCGCAGCAGCGCTACCTGGGCTATCTCCAGGCGCACGAGGAAGCGGGCGTCACGCCCAATCCCCACTGCGTGGTGCATGGCAACTTCACCGACAGAGGTGGCTACCTGGCGGCCCAAAAGCTGCTGGACAGCGGCGAGCCATTTACTGCCATCTTCTGTGCGAACGATGAGTCGGCACTGGGCGCGCGCCTGGCCTTGCACCAGAGCGGCATCCGGGTGCCTGAGGATGTGTCCCTGGTGGGCTTTGATGACCTTCCCCTGTGCAACTACATGACGCCACCGCTGACCACCGTACGCCAGCCGGTGTACGAGGTGGGCCTGTACGCGGCGCACACCTTGCTGGAGATGATGGGCTACCCCAGCGAGGCGGTGCATGTGCCGCCCTTGGAGTTGGTCGTGCGCCAGACGACCCGGGCCGTGGCCCCGGATTAGCGGCGCTGTTGGGCAATAAAGTCGCGCAGCCAGAGCGCACTGCTTTTGGGGGTGCGTTGTTGGCTGGCGTAATCCACATGGCAGATGCCAAAGCGCCGTGTGTAGCCGTGGCCCCACTCGTAGTTGTCCAGCAATGACCAAGCCAGGTAGGCGCTGACCGGTACACCTGCATCGCGGGCCTGGGCCACGGCGGCAAGGTGCGATTGCAGGTAGTCACGGCGCACCGGATCGTGCACCTGGCCGTTCTCCAGCACGTCATCCATGGCGGCGCCGTTTTCGGCAATGTAGATGTCGGGCAGGCGGTAATCTTGGTGGATGCGGACCAACATTTCGCGCAGGCCATCAGGCCAGATTTCCCAACCCATGTCGGTGAAAGACGAAGTGGTACAGCGCACGTCGGCGGCATGCGGAAAGGGCTTGGAGGCGCTGTGTTCCACGTGGCCGCGCGAGTAGTAGTTGATGCCCAGGCTGTCAATCGCTTGGCAGATGGTGGCCAAGTCGCCCTCGTGCACCGTGGGTACCAGAGACCCATACCTGTCCCAGATGTCCTGCGGGTAGTGGCCCAGAAACATGGGCTCCATGAACCAGCGATTGAATACGCCATACGCGTTGTGTGCGGCTTGGCGTGAGGCTGCCGAATCGTCCGCGGCGTGGTAGGGCTTCACGTCCAGCACCACGCCCAGGCGCGCCTTGCGGGTGTTCGCGCGCAGCGCCTGCATGCCCAGGCCGTGGGCCAGCATCAGGTGGTGGGCCACTTGCAGGGCCTTGGCCTGGTCCATCTCGCCGGGGGCGTGCCGACCTTCCAGATAGCCCACGGTGGCAGAACAGCGCGGCTCGTTGAGGGTGGCGTAGCCGTAGACACGGTCCCCCAGGCGCTGCGCCACCGCGGCGGCGTAGTCTGCAAAGGCATGGCAGGTGTCGCGATGGAGCCAGCCGCCCTGCGCATGCAGGCCCAGCGGCAAGTCCCAGTGGTAGAGCGTGGCATAGGGCGCAATGCCGTGCGCCAGCAGGCGGTCTACCAGGCGGTCGTAAAAGTCCAGGCCCTTGGGGTTGAGCGCGCCACGTCCCTGCGGGATCACACGGGGCCAGGCAATGGAAAAGCGGTAGGCGTTGTGGCCCAGTGAATGGATCATGTCCACATCCTCGCGCCAGCGGTGGTAATGGTCGCAGGCCACGTCACCGGTGCTGCCGTCCTTGATGCGTCCGCTGTGGTGGGCGAACTCGTCCCAGATGCTGGGCAAGCGGCCATCTTCGTTTGCCGCTCCTTCGATTTGGTAGGCCGAGGTGGATGCGCCGAAGTGAAAGTCAGGAGGAAAGTGCATGGTCAGAGGGGTGTGGGGTCCAGCGGTGCCGGCCGTGTGCAAGTGGTGGTGAGGGGCTGGGTGTGTCCGCCAAGGCCCGCCACAATGGCGCGCTCCATGGCTTCCAGCACATGCAGGGCCATCTCGGCGCTGCAGCGCTGGGGCCGGCCCGATTGCAGCGCCAGTGCCATGTCCACGAGCCCCAGGCCACGCATGTTGGTGGTGTACGGGCGCTTGCCATCCGCACGCACCCAGGGGCCGTCGCGCACGGCCGAGCGGACGGTGCCGCCAAAGCGGTTGGGGTCGGGGAGTTGAATGCTGCCTGCATCACCGTAAAGCTCCATGGGCGGGTGGCCATGTTTCCAGACATCAAAGCTGCTGGTCAGTACCACCTGCGCGCCCCCAGAAAATGCGAGCTGCGTCACGATGTGGGTGGGCACTTCCACAGCCAGCGTTTTGCCGGCGTTGGGGCCGACGGCAATCCGGCGTTCAGTGTGGGTTGTATGGGCGGTTCCACTGACATGTGCCACCGGGCCGAGGTGGTGAACCAAGTGCGTCAGGTAGTACACGCCCACGTCCAGCAGCGGGCCGGCACCGGTGCGGTAAAAAAAGTCCGGGTTGGGGTGCCACTCGTCCGGCCCATGCGCCATGAAGTGGGCCGTGCCGTGGCGGATGGGCCCCAGGGTGCCGCCATCGACCAGTGCGCGTACGGTTTGTGCCGCCGCGCCGTAGAAGGTATCAGGTGCGCTCCCTAGGCGCAGGCCTTGTCGCTCTGCCAGTGCGACCAGTTCTTGCCCTTGCGCAAACGTGGCCGCCAGGGGTTTCTCGGTGTAGAAGTGTTTGCCCGCTTGCAGCACCCGCATGCCGATGGCGTGGTGGCTCAGCGGCGGTGTCAGGCACAAAATGATGTCGGCGTCGCTGTCCAGCAGCGCCTCTAGCGACATGGCCGGCAAGCGGTATTCTTGTGCACGCCGCGCAGCACTTCCGATGCCAGGGCCAGCATTGGCAATGCCAACAATGTTGAAAAGTTTGCTGCGCTGCAGGGTGCGCAGGTAGGCAGGAAAAATATTGCCCACACCCACAATGCCAAGTTTGAAAACCATGAGCGAGGGGTAGCTCAGCTGCGCGTCACCGTGGTCAGGTCCACAGGCCGGTGGGGGCCTTGTGCCACCGAGCTGCGCCACACGATGTGGGGAGCGAAGTCCCGCTCCACCGGCAAATTCAGTGCGTAACACATGTTCAACAGGAACCGGCAGGCGTTGGTGGTGACCTTGTCCATGGGAATGCGTACGGTGGTGAGCGTGGGGGCGGTGTAGGCGGCGATGTCGGTATCGTCGTAGCCAATGATGGACACATCCTGCGGCACCCGGCGGCCAGCCTGGACAAACCGCGTGATGGCGGCCATGGCCATGACGTCGTTGGCGCAGAAAACGGCTGTGTAGTTCTGGTCATGCTGTGCCAACAGCTGCTCTGCCCCGGCATAGCCGGAAACAAAGCTGAAGGTGCCGTCCACATGGTGCTGAGGCTTCACCTGGACGCCATGGCGTCCCAGCTCGGCATGGAATCCGCGCATGCGGTCGTGGTTGTCAGGGGCATCGCGGTGGCCCTGGATCACGGCAATATCGCGGTGCCCTTGGGACAACAGGGCTATGGCCGCCAAGCGCCCGGCATGTTCATGGTCAACGCTGAAGGCATGCTGCCCCAACACCGGGCTTTGCCGGTTGAGCAGCACCAGGCGGGGGTAGCGGCGGTAGAGGTCGGCCAGGTCGCTTTCCAGCAGGTCATTGCTGAGAATAAAAACTCCGTCGCACTGCCGCTGCATCAGAAATTCCACGCCTTGCAGGGCCTTCTGGCGTTCGTTGCCCTGGCCACAGGCATTGGCCGCCACCATGTGCCGGTCTACTGCCCGCAATTCGCGATCAATGGCCTGCAGGATGGGCGAGTAAAAGGAGCCTTCGAACAGGGGCACGTAGACCCCGAGCATGCCCAGGCTCTTGAGCGAGAGCGCACGCGCCACATTGGAGGGGCGGAAGTCCAGCTGCTGGATGGCTTTTTGCACGCGGGCCAATGCATCCGGTGATACGCCCCCGCGGCCCGAGATCGCCCGGGATGCGGTGCCTACGCCGACCTGCGCCAGCCTGGCGACATCTTTGATGGTGGCCATCGTACGTGTATTGATCCTTTACAGGCGGCGTTCTCCGTCACCCTGGAAGATGGAGGCACGGGTGGCATCGACTGACAGTTCCAGGGTGGCGCCAGTCTGGTAGGTGGTGGCGCTTTCGGTGTGGATGCTCAGCGTCTGGCCCTGGCAATCCACCCACAGAATTTGGTGGGCGCCCATGGGTTCGATGAGCTTGATTTTTCCGGTGATGGATGAAACTCCACCGCCATGGGCGATTTGGATGTGTTCGGGGCGGATACCCAGAATCACATCTTGCGATGACGGTGCATCGGCCAGGAACGGGTAGGCCGACACGTCCAGTACGAATTCGCCGGCACGTACCGTCCTGCGGCCTCCGCTCACATCGAGCACGCCCTTGATGAAATTCATGCTGGGAGAGCCCAGGAAGCCCGCCACAAACACATTGGTCGGTTTGCCATAGACCACGGCAGGGGTGTCGATTTGCTGGATCTTTCCGTTACGCATGACCGCAATACGATCCGCCAAGGTCATGGCCTCCACTTGGTCGTGCGTCACGTAAATCATGGTGGCGCTCAGGTTCTGGTGCAATTCCTTCAGCTCGCGGCGCAGCTCTGCGCGCAGCTTGGCGTCGAGGTTAGAGAGCGGTTCGTCGAACAGGAACACCTTGGCATCACGCACCAGCGCCCGCCCAATGGCCACACGTTGACGCTGGCCTCCCGAGAGTTGGGATGGGCGGCGTTTGAGCAGCTCCTTGAGCTGCAGCATGTCAGCAGCGCGGTTCACACGCTTCTCGATCTCTGCCTTGTCCACGCCGGCCACGCGCAGGCCGAAGGACATATTGCGCTCTACATTCATGGTGGGGTAGAGGGCGTAGGACTGGAACACCATGCCGATATCGCGGTCCTTGGGGTCCGCCCAAGTCACGTCCTTGTCGCCAATGATGATCTGACCGTCGTTGACGTCGTAAAAGCCGGCAATCGAATGCAGCAGGGTGGATTTGCCGCAGCCCGAAGGGCCCAGAAGCACGAGGAATTCGCCTTCCTGCACATCCAGGTTCATGGATTTGAGGATGCTGTTGCCCCCCAGGGTGATGTCGAGGTCTTTGATATGGACGCTGGCCATGATGGAGTCTTTGTGGTGTAGGTTGAAAGAGAAGGTCAGCCCTTGACGGCGCCAGCGGCAATGCCACGGACGAACCAGCGGCCAGAGAAGAAATAGATGGCCAAGGGCACCAGGGAGGTGAGGATGGTGGCGGCCATGTCGATGTGGTAGCGGCGCTCGCCGAAGGTGGTGTTCACCAGATTGTTGAGCTGCACCGTCATGGGGTAGTTGTCCTTGCCCGCGAAGATCAGGCCGAACAGGTAGTCATTCCAGATGCCGGTGACCTGCAGGATGGTTGCCACGATGAGCATGGGTGTGGCCATGGGCAGCATGAGTTGCAGGAAGATGCGCCAGAAACCGCCGCCGTCAATGCGGGCCGCCTTGAATAACTCTTGGGGTACCGAGACGTAGTAGTTGCGGAACAGCAGCGTGAGCACCGGCATGCCAAAAATACAGTGCACCAGCAGGATGGCCCAGTAGGTGTTGTAGAAGCCGCCCATGCGGAACCAGGACACCAGAGGGTAGATCATGACCTGGAAGGGTACAAAGGCGCCCAGCATCAGGATGGCAAACAGCAGGTCTCCCCATTTGGAGCGCCAGAAGCTCAGGGCGTAGCCGTTGAGTGCGCCGAGAAATACCGACAACACAGTGGCGGGAATCGCCAATCGCACAGAGTTCCAGAATCCGCCTTGGATACCCTCGCAGGCCACGGAAATGCAGGCAGTGGACCAGGCTTCCACCCAGTTGCCGAACTGGGGATTCGTCGGCCAAGCAAACAACAGGGACTGCCGGACCTCTGGCCCGGCTTTTAATGATGTGATGACCATCACATACAGCGGCAACAGAAAGAAAGCCGAGACGCTGATCAAAAAGGCATAGACGCCCAAACGTGCAGGGGTGAAGGCGCTGCGGCGCGGCCGGGCGGCCTTGGCAGGGAGCGAAATAGTCGTGTTCATGGCGGAAGTACTTTCAATGTCCGGCATTGAGGCGGGCCTGTACCTTGGAGCGCCAGTACAGCAGGGGGGTGAGAACCGTGAAGACGGTGATCAGCATGACGACGGACGCCGCGGACGCCAAAGCAATGTTGTTGCGTTCGAACAGGTGGTCGATGATGAACTTGGCTGGTACTTCGCTGGCGTCCCCGGGGCCGCCACGCGTCATCACGGCCACGATGTCGAATGTGCGCACCAAAGCGACTGCCAGCAGCACGAATGCCGTGGCAAAGGCCGGACCGATCTGCGGCAACACGATGCTCCAGTAATAGCGCGGTTTGGAGATGCCTTCAAGCTGGGCTGCCTTCCACTGTTCCTCGTCGACCCCGCGCAATGCCGCGAGGATGATGGCCATGGTGGTGCCTGAGCCTTGCCAGACCATGGCAATGCCAACCGCATAAATCACCAGGTCCTGCCGGGTGGTCCAGTCGAAGACGAAGGACTCCCATCCCATTTCACGGAAGGCATTTTGAAGCCCCAGGCCAGGGTTGAACAGCCACTGCCAGATCAGGCCAGTGACGACGAAACTCATGGCGAATGGGTAGAGAAAAATCGTGCGAAACCAGCTTTCACCCTTGATGCGCTGGTCAATGAAAATTGCCATCAGAGTGCCGAGCACGATGACGCCGCCAATATAGACGACGGCCAAAATGCCCATGTGCTGCAATGACACCATCCACCGGTCGGTATTGAACAGGCGTTCAAACTGCATCAGGCCCACCCAGTCGTCTTTGGGCAGCATACGGGAAGTGGAGAACGAAATGCGAATGCTCCACAGCACTGAACCTACATAGGCCAGCAGCGTGGTGATGGCCAGCGGCAACAGGGCGGCATTGAGCGCCAGATGAAAGCGGCGTGGTCTTGAACTACGTGCCATGGTAAATCTCTCGGGTCACGTGAAAGTCCTGCTCGGCAGCGGGTCTGCCGAGCAGGATTGCACTTTTGCAGGACGGGGTCGGAGCAAGCATTGGCTGCCCCGACCCATGGCACTTAGAGCTTCAGTGCGGAAGCGACAGCTTTGACGACATCGTCAGCGGACTGGGCGGAGTTCCAGTATTTGCTGATGGCATCTTCGAATGCGCCCTTCACGTCGGGCGACAGCAGATCATCAATGCCTTCGATCAGGCGGTTTTCTTTCACAGCCTTCACGCCTTGCGCTGCGCAGATGTCCACGCCGCTCAGGTCCACATCGGTACGGATGGGGATGGAGCCTTTCTTGTTGTTGAAAGCCACTTGGACGGCGGGCGAAATCATCATTTCAGCCAGCTTCTTCTGGGTTTCAGCGCTGCCCGCGGCCTTGTTGCGTGGGAACACGAACACGTCACCGCCGATGGAGTACGGACTATTGGCGCCGCCTGCCATGAAGCAACCGAAGTCCTTGCCGGCTGCCTTGTTGGCGTTGATGAACTCGCCCTTGGCCCAGTCACCCATCATCTGGAAGCCGGCCTTGCCGTCGATCACCATGCCGGTAGCCAAGTTCCAGTCGCGGCCGGGGGAGCCGGGGTCCACGTAGGACTTCAGCTTCTTGAAGTTTTCCACCGCCTTTTTGAAGCCCGGGCCTGAGACGTCCTTGTTCTTGAACGTCTTCAGGTACAGGTCACGGCCACCGGTTGCAATCAGGATGGAACGGAAGGTGATGTTCTCCTGCCAGCCTTGACCACCCAATGCCAGGGGCGTCACGCCGGTGGCCTTGACTTTGTCCAGCGCTGCGAAGAACTCGTCCAGGTTGGCGGGGTCCTTGGTCACGCCAGCCTTGGCCAATACGGCCTTGTTGTACCAAATCCAGTTTTCGTTGTGCAGGTTGACAGGCACGGCGTAGTAGTGGCCATTCACTTTGACCTGACCCTTGATCTTCTCAGGCAGGATCTTGTCCCAGTTGCCCTTGGCAGCGACATCATCGAGGTTATTCAACAAACCTTCCTTGATGATTTCCTCGTATTGCTTGCCGTAGTTGAACTGCGCTGTCATGGGGGGATCACCACCGATGGTGCGATTAATGATCACGGTGCGTGCCTGAGCGCCACCGCCGCCGGCAACAGGTGTATCCACCCAGGTTCCGCCGGCCTTGGTGTAAGCCGCAGCAAATTCCTTGATGGCGGCGGCTTCGCCACCGGAGGTCCACCAGTGGATCACTTCGGCTTTTTGTGCGTGGGCTGCGCCCATCAGTCCCATGGTGGCCAAGCAGGCTGCCAAGGCATGTTTCTTCAAGATGCTCATTGTTGTCTCCTCTAAGGTGGGCAAGTGCCCGTTAAAAACGGGCCGACGGGCGTGATTACCCATCGGCTCCGGATCAAGACCCCCGCCGGAGGGCCAGGAACGCCTGCAAGGCCTTGCCGCTGTGCTTCAGCGTGCGGGCCTGTGTCTTGTAATCCACGTGCGTGATGCCAAATCGGCGCTCATAGCCGAATGCCCACTCAAAGTTATCCATCAGGGACCACACAAAGTAGCCCCGCACATCCACGCCCGCATCGATGGCCCGACTCACCGCCGCAAAGTGCGATTGCATAAAGCGCATGCGCTGTTCGTCGACCACCTCACCGTTGACCACGGCGTCATCGGAGGCCATGCCGTTTTCGGTGATGTAGATGGGGGGCAGGCGGTCGTATTGCGCCTTGAAGCGTCGCAGCAGGTCTTCCAGGCCTTGGGGGTACACCTCCCAACCCATCTGGGTGCGTTCCACGCCTTCGAGTGGAACGTCGACAAAACCGGTTCCACCATCGCTGTGCAGGTTGCAGCGGAAGTAGTAGTTGATGCCCATGAAGTCCATCGGGCGGCTGATGATGTCCATGTCACCGTCCAGCACCAGCGGCTCGGTTCCGGGCCACAACTTGAACACCTCTTCGGGGTAGCTGCCCTGGAGCAAGGGTTGCAAGATCCAGTCGTTGTGCTGCACTTCGTAGCGGCGGGCAGCGATGATGTCCGCTTCTTTGCTGCTGTCCGTGGTGCCGCGGCCCACGTTGCAGACGATGCCGCGCTTGGCGCTCGGGTCATTGGCTTCGAGGACGGGCAATGCCAAGCCATGGCCGAGCAGCAAATGGTGCAGGGCCTGCGTGGGGTAGCGGGGGTTGGCCAGGCCGGGGGCGTGGTGGCCATTGCCATAACCCAGGTAGGCGGAACACCAAGGCTCATTGAGTGTGGCCCAGCCGGTGACCAGGCCCTTGAGTTCGCGGCTGACCAGGTCTGCGTATTCGGCAAAGCGGTAGGCGGTGTCGCGGTTGAGCCAGCCGCCGCGGTCTTCCAGATGTTGGGGCAGGTCCCAGTGGTAGAGCGTGACAAAACGCTGAATACCTTTGTCAGCCAGGCGCTGGAGCAGCTTTTTATAGAAATCCAGGCCCTTGCGGTTGGGGGTGCCATCCGCGTGCATGACGCGCGGCCATGCGATGGAAAGGCGGTAGGCGTCCACACCAATAGACTCAATCAGGTCCACATCTTCGCTCCAGCGGTGGTAGTGGTCGCAGGCGCCGTCGCCGGTATCACCGTGCAGCACCTTGCCAGGCGTGGCGGAGAAGGTGTCCCAGATGCTGGGCAGGCGACCGTCTTCATGGATGGCGCCCTCGATCTGGTAGGACGCGGTAGCCACGCCCCAGACGAACTCTGGATGGGCCATGCGGGAGTTGGCGGGGGGCGCAATCTGCGCTGCCAGAGCCTTGGCGTTGGGCGCAATGCTGGGCTTGGTGCTTGTCATGGAATGGACTCCGTTGAGTGCGCGTAACCGTCGTCGGCCAGGATTTTGGGATCGTGGTCGACAAAACTTGGAACCGGTTCCGCGCTGGAGCCGAATTGAAACACCATCGCGTGGGCCGGCTTATCAGAGCTTTCCCTTAGTAACTCGCCGTAACGCAGTTCACATGGCAAAACGCGTTGCAAGGTTTCCACGGCCTCACCTTGTATGCGGCGCAACAGGAAATCGCACAAGGTGCTGGCCACCACCCGGATGTCGAGAAACAGTGTGGCGGGTGGCGGGTACAGGTAGTGGTTGATCAGTGCGCCATCGCGTGACACCAGTTCTACGTCGGTTCCCGGCGTTTGCCCCGCATCGCGCAGGCCGGCCATGATGCCCAAGGTGGAAATTTCGTTGGCGCAGACAAACCCGGTGGGCGCATGGGTGGTTTCGGCCAGTTCCCTTGCGATACGGCGGGCGACGCGCGCATCTTGCACGCCTTCGCATAACAGCGTGGGATCGACCGGCAGCCCCGCCTGTTTGAGCGCCGCCCAATAGCCGCGGCGGCGCTGCAGCGCATAGGTATAGAGCAGCGGTGGGCTGATGAGCGCAATGCGCCGGTGGCCGCGCTGAATCAGGTGCCGGGTGGCGACGAAAGCGGCTTGTTCATTGTCCGCGTCCACGTAGGGGTGTTCTGACACCAGCTCGGTGCGGCCAAAGGTGACGAAGGGGAAGTTGTGCTCCAGCAGATAACGCACACGCGCGTCCTGTGGCTGGGTGGTGTCCAGCACGATGCCATCGGCCAGCCGGCCTTTGACGATGCGGCGTATAGCGGGCAGCGGGTCTTCAGTGGCGGTGTTCCAGGGTTCAATTTGCAGCTGGTACGGTGTGCCGGCCAAGCTGCTGGCAATGGTCTCGATCTGCGCTGCCACGATGGCATCGGGTACGTCCTGCATGGGTGCCACGGCCTTTTGGTAATACAGCAGGAAGGTCCGGCCCGTGCGCAGTTTGACGCCACGCAGATCTGGCTCGTAGCCCGCAGTTTGGGCGGCTTGGCGGACGGCCTTCACCGTGTCGGCGCTCACATCGGGGGCGCCTTTGAGGGCTTTGGAAACCGTGGAAACAGACAGACCCAAGCCTTGCGCAAGGCTTTTGAGGGTGGGGCGTACCTTGGAGGTGGCCATGTGACTGTTACGAATCAGGTTTCGAAAACGTTATCGGGCTGGTGTGCTGTCTACAGGCTAAAAAACAAACATTAACAAAGGATTAAATCAATAATTAAAGACTTTTCGTATGGTGCCAATGCTGGATTACCCTCGTAACTGCCTTGTTCCAGTTTTCGAAAACGTTTTTTATTTCTACACTGCGGCGCTTCTTCCCCCATTTGCGCAAGGCTCCCCATGAATGCTTCCACGCTGGCCCCCAATGCTTCCGCACTGCCGGTGGGTGTCCTGACCCTGGACCTGGCCGGTCTCTGGCAACTCGCAGATTCCGAGGGGCAGCACGCCTGTGCGATACCGATTCCAGGGGATGTGCACTCCGCCTTGCTGGCCACCGGTGCCATCCCCGATCCGTACTTCGGCGCCAATGAGCATGTGGTGCAGTGGGTCGCCCATCGCGACTGGGAATTGCGCCGCAGCTTTGAGGTGCCCACTGGTGCAATAGGCCGTTGGGTGTTGACGCTGGACCAGGTCGATTGTTTGGCGAGCGTGTGGCTCAACGGTGAGAAGGTCGCTGCACTCGAGAACCAGTTCCGCCGCCACCGGCTGGACGTGACGGCCCAGCTGCGCGCGGGCACCAACGAGCTGATGGTGGTGCTGCACGATGCTTTTGCCGAGGCCCACAAGCGCCACGACGCGCATCGCTTCCCCTTGCCTTGGGACTTCAATGGCGACCGCAAGGCCCCGGTGAACCTGCTGCGCAAGACCCAGTGCGCCGCCGGTTGGGACTGGAACCTGAGCCTCATGCCACTGGGCCTGTACGGCGAGGTGCAGCTGCAGTGCGTGCCCGTCGCGCAGGTGGAGCACATCGCTGTGCACCAGACGCATGGCGCCCAGGGAGTCGAGGTTGTCGTGGAAGTGGACACCCGCGTAGCCCAGGCGGGTGTGGCGCAACTGGTGGTGCGCTTCAACGGCGAAGAACGCCCGGTTCAGTTCCACCTGGCCCCCGGCCAGACGCAACACCGCGAGACCTTTGTGGTGAGTTCTCCGGAGTTGTGGTGGCCCGCCGGACAGGGCGCACAACCGCTATACCCGCTGGAGGTGGTGCTGGACGGCGTGCTGCACACACGCCGCGTGGGCCTGCGCACGATGGAGCTGGTGACCGAACCTGACGAGGTCGGTACCACCATGAAACTGCGTGTAAACGGCCGCGACATCTTTGCCAAGGGCGCCAACTGGATTCCGGCCGACGCACTGCCCGGCCGCATCACCGAAGCAGCGGTACGCCCGCTGCTGGAGTCCGCGCGCGATGCCCACATGAACATGATTCGCGTCTGGGGCGGCGGCAACTACGAGACCGAGTTCTTCTACGACCTGTGCGACGAGTTGGGCCTGCTGGTGTGGCAGGACTTCATGTTCTCGTGCATGCACTACCCGTCTACCAAGGACTTTCTGGCGGAGGTAAAGCAGGAAGCTGTCTACCAGGTGCGCCGCCTGCAGCACCGCGCCTGCGTGGCGCTCTGGTGTGGCGACAACGAAATCATCGGCGCCCTGGGCTGGTACGACGATGCCAAGGCCAACCGCGACCGCTACCTGGTGAACTACGACCGCCTGAACCGCCTGTTGGGCGAGGCCGTGGAAGACCATGACCCGGCGCGCCGCTTCTGGCCCTCATCCCCCTCGTTGGGCGAGCTGGACTTTGCCGATGGCTGGCACTGCGATACGCGCGGCGACTTGCACTTCTGGGACGTGTGGCACTCGGCCAAACCGTTCGAGCACTACCGCACGGTGAAGCCGCGCTTTGCCAGCGAGTTCGGCTTCCAATCTTTCCCATCGTCATACACCGTGGAGAGCTTCACCGAGCCTGAAGACCGCAATGTGTCGTCCCGCGTGATGGAGGTGCACCAACGCAACAAGGGCGGCAACGCGCGCATCGTGGAGACCATGACGCGTTACTTCCGTTTTCCGCGCGACTTCGACCAGCTCATCTACGTCTCGCAAATCCAGCAGGCCCTGGCGATGCAAACCGCCATCGACTCCTGGCGTTCACTGAAGCCGCGCTGCATGGGCACGCTGTACTGGCAGCTCAACGACACCTGGCCCGTGGCCTCCTGGTCCAGCATCGAGTACGGTGGGCGCTGGAAGGTGTTGCAGTACCTGGCCCGCAACTTCTACGCGCCGGTGAGCGTGGTGGCCGTGCCCCAGGACGGCGAAGCTAAGTTTGCCGTGGTGGCCGTGAGCGACGAGCCGCAGGACCAGGCCCTGCAGGTGCAGGTGGTGGCCGTGCAGGTGCACACCGGCGCCGAGCGCACGCTGTGGAGCGGCAGCGCCACGCTGACCCTCGAGGCCGCGCAAACCCTCGCGGTGCTGGACGACGCGCACGTGGGCGCAGAAGAGTTTGTGCAGATCCGCTGGCGTGGCGCCGGCACCCCAGGCGGCTGCCGCGACCACCTGGTGCGCCCCTACAAGGACACAACCATGGCCGCAGCGCCCGTCGCGCTGATGCTGGTGGACGGACACACCGTGCGTGTCGAAAGCCCGCAGACCAGCTTCTTTGTGTGGCTGGAGACGCCGCAAGAAGGCCGCTTTGAGGACAACGCGTTCACGCTGCTACCAGGCCAGACGCGCACGCTGCGCTGGCTGGGGGCCGAGGCGTTGGACGCGGCCACCCTGCGCGTGCGCCACCTGGCGCAGAGTGCATAAAAAGCAACCAAATAAGGCCTGCAGGCCGTGGATAGTGCGTAAACAGCTATGAAATAAATAGCAATTTCAAGCGCCCTACCACGGCAACAAGCCCATCTGCCGCCGGCCTAGCTCACTGAGGTCGGCCTCGGTGGCGCGGCCAGCAAAGTCCAGCTCGTAGTTCTCGGGTGCAAAGTCCGGGCTGCTGTGACCGCTCAGGAAGGCCTCGGCCTGCTTGGGCAGGAAGGCCGCGTTCTTAGCGCAGTAGGGGGCGGCGCCGATGTAGATCACATTGCTGTAGCCGCTGCCCCGGTGTTGGTCTTCCACCGAGTGGATGGTGTCCGAGTGCCACCACACGGTGTCGCCCGGCTCCACCACGGGAATGGACACCTCGCCTTCTAGTAAGGTGGCATGCCACTCGGGGCTGGCGCTCAGCGCGCGGCCGGGTTGGGCGCCGCACAGGTCGTCCGCCGGCACATCGTCCAAGAGCGCACGCAGCAGCATCCAGGCCATGCCCTTGGCGATGGGCACCAGCTTGAGCGTGCCGTCGCCCGGGCCCTGGCGACTCAGCGCTGTCCAGCCCTGGAAGGTGCGGAACACGCTGGCCACGGCTGGGGAGGGGATCTCGTGCGTCTGGTCACGCCCCAGCGCCTGGAAGGGGTCGTAGGCCATCACATCGCCGAAGAACACCTCGTGGTAGACCCGGTGGAAGCTGGGTTCGCACCAGCGCTCCACCGAGCCCGCGTCCGCATGCGGCGAGAGGCCCAGGCTGGTAGCGCCGGGCGCGCGGCGGCGCAGGCGGTCGGCGTAGGTGCATTCGCGGTCAGGGTCAAACACCGGGCCGGCTGGGCCGCGGAACTGCCACAGCCGGTTCAGAAAGGCGCGCGCCTGCGCCAAGTGCGGGTGCTGGCGGGCCTCCATTTGGGGCCTGGACCAGTAGAGGCTGAAAATCTGCGGCGCGCCGGACTGCAGGGCGCTGAAGTACTTGTCCAACCCGGCCTTGCTCTGGGCCTGGCCCAGATAGTCCACGGCCTCGATGTAGCGGCCTATCTCTTCGTTCCATTGCGCAATCTGTTGTGGATCGAATACCCCGCGCAGCACCACACAACCGCGCCGCCGGATCTGCTGGCGCTGGGCTTCACCGACCTTGCCGGCCTGCACGTCGGCAAACTGCAGCGTGGGCACCGCGCCACCGGAGGCCTGTTCGGTACGGATGGCGGCAACCTCGTCGCGCACATATTGGTCGATGCGCGCAAAGCGCTCGCGTAGATCGGGGATCCGTGCGCGCAAGTCCGCTTTGGCGTCAATGATGGCTTGGGGAACGTTGTGCATCCATGCTTGCATGGGGGTGTCTCCTGCAGTGCAGAACGGAGTTCTGGGTGTTTTTTTGGAAACCAGTATAGGAAGCCCGCTTGGCCTTGGACATGCGGATCAACCCGCGTCATGCAGCGTATGCTTGCGGCTCACCGATTCCAGATCCGCACACCATGACTGCTGACTCTCATAATTCCCCCAGTGCCATTCCGGGTGCCCTAAGCCACCTCAAGGTCCTGGACCTCTCTCGCGTGCTGGCCGGCCCCTGGTGCACCCAGATGCTGGCTGACCTGGGCGCAGACGTCGTGAAGGTCGAGCGCCCCGGTGTCGGCGACGACACACGCCACTGGGGACCGCCCTTCCTGCAGGACGCGCGCGGCCATAACACGGCACATGCCAGCTACTTCACGGCCTGCAACCGCAACAAGCGTTCCATCACCATCGACATCGCCCAGCCCGAAGGCCAGGCGTTGATCCGTCAAATGGCCTTGCAGAGCGACATCCTTGTGGAGAATTTCAAGGTGGGTGGGCTGGCGCACTATGGGCTGGACTATGCGAGTCTGAAGGCACTCAACCCCAAACTCATCTACTGCTCAATCACCGGCTTTGGGCAGACTGGGCCGTATGCGGAGCGCGCGGGCTACGACCTCATGGTGCAGGCCATGAGCGGGATGATGAGCATCACCGGCCAGCCCGACGGCGCGCCCGGTGCTGGCCCGCAGCGCGCGGGCGTGGCCATCACCGATGTGTTCACCGGCATCTATGCCTGCAGCGCCATTTTGGCCGCGGTGGAAATGCGCCACCGCACGGGCCAGGGCCAGCACATCGACATGGCACTCTTGGATGTGGGCATGGCCATTCTGGCCAACCAGGCGGCAGGTTTTCTCAACACCGGGCTAGTGCCTCAGCGCACGGGCAACGCCCACCCCAGCCTGGTGCCCTACCAAGATCTGCCCACGCTGGATGGCGCCATGCTGCTGGCCGTGGGCAATGACGGGCAATTCGCCCGTTTCAGCGCCGTGGCAGGCCACCCGGAGTGGGCGCAGGACCCGCGCTTTGGCACCAATGCCGAACGCGTGGCCCACCGCGCGGCGCTAATCCCCTTGATCAGCGAGGTCACGCGCACGCGCACTACTGCCGAGTGGATTGCGCTACTGGAGCACCGCGCGGTGCCCTGTGGCCCCATTAACACGCTGGACGAAGCCTTTGATGACCCGCAGGTACACGCCCGCGGTTTGGTGCAAAAACAGCATCTGGCCCCCGCCATTACTGCGCAAACTGCTATCGAAAGCATAGCAACCGTGGCCAGCCCGCTGCGCCTGGCCGACGCGCCGGTGCAGCTGCGCCATGCGCCGCCCGCGCTGGGCGAGCACACCGAGCAGGTGCTCGCCGAAATGGGGCTGGACGCCGCAGCGATTGCGGCCTTGCGCGCCGCCAAGGTGCTGTAGCTTGGCGCCTTAGGGCAGGTGCAGCCCGTAGGTCTCGATCAGCAGCTCGGCAAACAGGGTGTTGGCCCAGGCAAACCAGGGGCGGGTGAATTCCTCGGGCCGGTCGGGGTGAAAGCTCTCGTGCATCAGTCCGGTACCGGCGTCGCAGTCGCGCAGCATGGCAATCAAGGCCAGACGCTCTGCGTGGTCTGAAGACGTCAGCCCCTGCATGGCAATACCGATGGGCCAGACGTAGCCGGGTGGCGTGTGCGGGCTGCCGATGCCACGCGCGCGGCTGCCCTGCTGAAAGTAAGGGTTGTCGCGGCTCAGCACAAAGCGCCGCGTGTTCTGCACCACCGGGTCATCGGCTGGCGCATAGCCCAGGTAGCTGATGGACAGCAGGCTGGGCACATTGGCGTCGTCCATCAGGTGGTGGTTGCCAAAGCCATCGGTCTCGTAGGCGTAGATCTTTCCGTAGACCGGGTGCAGCACCGTGCCATAGGCCTGGATGCCGTGGTCAATCTCTCCGGCCAGGGTGTCCAGCTCGGCGGCGAGGGCCGCGTCTTGCACCACCGTGCGCAGGATTTCTGCGGTGCGGCGCAGCGCCACCACGGCAAACATGTTGGCCGGGATCAGGTAGCCGAATTCACAGGCATCGTCGCTGGGCCGAAAGCCTGACCAGGTCATGCCGGTGTAGTTCACGGGCATGCCCATGCCCTTATTGCGCAAGGTATCGGTCTGCACCGCGTGCGGGCGCTCAAAGCGATAGGGCGAATCCTCAAAGTGCCGCTGTTCGCGGCGGAACAGGGCTGCCACGGTGCGCACCGCCTGGCGCCAGGTGTCGTCAAACACCGTGGTCACGCCGCTGCGCTTCCAGAACTGCCAGGCCAGGTCCAGCGGGTAGCAGAGCGAATCCACCTCGTACTTGCGTTCCCACACCATGGGGTGGGCGTCGGTCAGGTCCCCGGGGTGGCCACCACCCGTGGGGCCCTTGTTGAAGGCATTGGCGTAGGGGTCCAACAGGATGCAGTCCATCTGTCGACGGATCAGCCCGGCCACCAGGCCCTGCACCTCGGGCAGATCGGCGGCCAGCAGCAGGTAATGCCGTACCTGGGCCGACGAGTCGCGCAGCCATAGTGCCGGAATGTCCCCGGTGAAGACAAAGGTGCTGCCGTCGTCCAGGCGCTCCGTCGTGGTCTCGATGGTGTTGAGCGCGCAGGCGGTGAACTGGGCCTGCAGGGCAGGGTCTGCAGGCAGGCGGCCTGCGGCCTGTGCGATGCGGTCGTGGAGCTGTGGGAGGTGCATGGAGAAACCATAGCACGCGCCACGGCCTCCAAGATATGCGCCAGTTTCCGTCGGGTTACCAAGCCGCAGTGCGGCAAGGCCGCACGCGCATCAGCTGCCGCCCAGCTGTTCCCAGCGCTCCAGTGCGGCCATCAATTCGTCATCGATCTGTGCGTTGCGCTGCGCGAGTTGCAGTGCGCGTGCGTTGTCGCTGGCGTAGAGGCTGCCGTCCGCCAAGGCCTCGGTGATCTCTTTCTGCTCGGCTTCCAGCGCCGCAATGCGGTCGGGCAGGCCATCGAGCTCACGTTGTTCCTTGAAGCTGAGCTTCTTGGCCTTGGCAGGCGCCGGTGCCGCCGGGGCGGAGGCACTCACCTGGGCGACGGCTTGCTCCTGTTTTTGGAGCTGCTCGCGCTCGTAGTTGAAGGGTTTGGCGGTGGTCTTTCCCGCAGCGGCATTGATGGCATTGGCGCGCTTGGTCTGGATCAGCCAGTCACTCACGCCACCTTCGTACTCGCGCCACTTGGCATCACCCTCATAGGCAATGGTGCTGGTGACCACGTTGTCCAGGAAGGTACGGTCATGGCTGACCAGGAACACGGTGCCGTCGTAGCTTTGCAGCAGGTCTTCCAGTAGCTCTAGCGTGTCGATGTCCAGGTCATTGGTCGGCTCGTCCAGCACCAGCACGTTGGCGGGTCGGGCAAACAGGCGGGCCAGCAGCAGGCGGTTGCGCTCACCACCGGACAGCGAACGCACGGGGGATGTCGCACGGGCTGGCGAGAACAAGAAGTCACCCAGGTAGCTCTTGCGGTGCTTTTTCTGGTTGCCAATTTCGATCCACTCGCTGCCGGGGCTGATGAAGTCTTCCAGCGTGGCGTCCAGGTCCAGTGCGTTGCGCATTTGGTCGAAGTACGCCACCGTGACGTTGGAACCCAGGCGCACCGTGCCCCAAGGGCTGTGGCCGGGTTCGGGCTTGGGCGCGTTGGCAGGCGCTGGGTCCGGCTTGTGTTCGCCGAGGATCAGCTTCAAGAGCGTGGTCTTGCCCGCGCCGTTAGGGCCCAGCAGCCCAATCTTGTCGCCGCGCAAGATGGTGGCGGTGAAGTCCTTGACGATGACGCGGTTGCCAAAGGTCTTGCACACATGCACCATCTCGGAGACCAGCTTGCCGCTCTTGTCGCCGCTGTTCACGTCCATGTTCACGCTGCCCACCACGTCGCGGCGCGCCTCGCGCTTGGCGCGCAGCTCCTGCAGGCGGTTAATACGGGCCGTGGCGCGCGTGCGGCGCGCTTCCACGCCCTTGCGGATCCACACTTCTTCCTGCGCCAGCAGCTTGTCGGCCTTGGCGTTGATGATGGCTTCCTGCGCGAGTTGCTCCTCTTTTTGCGTGAGGTACGCGGCAAAGTTGCCGGGGTAGCTCATCAGCTTGCCGCGGTCCAGCTCGACGATGCGTGTCGCCACGTTGTCCAGGAAGGAGCGGTCGTGGGTGATGGTGATGATGGAGCCCTTGAATTCCTTGAGCAGGCCTTCCAGCCATTCAATCGAGTCCAGGTCCAGGTGGTTGGTCGGCTCGTCGAGCAGCAGCACATCGGGCTGGGCCACCAGCGCCTGCGCCAGGGCCACACGCTTCTTGGTGCCGCCCGACAGCGTGCTCACTACCGCCTCGGGGTTCAGGTGCAGGCGGTCCAGGGTTTCGTTGACGCGCTGTTCCCAGTTCCAGCCGTCCAGCGTCTCAATCTCGCTCTGCATCGCATCGAGATCGCCTTCGCCCGCGCAATATTGCTCAATCAGGCCAATGACCCGCTCCACTCCTGCGCGAACAGCTATAAAAATAGTAGCATCTGCATCCAGCACGGGCTCCTGTGCCACATAGGCAATACGGGTGCCGCCCTGCACTTGCAGGGTGCCGTCGTCGGGCTTTTCCATGCCGCCCAGAATTTTGAGCATGGACGACTTGCCTGCGCCATTGCGGCCAATCAGGCCCACGCGCTCCTGCGTTTCGAGGGAGAAATCAGCGTGGTCGAGCAGGGGGACGTGCCCAAAAGCCAGCTGGGCGTCGAGAAGGGTAATTAGTGCCATAGGAATCCGGTGTAACCCCGGATTATCCCAGTAGCGCTTTGTCCCTCTGGGCCTGCAGGGGGCTAGGTATCGCGCATCACATCAGACCACCCGGTTTCGCCCTTGGTGTTTCGCTAGATAGAGGGCCTTGTCGGCTTCTGTATAGAGGTGGTCGAAATCGAGTTTTTCCGCTGCGGTGGTGCTGGAAACCCCGAAGCTTGCCGTGACCGGTATGCGATTTCCTTCCCACTGGATGACAGAGGTCTCCAAGCGTTGCCGGATTTTTTCGGCAATCCGACGCCCGGCATCGATGGTGGTGTGGGGCAGCAGCACGATGAATTCTTCCCCACCCAAGCGGCCCACCAGGTCTGTGCTGCGCACGGTCCCGCTGGTCAGTGTGGCGGCATGCCGCAAGACGGCATCGCCGGCAGGGTGACCCCAAGTATCGTTAATGCGCTTGAAATAGTCCAGGTCGAGTAGCACGATGGTCGTGGAGCTGCCTTGGCGCTGGCTGCGAGCCAGTTCGCTGCGGCTGAGTTCTGTGAATGTGTTGCGGTTGAACAGACCGGTCAGACCATCCTGGCGCGTCAGTCGCTCCAACTCCCGCTGTTTTTGCTGTAGCTCGGCATTGGCTTTTTCCAGCTGCTTGCGTTGCAGGGTGATGATGGTGAACTTGCGCCAAAGCATCACAGAAAGTGCCCACGAGATACCACAAATCGCCAGACCGCTCAGACGGTTGGACATCAGGTGTTGCGGGTTCGTTTGTGTCCAGCCCAGCGCGAAGTAAAAGGCAACATAGGCACTGCCATAGAGCCATGCCGCGGTTCTGGGGTGCAGGTAGATGGCCAAGCTGGTGGCCACACACACCAGCGCAAACGCGGTGATGTTGGGCGTAACCCATTGTTCTACCGCAACCTCTCCAATCACTAGCGCAATCCCCGTGCCCACTGCCAGCAGGCCAATGTTGCGGCCGGCCCACGTCCGTTGCCGGTGTTGCAGTGCCCGCGCTGCAGCCCACATCGCTATCAGGCACGTGCACGACCCCAGATGCAACCACATCGACCACAGTTTCCAGCGGTGTGCCGGGTCATGGTCCGGTGCGCCGAGCAGCAGATACAGAAACACCAGGAAAAGTACGCCATCCAGCACTGCAAAGAGGGGCGCCAAGTTGCGCACGCGGTCTAGGTCTACGGCAACTGCATCGTCCTGCACCAAGGCAGATTCGATGCGCCATTGCTCCCACTGATGGCGCATGCGGAGAATGTGGGGGCTATTCATACGACGTTTTTCTACAGATTAGTCCGGGCTTGCTAGCATAGCGTGCTGCCCCTCCCCCGCATGCTTGATTCACCGGAGCTGCCTCTATGACCGAACGTCTCACTCCCAAAGCCCATGACCTGGGTGGCGGCTTCACCGTGCGCCGCGTGCTGCCCGCCATGCAGCGCCAGGCGATTGGGCCGTTTTTGTTCTTTGACCACTTTGGCCCGGTGACGGCGCAGCCCACCGACAACCACGATGTGCGCCCGCACCCCCACATCGGCCTGGCCACGGTGACCTATCTGCTGGAGGGCGCCATGATGCACCGCGACTCTACCGGGGTGGTGCAGCGCATCGAGCCTGGCGCCATCAACTGGATGACGGCGGGCCGGGGCATCGTGCATTCCGAGCGCACGCCGGACGACCTGCGCAGCGTCACTCGGCGCAGCCATGGCTTCCAGCTCTGGTCCGCCCTGCCTGCGGAGCATGAGGAAGATGCGCCGTCGTTTGCCCATACCCCGGCCAGCCAGATCCCGGTGGTGGCGCTGCCCGGTGCCACGGTGCGCGTACTGATTGGCTCGGCCTTTGGTGTCACCTCCCCAGTGGCCACGCTGTCTCCCACGCTGTACCTGGCGCTGGAGCTGGAGGCCGGTGCCTTGCTGACCATTCCCGACACGGCGCAGGAGCGTGGCATTTACAGCGTGGACGGCCCGCTGGAAGTGGATGGCGAGCTGCTGGAGCCCGGTCAGATGCTGGTGCTGGAACCCGGCAGCACACCCACCCTGTGCGCCCGTGAAGCCACGCGCGTGATGCTGGTCGGCGGTGCGCCGCTGGGCCACCGCCACATGGTGTGGAATTTTGTCTCCAGCCGCAAGGAGCGCATCCTGCAAGCGCAGGACGACTGGGAGGCCCAGCGCTTTCCCCGGGTGCCGGGCGAGACCGAATTTATCCCGCTGCCAGCGCGCCGGCCTTAGCCGCATCAGCCTGCGCGTCGCGCACCGCCTGTGCAGCAATGTCCAGCGCGCGCAGGCGCAAGGCGGGGTCGTAGATGTCGCAGACCAGCATCAACTCGTCGGCCTGGGTTGCGTCGGCCATGGCGCTCAAGCCGTCACGCACGGTGTCGGGCCCACCAATCACGGCTTCGCCCAGAAAGTCGCCAATCGCGGCACGCGCATCGGCGGGGAGCTGGGGCAAGAAGTTGGGCACCGGCGGCGGCAGGGAGCCGCGCTTCCCGGTGAGGATGCCAAGCACGCGCTGGTAAATGCTGCTAGCCAGCAGTTCTGCCTCTGCATCGGTGCTTGCCGCCACCAGCGGCACGCCCACCATCACGTAGGGCTTGTCCAGGGTCGCCGAGGGTTGGAACAGGCTGCGGTACATACCGATGGCCTGGTGCAAAAAACGCGGTGCAAAGTGCGAGGCAAAAGCGTAGGGCAAACCCATGTGCGCGGCCAGTTGCGCTGAGTACAGGCTGGAGCCCAGCAACCAGATCGGCACATTCGTGCCCGCGCCCGGCATGGCCATGATTGTTTGCCCGGGCTGCAGCGGGCCCAGCAAGGCTTGTAGCTCGGCCACATCGCGCGGAAAGTCTTCCTCGTGCTCCACTTTGGCGCGGCGCAGCGCGCGCATGGTGGCTTGGTCGGTGCCGGGCGCGCGGCCCAGGCCCAGGTCAATGCGGCCCGGGTACAGCTCGGCCAGTGTGCCAAAGGCTTCGGCGACCACCAGCGGTGCGTGGTTGGGCAGCATGATGCCGCCGGAGCCCACACGGATACGCTCGGTGCCGCCCGCAATATGGCCTACCAGCACGGCGGTGGCGGAGCTGGCAATGCCGGGCATGTTGTGGTGTTCGGCCAGCCAGTAGCGGCTAAAACCCAGGTGTTCGGCGTGCTGGGCGGTGCGCAAGGCGATCTTCAGGGCATCCGCCACGGTGCCGCCCTCACGTACAGCGACCAGATCCAACAGCGACAAGCGGGTGTTTTTCAGAACATTCATAGAACCCCATTGTCATGAGAAGCCGAAAACCTTGTGCCAGCCAGTGCGGCCGAACTGTGGCTAAGCAGCAGATTGCGGGGCCGAAATAAAAAGGGCTTGCCAAGCGGCAAGCCCTATTACTTTTGCTGCTGCCTATCAGCGGCTGCTGGGGAAGCTGAACACCGCGCCTTCGCGTACGCCAGCCGAGGGCCAGCGCTGGGTGATGGTCTTGCGCTTGGTGTAGAAGCGCACGGCATCGGGGCCGTAGGCATGAAGGTCGCCGAACAGGCTGCGCTTCCATCCGCCAAACGAGTGGTAGGCCACGGGCACGGGCAGGGGCACGTTGACACCCACCATGCCGACCAGGATGTTGTCGGTGAAGTAGCGCGCGGCCTCGCCGTCGCGGGTGAAGATGCAGGTGCCGTTGCCGTATTCGTGCGCGTCGATCAGGTCCATGGCTTCTTGTAGGCTCTTGACGCGCACCACACCCAGCACGGGGCCAAAAATTTCTTCCTGGTAAATCACCATGCCGGGTTTGACGTTGTCAAACAGGCAGGGGCCCAGGTAATAGCCGTCTTCATGGCCGGCCACCTTTAGCCCACGGCCGTCCACCACCAGCGTGGCGCCTTCTTTCACGCCCTGGTCCACATAGCCCCTCACCTTCTCGAAGTGCGGCTTGGTCACCAGCGGACCCATATCCATGCCGGGCGCGGTGCCGGGGCCGACCTTCATCTTGGCGATCTCGGCTTTCAGGCCTTCAATCACTGCGTCGGCGGTGGCATCACCCACAGCCACCACCAGCGGGATGGCCATACAGCGTTCGCCGCAGGAGCCATAGGCCGCGCCCATGAGCGCGCTCACAGCGTTGGCTACATCGGCGTCGGGCATCACCACCGCGTGGTTCTTGGCGCCGCCCAGGGCTTGCACGCGCTTTCCGTGCTTGCAGCCCTCAGCGTAGATGTATTCAGCAATCGGCGTGGAGCCCACAAAGCTCACGGCCTTCACGCGCGGGTCTTGCAAGAGCGTGTCCACGGCTTCCTTGTCGCCGTTGACCACGTTGAGTACGCCGGGTGGCAGGCCGGCTTCGAGCGCCAACTCGGCCACACGCAGGGTGGAGCTGGGGTCGCGCTCAGAGGGCTTGAGCACAAAGGTGTTACCACAGGCCACGGCCATGGGCCACATCCACAGCGGCACCATGGCGGGGAAGTTGAAGGGGGTGATACCGGCAGTGACGCCCAGCGCTTGGAACTCGCTCCAGCTGTCGATGGCGGGCCCCACGTTCTTGCTGTGCTCGCCCTTAAGCAGCTCGGGCGCGTACGACGCGTATTCCACGTTTTCAATGCCGCGCTGCAGTTCTCCCAAGGCGTCGCTCAGCACCTTGCCGTGTTCGGCAGTAATCAAGGCGCAAAGTTCTTCAGCGTGCTTTTCCAGCAAGACTTTGAGGTTGCTCATGACGCGGGCGCGCTTGAGTGGAGGCGTGTTGCGCCAGGCGGGGAATGCGGCTTGCGCGTTGGCAATGGCTTCTTCCACGGTGGCCTTGGGGGCCAGCAAGACCCGCTTCTCGGCTTTGCCGGTGGCGGGGTTGAAGACGTCCTGGGCGCGTTCGCCGGTGGTGATGATCTTGCCGCCGATGAGGTGGCCGACTGTAGGGAGTTGGGACATGGGAGCGATTTAAGAGTCAAAATGGCTGCTAGCCCACGATAAATATGCGCGAGCAGCTATAAAAAGAATAGCGATTGAGTGGTTCGCTTCAGGCAGTTTCGTTGATCGCCTCGCCCAGCGCGTTCACCAGGCTGTCGATCTCCGCTTCGGTGCTGATGAAGGGGGGGGCCAGCGCAATGCAGTCGCCGGCGTAGCGCACGTAGAAGCCCTTGTCCAGGCAGCGCATGGCGACTTCATAGGGACGCTTGGCGGGTTCGCCCGGCACGGCGGCCAGGGTGAAACCGGCGGACAGGCCTAGGTTGCGAATGTCGGTGATGTGCTTGGCACCGCGCAGGCTGTGCACGGCTTTCTCAAAGTAGGGCGCCAAGGCGTTTACCCGCTCAATCATGTTCTCTTTGACCAATACATCCAACGCAGCCACACCCGCCGCGCACGCGACGGGGTGGGCAGAGTAGGTGTAGCCGTGGGGGAATTCCAACATGTAGTCCGGGCCGCCGGCAGCCATAAAGGTGTCGTAGATCTCCTTCTTGGCCACCGTCACGCCCAAAGGCTGCGCACCGTTGGTGATTTGCTTGGCAGCGTTCAGGATGTCCGGCACCACACCGAAGTAACCCGCACCGGTGTAGGCGCCCAGACGGCCAAAGCCAGTGATGACCTCGTCAAAAATCAGCAGGATGTTGTTCTGGGTGCAGATCTCGCGCAGGCGCTGCAGGTAGCCCACAGGCGGCACCACAATGCCGGCAGAGCCGGACATCGGCTCGACGATGACGGCGGCAATGTTGGACGCATCGTGCAGAGCAATCAGGCGCAACAGCTCGTCGGCCATGTCGCCGCCTTTCTCGGGCAGGCCCTTGCTGAAGGCGTTGCTGGCGAGCTGGGTATGGGCCAAGTGGTCGGCCTCAATGCCTTGGCCGAAGGTCTTGCGGTTGGCTGGCAGGCCGCCCACCGAGATGCCGCCGAAGTTCACGCCGTGGTAGCCCTTCTCGCGGCCAATCAGGCGGGTCTTGCTGCCCATGCCCTTGGCGCGCCAGTAGGCACGCGCCATCTTGAGTGCGGTGTCGGCGGATTCGGAGCCCGAGCCGGTATAGAACACATAGTCCAGACCTTCGGGGGTGAGTTCCACAATCTTGTTGGCCAGCTCAAACGACAGGGGGTGGCCGAACTGGAAGGCGGGCGAGTAGTCCATGGTGGCCATCTGCTTGCTCACCGCTTCGGTGATTTCGCGGCGGCCATGGCCCAGGCCCGCACACCACAGGCCGGAGAGGCCATCAAAAATCTTCTTGCCGTTGGAGTCGGTGAAGTAGGCGCCCTGGGCACTCACCATCATGCGTGGGTTGGCCTTGAAATCGCGGTTGCCGGTAAAAGCCATCCAGTGCGATTCCATCCACTCGCGGGACATGGGGAATTTGGAGGCGCTGGTGATGGCCTCACCGGTGGTGGGTGTGCTGGTGTCGTTGAGCTTCATGAAGAACTCCAGGGGGTTAAAGCCGGTTTGGGCGATAGTGCATTGTGGGCAGCTCTGTTACTCTCATAAAGTTACAAATAGCACTTTTTACTTGCCAATCTATGAAAGTAAAAGCCAAGGCTGTACTAGGCCAACTCAGCGACATGGATTTGCGCCTGTTGCGCGTCTTCAAGGCCGTGGTGGATTGCGGCGGTATGGCCGCCGCTGAGCTGGAGCTCAACATCGGCACTTCCACAGTGAGCCGCCATATCAAGGATCTGGAAACGAGGTTGGGCCTGACCCTGTGCCGCCGGGGCCGGGCTGGTTTTGCGCTCACCGCCGAGGGCGAAAAAATCTACGCCCAGACCACCCAACTGCTGGCTGCGACCGACGCATTCCGCAGCCGCGTGGACGAAATCCACCAGCGCATGGGCGGGCAGCTACAGGTGGCCGTGTTCGACAAAACCGCCAGCAACCCCGCCAGCCACATCGCCGAAGCCATTGCCCAGTTCCACGCAGACGCACCGGATGTGGGTCTGAACCTGCATGTGGCCACCCTCACGGCTATCGAGCGCGGGGTGCTGGACGGGCAGTTTCACGTCGGCATCATCCCCGGTCACCGCGCCTCAGACGTGTTGGACTACACCCCCTTGTTTGACGAGCACATGCTGCTGTATTGCGGCACCCGCCACGCACTGTGGAATGCAGACCCCAGCGGCCTGGACTGGGAGACCTTACCCAAGTACGCGTTTGCGGGGCTGGGCTACCACTCGCCTAATATGGAGCTGAGCCAGCGCATGCGCCTGCCGCGCCGTGCCACAGGGTTTGACCAGGAGTCCATCGCCACGCTCATTCTCTCAGGCCAGTTTTTGGGCTTTCTGCCCGACCACTACGCGGAGAGTTTTGTGCGCAGCGGTCGCATGCAAGCCGTGCGGCCCGACCTGCTGCACTACGCCTGCGAGTTCTTTGCGATTACCCGCAAGTCACCGCAGCCGAGCCGGGCGACGCTTGCGTTTCAGCAGTGTTTGGTAAAGGCGCATAGGGAGTGAAAAACCCAAGTTCACCAATGCCGTCTCGGATCAGGTGGTGCAGGCGTTCTGCGCAGGTCAAGGAGGAGGCCGCATAGCGTCCGGGGGACACGGAGCAGAGCGCCTGCACCACCTGATCCCGCCAACCCAGGTAGTCCGGATTACGCCCCGTAAAACCTGAAATCCATCTCCGGCTTCTTGCCGTGGATCAGTTCCGCCATCGCCTTGCCCGAGCCCGCACCATGCGTCCAGCCCAAGGTGCCATGCCCCGCATTGACCCACAGCCCGCGTACGGGTGTTTGGCCGATAAAGGGGATGTTGGTGGGGGTGGCGGGGCGCAGGCCGGTCCAGTAGTTGGGCTGGCCGCCTTCGGCTTCGCTGCGGGTGTCGCAAACGCCGGGCAGCACCTCTTCAATACGGCGGGCCAGCATGTTGCAGCGGGCTTGGGCCACGGGGCTGTCCAGCGTGAGGTCGAAACCGCCCACCTCGATGGTGCCAGCCACGCGCAGCTGGTCGCCCAGACGGCTGATGGCGATCTTCTTGGCGTCGTCGATGGTGGACACAAAGGGTGCCAGTTCGGGCTTCTTGATCTTGAACGTCGCGCTATAGCCCTTGCCGGGGTAGATGGGCAAATTCACACCTACGGTGCGCAAGAGGGGCGCGGTGTACGAGCCCGCGGCCACCACAATATGGTCCGCCTGCAGCGTGCGTAGCGAGCCGGCGATGTTTGTGCCCTTGGGGCCCGTGGATAGTGCGCGGACAGCTACTGATTTGATAGTGCCTCCCGAAACATTGAGCGCTTCCACGCTGTGCTCATACAAGAACTGCGCGCCGCGTGCTGCGCAGCGCTTGGCCAGCTCCTGCGTGAAGACGCGGCAGTCGCCAGATTCATCGCTGGGGGTGATGGTGCCGCCCACAATCTGGTGCGCAAAGGATTTGAAGGCGGGTTCGATCTTGAACAGCTCGTCCTTACTGATGACCTGGCGGTTTACGCCGTACTTGCGCATCAGGGCTGCGGCCTCGCCAGCCGTGTCGAAGGATTTCTGGTCGCAGTAGTAGTGGGCAATGCCGCGTTCCAGGCGGTTGTATTCGATGCCGGTGGCGGCCACGATGTCTTTGAGCGCCGCATGGCTGTAGGCGCCCAAAGCCACGAGCTGCTGGACATTGCGCTCGAAGGCAGCGTCGTTGCAGTTGGCCAGGAACTGCAGGCCCCAGGTGTACTGGTGCACGCCGGCGCCCAAGGGGTTTTGCGGGCGGAACAGCAAGGGGGCTTCCTTGCTCAGCATCCACTTCAAGGCCTTCAGCGGCGCCTCCTTGTTGGCCCAGGGCTCGCAGTAGCTCACGGAGATCTGTGCGCCATTGGCAAAACTGGTCTCCATGGCGGCGTCGGGCTGACGCTCGACCACGGTGACTTCATGGCCCAGTTCCAGCAGCTGCCAGGCGGTGCAAATGCCGATCGTGCCGGCGCCGAGAACAATAATTTTCATGGTGCCAGTGTCATGCAAGCCCTGCGCCAGTAAAAGCGAAATGAAAGCATTTGCGAAAACATTAGTATTGCTAATAATGCTGTGGGTCCGATTTTCGGCTCTGTCCCCTGTTGATCATGGATGTGAATGCGATGCGAACCTTTGATACCGATGCCCTGGAATGCCTGGCCGCCATTGTGGAAGAGGGCGGCTTTGAGCGTGCCGCCGTGCGCCTGTCCATCACGCAATCGGCCGTGTCGCAGCGCCTGCGGGCGCTCGAAGCCCAGGTGGGTACCGTGTTGCTCGTGCGCAGCCGCCCGGTCAAGGCGACCACGGCCGGACGCTTGCTGATCAAACACGCCATGCAGATGCGCCTGCTGCGCGCCGACCTGGAGAGTGATTTGCTGGAGCTGGCGCCCAGCACCGGGGCGCCGCGCGAGGACGAACGCATCTCGATTGCGGTGAACGCGGACAGCATAGCCACCTGGGCGCTCGCGGCGTTGGACCCGCTGGTGCATGCCGGGCTGCCACTGGAAATCATCACCGACGACCAGGACTTCACCCACGAGTGGCTGCGCGAAGGCCAGGTGCTGGGCTGCGTGACCACGCTCAAGCAGGCGCTGCGTGGTTGCAAGGTGCTGCCCTTGGGCGCCATGCACTACGTGGCGGTGGTGAGCAAAGACTATGCGCAGGCGCACTGCCCTCAAGGCCTCACGCCGCACAACTTCCGCCAGATCCCGTTTGTGGCCTTCAACCGCAAGGACGATTTGCCGGCCGAGTTTGTGGGCCGGGCGTTGAACCTGCGCCGCGTCTCGGTAAGCCAGCGCTTTGTGCCCAGCTCCGAGGGCATGGTGCGCGCTGTGCTGGCCGGTTGGGGCGCCAGTGTGGTACCCGAGCTGCTGGTGCGTGGGCTCATTGACAACGGCCAGCTGGTGAACCTGCTGCCCACAGCTACCCTGCCGGTGAACCTGTACTGGCACTGTTGGAACCTCAACTCCGAGGTGATTGACCGCCTGACGGCCGCCCTGTCACAGACGGCGGGCCGCATTCTGGGTGGTAAGACTGCCTAGTCACAAATTGGACGAGCTCTCCGCAATTTGACGCCCCCGGATAGAATGTGGCCATGACCACCGCAGCCCCCGCCAAGATCTCATTCAAGCAGCAGATGCTGCAGGCGCGCGAGGACGCCATCATCCGCGCCGTCAACCTGCTGCTGGCGGAAAAAGGCTTTGAGGCGATGACCGTGGACGAGGTTGCCGCGCAGGTGGGGATTGCCAAAGCTAGCCTCTACAAACACTTTCCCAGCAAGGAAGACCTGGGGGCCGCCGCCATGGCGCACCTGATGGCCCAGGCCCAGGCCTTCCTGGACACCTTGCCTGAGACCCAACCCCCGCTGGACAAGCTGCGTGCCGTGGTTCGCTGGACCATGGGTCTGAAGCTGGGCGGCGAGATGCCCTCCTTGCCCAGCCAAAACTCCACACTGCGCGCCACGCTCATGGGCCACAAAGCCTATATGGACGGGCTGATGGACGTGAGCGACCGCTTGGGCGCCTGGATTGTGGAGGCCCAAGCACAAGGCCTGATCAACCCCAAGCTGCCGGCCATTGCCGTGCTCTACACCCTGTACGCACGCGCTTGCGACCCGGTGCTGGAGTTCCTCAAGATGGGTGAGCTGCACACCGATGCCGAAATCATCGAGCTTGTGCTGTCGACCTGTTTTGAGGGTCTAAATGCTCGTTAGCCCTCGTATTTTCTGCGTTAATAGCTCCTGAATTGATAGCAATTCAGGCGAGCGATTCAAAGCGCCATTCCACCCGCTGGCTCAGCGTTTGACCGGTACTGAGGACTTGCAGGCCCGGCTGGCCTTCGGCATGGAAGGCGTCGATCGGGTGGGTCACCGGTTCAAAACAAAAGTGCGCGCCTTGCGGTGGCCGGTACAGCAGGCAATACCCGTCATTCTTTCCGCGTGCCACGACAGCGGGGTCACGCATGTGCAGGCGCAGGCCGTGTTCGGGCCAGTCGATGTGGGACTCGCCGCTCCAGCCGGTGTAGGCGTTGTCGATCAGGCTGCCGCTCACCGCCATGCCCTCGCGCGGGTCCCAACTGGGCGGAAAGTCGGAGCTGTGGGTGGTAGGCATGGGGTCCGCCCCGCTCAGCCACACCCCTTGCACCTCCGCATGCAGGCGCGCCTGGGGCGTGCGCAAAAACGCAGGGTGCTGGCCCAGGCCATAGGGCAGGCTGCCCTCGCCCAGGTGGGTCACTTCCAGCAGCTGGTCCATGCCGTCCTCGCGCAGCACAAAGCGTTGCAAGGCGCGGTAGTGGTAGGGGTTGCCGTCAAAGTTCCTGGATTCGAGCGCCATCTCCAGCGTGTCCAGCCGCGGCTGGCGGATGGCCCAGGGCTGCAACCAGCCGTCGCCATGGATGGGGTAGGGCTCGCCCACGCGGTTGGGGCGCATGGGGTGGGTGATGCCCTGGTACGTAAAGCCGCCATGGCCAATCCGGTTGGACCAGGGCACCAAGGGGAACGACGCTGTGGTGTAGAGGTCTGCCACACCGCCCCAGGGGCGCCAGAGGTCCAGCGCGCCCTGCGCAGTGTCGCGCTGCCAGCGTGCGACGCTGCCACCCAGCGTAGGGATCAAGCCCAGGCGCTGCCCCGCGTGTTGCAGAAGGTGGATGGTGTGGTGGGCAGTCGAGGTCATGCGTGCGAGGGAGAGGTTGCAAGAGAAGAGGGCCACGTGGCCGGAGTGGTCTCGCATGCTACGGGCCCGGCACTACCTTGAGAAATAAAAAGTTCGACCTCTGACTTATTATTTTTGCAATCAGTTATTACGTTGAATTTAGGACTAAATCAAACATAAAGATTAAATAGTCCTTCAAATTCAAGGGCCTAGGGTAAACCTGAATTCAAAGTTCTGTATGTGAGATATGCAAATCTCTATTAGATCTATATCAATTCGCTGCGTACTATTCGCCCACTTCTTGATACCGATTTCAGGGATTTCTGGTGAGGCACAAGAGGCACAGAAGCAGGCCGGACGCGGGTGGCCCTTCTGACATCCCGTGGGCCCGCATCCACTTACAAAACGAGGAGACAGATCAATGAAAAACAACCGCCGTACCCTGCTAGCGACTGCCGCCGCCGCTGGACTGACCCTGGCCCTGCCCGGAGCCGCCTTCGCCCAAAAGAAGATCGTCATGGGCTTCAGCCAGATTGGCGCTGAAAGCGAATGGCGTACTGCCAACTCCAATTCCATGAAGTCGGCCGCTGCGGCCGCCGGCATTGAGTTGAAGTTCTCCGACGCGCAGCAAAAGCAGGAAAACCAGATCAAGGCCTTGCGCTCCTTCATCGCCCAAAAAGTGGACATCATCGCCCTGACCCCCGTGGTGGAGTCTGGCTGGGACACCGTGCTCAAGGAAATCAAGGACGCCAAGATTCCCCTGATCCTGATGGATCGCTCGGTGGACTCCAAGGACACGTCCCTGTACGCCACCCATATTGGCTTTGACTTCGTGAAGCAAGGCGAGATGGCTGGCCAGTGGCTGGTGGAAAAAGCCAAGTCCATGAAGGGCGACATCAATGTGGTCGAACTGCAAGGCACTGTGGGTTCTGCCCCCGCGATCGACCGCAAGAAGGGTTTTGAGACTGCCATCAAGGGCAATGCCAACATCAAGATCATCCGCTCGCAAACCGGCGACTTCACACGTGCCAAGGGCAAGGAAGTCATGGAAGCCTTCCTGAAGGCTGAGGGCAAAAAGATCAATGTGCTCTACGCGCACAACGACGACATGGCCATCGGCGCCATCCAGGCCATCGAGGAGGCCGGTCTCAAGCCCGCCAAGGACATCTTGGTCATCTCCGTGGACGGTGTGAAGGGCGCGTTTGAAGCCATGATCGCCGGCAAGCTCAACGTGAGCGTCGAATGCAGCCCGCTGCTCGGCCCCCTGGTCATGGCGACTGCCAAGGACATCGTGGCTGGCAAGACTGTGGCTCGCCGCATCATCGGCAAAGATGGTGTGTACCCCATGGAAACCGCGGCCAAAGAGTTCCCCAGCCGCCAGTACTGATCGCAACGACATCTCCATTTGGTCACCAGGTCTTGGCCTGCGGCTCACGCTGCAGGCCTTTTTTACACGACACCATGACACACACACCACCAGCGGCGCCAGCTGCTGCGCCCGTGCTGGAACTCTCCGGCGTGGCCAAGCAGTTTGGTCCCGTGCGGGCCCTTTCGGGCGTGAATCTGCGCCTGTTCCCTGGCGAGGTGCACGCCCTCATGGGCCAAAACGGCGCGGGCAAGTCCACCCTTATCAAGGTCCTGACCGGCGTGTACCAAGCCGACCAGGGCGATATGCGCCTGGCGGGCAAGTCCATACGCGCCGCCTCCACCCTGGACGCGCAGCGGCTGGGCATCAGCACCGTTTACCAGGAAGTCAACCTCTGTCCCAACCTGTCGGTCGCGGAGAACATTTTTGCCGGCCGTTATCCACGCAAGGGTGTAGCGGGCCTCTGGGCCATCGATTGGAATCGCATGCACCGGGAAGCCCGTGAGCTGCTGGCGCGCCTGAATCTCGACATCGACGTCACGCAGACGCTATCCAGTTACTCAGTGGCGGTGCAGCAGATGGTGGCCATTGCCCGAGGACTGAGCATCTCGGCCCAAGTCCTCATCCTGGACGAACCAACTTCGAGCCTGGATGATGAAGAGGTTGAGCGCTTGTACGTGGTGCTGCGCCAGCTGCGCGACCAAGGCATGGCGATTCTGTTCGTCACCCACTTTCTGGACCAGGTCTACGCCTTGTGCGACCGTATCACCGTGCTGCGCAATGGTGAGCTGGTGGGCGAATACCCGGCCGCTGAATTGGGCCACAACGCCTTGATTGCTGCGATGGTGGGCCGTGAGTTGGCCGCCGCCCAGGGCGCCAGTCCGGTGGACGAAGCGACTCGCGCTGCTGAGCCTGAATGGATGCAAACCAAGGCGCTGAACCGCCGTGGCCATGTGAAGGCAATGGACCTGGGCATCCGCCGCGGCGAAGTGGTGGGGCTGGGCGGTTTGCTGGGGTCGGGCCGTACCGAATTGGCCCGCCTGCTGTTTGGTCTGGACCGCAGCGATGCGGGCGAAATCCAAGTGGGCGGCAAGGCGGTGCGTATGGACTCGCCGGTCACTGCCATCCAGATGGGGCTGGCGCTGTGCCCTGAGGACCGCAAGGCTGAGGGCATCATTGCCGAACTCTCGGTGCGCGAAAACATTGTGCTGGCCTTGCAAGCCCGCCAAGGCCTGTGGCCCGCCATCGGTCGGCTGCAGCAGACTACGCTGGCAGAAGGCTATGTGAAGGCTTTGGGTATCAAGACCGCCGATGTGGACACGCCCATCGGCCAGCTCTCGGGCGGCAACCAGCAAAAAGCCGTGCTCGCACGCTGGCTGGCCACGCAGCCCAGCCTGTTGATATTGGACGAACCGACCCGCGGCATCGACATTGCCGCCAAGCAGGAAATCATGAACGAGATACTGGCCTTGGCCAAACAGGGGATGGCGGTGCTGTTCATCTCCTCCGAAATGGAAGAAGTGGTGCGCGTCTCCGACCGCATCGTGGTGCTGCGCGACCGGGCCAAGGTGGGCGAGCTGCCCGCCGGCACCGAAGAGCAAGCGGTCTACGCCATGATTGCGGGGCAGGCATGAGCACCGGCACTACACCATCGTTGTGGAAGCGGGTGCAATCGCACCACCTGCTGTGGCCCGTTGTCACGCTGGTCTTGATTCTCACGGTCAACGCCAGCCTGAACCCCGGCTTCTGGATGCTGCAGTGGCGCGACGGCCATCTGTACGGCAGCGTCATCGACATCCTGAACCGTGCAGCCCCGCTGATGCTGGTATCGCTGGGCATGACGCTGGTCATTGCCACGCGCGGCATTGACATCTCGGTCGGTGCCACGGTCGCCATCAGTGCGGCGGTGGCGGCGCTGATGGTGGGCGGCAAGCTGGTTATCACCGACGGTGTGCCCCAGCATGTGAGTCGCTTCCCCATGTCGGTCGCCATCCTTTGTGCGCTGGCTACCGCCTTGGTGTGTGGTTTGTGGAACGGCTTGCTGGTCGCCAAGATCGGCCTGCAGCCCATCATTGCCACGCTCATCCTCATGGTGGCGGGCCGCGGTGTGGCGCAGTTGCTGACCGACGGGCAAATCGTCACGGTCTACTACCCGCCGTATTTCTATATTGGCAGTGGCTACCTCTGGGGTCTGCCGTTTGCGCTGTTCATCGCAGGCTTTGTGTATCTCTTGATGCACCTGGCCGTTACCCGCACCGCACTGGGCCTGTTCATCCAGGCCATCGGCATCAACCCGGCAGCAGCGCGGGTTGCGGGGGTGAAGGAGCGGCTCATCAGCATCTGCGTCTATGCCTTCTGCGGCCTCACCGCAGGCATCGCCGGGCTCATCATCAGCTCCAACGTCAAGAGTGCGGACGGCAACAACGCCGGCAACCTGCTGGAGCTGGACGCCATTCTGGCTGTCACTCTGGGCGGCACCCTGCTCACCGGCGGGCGTTTTAGCCTGGCGGGCAGCATGATTGGTGCCCTCATCATCCAGACGCTCACCTCCACCATTTATTCCATCGGCGTGCCGCCCGAGATCAACCTCGTGGTCAAGGCAGCCGTGGTGTTCGTGGTGATGCTGATGCAGTCGGCGGAGTTCCGCCGCGCGGTGCGCGGCTGGGTCGTGCGTCCTGCTGCAGGGAGCCACGCATGAAGCTCCAGAGCAAATACATTCCCCTGGCGGCCACCATCTCGCTGTTTGCCGCCATGTCGGTATTCGGCGGTGTGTCCTACACCGGCTTCTTCTCGCCCCAGGTGTTTCTCAACCTGCTGATCGACAACGCCTTTCTGGTGATCGTGGCAGTGGGCATGACCTTTGTCATCCTCTCCGGCGGCATTGACCTGTCGGTCGGCTCGGTCGTGGCGCTCAGCACCATCGTGCTGGCCAAGCTGGTGCAGCACTTGCATTGGGACCTGATGGTGGCGATTCCGCTGGTGCTGGCCATGGGTACGCTGTTTGGCGCCTTCATGGGCTGGCTGATCCAGCGCTTCCGGCTGCAGCCTTTCATTGTCACGCTAGCGGGCATGTTCCTGGCGCGCGGTTGCTGTTACCTCATCAGCATCGACTCCATCAGCATCACCGACGAGGCTTACACCGTGTTGGCGCAAACCCGCATCCACCTCTGGCCTGAAGGGCCCATGGTGTCCATTAGCGCCATCCTGGCCTTGGTGGTGCTTGCTGTGGCCGTGTTCATGGCCCATGGCACCGAGTTTGGCCGCACCGTTTACGCGATTGGTGGCTCGGAACACTCGGCCGTGCTCATGGGCCTGCCGGTGGCGCGCACCAACGTCATGGTCTATGCCCTGAGTGGCTTCTGCGCCGCGCTGGGCGGCGTGGTGTTCACCTTCTACATGCTCTCGGGCTATGGCCTGCACGCCGTGGGGCTGGAGCTGGACGCGATTGCGGCGGTGGTGATTGGCGGCACGCTGCTCAGCGGCGGCGTGGGCTATGTGGCGGGCACACTGTTTGGCGTGCTCACGCTGGGCGTCATCCAGACACTCATCATGTTCGACGGGTCTTTAAGCTCCTGGTGGACACGCATCGTGATCGGCGCGTTGCTCTTTGTGTTCTGTGTGTTGCAGCGCGTGTTTGAAGCCGGGCGCAAGCCAGGGGCATAGGTTTTGGGTTCAAATGAAGCGCTAGCCCGCACATGGATTGCGCGAGAAGCTCCTGAAACCATAGCAAACTGAACTGAGGAAATCTATGCAATACCGTCCCCTGGGCCGTACCGGCTGGAACATTTCGACCGTGAGTTTCGGTGCCTGGGCCATCGGTGGCACCTGGGGCGCGGTGGACGACGCCGACTCCATGGCCGCGCTGCACCGGGCGCTGGACCTGGGCGTCAACTTCTTTGACACCGCCGATGTGTATGGCGATGGCCGCAGCGAACGCCTGCTGGCCCGCTTGCGCAAGGAACGCAGCGAACCGTTTTATGTGGCCAGCAAGGCCGGCCGTCGGCTGGATCCGCATGTGGCGAGTGGCTTCACGCGTGCCAACCTCACGGCCTTTGTGGAGCGCAGCCTGCAGAACCTCAACGCCGAGGCCATCGACCTACTGCAGCTGCACTGCCCGCCCACCGAGGTGTTCTACATGCCCGAAGTTTTCGGCATCCTGGACGACCTGGTAAAACAAGGCAAGCTGCGCCATTACGGCGTGAGCGTGGAGAAGGTGGAAGAAGCCCTCAAGGCCATCGAATACCCCGGCGTGCAGAGTGTGCAGATCATCTACAACCTGTTCCGCCAGCGTCCGGCCGAGCTGCTGTTTGAACAGACGCAAAAGCGCGGCGTGGGCATTCTGGCGCGCCTGCCGCTGTCCAGCGGCTTGCTCAGCGGCAAGATGAGCGCGCAAAGCACCTTTGCCGCCGACGACCACCGCGGCTTCAACCGCGAAGGTGCGGCCTTTGACAAGGGCGAGACGTTTTCGGGGTTGGACTTCAACGTGGGTCTGCAGGCGGTAGAAGCCATGCGACCGTTGGTGCCTGCGGGCATGAGCATGGCGCAGATGGCTCTGCGCTGGATCCAGATGCACCCGGCCGTGACCTGCACTATCCCCGGCGGCAAGAACCCGGCGCAGGTGGTCGACAACGTGGCGGCGGCGGACTTGCCGCCCTTGAGCGATGCCACCATGCAGGCACTGGCCGACGTGTACTCCCGCTACGCCAAGCCGCTGGTGCACCAGCGCTGGTAATTTGGCGGCACTGGGCGCAGCGCCTCGAGGCGCGCTGCGCGGGGTTTAGCGCACGGCGGAGTCAGCGGACCAGCAGCGCAGGTACCTTGCAGTTGGCCAACACCTGGGTGGCCACCGAGCCCATTACCAAATTGCCCAAGGCGCCGTGGCCGTGCGAGCCCAGCACCACCAGGTCGAACTTGCCGCTTTCGGCCACTTTGGCAATGCTGGTGCCCGCGGGGCCAACCTTCCACTCGGTCTTGGCATTGATGCCGTGGCGCAGCAGGAACTTGGCCACCGGGCCCAGCACTTTTTCGGCTTCTTCGGATTGGTAGCTCTTGACGACCTCTTTGCCAACGGCGGCTTTGGCGCGTGGTGGCAAATCAGGTTGGGCGGTGAACACGGTGTAGTCGTGGGCGGGCGAGAGCAGGGCTTCGTGGGTACTCAGGTAAGCCAGCATTTTTTTGCTGTACGCGCTGCCGTCAACGGCCAACAGAATCTTCATGGAACTCTCCTCGGTAAAGGGGCCAGTGTAGTGGCGCTATTGCAGAAGTCCGTGCGCCACATCAAACTCCTTGCCTGACAAGGGGAGATGTATGCCACACCACAACACCATGGCGCGCCGCGCCCTTTTGCAAGCCAGCGCGCTGTACTGGATCGGGAGCGGCCTGCCCGCCCGGGCGGCTGACGCCGCTCAAGCGCCTGCCCTGATGCTGGCCCAGGTGCACACCAGCCGCCATCCGCTGGCAGGCCACTGGGTCAGTGAAAAATACGATGGTGTGCGCGGGTATTGGGATGGTCAGCAATTGCGCACGCGCGGTGGCCACACCATTGCGGCCCCGGCCTGGTTCACCGCGGGCTGGCCAACCCAGCCGTTGGATGGCGAGTTGTGGGTGGGGCGCGGGCATTTTGCCCAGGCGGTGGCGACGGTGCGTGACCAGCGCCCGGACCAGGCCGCCTGGCGCGCCGTGCGCTACATGGTGTTCGACCTGCCCGCCCACGGCGGCCGCTTCGATGAGCGGATTCCCGCTTTACAGGCCGTGGTGCAGCAGATCGCCCAGCCCTGGGTGCAGGCGGTGGTGCAGACCCCGGCGACGGACGCTGCGGCCTTGCAAAGCCAGTTGGCGCTCACCGTGCGTGCGGGTGGCGAGGGCCTGATGCTGCACCAGGGCAGCGCCCGCTACACTGCCCAGCGCACCGAGGCGCTGCGCAAACTCAAGCCCCACGCTGACGCTGACGGGCGCGTAATCGCCCAAGTGCCGGGGCAGGGCAAACTTGCCGGGCGCATGGGAGCCTTGTGGTTGGAGCGGCCTGCGCTGGATGGCCAACCCGCACAACGTTTCAAGCTGGGCACGGGCTTTAGTGATGCCGAGCGCACCGCGCCACCGCCGGTGGGCAGCTGGGTGACGTACCGCTACCGCGGGTTCACGGACAAGGGCGTGCCGCGGTTTGCCAGCTTTCTACGTGTAGCGCCCGGGCCGGGCTTTTGAGTCAAAGGCACAGGCCTTGAAGCACCGTTCAATTGCTATTAAATATGTAGCTGTTTGCGCAATATTCACAAGGACTAGGGGCTGATTTCAATCAAAAATTCCGCCCGGTAGCCCAGTTGCTCATTCTTGCGCGCATAGCCCAGCGGGTTGGCCACCACGCGGCACGTACCCACACGGTAGTCGCTGGGCGCATGCAAGTGGCCATGCAGCCAGAGCTGCGCGTAGGGTAGCAGTTCGTCCAGCGCGTTGCAAAAGCCGGCCGTGCCCGGCACCAGGCCGTAGCGCGGATCGGCGCTGTGCAAGCTGGGTGCAAAGTGGGTGATGACCACGGTGGGCCCGTCAAACGGCGTGGTGAGCGCCGCACGCAGCCAGGTCTGGCATTCCAGGGCCTGGGCGCGCAGGCCCTCGGCCAGCCAGGGCTCGCCGTGGCGTGTGCTCAGGGTCTTCTTCAGGTAGTAGTTGGCGGCGCGGTAAGCTTTTTCGCGTGCCTTGAGGCGCTGGGCCTCGGGCGCGTGCATGGCCAGCGCGTCAAAGTCGGTCCACAGCGTGGTGCCCAGCAGGCGTACGCCGTGCATCACCAGCGTTTCGCGCTCTAGCCAGACAATGCCCAGCCGTTCGCAGGTGGCGCGCAGGCGGGCGTGGGCTTCGTCAAAGTCAAAGCTGTCGTACTCGTGGTTGCCGGGCACAAACACCACGGGCGTGGGCCAACCGTGTAGCGGTGAAAAGCGGCCCAGGCCAAAGTCCTCGTCCGTGAGTTGCGAGCCGGTCTGGTACGAGCCCACATCGCCCGCCAGCACCAACAGGTCTGCGCCTGGCAGGGGCTGGGCCTGCCAATGCGGATTGCCCTCCAGGTGCAGGTCGGACAGCAGCTGGATCTTCATGCGGAGAACAGGCGGTCGCCCAGCAGGGCAATCTGCTGGCGCAGCCAGGCATGGGGTGCCGCTGCGTCCAGCCGCTGGTGCCACAGTGCATCTACTTGGATAGGGGGCACCTTGAAGGGCAGCTCGCGGATCACCAGTTGGTCGGCATAGCCGGTCACGTTGACAAAGTGGCGCGGCAGCACGGTCAGCAGGTCGGAGTGCACCACCACGCGCCCGGCGGTGAAGAACTGGTTCACGGTCAGCACCACGCGGCGCGTGCGTTTCAGGCTCACCAGCGATTCGTCAATAAAACCAAAGGCCCGGCCCGAGAAGCTCACCAGCATGTGGCTGGCCTCGCAAAACCGGTCCAGCGTGAACGTTCCCTGCGTCATGGGGTGGTACTTGCGCATCACGCACACATAGTCGCCCACAAACAGGCGGTGGTGGTGGAAAGACTCTGCCGCGCCGGCCTGGGCGCGCGCGGTCAGGTCGGTCAACACGGCGGGAAAGTGGCCAATGGCCAGGTCGGCCGCCCCTTCGTCCAGCACACGGCGCGGGTCGCGGGTGGTCAGTGGAACGACGCGCAGCGATACGCCAGGCGCCTCGCGTGCCAGCACCTCCACCAGTGGTGGCATCAGCTCGGCGGCGGTGGCGTCGGCCATGGTCAGCACAAAGGTGGTGTTGGCGGAGCCGGGGTCAAACACGCTGGGGGCGAGCGAAGTCTGCAGCTTCTGCAGAGTTTCGCGCACGGCCGGCCAAAGCTCCTGTCCGCGTGGTGTGGGCTCCAGGCTGCGGCCCTTGCGCACCAGCAGCTCGTCGCCCAGGGCGTCGCGCAGGCGGCGCAGGGCGTTACTCACGGCAGGCTGCGTCAGTGCCAATTGCTCGGCCGCCTTGGTCAGGCTGCGCTCGGCCATCACGGTGTCAAAGACCTTGAGCAGGTTCAGGTCAAAGGTGCGCAGATTGAGCGGGGAGGTGGCCATGGCCAATCATAACTTTGGTGAATACCAAACATCACTAAGCAAAAGTTGAGTCGCATGAGGGAAAACCCTATGATTCACACAATTCAAAGATTTCATCCAGTGAGTTTCAACCTTTTCAAGGAGTTGACCATGACACAAGTACTCTCTTACGCTTACCTCGACGCCGCACCTGCCGTACAAACCGGTACTCCCAAAGCCGAGGGCTCTCGCACCCTGGCCGGCATGTTGTTGGCTGCCGTGCTGGCCGCTCTGCTGGTGGTGGCAGACCAAGTGATCGACACTTGGGTGGATGGCCACTTGCTGGTGGGCTGGGTGGCTTTGTGGACCGTGGCCTTCGCAGCTCTGGCTCTGTTGGCACCTCCCCTGCGCAAGATGTCGGCAGCCGCCTCTGCGGTGATCATGGGCTGGGTCCGTGCTTCCCAAGAGCGCCGCATGGAAGAAAAAATGTGGGAATACGCCCACCGCGACCCCCGCATCATGGCCGAACTACAACACGCTGTCATGCGCAGCCGCAACGAAGCCTAAGCGTCTCTCCCCCCAACGAAAAAGCCACCGGTTCGGTGGCTTTTTACATTGACGGGCCAGGTCGGGGTGGCTGGGCCTTCTTTTGTTGTGCCCTTCAGGCAGCCAAGCGCTGCGCCAGCTGGGATTTGGTCTCTTCGAGTTCCTTCGGCAAGTGGTAGGCGAGCTGGGTGAATAGCTCGGTGTGCAGGGCAATCTCGGCCTTCCAGTCGTCCTTGTTCAGGCTGGTCACCGAGTCGAATTGGGCTTGGCTGAAATCCAGGCCAGTCCAGTTGATTTCACTGTACTGGGGTGCAACACCAAAGCCGGTTTCCACGCCAGTGGCTTGGCCTTCCAGGCGGTCAATCATCCACTTCAGCACGCGCATGTTTTCGCCGTAGCCGGGCCAGACGAACTTGCCGTCGTCGCCCTTGCGGAACCAGTTGGTGGTGAAAATCTTGGGTTGTTTGGCGCCCGACTTGGCCAACTTGTCGCCCATGTTGAGCCAGTGCTGGAAGTAGTCGCTCATGTTGTAGCCCATGAACGGCAACATGGCGAAAGGGTCGCGGCGCACCACGCCTTGTTGGCCGACGGCCGCGGCCGTGGTCTCGGAGCCCATGGTGGCAGCCATGTACACACCTTCGGTCCAGTTGCGGGCCTCGGTAACCAGGGGCACGGTGGTCGAGCGGCGGCCACCGAAAATGAAGGCATCAATCGCCACGCCATTGGCGTCGTCCCATTGGCTGTCCAGCGCAGGGTTGTTGCCGGCGGCCACGGTAAAGCGTGCGTTGGGATGTGCGGCTTTTGCGCCAGTTTCCTTGGCGATTGCGGGCGTCCAGTCCTTGCCTTGCCAATCAATTAGGTGATCTGGCATGCCGCCGGTGTCTTTTTCCATGCCTTCCCACCACACGTCACCGTCATCGGTCAGGGCGACATTCGTGAAGATCACGTTCTTGTCTAAGCTGGCCATGCAGTTGGGGTTCGTGTGGAAGTTGGTACCCGGCGCCACGCCGAAGTACCCGGCTTCGGGATTGATCGCGTAGAGCTTGCCGTCGGCACCGGGTTTGATCCAGGCAATGTCATCACCGATCGTGGTGACCTTCCAGCCTTCAAAGCCGGTGGGTGGCACCAACATGGAGAAGTTAGTTTTGCCGCAGGCGCTGGGGAAGGCGGCTGCCACATGGTATTTCTTGCCTGCGGGATTGGTCACACCCAGGATCAGCATGTGCTCGGCCAGCCAACCTTGGTCACGGCCCATATTGGACGCAATGCGCAGCGCAAAGCACTTCTTGCCCAACAATGCGTTGCCGCCGTAGCCGGAACCGTAGGACCAGATTTCACGGGTTTCGGGGTAGTGAACGATGTATTTGGTCTTGTTGCAAGGCCACTTCACATCGGCCTGACCTTCGGCCAAGGGGGCGCCGACGGTGTGCACACAGGGCACAAAGGGACCGTCCACGCCGATGACGTCGAACACGGCTTTGCCCATGCGCGTCATGATGCGCTGGTTGACTGCCACATAAGCGCTGTCGGACAGCTCGATGCCAATGTGGGCGATGTGGGAGCCCAGGGGCCCCATGGAGAAAGGCACCACATACATGGTGCGGCCGGCCATGCAGCCATCGAACAGCGCTTTATCTCCGTCCTTGCCGGTTTGCAGCAGGGTACGCATTTCCGCCGGGGCCATCCAATTGTTGGTGGGGCCGGCGTTTTCTTTTTTCTCGGAGCAGATATAGGTGCGGTCTTCCACGCGGGCTACGTCGCTGGGATCGGAGCAGGCCAAGAAGCTGTTGGGGCGTTTGGCGGGGTTGAGCTTTTTGAAGGTGCCAGCGTCGACCAATTGCTGGCACAGGCGCTGGTATTCCTCGTCGGAGCCATCACACCAATAGACATTTTTGGGTTTGCACAGCGCCACCATATCGGCGACCCAGGCAATCAGCCTTGCGTTTTTGACGTAACTGGGGGTGTTGAGGGTGAGGCCCTGCATCACGGGTGCGTTCATGGAAAAGCTCCTAAGTTTGAAATCGTCTTTTCAAAATCGGGAGAGGCGCGGGCCCGGTTGCCAACAACTTTGAGAAGACGGCTTGGGCAGGGGAGGCCCGCAAACCAAGCGCTTCTCGTGAATTCTAAGAACTGGTACCGAAGTTACGGCGTGATTACATCGAAAAATTATGCATAAAAAACATTACAAAATGCCATCTACGTGCTGACTTTTCGTGATGCGGTTGAGTATGGTCGCGAGGAATGTTGCGCAAGTACCAAGACGCGCAGGCGGTGCGACACAAAGCGGGGAAGGTCGGGAAAGAGGGGAGATAGGCGCTACTTAGCGCAGTGAGATCCAAAGGCGGGGCAGCGAACGTGCCCGACAACCTGTTTTTGACCCGCGCAGGTAGAGCCGGCTAGGGCGTCGCGCGGGTCGGATTGTGTTTAGGCCATGGACACGGCAATGAATGCCAGCAGGAACATCAACACGCCACCCACGATGGGCAACACGATGGGCATCAAGGGCACCACTGCATCCACGGGGTCGGTGGCTTGGTTGTCGGAGTGGTTGTCAGGTGCGGACATGGTAGATCCTTGGGTTCTTCGATTGGAAAACGGGAATTTTACCCACACCCATCCGGTTTCGAAGTCTGCGGGTAAGACTTGGGCCTGCTTTATGGAAATCTGGACGCGTGACTTCCATCTTGGCCCGGACTGCGCTATCGTCATTTCAGCACCTCACTGTGCTGGAGGCGTTTGAATGGTCAAGCGTACGTTGTTCCACGCCTTGGGTGGACACCTCATTCCCTCACCGGGCCTGCAAGAGGCGCCGGTGCTGGACCTGATGTGCTCCCACTTTGTGCTCACCTTGGCGGCACGCCAGGGGGCCAATTTCAATGTGCGTCGCGATTTCAATGGAGTCGTCGGCTTGGCCGGGCGGCATCTGGTCTGGCCTGTGTCGGTGCTGGGCCGCTTGCGTGAGTTTCTGGCCCGGCGCTGCCAGGGTAACGAGCTCTGGCGCGGCCACGAGGCGCTCGAGGCATCGGAGTTTTTGGCGCGATATGGCCAATGGTGTGGCCCCTACGACGAGGCGACCCTGTTCTTTTTTCTGGACGAATACGCCAAGGATCAGCCCAAAGACCTGATTTCGGTGCTTTCGGTCACCGGGGAGTGGCTGCGCCATGCGCTCAAAAAGCAATCCACTCTGGTGGAGAAAAACATCGATGCGCTGGCCAGGCTCTTGCAGCTCAACAAGGCGGAGCGCGCGCTCCTGCTCTACGGCACGCTAGCCCGCTACCAGCGCGACATGCGCAGTATTTTGGTGGAGTTCAAGGTCAACAATGCGCCCGAGGCCTATGCCGCAATTGCCGAAGTGGCGGGGGTCAGCGCACAGGAGCTGCGAGAGGCATTGCGCGCCGGCTCGCGCCTGGAGCGTATCGGGCTGGTGGAAAACCTGATCTCCGAGCACAACATCACCGACCTGGCTGACCTCATGAAGGTGAGCGAAAAGCTGCCGCCCGTGCTGATGCGCCAGTACCGTGATCAGGCCGAATTGATGGCTGTGTTCACCCGTTTGGCTACCAAAAGTCAGCTGGGTATGCAGGATTTCAGCTTTGTGGCCGAAGACGCCGCGGTGCTCTGCAGCCTGCTGGCCCATGCAGTGGCGCGCAAAGAAGTCGGTATCAACGTCCTGTTGTATGGCCCCCCCGGGACTGGCAAGACCGAGCTTGCCAAAGTGGTGGCCCAACACGCGGGCTTGGAGCTGTTTGAAGTCGAGTATGCCGACCGGGACGGCAATTCACTCAGTGGGCGGGACCGCTACCGTTCCTTGCAGATCGCCCAGGTGTTCCTGAAAGGCAGTGCACAGGCGGCACTGTTGTTTGACGAGGTGGAGGACGTGTTCCCCCCCCTCTCCAGCGAAGCTGCGCACCTGATTGCGCGGGCTGACGCATCGGCTGCCCCGGCCAGTGGCAGCGTGAGTGGCAAGGCGTGGGTGAACCAGGTGTTGGAGTCCAACGCCGTGCCCACGCTGTGGGTGACCAACCGCATAGAGCAGATTGACCCGGCCTTTCGCCGCAGGTTTGCCTACCACTTGGAACTGAAATCTCCGCCCCCCGGGGCCCGTGAAGCACTGGTGCGCAAAACCCTGGCCGATGTCCCGGTGTCTGAGGGCTTTGTTGCTCGCCTGAGTAGCCGCAAAGCTCTGACACCCGCGCAAATTCGCACGGCCGCCCGCTTTGCAACGCTGGCCCGCAACCCCGCCGACACGGAAATGGCGGGGCCGGCTCTGGAGGCCCTGATTGAGCGCCAGCTCAAAAACGCCGACTTGGCGTTGGGTACTGTGGCCCCAGCAAGAACCACTTCCACCGCGTTAAGTGCCTACCGCTTGGACTTGCTGAACTTGCAAAGCCGTTACGACATTGAGCGCGTGGTGCAGGCCCTGAAAACCCGTGGCCACGGGACACTGTGTTTCTACGGTCCGCCTGGCAGCGGCAAGACAGCGCTGGCAGAGCATATGGCGCAAGCCTTGGGGCGGCCTTTGCTGGTACGCCAAGCCAGCGATTTGCTGAGCAAATACATCGGGGAGACCGAGCAGTCCATGGCTGCCATGTTCCGCGAAGCGGAATCCGAGGGCGCGGTGCTGCTGCTGGACGAAGCCGACAGCTTCTTGCAGGACCGTCGGGGCGCCCAGCGCAACTACGAAGTCACCGAGGTGAATGAAATGCTGCAGGGCATGGAGCGCTACCGCGGAGTTTTCATGTGTACCACCAACTTGATGGGCCGGCTGGATCCAGCCGCTTTGCGCCGCTTTACCTTCAAGATTGAGTTTTTACCCCTGAGCCATGCCCAGCGGGAGTTGGTGTTCCTGGCCGAAGCCTGTGCAGGACAAGCGGTGTTGCCCGCAGCCCTGGCCGGCCGCTTGGCAGCGTTGGACCAGCTGTGTTTGGGTGACGTGGCCGCGGTACGGCGCCAGGCCGACATTTTGGGCGTGGCCTTGGGGCCAGAGGAGTTTCTGGAGCAGTTGGAGGCCGAACATCGGCTCAAACCCGAGGTGCGTGAACGCCGATCCATGGGGTTTGTGCACTGAGGCGGGCGTTTCTGCGACCAGATTGCCCATTCCGGGGATGCACCGTTCTGGTAACCCATTTGTAATTATTTGAATCGGCTGTCAACCGATCCCCTCCTTGGTGCGTGAAAGGCTCATGCGGACGCCAAACCGCAGCCCGCGTTGGACTCACTGGGGCTGCATCGGTGTCTATTTCTTTCCCTTTGCGTCGCAACTATGCACCGAGACACGATCCAAGTGCCTGAAAAAGGCACCTACAAGTGGCAGCTGTTTGATTACTGGTCTGGCGAATTCCGCCAAACCCATGCGGACCATTCGGCCTACATCGCTCTGAATTTTGCCGGCGCTTTGGAAGCCTGCCGTGCCAAATTCCAGGCATTGGTGCAGCACCACCGGGCCAAAGCGGCCGACGCAAGCTGCTCGGCCCGCCACTTGCGCGCCATCCAGCGCCTGCAAAACACCATGTCCGGGGCTGCCATGGCCTACGAGAGCGGTTTCCACCGCCACTGAGCCGCCGGTTTCTCCCCCCGGGGCGGTTTGCCCGGGCCGCATCAGGCCTTACTCCAGCGCCACCACCCGCAGAACATCACTGGCATAGGCTTCCAGCTTTTTGGCGCCAATGCCGCTGATGCCCTGCAGGTCGTCCAGGCTCTGGGGTGCCCGCTGGGCAATAGCGGCCAGTGTGGCGTCGTGAAAGATCACATACGCTGGCAGGTTGTGCTCCTTGGCGACCTCGGCACGCCAAGCCTTCAGGGCCGAGTAGCGCAGCAGCCCCTCGCTGTCCAGGTTGATCGGGGCCTTGACCACCGCCCCCAGGCGTGGGTTGCGCCGGCTCTTGCGGTCGGCCGGGGTCGACACCGATTCCCGCAACAGTACCGGCACCTCGCCTTTCAGCACCCCGCGTGACTCGGCCGTGAGCTGAAGCGTGTTGAACTCGCCGCCCTGCACCGCCACAGCGCCCATGGCAATCAATTGGCGCAGCACACCACGCAACTGCAGTTCCGAGAAATCGGAGCCCAGGCCGAACGTGCTCAAGCTGGCATGGTTGTACTGGGACACCTTCTCCGTGGTCTTGCCGCGCACAATGTCCATTAGATGGCCGGCACCAAAGCTCATGCCGCTCATCTGCTGGATCCGGTAGATCGTGGACAGCAACTTGCGGGCGGCGTCCGTGCCGTCCCACACCGCAGGCGGGTTCAGGCAGTTGTCGCAGTTGCCGCAGGGTTCGCTCTTCTCACCAAAGTAGCCCAGCAGCCGGACCCGGCGGCAGTCGGTTGCCTCGGCCAAGCCTAACAAGGCGTCGAGCTTGCCACGCATCACCTGTTTGAATTCTTCGCTGGCCGGGCTCTCATCAATCATGCGGCGCTGGTTCACCACGTCCTGCAGGCCGTAGGCCATCCAGGCGTCGGCGGCCAGGCCATCGCGTCCGGCGCGCCCTGTCTCTTGGTAATAGCCTTCGATGTTCTTGGGCATGTCGCGGTGGGCGACAAAGCGCACGTCGGGCTTGTCGATGCCCATGCCAAAGGCGATGGTGGCCACCATGACGATGCCTTCTTCGCGCAGAAAGCGGTCTTGGTGGGTCTGGCGCACTTTGGCATCCAGCCCGGCGTGGTAGGGCAGGGCCTTGATGCCGGCGTCCACCAGCGTCTGGGCCATGTCTTCGACTTTCTTGCGGCTTTGGCAGTAGACGATGCCGGCGTCGCCTTCATGTTCGCGTTCGATGAAGCGCAGCAGTTGGGTGGTGGAATCCTTCTTTTCGACGATGGTGTAGCGGATGTTGGGTCGGTCAAAGCTGCTGACAAAGGCGCGTGCGTCCTCCAGCTGCAGCCGTTCCAGGATGTCGGCGCGCGTCAGGTCGTCGGCGGTGGCGGTGAGGGCAATGCGCGGAATGCCCGGGTAACGCTCGTGCAGCACCGTCAAATTGCGGTAGTCGGGCCGGAAGTCATGGCCCCACTGACTCACGCAATGGGCTTCGTCAATGGCAAACAGGCTGAGCTTGCCACGTTCGAACAGTGAATCCAGCAGCGCCAGAAAGCGCGCGTTGTTGACCCGTTCGGGTGCGGCGTAGAGCAGCGTGATTTCTCCGCGCAGCAGTTGCTGCTCGATCTGGTAGGCCTCGTCGCCGCTGAGCGTGGAATTGAGGAAGGCGGCGCTCACACCGGCCTCGTGCAGCGCACCCACCTGGTCATGCATCAGCGCGATGAGCGGAGAAATGACCAGCGTGGCACCCTGGCCTGCCTGTTGGCGCACGATGGCCGGTACCTGGTAACACAGACTTTTACCGCCGCCAGTGGGCATCAGCACCAGCGCGTCTCCTCCATCGGCCACATGCTGCACGATGGCCTCTTGCGGGCCACGGAATGCGTCGTAGCCGAAGACGGTACGCAAAATGCGGTTGCACGCATCCAGGCTAGCGCAAGGAGGGGGAGAATTTGCTATCAAAACAGGAGCTAGTCGCGCAGTATCTATGAGGTCTGGAGGCCTAAAACTTCCAAAGTGTGAGTTTGTGGGCACTGCCGCAGTTTTTCGCGGTCCGGACGGCTATTGTCGGGCATGGCCATGGCTACACTCAGCGTCCATGATGGACTCCCAGAGCGCGCTGGATGCGCAACACCCCACCAAAGCACTGCTGCAGCTGTGCAAACGTCTGGAGCGCGCGCGTACCTTGCCCGATATTCTGGGTGCGGTGGCGCCTGTGGTGGAGGGGGTGCTCGGATATGCCCACACTTGGTTGGCCTTGGTCGGAGACCGGCCCGGTTTTGTGTCTGTGATCAGCCAACTCACGTCGGATCCCCGCTACCTCGATCGGCACCAGATTGCCCAGACCATGGACATCCCGATTGCCGGGGACCGCATGCTGGAAGAAATTCTGGCAGCCGACCACGTGGTGGTGGTGAACGATGCCCGCACCGACCCGCGCACCAACAAGGCCGTGGTGGCGCAACTGGACAACCGCACCATCGTGAATGTGCCCCTGTGGCTGGCCGGTGAGCGGCTCGGGGTTGTGGGCATGGGCACCTTTGGCGATACAGAGGGCGTGCGCCCGCCGCAGGACTGGCAGCTGGACTTTATGCAGGCATTGGCGGGACACGTGGCCGTGGCGCTGGACCGGGTGCGCTTTCTGGAGCGCCAGAAACGTGCCGAAGATGCTCTGTACCAAGAGAAAGAGCGTTTGCAGGTCACCCTGCACGCGATCAGTGACGCCGTCATCACCACCAATGCCCAGGGGCAGCTGCTCTACATCAACCCGGTGGCGGAGGCCCTGACCGGGGTCTCGCTGGTGGCCACCGTCGGTCAGCCCTACCAGCTGGTGTTTCCCCTGGATGGCACCGAGGTGGCGCCCGGTCTGGATGTGGTGGCCAGCGCCATGGCAGCGGGACAGACCCAGCGTTACCCGCAGCTGGACCTGGTCTTTGCGCGGGGCCGTGTACTGGTGGAGGCGGCGGTGTCCCCCATCCGCGATGCAGACGGGGTGGTGCAGGGGGCCGTGCTGGTGTTTCGCGATGTGACCGAGCAGCGCCGCCTGAGCCGGGAAATCGCGTTTCAGGCCACGCACGACGAGTTGACCGGACTGGGCAACCGCCGTGCTTTTGAGGCCACGCTGACCCAGTGTTTTGTACGTACCCGCGAGCAGGCAGAGACCCATGTGCTGTGTTATCTGGACTTGGACGAGTTCAAGGTGGTGAACGACACCTGCGGCCACAGTGCGGGTGACGCGCTGCTGTGTCAGGTGGCCCAGCTGTTTTTGGAGGTGCTGGGCCCGCAAGACCACTTGTGCCGCCTGGGTGGCGACGAGTTTGGCATGGTGCTCACCGCGCACAGCCTGCCGCAGGCCATGCGCGTGGCGGAGCAGCTGCAGCAGGCGCTGGCGGCCTACCGTTTTGTCTGGCATGACCAAAGTTTTGGTGTGGGGGTGAGCATTGGCATGGTGCAGCTCGATGCCCGCAGTGAAAGTGTGGGCGCGCTGCTGCAGGCGGCTGACAGCGCGTGTTATGTCGCCAAGGACGCCGGTCGCGGCCGCATCCACGTGTATGCCACCGATGACCCGGCACTGGCCCGGCGCTATGGTGTGATGGAGTGGGTCAGCCGCATTGAAAACGCATTGCGCAATGACCGTTTTGTGCTCTATGCCCAGCCCATTGTGCCCATTGGGGAGGGGGCCGTGCGCGGCTTGCACTGCGAGTTTTTGCTGCGCATGCATGATGAACATGGTGGGCTGGTGTTGCCGGGTGAATTCATGCCCGCGGTGGAGCGTTACCACCTGGCCGCACGGGTGGACCGCTGGGTGGTACGCCAGGCGCTGGCGTGGATGGTGCAGCACCAGGACCAGATCGAGCAGTGTTCCATCAACCTATCGGGCCAGTCGCTGGGCGACACCCAGTTCATGGCCTTTGTGCTGGAGGCGCTGGCCACCACCCCCATGCCGTGTCACAAGCTGTGCTTCGAGATCACCGAAACCGCCGCGATTGGCAACCTGCACGCCGCCCAGGACTTTATCGACACACTGCGCCAACTGGGCTGCAAGCTCTCGCTGGATGACTTTGGCAGCGGCTTGTCGTCCTTTGCCTACTTGCGCAACCTGCCGGTGGATGTGCTCAAGATCGACGGCCAGTTTGTGCGTGACATCGCCACCGATGCGGTCAGCCTGGCCATGGTCAAGTCCATCCACGAGATTGGCTGCCTCATGGGTAAGCAGACCGTGGCTGAGTTTGTCGAGAACCCGGCCATCCTCGATGTGTTGCGCGGATTTGGCGTGCATTACGCACAAGGCTATGCGGTGGGTTTCCCCGTGCCGCTGGACCAGGTCCTGCTTTCTCTGGCTCCCGGCACGCCGGGCACTTTGTGAACTAAAATCGGCCCTTCCCAAGGGGCGCTGCAGCTGGCGCCTGCCTTCAGACAGGCAGGCCTCCGGTCAGGCTTGGGGACTCCAACCGCGCTCACTTGTTGAAACCCACACAGTGAGCCGCCGAATGAAGCCCATCACCTACACCCGCGCCCAAACCCTTCCCGGCATTCTCGCCAGCCGCATCGCCATTCTGGATGGCGCCATGGGCACCATGATCCAGCGCTTCAAGCTGGGTGAAGCCCAGTACCGCGGCGAGGGCTACAGTGGCCCCGGCGGCCAGGGCGATCGGTTCAAAGACTTTCCCAAAGACGTCAAAGGCAACAACGAGCTGCTGAGCCTGACACGCCCGGACGTGATCACCGACATCCACGAGGCCTATTTGGCCGCCGGTGCGGACATGATCGAGACCAACACCTTCGGCGCCACCACCGTGGCTCAGGCCGATTACGACATGGCCGACTTGGCGATCGAGATGAATTACGTGTCTGCCAAGTTGGCCCGCGCCGCTTGTGACAAGTACAGCACGCCCGACAAGCCCCGCTTTGTGTGCGGCGCCCTCGGCCCCACACCCAAGACCGCCAGCATCAGCCCCGACGTGAACGACCCCGGCGCGCGCAACGTCACCTTTGAAGAACTGCGGGCCGCCTACTACGACCAGACCAAGGCGCTGGTGGAGGGCGGGGCCGACGTGATTCTGGTGGAAACCATTTTTGACACGCTCAACGCCAAGGCCGCGCTGTTTGCGGTGGACGAGTACTTTGAAGCCAGCGGCGAGCGCCTGCCCATCCTCATCAGCGGCACCGTGACCGATGCGTCTGGCCGCATTCTGAGCGGCCAGACCGTGACCGCCTTCTGGCACAGCGTGCGCCATGCGCAACCCCTGGCCATCGGCCTGAACTGCGCGCTGGGTGCGGCGCTGATGCGCCCCTATATCCAGGAGCTGAACAAGGTGGCGACCGACACCTTCATTAGCTGCTACCCCAACGCCGGCCTGCCCAACCCCATGAGCGACACCGGCTTTGACGAAACCCCCGATGTGACCAGTCGTCTGGTGCGCGAGTTTGCCGAAGAGGGGCTGGTCAACATCGTGGGCGGCTGCTGCGGCACTACGCCCGACCACATTGGCGCCATCGCCCATGCGGTGAACCCGATTGCCACGCGCAGCGTGCAACGCCATTTCTTCTACAAAGAAGCCGCTTGAGGCAAGGACATCACCATGAAAAAAGTTAGCTGGGGCGTGCTGAGCACCGCCAAGATCGGCATGGAGAAAGTCACCCCCGCGCTGATGCGCAGCCAGTGGTGTGATGTGCAAGCCATCGCCTCGCGCTCGCTGCCATCTGCACGCGCGGCGGCGGACAAGCTGGGCATTCCCAAGGCCTATGGTTCCTACGAAGAATTGTTGGCCGACCCGGCGATCGAGGCGATCTATAACCCTCTGCCCAACGACCTGCACGTGCCGCTGACGCTGGCGGCCGCGCGCGCAGGCAAGCATGTGCTGTGTGAAAAGCCGATAGCCTTGAACGCCAACGAGGCTGCGCAGTTGCGCGAAGTGGCGGCCAAGGTGCACATCATGGAAGCCTTCATGGTGCGCTTCCACCCGCAATGGATGCGCACGCGCGAGCTGGTGCAAAGGGGGGCGCTGGGCGAGCTGCGCACGGTACAGGCGTGGTTCTCGTACTTCAACCGCAATGCGACCAACATCCGCAACGATGCGTCCAAGGGCGGCGGCGCGCTGATGGACATCGGCTGCTACCCCATCGTGGCGGGGCGTTTCCTGTTTGACGCCGAGCCAGTGCGTGTGATGGCGCTGGCCGACATGGACCCGGACTTTGGCGTGGACCGCAGCTTCAGCGCGCTGCTGGACTTTGGCCAAGGGCGCCGCTTGGATTTCACGGTGTCCATGCAGACCACGCCTTACCAGCGCGTGCACGCCATTGGCACTGAAAAGCGTGTGGAGATCGAGATCCCCTTCAACGCGCCTCAGGGTCAGGAAACCCGCATTTTTGTGGACGATGGCAAGGTGCTGGGCGGCCGCGCTGCAGTGGTGGAAACCTTTGCGGCCTGCGACCAGTACAGCCTGGAGGGCGATGCCTTCTCGCTGGCCATCCGTGGCGAGCAGCCCTTGCAATACGGCGTCGACGACGCTATCCAGAACATGCGCATCATCGACGCGCTGTTTGCCTCCCAGCGCACGGGCGCATGGGTTGCGGTGTAAACCGCCGAACTCTGATTTTTAGGTTATTTATGCCTCAAGCTACCGCTAATACTGCGCCAGCAGCTCCTAATACTGTAGCGCCCATGCTGCTGTCAGGGCTCGAACCCATCACCATTGACAGCAACAGCCTGTTCGTCAACGTGGGTGAGCGCACCAACGTCACCGGCTCCAAGGCCTTCGCCCGCATGATTCTGAACGGGCAGTTTGAAGAGGCCTTGGCCGTAGCCCGCCAGCAGGTGGAAAACGGCGCGCAGATCATCGACATCAACATGGACGAGGCCATGCTCGACAGCCAGGCGGCCATGGTGCGTTTCCTGAACCTGATCGCATCCGAGCCCGACATCTCCCGCGTGCCCATCATGATCGACAGCTCCAAGTGGAGCGTGATCGAGGCCGGCCTGCGCTGTGTGCAAGGCAAGGCGGTGGTGAACTCCATCAGCATGAAAGAGGGCCTGGACGAATTCAAGCGCCAGGCCAAACTCTTGCGCCGTTATGGCGCGGCTGCGGTGGTCATGGCCTTTGACGAAAAAGGCCAGGCCGACACCTACGCGCGCAAGATCGAGATCTGCGAGCGCGCCTACCGCATCCTGGTGGACGAGGTGGATTTCCCGCCCGAAGACATCATCTTTGACCCCAACATCTTCGCCATTGCCACCGGCATTGAAGAGCACAACAACTACGCGGTGGACTTCATCGAGGCCACCCGCTGGATCAAGCAGAACCTGCCCGGTGCCAAGGTAAGCGGTGGCGTGTCCAACGTGTCCTTCAGCTTCCGCGGCAACGACCCGGTGCGCGAGGCCATCCACACGGTGTTCCTGTACCACGCCATCCAGGCGGGCATGGACATGGGCATCGTGAATGCGGGCATGGTGGGGGTGTACGACGATCTGGAGCCCGCGCTGCGCGAGCGCGTGGAAGACGTGGTGCTGAACCGCCGCCCCGATGCGGGCGAGCGCTTGGTGGAGATTGCCGAAACTGCCAAGAGCGGCGCCAAAGACGAAAGCAAAAAACTGGAATGGCGTGGCACGCCCGAGGCGCCTGCCTCGGTGCACGCACGCCTTTCCCATGCGCTGGTGCATGGCATCACCGACTTCATCACGCAGGATACGGAAGAGGCCTACCGCGAGATTCTGGCCAAGGGTGGCCGTCCGCTGCACGTGATTGAAGGCCCGCTCATGGACGGCATGAACGTGGTGGGCGACCTGTTTGGCCAGGGCAAGATGTTCCTGCCGCAGGTGGTGAAGAGCGCACGCGTGATGAAGAGCGCCGTGGCGCACCTGCTGCCATATATCGAGGCCGAAAAGGCTGCGATGGTCGAGGCCGGTGGCGAGGCCAAAGCCAAAGGCAAGATCGTGATTGCGACGGTGAAGGGCGATGTGCACGACATCGGAAAAAATATCGTCACTGTTGTCTTGCAATGCAACAACTTTGACGTGGTGAACATGGGCGTCATGGTGCCCTGCCACGAAATCCTGGCCAAAGCCAAGGAAGAGGGCGCGGACATCATTGGCCTCTCCGGCCTGATCACGCCCAGCCTGGAAGAGATGCAGTACGTGGCAGGCGAGATGCAGAAGGACGACTACTTCCGCAGTCGGAACATCCCGCTGCTGATCGGCGGCGCGACCTGCAGCCGGGTGCACACCGCGGTCAAGATTGCACCCAACTACGAAGGCCCGGTGGTCTACGTGCCTGACGCGTCCCGCAGCGTCAGCGTGGCCCAAAGCCTGCTGAGCGAGCAAGCCGCCAAGTACATCGACGAACTCAACGCCGACTACGACAAGGTACGCCATCAGCACGCCAATAAAAAGCAGACGCCCATGTGGCCGCTGGCCAAGGCCCGCGCCAACAAGACGCCGATCAACTGGGCCGCGCACCAGCCCACGACACCGAAGTTCATCGGCCGCCGCGTCTTCAAGAACTTTGATCTGGGCGAGCTGGCCAAGTACATCGACTGGGGGCCTTTCTTCCAGACTTGGGACCTGGCCGGCCCGTTCCCAGCCATCCTGAAGGACGAGGTGGTGGGTACCGAGGCTGTGCGCGTGTACGCTGACGGTCAGCGCATGCTCAAGCGCCTGATCGAAGGCCGTTGGCTCACGGCCAACGCTGTGGTGGCCCTGTACCCTGCCAATACGGTGAACGACGACGACATCGAGTTTTATACGGACGAGACCCGCAGCGAAGTTGCCATGACCTGGTACGGCCTGCGCCAGCAGACCGAGAAGCAAGAGATCGACGGCGTGATGCGCCCCAGCCGCTGCCTGGCAGACTTTGTGGCGCCCAAGGGGGTGAAGGCGGACTACGCTGGCCTGTTTGCGGTGACCGCGGGCATTGGCGTGGACAAGAAAGAAAAGTACTTCCTCGACGACTTGGACGACTACTCCGCCATCATGCTCAAGTCGATTGCCGACCGCCTGGCTGAAGCTTTTGCCGAATGCCTGCACCAACGCGTTCGCCTGGACCTGTGGGGCTACGCGGCCAACGAAGCGCTGAGCAACGAAGAGCTGATTGCCGAGAAGTACCAAGGCATCCGCCCCGCGCCCGGTTACCCGGCCTGCCCGGACCACAGTGTCAAGAAAGACATGTTTGCACTGCTGCAGTGCGAGGAAATTGGCATGGCTGTGACCGAAAGCCTGGCCATGACCCCGGCGGCCAGCGTGAGCGGCTTCTACATCGGCCACCCGGACGCCACCTATTTCAACGTGGGCAAGATTGGCGAAGACCAGGTGCAGGACCTGGCCAAACGCCGCCAGCTCAACCAGGCCGATCTGGAGCGCCTGCTGGCGCCCAATTTGTAAACACCGGCCCCCGCCGGGTGTTGGGCCAGCCCCATCTTTACCCAGCGTTACAACTCAGACACGGTGGCGAGTACTGCGCTGTGTACCTTTGGCAGGCCTTGGTCGTTGTAAGGCGACCCAGGCTTGAAGGGGCGATTCCGCCCCTTGCCAAAGGAGAGATGTATGAGCAGTGCCATGTCCTTGCCCGGCGCCGTACCGGCGGCCGGTGTGTCTAGCAACCGTTTTCTGTGGGCGTCGGTCGGCGCCTTGGGGGCGACCACGCTGGCCCTGGGGGCCGCGTTGGTGCAGGTGAACTATCGCAATGCCGACGTTGCGGCGCCCGCTGTGCCGCAGCCCCCCGCAGTCGCAGCGGCGGCACAGCCAGTCCCCGAGTTGCCAGCGGTCCAAGCAGCGCCCGCCAAGGTGGCTACACCTACCCCTGAAAAAGTGCAAAAAGTAGCCAAAGCGCCCGTAAAATCTGCGCAAGTAGCTCCTAAAACAATAGCAAAAACACCGCCTGCCGTGGTGGAGCCTGTGGTGGCCGACAGCCTGCCTGGGCGTGACCAGTCGTGGGAACCCGTGGCTGCGGCGCCCCAAGTGGCGCCCAAGCTGGTGTGCAGCAGCTGTGGCACGGTGGAAACCGTGACCCCCATCCAGCGTGAAGCGGCACCCAGTGGTGCTGGTGCGGCGGTGGGGGCAGTTTTGGGTGGCGTGCTCGGCAACCAGGTGGGCGGTGGCAGTGGCAAGACCCTGGCCACCATCGCCGGCATTTTTGGCGGCGGCATTGCGGGCAATGCGGTCGAGAAAAACATGAAGAAAGAAACCGTCTACCAAGTGGCCATCCGCATGGAGGACGGATCTTTGCGCCGCGTCGAGCAAAGCAGCCCGGCCGCAGTCGGTGCGCGGGTGACGGTGGACGGCAACACCATCAGCCCCGCCAGCAACGCTGCGCCAGCGGCTTTGCCTGCAGCGCACAACGCCACCTGAAGGACCTCGCGTGCTATTATTTTTGCAAACCGCAAAAGGAATAGCGCATGAACATGGCAACGGCAGCGCCCGGTGCGACCGACGGCCCGCGCCCCCCCTCAGGTCGTCCTGAAAAACTGCGTCTGGGCGATGTGCTGGTCCAGCAACGCCTGATTTCCCAAGAGCAGCTCCAGCAAACCCTGGAGCTGCAGCGCACCACCGGCAAGAAGGTGGGGCGCTTGCTAATTGAAACAGGTGTCATCACTGAAGAGCTGCTGGCTAACGGCTTGGCACGCCAGCTTCGCATTCCCTTCGTCAACCTCAAGACCTTCCCCTTCCGGGCGGATGTGGTCAAGTTGCTGCCTGAGTCGGCTGCGCGGCGCTTTCGGGCGCTCGTGCTGGAGGACAAGGGCGACATGCTGCTGGTGGCGCTGGGCGACCCGCTAGATCTGTTTGCCTACGACGAGCTGACCCGGCTGCTTAAGCGCAATATTGGCATTGCCGCGGTGCCCGAGAGCCAGCTGGCCCTGGCCTTTGACCGCCTGTACCGTCGCACCGAAGAAATCACGGGCCTGGCCCGCGCCCTGGAAAAAGACCTGGGCGATGCGGTGGACTTTGGCGAGCTGACGGCCACTGTCGGCACCGAAGGGGCGCCCGTGGTGCGCCTGCTGCAGTCGCTGTTCGAAGACGCCATGCAAGTCGGCGCGTCGGACGTGCACATTGAGCCGCAAGAGGGGTTTCTGCAAATCCGCGTGCGCGTGGACGGCGTGCTGCAAACCCAGACCCAGGCCGACAAACGCATTGGCGGTGCGCTGGCCCAGCGCCTTAAGCTCATGGCGGGGCTGGATATTTCCGAGAAGCGCCTGCCGCAGGACGGCCGTTTCAGCGTGCGCCTGAAAGACAACACCATCGATGTGCGCCTCTCCACGCTGCCCACCACCTATGGCGAGTCGGCGGTCATGCGCTTGCTCAACCAGGGGGCGGGCATGCGCCGCCTCGACAGCATTGGCATGCCACCCGACATGCTCAAGCGCTTTCGGGAGGTGCTGGCGCGCACCTCGGGCATGGTGCTGGTGACCGGCCCCACGGGCTCGGGCAAAACCACCACGCTGTACGCCGCACTGGCCGAAATCAACGCCGCCGAGCTCAAGGTTATTACCGTGGAAGACCCGGTGGAGTACCGATTGCCCGCCATTACCCAGGTGCAGGTGAACGACAAAATCGAGCTGACCTTTGCCCGCGTGCTGCGCGCCTGTCTGCGCCAGGACCCTGACGTGATCCTGGTGGGTGAAATGCGCGATGCGGAGACGGCCGAGATCGGTTTGCGTGCCGCCATCACCGGGCACCTGGTGCTCTCCACCTTGCACACGCGCGATGCCATCAGCACGCCGTTCCGTTTGCTGGACATGGGCGTGCCGCCCTTCATGGTGGCGACTTCCCTGCAGGCGGTGATTGCCCAGCGTCTGGTGCGGGTCAACTGCTCCGAGTGTTCGGCACCCCACACGCCCACGCCACAAGAACAGTCGTGGCTGGACGCCACGCTGGAGCCTGGCACCACGCTCACGCCCAAGCGCGGACTGGGCTGCTCTGCTTGCAATGGCACGGGATACGCTGGGCGCCAGGGGGTCTACGAGCTGCTGGAGATGGACGCCGTGCTCACCCATGCTGCCTCGCATTCCGACCCCGCCAGCTTCATGCGCACCGCACGCGAGCGCATGCAAGGCCACACCATGGCCCACCACGCGCTGGAGTTGGTGCGCCAAGGTCGTACGTCCCTGGCCGAAGCCTTGCGCATCGGTTTTGATGCGGACGACGACGAAACCACACTGGGTAGCTGAGCATGGCCCTCTACGCCTGGCGTGGCCGCAACAACCGGGGCGAGGCCGTCAACGGCCAGCTCGAAGCTATGACAGAGGGCGGCGTGGCGGACCAGCTCCTGTCCATCGGGGTCTCGCCCGTGCATATCGCACTGGCCGAGGCCAAAGAAGAAAAAACCAGCGGTTCTGCGCTGGCATGGCTCAACCGCAAACCGGTGGTGGTGGAAGACTTGCTGATCTTCTCGCGCCAGATGTACACGCTCAACAAGGCGGGGGTGCCCATCCTGCGCGCCTTTGCCGGACTGGAGGCCTCCGCCACAAAACCGGCGATGGTGGACATGCTCAAGGACATCCGCGCCAGTCTGGACCAGGGGCGCGAACTGTCGGCATCGCTGGCTCGGCATAGCGCGCTATTTGGCGGGTTCTACATCTCCATGATCCGTGTGGGCGAGATGACAGGCCGCTTGACCGAGGTGTTTCTGCGCCTGACCGAGCACATGGAGTTTGAGCGCGATGTTCGCGAGCGCATCAAGCAGGCCGTGCGCTACCCCATGTTTGTGATGATCGCCATGGTTATTGCCATCGTGATCCTGAACATCTTTGTGATTCCGGTGTTTGCCAAGGTGTTTGCGGGCTTCAACACCCAGCTTCCTCTCATCACACGTGGCCTACTCGCGTTTTCCAGCTGGATGATTGCCTGGTGGCCTTTGCTGTTGGCGCTGACAGTGGGTGCCGTGGTTGCCGTACGCGCCTACTTGCGTACCCCTGAAGGGCGCTACCGCTGGGACTCCCGCAAACTCAAGCTGCCCATTGTGGGCGACATCATTCTCAAGGCCACCTTGGCCCGCTTTGCACGCAGCTTCGCGCTGTCCAGCCAGAGTGGGGTGCCGCTGGTGCAGGCACTCACTGTGGTGGCGCAAACGGTGGACAACGCCTTCATTGGCAGCCGTATCGAGCAGATGCGTGACGGCATCGAGCGCGGCGAGAGCATCTCCCGTTGCGCAGCGGCCACTGGGGTGTTCACGCCGGTGGTGCTGCAGATGATCAATGTGGGCGAGGAAACCGGCGAGCTGGATAACCTGCTGTTTGAAATTGCCGCCATGTACGAGCGCGACACTGACTACAACATCAAGGGCCTGTCTGCCTCGATCGAGCCGATATTGCTGGCCGTCATCGGAGTCTTGGTGCTGTTGCTGGCTTTGGGGGTGTTTTTGCCACTGTGGAACATGGGCCAGGCCGCCATGGGCCGGGGCGGCGGCTAGGCCGTGGCCGTATTGCGCCCCGCAGCCCAGCCCGCGCCGGTATGGAATGCGCGCCTCACCGAATGGGGCGCGATGGTGGTGTTGGTGCTGGTCTTGGGCATGGTGTTGGCGTACCAAGCGCGTGAGTTGCGTGGTCAGGCCGAGTTGGCCCAGATCAAAGGCACCCTGGGCGCCTTGCGCACCGCGCTGGTGGTGGCTCACCTGGAGTCCAAGGTCGCCAAGGCCCGTCCAGAGGGTGGGGTTGTGGTGCCAGCACAACGCAATCCCTTTGATGCACTACAGCAGTCTCCGCCCAACTATGCCGGCCTTGCAGGCCCTGAGGCATTGGCAGTCTTGCCCGGTGGTAGCTGGGTGTTTGACCCTGTGTGCCGCTGCATTGGGTACCGCCCTACCGAGACCGCTTGGTTGCAGTCCCCAGTGGGAGCCGTGTCGATGTGGTTTCGCGTGGGCTCGACCGAAGGTCCGCTGCAGATCACGGCCCAGGAATCCTATGTCTGGATGGGGCAGCCTGTGGACTGAGGTTGCGGACGGGATTGCAAACGCGACAAATACAGGGAAATTGTGAGTTAACTCACATACTTAGCCTGCAAACTTCATCCACAACAATAGTTCATTGCCCTAGAATTAATCCGTCATGCAACGATCAAGATGACGTTGGGAGCCCGGCAGGTCGCTTGGGCTGCAAGATTTTTCACACGAAAGGCGGACAACATGAAACAAGTACAACGCGGCTTTACGCTGATTGAGTTGGTGATGGTGATCGTGATTTTGGGCGTGCTGGCCGCGGTTGCGATTCCGAAGTTTGTGGATTTGAAGAGTGACGCGCAAGAGGCATCCATGAAGGGTGTTGCTGGTGCTGCTGCGTCTGCTTCCGCCATTAACTACGGTGGGTGCTCTATTTCCACAGCGGCTAGTGCGCCAGCAAAATGCAAAGTGGTCAATGATTGTGACGATATCAAAGCTGCTCTGAGTGGCGGAGTCTGGCCTACTGGGTACAGTGTGACCACTGGTACGGCCTCCACAACGAACGGGACTTCAATGACATGTACATTGGCTCTATCCGGTTTCACCCCAACCACGCCCGTCACATTTGAAGTGATTGCTGCAGGAAACTAATTTGGTGTAACTACTTCGTCGCTACCAGAAGCTGCGTATGTGACCAAGTGTTTGTGGCAACTCAACTATGCAACGCGAGGATTTCTTCATGAAACCCTCGCGTTTTGCTTTTTATGGTGGCTTTACCCTGATCGAGCTGGTCATGGTGTTGGTGATGCTGGGTGTGCTTGCCGTGTTCGCAGCGCCACGGGTGTTCAACCGCAATGACTTTGAGGCCCGGGGGTTTCACGACCAGGTCTTGTCCACCCTGCGTTTTGCGCAAAAAACAGCCATCGCCCAGCGCCGCACAGTGTGTGTGGCGTTCACGTCCACCACCGTCTCACTCACCCGCGCTGCGGCAGAAGCCAGCAATGTCTGCGACCCCACCCTGCCGGTGCCCGGTCCGCGTGGCGAGCTGGTGTTGACTGCGCCCGCGAATGTGGTTTTCACGGTTGTGCCTACCGGCTTTTCGTTCGACGGGCTGGGCCAGTCGCGGCCCGCCAGTGTGGCGCCCGCAGTGCGTACCATGACGGTGGTAAACGCGGGGCGCACCATCACCGTGGAAGAGGTGACCGGCTATGTGCATGACTAGGCTCCGCCAGCGGGGCTTCACCCTGATTGAGTTGATCATCTTTATCGTGGTGGTCGGTGCAGGCGTGGCCGGTATTTTGTCGGTCATGGACCAGGTCGTGCGCGGCAGCGCTGACCCCATGCTCACCAAACAGGCGGCCGCCCTGGCCGACTCGGTGCTGGAAGAGGTGCTGCAAAAAGCCTATGCAGACCCTGACGGAACCAATGTAGGAGAGACGGGCCGCCCCGATTGGGACAATGTGGACGACTTCAACGGGGCGACCCAGGCCGCGTTTGGGCTGCCACCCGAACTGGCTGGCTACACCTTGACGGTGGCCGTCATTGACGGCACGGCCACGTTGGGAGTTGCGGCGCGGCGGGTGGTGGTCACTGTCACCATCACTGCCAGGGGCGAGAGTGTGGTCTTGGCTGGCTACCGGGCGAATTACTGAACATGCGGCAATCCTCACGTACAACACCCCTGCGCCAGCGTGGCTTCACGCTGGTGGAATTGGTCATGGTGATCGTGATCATGGGTGTGATTGGCGCGGTGGTGGCCGTGTTCATGCGCAGCCCCATAGACGCCTATTTGGACAGCAGCCGCCGGGCCGCGCTGACGGACACGGCCGACACGGCGGTACGCCGTATGTCGCGGGATGTGCGCAAAGCCTTGCCCAACAGCGTACGCACTCCCAATCCCCAGTGCCTGGAGTTCATTCCTACCCGTACCGGAGGCCGCTACCGGACCGCCGAAACGGTGGCCGGTGACAACACCAGCCTCAATTTTGCTGTAGCCGACACTACTTTCAATATGTTGGGCCAAAACAGCCTGTCCCCCGCAGACCAGCAAATTCAGATCGGGGACACCATTGCCGTTTACAACCTAGGCATTGCCGGGGCCAGTGCCTATTTGGGCAACAATACTGCGGCGGTAACCGGCGTTACTGATGGAGCGGAGACCACCATTAGCATTGCTGCCAAACAGTTTCCCCTGGAGTCGGGTAGTACACGCTTCCATGTGATTCCTCTGGAAGAACAGGTGGTGGCATATGTGTGCACGGGCGGCAACCTGCGCCGCACGGTCATCACTGGCAGCTTTGTTAGTGCCTGCCCAACAACAGGGCCGGTGTTGGCCACCAATGTGGAAAGCTGTACGTTTGTGTACAACGGCAGTGATTTGCTGCGCAATGGTCTGGTGCAGATCCAACTCAACCTCAGCTCCAACAACGAACCCGTGCGCCTGTACCACGAGGTACACGTGAACAACTCGCCATGACACGCCCACCCATATTCCAACAAGGTTTTGCCGCAGTAGCCGCCGTGTTTTTGGTAGTGGGGCTGGCGGCTTTGGGCGCTTTTATGCTGTCCTTTTCCAACACCCAACAGCTCACTTCAGCGCAAGACGTGCAGGGCTCGCGGGCCTACTGGGCCGCTCGCGCGGGCTTGGGTTGGGGGCTGGCCAGCCTGAAGGCCAACCCGACGGTTTGCCCCGCACCCAACCCGCGAAATTTTGTGCTCGATGGCTTTACCGTCGAGGTCAATTGCACGTCCTCCGTGTACTCGGACGCAGGCGTTAACAACGTGCCCATTTACCGTGTGGTTTCGCGCGCCAGCCAAGGGGCGGGTGCTGCCGCAGTAGAGCGTAGTGTGTCGGCGTCTGTGGAGTTTTAACGATGAACATGATGTATGCGATTGCGCGGGTTTTGGTGCTAGGACTGTTGGCCGCAGCCACCCAGCTGCATGCGGCCAACTATGTGTTTCCCGGCACCTTGCCTGCCGGTTGCAGCGGTTCAGGCCCCAGCTACACCTGCAGTGCGTTGACATTGGGAAACAACGACACCATCACCATCAACACGCCGCGACCGGCGACTATCTCCATTAACGGCAACTTTTCCACTGACAACGCCAAGATCAATAGCTCGGGGGCCCCCGGGAATCTCACCATCAATGTCAGCGGCACCATCACCACCGGTTACCGCGCGGAGGTGAATGCCAATGTCACCGCAGGGGTCGTGAACGACACCGGCGGCGAGGTTAAGTTTGGCGGAGATGTGACCGCAACGAGCGGCAATGTGTTGCTGGGCTACAAAACCACCGTGGCTGGTACGGTCACTTCTGGCAGTGGCTCCATCACCATGGGCAATGAGGCGCAAATTGGCGGCTCGGTGGTGAGCACCAGTGGCGCGGTGTTGATCAAGTACCGATCCGAAGTGACGGGCTCTGTGTCCACCAATGGCACGGTGACCCTTGAGAACGAAACCACCGTGGGGGGCTCAGTGGTGGGCGGCGCTGGTGCGATCAATGTGCAGTTCAAGGCAGAAGTGACTGGTTCGGTGGTGAGCACCACGGGGGCGATCACGATGGCCAATGAAACGGTGGCCGGTGCCTGCGTCAAATCGTCAGGTTCTGCGTCCATTACGCTGAACTACCAATCCAGTGTCAACAGTGTGTGCTGCGGTGCTACCTGTGGCAACAGCTGTGTCACCAACAACAGCAGCTTTGCCATGCCGCCTGCGTGTACCTCGCAAATCATCGCCGAATACCGCATGGATGAGGCTTCGTGGAACGGCACGGCGGGCGAGGTGAAAGACAGTAGCGGGAATGGCGCGCATGGGACGGCCAAGATTTCCAATGGTTCCACGCCAGTGGCCAGCACTGCGGGCGGCAGCCCTGCCTACACCAATGCCAGCCAGTCCACTTGCCGGTATGGCGAGTTCGACACCACCTCTGGCACGGTGCGCACCTACACCTATGTGGAGTTGCCCTCCATGCCGGTGCTCACCAACGGCTTCAGTGTGACGGCCTGGATTCGGTCTACCGATGTATCCGCCAGTGGTCAGCGTATTTTTGTGCGCGACGATAACCAGAACGGCTGGGCCATTAGCCTGGGCGATGGTGGTTCTGGAAGGCTGCGGTTTTTTAACCGCAGCACGGCCAACTCGGGCGCCGTGACTGGTGGAACCAATCCCAACGCGGGTGCGTTCGCGATTGACACGCCCGCCGTCATCAATGCCAACACCTGGTACTTTGTGGCCGCCACCGTGAATACGGTGAGCAAGACCATCACGGTGTATGTCTATAGCAATACGGGTACGCAGCTGGCCAAGGCCAGCTCCCTGTATTCGGGCACTTGGTCTGATGGCACAGGCATGGCTGCCATCGGCGGTGAAACGGCAGCCTCCGGTGAAGGGCAGACCGCGGCCTTTCACTTTCGGGGCAATGTGGATGAAGTGGCCTTTTTTACAGGGGCCCAGACCCAAAGCCAGATTGAGACGCGGCTGACCCAAGTGCGCACTTGCACCGCATCGCAGACCTGCATCGTGGATGACTTTGCCAGCGGTTCCCTCAACAACAGCCTCTGGAACCCGGTGACTATTGGCGGAAGTTACTTGCCTCAGGTGGTGGACGTGTCCGGGCAAAAGCGCTTGCGCCTGACCACCGCGGGCGGCAACCAAGCTACGCTTGTGCAGCTTAAAAAATGGTTTCCGGGTGCTGGCAACAAAATTGTTGTGCAGTTTGACCACTATGCCTATGGCGGCAACGGCGCCGATGGTGTGGGGGTAGTGTTCTCGGATGCCAGCGTGGCACCAGCGCCTGGTGGCAACGGCGGTTCTTTGGGGTACGCGCAAAAAAATGCGACCAACGGGTACGCTGGAGGCTGGCTGGGCGTGGGCATTGACGAGTTTGGCAACTTCCCCAACTCCACGGAAGGGCGTCTCGGCTACCCCACCGGGTGGACGCCGCCTGCGGGCGCAGCAGTTGCCGCAGGGTTTTATGCTGATAGCGTGTCCGTGCGCGGTAGCGGCTCGGGAACCACGGGGTACCGCCTGCTGGCCAACAGCGGCGTATTGGCACCCGAGATTTGGACCAATTCCAACAACTCGGCATCGCTGCAGAAATACCGGATCACCATTGACAACACCAACAACGTCAACGCCTATGTGACGGTACAGCGCGATACCACGGGAACGGGCGGTAGTTACACCACCGTGATCCCCACCTTCGATGCGCGTGGCACCAACAGCCTGCAGGCTGCGGTGCCAGCCAACTGGTTGGTGTCGTTCACCGGCGGAACGGGCGGCTCCACCAACGTCCACGAACTGGCCAACATCAGCATTTGTGCCACCTACATGAACGACCCTGGCGGATCGTCCGACGCCAGTGCTTTTGATTGCCTGGAGACAGGTACCAATGCCCCCTGGAGCCCAAGCGCGCGCAAACCGCTCTATACCAAGCGCGCGGGCGTGAACTTCAGCATGGACATTGCCGCCCTCAAGGCGGATGGCACGCTGGAAAGCAACTACGTGGCCGCGGGCGGCAATACCAAGCATGTGCGGGTTGAGCTGTTCAATGACTCGGCCACACCTGCACCTGCGTGTTCGGCGTACAGCAGTCCTGTGGCCAGCCAGACGGTGTCCTTCACATCGGGCACCTACTCGGGGTCTGCCGGCCGCGCATTGTCAGGAAACTTCAACGTGGCCGCCACCTACGCCAAACTCCGTTGCCGTGTCCGCGAGTGCACCGACAGCAGCTGTGGCAGTTTCACGGCGGTGGCGCCCGCGTGTTCGTCCGACCAGTTTTCGGTGCGCCCCAGTGCCGCCACCTTGGTCACGTCCGCCACCGCCGCCGCACCATCCACCTCGGCTACCCCTGCCATCCGCGCAGGTGCCAATTTCACCTTGCTGGCAACCACAACGCCCGCGACTTACACCGGGAGTCTTGTGCTGGATACCGGAAAGCTCAGCGCCCAAACCACGACCCAGGCCAGTACCCAGGCCGCTGGGGGCGTGGTGGGCACCTTGTCGGCCAGCACGGTGACGGCCAACGTGACGGTGGGCAGTTCCACCTATTCCGAGGTGGGGTATCTCTATTTGGCTGCTGGCGCTTACCGTGACGACGCCCTAACCGCGGTGGATGCTGCGCAGGGCGATTGCGTGACGGACACCACCAATGGCAACAACCTGTCCGACAGCCTCAGTGGTGGGAAATATGGCTGCGCGGTGGGGAACAGGACAACGGTGTCATTGGGGCGGTTTTATCCCGATCACTTCACCATCTCGTCGCCTGCGGTGGTCCCGTTTTGTTCCGCGACCGCCACTGCGTTCACGTATTTTGGCCAAGACGGGTTCGGGACCAACTTCACCATGACCGCGCAGAACACCAGCAATGGCACGACCCAAAACTACCGTGGCGTGTTTGCCAAGTTTGTGACGACGGCCTACGGCAACTATGGCTTCACGGCCGCGACCTTGCCGGCCGGTTCTGCGCTGCAGACCAGCGCGACCGCCCCCACTGGCACATGGACCAATGGTGTGGCCTCCATCGTGGCGCGTCATCAAGTGAGCCGCCCGACGAACCCGACCGCCGATACCCTGCTGACCGTCAGTGCCGCGCCTACCGACGGTGAAGTGCCTGCAAGTGCCACAACGGCGGTGGGCTCCAATGTGCGCCTGCGCTACGGCCGCTTGCGCATGCAGAACGCTTACGGTTCGGAACTTCTGGCCTTGCCGGTCCCGCTGGAGGCTCAGTACTGGAATGGCAATTTCTATGTAGTCAATGCCGATGACAGCTGCACCACCTTGCCCATGAACAGCATCGTGATGTCCAACTTCACCGGCAACCTGCAAGCGTGTGAAACCCAGATCACTCCTACCGGGACGCAGACCCTTGCCAACGGGCGCATCCCGGGTGGGCTGATCCTCACGCGTCCAGGTACCACCAATTCCGGCAGTGTGGACCTCGCGGTAAATGTGACGGCTACCCCCGCGGGAAATACCTGTGTAGGTCCCGCGTCCAGTGCAGCCAGCGCTGCCAACCGCCCCTGGTTTGGCCCCAATATCGGAGGTCGTGCCACCTTTGGTATTTACAGGAGTCCGCTGATCTACTTGCGCGAGAACTATTGAGCGCGCCACAGGTTTTCTCAATTCATGTGAAATACTGCCTACAAAGCCTGTCATGATTGCGCAATCAGCTATTAAAATGAGAGCAAGCCGCTCTGCACCGTCACCCAACATGATCGAAGCAACGCTCCATTGCCCCCTCTGTGTTTCCGCCCGGAAGGTCTGCTGACCATGCGCTGGCCCTGGCAACGCAAGTCTTCAGCGGACCTCCTGGTCGTCTCCTGGTCGGACCAGACCTTGGCCTATGTGCGTGCGCGTCCGGCAGGCCGGGCGTATGAAGTTAGCAGCGTGGGGGTGGAGCGCCCCGACAGCGGCAGCCGCGAGGATGTGGTGCAACGCTTGCAAGCCCTGGGCCTGAAGGGCTTGCGCACGCACATCATGTTGCGCCCCGAGCAGTACCAGTTTTTGCAGATCGATGCCCCCGCTGTCCCCCCCGAAGAGCTGCGCTCTGCCGCCCGCTACCAAGTGCGGGATTTGGTGGACTCCCATCTGGATGACATCACCCTGGACGTGATGCGCTTGGGCGACGGACAGGAAAAAGGCCAGGCACACCTGTTCGTGGTGGCTGCCCAGAATGCGGTGGTGCGGGAGGCCATGGCCTTGGCGGATGCGATGGATTGGGACGTGGGCGTGATTGATGTGCAGGAAACGGCCCAACGCAATCTGCAAAGCCTGGTGGCTCAGAGTGAGGGCCTTCAAGAGCGGGCCACCGCTGCGCTGGTGCTGACCGATGGCAAGCAGGCCCTGCTGACCATCAGCGCCAACGAAGAGCTCTACTACACGCGCCGCCTGGAGCTGCCCGATGGCTTCATGACCATGGCCTGGAGCCAAGGCGAACCTGCAAGTACCTCTGACAGCTACACCCCGGTAAGCGAGTACGTACCTGACTACAGTGTGGGTGGTGTCGCGTACGGCAACGACTATTCCGATGCACGAGGTGCTGGTTTGGCGGCTGGCAACGCGGCCGTTGCCGACCATGAACGCGCACAGCGTTTGGTGGTGGAGGTGCAGCGCTCGCTGGACCTGTGGGAACGTTCCTGGACCCAGTTGCCCCTTGCAGGTGTGCGTGTGTTTGCGGGTGAACGCTCCCTGGAGTTGGCGGACTGGTTAGGGCGTGAAATCGGGCAAGCCGTGGGTGTGCTGGACATCGCCGCGCACTGGAAGGGTTTGCCGCCCTTGGACACGCCAGATGCCGCCTATTGCTTGCCGCTGGTGGGCGTGTTGCTGCGCAGTGAAACGCGCAAACTGTAGGGTCGACCATGCCGCAGCAAATCAACCTCTGTACCCCGCTTTTATTGGCGCCCAAACGCTATTTCTCTGCGCAGACGATGGCCGCGGCGCTGGCTGTCTTTGTGGTGTTGGGTGGTGCTTTGTGTGCCGCTTGGGTCTGGAACCTCAATCGCAGTGCCGCAGACATGGCGCAGCTCAGGGCGGGCCAGGCAACAGAACTTGCGAGCCTGCAGGCCGCCCTTTTGGCAAATACCGCTGGATCGGCTCCCTTGAGCCCGGACTTGCAAGCCCAGGTGCAAAGCCTGCGCAGCCAGGTGCAGGCGCAAGAAAAGGTATTGCTCGCTTTGCAGCAAGGGCGCATGGTGCCGGGTGCTGCGCACTCTGACCGCTTGGCCCTGGTGTCGCGCAGCATTCCCGGGCCGGTGTGGCTGACCGGCGTGGATGCCGATGCCACGCGTTTTGAAGTGGCGGGGTACACCTTGGAGCCTGCGGCCCTGAACGAGTGGGTGAATCGCCTGGCCTTCAGCCCCCTCATGCAAGGCTTGCGCCTAGCGACGGTCAAAGTGCAAAGTGCGCGTCTGGCCAAGGCAACAGCTGAGGCAACGTCTGCGTCCGGCGGACGCGAGGTGTGGTCGTTCACGCTGGTGAGTGCCCAGCCACCGGCGCCCCCTGCAACAGGAGGCACCCCATGAAGCAATGGTGGCTCCAGCAAAGCGCACGTATTGACGCCTTGAGCCTGCGCGAGCGGGTGTTTATGTTTGTGTCGGTGATCGCGTGCTGTCTGGCGCTGGCAGACGTTCTGTGGCTTTCACCTGCAGCGGGGGCGCACCAGCTGCAAACCCAGCAATTCGTTGCCCAGAATGCAGAGCTGCAGCGTTTGCGCACTGAACTGCAAAATTCTCCCAAGCCGGTGGATGTGAACCTGCCTCTGCGCACCGAGGTGGCTGCCCTGCAGCAGCAACTGGCAGAGCTTCAGAGCCGCATTGCGGCCGATGCGGACAGCGGCAGCCCGGCCCTGGAGCCGGTGTTGGCCGAGTTCCTGCGCCGCCGCGAGGGGTTGACTTTGCTTTCCACTGCGACGCTGGCGGCCGATCCAACGGCCGGCAAGGAGAGCACGGTGCCTGGCATTACCCGGCGCGGCGTAGAACTCAAAGTGTCGGGCCCTTACGGTGAGCTGCTCAAGTACGTCAAAAGTCTGGAGCAGGCACTGCCCAATTTGCGCTGGGGCCCTATGCAACTGCGCAGCGAAAAACAGCCGCCCGAATTGACTTTGCAAGTGTTTGTGCTGGAGGTGCAGCCATGACGCTTGGGCATCGCGCTTTGCGTGCGTTTGTCGTTGGGGCTTGCATGGCAGCCCAGGCGGTGCAAGGACAGGAGTTCCGCGACCCGACCACGCCGCCGCCCGAGGCCATGGCCCAGCCAGGCGCGGTTGCCGCACCGACCCCTGGTATGGCCGTGGTGATACAGGATGGCAAGCCCCATCTGGTGGTTGGCACACGCTTGGTGGCGGTGGGCCAGAAGGTGGGCAACGCCAAGCTGGAACGCATCACCGAAACCGAGGTGTGGTTGCGGGAAGGCAAACAACTGACCAAGGTACCCCGCTTCAGCGGCATCCAGCGCAGTGCGGCCAAGCCTGCCGTGCCGTGTCTGGCCCCGTCGGCCCAGACCCGCAACCGCTCCAAACCTGTCGTGACCCCCGCAGCTCCCTGCGAAGGAGTGCAACCGTGAAGTCTCGCCCCATGAAAGAAATGATCACCCCATCTGCTCCCCCTCGCCGATCTGCGCTGGCCATTTGGTCCTTGCTGGGTGCCGGGGTACTCAGCGGCTGTGCCGCATTGGATCGCCCGCTGCGCACCCCCGATGTGAGTGCCGCGGTGCGCGCCGAGCTGCCAGCGGCAGCGCCCAGTCCCGTGGTGCCTACCAAGGTGTCGGATGCGCTGGCCGAGCCGGCTCCGCCCCCCGTGGCCTTGCCCCCCGAGCCTCGTCTGGACTTGTTGGTCAACAATGCCCAGGCACGGGAAGTGTTTTTGGCCATCGTCGCGGACACGCGCTACAGCATGCTCATGCACCCCGACGTGTCTGGAACCTTGTCCGTCACTTTGCGTGGCGTGACCGTGACGGAGGCGCTGGAAGCCATTCGCGACGTGTACGGCTACGACTTCAAGATCGATGGCCGCCGCATCACCGTCTACGCCCCCACTTTGCAGACCCGCGTGTTCACGGTCAACTATCCGACCTCCTTGCGCTCGGGCAGCAGCGAGTTGCGGGTGTCGTCCGGAGCGGGCTTGCAGAGCACCACGGCAGGAACTTCTTCCACAACGGCCAGCAGCACAGCATCTGCTGCCCAGCAGCCGGAAAACAGCCGGGTCTCGACTTCCTCTCGGTCCGACTTTTGGGGAGAACTGGCGGCATCCGTCCGCAGTCTGGTCGGAACCGGCGAGGGGCGCAACGTGGTGTCTAGCCCGCAGGCGGGCATTCTGGCGGTGCGTGCCATGCCGGAAGAGCTGCGCCAGGTGGACAAATTTCTCAAGGCCACCCAGGCCTCCGTGGAGCGCCAGGTCATGCTGGAGGCCAAGGTGGTGGAAGTCGAGTTGCGCGACGGTTACCAGAGCGGTGTGAACTGGGGCGCCATGGGGAGTGATGTAAACGGGCAGGCCGCCGTGGGCGTGCTGGGCAGCGGGGTGAGCAGCACCAATGCTTTTGTGCAGGGCACCACCACCATCAACGGTGCCGTGGCCTTCCCGGCGGCAGCCACCGGCGGCGGTCTGTTTGGTCTGGCGTTGGCGACCAGCCAGTTCGGCGCGGTGTTGGGTTTCCTGGAAACCCAGGGGGATGTGCAAACCCTGTCCAGCCCGCGCCTGGCCACACTGAACAACCAGAAGGCCGTGCTCAAGGTGGGGTCTGACGAGTTTTATGTGACCGGGGTCACTGGCGGTACATCCACCAGCAGCAGCTCCACCACGAGCAGCAGCAACACCACCATGCCCACTGTCACCTTGACGCCGTTCTTCTCGGGCATCTCGCTGGATGTGACACCGCAGATTGATGATGGCGTGAATGTCACCTTGCATGTGCACCCCTCGCTCACCACCGTGACTGAGAAAACCAAGCAGGTCGATTTGGGCAGTGTTGGCAATTACCGCTTGCCCTTGGCATCGAGCAGCGTGAATGAAACTGACACGCTCGTGCGTATTCAGGATGGCAATATCGTGGCGATTGGTGGGCTGATGCAGCTGGAGTCCAGCCGCAATGCCTCGGGCATTCCGGGAACCACCGGCATGCCTGGCTTGGGCGCCCTGTTTGGCAACCGCGCCACGCAAGGTCGCAAGAAAGAAGTGATTGTGCTGATCAAGCCCACCATCATCCGCTCCGCAGCCGATTGGGAGGCCCAAGGCCGCCGTACGCGTGCGGCGCTGGATGACATGGATGCCGCGCGCGCGCGCGTGATCCAGATCGACGGCAACCAAGTCAAGTGATGTACCTGGGGCACTTTTCGCTGCGGGAGGCCCCGTTTTCCATCACGCCGGACACGGACTTTTTCTTTGCGCACGAAGGTGCGCAAGCTTCCCTCAACATGTTGCTGGTGGCTTTGCGCAGCGGTGAGGGTTTTCTCAAGGTGGTAGGGGAGCTGGGTTGTGGCAAAACTGTGTTGTGCCGCCAACTGCTCAAAACCTTGCAAGGCGAGTGCGTTACCGCCTACATTCCCAACCCCGACATGGGGCCAGACGATTTGCTGGTGGCTTTGTGCGGGGAATTGGGGTTAGCCGTCGAGCAACCAGTGCAGCGCCACCAGCTGATGGCTGGGTTGGCCCAATGCCTGCTGGACCATGCCCAGCACGGACGCCGGGTGGTGGTTTGCATCGACGAAGCGCAGGCCATTCCCGTGCGCACGGTCGAAAGCCTGCGCCTGCTGTCGAATCTGGAAACTGAAAAACGCAAGCTCTTGCAGCTGGTGCTGTTGGGTCAGCCGGATCTCGATGACAAGCTCGCGCGACCAGAAATTCGCCAGCTTTTGCAGCGCATCACCTTCAGCGAATACTTGGGCCCCATGCGTCCCGAGCGGGTGCCTGCCTACATGGCTCACCGCTTGGAGCGTGCAGCGTTGGGTGCAACGACGGATACGGATGTATTTACGCCCGCTGCAGCGCGTGCCATTGCCCAGGCCAGCGGTGGTGTTCCTCGCCTGATCAATATCTTGGCGCACAAATGCCTGATGCTGGCATACGGAGAAGACCGACATCGGGTCAGTGCCGCACATGTGCGTCTGGCAGCGCAGGACACGCCCGGCGTGCTACCCCGTCCATTGTGGTGGCGGCGCTTGTGGCCGGTGTCCCGTACACGGCGTTTGCGTGGCACCCAAGGAGAATGGGAATGAGCGTCATCAACAAAATGTTGCGCGATCTGGACCAACGCCAGCCGCCCACCGCAGGGGCCGCCGACCCGCTGCGCCGCCAAACGGCGAGTGTGCCGATCCCGCCAGCAGTGCGCCGCCCTTCACCAGCCTTGCGTTGGGCCACTGGGCTACTGCCTGTCGCTGCCTTGGTGGCGGGCGGCTTTGTGTGGTGGAGTTTCCAGCAACCCGCCTCTGCGCCTGCTGCCCCCCACCCCATGGCACAACTGCCGCCTCCCGCAGACGCGCCGTTGGCAGCACCGCTGGCCGCAGCATCCGATCCAGTGGTGACCGAGGTGCCCCAGCTGGCTGCAAGTGCTGTGTTGCCACCCGCCACCGCCGTGGTGGCCGCGATGCCAATGCCGGTGGAGGTGCCGCCTGCTTCTTCCGGGCCTGCTCGCCTGGGTTTGCGCATGGATGCAAGCTTGTCCAGTCCTGCGGCGGCACCTGCGTTGCGCTCTGCTGCGTCGGCGCCTATGGCCGTGCCGGCTTTGCCTGCGCAGCTCGCCGCCAGTGTCCCGCAGGCAGCCCCCCCACCAGTGGCACAGACCACGGCCAAACCCCAGCCGCAGATAGTGGATGCCGCACCGCCCAACCGCCAGCAGCAGGCCGGCCGTGAAGCACTGGCCCAGGCTCAGGCTTTGTGGGCCAGCGGCGCGCGCGACACTGCCATCAGCACCCTGCAAGAGGCGGTGGCCACGGCAGAGCGCAGCCCGGCGGGTACGGCCAGCGCCAATGTGGTGCCCCTGGTGCGCGAACTGGCGCGCATGGAATTGGCTGAGGGCCGCTCTGCCGCCGTGTGGGAGCTGTTGACGCGCATGGAACCCCTGCTGGCTAACCAGCCCGAGTTGTGGGCGTTGCGTGCCAATGCCGCGCAGCGTTTGGGTCGCCACCAAGACAGTGTGAACGCCTACACCACCGCGCTGCAGAGCCGCCCCAGTGAACAGCGCTGGCTGCTGGGCGCTGCGGTGTCACTGGCCGCGCTGGGACAGACTGTGCCCGCTGCCGAGATGGCGGACAAAGCCCGAAGCGTGGGGCCGGTCAGCCGCGAGGTGCTGGCATACTTGCGCCAACAGGGAGTACCGTTGACCGACCAACCATGAGGTTTGTGATGCGCGTTTGCCTGTCTGCCGGAGTCCGCCTGTGGGGGATATGCAGCCTGCTGCTGGGGCTGGCGCTACCCGTCCAGGCCCAGCCCACCAGTGTGGATCTGGTGACCGGGGAGTACCCGCCCTTTTCCAGTGAGGATGCGCCTGCCATGGGGGTGCTGTCCGAGGTGGTGGTAGCCGCATTCCAAGACCAGGGCGTGAGCGCCCAGGTGCGTTTTATGCCCTGGCAGCGTGGCTATATGGAGACACGCAACGGCTTGCACACAGGCACCTTTCCCTATGTGAAAAATGAAGAGCGGCAGCGCGACTTCTGGTTTTCGCTACCGCTGTACCCGGATGTGGTGCGCATATTTGTTGCCGCCGATGCCGACCCTGCCATGACATGGGCGGGCAAGGCGGTGTGTGTGCCCCAGGGTTACAACATTGCGCGCGTGGCTCCCTTCATTGAGAGTCAACAAGCTCGCATGGAGCGGCCACCTGACATGCTGAATTGCTTCCAGATGCTGCAGCGCGGGCGCGTGCAGGCAGTCTGGAGCAGTGAAATGGTGGCCGATTTTGTGACGCGTGACCTGCGCCGCGACGGCCTGCGCTTCAAAGCGCTGACACTGGGGCTGGAGTATCCGGTGGAGTTGTACCTCATCATTTCGCGCCAGCTGCCCCAGGCGCAGCAATGGATAGAGCGCTTCAATACCGGTTTGACCCGAATCCAGAAGAACGGCAGCTACGCCAAAATCCTGGCGCGCCACAAAATACAAGCCAAATAGGGCTCTAGGCTTCGTGGATCCTGCGCAATTAGCTACTAAAAATATAGCGAAACCTAGGGGTTGGCGCGCAACACCCGCCGGTACTGCATGGCTTCGGCCACATGGGCGAGGGCGGTGGTCTCGGCACCCGCCAAGTCAGCAATGGTGCGGGCGATCTTCAGCGTACGGTGGGTGCTGCGGGCTGACCAGCCCAGTTGGGCCGCAGCCGCTTGCAAAAATTTGGCCGCCGCGGCGTCCAACTGGGTGTGGGCATCGATGGCCTGGCCGCTCAGGGCCTGGTTGGGCACGCCCTGGCGGGCCACGGCGCGGTTGCGGGCTGCCGTGCAACGGCCGCGGATACTCTCGGTCGACTCCCCAGCCGGGCTGCCGAGCAGCTCGTGGGCCGGCAGGGCTGGCACCTCGATGTGCAGGTCAATCCGGTCCATCAGCGGGCCGCTGAGCTTGGCTTGGTAGCGGTGAACTTGGTCGGGCGTGCAGCGGCAACTGTGTGTGGGGGAGCCCTGGAAGCCGCAGGGGCAGGGGTTCATGGCGGCCACCAGCTGGAAGCGCGCCGGAAACTCGGCCCGCCGCGCCGCACGGGCGATGGTGATGCTGCCGGTCTCCAGCGGTTCACGCAGGGCTTCCAGGGCGGCACGCGGGTACTCGGGCAGCTCATCCAAAAAAAGCACGCCGTGGTGGGCGAGTGAAATTTCGCCTGGTCGAGGTGGCGAACCGCCACCCACCAGCGCCACCGCACTGGCCGTGTGGTGCGGGCTGCAGGTGGGGCGCTGGCCCCAGCGCTCCAGGGCAAAGCGACCGCACAGGCTGCCGATGGCCGCGCTCTGTAAGGCCTCATCGGTGTCCATATCGGGCAACAGGCCGGCAAAGCGGTGTGCCAGCATGGACTTGCCCGAACCTGGGGGGCCGACCAGCAGCAGTGAATGGCCGCCAGCCGCTGCAATTTCGAGTGCGCGTTTGGCGCCTGCCTGGCCCTTGACGTCGGCCATGTCAGGACCGCGCAGTTGTTGGCCGGGTGGTGCTGCTTGGACACGCACCCAGCCATCGGGGTCTTCCGGGGGGGCTGGGGCATCGGCTGCGGGTGGTGGCGCAAAGTGGCGCACCACATCGAGCAGGTGCCGCGCTCGCACCACATGGGAGTCCGGCACCAGCGCGGCCTCTTCGGCACTCTCCGGTGGCAGCACCAAACGGGTGCTGACCCGGGCGGTGCGCAAGGCCAGTGCCATGGCCAGCGCGCCGCGTACCGGCCGCAATGCACCTGAGAGGGACAACTCGCCCGCGAACTCGTACTGGGCGAGTGCGGCACCGTCGATCTGGCCACTGGCGGCCAGGATGCCCAACGCAATCGGCAGGTCCAGCCTGCCAGAGTCTTTGGGCAAGTCGGCCGGGGCCAGGTTCACAGTGATGCGCTTGTTGTGGGGAAATTCGAGGCCGCTGTTCTGGATGGCACAGCGTACGCGCTCGCGCGCCTCCTTCACTTCCACATCAGCCAGACCCACCAGACCAAAGCTGGGCAGGCCATTGGCCAAATGGACTTCGACCGTGACTTGCACCGCCTCCAGCCCCAGCAGGGCGCGCCCCTGCACCAAAGACAAGCTCATGGACCCGTACTCCCAAAATGGTGCGCTGCATCGCAGTGCATGGACGGCAGTTGCACCAATGACGTGCATGCTGTATTTATATACAGGCATGTTACTCCAGTTGGTGCCGCTTGGGCCGTAGCCGTGCGAAATAGAGGGACTTTTAACTTGGCATGCCTTCTGCTTTATGGGTGTATCTCCAGACCATGGAGAGGCAGACCAGCCAGACCCGGTGTCTGTATTCAACTGTTTTCAAGCTGAGGTGAACACATGAAACTCGTAACGGCCATCATTAAACCGTTCAAGCTCGATGAGGTGCGAGAAGCCTTGTCTGGCATTGGTGTGCAGGGCATTACCGTCACGGAAGTCAAAGGCTTTGGCCGTCAAAAAGGCCACACCGAGCTGTACCGCGGTGCAGAGTACGTGGTGGACTTTCTGCCCAAGGTGAAGATTGAGGCGGCGATTGACGACGCTTTGGTGGACCGTGTGATCGAAGCCATCGAGGGTGCAGCCCGCACCGGCAAGATCGGCGACGGCAAGATTTTTGTCTACAACCTGGAACAGGTTGTGCGCATTCGTACCGGCGAAACCGGCAAAGAAGCGCTGTAACCAGAAAGAGAGCTCGAACATGAAAAAACTGCTTGCCTCCCTGGCCTTGGGCCTGAGCCTGCTGGGCGCCGGTAGCCTGGCACTGGCCCAGGACGCCAAACCCGCCGAAGCCCCCGCTGCGGCAGCGCCTGCCGCTGCCGCCCCCGCTGAAGCTGCAGCGCCTGCCGCAGCCCCGGCACCCGCAGCGGCCGAAGCGGCACCTGCCGCGCCTGCGGCCGCAGCACCTGTCCCCAACAAGGGTGACACCGCCTGGATGACCACCGCCACGGCGCTGGTGATCTTCATGACACTGCCCGGTCTGGCACTGTTCTACGGCGGCCTGGTACGTAGCAAGAACATGCTGTCCGTGCTGATGCAGGTGTTTGTAGTCAGTGCCCTCATTTATGTCTTGTGGGCTATCTACGGTTACACCCTCGCCTTCGGCGGTGATGGCAAATTCATCGGCACGCTGGACAAGCTGTTCCTGAAAGGCATCACGCCCGAATCCGTGGCAGCGACCTTCAGCAAGGGCGTGGTTATTCCCGAGCTGAGCTTTGTGGCCTTCCAGGCTACTTTTGCGGCCATTACTTGCGCCCTGATCGTCGGTGCTTTTGCCGAACGTATCAAGTTCGCCGCTGTGCTGGCATTCAGCGTGATTTGGTTCACCTTCAGCTACCTGCCTATTGCACACATGGTCTGGTACTGGGCCGGTCCTGATGCGATCTCTGACGCTGCTTCGCTGGAAAAAGTGGTGGGTGCAGCCGGTTACCTGTGGGCCAAGGGCGCACTGGACTTCGCTGGTGGCACCGTGGTGCACATCAACGCGGCCGTTGCCGGCCTGGTCGGTGCCTACGTGGTGGGCAAGCGTATCGGTTACGGCAAGGAAGCCATGGCTCCCCATAGCTTGACCTTGACCATGGTCGGTGCTGCCATGCTCTGGTTTGGCTGGTTTGGCTTCAACGCCGGCTCCAACCTGGAAGCCAACGGCCTGACCGCCCTGGCCTTCGTGAACACGCTGTTGGCAACCGCTGCTGCCACACTGGCCTGGATCACCGGCGAAGCCCTGACCCGTGGCAAGGCATCCATGCTGGGTGCTGCTTCCGGTGCTGTGGCTGGTTTGGTGGCCATCACCCCCGCTTGCGGTTTTGTCGGCCCCATGGGCGCCATCATCATCGGCCTGGTGGGCGGTTTTGCCTGCCTGTGGGGTGTGAATGGTCTGAAGCGCCTGCTGGGTGCTGACGACTCCCTGGACGTCTTCGGCGTGCACGGTGTGGGCGGTATTGTTGGCGCCGTGCTGACTGGCGTGTTCGCTTCTCCCTCCTTGGGCGGCACGGGTGTGTACGACTATGTGACCAATGCCGTGGCTGAAGGTTATTCCATCGGCACCCAAGTCTGGATCCAGACCCAAGGCGTGTTGCTGACCATCGTCTGGTCGGCCGTGGTCTCCTTTATCGCCTTCAAGCTGGTGGACCTGGTGATTGGTCTGCGTGTGAGCGAAGAAGAAGAACGCGAAGGCCTGGACATTTCCAGCCATGGCGAAACGGCCTACAACCGCTAATCCCCAGGATTCGGTTACGAAATAGTTTCAATTCTTCTTGAGACGCTGGCCCGGTCGGACTTTGGTCCCACCGGGCCTTTTTTTTGCCGGTGCGCAGTGCACAATCCCGCCATGACTTCCACACTCACCTTGCGCCACGGCGACCTGCTGTGCGACATCAAACCCGAACTGGGCGGCAGCATCGCTGGCCTGTGGCTGGGCACCGACCCGGTGCTGAGCTCCCTGCCAGGGGCGCAAATGCAGACTGTGCGCCAGTCGGGCAGCTACCCCTTGGTGCCTTTTTCCAACCGCATCGGCCAGGCCCAGCTGCAGTGGGCGGGTACCAGCCATCCACTGGTCCGCAACTTTGACCCTGAGCCCCATGCCATCCACGGCGTGGGCTGGCAGCGGCCCTGGGCGGTGCTGGAATCGTCTGACACCTTTGCGCTGTTGGGCTTTGAGCACCGGGCCGACGCGGCCTGGCCGTTTGACTTCGATTGCTCGCAGGCCTTCAAGCTGGAGGCCGGGGCGCTGGAAATGTCGCTCTCCATCACCAACCAGTCGCCTGTGGCCGCACCGGTCGGGCTGGGTTGGCATCCTTTCTTCCCCAAACGCCCGGGCACCGAGGTGCAGTTCACGGCCACTGGCCGTTGGGAGATGGGCAGCGACAAGCTGCCCACCCACCGCGTGGCGCACCCCGGCTTGCAGCAAAGCGTGGAGTCGCTCACCGTCGACCATTGTTTTGATGGTTGGGGCGGTGTACTGACGCTGCAGGATGCCGTGTTGCGCGTGCGCGTTTCTTCCGCACTGAGCCGCCTGGTGGTGTACACCCACCCCGAGCGCGACAACATTGCCGTGGAACCCGTGAGCCATGTGAACAATGCGCTCAACCGCATGGCCCAGACCGGCGCGCGTGCCGAAGACTTGGGCGTGGTCATCCTGCAGCCTGGCCAGAGTTTCTCCTGCGAAATGCGCATTGATGTGGAGCGTGCCAAATGAGCTGGCAGCCTCTCAGCCAAGACACCTTCCAGCTCGGCGAATCGCCGTTTTGGCACCCGCAGGAGCAGCAGCTCTACTGGGTCGACATTCCCGGCAAGGCCTTGTTGCGCGCCAACGTCTACATGGGCACGGTTCAGCGCTGGGACATGCCCAGCGAGCCCGGCTGCATTGCGCCAGCTGCAAAGGGCGGGTTGGTGATTGCGCTGCGCCATGGCGTGTTCCGGGCGCGCGAGTGGGGCGGGGCGCTTGAGCCCATCGCCACCTTGCCGTATGACACAGCCACCGTGCGTGCCAACGACGGCAAGTGCGACGCACTGGGCCGCTTCTGGGTCGGCACCATCGACGAGCCCAAGGCCGGCCGCGTGGCGGCGCTGTTCTCCATCGACTGCCGCCGTGGCCCGCCCGAGGTGGTGCAGCACGCCGGTGGCGCCCTTACTGGCAACGGCCTTGCCTGGAGCCCGGATAACCAAACTATCTACTGGTCCGACACACCCAACCATGTGGTCTACGCGTGGGACTACGACCTGGAAACCAACACCCTGGACGAACAGCGCACCTACCAGCAATGCGCACCCAAGCCCGCGGGCTGGACCTTCGAGACCACGGCCTATGCGGGTCGCCCGGATGGTGCAGCGGTGGACGTGGAAGGCAACTACTACGCCGCCATGTTCGAGGGCCGGCGCATCTGCAAGTTCGCGCCCGATGGCACGCTATTGGCCGAAATTCCTGTGCCCGCCCAATGCCCCACCATGCCTTGCTTTGGTGGCGAGGACCTGAAGACCCTCTACGTCACCACCGCGCGCCATGGCCGCAGTGCGGCCGAGCTCGAGACCATGCCACTCTCCGGCGCGGTGTTTTCCATGCGGGTCGACGTGCCGGGTCTGCCGGTGAACTTCTTCGTGGATTAGCCACCACGCCCCGCCGCTGCGCGGGTCGCTGCCCCGAAGGGGCTGACCCGCCTTGGGGCGGCCCAGCGGCGCGCGGCCGCCAATTTTTTGGCGCTACTTGCACCAAAAAATTCACGCCTCGCCCGCCCGTGGCGCCGTACCATCGGCGCCATGCATGCAGCCCCTTCACTCCAAACATTGCTGGACCAGGTCCGCACCGCCGTGGCCGAGCGCACCCCGCTGCAAATTCGGGGTGGTGGTAGCAAGGATTTTGTGGGCACCATCCAGCCCGCGCAGCTGCTCGACACGCGCATACATAGCGGCATCCTCGACTACGCGCCCAGCGAGCTGGTCGTGACCGTGGCCGCCGGCACGCCGCTGGCGGAGCTGGAAGTCGCGCTGGCGGAAAAGGGGCAATGCCTGCCTTTTGAGCCACCGCACTTCGCGTGGTCGGGGGCCGACAAGACGGCGACCCGCGCGCAGCCGTTGGGCGAGCGCGTCCGGGACAGCGGCCCCGCCGCAGGGAGCGTAGCGACCGTAGGTGGGATGGTGGCAAGCGGCCTAGCCGGCCCAGCCCGCGCCACCGTGGGTAGCGTGCGCGACTATGTGTTGGGCCTGCAATTGATCAACGGCCAGGGGGAGCACCTCACCTTTGGCGGCCAAGTCATGAAAAACGTGGCGGGCTACGACGTCTCGCGCCTCATGGCGGGCGCCATGGGCACGCTGGGGGTGATCACCCAAGTCTCCCTCAAGGTGCTGCCCATGGCTCCTGCAGAGGCCACGCTGGTGTTTGGCGTCGACCAGGCCAGTGCGCTGGAGCATTTGCACCGCTGGGGTGGGCAGCCCCTGCCGCTCAACGCCAGCTGCTGGGTGCACGACGACACCGCCCCCGGTGGCGGGCGCGACCTGCTGTTTGTGCGCCTGCGGGGGGCCGTGGCCGCGGTGGACGCCGCCTGCCACAAGATGTTGGCCGAGCTGCCAGGCGAGCGTATGGACAACGCCCAGGCCGGCCCCGACTGGGTCCTGTGCCGCGACCAGCGCCTGCCTTTCTTTGCCGATGCGCGAGCCCCCGAGCTGGCGCTGTGGCGCCTATCGGTGGCGCCCACCGCGCCAGTGCTGGACTTGCCATGGGCCCAACTGGTGGAGTGGCAGGGCGGGCTGCGCTGGCTCTGGGCGCCGCAGCAGGCGGGTGCGCAGCTGCAGGCAGCTGCCCGTACGGCGGGTGGGAATGCTACTGTTTTCGTAGCTGCTCGCGCAGATTCCACGAGGGCTGGATGCCAATTTGACACTAAAAATGCCGCGCGGGACGCCATCACCCGCCGCCTCAAGGCCGCCTTTGACCCTCAGGGCCTGTTCAACCCCGGCCGCCTCTGCGCCGACCTCTGAGCCCGCGCCATGCAAACCCAACTCGCCCCCGAATACCAGAACACCGCCGACGGCCAAGCCGCCGAGGCCATTCTGCGCAAGTGTGTGCACTGCGGCTTCTGTACTGCCACCTGCCCCACCTACCAGCTGTTGGGCGACGAGCTGGACGGCCCGCGCGGCCGCATCTACCTGATGAAGCAGGTGCTGGAAGGCCAAACGCCGACCCGTGCCACGCAGATGCACTTGGACCGCTGTCTGACCTGCCGCAACTGCGAAAGCACCTGCCCCAGCGGCGTGGACTATGGACATCTGGTGGACATCGGCCGCAAGCTGGTGGATGCCAAGGTGCCGCGCCCTATGGGCGAGCGGGCTGTGCGCTGGGCGCTGAAAGAGGGCTTGCCCTCGCCATTGTTTGCACCGGCCATGAAGCTGGGGCAGCTGGTACGCCCGCTGCTGCCGCAAAGCCTGAAGAACAAGGTACCCGCCCCACAGGAAGCCGGCGCCTGGCCCACGCGCCAGCACGCCCGCAAGGTGTTGATGCTGGAAGGCTGCGTCCAGCCCGCCATGGCGCCCAACATCAACAGCGCCACCGCCCGCGTGCTGGATGCTGCCGGGGTGCAGGTCCAGGTGGCGCGCAAGGCAGGCTGCTGCGGTGCCGTCAAATTCCACCTCAACGACCAGGACGGTGGCAAGGCCGAGATGCGCGCCAACATCGACGCCTGGTGGCCCTATGTAGAGCAGGGCGCCGATGCACTTGTGATGAATGCCTCGGGCTGTGGGGCCACCGTCAAGGAGTATGGCCACATCCTGCGCGACGACCCGCTATACGCCGCCAAAGCGGCCCACATCAGCGCGCTCACCCGCGATCTCAGCGAGCTCCTGCCCGACTTGCTACCCGCCTTGAAGGCCCGCCTGGACGGGCCAGCGGTGGCCGCACAACCCGCGCTGGTCTTCCATCCGCCCTGCACGCTGCAGCACGGGCAAAAGCTCAAGGGCGGGGTGGAGGCCCATCTCGCGGCGTTGGGTTTTGACGTGCGCATCGCGGCCAACGAAGCGCATCTGTGCTGCGGTTCGGCCGGCACGTACTCGGTGCTGAACCCAGCCTTGTCGTACCAGCTGCGCGATCGCAAACTGAGCTACCTGGCACCTGCGGCCAACGAGGTCATCATCAGTGCCAACATCGGCTGTATCACCCATTTGCAAAGTGGTACGACCACTCCGGTACGCCATTGGGTGGAGGTATTGGACGCTGCTTTGTGCGCCACGCCGGGCGGGTTCGCCGCATAATCTTGGCAAAGGGCTGCCTGTGCAGGGTGGCGCCGGTTGTGCCTGTTTGATCCAGGGGGCCCCATGATCCCGTCCGACCACATCGATGACCCGCGCCGCCAGTGGCTGATCCAGGCACTGGCGGCCGGCCTCTTCGGCCCCGCGATGGGGCTGGCGCAAGCCCAAAGCCTGTTTGGCAATCGCCCCAGCAAACTGCCACCCGGTCAGTCTATCTATAGTCTCAGCGGCCAGGTGCGCGTCAATGACAAACTCGCCACGCTGAGCACACCCATCAAGCCTGGCGACACACTGCAGACCGCCAAAGACAGCCAAGTGATCTTTGTGGTCAACACCCACTCCATGATTCTGCGTGGCGACAGCAAGCTAGTGATCGAAACCCCTGCCACTGCACCGGCTGATACCTCACTCACAGGCCTGTTGATTGGAGGTTTGCGCATGGTGACTGGCAAGTTGTTGTCGGTGTCGCGCAATTCGCCCATGCGCGTTACCACCTCAACCTCCACCATTGGCATCCGGGGCACCGGGTTTTATGTGGAGTCCGACCCCGAGCAAACTTACTTTTGCACCTGTTATGGTGCCACCGAAGTGCAGGCGACCGACGACCCCGAGAGCCGCGAGCAGGTGGTGGCCTCGCACCATGACCGCCCGCTCTACATCGTCAAGGACGGTGGCCGGGGCAAGAACATCCGCAGTGCCCCGTTCCTGAACCATACGGACCAGGAACTGGCGCTGATTGAAACTTTGGTGGGGCGCAAGACCCCGTTTGTATTTGCGACCGACGCTTACACCGGACCCAGGCGCGGCTACTAACCGAAGGTCGTTCGTCCTACTCCGGAGCGCCGTTCAGAATCCAGTTCAGGAAGGTGTCGTAGTGCACCCGGTCCCCATGGCCCGGCGCGGCGCTGGTGTCAAACCCAGTCAGCAAGCCCCCGTTGTGGTGGTTGCCCGAGGGTTTGCGCAGAAGGGGGCTGGCCGCAATGTCGCTGAAGTTGATGCGCCCGCGCAGCTCGGTATAGAACCAGTGGTCATCGGTAGCGTCGGTCACGCCGTCTGCATTGCGGTCGAAGTTGCTGTACCAAATTGGTGGTTGGCCGGAGTCCCCAATACCCGAGGTGTGGCAACCTGTGCAGGTGCCAGCACCTTGCAAAATGGTTTTGATGTCACTGAAGCGCAGGGCCGACGGCGTGTAGGCCAAGGCGGTGTCCACCACGATCACCAGTTTGGCTTCCGCGCTTTGGACGGCCCCTTTGCTGACCCGCAACATTACCCAGTAGGTGCCATTGCCCAGCGCGGTGAAGGTCGGTGTGGCGGTGTTGGCATTGCTCAGGCTGGCGCCTACCGTGGGTGAGCTGGGCGAAATGCTCCACTGGTAGCTGTCGGCATACAGGCTCATGCCGGCTGACAAGGTGGTGCTCAGGGCCTTGACCACGCGGTCAGGCCCCGGGTCGGCCACGGGCGCACCGGGCTGTGTGCTGGTGTTGCTGTAGCCCTTGCCAGCCAGGTAGGTTCCCATGGGCGAGTAGGTCGCACTGCTGGCCCAGTAGTTGTCGTAAATCAGCTTGGCCAAGGGCATGTTGCCCCGGTCCAGCACATGCGCCTTGATACGGGCGGAGTAGCCATCAAACTTGGCAAAGGTGGCAAAGTCGATGTCGGACTGGTTGCCGTTGCCCCGCAGCAGGTGGCAGACCCGGCAAGCCTGGGCCTGGGTGTTGAGGTAGAGCGCGGACTGCACGGCCCAGCCTGCGGGGACGTAGGTGTCGGTGGTGGCGGTGTTGGACTGGGGCAGTCCCGCGCCGCCATACATGTCCTTGAGGTGTTCGGCCACGGTGCCTTGGTACTCATTGCCAATCGCAGTGCGGCGGCAGGCATCCTCACCCCCGGCCGCCACCGGAATGGGCAGAGAACACAGCACCATCTTGTTGATGGTCTTGATCTTGGCTTCCTGCATCAGACGGGTAAAGCCGGGCAGGCTGGAGAAGTCGAAGGAGGCGGGCTCTAGCGGGTGCAGTTGGGCTGCGATATCTCCACGGACACCGCCCTGGTTGGGGGCGACGGCGTCGACCGCTGATTTCACGTTCATCAAGCGGGGAAACAGGGGCTTGCCTGCCACTGCGGGTGTCAGCGGGTCTCCGCGGCCGCCATGGCAGGACGCACATACGGTGGGCATGGCCTTGGGGCCGCGGCCATCCAGATTGCCCATCATCAGCCGTGCTCCGGTCACGGGGTCGTAGGTGTAGAACTTGACGAAGTTGATCGTACCGCCGGGACCCGGGCTGAACTCAATGGCATTGGTACCCAAATGCCACTTGGCCTCGGGCATGATGGCCGCCTCCAGGTTCAGCGCGTTGTACGCGCCGTAGGCGCCCACCATGTAGTTCTCCACCACAAAGGCCAGGGTTCCATCAGGGTTCTGGCGTGCCGTCATCTTGCGCCCATAGCCCAGGTCACGCTGGTCGCCGACGATCACGGTTTCTTCGCCTAGCGTGCCAGCCGCCGTGCCAAACAGGTTTTTGGCCTTGAACTTGGCCAGTGTGTCGCGTTCGTTGTTGGGGTCTATCGCTTCGTAGTAGGCGGTGGCGTAGGCCAAGGAGGCCACTTGCAGCGTGCCGTCATCCTGTTTTTGCGGGTTCGGGAACAGCAGAAAACTGTCGGGGCCACTGGTCGGGCTGGTGGTGCGCGGGGCATTCGGGTCCACATCGTTGCCACCATTGGTGCCGCCGCATGCCACCAGTATCCAGGGCAGCAGCAGGCACAGGGACCGACAGATAGCTGCATGCGCGGACATGTGCACCTCCCTCAGAAGCGAAACAGGTAACTCGCCAGCAGCTGGTTGCTGATGTAGCTGCGCGGCGACGTCGCCCAACTGGGGCGCAATTCTGGTGTGGATTCCACGCGCCGCCAGGCAATGTCGATTGCTCCGTTTTGACCCAACGAATGGTTGTAGCCCACGGTGGTCAGCCAGGTGCTGCCATTGATCTTGTAGCTGAAGAACTGGCCTCCGGTGAACGCGTTGTCCAGCACGAAAACCTTGGAGATGGTCACGTTCTCCAGCGAAGCGCGCCCGGTGGAGACGACATCCCCCACGCGGTACTCGGCGCTCAGGTACAGGGCCTTGCGGGCACTCAGCGCGTAGTCCAGGCTCATGCGGGCGGAGGTGTCCACGGTGCTGAAGACTTTGCTGTTGCTGGCGCGCTGGTTGCTGGCGAGCGCAGCAAACAGGCCTATGCGGTCGGTCAGTGGTTGGCTCAGTGACAGGCCCAGGCTGTAGCGGACGCCGTCGCGCAGGTTTGACTCATAGTCTTCTGCCTTGACCTTGGCGAACACCCCCAGGGTGGGGGCGGAAAACTCGGAGGATTCACGATATTGCAGTTCTGCTTCGACGGCTGCGTCCAGATGGCTGAGGCCCGAGTAGGACTGGAAACGTTCGCCGCCCAATATCCCCGTGAGCAGCAGGCGACTCTGGCTACCCAGTGCCCAGGTGGCCGACTTGCTGAGGTTCACACTGTAGGCCGCGTCGTTGAGGCGGTCATTGCCCTCTTTGGCCCGCGTGACGTTGTCGTCGAGCGTGAGTCCTGCGTCCACCAGCAGGCCAAAGCCCTGGTTCTCGTCTGCCAGTGCGGGTAGCGCCGTGACCAGGCACAAGAGCAGGGCCCACCGGGAGGAACGCCCGATCGCAGGGGAGCCGCAATGCAACGCCGATGTACATGCCATGCTGGCCATCCCTCGCAAGAGCCACGATGGCCGCCAGTCTAAAGCAAGCGGCGCGCCTTGCATACCGCACCGCGCAGTGCTGCGGCTTCAGGCTGCCAAGGCCGCCTCAATGTCCTGCGCCAGGCTGGCTGGGGTGTCGGTCGGGGCGTAGCGCTTGAGGACCTGCCCATTCTTGCCGATCAGGAACTTGGTGAAGTTCCATTTGATGGCCTTGGTGCCTAGGAAGCCCGGGGCTTCCTTCACCAGCCACTGGTACAGCGGGTGGGCGTCGCTGCCGTTCACATCGATCTTGGCCATCATGGGGAAGCTGACCCCATAGTTGAGCTGGCAGAACTCTGAAATCTCGTCGTTGCTGCCCTTGTCTTGCGCACCAAACTGGTTGCAGGGAAAGCCCAAGACCACCAGACCTTTGCCACCATAGGTTTTGTGCAGCTCTTCCAGGCCCGCGAACTGGGGCGTGAAACCGCAGGCGCTGGCGGTGTTGACAATCAGCAGGGGCTTGCCCTGAAACTGCTTGAGGGGGACCGGTTGCCCGTTGATTTGCAGGGCGTCAAAGTCGTACACAGAAGACATGGATAGGGCTTTCTGGAGTGGCAGGTGCTTCACGATAGCAGTTTGTGAAAACACTTGTCCCTGCCGGATTTTGCTGAGAAGATTCCAAGCATCAAGGAGATGCGGTGAACAAAGCCCCCTGGTACCAGCCCTATGTGGATTGGTTCTGGCTTACCAAACAAGAATATGACGTGGTGCAGGGCGAGGGCACCATGGAGTCGCTGCGTCGCTTCCGTTGGGTTGCCTGTCTCATGGTCCCCTTGCACCTGGCCATGGCCATTTTGCTGGATGCCTACCATGCCCCAGCGGAGCACCCGGAGTTGCAGGTCTGGGCCAGTCTTGTAGGGCGGGCCCACTGGACGGCGGCAGCCTTGGTGAGCGTGTGCGGTGTGGCCGCCCACTACTGCCTGCGCCAGGCGCGTGCTTCGGCGGCCGCCATCACCTTGCAGATTCTGGTGGCTATTGCCTACATCTACCTGGGTGCCTACCTCAGCATTGCCGACCTGGTGGCCAACGCAGGCGCTGGCCTGTCCAGCTTTATGCTGATCTGCATCATGTTCGGTGTCTTGTCCCTGATGCGCCCGGCTATTTCTGTACCTCTTTTTTTCGGCGCCTACCTGGTCTTTGCTTACATGCTGCGCCAGGCTCCCATTGCGCCCATGCACAACAACAGCCTCAACATCATGGCTTTCTTCTCACCTTTGTTGGCCCTGGTGGCGTCGGTTATGGTGTGGAACCAGTTTGCCAAGGCGGTGATGTTGCGCCGCCAGCTCAGCCGCAGCAACCAGGCGCTGGTGGCCCAACAGCGGGAATTGGCCTTTCTGGCTGCCCACGACACGCTGACGGGCCTGATCAACCGGCGTGAATTCATGCGCCAGGCGCAGCAGGAGCTCAACCGGGCGGTGCGTGCCACCGTGCCTACGCACTGTGTGATGGTGGACCTGGACTACTTCAAGACAGTGAACGACGTGCACGGCCACCCGGTAGGAGACGCCATGCTGCAGCATGTGGCGGCAGTGTTGCGTCGCGGTGTGCGCAGCACCGACACCGTGGCGCGTCTGGGGGGCGAAGAGTTCATCGTGCTGCTGCCCGACACCGCGCGCCAAGGGGCGTGTGATGTGGCGGAGAAGCTGCGTTTGTTGGTACGCACTGAGCCCTTGGTTTACCTGGGGGTGGCGCTGCCCATGACTGCCAGCTTTGGCGTGAGCGGCACCACGCAGGGCCAAAAAGTGGCCATTGAGTGTATTTATGCCGCGGCAGACCGGGCGCTGTATGTCGCCAAACAGCTGGGCCGCGACCAGGTGCAGTACGCAGTACCTGAGCCTTCGGAACTGGCGGCGCCCCCGGCTTAGCCGTGCAGGTTGTCGTTGCGGGCGATGTCTAGCAGGTGATTCACCACGGCGGCGTGATCGCGGCAGTTGCGTTCATGCCAGCGTTTGATCAGCCACATGCAGCCCGCCACCACGACGCCAAACACGGTGATGGCACCAAAGGCTGACAGGCCCATGCCCGTGGACAGGCTGTAGAAGGCGCCCAAGCCGAGAATGCAGGCCTGCTCGTTGAAATTCTGCACGGCAATCGAGCGGCCTGCGCCCATCAGGTTGTGGCCGCGGTGTTGCAGCAGTGCATTCATGGGCACGACCAGAAAGCCACCCAGGCCACCCAGCAGAATCAGGAACGGAGCGGCTACCCACACGTTGCTGATGAAGTTCAGCAGGATCACCAGCAAGCCCATGGCAATGCCCAAGGGGATCACGTTGACCGCGTGCTCCAGCCGCATGCGCAGCGAAGCGGCCACCGCACCCACGGCGGTACCTATGGCTACTACGCCCACCAAGGCCGAGGCCTGGGTCACGCTGTAGCCCAGTGCAGCGGAGGCCCAGGCCAAGACGATGTAGCGCAGATTGCCGCTCACGCCCCAGAACAGGGTGGTGGTTCCCAGCGAGATCTGGCCCAGACGGTCTTTCCACAGCTTGGTGTTGCATTGCCAGAAATCTGGCAGCAGGGATAGCAGGTTTTTGGGCATGGCGCGCATGGAGACGCCGGTGTCAGGAATGCGGGTGTTGAACCAAGCCGCTGCCAAGTAGACAAAAATCAGGATGCCAATGGCCGCCTCGGGGGCGGTGTCGATGCTGGTGTCAATCAGCGGTAGGTCAAAGGACAGCAGCGCCTGCGAAATCATGGGGCTGACCAATTGGCCGCCCAGCAGCACACCCAGAATGATGGAGGCAATGGTGAGTCCTTCGATCCAGCCATTGGCCTTGACCAGCTGGCTGGCGGGCAGCAGCTCGGTCAGGATTCCGTATTTGGCAGGCGAGTAGGCGGCTGCCCCCAGGCCCACGATGGCATAGGCCATGAGCGGGTGGGTGCCAAACAACATCAGCAGGCAGCCCACAATCTTGATGCTGTTGCTGATCAGCATGACCCGGCCCTTGGGCATGGAGTCCGCAAATGCACCTACAAACGGGGCCAGCACCACGTAGAACAGCGCAAACATGGGGACCAGAGCGGCTTGTTGCCATTCCGGGGCCCCGCTGCTACGCAGCAACTGCACGGCGCCCACAAACAAGGCATTGTCGGCCAGCGAGCTGAAAAACTGCGCTGACATGATGGTGTAAAAACCGCGTTTCATGGGTGGGGGATAAGGCACATTAGCGGGGCTAATGCGCTAGGTATTGTTGTAGGTCTCCAAACGTGCTGCGGTTATAGCACGCCCGCCAATGTCAAAATCTTCGTAGTTTCACGCCCCAACCGTCCCCATGCCCCGTCCCATCCAAGCCACCATCCACACCCAGGCCTTGCGCCACAACCTGGAGGTGGCGCGCCGCGCGGCACCCGATGCGCGGGTGTGGGCGGTGGTCAAGGCCAACGCCTATGGGCACGGCATCGAGCGGGCCTTTGATGGCCTGCGTGGCGCCGACGGCATCGCTTTGCTGGACCTGGACGAGGCCCAGCGCGTGCGCGGTCTGGGCTGGCGTGGTCCCATCCTCTTGTTGGAAGGTGTGTTCGAGCAGCGCGACCTGGAGTTGTGCTCCCGCCTGGGCCTGTGGCACACCGTGCACTGCGAAGAGCAGATCAACATGCTGGCCATCCACAAGACCAACGAGCCGCACCGCGTCTTCCTCAAGGTCAACTCCGGCATGAACCGACTGGGCTTCCAGCCCGAGCAGGTGCGCTCGGCCTGGACACGGCTGAACGCGCTGCCGCAGGTGGACGAGATTTCCCTGGTGACCCATTTCAGCGATGCCGATGGCCCCAAAGGCATTGCGCAGCAGATGGCCGTCTTCAAGGCCGCCACCGATGACCTGCCCGGCGAACGCACGGTGAGCAACAGCGCCGCCACACTGCGCCACTCCGGTCCCGGCCTGGTGTCCGACTGGGTGCGACCCGGCATTGCGGTGTACGGCAGCGCACCCGATTACCCTGAGCACACGGCCGCCCACTGGGGCCTGCAGCCGACGATGACGCTTGCTGCAAAAATCATAGCTGTTCGCGCAATAGAGATGGGGGCTAGCGTTGGATATGGCTCTACGTTTGTGGCCGACAAACCGATGCGCATTGGCGTGGTCGCCTGTGGTTATGCCGACGGCTATCCGCGCCTGTGCCCCACTGGCACGCCGGTGCTGGTGGACGGCGTGCGCACCCGCACCGTGGGCCGCGTCAGCATGGACATGGTGACCGTGGACCTGGAGCCTGTGCCCCAGGCCGGCATGGGCAGCGAAGTGACGCTGTGGGGCCGGGCTGCCAATGGTTCGGTGTTGTCCATCGACGAAGTGGCCGTCAGCGCCGGCACCGTGGGCTACGAGCTCATGTGTGCGCTGGCACTGCGCGTGCCCGTAGCGGTGGCAGACTGAAGCGCCGGCCTTGAAGTACGTGCCCATTCCGGTCGCCCTGCTGGCAGTGGGGCGGCCCATCCCGGTCAATATCTGGAGCGAAGCAGGCCAACTCTTGCTGCGCAAGGGCCAGCCCGTGGTCTCCGAGCAGCACCGCGACAAGCTCCATGCCTTCAACGCCTCGGCCACCCCCAGCGATGCACTGGCCTGGCAGCGCGCCTACGAACGCATGGTGCACGAGATGCTGCGCGACGGTGTGGACGTCATGACCATTGCCAAGGCCGGCATGCCCAGCGAGATCCGCGAGGCGGACTACGTGGTGGGTGCCCAGCTCAGTGGTGGCTGGCTGGACCTGCAAGAGGTCTTGCGCGGCATCCTGTACCAAGGGGGCTTGGCCATCAACCCCTTGAGCCGACTCGATGGCATTGCGCGCAAGCTTCTTAAGCTGCTGGAAGAGGATGCCGACGACAGCCTGTTCTGCCTGTTTCAGGCGCTGGCCGACGACAGCCTGGGTTACTGCGCCACCCACGCCTTGTTGTGTGGGGTGGTGAGTGCCCTTACGGCGCAGAAGCTGGGGCTGGACCCGCACGCCCGCCGTAGCCTGGTGGATGCCGCCCTGACCATGAACATTGCCATGGCCCGCGACCAGGACAGTTTGGCGCGCCAAGCGACTCCCCTGACCGACTGGCAGCGCACCCTGATCCGCGAACACCCGGAACGCAGCGCTGCCATCCTGCAATCCTTTGGGGTGGAAGACCCCGACACACTGGATTTGGTGCGCTGGCACCACGCGCCCGACGCGCCCGAGGCCCTGCCGCGCAACCTGCGCTCGCGCAAGATCCTGAGCACTGCCGACGCTTTTGTCGCCAAGATGGCGGCGCGCAAGACCCGCTCGCCCTTGTCGCCGCTGGGCGCGGCCAAGTCCATCTATGTTGGGGCGGAAGGCGACGCGGCCGCCGTGGGCGCCGCCATGGCCACCGCCGTCGGGTTCTATCCGCCCGGTACCTACCTGTTGTTGGCCAATGGCGACACGGCCGTGGCGGTGCAACGTGGCGCCAAGGCCACCACGCCGTGGGTCGTCGGTGTGATGGATAAAAACAGCATGCCCATCACCCGTTACCAGCCGATAGAAGCTGCCGGCACAGAGGCCACCATCGTGGCACCGGTGAATTTTGAAACCGTCAAAATTGCCATCAGTGCGGACAGGGTGCGCCGCGCTCGTGACCGCATCCCCAAGCCCTGAGCCTCAGGCCGCGAGGGGGCGGCGCTGCCAGGCCTTGAGCGCCTCAAACCACAGCACACACAGCAAGCCCAGGCCCACTGCGAGTGCCAGTCCGTCGCCAGGCATGGGCGCAAATGCAAACAGCCCTTGCAGCCAAGGCAGGTACACCGCCGCCAGGGTGAGCAGCAGCGCCACGCTGCACACCACCCACAGCGTTCGGTTGGGGGTCGCTACCGAACGCCACAGGGGCAGATGGCTGCGGTTGCAAAAAATCAGGCCCAAATTACCCAGCACCAGCGTGATGAATGCGAAGGCTCGTCCGCCGTCCTCTCCCCACTGGCCCATCGCCCACCACTGCGCCGCCATCACCACGGCAAGGGCGCCAGCGCCCTGCAGCAGGGCAAGGCCCAGCGTGCGCTGGCCCAACAAGGGGGCTTGCACATCGCGCGGGGGGTGGCGCATGCCATCGGTCTCGGCGGGCTCGTTTTCAAACACCATGGAGCAGGCCGGGTCGATCACCAGTTCCAGAAACGCAATGTGCAACGGAAACAGCACCGTAGGCCAGCCCAGCAGCACCGGCAGCAGGGCCATGCCGGCAATCGGCACATGGACCGCCAGGATGTACGACATGGACTTGCGCACATTGTCAAAAATGCGCCGCCCCAGCCGGATGGCCCCCACGATGGAGGCAAAGTTGTCGTCCAGCAGCACCAGCGCGGCGGACTCGCGTGCCACGTCCGTGCCGCGCCCGCCCATGGCAATGCCCACGTGGGCCGCCTTGAGCGCTGGGGCGTCGTTCACGCCGTCGCCGGTCATGGCCACCACCTGGCCATCCGCTTGCAGGGCTTGCACAATGCGCAGCTTTTGCGCCGGGGCCACGCGGGCGCACACGGCCACTTCGCGCATGCGGCTGCGCAGGGCGGCATCGTCCAGCGTGGCAATCTCGTCACCGCTGAGCACCCCGGCCGCATCGCCCTGGGCCAGGCCGGCGGTCCGGGCAATGGCGTGGGCGGTGGCGGGGTAGTCGCCGGTGATCATCACCACCCGAATGCCGGCCGTGTGGCACTGGGCCACCGCGTCGGGAATGCCGGGGCGCAGCGGGTCTTGCAAACCCAGCAGGCCGACAAAATGGAAGGTGAAGTCGTGCTCCTGCGCCGGCCAGTCAGTGCCTTCAAACTGGCCTTGCGCCACCCCCAGCACCCGCAGGCCTTGCCCGGCCATGGCGTCCACGGCGGAGGCAATGCGCAGGCGCTCGGCCTCGGGCAGGTGGCACAGATCCACCACCGCTTCGGGCGCGCCCTTGGCCGCCACGATGCGAGTGTGGTCCTGGGTGATGGTCCACACATGGGACATGGCGCGCAGCTGGGGCGTCAGGCCGTACTCGCGCACCAGGGTCCAGTCCCGGTGCAGGTGCTCGGTGCCTTGGAGGAAATGGGCGCCCAGCCGGTGAAAGGCCAGCTCCATCGGGTCGTACGGGTCTTGCACACTGGCCAAGATGGCGAATTCGGCTACGGTGTGAAAGGCCTCCGGAAGCTCTGACTGCGCGCTGTAGTCCACCGCCAACGTGGCATCGGCCTGTGTGCCGCCATAGGCGTAGAGCTGGGCCACGGTCATGCGGTTTTCGGTCAGGGTGCCGGTTTTGTCCACACACAGCACCGAGGTTGCGCCCAGCGTCTCAATGGCGGCAATGCGCCGGGTCAGCACCTGCAGTTTGGACAGGCGCCACGCGCCCAAGGCCGGCAGCACGGTCAGCACCACGGTGAACTCTTGCGGCAGCAGCGCCATGGCCAAGGCAATGCCGGCCAGCACGGCGCCCATCCAGTCGCCGCGCATCAGGCCATAGGCCAGTACCAGGCACACGCTGGCGGCCAGTGCCACTACCGCCAGGGTGCGCACCAGCCGCGCCGTCTGCGCGCGCAGCGGCGAGGCTTCGGCCTGCAGGCTTTGCAAGGCGCTGCCAATGCGGCCCATGGCCGTGCGTTCGCCGGTGGCCAGCACACGCGCCGTGCCATGCCCTTTGACCACCAGCGTGCCGCAGTACAAAAACGGTGTCTGGTTACCGCCGGCCTGCGGAGGCAGAGCGGTCGGCATATCGCTACCCGCAGGCACCGCCAGCTTGTCGACTGGGGTGGATTCCCCGGTCAGCAGGGATTCGTCGGCCATCAGCTCGCTGCCGTCCAGCAACACGGCGTCGGCGGCAATGCGGTCGCCCTCGGCCACCACCAGGATGTCGCCCACCACCACATCCTGCCCGGCAATGCGCTGGGGCTGGCCATCGCGCAGCACCAGCGCGCGCGGGCTGGAGAGCTGGCGCAGGGCCTGCATGGCGCGTTCGGTCTTGCCTTCCTGGTACAGCGTGAGCCCCAGCACCACGACCACCAGCCCCATCAAAATGCCGCCTTCCTGCCATTCGCCCAACACGCCGTACAACACGGCGGCGGCCAGCAGCAGCATGAACATGGGTTCTTTGAGCGTTTCCTGCACGATGGCCGCCAGCCGGCGCGGCTGCTCACCGGGCATCACGTTGGGGCCGTCGGCCTGCAGGCGCTGCGCCGCCTCAGCCTGGCTCAGGCCAGTCGTTGGGTCTTGGGATGAAATTGGCATCTAGCCCTCATGAAATATGCGCGAACAGCTCCTGAAACCATAGCAATTCAGGCGGTTGGAGGCAACTGGACGGCCTGCGGTGGATGATGCGCCCACCGGCCCGTAGCCGTGGGTGCGCCAGCGTACGCTGCGCCGCGGTGTTGGCACCTGATGTGGCGCAATCACGGCGCAAAGAGCCACTCAGTCCCTGGGCGGGGCGCCTTGGTATCTGTAAATACATACAGTATTATTCGGCCATGGCCAAAGAAAAAACTGTCTTCACCTGCAACGAGTGTGGTGGCACCAGCCCCAAGTGGCTGGGCAAATGTCCGCACTGCAACGCCTGGAACACGCTGATCGAATCGGTGGCCAGCAGCGACGGTCCGGCCAAAAACCGCTTTGCTTCCTTGGCCAAAACCGCCGAGGTGGCGGTGTTGTCCGACATTGAAGCGTCCGATGTGGAGCGCACCCCCACGTGCCACGAGGAGCTGGACCGCGTGTTGGGCGGCGGCATGGTCGAAGGCGGCGTGGTGCTGATTGGCGGGGACCCCGGCATCGGCAAGTCCACGCTCTTGTTGCAGGCGCTCGATTCGCTGCAGCGTTTGGGCAAAAACACCTTGTATGTGACGGGCGAGGAGAGCGGTGCGCAAGTGGCCTTGCGCTCACGCCGCTTGGGGCTGGACCATTCGCAAGTCAAAGTACTGGCCGAAATCCAACTCGAAAAAATCCTCGCCACGCTGGAGGCCAACCGCCCGGATGTGGCGGTGATCGACTCCATCCAGACGGTGTATTCCGAACACCTCACCAGCGCGCCGGGCTCGGTCGCCCAGGTGCGCGAGTGCGCAGCCCACCTGACCCGTGCGGCCAAGGCCAGCGGCACGGCCATCGTGCTTGTGGGGCATGTGACCAAAGAGGGTGCGCTGGCCGGACCGCGTGTGCTGGAGCACATGGTGGACACGGTGCTGTACTTTGAGGGCGACACGCACAGCCAGTTCCGGCTGGTGCGCGCCATCAAAAACCGCTTCGGCGCGGTGAACGAGATCGGCGTATTCGCCATGACCGAAAAAGGCCTCAAGGGCGTGAGCAACCCCAGCGCCATCTTTTTGAGCCAACATGCCGAGCCGGTGCCCGGCAGTTGCGTGATGGTCACGCTGGAAGGCACGCGCCCGCTGTTGGTGGAGATTCAGGCATTGGTGGACAGTGGCGGTCCATCACCGCGCCGCCTCAGCGTGGGCTTGGACAAAGACCGCCTGGCGATGTTGTTGGCCGTGTTGCATCGCCACGCAGGCGTGGCGTGTATGGACCAGGACGTGTTCATCAACGCCGTGGGCGGTGTGCGCATTGGCGAGCCGGCGGCTGATTTGGCGGTGATGCTCTCCATCACCTCGAGCTTGCGCGGCAAGCCGCTGCCCAAAGGCTTCATCGCGTTTGGCGAAGTGGGGCTGGCCGGCGAAGTGCGCCCGGCACCGCGCGGGCAAGAGCGCTTGAAAGAAGCCGCCAAGCTGGGCTTTACCGTGGCCGTGGTGCCCAAGGCCAATGCGCCCAAAAAGCCCATTGAGGGCATGACCATCCACGCCGTGGACCGGGTGGAAGAAGCCATGAACGTGGTGCGCGGTTTGGGTTAGCGCAACACACTATCTGCCGCGCGGCCTACACTGCGGGCATGCGCTGGCTCAACAAACTTCCCGGCTCCATCCGCTCTGCCAGCGGGCTGGAGTGGGCTTTGTGGCGCAAGTTGCCCGCCATTTGGGCGGCTGGCACGGTGCTGCCCCTGGGGGCGCTGGGCGCCTACCACTGGCTGGCCGATGCATCCACCCCGGCTGCCGCGCGTGCCGTGTTGCTGGCCGACTATGTGGTGGTGGGGCTGGTGGTGTTCCACTGGACGGCGGTGCTCACCATCGCCATTGGCTGCGTGGTGGTCATGCTGATGAAGGGCCCCGCCTATGTGGCCGACGGCTTGGCGGTGAGCCACAGCGACCAGCCCCGGACTGAGCCAGAGCACTGACCTTGGCGGCCGTTTTGGTGCGCTCTGGTTTGCCATTTGTTGCCTTAAGACCCCGTTAATGTGTGCTTCCTACCATGCAAGGCATGGAGGTTTTCATGCACCGTTGTCACCGTACCGTGCTGCCCGTGGTGGCAGCCGCCTTGTGCTCCACCGCGCTGTGGGCCGGCACCCCCGCTGAACAGTTGAACGCTCTGGCTGCCCAGGCGGGGCGCAGTCCCAACCCGGCCCAGGGCCAACAATTCTTCAATGCCCAACACGGCCGCGAGTGGAGCTGCGCGTCCTGCCACAACGCGCTGCCCACCGGCGACGGCAAACACGCCAGTACGGGCAAAGCCATCACTGCGCTGGCACCGGCCTTCAACCCCGAGCGGTTCACTGACCCCGCCAAGAGTGAGAAGTGGTTCCGTCGCAACTGCAATGACGTACTGGCCCGCGAGTGCAGCGCGGCCGAGAAGGCGGATGTGCTGGCCTGGCTCATCAGCCTCAAGCGCTGAAGGCAGCGACCCCCGTTTCAAAGGAAATTTATGCCAAATTGGCCTCTAGCCACCGTGCAATATGCGCGAGCAGCTCCTAAATGGATAGCGGTTCTGACCGTGGCGTGCCTGTCGTTGGGCAACGCCTGTGCCGACTCCAAAGGCCCCATGGTGCCGCCCCTGCCCAAGTACCAGGCCGAATGTGCGGCCTGCCACATTGCCTACCCGGCGGGCATGTTGCCCGCGCCCTCGTGGAAGCGGCTCATGGGCTCGCTGGACAAGCACTACGGTACCGACGCCTCACTGGACGAAGCCAGCGTGCGCGAGATCAGCCAATGGCTGCAGGTAAACGCTGGGACCACCAAGCGGGTGCGCGAAGAGCCCCCGCAGGACCGCATCACCACCTCGGCCTGGTTTGTGCGTAAGCACGATGAGCTGGACCCCGCCATCTGGAAGCAAGCCGCCGTGAAGAGCGCAGCTAACTGCATCGCCTGCCACACGCGGGCTGACAAAGGTAGTTTCAGCGAACGCGAAATTACCTTTCCCAAAGGCTTGGACGCGCGCTTTCGCCGCAACTGGTCGGACTGACCCTCAACCCCTTTTGCTTTGACGAGGTTCCCCATGACCACCACCACTTTTCCCTCTGCCGCCTCACCCGCACAAGCTGCGCGTCGCCGTGTGGTGGACGCGCCCACCCGCGTCTTTCACTGGCTGTTTGCCCTGAGCTTTCTGGGCGCTTATCTCACCGCCGATGGTGAGCGCCTGCGCCTGCTGCACGTCACGCTGGGCTACACCATGGCGGGTCTGCTGGCGTTTCGCGTGCTCTACGGCCTGCTGGGGCCGCGCCAGGCGGCGCTGTCCCTGCTGTGGCGCAAGCTGGCGGGGCTGGGTTCCTGGGCACAAGCGATCAAGACGGCCGCACAAGCAGACGCAAGCCCGGCGGTGAACTGGCGCCAGGGGCAGAACCTGTTCATGGCGCTGGCCATCGTGGCCATCCTGGTCATCGTCCTGCCACTCACACTGTCGGGCTATGCCACCTACAACGAGTGGGGCGACTTTCTGGGCGGTGACTGGATTGCCGAGGTGCACGAGTTCTTTGGCAACACGGTGCTGGCCGCGGTGCTGGCGCACATTGCCGCCATCGTGGGCCTGAGCCTGTTGCGTCGCAAGAACCTGGCTGCACAGATGGTGACTGGCCGTGCTGACGGACCTGGCCCGGACCTCGCCAAGCGCAACCATGGTTGGCTGGCTGCCCTCTTGCTATGCGCCGTATTGGCCTACTGGACTTGGGAGTGGCGGCAGTCGCCACAAGGCTTGATTTCGCCGCAGGCCATCAGTGCCGTGTTGAGCGGGCAGGGTGACGATGATGGCGACGACGATTGATGACTTCGCCATGCACAATAGTCTGAACAGTTCCTGCGGAGCCCCCTGAATGCGCATCCTTCTTGCCGAAGACGATTCCATGCTGGGCGATGGCCTGCGCTCCGGGCTGCGCCAGCTGGGGTTTCAGGTGGATTGGGTGCGCGACGGCATGGCTGCCGAGCGCGAACTCTCAGGCGGCGAATACGCCGCTGCCGTACTGGACCTGGGCTTACCGGCCAAGGATGGACTGGATGTGCTGCAGGCTCTGCGCAGCGCCGGTGTGGCCACCCCAGTCCTTGTGCTCACCGCCCGCGACGCCGTACCCGACCGCATCCGCGGGCTGGACCTGGGTGCTGACGACTATGTGCTCAAACCGGTGGACCTGCACGAGCTGGCCGCACGCCTGCGCTCGCTGGTGCGCCGTTCACACGGTCTGGCGCAAGAGGTACTGCAGATGGGTGCCCTGGCGCTGGAGCCCGGCACCCGCCGCGTGCTCTGGCGGGGTGAAGAAGTGGCCCTGTCGACCCGCGAGTTCGATCTCTTGCATGCGCTGATGCGCAGCGCCGGGCGGGTGCTCTCGCGCGAGCAACTGGAGCAGCAGATGTACAGCTGGGGTCACGAGGTGGAGAGCAATGCGATTGAGGTGCACATCCACCACCTGCGGCGCAAGCTGCAGGCCGATGCCATCCAGACCGTGCGCGGCGTGGGCTACCGCGTGAACCCGCAGCCGGGCGTTTGATTGAATATGTCAGGCGGTCGCTCCCTTCAACTGCGCCTGCTGGTGCTGCTGTCGGTCTCGCTGACGGTGGTGTGGCTGTCCGTGGCGGTGTGGACCTGGGTGGACGCGCGCCACGAAGTCGATGAGCTCATGGACAGCCACCTGGCCCAGGCCGCCGCCATCCTGGTGGTGCAGCCGCTGGACTTGGAGGACGACGCCGTGGCCGATGCTCCCGCCCTGCACAAGTACAACGCGCGGGTCGCGTTCCAGGTGTTCCACGAGGGCACGCTGGTCATGCGTTCTGCCAATGCTGGCGCCGAGCCTCTGAGTCGGCAACGCCGGGGATTCGACACCGTGCGTCTCGGTAACGAACGTTGGCGGGTGTTTGCCACGCGGGGGGCTGAGAGCGATGTGCAGGTGTACGTGGGCGAGCAAATCGACTCGCGCAATGACATCGTTTGGGCTATGTTGCGCGGCATGTTGCTGCCCATGGCCCTGGCATTGCCCGTACTGGCCGCCTTGTTGTGGTGGGCGGTGCAGCGGGCACTGGTGCCGTTGCGCACCCTGAGCCACACCCTGCGCCAACGTGCGCCCGATGCCCTGAATCCGGTGATGGTGCCCGATGTTCCCACCGAGATGCAGCCACTGGTGGCCGAACTCAACGGTCTGCTGGCTCGCATCGAACGCATGGTGCAAAGCGAGCGCCGCTTTACCGCCGATGCTGCGCATGAACTGCGCACGCCGATTGCCGCCATCCGTGCCCAGGCCCAGGTCGCTCTGGGCGCTGGGGACGATGCTGCAGAGCGCAACCATGCCCTGCAAACTACGCTGGCCGGGTGCGATCGGGCTGCGCATTTGGTAGACCAGTTGCTGGCACTGGCCCGCCTGGATGCCGGGGCCACCATACCGGCTGCCGACGCCTGCGATTTGCGCGCCCTGGCCCGCGAGGTGGCGGCCGATCTCGCACCTGCGGCTTTGGAGCGCGGGCAAGACCTGGAGTTGGAGGATGGCGGCAGCGATGTGGACCGTGATGCGACCTGCGTAGTGTCTGCCCCCGCGGCCTGGCTGCTGATGTTGCTGCGCAACCTGCTGGACAACGCGCTGCGCTACAGCCCGGACGGTGCGCGTGTGCAGGTGCGGGTGGCCAACACGGCTGGGCCGGTGGTGCTGGAGGTGCATGACAGCGGCCCCGGGATGGCTGAGGCCGACCTGCAGCGCCTTGGCGAGCGGTTTTTCCGAGTGCTGGGGCACACCCAGAGCGGCAGTGGCCTGGGCTGGTCCATCGTGCGCCGGATTGCCGAGGTGACGGGGGCCGAGGTGACCGTGCAGCGTTCGGCGCTGCTGGGTGGGCTGCAGGTGCGGGTGGTTTGGCCTGGCCTGCGAAAATAGGCGGATGCAAATTCAAAAAATTCTGGTGCCCGTGGGCGCTCTGGTGCTGGCCGTGGCGGGTTATCGGGCCTACGGTTGGCAAGGTCTGGCCTTGGTGGCGGGCGGCTTGGTGATGTGGCAGCTGTTGCACTTCACGCGCATGCTGCAAATCCTCAAGAAGGCGGCCAACCGCCCCATCGGCCACGTGGACAGTGCCGTCATGCTGCATTCCAAACTGGCCGCCGGCCAGCCCCTGTTGCATGTGGTGGCCCTGACCCGCGCGCTGGGCCAGCTGGAGTCGCCCAAGGACACTCAGCCCGAGCGCTACCGCTGGACCGACACGGCCCAGTCCAGCGTCCTGTGTGTGTTCCAGGACGGCAAGCTGCAGAGCTGGGAGCTGACGCGCCCGGCAGGTGGGGCCCTGGCGGACCCCGCCGGACCGGGTGCTTTGGCCCCGTAAAATCGCTTTTTCTGCCAGCTGTGCAGCCCACCCCAACAAGGACACCCCGATGAGCGTACTTCCTCCCTCTATGTCGGACCGCGACGGAAAAATCTGGATGGATGGCCAGATGGTCGAATGGCGCGATGCCAAGATCCACGTGCTGAGCCACACCCTGCACTACGGCTGCGGCGCTTTCGAGGGCGTGCGCGCCTACAACACCGTCAACGGCCCCGCCATCTTCCGCCTGGAAGAGCACACCGAACGCCTGTTCAACAGCGCCAAGATTCTGCGCATGAAGATCCCGTTCACCAAGGAACAGGTGAATGAAGCCCAGTGCGCCGTGATCCGCGAAAACAAGCTGGAATCCGGCTACCTGCGTCCGCTGACCTGGATCGGCGACAAGAAGCTGGGCGTGTCCCCCAAGGGCAACACCATCCACCTCATGGTTGCCGCCTGGCCCTGGGGCGCCTACCTGGGCGAAGAAGGCATGAAGCGCGGCATCCGCGTCAAGACCAGCAGCTACACCCGCCACCACGTCAACATCACCATGACGCAGGCCAAGGCGGTGAGCAACTACACCAACTCCATCCTGGCTAACATGGAAGCCACCGATGACGGCTACGACGAAGCCCTGTTGCTCGACAGCTCCGGTTTTGTGTCCGAAGGCGCTGGCGAAAACATCTTCGTCATCAAGAACGGCGTGATCTACACCCCCGACCTGTCGGCCGGTGCCCTGAACGGCATCACGCGCAACACCGTGTTCCACATCGCCAAAGACCTGGGTCTGGAAATCGTGCAAAAGCGCATCACGCGCGACGAGGTCTACATCGCCGACGAAGCTTTCTTCACCGGCACCGCCGCTGAAGTGACCCCCATCCGTGAGCTGGACCGCATCGAACTCGGTGCCGGTAGCCGCGGCCCGATCACCGAGAAGATCCAGACGGCATTCTTTGACATCGTCAATGGCCGCAATCCGAAATACGCCCACTGGCTCACGAAAGTCTGATCACCATGACCCAAGCAGTTGTTGAACTCCTGGCCAAGGACCTGAACCATCAGGGCGGCGTGTTTTGCCCCAGCCCTGTGGCTGGCATGCAGACCTGGAACACCCACCCCAAGGTCTACCTGGACGTAGCCCGCACCGGTGAAGCCAAGTGCCCCTACTGTGGCACCGTTTACAAGCTGAAAGACGGCGAGCACTTCGCTGCAGGCCACTAGGCGTGCAGGTGGCCCCAGGGCAGGCCGCAGCGGAACCGGCTTTGCCGGGCCGCCAGCGGCGCCCCCTTGAGGGGGAGGCGGCCGCGGGCTGCTTCGGGGGGGAGTCATTGGTGATCGCGCCCCAATGGATAGGGGATGCGGTGATGACCGAGCCGTTGATGCGCCGCCTGCAGGCGCGCGGTGAGCGACTCACGGTGGGAGCGCTACCCTGGGTGGCGCCGGTGTATCGGGCCATGCCGCAAGTGGCCGAAGTGATCGAGTTTCCCTTCGCCCATGGCGGCTTGCAGTGGGCTGGGCGTCGCGCCATGGCCAAGGCGCTGCGGGGTCGCTTTGATGCCGCCTATGTCTGCCCCAACTCCCTCAAAAGCGCCCTGATCCCCTGGTGGGCCGGTGTTCCCCGACGTGTGGGTTACTCAGGAGAGAGCCGCTGGGGCCTGATCAACCCGCGCCTGCCCAATCCGCCCGAGGGCGAGCGTCCGCCCATGGTGGCGTTTTACTCCGCCCTCAGTGGCGAGACCGGCCTGGACGCTGACCGGCCTCAACTGCAACTGACCCCCGGCGCTGCGGATCAGGCACTGGCCGCGCAGGGGCTGTCAGCCCACGGCTTTTATGTGATGGCGCCCGGCGCCGAGTACGGCCCGGCCAAGCGCTGGCCAGCGGCCCACTTTGCCACGCTGGCCAGCCAGCTGGCCTTGCCGGTGCTGCTGCTGGGCTCGGGCAAAGATGCTGCAGTGTGTGCCGAAATTGCCAGTGCCGTGAACGCCAGTCAGCCCGGCCAATGCGTGGACTTGGCCGGGAAAACCTCGCTGGACCAGGCGATTGCGCTGATTGCCTCGTCCAAGGCCATGGTCAGTAACGATTCGGGCCTGATGCACGTGGCTGCCGCCTTTGGCGTGCCGCAGGTGGCGGTGTTTGGGTCGTCCAGCCCGCTGCACACGCCGCCACTCAGCGACCGGGCTACCGTACTCTGGCTCAAGAACGACCCCAGCTACCAGCCGCCGCTGGACTGCGCCCCCTGCTTTGCGCGCGACTGCCCGCTGGGCCACACGCGCTGCCTGAACGACATCACACCGGCCAGGGTGCTATCGGCTTTATAGCTGCTTGCGCAGTATCCATGAGGGCTGGATGCCAATTTGGCGCTCAAACTGAGCCGAAAAAAAAGCCACCCGAAGGTGGCTTTGTAAAGTCCCCGAAGGGACGTCGTTGGAACCTGTTGAAGGAAACCTATTGGCTGGTTTCGCTTCGATCCTTGTGAACTGTGACAGCAGCTGGGATGAATTTTCAGCCTTGCCCGGAAAAAGCGGTATCCCCCATTCGGGTGAATTTGCAGTCTTTTTTGCAAAAAAATCGCAGTTTTTGGCCTGCGCCGCCGATTTGGGGTCGCCAAATCGCCCCAATCCTGCCGGTCATCCCGAAATTGCAGCATCCGCCCGGTGCCGGCTGGCTTCAATGCGCCGTGCATTGGGTTCGTCGGTCTGCGCCATCCACTGCAGGGCCTGTTCGCGCGTGCGGCCAAACTGCATGTGGCGTGTCAGCAGGCGTTGCTGGCGCACGGCAGGGTCTACGTCCAGGTACCAGACCTCGTCCAGCAGCGCACGTGCGCCCGCCCAGCCATCGTCTTCCAGCAGCAGGTAATTGCCCTCGGCAATGACCAGGGGAATGTCGTGCGCAATGGGAATGGCACCCGCAATCGGCTCTTCCAGGGCGCGGTTGAAGTCGGGGGCATAGACCGTTTCCCCTGCGGGTTGGTGACGAATGCGCTGCAAGAGGGCGATGAAGCCCGCGCTGTCAAAGGTGTCGGGAGCACCCTTGCGCTGGGCGCGGCCCAGGCGTTCCAGCTCGGCCTGCGCTAGGTGGAAACCGTCCATGGGCAGGTACTGGCTCTGACCGGCGTTTTGCGCCTGCAATGCTTGGGCCAAGGTGGATTTGCCGGCCCCCGGTGGCGCCACGATGCCCAGCACCTTGCGCTGCCCGGTGGCGAGCAGGGCGCTTAGGCGCTGCTGGGTATCAGCGGGGGATAAAAAAAGTACCGATGGCTTAGGGTTTTCCATAATTAAAGTAACTTGATTTAAATAAATGAATGGAACTATAGTCCAGCCACGCCGTGAGAGAGCGTACTTTCCCAGGGGCCTGTTCCCCTGACCAACCAGCACAAAAAGGTCGCGCAGACCGAGGAGAACCCTGATGAAGAAGTCCACCCCCCTGATCTTGTCCGCATTGGCTTTGGCCGCATCCAGCGCCTTCGCGGCCGGTGAGCCCGTGATTGGCCTGATCACCAAAACCGAGACCAACCCCTTTTTCGTGAAGATGAAGGAAGGCGCTGAAGCTGAAGCCAAGAAACTGGGCGCCAAGCTGATGAGCGCTTCGGGCAAAAAAGACGGCGACACCGCTTCGCAAATCGCCGCGATCGAGAACATGACCGCACGCGGCGCCAAGACCATCCTGATCACCTCCTCTGGCGATGCCATCCTGCCCGCCGTGAAAAAGGCCCAGGAAAAAGGCGTGCAAGTGATCGCGCTGGATAGCCCCTTTGAAGGCGCTGACGCCCTGTTTGCCACCGACAACTACAAGGCCGGCGAGCTGATCGGCCAATACGCCAAGGCCGCCCTCGGAGGCAAGCCCGCCAAGATCGCCATGCTGGACCTGTTTCCCGGCCACCCCGTGGGTGCCCAACGCCACAACGGTTTCATGAAGGGCTTCGGTCTGCAAGCCAACGACGCCAAATCCAATGAACTGTCCAAGACTGCGGAAACCGTGTGCGCGGCCGATACCGACGGTAATCAGGCCAAGGGCCAAACAGCGATGGAAAACTGCCTGCAGAAGGACCCCGCCATCAATGTGGTCTACACCATCAACGAACCCGCCGCTGCCGGTGCGTACAACGCGTTGAAGAAGGCTGGCAAGGAAAAAGGCGTGTTGATCGTGTCGGTGGATGGCGGTTGCGCTGGCATTGCCGACGTGGGCAAGGGTGTGATTGCCGCGACCTCGCAGCAATACCCGCTGAAGATGGCCGCCATGGGCGTGGCCGCGGGTGTGGACTATGCCAAGGGTGGCAAAAAAGCCTCTGGCTACGTGGACACCGGTGTGACCCTGATTGCAGGCAAGGCCGTGGCCGGTGTGGACAGCAAGGATGTGAAGACCGGCACAGACCTGTGCTGGGGCAAGAAGTAAGTTGTCTCCAGGCTGGCACGCCGGTGCCAGCCTCTGCGGGGTCCGGTGTGCGTTGCGGCGTTCACCGGGCCCTTGCAACCGTTTCGATCTCCCGTTTTTCTGCGCATCTGCGCGCCAATCGGTAACTCCCCATGGCTACGAATTCTTCCAAACCTATCCCGTGGGCCCTGCTGGGGCCTTGGCTGGCCCTGCTGGCAGCTTGCGTGTTCTTTGCCACGCAGTCTGATCGCTTCCTCACAGGAGAAAACCTCTCTCTGGTACTGCAGCAGGTCATGGTGGTGGGCTTGTTGGCCATCGGTCAGACCCTGATCATTCTGACCGCCGGTATCGACCTGTCCTGCGGCATGGTGATGGCGCTGGGCGGCATTGTGATGACCAAGTTCACCATGGACCTGGGGCTTCACCCCGCCGTGGCCGTGCTGTGTGGCATTGGTGTCACCGCGGCCTTTGGTTTGCTCAACGGTCTGCTGGTCACGCGTGTCAAGCTGCCCTCCTTCATCGTGACGCTGGGCACCATGAACATAGCGTTTGCGATCACCCAGATTTACTCCGAAGCCCAAACCGTGGGCAACCTGCCCGAGAGCATGACGGTGTTGGGCAACACCTTTTCCCTGGGCGGCACCTCGGTCGCTTGGGGCACCGTAGTCATGCTGGGCATGTACCTGCTGGCCTGGCACCTGTTGCGCGACACCGCGGCCGGACGCCACGTCTACGCAGTGGGCAACAACCCCGAGGCCGTTCGCTTGAGCGGTATTTCTGTTGAGCGTGTTTTGCTGGGTGTGTATGTCTTGGCCGGCGTGCTGTACGGCATCGCAGCGCTACTGTCTGTCGCCCGTACCGGCGTGGGTGACCCGCAAGCCGGGCAAACCGAAAACCTGGACGCCATCACTGCAGTGGTGCTGGGCGGGACCTCGCTGTTTGGTGGGCGCGGCATCATCCTAGGTTCCTTGGTCGGCGCGGTCATCGTGGGGGTGTTCCGCAACGGCCTTACCTTGATGGATGTGGCCTCGGTCTACCAGACCCTGATCACCGGCATTCTGGTCATCCTGGCGGTGGCCGCAGACCAACTCTCACGCAAGGGAGCCCGCTGATGGCTAAGCCCCAAATCATTCTCAAGGCTTCGGGCCTGGTCAAGCGCTACGGCGGCGTCACCGCGCTGGACGGGGTGGACTTTGAATTGCGTGCCGGAGAGATCCTGGCTGTCATTGGCGACAACGGTGCGGGCAAGTCCAGCCTGATCAAGGCCTTGTCGGGCGCGGTGGTGCCGGATGAGGGCAAGATGGAGCTGGACGGCAAGCCCGTGCAGTTTCGCTCGCCCATCGACGCGCGCCGCCATGGCATCGAAACGGTCTACCAGGACTTGGCTGTGGCACCTGCCATGTCGATTGCCGAAAACCTGTTTTTGGGCCGTGAGTTGCGCCGCCCCGGTGTGTTGGGTAGTGTGTTCCGCTCCCTCGACAAAAAGAAGATGTTGGAAGAGGCCATCAGCCGGATGAATGACCTCAAGGTCGGCATCCGCTCCATGACGCAGGCGGTAGAGACGCTCTCGGGTGGTCAGCGCCAATGTGTGGCGGTGGCGCGTGCAGCGGCCTTTGCGCAGCACGTAGTCATCATGGACGAGCCCACCGCCGCATTGGGCGTGAAAGAGGGCAATATGGTGCTGGAGCTGATCCGTCGCGTGCGCGACAAGGGCCTGCCGGTCATCCTGATCAGCCACAACATGCCACATGTTTTTGAGATCGCAGACCGCATCCATATCCAGCGACTGGGCCGTCGGGCCTGCGTGGTCAACCCCAAGGCGATCAGCATGAGCGACACCGTAGCAGTGATGACGGGCGCCAAAGCAGTGGAAGACCTGCCTGCATCCGCTTTGGCCTGACTCGCAGCGGGCATCCAAAAGTTTTTGGCATGCGGGGGGCTTCATGGGTCAAAATCGCCCCACCATGAACCTTGCTGATAACGCACCCGCCACCCGCGCCGATACGGCAGGGGTGGTATCACCCCCGGTCTTGCGGCCCCGTGGCTCCAACCATGTGGGCATGCGCCAGTTTAATGAGCGGGTAGTGCTCCATGCCATCCGCCTCAATGGCAGCCTGCCCAAGGCCGACTTGGCGCGACTGACAGGCCTGACCGCGCAGACGATTGGTCTCATCACCACCCGGCTGGAAGACGATGGCCTGCTGATCAAGCAGGAGCGGGTGCGCGGCCGCATTGGCCAGCCCTCGGTGCCCATGGCGCTGAACCCGGATGGCGCGTTTGCTTTGGGCATCAAGATAGGCCGGCGCAGTGCGGACTGGTTGTTGGTGGACTTTACGGGCAAGGTGCGTGTACGCGAGACGCTGCCCTATGCCTTCCCGGATGCGGAAGCCCTGCTGCCCGAAGTGCAAACGCGCATGCGCGCCATCCAGGATGGCCTGGGCGCATTGGCGCCGCGGTTGGTGGGTGTTGGCGTCGCAGCGCCTTTCAATCTGGGCGGATGGCACAAAATGCTGGGCCTGTCCGAGGCGGTGTCGGACCAATGGAACCACATCGACCTGTGCGCGCAAGTGCAGGCCATGACGGACGCGCCAGTGAGTTTCGCCAAGGACACCTCGGCGGCCTGCGTGGCCGAACTGGTGGCCGGTCGCGGACGCGACCTGAAAAGTTTTCTGTATTTGTTTGTGGACACCTTTGTTGGCGGCGGACTGGTGCTCAATTCGCATCTGCACGGCGGTATTCATGGCAATGCAGGCGCAGTGGCCTCGCTGCCGCTGCAAGTGGCAGCGGCGGGCGGCGTACCTGAGCAGCTGATTGCCCATGCCTCGCTGTGGGAACTGGAGCAGCACTACCAAGCCGCAGGCTTGGACCCCAGCGCAGCCTATGACGACCGTGCAATGTCGGCTCCCTTTGTCACCTACACCGACGCCTGGATCCGCAGCGCCGCACTCGGTCTGGCCCAGTGTGTGGTCAGTGGTACCGCATTCCTGGACATTGATGCAGTGGTGATTGACGGCTCGTTTTCGCGTGCCATGTTGCAACGCCTGATCGAAGAAACCGGCCAGGCCTTGCGCCGCTACAACTGGGAAGGCCTGTGGCCTGCCACGGTGATTGCGGGCAGCATGGGCTCGGATGCGCGGGCGCTGGGCGGCGCGCTACTGCCCCTGCACGAGAACTTCGCTCCTGACCGGGACCTGTTCCTGAAAGCGGCGTCCTGACGGTCTGATCTCAGCCGGTCATGGACCGTTTCTCCAAAGGCAGGCGAATTTCAAAGCAGGCGCCTCCTTCGGGTCGGTTGCGGCAGCTCACCGTGCCGCCATGGCGTTGGGTGATCGATTTGACCAGAGCCAACCCCAAGCCAACGCCCCCTTCTCGCTCCGAAGCGCCGGGCAGGCGATAGAAGGGCTCGAAAATCCGCTCTTGCAGGGCCTCGGGTACGCCAGGACCACGGTCGCACACTTGCAGGGTGGCGTGTGTCGCATCTTGGCTCAGCACCAGCGTGACTTCACCCGCGCCGTAACGGCGTGCGTTCTCCAGCAGGTTGCGCACGGCACGGCGCAGCAGCTTGGCAATGCCAGGCACTCCCAGTGTGGCGGTGGCCGTGTCCAGGGTGGCTTGGGTGCGCGCGCACTCTTCGGCAGCCAGGCCTACCAGGTCAACCGATTCCACCGTGCCCATATCGGCGTCTTTGGCGTCCAAGCGGCTGGCCAGCAGAATTTCCTCGATCAATTGGTCCAGCTCGCTAATGTTGCGGGCGATCTCGGCTTTGAAGGTGGGGCTGGGGCTGCTGCCCATCAGCTCCATGCCCATGCGGATGCGCGCCAGTGGAGAGCGCAGCTCGTGCGAGGCGTTGGCCAGCAAGGACTTTTGGGACGCCAGCAGGGCCTCGTGCGATTGCACCAAGCTCTGTACCTGCTGGGCCGCGTGGTTGAAGCGGGTGGCCAGGAAGCCCACCTCATCGTCCCCACCCAGCGGAACGCGTGTGCTGAGGTCTCCATCACCCCAGCGCTCCACGCCTTGGCGCAGTGTTTCCAGGCGCCGCGTCAGGCGGCGCACGATCGGGTAGGTACCCAGCGCGACCGCGATGGCCACCAGGCCCAGTGTCCAGAAGAAGCCAAACGGCGCTTTCAGGCTCGATGCGGGAGGGCGTGGCAGGTGCATGTGCACGGTTTGGCCATCCTGCATGTGGACCAGAAATTCCGGACCCCGGCCGAAACGGCCTGGCAGGTCGTCGTCGGGGGGGGCATCCAGATCTGGCGGTGGAGGAGGCGGTTGGCCCATGTTGTCCGGGCTTGCATTGCCCATGCGCTCGCTGCGTTGCTGGGGGCGGCGCAGGCGTGCGTGGCCACTGCCAATGACCTCACCGGCCTCATTGCGCACCACCACTTCGCGCAGCGGGGGCTCGGTGGTCAGGCGCCAGGCCCAACCCACCAGCAGGGTGAGCACGGCCACGGCCAGCACCACGGCCAGCCAGATACGCACATACAGTTTGTTGAAGAACATTTTGGTGCGCAAGGACTAGTTCGCCGCCGGGCCGCCCCAAGGCGAACGGAGGCCTCCTTGGGGGGCAGCGACCCGCGCAGCGGTGGAGCGTGGGGGGCACATATTTAGTCTTGTTGCCGCGCAAACACATAGCCCACGCCGCGCACCGTGAGAATGCGTTTGGGGTCCTTGGCATCGGCTTCGATGGCGGCACGGATGCGGCCCATGTGCACGTCGATGGAGCGGTCGAACGCTTCGAGTTCGCGGCCCCGCACGGCCTCCATGATTTGGTCCCGCGTGAGCACGCGCCCGGCCCGCTCGGCCAGGGCGACCAGCAGGTCAAATTGGTAGGACGTAAGCTCGCAAGGTGCTCCTGACACTGTCACGGTGCGCGCATCGCGGTCAATTTCCAGGCTGCCAAAGCGCAAGGTCTTGCCGCTGGGCGCACTGGCGTCGGTTTTGCGGCGCAAGATCGCGCGGATGCGGGCCAGCAGCTCGCGCGGTTCAAACGGTTTGGGCAGGTAGTCATCGGCGCCGAGTTCCAAGCCGATGATGCGGTCCATGGCGTCGCCCTTGGCGGTGAGCATGAGCACTGGCACGCTGGAGGCGGGCGCGGGCAGGGCACGAATGCGGCGGCACACTTCCAGCCCGTCGATGTCGGGCAGCATCAGGTCCAGAATGACCAGTTCGGGCATGGCCCCGGCGGGGGGCTGGGTCAGGTGGCCCAAGCCACTGAGGCCGTCGCCGCAGTGGCTGACAGCAAATCCCGATTGCTCCAGGTACTCTGCCACCATGGTGGCGAGGCGGGCATCGTCTTCGATCATGAGCAAGTTTTGGCGCATGGTCGCAGTCTATCGCCAGGTCCTGCGTGCCGTATACCGACAGCTTGTCGGGCCGGTAAAGTTAGGTAAAAATCACTACAAAAATGATAGCTGCTTGCGCAGTGTCAACGGGCGTCAGATGCCATTTTGATGCGTGAAGCCAGCCACACCAGTAGTAAGACCGGAAGCCCCAAGCAAGCGGTGGCGGCGAAGAAGCTGGGGTAGCCAAAGTGGTCTACAAACTGCCCCGAGAAGCCCGCCAGAAACTTGGGCAGCAGCAGCATCATGGAGCTGAACAGGGCGTACTGCGTGGCCGAGTACTGCACATTGGTGAGTGAGGACAGGTAAGCGATGAAAGCGGCGCTGGCAATGCCGCTGGACAGGTTGTCCGCCGAAATCACCAACACCAGGGCACTCAGGTCGTGGCCGCGCGTGCCCAGCCAGGCAAACAGCAGGTTGCTGGCCGCACTGAGCGCGGCGCCCAGCATCAGCACACGCATCACCCCCAGGCGCAGGGCTAACGCCCCACCCACGAAGGCGCCCAGCAGGGTCATGACCACCCCAAAGCCTTTGCTGATGGCAGCCACTTCGTCTTTGCTGAAGCCCATGTCCACATAAAACGGGTTGGCCATGATGCCCATCACCACGTCGCTGATGCGGTAAGTGGCAATCAAGGCGAGGACGAGTGCCGCATGCCAGCGGTAGCGGCCTACAAAATCGGTGAAGGGGGCAATCAGCGCGCCTTGCAGCCACTCAGCGGCGTTGCGGGCGGGTGGTAGCGGTGCACGCGCGGGTTCTCGCGAGAACAGCACCGTCAGTACGCCCGGCAACATGCTGGCCGCCATTACGAGGTACGCCGTGCGCCAGGCGCCATATTGGTAGAGCGCGGCGTTGGGGACTTCAGCGCGTGCCGCAATCCACAAGGCGCCAGCTCCCGCCCAGATCATCGCCAAGCGGTAGCCCGCCTGGTAGGTGGCGGCCAATGCAGCTTGGTGTTCGGTGTCTGCGGACTCAATGCGGAAGGCGTCCAGCGCAATGTCCTGCGTGGCGGAGCCAAAGGCCACCGCCACTGCGCAATACACCATAGGGGCCAGTGCGAGGGTTGGGTCGGTCAGCGCCATCATGATCAGGGCCGCCATGATCATGGCTTGAGACAACAAAAGCCAGCTGCGCCGCCGGCCCAGCAGGTGCGTGAGCACGGGAATGGGCAAACGGTCCACCAGCGGTGACCAGACCCATTTGAATCCATAGGCCAGCCCAACCCAGCTCAGGAACCCGATGGTGGTGCGGTCCACGCCCGCCTCACGCAGCCAAAAGCTCAGCGTGCCGAATACCAACAGCAAGGGCAGTCCAGCCGAAAAGCCCAGGGCCAGCATGCGCAGTGATGCCGGTTCAGCATACACCTTGAGGGTTGCAAGCCAAGCAAGGGGTGCTGGGGTAGGGGGCGTGGAGTGCGGCGCAGTCATGCGGGAATAATAGCGGCCATGACCTTGCGTACTTCTCACCACCTCCTGGGGGCCTTGCTGGGCCTGTCCCTGTCTTTGGGTGTCGTCTGTGCCACAGGAGCGCAGACGCGTGAAGGGGTGAATGTGGGGGGCAACTCGGCATTCAGCAAGCTGGTGCCTGCTGCGCAAGTGGAGCAGGCCGCCGCCCAGCAGTATGCCCAGATGCTGGCCAAGGCCCGCGCACAGAATGCGTTGGCCGGCGCCAACGACCCACAGCTGCGGCGCCTGCGTGCGATTGCAGCCAAGATCACCCCATTTGCTGCGGACTGGAACGAACGCGCAAAGGGCTGGAAGTGGGAAATCAATCTGATTGGGGCCAACCAGATCAATGCCTTTTGTATGCCGGGTGGAAAAATCGCTTTCTACACTGGCATCCTCGATGTGCTCAAACTCAGCGATGACGAGGTCGCCATGGTCATGGGCCACGAAATTGCCCACGCCTTGCGCGAACATGCACGCGAGCGCATGGGGAAGAACGCCGCCACGGGCCTGGGCGCCAACCTGTTGAGCCAGGTGCTCGGCTTGGGCGATATCGGCCAGACCGTGACCCAATACGGTGCCCAGTTGCTAACCCTGAAGTTTGGCCGCGAGGATGAATCCGAAGCGGATCTGGTGGGGATGGAGTTGGCGGCCCGTGCGGGCTACAACCCGCGCGCAGCGGTCAGCCTGTGGCAGAAAATGGGCGCTGCCAACAAGGGCGCTCCGCCCGAATGGTTGTCCACCCACCCCTCGGGTAATGCCCGTATTGCGCAAATCGAGGCCCACTTGCCCCAGGTCATTCCCTTGTACGAGCGGGCTCGCAAGACCAAGCCCTAAGCGGCCAGTCCGGCCTGTGCCGCCAGGCTAGAGCGTGAAGGCGTAGTCCAGCGTGATCGGCGCGTGGTCCGAAAACTTCTCGGTCTTGTAGATCTGGTGGCCGCGCGCCAGGCTTGCCAGTGCGGGAGTGGCCAGGTGGTAATCCAGCCGCCAGCCCACGTTCTTGGCATAGGCCTGGCCGCGGTTGCTCCACCAGGTGTAGCAATCGTCGGTGGCCGTGGGCTCCAGCTGGCGGTACACGTCCACCAGGCCGCCGTCCGTCAGCAAGGTACTCATCCAGGCACGTTCTTCGGGCAGGAAGCCGGAGTTCTTCTTGTTGCCTTTCCAGTTCTTCAGGTCGATTTCCTGGTGTGCAATGTTCACGTCGCCACAGAGGATGAATTCGCGCTCGGCGCGCAGGCGCTGCAGGTGCGGGTAGAACTCCGCCAGAAAGCGAAACTTCGCCTGCTGCCGGTCTTCGCCCGAAGATCCGCTGGGGAAGTAGGCGCTGATCAGCGAGAGCTTGCGCTGGGGCGTGTCAAAGCGCAGCTCGACATAGCGCCCTTCCGCATCAAACTCCGCCGATCCGTAGCCCACCCGCACATCGCTGGGCGTGTGGCGCGTGTAAATCGCCACACCCGAGTACCCTTTTTTCTCTGCAAAATGGAAATGGCCTTGGAGGCCACTGAGCTGCTCGAACTTGCCCGCCACATCAGCAGCCTGGGCCTTGACTTCTTGCACACAAATACAATCGGGCCGCGCTGTGGCAAGCCAAGCCTCCAGCCCTTTGCTGGTGGCGGAGCGAATGCCGTTGAGATTGAGACTGCTTAATTTGAACAAGGAAACCCCCATGTCGGACCGTGACCCATTGGCCCTGGAATTTGTGCAATTTGCCGTGGAATGCGGGGTGCTGCGTTTTGGCGAGTTCAAAACCAAAGCCGGGCGCATGAGCCCCTATTTTTTTAACGCGGGCCTGTTTGACGATGGAGCCAAACTGGGGCGTCTGGCGGAATTCTATGCCCAGCGTCTGCTTGCCAGCGGCATTGAATTCGACATGGTGTTTGGCCCCGCCTACAAGGGCATTCCCCTTGGGGCTGCAGTAGCCATCGAGCTGGCACGCCGGGGCCGCAATGTGCCCTTTGCCTACAACCGCAAAGAGGCCAAGGACCATGGCGAAGGTGGCACCTTGGTTGGTGCTCCACTCAAGGGCCGTGTGCTGGTCATCGACGATGTGATGTCTGCGGGCACCGCGGCACGCGAGTCGATTGCCATCATCCAAGCTGCAGGCGCCACGCCGCATGCGGTGTGCATCGCCCTGGATCGCCAAGAAAAAGCCACTGAAAATGGCCAGGATGTGCCCTACAGCGCCGTGCAGTATGTGCGCAAACAGCTAGGCTTGCAGGTGTGTGCAATTGCGAAACTGGGCGATTTGATGCAGTATCTGGCGGCGCGCAATGCCTCGGGTTCGGATGCAGACCACCAGCGTGTGCTGGCTTACCGTGAGCGTTACGGTGTTGATGAAGGAGATGCATGAGGATTTACCACTGTGTGACTGCAGGTGCCATCGTTGCTTGGATGGCATCGGCGGCCTGGGCCCAGCCCGCACCCCTGCCCGGCGGGGTCTATACCTGCGTCGATGCGAAGGGACGCAAACTCACGGCAGACCGCCCCATCGTGGACTGCATCGATCGTGAACAGAAAGTGCTAAACCCCAGCGGCACCGTGCGTGCCAAGGTGGGCCCCTCGTTGACGGCCCAGGAAAAGGCGGAGCAAGAGCAGAAAGAAAAGCGCGAGGCGGAAGAGCGTGGCCGTGTCGCAGAAGAAAAACGTCGCGATCGTGCACTCTTGACCCGCTACCCGAACAAGGGCGTGCACGACCAGGAGCGCGCAGAGGCGCTGGCCCAGATTGAGGCGGTTGCCAAAGCCGCCACCACGCGTTTGCAAGAACTCGCGCGCCAGCGGGTGGCGATTGACGAAGAAATGGAGTTTTACAAGAAGGACCCGAGCAAAGCGCCAGCCTACGTGCGCCGCCAGCAGGAAGAGAACACCCAAAGCCAAAATGTGCAGAAGCGCTTCATTGCCGATCAAGATGCGGAAGCGCGCCGCTTGAATGCGCGTTTTGACGATGAGTTGGTGCGTTTGCGCCAGTTGTGGGCGCAAATGGCGCCCGCCGGAAAATAAAAAAGGCCTCGCAAGAGGCCTTTTTTATTGGGGGTGGCTCACGCCAGCTTTTTGCGCAGCAGTTCGTTCACCTGCTGCGGGTTGGCCTTGCCTTGGCTGGCCTTCATGATTTGGCCGACCAGCGCGTTCAGCGCCTTGTCGTTGCCGGCCTTGAACTCGGCTACGTTCTTTTCGTTCTTGTCGATGACCTGCTGCACGATGGCTTCGAGCGCGCCGGTGTCGTTCATTTGTTTGAGGCCCTTGGACGCGATGATGGCATCAACATCCGTGTTACCTTCCCACAGCGCGTCAAACACCTGCTTGGCAGCGCTGTTGGAAATGGTGCTGTCGGCAATGCGCGTGACCAGTTGCCCCAGAGTTTGCGCAGACACGGGCGATTGCTCGATGCCCAGATCTTGGCCATTGAGGCGGCGTGCCAGTTCCCCGGTAATCCAGTTGCTGGCCAGCTTGGCCTGGCCGCTGGCCTTGGCTGCCGCTTCAAAGTAAGTCGCCAGTGCCAAGCTCTGGGTGAGCTGCGTGGCGTCGTATTCGCTGAGGCCATAACCGGACTGAAATCGGGTTGCCATGTTGCGAGGCAGTTCGGCCATTTGCGCCCGTACTTCCTGCACCCATTGATCCGAAATACATAGCGGAGGCAGATCTGGGTCGGGGAAGTAGCGGTAGTCCGCTGCGTCTTCCTTGGTACGCATGGCGCGTGTCTCGCCCGTGTCGGGGTTGAACAGCACGGTGGCTTGCTGGATTTCGTGGCCGTCTTCGATCTGCTCGATCTGCCAGCGCACTTCATAGTCGATGGCCTGCTGCATGAACTTGAAGCTATTCAGGTTCTTGATCTCTCGGCGCGTGCCCAAGGGCTGCCCCGGCTTGCGTACAGATACGTTGGCATCGCAGCGGAACGAGCCCTCCTGCATGTTGCCGTCGCAGATGCCGATCCAGGTCACGATTTTGTGCAGCTCCTTGGCATAGGCCACGGCCTCTGCGCTGGAGCGCATGTCGGGCTCGGTCACGATTTCCAGCAGTGGGGTGCCGGCGCGGTTCAGGTCAATGCCGGACTGGCCAATGAAGTCTTCGTGCAGGGACTTGCCCGCGTCTTCCTCCAGGTGGGCGCGCACCAGGCGCACCGCTTTCTTTTCGTCGCCGAGGAAGAACTCCACGGCGCCACCTTGTACCACCGGAATCTCGAACTGGCTGATCTGATAGCCCTTGGGCAGGTCGGGGTAGAAGTAGTTCTTGCGCGCAAAGATGCTGCGCGGCGCGATGTGCGCACCAATCGCCAAACCAAACTGGATGGCGCGCTCAACCGCGCCCTTGTTCATCACCGGCAGGGTGCCGGGCAGTGCCAGGTCCACGGCGCATGCTTGGGTGTTGGGCTCGGCACCAAAGGCGGTGCTGGCGCGACTGAAGATCTTGCTGTTGGTGGACAGCTGGGCGTGGGTCTCAAAGCCAATGATGACCTCGTACCCATGCACTAGCGGGCCGGTCGGGCGGCCCTGTTGTTGTGCTTCAAATGTGTTCACGGTCTCGCTCATGGTCAGAATCCTGCGGGCTTGGCCAGGTGGTAGTCGGTGGCTTGCTGGAAGCGGTGCGCGGCGTTGAGAATGCGCGCCTCTTGGCAGTAGTTGCCCAGCAGTTGCATGCCGATGGGCAAGCCCTTGTCGGCTTCTGCACTGGCAAAGCCCACGGGAATGCTCATGCCGGGCAGTCCGGCCAGCGAGCCGGACAGCGTGAAGATGTCGGCGAGGTAGTTGGCCACGGGGTCATCGGATTTTTCGCCAATCTTCCAGGCTACGGTGGGCGCCACCGGGCCGGCAATCACGTCGCATTCCTTGAACGCATTCTGGAAGTCGTCGGCAATCATGCGGCGGATTTTTTGCGCCTGCAGGTAGTAGGCGTCGTAGTAGCCATGGCTCAACACATAGGTGCCGATCATGATGCGGCGCTTCACCTCGTCGCCAAAGCCTTCGGCACGCGTTTTCTTGTACATGTCGGCCAGGTCGCCGTACTCTTTGGCGCGGTGGCCGAACTTCACGCCGTCAAAGCGGCTCAGGTTGCTCGACGCTTCGGCGGGCGCAATGATGTAGTACACCGGAATGGACAGCTCGGTGCGCGGCAAGGTGATGGGGACCAGCTTGGCGCCCAGTTGCTGGTACTGCTTGAGCGCAGTGTCCACAGTGGCGCGCACATCGGCACTCAGACCTTCGCCAAAGAACTCCTTTGGTACGCCAATCCGCAGGCCTTCAATGGAGTCGTTGAGTTTGCGCGCAAAATTCTCGGCCGGCACGTCCAGCGAAGTGGAGTCGCGGTCCGCGTCGGGGCCGCACATGGCGGAGAGCAGCAGGGCGCAATCTTCGGCGCTGCGGGCCATGGGGCCGGCTTGGTCCAAGCTCGATGCAAAGGCCACCATGCCGTAGCGGGATGCGCGGCCATAAGTGGGTTTGATGCCGGTGATGCCGCAGAAAGACGCGGGCTGGCGGATGGAGCCGCCGGTGTCCGTGCCCGTGACGGCGGGTGCCAGGCGTGCAGCCACAGCGGCTGCGCTGCCGCCGGACGAGCCGCCCGGAATGCGGTCGGTGTTCCAGGGGTTGCGCACGGGTACCACAGCCTCTCCACCCATGGCGGCGATGGCGGTGTTTTCGTTGCTGGAGCCCATGGCGAACTCGTCGCAGTTGAGTTTGCCCAAGGTCACGGCACCCGCTTGCGCCAGTTTGTCGACCACGGTGGCGTCAAACGGCGAGCGGTAGCCCTTGAGCATGCGCGAGCCTGCCGTGGTAGCGAAATCGCGGGTCACAAAGATGTCCTTGTGCGCCAGCGGCAGGCCTTCCAGTGCGCCCGCGGTGCCAGCGGCAATGCGTGCATCTGCGGCGCGTGCCTGGCGCAGCGTGGCGTCTTCGTTCACGTCAACGTAGGCGCCCAAGTTCGTGTGGGTGCGGCCACGTTGCAGGAAGTGCTGGGCGGCTTCGACGGCCGACACCTGCTTGGTCTGCAGTGCCTGGGTGAGTTCTTGCACCGAAAGGTCGTGCAAGGCAGTGTGGGAGAGGGGAGTCGTCATGGGGCTACGGATTACTCGATGACCTTGGGAACCAGAAATAGGCCGCGTTCGACCGCGGGAGCACTTTGCTGGTTGGCTTCGCGCTGGTTGGGCTCTCTGACCGCATCGTCGCGCAGGCGCAGGGCGATGTCCTGGATGGCTGCGACGGGGTGGGCCAGGGGTTCCACGCCGGTGGTGTCAACGGCCCGCATGGTTTCCACAATGCTGAAAAAATCATTCATTTGGGTTTGCAGGCGCGCGGTCTCGGCGGGCGCCAGCTCCAGGCGCGCCAAATTGGCGAGGCGGGCGATATCGGAAGATGTCAGGGACATGGGTGTAGAAGAGTTGAAACCAAGGGTAAATCGTGTCTGGACGCAGGCTTTTGCACGAGTTATTCACAGGCGATGGGGTATTATCCTGCCTTTGGTAAAAGTGCCGCGGCAACGCGGAATTTGACGCCAAACTGACAAACTGAACTGAAAAAACCATGGCGACGGACGGCCGAAGCGCCCTCCGTGCCCGAGAGGAACCGTAATGCTTGGAGCTTTCCGTCGGTACTTTTCTACCGACCTGGCGATTGACTTGGGTACTGCAAACACGCTGATTGTGGCGCGCGGCCAAGGCATCGTTCTCAATGAACCCTCGGTGGTGGCCATTCGCCACGAAGGCGGCCCCCAAGGCAAGAAGACCATCCAGGCTGTGGGTGGCGAGGCCAAGGCCATGTTGGGCAAGGTGCCTGGCAATATCGAGGCCATCCGCCCCATGAAAGACGGTGTGATCGCAGACTTCACCGTCACTGAGCAGATGCTCAAGCAGTTCATCAAAATGGTGCTGCCTCGTGGCGTGCTCAAGCCCAGCCCGCGCATCATCATTTGTGTGCCCTGCGGCTCCACCCAGGTGGAGCGTCGCGCGATCCGTGAATCGGCTCTGGGCGCTGGTGCCAGCGATGTGTACCTGATTGAAGAGCCCATGGCCGCTGCCATTGGTGCCGGCCTGCCGGTGTCGGAAGCCTCGGGCTCCATGGTGGTCGATATTGGTGGCGGCACCACGGAAGTGGGCGTGATCTCCCTGGGCGGCATGGTCTACAAGGGCTCCGTCCGCGTGGGCGGCGACAAGTTCGACGAAGCGATCATCAACTACATCCGTCGCAACTACGGCATGCTGATCGGTGAGCCCACCGCAGAAGCCATCAAGAAGCAAATCGGTTCCGCCTTCCCTGGCTCCGAAGTCAAGGAAATGGAAGTCCGTGGCCGCAACCTGTCTGAAGGTGTGCCGCGCAGCTTCACCATCTCCTCCAACGAAATTCTGGAAGCGCTGACGGATCCGCTGAACAACATCGTGTCGGCTGTGAAAAACGCGCTGGAACAAACGCCGCCCGAGTTGGGTGCCGACATTGCCGACCGCGGCATGATGCTCACCGGTGGTGGCGCCCTCCTGCGTGACCTGGATCGCCTGTTGGCCGAGGAAACCGGCCTGCCAGTGCTTGTGGCCGAAGACCCGCTGACCTGTGTGGTGCGCGGTTGCGGCATTGCCTTGGAACAGATGGAGCGTTTGGGTTCCATTTTCACCAGCGAATAAACCACACGACCGGACACAGCGATGCCACTCGGTACGCTGGACAGAGATCCTCCCCCCTTCTTCCGTCAGGGCCCTTCGGCCCTGTCCAAGTTGGCCGTCTGCAGCGCTCTGGCGCTGTTTCTCATGGTGGCAGATGCCCGCTTCAAGGTGATGCAACCCTTGCGCGTGGTCTTGGCCTCTGCGCTGTACCCGGTGCAGTGGTTGGCCCTGCAGCCAGTTGCCCTGGTGCAGGCGACTGCCACCTACTTCACGACCGTGGCGTCTGCCGAATCGGCGCAAGAAGAAGCACGCCGAAAACTCAGCCTGCAGTCCCTGCGTGCCAACCAGGTCGAACAACTGGAGCTGGAGAATTTGCGCTTGCGCAAGCTGCTCGATCTCTCGCCGCGGCTCACAGCACCCGCCAAAGCCGCTCAGGTCTTGTATGACGCTGCGGACCCCTTCACGCGCAAAGTGGTCATCAACAAGGGACTGATGCACCAGCTGACCTTGGGGTCGCCCGTTCTGGATGAAATGGGGGTCATCGGGCAGGTCACACGGGTGTACCCCGCCATGAGTGAAGTCACCCTGATCACGGACCGCGACCATGCAATTCCTGTGTTGAACGCGCGTACCGGGGCCCGCGGGGTCGCATTTGGCGATACATCCACCCACGCCGACGCCCTGGAGCTACGCTACATGGCCGCGAACGCGGACGTTGCTGTGGGTGACCTGCTGACCACCAGTGGGGTGGACGGTGTCTACCCACCGGGTCTGCCGGTGGCCCGTGTGGAGAAAGTCGAACGCCAGGTCGACGCTGTGTTTGCCCGCATTTACTGTGTGCCACTGGCCATGGTATCTGGCACCACCCATGTGCTGGTGCTGGACCCGCTGTCTGACCAGTTGCCTGCCCGGCCCAGTGCCGATGCTTTGGCGACATCTCCCAAAGGGGCGGGCTTGCGATGATCATGCGTCCTGGTCAGCAGCTCTTGCTGCCTGCCAACCCCCTATTCATTTGGGGAAGTTTGGTGGCGGCACTGCTCCTCAACATGGTCAACAACATGGGCCTGTGGGGTCGTGCAGCCTGGGCGCCGGATGTGCTGGCAGTCGTACTGGTATTCTGGACCGTGCACCAACCCCTGCGCGTCAGCATCGGTGCAGCCTTTGTCTTCGGACTGTTGATGGATGTGCACCAGGGTGGTTTGCTGGGTCAGCATGCGATGGCCTATACGGTGCTGAGTTTCCTCGCGATTACCGTGCACCGCCGATTGCTATGGTTTACCGTGCCGTCGCAAGCCGCCCAGGTGCTCCCCCTGTTTGTGGTGGCCCATGCCCTGGAGTTGTTGCTGCGCTTGCTGGGTGGTGGCACATTCCCGGGGTGGTGGGTGTTGTTGGCGCCAGTGTTGGAGGCCGCCCTGTGGCCGGTGGCCAGCATCGTGCTGTTGGCCCCGCAACGCCGCGCGCCCGACCCGGACGCCAACCGACCTCTGTAGAGATGGCCCCCGCGCTCTTCGCCTTGCGTAATTCGCTGCCCCCCAAGGGGGCGTGCACGCCTTGGGGCGGCCCGGCGGCGCGCCATTGCGCATGACGGAGCTGCGCAATGTCCAGGCCGACTTGGCCCGTTTTCGCACCCGTGTGTTCGTGGTCAGCGTGGTGGTGGTGTGCTGCTTTCTGCTGCTGGCCTTGCGTGTGGCGTATTTACAGGTGGTGCGCCATGATGACTTGCGTGCCCAGGCCGAGAGCAACCGCACCTCCATCGTGCCCATCGTGCCCAACCGCGGGCTAATCGAGGACCGCAACGGTGTGGTGCTGGCCACCAATTACTCGGCGTACACGTTGGAGGTCACGCCTTCCAAGACCGGTGGTGTTGAAAAAACCATCGACGAACTGGCCAGCGTGATTGACATCACCCCGCGTGACCGGCGCCGTTTCAAGAAGCTCATGGAGGAGTCCAAGAACTTCGAGTCCCTGCCCATCCGTACCCGCCTGACCGATGCCGAGGTCGCCCGTTTTGCGGCGCAGCGGTTCCGGTTTCCCGGCGTGGAGATCAAGGCGCGCCTGTTTCGCAGCTATCCGTATGGCGAACTGGCCAGTCACGTGATCGGCTACATCGGGCGCATCAACCAGTCCGAGAAAGAAAAGATCGAAGACAGCGAGGACCAGGCGAACTACCGGGGGACCGAGTACATCGGCAAGCTGGGCGTGGAGCAGAGCTTTGAGTCCACCCTGCATGGTGTGACTGGGGTGGAGCGTATTGAGACATCGGCCGGCGGGCGCGCGGTGCGCAAGCTCGCCAGCAATCCGTCCACGCCGGGCAATGTGGTGGTGCTGTCCATCGACATCAAGCTGCAGAAGCTGATCGAAGACATGTTTGGCAGTCGCCGCGGTGCCTTGGTGGCGCTGGACCCCAAAACGGGGGAGGTGCTGGCCTTTGTCAGCAAACCCACGTTTGACTCCAACCTGTTTGTCGAAGGCATAGACCAGGAAAACTGGCAAATGCTCAACGAGTCCATCGACAAGCCCTTGCTCAACCGCGCGCTGCGCGGCACCTATCCGCCAGGCTCCACTTACAAGCCTTTCATGGCGCTGGCTGCGCTGGAGACGGGTGCGCGCACGCCGCAGACCCTGATCAATGACCCCGGCTTTTACATGTTCGGCGGCAACCGGTTTGGCAGCCCAGAAAACGAAAAGGGCGGCATCATGGACATGCGCCGAGCCATCGTGGAGTCCAGCAACGTCTATTTCTACTCCCTGGCCAATGAGCTTGGGGTAGACACGATGCACGACTTCATGAAGCCCCTGGGCTTTGGCCAGCACACCGGCATCGACATCCACGGCGAAGTGCGCGGCGTGCTGCCCAGCCAGGAGTGGAAGCGCAAGTACTACAAGCGTCCCGAGCAGCAAAAGTGGTACGCCGGTGAAACGATCTCGCTGGGCATTGGCCAGGGCTACAACAGCTTCACCATGCTTCAGCTGGCACAGGCCGTGGCCACCGTGGCCAACAACGGGGTGAAACACAAGCCGCAACTGGTTATCGCCACCCAGGACGCAACCACCCGCATACGGACTCCGCTTCCCCCAGAGCCGCCGGTGGACCTGGGCTACAAGCCCGAGAACGTGGCGGTGATCCGTGACGCCATGGTTGGGGTCACGCAAGGCGGAACCGGCACCCGTGTGTTTGCAGGTGCGGGCTATGTGAGCGGTGGTAAAACCGGCACGGCGCAGGCCGTGAGTCTGGGCAAAAACCAGAAGTACAACGCATCGGCCATGGAGGAGCATCAGCGCGACCACTCGCTGTATGTGGCGTTTGCCCCGGCGGCAGACCCCAAGATTGCATTGGCGGTGATTGTGGAGAACGCCGGCTTTGGCTCCGCTTCGGCTGCACCGATTGCGCGCCGCGCCTTCGACTACTGGTTGATGGGCCAGTACCCTAGCGAGGAAGACCTGGCTGCCGTGAGCAAAGGCCAGGCCACAGCCCCCATCGGCAAGCCCCGCGTGGCGGCCGATCTGCCCTGGCCGCCGGTGGCCCCGGCGCGCTGAGCGCCGTGGCCTAAAGGCCGCGCAAGAATGCGTCGTAGCCGGTCTTGAGGATCAAAGCCGACACCACCACGATAAACATGGTGCGCACAAAGCCCGTACCGTGCTTGAGTGCCAAGTGGGTCCCGGCCAGGCTACCTACAACATTGGCCACCGCCATCACCACCACAAAGTGCCACCAAACATGGCCCTTAAGCGTGAACAGGATGAGCGCTGCGAAGTTGGAGGCGGTGTTGAGCAGCTTAGCGCTGGCCGAGGCATTGAGAAAATCGTAGCCCAGCACCCGCACCAGCAGGAAGACAAAAAAGCTGCCGGTACCCGGCCCAAAAAAGCCGTCGTAAAACCCGATGGTGGCACCAATCGCACAGGCCACCATTGTCTCGTGCTGTCCGGCAAAACGCGGGGTGTGGTGGCGACCCAGGTCTTTCTTGGCCAGGGTGTAGGCCAGCACCAACACCAGCACCACGGGCAGGGCCTTGCGCAGATGCTCTGGCGATACCACCGTGACCAGCCAGGCCCCGCCCAGCGAGGCCAGAAAACACACGGCGGCGGCAGGTGCAATAGCGTGCCACTGCATGTGCACACGGCGCTGGTACTGCACGGTGGCAAAGGCGGTGCCCCAGACCGAGGCGCCCTTGTTGGTGCCGAACAGGGTGGCGGGGTGCGCGTTGGGGAAGGTGGCGAACAGGGCGGGCGTCAGAATCAGGCCGCCGCCGCCCACAATCGCATCGACAAAACCGGCCAGCAGCGAGGCCAGCGTCACAACAATCATTTCCATGGGGCCATTGTCGCATCCGGCCTGGCGCTCAATTTGCTATGAATTTAGGAGCTGTTGGCGCAGATTTTATGAACCTTGGAGGCCCCAAAGGCAAAAAAAAGCACCGGCAACGCCGGTGCTTTTGTAAATCTGCATCGTGGTGTGCAGGGTTTGTTGTTGGTTTTAGCCGTCTCCTCGGCGTCGTTTCAAGCTTGGTCTTGCTAGACCTCGCAGTTGCTGTCAGGTCTGCGTTGCTATGCACTGTAGCCGTCCAGCGGAGCCTGCGGCATCGGGACAAACCCTCTAGCGCTTTAGGGGGCCGCATCCTCCGCAATCCATTGCGCTGCCTTCTCGGCAATCATCAGGGTGGGCGAGTTGGTGTTGCCGCTGGTGATGAGCGGCATCACACCGGCGTCCACCACGCGCAGGCCGGCCACGCCACGTACTTGCAGTCGGCTGTTGACCACCGCGCTGGCGTCATCGTCCCGGCCCATCTTGGTGGTGCCAACGGGGTGGAAGATGGTGGTGGCAATGTCTCCGGCCAGTTGGGCCAGCTCGGCATCGCTCTGGAACTGCGTGCCGGGTTTGTATTCCTCGGGTTGGTACTTGGCCAGCGCGGGCTGGGCCACGATGTTGCGTGTCACACGCAGCGAGTCGGCGGCAATCTTGCGGTCTGCGTCGGTGCTCAGGTAGTTGGGCGCAATCGCGGGGGCGTCTTTGAAGTCGTTGGTCTTGATCTGCACCGTGCCACGGCTGGTGGGGTTGAGGTTGCAGACGCTGGCGGTGAAGGCATTGAAGGTGTGCAGGGGCTGGCCAAACGCATCCAGGCTCAGCGGCTGCACGTGGTACTCCAGGTTGGGGTGGGGCTGGCTGGCGTCGCTGCGCGTGAAGGCGCCGAGCTGGCTGGGCGCCATGCTCATTGGGCCGCTGCGTTGGAGCGCGTACTCCAGACCGATCTTGGCCTTGCCCCAGAGGCTGTTGGCCTGGGTGTTGAGTGTGGGCGTATTCTTGACCTTGAAAACCGCACGGATCTGCAGGTGGTCCTGCAGGTTGGCGCCCACGCCAGGGGTGTCTTGGAGCACAGGCACGCCACGCGCCTGCAGCAGTGCTGCCGGGCCCAGGCCCGAGAGCTGCAGGATCTGTGGGCTGGCCACAGCGCCCGCGCACAGCAGCACCTCGGCGCGGGCCGTGGCCGTCACTAGCTCGCGGCCATCCCACACCTGCACGCCGGTGCAGCGCAGGCCTGCCCCCTCGGCTTGCGGCTCCACCACCAGTTTGGCCACCTGGGCGCTGGTCCACAGCTCAAAGTTGGGGCGGGCGTAACACATGGGGCGCAAAAAGGCCTTGGCCGTGTTCCAGCGCCAGCCGGCCTTCTGGTTCACCTCGAAGTAGCCCACGCCCTCGTTGTTGCCGCGGTTGAAATCGTCGGTGGCGGGGATGCCGGCTTGGGTCGCAGCCTGCGCAAACGCGTCCAGCACATCCCAGCGCAGGCGCTGCTTCTCAACGCGCCACTCGCCACCGGCCTGGTGGTGGCGCAGCACGCGGCGGTAGTCGGTGCCGCTGTCGTGCAGCAACGGAGACGGGGTGCCGCGAGCACCATGCATCGCGTCGGCGCCCTTGTAATGGTCTTCGTGCAGCTTGAAATAGGGCAGGCTGTTTTCCCAGGTCCAGTTGGCGTCGCCGGTTAGCTGGGCCCACTGGTCGTAGTCGCGTGCCTGGCCGCGCATATAGATCATGCCGTTGATACTGGAGCAGCCGCCCAGGGTCTTGCCGCGTGGGTAGCGCAAGCTGCGGCCGTTCAGGCCCGCCTCGGCTTCGGTGTTGAACAGCCAGTCGGTGCGCGGGTTGCCGATGCAATGCAGATACCCCACCGGGATATGGATCCAGTGGTAATCGTCCTTGCGGCCCGCCTCGATCAGCAGCACGCGTTTGGAGGCATTGGCACTCAGGCGGTTGGCCAGCAGACAGCCGGCCGTGCCAGCGCCAATGATGATGTAGTCGAAGGTGGTGTCGCTCATACCCCATGGTAATCACGGAATCCTCGCGCAAACTGACGGGGTTTCCCCGGTGGGTCTCTGTCTTGCAACGGCAGTCGGCCGCTGGCACCGATGGAAGGGGCATGTCTTGCGGGTACCATGCGCAACTTACCCACTTACTGATTTCCCCTGTGGAGGACACCACCCCCCGTCTTGACATGCGCACTGCGGCCACCCGGCCAGTGTTGCACGTGCTTGGGCGCTGGACAGCCGACCAACTGGCATTGCCCGCGGTGTGGCAGGGCTTGCCGCAGCAGCTGCAGCAGGCTGTGAAAGACGGATGCAGCTGGGACCTGTGTGGCCTGCAGCGCCTGGACCATACCGGCGCCCAACTACTGTGGAATGCCTGGGGCCACCAATGGCCTGCCGAATTGAATCTCATGCCCGATCAGCGCGCCATGCTGGCGCGGGTTGCGCAGTTCACGACACCCGCACCGGCGCCCCTGCCAACCACCTGGCACACCGCTTACCTAGCCCTGGGGCGGCGTGTCATGGGTGTGGCGCAGCACTTGGGTGGCGCCGTGCGTTTACTAGGGCAGCTGGTGCTGGACCTGTTGCGTCTGGCCCGCTACCCCTTGCAAGGACCATGGCGCGACATTTCGGGCCACCTCTACCGCATCGGCGCCACTGCCATGCCCATCACCGCGCTGGTGGGTTTTCTGATTGGCGTCGTGCTGGCTTACCTGATGTCGCAGCAGCTGCGCCAGTTCGGGGCCGACGCCTTCATCGTCAACATCCTGGGCCTGTCGCTGATCCGAGAGCTCGGGCCAGTGTTGGCGGCCATCCTGATCGCCGGGCGCTCGGGCTCAGCCATTACCGCGCAAATTGGCGTGATGCGCGTGACCGAAGAGCTGGACGCTATGCGGGTGCTGGGCATTGCCAAGGGCTTTCGGCTGGTGATGCCGCGCACCGTGGCGATGGCGCTGGCCATGCCGCTGCTCTCGGTCTGGACCACCTTGGCCGCGCTCTTGGGAGGCATGCTGGCCGCCGACCTGGCCATGGGTCTCACGCCCGCCTACTTCGTCACCGCGCTGCCCAAGACCGTGCAGATTGCCAACCTCTGGCTGGCCCTGGCCAAGAGCATGGTCTTTGGGGTCCTGATTGCGCTGGTCGCGTGCCACTATGGGTTGCGCGTCAAACCCAACACCCAGAGCCTGGGTGAGGGCACCACGGCCTCGGTGGTCACTTCGATTACCGTGGTGATACTGGTGGACGCCTTGTTTGCGGTGCTGTTCAAAGGAGTGGGGCTGTGAACGCGCCGCTGGTGGTGAAGATCCACAAGCTCTGGTCGGTGTTCCGCACCGACGGCGTACCCACGGTCATCCACCAAGACCTAGATTTGCAAATCGCGCAGGGAGAGTTGCTCTCTATTGTGGGGGGCTCGGGCAGCGGCAAGACCGTGCTGCTGCGCCAGATGCTGGGGCTGGAAACACCGGCGCGCGGCAACGTGACCGTGCTGGGCCACCCGGCCGCCGAGCTGGGCCGTGCCGGGGCGGCCAGCCGCGTGGGCATGCTGTTCCAGCACGGGGCACTGTTCTCGGCCTTCACGGTGCTGGAAAACATTGCCTTCCCGCTGCGCGAGCTGGGCACCTTGCCAGCGGACCTGGTGCGTGACGTGGCCATGGTCAAGCTGCAGATGGTGGGGCTGGATGCGCGCCACGCCCACAAGATGCCGGCCGACCTCTCGGGCGGCATGGTCAAACGGGTGGCGCTGGCGCGGGCCTTGGTGATGGACCCGCCGCTCCTGCTGCTGGACGAGCCCACCGCGGGGCTGGACCCGGACAGCGCCGATGGCTTTTGTACCCTGCTGCAAAGCCTGCACCGCGAACTGGGGCTTACCGTGGTGATGGTCACGCACGACCTGGACACCATCTTCGAGCTCAGCACCCGCGTGGCTGTGGTGGCCGACAAGCATGTGGTGGTCGATGCGCCGCCGCGGGAGGTGGTGGGCTTTGCACACCCCTTTGTGAATGACTTTTTCCGTGGTGGGCGCGGGCACCGGGCGCAGGCCCTGTTGCACCCCACCCCGGATGGCGTGTAGAAAGACAGACTTATGGAAAACAAATCCCATGCCTTTGCTGCCGGCGCCTTTGTGCTGGTGGTGGCGGCCCTGCTTGCAGCGCTGGCCGCTTGGCTCACGCGCGATACCGCCGAGCAGCGGGTGTTCGAGATCTCCAGTCCCGAGGGCGTGACCGGCCTGCAGCCGCAGGCCGGGGTGCGATTCAAGGGCGTGCTGGTGGGCCGCGTCACCGACATTGCGCTGGACACCGTGCAGCGCGGCAATGTGTTGCTGCGCATTGCGGTCAACGAGCAGGCCCCCATCACCCAGTCCACCTTTGCCACGCTGGGGTTCCAGGGCGTCACCGGCCTGGCCTTTGTGCAGCTCGATGACAAGGGCGAGCAGCCCGCCGCGCTGGTGGCCTCCGGCAGCACGCCGCCTCGCATTCCCATGCGCCCCAGCATGGTGTCTCGCTTCACCGAGCAAGGGGGCAATCTGCTCACGCAAATGGAGCAGGCTAGCGGCCGGGTCAACACCCTGTTGGATGCGGAGAACCAGAAGGCCTTGATGGGCGCGATCCAGCAGATGGGCCAGGCCGCTGCCAACGTCAGTACCCTGGCCCGACGGGCCGACCAGGTGCTGGGCGTGCAAGCGGATGCTACGCTCAAAAGCATGCAAGCCACTTCCGAGCGGCTGGGCGCCAGCGCAGATTCGGTGCGCACCTCGGCCGCCGAATTCCAGCGCATGTCGCGCCGCATGAACGAGCCTGGCGGCACCTTGGACAAGATCGCCCAAAGCACCGATGCGCTGGCGCACACCAGCCGCCAGGTCAACGCCCAGCTGCTGCCCCGCCTGAACCGCGCCACCGATGACACGGCCCGCACCCTGCGCCAGGTTGGCCGCGCGGCCGATGCTATGGGCGACAGCCCGCAGTCCCTGCTGTGGGGCAAGGGCCAGGCCACGCCGGGCCCGGGCGAGCGCGGCTTTGTGGCCCCGGCGACGGCGGCCCCCTGAGTTTTGGATAAGTTTATTTGCTATGAAATTAGTAGTTGCTTGCGCATATTCCACGGGGTCTAGGGCCCTATTTGGCTTGATTTTGACGGCCGCACTTGCCGGTTGCGGGGTTGTGCCTACGGCCGCTCCGCTGGCTGCTGTGTATGACTTGGGCCCTGGTACGGTGCAAGCGCTGCCCAGCAACCGGATGGCCCCGCTGCCCACCCTGGCGCTGGGGGAGGTGCTGGCGCCCAGCGCGCTGGACACCCTGCCCATCATCTACCGCCTGGGCTATAGCGATGCCCAGCAGCTGCGCCCCTACGCCCAGGCGCGCTGGAGCATGCCCCCGGCCCAGTTGCTGCGCCAGCGCGTGCGCGAGACCCTGGGCCAGCGCCGCGCGGTGCTCAACCTCGCCGATGGCGTGCTGGCTCCGCCCGGCACGCTCACGTTGCGCCTGGAGCTCGAAGAATTCAGCCAGTTGTTTGATGCCCCGGCCAGCAGCACCGGTGTGCTGCGCCTGCGCGCCACGCTGACCCACCCCGCCCATGGCGGCGATGCCCTGCTGGCCCAGCGCAGTTTTGTGCTGCGCGAACCCGCGGCCAGCGCGGACGCAGCCGGGGGCGTGCGCGCCCTGACGGCGGCGGTGGACAGCGCCGTGCAGCAGCTCGACCAGTGGGTGCAGCAAACCCAGGCCGCCCTGCCGCCCCCACCACCGCATCTGTCGCCCCGTTAAGCCCGGCTCACCCCTGTGCCAGACCTGCTCGCACTCACGCAGCTGCCGCTGTTCCCGCTGAACACGGTGCTCTACCCCGGCGGCAGCCTGCAGCTGCAGATTTTTGAGGTGCGCTACTTGGACCTCATGGGCAAGTGCCACAAAACCGGCGCGCCTTTTGGCGTGGTGTCGCTCACGCAAGGGTCGGAGGTGCGCCGAGCCGACCCAGAGGCACCCAGTGGCGACGGTTTTGCACACGAGGCCTTTGTCGACATCGGCACACTGGCCACCATCACCGAGTTTTCCAGCCCGCAGCCCGGGTTGATGGTGCTGCGCTGCACCGCCGGGGAGCGGTTTCGCATCACCCAGCGCAGCCGCATGAAGCACGGGCTGTGGGTGGCCGATGTGCAGACTCTGCCTGCCGATGTGCCTAGCCCCGTGCCGCCCGATTTGCAGCTGGTGTCGCAGGCCCTGCAGAACGTGATTGCGCAGCTGCAGGCCCGGGGCAGCACGTTGCCCGCAGCGTTGCAGCCTCCCCACCGGTTGGACGATTCTGGCTGGGTGGCCAACCGTTGGTGCGAGCTGCTGCAGCTGCCACCCGAACTTAAGCAAAGCCTGATGCAGCTGGACAACCCGCTGCTGCGGCTGGAGCTGGTGGGCGACTTCCTGGGCCGCGCCGGTATCAGCGCCTAAGGCGGCTTTAGCCGGCCAGCGCCGGGAACAGCTTTGTCAGCCCGTCGGTCATCACCTCCACCGCCAGCGCGGCGAGGATCAGACCCATGAGCCGGGTCATCACATTGATGCCGGTTTTGCCCAGAAAACGGGCAATCGGTTCGGCCAGCGAGAAGCACAAGGCTGTGGCCAGCGCCACCACCACACCGTAGCCCACCAGGGTGCTGAGGGCCCAGAAGGTTTTGGCCTTGTCGGCGTAAATCACCACGGTGGACATGGTGGCCGGGCCGGTGAGCAAGGGGATGGTCAGCGGCACCACGGCAATGCTTGCGCCCATGGCGGCCTTCTCCGCGCCGTCCTCCAGTTCGTGCGTGTTGGTTTTGGCCTCGGCGGGTTGTGCGTTGAGCATATTGAGTGCGCTGGTCAGCAGCAGCATGCCGCCACCGACCTGGAAGCTGGCGAGCGAGATACCAAAAAATTCCAGGATGTGCAGGCCTGCCACGGCACTGATGGCGATCACCACAAAGGCACTGAACGACGACACCCACACGGTGTGGCGCCGCTGGGCCATATCGAAGCCCTGGGTGTAATGGATGAAGAAGGGCACGATGGCCAGCGGGTTCACGATGGCCAGCAAGGTCACCAGCGGTTTGAGGTCCATACGGCGTGTCCTGGGGAAGCAAGGGTGGCGGCATGGTACTGCACCTGTGTGCTGCAAGGAATGGGAAAACACGCTACAAACCCGCTGCGTACCGATGAACATCCCTTTTGGCCGGAGACCCCCATGCAGACACCCCCGCGTACTTTCTGGCGCGCACGCCTCGTCGTCGTGTGCCTGCTGGCCGGCCTCTGTGAACAGGCCCAGGCGGCTGACTACACAGGTCCGCTGTTCGACGCCCATATGCACTACAACGTGGAGGCACAACAGCCGCACCCAATTCCTGACGTGCTGGGTCGCATGCAGCGCAGCGGGGTGCGCGCCGTGCTGGCCAACTCCCGGCCCAACGACGGCACACGTGCGCTCACTGAAGCCGCTGCGCAGACCCAGGCCGCTGGTGTGGTCGTGGTGCCGCTGGTACGTCTGTACCGCAACCGCGACGACTATGGCAGCTGGTTCCAGGATCCCACGATCTATGACATGGTGCAGGCCGAACTGGCGCGTGGCACGGCGGCAGGCCCCTACCGTGGCATTGGCGAGTTCCACCTCTACGACAGCGCCAACGCGCGTGGCAAAGTCGCACAGCAACTCATGGCGCTGGCCGACCAGCGTGGCCTGGTGGTGCTGGCCCATGTGGACGACGCGGCCATTGATTTGCTGATGGCGGCCACGCCCTCCGCAGGTAAAACCACGCGCCTGATCTGGGCGCACACCGGCATCGGCGGTGCATCGGTCGAGCGTGTGCGAGGCTTGCTGGCCCGCTATCCGGCGCTGATGGGGGAGCTGTCCTACCGCCCGGGCCTTACCTGTGGCGGTGCGCAGGGTGCCACGGTGTTGTGCCCGGAATGGCGCGCGCTGGTGCTGGAATATCCCGACCGGTTTTTGCTGGGCTCGGACACCTGGATCAACCCGCGCTGGCAGTACTACGAAGCCCAGATGCAGGAGTACCGCAGCTGGCTGGGTGACTTGCCACCGGTGGCGGCCCGCAAGGTGGCGTGGGAGAACGGCGCACGCATGTTCGGCCTGCCTGTGCAGCCCTGAGCTGCATCACGGCTTAGCGCCCTCCGCCCACGTCCAGAATGGCGCCCGTGGTGTAGCTGGCCGCATCGCTCAGCAGCCAGACGATGGCATTGGCAATCTCTTGCGCGGTGCCGGGCCGTTGCATCGGCACCTGTGGGGCCAGGCGTTGTGCGCGGTCGGGCTGGCCGCCACTGGCGTGGATCTCGGTGGCAATGATGCCCGGGCGCACGGCGTTGACGCGAATGCCCTCATCCGCCACCTCGCGCGCCAGGCCCACGGTGAAGCTGTCGATGGCGCCTTTGCTGGCGGCGTAGTCCACATACTGGCCCGGTGAGCCCAGCGTGGCTGCCACGCTGGAGACATTGACAATGGCACCGCCGCTGCCGCCATGGTGCGTGCTCATGCGCCGCACCGCTTCGCGCGCGCAGACCATGCTGCCCAGCACGTTGGTGTTGAGCATGCGTTGCATGCGCGCCACCGACATGGCCTCCACCTTGCTGGCCACATCCACCACACCGGCGTTATTCACCAGTGCCGTGAGGGGCCCCAACTTGGCGTCCACCTTGGCAAACATGGCCAGCACCTCGGCTTCCACGGCCACGTCCGCTTTCACCGCGATGGCGTTGCCACCTTGGGCCCGGATCTGGCGCACCACCTCGTCAGCGGCCAGAGAGTTGTCGCGGTAGTTCACGGCCACGGCATAGCCGGCCTGCGCCAACGAGAGGGAAGTGGCTGCGCCAATGCCACGGGATGCGCCGGTCACGAGTGCGATAGCTTGCATGGCAGCATGGTAGCGCGCCGGGTTTTGCGGTATGTTCTTGCCATGCTGAACAACCAGACCCTTGCCGCGTATTGGTCAGCCCCCGTGGTGGAGGCCAATGTGTTTGTGCTCTTGCACCTGCTGGGGGCGCTGGTTCTGGGACTCATGGTGGGTTACGAGCGGTCGTACCACGGGCGTGCGGCGGGCATGCGTACGTATGGGCTGGTGTGTATGGCGTCAGCGGCGCTCGCCGTCATGGGTGGTTACTCCCACTTCTGGTACGGTGGCATGAGCACCACGCTCTTCAGCAATGGTGATTTGTCGCGGGTGATGCAGGGCATCCTGACCGGCATCGGCTTTCTGTGTGCCGGTGTCATCATGAAAGAAGGTTTCAACATCAGCGGCCTGACCACGGCGGCCTCGCTTTGGGCCTCGTCGGTGATTGGCATTTTGGTCGGCGTGGGTCTGTATGCGGCGGCCATGTCGCTGGCTTTGCTCAGTGCGTTTTGCATGGTCTGGGTGTCCAAGCTGGAGAGTTGGCTGCCGTCGCGGCAGGCGGTCGCCATCCGCCTCACGTTTGACCCCGGCTACCGGCCGGTGGAAGCCGCCCTGCGCGCCATGGCGCATGAGCGGGGCTACGACATCGCCGGTGGCACCATCGTGATCTCGATGGACGAGGGGGCCTTCACCTGGAATTTTGTGGCCGTGGCGCGCAGCCGCAAAAAAATGGCTCCCATTTCCGACTTGGCGTCGGAAATGGGCCAGTTCCCCGGGGTGCAGCGCTTCCATGTGGCGTACGCGCGCAACTGATTTTTAGGTGTTACTTTTTAGGAGTATGTATGGAGATGTCGATGGGTAGCTGGGCGCGTTCGCTGCGCCGTGTGGGGATGCTGGCGGCCATGCTGGCGGCGGGTGTGGTGCAGGCCCAAAGTGGCCCGGTGCGGTTGATGGTGGGGTTTCCGCCTGGCGGCGGCACCGACGCGATTGCCCGCACGCTGGCTGACAAGCTCAAGGACCAACTGGGCATGCCGGTGGTGGTGGACAACAAGGCAGGCGCCGGTGGTCAGCTGGCGGCACAGGCGCTGAAGGCCGCGGCACCGGATGGACTGACATTGTTTCTCTCGCACGACCACACCATCTCCATCCTGCCCCAGGTGGTGAAAACCCCGGGGTATGACCCGATCAAGGATTTTGTGCCGGTAGCCGGGTTTGCCACCTTTGTGAACGCATTGGCCGTGTCGGGCGGTACACCAGCCAAGTCGGTCAACGAGTACGTGGCTTGGGTCAAGGCGCAAGGCGCGGGCAAAGGTACGGTGGGGGTGCCGGCTCCGGCCTCTACGCCAGAGTTTCTGGTCAAGGTGATTGGCCAAAAGTATGGGCTGGATCTGCAGTCCGCGCCCTACCGCGGCAGCGCGCCCATGATGGCCGACATGTTGGGCAACCAGATCGCCGCTGGCACGGGTTCGGTGCCCGACTTCATTGAAAACCACAAGGCCGGCAAGATCCGTGTGGTGGCGGTACTGGGCGGCGCGCGCCAGGCCATCCTGCCCGATGTGCCCACCTTTGCCGAGCTGGGGCTGGCCGGGTTTGAAGACCTGCCGTACTACGGCATCTTTGCCCCCGCCGGCACGCCCAAGGCGAGCATCGACAAGTTCTCTGACGCCTTGGCCAAGGTATTGGCTCAGCCTGATGTGAAGGAGCGCCTGACCGCCATGGGCCTGACGGTGGGCTTCATGGACCAGGCCACGCTGGCAAAGCGCGAGCAGGCTTATACCAGGGTGTGGGCCAAGCTGATCAAGGACAGCGGGTTTGTGGCGCAATGACGGGAGCTAGCGTGAACCTGACGGCGGCCGATGGCTTTGTCTTTCCCGCCTATGTCGTCCGCCCTGATGGTTCGCCGCGCGGGGGCATCGTGGTGTTGCAGGAGATCTTTGGCGTCAACGCCCACATCCGCGCCGTGGCCGATGGTTATGCGGCGCAAGGCTACCTGGCCATTGCGCCCTCCACCTTCTCCCGGGTGCAGCCCGGCGTGGAGCTGGGCTATACGCCCGAAGACGTGGCCGCCGGGGTCCGGCTCAAGGCGGCGGTCGAGGGTTTGCCCGCGCCCGGTGTGTTGCAGGACGTGCAGGCTGCCGTGAACATGGCGGCCGAGGCGGGGCCTGTGGGCGTGGTGGGCTACTGCTGGGGTGGCTTGTTGACTTGGCGTGTCGCCGGCCTGCTGGCGGGCATCCACGCAGCGGTGCCCTACTACGGTGGGGGCATGACCACACCGACCGAAATCGCTCGCCAGCCGCGCTGCCCGGTGCTGGCCCATTTTGGCGACCAGGACCACGCGATTCCGTTGGAAGGTGTGCAGGCCTTTCGGGCCGCGCATGCCGGGGTGCAGGTGGAAATTTATAACGCCCAGCATGGATTTAACTGCGACCACCGCGCGGCCTTTAACGCGGACGCTGCCGCGCTGGCACGCGAACGCAGCTTGGCATTCTTCGCGCAGCATCTGCAGCGCTGAAGGAGGGCTTGGTGGTCAGCGTACGGAGCGCGCCAGGTAACGTTTGCGCCAAAAAAAGACCGCGAGCAGCACCGCTGTGAATGCCATGCTGCCGATGGCCCACCAAAAGCCGCTTTGCTGGTGCAGCAGGGGGATGAAGTCGAAGTTCATCCCGAAAATACCCGCGATCAGGTTCAAGGGCAAGAAGATGGCAGTCAGTACAGTGAGCGTGCGCATGATGTCGTTGGTGCGGCTGCCTTGCACGCTAAAGTGCATCTGCACCGCAGTTTCTACGCTCTGTTCCAGTCGGCGCACATGGTGCACTACGCGTTCAATGTGTTCCAGCACGTCGCGGCTGCGCACCTGCAGCAGTTCACGCTCGCGCACCTCGGCCGGGCTGTCTGGCTCGGGCCAGGTTTTGATCGCCTCAATCCAGTCCTGAACGCTGGAGCGCTGCTCCTCGCAGACGTCGTCCAATTGGTGCAGCGCCATGCGCGCGTCCAGCAGCGAGCCCCAGTTGCTAAAGCGGGTGCGTGGGCTCAACAGCTCGGTTTGCCAGTGGTCCAGCTGCTGGGTCAGCTCTTTGCGCAGGGCCAGGTAGCCGTCCACCATGTGGTTGACGATGCGCAGCATCAGGTCTGCCGGGCTGGTGGGTAGCCGGGCACCCGCTGCGCGTGATTCGCTGCTGGCGGCTTGCAGCAGCTTGGCGGCGTAGGCATCGCGCACCGCGCAGTCCGTCGGGTGCACGGTGAGCAGCACGCGGTCGAACACCGCGAATCCGACTGGGCTGGTGTCGATGCGCCGCAGGATGGGCGGGCCGCCGCGTTTGGGCGCCACATTCAGGGGCTGGCCGGGCTGTTCCAGGTCGGTGGGGCGGTTGCCCGCGGCCAGGCGGCGGAACACCAGCAGGTCGTACTGCGAGGTGTAGTCGTAGTGCGAGGGCAGCTGGTTGTTGATCAGGTCGGAGATGTGCAGGTCCACCAGTTGCACGCCGCACAGGGCTTGCAGCGTCGTTTGCACCTCAGCCTGCGCCACCTCGAACTCGCGCCGTGCGCACGCTATCCACACGTAACTTTCGGGTGGAATGCCTTGGGCCGCGAGCTCGGCCAGGCTTTGGCCCTCGGTCACGCCATGGGCTTGGATGTGAAAGATGCGCATGGATGTCCAGAATATGGATAAAAGTGCCCGCAAAGTCCGTGGGTTGTGCGCAAACAGCTCCTGTTTTTATAGCATCATGGACGCAAGGCTTTGGCCGCGTCGATCGCAAAATAGGTCAGGATGCCGTCCGCCCCCGCGCGCTTGAAGGCCAGCAGGCTTTCCAGCATCACGGCGTCGTGGTCCAGCCAGCCGTTTTGCGCGGCCGCCTTGAGCATGGCGTATTCGCCGCTTACCTGGTAGGCGAAGGTGGGTACCTTGAACTCGTCCTTCACGCGGCGCACCACGTCCAGGTAAGGCATGCCGGGCTTGACCATCACCATGTCCGCGCCTTCGGCAATGTCCATGGCCACTTCGCGCAGCGCTTCGTCGCTGTTGCCGGGGTCCATTTGGTAGACCTTTTTGTTGCCTTTGCCCAGATTGCCGGCCGAACCCACCGCGTCGCGGAAGGGGCCGTAGAAGGCGCTGGCGTACTTGGCGCTGTAGGCCATGATGCGGGTGTGCACCAGCTTCTCGGCTTCCAGCGCGGCGCGGATGGCACCAATGCGGCCATCCATCATGTCGCTGGGCGCCACGATGTCCACGCCGGCGCGGGCTTGGGTGAGGGCCTGCTGCACCAGCTGGGCCACGGTTTCCTCGTTGAGGATGTAACCGTTCTCCTCGGGTCGGGTGTCGGGCAGGCCGTCCTGGCCGTGGGTGGTGAATGGGTCCAGCGCCACATCGGTCATCACGCCCAGCTCGGGGAATTCTTTCTTCAGCGCTCGCACCACGCGCGGTACCAAGCCATCGGGGTTCAGCGCCTCGGCGCCGTCATAGGTTTTGAGCGACTGGTCCACCACCGGGAACAGCGCCATGACCGGAATGCCCAGCTTCACGCATTCTTCGGCCACTGGCAGCAGCAAATCCAGGCTCAGGCGCTCCACGCCGGGCATAGAGGCAATCGGCACCCGCTGCTTCTGGCCGTCCACCACAAACACCGGATAAATCAGGTCATGGGCGGTGAGGGCGTTTTCGCGCACCAGGTTGCGGGTGAAGCTGTCGCGGCGCAGGCGGCGCGGCCGGCCGGCGGGGAAGGGGGCGTAGGTGGTCATGGGGAAAATTGTGCCTGAATCCGTGGGCACCCCTGTGGCCGCGCCAGAGGGAAAATTCGCGTGATACCACAGCACTTCACGGGGGATTTACAAAAAAATGCTTGTCACACGGCCGCAACATTGCTAAATTCGACCCCGGATAGCTTGCTATCCCCCGCTTTTCCTCCCTGAGCGGGGCCTTGATGTGTGACAGCAAATAGGCTTACCACCCCAGCCCACGTGCTGGGGTTTTTTTTGCCTGTACTTTTTGCGCATCTTCTTTCGCTGGTGCGGGACGGGCGGGTGTTTTGCTCCGTGTCCCCCGGCTTTCGGCCTCCTCCTTGACCTGCGCAAAACGCCCACCCATCCCGCATCGGAAGTGTTGCGCGCGCAAGTACCAGCGACTGCACAATTTGCCGCCGGGCCGCCCCAAGGCAAATTAGCCCCCTTGGGTGGGCAGCGACCCGCACAGCAGTGGAGCGTGGGGGCTACACTTGCTCATGCTCTGGGTCAAAGCCTTCCACATCGTCTTCGTAGCCAGCTGGTTTGCTGGTTTGTTCTACCTGCCCCGCATTTTTGTGAACCTGGCGCTGGTGCCACCGGGCTCCGAGGCCGAGCGTGCGCGTTTGTTGCTCATGGCGCGCAAGCTGATGCGCTTTACCACCTTGCTGGCGGTGCCGGCCATCGTGCTCGGAGGCTGGCTCTGGTTGGGCTATGGCATTGGGCGCGGCCCGGGCAATGGCTGGATGCATGCCAAGTTGTTCATCGTGCTGCTGGTGCTGGGCTACCACCATGCCTGTGGCGTGTTGCTGCGCAAGCTGGCGGCGGGCACGCTGCAGCGCAGCCATGTGTGGTTCCGCTGGTTCAATGAGATTCCGGTGCTGATGCTGACGGCGGTGGTCGTGCTGGTGGTGGTCAAACCTTTTTAAGGGCGCACATGCACAAATCTGCCGCGTGGCCCTTGGCTTGGCTCTATGCAGGTTTGGTGGTCTACGCGAGCTGCTACCCGTTTGTGGACTGGCGGGACCAGGGCATTGCTCCTTGGGAGTTCTTGTTTGCGCCCATGGCGCGCTACTGGACTGGGTTTGATGTCGGTGTGAATGTGGTGGGCTATGTGCCGCTGGGCGCACTGCTGGCCTTGGGGGCTTTGCGCACCCGGCGCAGCCATTACCCGGTCCTGGGTGCCGTGCTGCTGGCCACGCTCCTGTCGCTGCTGATGGAGGCCTTGCAAAGTTACTTGCCCGCCCGCATCCCATCCCGCGAGGACTTTTTGCTCAACACCCTGGGGGCTGCCATCGGGGCCTGTGGGGCCTTGCTGCTGGAGCGCTGGGGTGCGATTGACCGCTGGAGTCGGGTGCGAGCGCGCTGGTTTGTGCCGCATTCTCGGGGCGGGTTGGTGCTTTTGGCCCTGTGGCCGGCGGCGCTGCTCTTCCCTGCGCCCGTGCCACTGGGGCTGGGCCAGGTGCTGGAGCGCGTGGAGCTGGCGCTGGCCGACTGGCTGAGCGACACGCCCTACCTGCACTGGTTGCCCGCCCGTGATGCCGAGCTGACGGCGCTGGCGCCAGGTACTGAAATGTTGTGCGTGGCCTTGGGGTTGTTGATTCCGTGTTTGCTGGGCTTTTGCATTGTTCGTCCCTTGTGGCGGCGGCTGGTGTTGGTGGCGGGCTTGGTGCTGGTGGCGGTGGTGGTGACAGCGCTCTCGGCCGCCATGAGTTGGGGGCCTCTGCATGCCTGGGCCTGGCTGGATTTGCCGGCCCAGTGGGGCCTTGTGGTGGGTGCTTTGCTGGCCCTGGGTTTGGCGTTTATGCCCTGGCGCGGTGGCGCGGCCCTGGCATTGGTGGCTTTGGGGCTGTATATCAGTGTGTTGAACCAGGCGCCTGAGAGCCCGTACTTTGCGCAGACCTTGCAGCATTGGGAGCAGGGGCGTTTCATCCGTTTCCACGGGCTGGCCCAGTGGCTGGGCTGGCTCTGGCCATACGGCGCCCTGGTGTATTTGTTGGCGCAACTGGGGCGGCGCAGCGATGAAACCTAAAATCCGGCCATGACCGACGCCACCGCACCCCAGAGCTCGTACTACGAGCGACACATCTTTTTCTGCCTGAACGAACGTACCAACGGCGAGGCCTGTTGCGCCCAGTTCCAGGCCCAGGCGGCGTTTGACCGCTGCAAGCAGCAAGTCAAGGCGGCAGGCCTGGCCGGCCCGGGCAAGGTGCGGGTCAACAAGGCAGGCTGCCTGGACCGATGTGCTGCAGGGCCCGTTGCGGTGGTCTACCCCGAGGCTGTGTGGTACAGCTTTGTGGACGTACAAGACATTGACGAGATCGTCGAGTCGCACCTTAAGAACGGTAAGGTGGTGGAGCGGCTGCTGACGCCGCCTCACTTGGGTCGCTAATTTCAAGCCAAATTGGCCTCTATCCTTTATGGATACCGCGTGAGCAGCTATTGTATTGATAGTAATTGAATGAATGCCTTGACCCAGAAAATCAGCCTGACCGGGCCTGCGGGCGCCTTGGAAGCCCTGCTGGACCTACCGCCAGAGGGTGTTGCGCCGCGGGGTACGGCGGTGATTGCCCACCCGCACCCGCTGTTTGGCGGCACCATGGACAACAAGGTGGTGCAGACTCTGGCACGCGCTTTTGTGCTCTCGGGCTGGCGCGCGGTGCGGTTCAATTTTCGCGGCGTTGGCGCCAGCGAAGGCGCCTACGACGAAGGCCGTGGTGAGTTGCAAGACCTGCTCGCCGTGGTGGGCCACAGCGCGCCCGACGGTCCTTTGGCGCTGGCAGGCTTCTCGTTTGGCGCTTTTGTCACCAGCCATGCTGTGGCGGCCTTGGCTGCTCGTGATCCGCAGGCGGTAGTGCTGGTGGGCACGGCGGCCAGTCGCTTCACTGTGGCGCCTATCGGTCCCGACTTGCACGAGCGCACGCTGGTGCTGCACGGCGAGGCTGACGACACCGTGCCACTGGCTGACGCCATGGCCTGGGCCCGTCCCCAAACCCTGCCAATCACGGTAGTGCCCGGGGGTGGCCACTTCTTTCATGGACAATTGCCGCTTTTGCGCAGCTTGGTCGTGCGCCATCTGCGCGCGGTGTGAGTTTTTCCTCTCTTTTCTACCTCCCATGAAATCTTTCATTGCGGCCTTCTTGGCCTCTGTGTGCTTGGCCGTTTCCGCCCAAGCCCCCCAGCCTCCTGAAATTGCAGCCCGCGCCTACATGTTGGTGGATGTGACGGCCAATCAGATCTTGGCCTCCAAAGACATGGACATGCCGGTGGAGCCCGCATCCCTGACCAAGCTGATGACGGCGTATTTGGTGTTTGATGCCTTGCGCAGCAAGAAGATTGACTTCAAGCAAGCCCTGCCGGTGAGTGAGCGCGCCTGGAAGATGCCGGGCTCCCGCATGTTTATTGACCCCAAGATGCAAGTGCCGGTGGAGGACCTGATCAAAGGCATGATTGTGCAGAGCGGCAACGACGCCACCATGGCGCTGGCCGAAGGCGTGGGTGGCACGGCGGAGCGTTTTGTCCAGATGATGAACGAGCAGGCCAAGGTGCTGGGCATGAAAAACTCGGGCTTCAAAAATCCCGAGGGCTTGACCGAGGCGGGCCACACCACCACGGCGCGCGACTTGAGCATTCTGGCTACCCGTCTGATGTCTGACTTTCCTGAATATGTGCACTTTTATGCCATCAAGAAGTACCGCTACCCCGGCACCCCTGCGGCCAACGACAGCAACCGCAATCTGTTGTTGTTTCGCGATCCCTCAGTAGACGGGCTAAAAACGGGTCACACCGACGCTGCGGGTTACTGCCTGGTGGCCACCGCCAAGCGCGACTTCCCCCATTTGGTCTCTGCGGGTGCGCCCGCTGGGTCTGCCGCGGCATCGGGAAGCCGCCGCTTGCTGTCGATTGTGCTGGGCGCAGATAGCGAAAATGCCCGGGCCAACGAATCCCAAAAACTTCTGAATTGGGGCTATACGGCCTTTGAGGCGGTCAAGTTGTTTGATGCCAACCAAGCGGTGGTGACGCCCAAGGTCTGGAAGGGTAGCGCGTCCGAGGTTAAGGTGGGCAAGACCCAAGCCTTGATTGTGGCTGTGCCTGCGGGCACCGCTAGCCGCCTGAAAACCGAAGTGGTGCGCAATGAGCCGGTGGTTGCGCCGGTTGCGGTAGGCCAGCAATTGGCCACTTTGCGAGTGCTGGCGGGTGAACAAACCGTTGCCGAAGTGCCTCTGGGGGCCTTGGAGCGGGTGGACCAAGCCGGGATTTTTGGGCGAGCCTGGGACGGCATTCGTCTCTGGATTCGATGAGCAACTTGCGCCTGCATTGCGCGTAAAACCTCAATCTGGTACATTAGAAGGCTTTTCGGAAATTCCGAAGGGATTCACGTTTTCGTAATATTCAAACGTTTAGGGACGTTTTTCAATGCCAACCATTAACCAACTCGTGCGTCAAGGCCGTGAGGTCGAGACCATCAAGTCGAAGAGCCCTGCGATGCAGAACTCTCCGCAGCGTCGCGGTGTGTGCACCCGTGTGTACACCACAACGCCTAAAAAACCTAACTCCGCTCTGCGTAAAGTCGCCAAAGTGCGCCTGACCAACGGTTTTGAGGTGATTTCCTACATCGGCGGTGAAGGCCACAACCTGCAAGAACACAGCGTGGTGCTGGTTCGCGGCGGTCGTGTCAAGGACTTGCCCGGTGTGCGTTACCACATCGTCCGCGGTTCGCTGGACTTGCAAGGCGTGAAAGACCGCAAGCAGTCGCGCTCCAAGTACGGTGCGAAGAAGCCAAAGGCCAAATAAATTGGACCGAACCCAAGGTTGCAAACCCTGGATTCGGCAAAGTAAAAGGTGTTTGTTTGCTGCGTGGCGCAGTGAATAAACGAAGTGACCCGCTGTTTGGGTCGAGTAAGTGAGAGTCTTATTGATTAACTCTCAAGGTGGCCATCCATTGGCGCCAACTGAAGCAAAGAGGTGAAGAAATGCCACGTCGTCGCGAAGTCCCTAAACGTGAAATCCTGCCGGATCCCAAATTCGGCAACGTCGAGCTGTCCAAATTCATGAACGTGATCATGGAAGGCGGCAAAAAGGCTGTTGCAGAGCGCATCATTTACGGTGCCCTCGAGCTGATTGCCAAGAAGCACCCTGATAAGGACCCTCTGGAAGCCTTTACCGTTGCGATCAACAACGTCAAGCCCATGGTGGAAGTGAAGTCCCGCCGCGTGGGTGGTGCTAACTACCAGGTGCCTGTCGAAGTGCGTCCTGTCCGCCGTTTGGCTCTGTCCATGCGTTGGATCAAGGAAGCTGCCCGCAAGCGCGGCGAAAAATCCATGGCCCAGCGCCTGGCCAACGAAATGTTGGAAGCCACTGAAGGCCGTGGCGGCGCCATGAAGAAGCGTGACGAAGTGCACCGCATGGCTGAAGCCAACAAGGCCTTCTCCCACTTCCGCTTCTAAAAGCGGACCCCGCGGCTTTCAAGTGGCGGGGTGGTTCTGGCGGCGCAATAGCGCTGTCATGCAGGCCATCCACACTTGGAGAGCCGCACGCCATACTGCGTTGTGCAGCTGGCGGTTTACAGAATTTGATCAAACAAGGATCCATCATGGCTCGCACTACCCCCATTGAGCGCTACCGCAATATTGGTATTTCTGCGCACATTGACGCCGGCAAAACCACCACGACCGAGCGTATTCTTTTCTATACCGGCGTGAACCACAAAATCGGCGAAGTGCACGATGGTGCGGCCACGATGGACTGGATGGAGCAAGAGCAGGAGCGCGGAATTACTATTACCTCCGCTGCGACGACTTGCTTCTGGAAGGGTATGGACACCTCCTTCCCCGAGCACCGCATCAACATCATCGACACCCCTGGACACGTGGACTTCACGATTGAAGTGGAGCGTTCCATGCGCGTGCTGGATGGCGCTTGCATGGTGTATTGCGCTGTGGGGGGCGTGCAGCCCCAGTCTGAAACCGTGTGGCGTCAGGCTAACAAGTACAAAGTGCCGCGTTTGGCCTTTGTGAACAAAATGGACCGTACCGGTGCCAACTTCTTCAAGGTCGTGGACCAGATGAAGCTGCGCCTGAAAGCCAGCCCGGTGCCTATCGTGATTCCGATCGGTGCCGAAGAAAACTTCACTGGCGTGGTCGACCTGCGCAAAATGAAGGCCATCATTTGGGATGAAGCCTCTCAAGGTATGAAGTTCACCTTCGAAGACATTCCTGCTGACCTCGTGGCGACTGCCAACGAGTGGCGCGAAAAGATGGTGGAAGCTGCTGCTGAAGCCTCTGAAGAGCTGATGAATAAGTACCTCGAAGAGGGTGAGCTGACCGAGGCGGAAATCACTGCCGGCCTGCGCGCTCGAACCATCGCTGGCGAAATCCAGCCTATGTTGTGCGGTACTGCGTTCAAGAACAAGGGTGTGCAGCGCATGTTGGACGCCGTGATCGAACTCATGCCCTCTCCTCTGGATGTGAAGGCCATCAAGGGCTTCGATGAAGAAGAGAAGGAAGTCACCCGCAAGGCCGACGACAACGAGAAGTTCGCTGCGCTGGCGTTCAAGCTGATGACGGATCCGTTTGTGGGCCAGCTGACCTTCGTGCGCGTGTACTCCGGCGTTCTGAAGAAGGGCGACACGGTTTACAACGCGGTTCGCGGCAAGAAGGAGCGTATTGGTCGTATCGTGCAAATGCACGCTAACAACCGCGAAGAGGTGGATGAAATCCGCGCTGGCGACATCGCAGCTTGCGTGGGCTTGAAGGATGTCACCACTGGTGAAACCCTGTGTGATCCCAATGCTGTGATTACGCTGGAGCGCATGGTGTTCCCCGATTCTGTGATCCGCCAGGCTGTGGAGCCCAAGTCCAAGGCTGACCAGGAAAAAATGGGTCTCGCGCTGTCTCGTCTGGCTGCCGAAGATCCATCTTTCCGCGTGCAAACCGACGAAGAGTCGGGCCAGACCATCATTGGTGGTCAGGGCGAATTGCACCTGGAAATCATTGTGGACCGCATGAAGCGCGAATTCGGCGTGGAAGCCAACGTGGGTAAGCCACAAGTGGCCTACCGCGAAACCATTCGCAAGCAAGTGACCGACGTCGAAGGCAAGTTTGTGCGCCAGTCCGGTGGTAAGGGTCAGTACGGTCACGTGGTGTTGACTGTCGAGCCCAACGAAGCCGGCAAGGGCTTTGAGTTCGTCGACGCCATCAAGGGCGGTGTGGTTCCTCGCGAATACATCCCCGCGGTGGAGAAGGGCGTGATCGAAGCCCTGAACCAAGGCGTGTTGGCCGGCTATCCTGTGGTGGACGTGAAAGTCACCCTGACTTTCGGTTCTTACCACGATGTGGACTCGAACGAAAACGCGTTCAAGATGGCGGCTATCTTCGGTTTCAAGGAAGGTTGCCGCAAGGCCAACCCCGTGATTCTGGAGCCAATGATGGCCGTGGAAGTGGAAACACCTGAAGACTATGCTGGTAACGTGATGGGCGACTTGTCCAGCCGCCGCGGCATGGTGCAGGGCATGGACGACATGGTCGGTGGTGGCAAGGCCATCAAGGCTGAAGTTCCCCTGTCTGAAATGTTCGGCTACTCCACCACCCTGCGCTCCATGTCGCAAGGTCGTGCTACCTACACGATGGAATTCAAGCACTACGCGGAAGCTCCGCGCAACGTGTCTGAAGCCATCATGGCTGCGCGCGCCAAGTAATTTGTATTTGTCTGCGACAGTGTGCCGCTCTGTGCCCGTGCGGAGCGAATCAGCAACATTGTGCAGACATAAAACCAACACACGGGTATAGCTCTTTTGGAGAATTGAAAAATGGGTAAGGAAAAATTCACACGTACCAAGCCGCACGTCAA
>NZ_NOXW01000017.1 GCF_002251855.1 Rhodoferax sp. TH121
TATTCGACCAACAACAACACCTGGGATATCTGGATGGTGGCCTTGTTTGGCATCATTGGTTACATCTTCATCAAGCTGGGCACCGAGCCCGCGCCACTCTTGCTGGGCTTTATCCTGGGGCCGATGATGGAGGAGTATCTGCGCCGCGCCTTGCTGCTCTCCCGCGGGGACTGGAGTGTGTTCATCACCCGGCCGCTCTCGGCGGGCTTGCTCGCAGCAGCCATCCTGCTGCTCGTCGTCGTGCTCATGCCGTCTATCAAGGCCAAGCGCGAAGAGGCCTTTGTGGATGATTGAGCGTCGCCAACCCGACTTGTGGGCATGCTGTAATCCGGTCACTAAAAATTAGGAGACTCCCATGACATCCCTGCGTTCTGCGCTACTTGGACTTTGTATTGCCAGTGCCGGCTTCACCGCCCACGGTCAAATCAAGATAGGGCAAACCACAGGGGTCACGGGGGCGGTGGCTGCCACCGTCAAGGAAAGCAGCTTGGGTGCCCAGCTCTACCTGGATGCCACCAACGCCAAGGGCGGCGTGAACGGCGAAAAAATCGAACTGATCACGCTGGACGACAAGTTCGACACCAAGCTGGCAGCAGCCAATGCGCGCGAGCTGATCGAACAACGCGGTGTGCTGGCCCTGTTCATGACACGCGGCACGCCACACACCGAAGGTATCATCCCCCTGCTGGACCAGCACGGTGTGCCGTTGGTGGCCCCGTCCACGGGCGCCATGGTGCTGCACCAACCCGTAAAAAAACATGTGTTCAATGTGCGCGCCACTTACCAGCGCGAAGCGGAGCGCGCCATCACCCACCTGGCAGCCACGGGGGTCAACCGCATTGGTGTGGTGCACGTGGACGACAGCTTTGGTGCCGATGGCTTGGAGGGCACCCAAAAAGGCCTGGCTGCCGCCAAGTTGACCGCCATCGCCATTTCCAAGTTTGACCGCAGCAAGCCAGACTTCTCGCAAATTGCACCCGCCATGGCCAAGCTGAGCCCCCAGGCTGTCATGGTGATCGGATCGGGCACGGCGGTGGTGGATGCCATCCGGGCCCTCAAGGCGGCCGGCAGCGGGGCACAGTTTGTCACCCTGTCCAACAACGCATCCGGTGGCTTCATCAAACTGCTGGGCGATGATGCCCGCGGTGTCATCGTGAGCCAGGTGCTGCCGCAGTCACAGAACTATGCCTTGGTGCAAGAAGCCGCCACGCTGGCCAAAACGCGCGACATCCTCGAAGTCAGCCCTGCCATGCTGGAAGGTTTTGTGTCTGCCAAGGTGCTGGTGGAAGCCCTGCGCCGTGCAGGCCCCAAACCCACCCGCGAAAAACTCCAAGCCGCCTTGGAGGGATTGGGCAAGTTCGACCTGGGTGGCCTCATCCTGAACTTCAGCACCACCGACCACACTGGGCTGGACTTCGCCGACCTGTCCATCATCTCGGCCTCTGGCAAGTTCCGCCGCTAATCCCCGAAAAATAGCCCGAGGCTGGCCCCGTCCGGGGTATGCTTTGGCGCAGGGAGACCGCCTGGTAACACACGCACCACAACACGCCAGGCCCAGTTGAAAGCGGGCGGCATGTCGGCCTATCACTTGAAGAAGCTTAGGCTGCACAGCCTGCGCGGTCGCCTCACGCTGTGGCTGGTAGGCATGGCGCTGCTGACCTTGCTCAGCGTGGGCCTGTATGTGGGCCAGCTGGCCACCCAACAACGCGCGGACTCTGTCGGTCAGGCCCTGCACGCCACGGCCACCGCAGCGGCCCAGCTGATGGGCGCCAGCCTGCGGGAGCGGGAGCTGGATATCGCGCTGCTGAGCCAGGAACTCCACGTCATCCAGGGCCCCCTGAGCCACCCCAATGTGCTGCAGTCCTTGCAGCTGCGCCGCCAGGCACGCAACGAGCTGGTATGGCTGGGCGTGGTGGATGCCGAAGGCACCGTGGTCCAGGCTGTGGACGGTTTGCTGCAAGGTCAGTCCGTGGCCAAGCGGCCCTGGTTCCTTGCGGGGAAAGAACGTGTCTTCACAGGGGATGTGCATGAGGCCGTGCTTCTGGCCAAACTGCTGCCGGCAACAGCCACCGGGGAGCCGCTGCGTTTCATTGACTTTGCAGCCCCCATTCGGGGCCGGGACGGACGGTTGTTGGGGGTGGTGGGTGCCCACGCCAGCTGGAGCTGGGTGACCGACACCGTGCAGGGCGCTGCCCGCCAAGCTGAGCGTGGCACAGAGCTGCTCATTGTGGACCGCCAGGGCAACATTCTGTACCCCCAAGCATTGGTGGACCAAGCACCTCTGCAGCGCAACCCCGACCAACAGACGCCGTACACCACGGTGAGCAGCAATGACGGAAGCGAATACCTCAGCAGCGAGGTGCAGGTAGACACCCAGACCGACAACAACCTGGGTTGGCGTATTGTGGTGCGCCAACCGCTGGATGACGCCATGGCCCCAGTGCATGCCTTGCGCAACCGCCTGATCTGGCTAGGGGTAGTGGCGGCCCTGGTGTTTGGCCTGGTGGCGCTGGCATTGGCGCATACAGTGAGCCAACCCATCGAAGAACTCGCCGACGCCGCCCGGCGCATTGAGCTGCGCGAAGGAGAACCACGCTATCCGCAGACCACCCGGGTGCTGGAGGTGCAGCAGCTGGAGCAGTCGATCCGATCCATGACGGCATCGCTGCTGGCGCGTGAGCAAGAGCTGGAAACCCTGAACCACACGCTGGAAGCCCAGGTGCTGCAGCGTACCCACGCGCTGGCGGCGGCCAACGAGGAACTCGAGCGCCTAGCCACCCACGACGCCTTGACCGGCTTGCACAACCGACGGCATTGTGATGAACGGCTGGCAGAACGCATGGCGGTGGGCCAGCGCACGGGGCGCACCTTTGCGCTGCTTGTTCTGGATGCCGACCATTTCAAGCAAATCAACGACCGCTTTGGGCACGCCACGGGTGATGCCGTGTTGCAACAGCTAGCCCAAGTGTTGCGCACCTACACACGCAGCACTGACCTGCTGGCTCGCTACGGCGGGGAAGAGTTTGTGGTGATACTGCCAGAGAACGAGTCGGTAGACGACGCCGTAGCCGCCGCAGAAAAAATCCGGGTGGCAGTGGACAAAGGCACATTTGCCGAGGTGGGCCACGTCACCGTTAGCATCGGCGTCTGCCTGTGGGAGCTTTCGGACCTCAGCGTGGCAGGTTTGGTGCACCGGGCCGACCTGGCGCTCTACCAGGCCAAGCGCCTGGGGCGCAACCGGGTGGAAGCCGCACCGGCAGGTCAGGTGGCGCCCACTTGACAGGCCGGTTACGACAGCCATGCGTATAGTGAGACATCGCGTTCAAAACAGGGCTCTCACCATGCGTATCTGGCAACAAGCCGTCTCCGTTGATATTCTCCAGCGCATAAGTCAGAACACGGCCGTTGCCCACCTGGGCATTGAGTTTCTGGAGGTTGGTGACGACTTCCTGAGCGCCCGCGTGCCGGTAGACCACCGCACCCACCAGCCTTACGGCTTGCTGCACGGTGGCGTGTCGGTGGTGCTGGCAGAAACCCTGGGCTCCTGCGGTGCGGGCTTTGCCATCCCCGAGGGCCATAGCGCGGTGGGCCTGGACATCAATGCCAACCACCTCAAGGGCGTGAAGAGTGGCTGGGTGACCGGCGTGGCACGCCCGGTACACATCGGCCGCAGCACCCATGTGTGGCAGATTGACATGCGCAACGAGGCCGGTGAACTGAGCTGCGTGTCACGCATCACCATGGCCATCCTCTCGCCCCGCTAGGCCCCCCTCCCAGCAACCCGGCAACGCCCATGCCTACCTCCGCTGGCTCCTGGCCCACACGTCGCACCCTGTTGCTGGCCGCTGCCGGTGCGCCCCTGGTCGCCGGGGCCCAAGCATCGGGCCCGCTGCGGGTGGCCGTGCCTGAAGACGTGGCCTACGACTACGCCATGTTTCTGGGCACGCGTGACCTGCTGGCGCTGCGTAATTTTGGCGGCACCCACGCGCGGCGCGATGTGGCCGAGCTGGCCCTGCTGCTGCGCGAAATCGCCCGCACCCTGCCCCGCACCACTGTGCAACTGGTGCGCATCGACAGCTACCAACGCATCCTGCTGGAACTGCGGGCCGGTCGTGTGGATGTGCTGGGCACCACGGTGTGGAACACCGACCTGCAGGCACTGGGCACCCCAACCCTGCCCTCGCCCGCACTGATTGCCGATGGTGACTTTGTGGTGGGCCTGTACACCGCGCCCAACAACACCAGGGCCCAAAAGGCCCAGACCCTGGCCGCACTGCAGACCTTGCGGGCCGTCTCCAACAGCGACTGGAGCGCCGACTGGCGCACCCTGCAGGCGCTGGGCATGCGTTCGGTGATGGATGTGAAGACCTGGCGCCAAATGGTGCTGGCCGTAGCGCGGGGGCGGGCCGATATCCTGCTGGCACCGTTTCCCGCCACCCCCGACCTGGCGCTGGACGCGGAGGGCCAGCGCCTCGTGCCCCTGCAGGGCCGTACCTTGGCGCTAATGGGCGCACGCCACTTGGCCGCCGCGCCCACGCCCGCTGGCCGTGAGGTGGCGCAGAAAGTATTTCCGGCTTTGGGAGCGCTGGTCGCCAGCGGTGCCATGCGTCGCGCCTACCAAGAGTGCGGCTTTTACAACCCGCGCACCAGTAGCTGGCCCGCAATTAATGACAAAACAAGGCCCTAGACTTAGTAAATACTGCGCAAGTAGCTATTAATTTAGTAGCAAATTAGTCTTGGTTTTTGGCCATGCGCTCGCTCTTCCAGTACACGTCGTCCCCCACCGTGCCATCGGTGCGGTAGCGGTTGAGCACACGGGCCAGCACAAACATCAGGTCCGAGAGGCGGTTGAGGTACTGGCGCGGGGTGTCTTTGAGCGGGTCTTGCTGCCCCAGCGCCACCACCGCGCGTTCGGCACGGCGGGCCACCGTGCGGCACACATGGGCTTGGCTGGCTGCGCGCGTGCCGGCCGGCAAAATGAATTCCTGCAAGCGCGGCAAATTCGCGTTGTGCTCCGCCAGCGCCTCGTCCAGCGCCAACACGGCCTCAGGCTTGAGCAGCTCGTAACCGGGGATGGACAGCTCTCCCCCCAGGTTGAAGAGCTGGTGCTGAATCTCCACCAGCAGCGTACGCATGCCCTCGGGCATCGGCTCGCACAGCAGCAGCCCAATGTGGCTGTTGAGCTCGTCCACATCGCCCATGGCGTGCACGCGCAAGCTATTTTTGGAAACCCGGGTGTTGTCACCCAGCCCCGTGGTGCCGTTGTCCCCGGTGCGGGTGGCGATTTGTGTGAGTCGGTTGGCCATCAGGCGCTCCTCGTTGTTTGGCTGCACCTTATCGTAAACGGCGCCGTTAGGTCTTGCTGGTGCGCACCAGATGGCCATCCTTCCAGGGCGTCATGTCAAATGCAACAGGCAAGAATGCTTCAATGACGCGCGCATTGGTGCGTGTGTGTTCAGACAATGTGGTTGCCCAATACTGGCTGGTCTTGCCCCGCAAGGCAGCCAGCGCCATGGGGATCATCAGCTGGTCTGCCAAGTGCTCGCCTACCGGCGCCTGGTGGGCCAGGTAATCCTTCGTCTCGCCCAGAACCTTGCGCGCGACATCTTCTGCGCCCACCCCCTTTTCGCCATAAGCAGTAAGCACCTCCGTGATGTGCTGGTGCCGTAGGATCACTTGCAACGCATTGCCCGGCCCCTCATTGCTACGTAGGCCACGGTCGTGCAACTGGTCATCGCCCCACCCTAGCGCACGCTGCAACACACCTAACTCGCGTTCGGCCACGCTTCTTGGAATACCCGCGTGCAAAGCTTCAGCCCGGGCTTCGAGCAAAGCGCCTCGCTCAATGAGTTCTATCGCAGCCAGTCCTTTAGGCGGGGGCTGTACATGCACGAGCACCTCACCACCACCTGCGGGGTAAAAGCCATGGCGTTGCAACGTCATATCGAAGAAGGCCGGGCCCTCACCGGCAAAGAAAGGCGCCAAATGCTTCAGAAAGCTGAAAGAAGGCGCCATGGGGTTATGCGTTCCACCCTGCAACACCAGCTTGGAGGGCTGGGCCGCCATGGCCAGAGGCCACAGCACCGTCTGCAACACCAGCATGCAGCTACCTGCCGAACCCACGGCAAACATGAAATCACCGCCCTGGACCGGGCCTGGCTGAAACACCAGATGCGTGGCACCCAATCCCACAGGGCTTCCGTCCTGCGCAAGCGCCCGGGAATTCGCTCCACCCACAGCCACTGCCGCCTGCACGCAAGCCAAGTGCTGGCGCATCAGGCCTGGTTTGGGGCGCTTGGCGCGAATGTTGGCCAGCGTGAAAGGCTGCTGCGTCACCAGGCTCAGGGCAAGTGCTGTACGCAGGATCTGACCGCCGCCCTCACCTTGCGAACCATCTATTTCAATCAATTCCTCTCTCCCTAACCTTTCACGCACACAATCTGCTTCAGGGTGTAAACCACCTCCACCAGATCGTTCTGCGCCGCCATCACGGCATCGATATCTTTGTAGGCCATCGGGATCTCGTCGATCACGTCGGCATCCTTGCGGCACTCCACGCCTTCGGTGGCGCGCACCTGGTCTTCCACCGTAAACAGCTTCTTGGCCTTGGTACGGCTCATGGTGCGTCCGGCACCGTGGCTGCAACTGTTGAAGCTGTCCGGGTTGCCCTTGCCGCGCACGATGAAACTCTTGGCGCCCATGCTGCCGGGAATGATGCCCAGCTCACCCGCCTTGGCGCTCACCGCGCCCTTGCGGGTCACGTACACATCCTGGCCGAAGTGGGTTTCCTTTTGCACATAGTTGTGGTGGCAATTCACGGCTTCCAGATGCGTCTCAAAGGGCTTGGCAATCACCTTGCGCAGCGCGCCGATCACGGCCTGCATCATCACTTCGCGGTTCAGGCGCGCAAATTTTTGCGCCCAGCTCACGCCGCGCACGTAGTCACCAAAGTACTGGGCGCCCTCTTCCAGATAGGCGAGGTCCTGGTCCGGCAGGTTGCGCTGATGCTGCTCTGCATCTTTCTTGGCCAGCTCAATGAACAGATTGCCAATAGCACCACCCACGCCACGGGAGCCGCTGTGCAACATGATCCACACACCACCGGCCTCATCCAGGCAGATTTCGACAAAGTGGTTGCCACCACCCAACGTGCCCATGTGGCGGTGGTTGTTGGTGTTCTTCAGACGTGGGTAGTCCTGGCAAATGGCATCGAATTCGTCCACCAGCTGCGCCCAGGCTGCATCTGCCGTCACGGGCGGGTTGGTCCAGGCACCCACTTCGCGGTTGGAGCCATGGCGACGAAACTGCTTGGGGGCAGAACCGTGGGGCACTGCCTTTTCAATCTCGGTGCGTAGCGGGCCCAGGCTATCCGGCAGGTCCGCGGCCACCAGCGTGGTCTTGCAGGCCATCATGCCGCAACCGATATCCACGCCCACAGCAGCAGGAATGATGGCCTTCAACGTGGGCACCACGCTGCCAATGGTGGCGCCGATGCCGTAGTGCACATCCGGCATCACAGCCACGTGACTGAACACAATGGGCAGCTTGGCCGTGTTTTCCAGCTGGCGCTGGGCGGACTCTTCAATGGGTACGCCATTGGTCCACATCTTGACGGGTACGCCGCCTTCTACTTCTAATTGTTGATAGTTCATTTCTTACTTCTCCCTAATCCGTCATCCAATCAAATACCAGTGCAGCCATTTCCTGGAGAGTAATGGCTTGACCGTAGTAACTCATCGGTGTCGAGTCCATGGCGTTCATATCGAGCTCAAGGATTCGCTGTGCAAAGGCACTGCGGTGGCTTTGCTCCATCAGCCAAGACAAAAGTCTCTCCAAGTACTGCGATCGATCCACTGCAAACGCATCGCTGATGCAACGGTTTTGCCAAAAATTGTAGAACCCGCAGTACACGTAATTCAGCGTCGCAGCAGGCGCTTCGTCGCTCAACCAAAGTGCGAGCAAAGGCTGGATATCCACTCCCCCGATATCAAACATCAAGAGCACATCGAAAGAATTCTGCAAAAGACACTTCTGCCCCATTTGCCAGGGATGCTGACGCAATGTCTGCGCAAAATAGGCCAGCGCAAATGCAGCAATGGCTTGGTGCTCTGCATCGGAAAAATCAGTGCGCTCGCAATTTCCCAAGCGATCCAGATAGAGCGCTACTGAATGGTGAATCTCTTCACCTGCGGCGATCAGCTCCAACATGCGCGGCAACAGGTACTTCAACTCATCTACCGGTTGCCGCTCGCTTTTAGCCGAGTCGTTGTACGCATAGAAATGCCGTGTCGTGATCTTGCGAAGCGGCAATTGCCGCATTTCAGTCTCCAGCGCTGCGTTCATGCAGCAAAGGAGGCACACATCCAAGGTGTGCTGGGGTGCGCGGTGTTGCGCGAAGACCGAATAAAGCCTTTCCACCGCTCCATCCACCGTCGTGGGCCACGCAACTACAGGGGCGTTCTTTTTCATTGCTTTCCTCCACTTGGGCGGACTTCACCGGAGTCCGCCCAAAAGTCAACGCAGCTTCACCAGCCCGTTGAGCACGTTGTCCAAACCACCGAACACGGAGATCTTGTCAATGCGCTCGGCCACACGCTCCAAGGTCTCAAGCTCTTTCATACGCAAAGCGATGGGGTTGTCTTCCATCAGCTTGGCGGTGTTCAACAACGAGCGCGTGGCAGCGGTTTCTTCGCGGCGTCGGATCACGTTGGCCTGGGCCGATTTCTCGGCTTCAACCACTTGGGCCAGGATGGTCTTCATTTCGCCGGGCAAGATGATGTCCTTCACACCCAGGCCTTCCAACGTAATGCCAGCAGCCAGCAGCTTCTGCGCCGCAAAGTCCTTCACGATGGCATCGATGCTGGCCTTGTCTTCCAACAACTCGTCCAGCGTGCGGGTACCTACCGCAGCGCGCAGACCAAACTGCAGTTCGCGGTACACCAGCTCCGCGGGTTTCGCCGTGTTGGCAAATGCCTTGCGCACATCGTTGTAGCGCCAGGTCGCAGACAGGTTCAAGCGCAGACCCACCTTGTCCTTGGTCAGAATGTCTTGGCCGCTGATCTCCAGCGCCTGCGAACGCAGGTCCACGGATTCAAACTGCACCTGGCGGTTGTAGCGCCAGAAGCCATACGCACCAGCACCCAACAGTTCCTGCTGCTTACCATCTACGGTCAAAACACCGACGTGGTAATCAGGCACCTGCACCATCAGCACACCCGCCACCCCGGCAACTGGGCGTTGGCGCAACTGCGTTTGGTTCAACTTGGCCACCAGCTCCTTGTCCAGCTTCTCGGTAGCGGCGATGTCGATCACATCCACGCGCACATCGTTCAGACCCTTCCAATACAGTTTGCGGGTCGCAGGCGCCAACACTTCTACCAACACGCTGTTCTCATAGCGCAGGCCCACTTGGGTATCGGTCAACGCGGCCTGCACAAACTCCTGGGCCACAACCTCGGGCTCCTTGGCCATGAAGTAGTCGGCTAGACCGTGCGTGAACGCGGCTTGTTCCATCGAAAAAGTCTCGATGCGCATCCGGGCGCCCAGCGTGCCAACCCAGTGTTGGCCGGGCTGCAACACGCGCTCAAAGTCGCCATTGCGCAGCAGCAGGCCGCGTTCGTTTTTCTTGATGGTGATGCGTTTCAATCCCAACATTTTTACCTCTCCTCTTTCTAACAATTCGTTGATATGAAGGGCCGCAACAGCAACAGGCGCGGACTCCGGGTGCGGGCACTGCCTGACAGTGGTTTGAGATGGCTGGGCTTTACAGGTCTCAGTACACTGGCATTGGGTGTCGCAGATCCTTTGCTCTGGCGACTGCTGCAGGAGGGGGTTTTTGCCCCCACATGCGGCACTTCTTTCTCTCTTCACTTCCAAGTAAGCTGGCTTTTAACGACCAGCGTTCGGCGGGAGTCGAACCCGCGACAGACGCATTAATAGTGCGTTGCTCTACCCTCTGAGCTACAGAACGGTGGCACCCAGGAATCGAACCTAGCGGGGTGGCTCCTCTACCCGAGCCACCCCTTGACCACATGCCGTTGTGCCCTACGTTTCCAGGTCGCGGCATACAAAGGATCACGGGAACACCCGAATCGCTCTGCACCAGCGGGGCCCAGTTACCCGGAAACCCCTGCTTGTCAGCGAACACCTTCTTGCGTAAGGCGATACCTGTATTGCAGAGTGCGTGCCAACTCTTTCCAAATTCGATGTATTTTCATAAGTTGTTGAATTTATTAACTATTTTTTAGAAATCTAATTGATTTGACTTGAGTTTCATTTTTCAATTTCGTAAATTACTATCAATGTGGCTAGTAAACTAGCCAAATGAAAAAGACCGTTGTCATCGGATTCCTCGGCACGCAACTTGATTCCGGCCAAAGCGCTGCGCGTTGGGAGAAATGGCGGCCCACGTTGGCACTCACGCAGCATGAGGATCTGGTTATTGACCGGCTGGAGCTATTTCATGACCAGCGCCACGTGGCGTTGGCTGAGCTGGTGCGGCAAGACATTGCGCAGACATCCCCTAGCACCGAGGTGAAGCTGGTAGAGATGAACCTCGCCAACCCCTGGGACTTTGGTGAGGTGTACGCAGCGCTCTACGACTGGGCATCCGCCTATCCCTTCGACACGGCGAACGAGAACTACCAGGCTCATATCACCACCGGCACCCACGTGGCGCAGATCTGTCTGTTTCTGCTGGTAGAAGCGCGCTTCCTCCCCGGAGTCCTCCTGCAAAGTGCACCGCCCCGCGGACGCCAAAGCCAGGGGCCGGGCAGCCACGAAATCATCGACCTGGATCTGTCGCGCTACGACGCCATCAACCAGCGTATGCACAACGCCCAGCAGGACGCGCTGAACTTCCTGAAGAGCGGCATCGCCACACGCAACGCCAAGTTCAATGCGCTGATTGAAGAGGTGGAACGCGTGGCCGGCCAAAGCAAGGCCCCCATGCTGCTGACCGGCCCGACGGGCGCTGGCAAGTCGATGCTGGCGCGACGCGTGTTCGAACTGAAAAAGGCCCGCCACCAGCTCGAAGGCGGCTTCGTCGAAATCAATTGCGCCACCCTGCGCGGCGACGGTGCCGGATCCACTCTGTTTGGTCACAAAAAGGGCTCCTTCACGGGCGCGGTGACGGACCGCCCAGGCCTGCTGCGTGCCGCGCACCAAGGCTTGCTGTTTCTGGATGAAATCGGTGAGCTGGGACTGGACGAACAAGCCATGCTGCTCAAAGCGGTAGAAGAGAAACGTTTCTTCCCCATGGGTTCCGACAAGGAAGTACAGAGTGATTTCCAACTCATCGCAGGCACCAATCGGGACTTGCGGCTGGAAATTCGCGCAGGGCGCTTCCGCGAAGACCTCTTTGCACGTATCAACCTCTGGACTTACACGCTGCCGGGTCTGGCGCAGCGGCGCGAAGACATTGAGCCCAATGTGGACCACCAACTGCGCAACGCGTCCCAGGAGTTGGGCAAGCAGGTACGCCTGACTGAAGAGGCGCGCACGGCTTACTTGCGCTTTGCCACCGCACCCGAAGCTATCTGGAGCGGCAACTTCCGCGATCTGAGCGCCTCCGTCACGCGCCTGGCCACACTTGCGGACCACGGACGCATTGGCATCGGCTTGGTCGAGGCCGAAATCCAGCGTCTGCGCTGGCAATGGAACGATCTACAAGATGCGGGGTCGGGCACGGCAGGGGTTTCGGATCTGGAGGCCTTGTTGGGAGACCGTGCGGCACAACTGGATCAGTTCGATCTGCTGCAGCTGCGATCCGTGGTGGCCGTGTGCCGGGCTCAGTCATCGCTGAGTGACGCGGGCCGAGTATTGTTCAACGTTTCGCGAACGCAGCGCAGTGTGGTGAACGATGCAGACCGGCTGCGCAAGTACCTGCTGAAATTCGGACTGGACTGGGATACGGTTTCGCGCTGAGCTGTCAGCGCGCCGCACATCGGTTTGGATCAAAATGGGGGATTGCTCGCATTGGAAACACCCCATGAACGCCCCCACAGCCTCCCACCACCTGTTGCCCCAAGTCCAGGCCCGCGACGTACCCAAAGCACTGCTGGACGCACTGCAAGCCCGCTTCGGCGCGCAGTTCTCCGCCGCAATGGCCGTGCGTGAACAGCATGGGCGCGACGAATCCGCCTTTGACATTCCGCCCCCCGCCGCCGTGGTGTTCGCGCAGAACACGCAAGACGTGAGCGATGCAGTGAAACTGGCGGCACAGTATTTGGTGCCGGTGATTCCCTTTGGCGTGGGCTCGTCACTCGAAGGCCACTTGCTGGCCGTGCAAGGTGGCATCAGCCTGGATGTGAGCCGCATGGATGCGGTGCTGTCCATCAACGCCGAAGACCTGACGGTGACGGTGCAGCCCGGCGTGACGCGTAAGGCGCTGAACGAGGCGGTCAAAAGCAGCGGGCTGTTCTTCCCCATCGACCCCGGCGCGGACGCCACCATTGGCGGCATGAGTGCCACGCGCGCCAGCGGCACTAACGCCGTGCGCTACGGCACCATGCGCGAGAACGTGCTGGCGCTGGAGGTGGTGACGGCCAGCGGTGAGGTGATCCGCACCGGCACGCGTGCCAAGAAATCATCGGCCGGCTACGACCTGACGCGCCTGCTGGTGGGCAGCGAGGGCACGCTGGGTGTGATGACCGAGATCACCGTCAAGCTCTACCCTCTGCCCGAGGCGGTGATGGCGGCGACCTGCTCCTTCCCCACGCTGGCCGACGCGGTGAACACCACCATCCAGATCATCCAGATGGGCGTGCCGATTGCGCGCTGCGAGCTGCTGGACGAGAACACCATCCGCATGGTCAACGCGCACTCCAAGCTCAGCTTGCCCGAGAGCTCCATGCTGCTATTCGAGTTCCACGGCTCGCCCGATGGCGTGAAAGAGCAGGTGGCGGTGGTGCAAGAGATTGCGGGTGAGCATGGTGCTGCGGCCTTTGCCTGGGCCGAAACGCCGGAGGAGCGCACCCGCCTGTGGACGGCTCGGCACAACGCTTACTTTGCGGGTGTGCAGTCGCGCCCCGGTTGCAAGGCCATCACTACGGACGCTTGCGTTCCCATCTCGCACCTGGCCGACGCGTTGCTGGACAGCGTGACCGAGGCGCAAGAGGCCGGTCTGCCCTACTTCATGGTGGGCCACGTGGGCGACGGCAACTTCCACATGGGCTACCTGATTGACCCGACCAAGCCCGAAGAGCGCGAGCTGGCCGAGACACTGAACCACCAGCTGGTGGAGCGCGCGCTCAAGCTCGGCGGCACCTGCACCGGCGAGCACGGCGTGGGCCTGCACAAGCAGGGCTTTCTGGTGGAAGAGACGGGTAACGGTGCGGTGGAGATGATGCGCACCATCAAACGCGCGCTGGATCCGCACAACATCCTGAACCCCGGCAAGATATTTTCGCTATAACTTTAGTAGCTTTTAGCGCATATTCCATGAGGGCTAGCGCCCGATTTCATTCATACAATCGTTAATTTGGAGCTTTACTTGACCGCTACCCGCCGCCTCACCCTCGCCGCCAGCCTGCTTGCCACTCTGGGCGCCTGGTCCACCCACGCCAGCGCCCAAGCCCTGCCCGACCTGAAGGGCCGCACCATCGTGGCGGTGACCGAGAACGCCTACCCGCCCCTGAACTTCAAGGACCCCAAGACCGGCCAGAGCGTGGGCTGGGAGTACGACGTGTTCAACGAGATTGCCAAGCGCCTCAACGCCAAAGTGGACTGGAAGCTGACCAGCTGGGACACCATGATCGAGGCCGTGCGCAAGGGCCAGTTCGACGTGGGCATGGATGGCATCACTATCAAGGACGACCGCAAGAAGCAGGTGGACTTCTCCGACGCCTACATGGTGTCCGAGCAGTTCATGATGGTGCGCGCCAACGAGAAGCGCTTTACCGATGCCAAGGGCTTCAAGGCCAACCCCAAGCTGCTGGTGGGCGCGCAGAACGGCACCACCAACTTCTACACCGCAGTCTACGAAGTGCTGGACGGCAACGAGAAGAACCCGCGCATCAAGCTGTACGAGACCTTTGGCCTCTCCATGCAAGCCCTCAAAGCCGGTGACGTGGACACGGTGCTGACCGACGGTGTGTCCTCGCAAGGCTATGTGAAAGCATTCCCCGACACCTACAAGGTGGTGGGCAAGCCCATGGGGCGCGAGGAATTTGGCTTCATCTACAAGAAGGGCTCCGACTTGGTGAAGCCCATCAACGCCGCCCTCAAGCAGATGAAAGCGGACGGCACGCTCAAGAAGTTCGACCAGAAGTGGTTTGTGGACTACAAGCTGAACCAATAAGCAAGGGAGCTGCCCCTTGCAGATTCTTGTGGGCTCGGAGTCGTCCGAGCGCCCGTACTGGCTGATCGCCCTGGGCCTGATTAGCGCTGCATTTGTGGCGCTGGCCATTGCCGATGGGCGCTATGGCTTCATCTTCCAGACGCTGGCCGAGGGCCTGTGGACGACTGTGTATGTGGCGGTCATCAGCTTTGCGCTGGCGGCGGGCCTGGGGCTGTTGCTGGCGCTGGCTAGTCTGTCCTCGCGCATCTGGTTGCGCCAAGGTGCGCGCTTCTACATCGAGGTCATCCGCGGCCTGCCTGCGCTCGTCATCCTGCTCTACGTCACCTTTGTGGGGGCGCCGGCCGTGGTCAACCTGTACCAGTGGGCGTGTGAAGGCTGGATTGCCGACGGCTGGCTGCCCGATGTGCAGGTGCGCGATGTGTCCAACACCGTGCGCGGCATCGTGGCGCTGGCGCTGGCCTACAGCGCGTTTCTGGCCGAGGTATTCCGCGCCGGGCTGCAGAGCGTGGAGCGAGCGCAGATCGAGGCCGCCCAAGCCATTGGCCTGAACCGTTGGCTTACCTTCCGGCTGGTGGTGTGGCCGCAGGCGGTGCGCCGCGTGCTGCCGGTGCTGGGCAATGACTTTATTGCCATGGTGAAGGACTCGTCGCTGGTGTCGGTGCTGGGCGTGAACGACATCACCCAGCTGGGCAAGCTGTATGCGTCCAGCTCTTTCCTGACCGTGGAAACCTACAACGTGGTGGCCGTGCTGTACCTGATGCTAACCATCACGCTGTCACTGTTGTTGCGCCGCTTGGAGCGCCACCTGAAGCAGCGCGGCGCTGGTTGAGCGCAAGGCTGCAAGCAACCCTTATTTGCAGCCGATCTGGTCGGCCGACACCGGGCAAGGCACGTAGCGTTCGCGGATCTGGCGCAGCTCGCCGTCTTTGACCATGGCGTCCAGAGCGCGGTCGAACTCTGCCGCGAACTGAGGCGTCAATGCCTTCTTGCTCAGCGCAAACATGCCGGGCTCGGAGGTCGTGACGATGTGTGTCTTGACGATGGCTTGCGATAGACCCAGGGACTGCAACTCCAACAGGCCCGTGGTCTCGTCGGCAATGAGCCCGTCGAGCCGGTCCATGTCCATCATCTGCCAAGCACCGCGCCGCGCAGTGAACGGTGTGAGCAAGGCGGCAAAGCGCGGGTCTTTTTGCAAAGCCTCAAACGAGGGGCCGTACGCCACACCGATTTGTGCGCCCAAGCGGAACGAGGTGCCAATCAAATCCGCGAGTTTGGTGATCTTGTATTTGTCGGCCGCCGCCTTGCGCATGAACAGCACATTGGGCGAGCGATTCACCGGCCGGGAAAACATGGCGTAGACCTCGCGCTCGGGCCGGCGCAGGGCACCGGGCAGGATGTCCAGCACACCCTCCTCCAGCTCCACCAGGGCCCGGGCCCAAGGCCGTTCCACAAACTGCGGCTGGCAGCCCAGGCGCTTGAGCGCGGCGCGCACGGTGTCTACATGCAGGCCTTTGAGTTCGCCATCCGTGCTACGGAAGGCATAGGGCGCATCGTCCGACCAGCGAACGGATTTCGTGCATTCATTCGCTGCGGCAGTGGCAGCACCGAGGCACAGCACCGCCCCCCACACCCACGATGTCGAGAATCTCACCGGCTCAGATCACTGCCACTTCGGCAATCGCGTTGGCCATGTACTCGATCTTCTGCTGCATGTCAGCGTCCGTGTCGGCATGGCGCTGGGCGATGGTGCGGAACTCTTCATGGATGGCGAGGAAGGCGTCGACCATGTCGGGGTCAAACTGGCTGCCGCGTCCCTGGCCGATGATCTCCACCGCCTTGTCGTGCGACACGCCATCTTTGTAAACCTTGTTGCTGATCAACGCGTCGTACACGTCGGCCAGCGCCACGATGCGTGCCGACAGCGGAATCTGCGCACCCCACAGGCCCTTGGGGTAGCCAGAGCCGTCCCATTTCTCTTGGTGACACAGCGTGATTTCTTTGGCGATGGTGAGCAGCGGAGAGACATGGCCCAGCGTCTTTTCTGCGCGGGCCAAGGCGTCGTGGCCCAGCGTGGTGTGGGTGCGCATGATGGCGACTTCGTCAGGCGTCAATCGGCCGGGCTTGAGCAGGATGCGGTCGGGAATGCCGACGGTGCCCATGTCATAAATGGGCACGCTGGTGACCAGCATTTCCACATATGTAGGGGTCAACACCTCCGCGTGGCTGGGCAAGGTTTGCAACTGGGCGCACAGCGCGCGCACGTAGCGCTGCATGCGCAGCATGTGGCTCTCGGTGTCGGAGTCGCGCATTTCTGCCAGCGTGGCCAGAGCAAACACGGCCACCTGGGTGGCGCGCAAAGCATCGACAGGGTCGAGCGTGGAAGACACGGAAGAGGATGCGGCGTCGGAAGTCATGCAGTTTCTCCTGTAGCACCTACAAACGGCGCTTGGTACAGCCACACCATTCTGCCACCGGGCGTGCGCTCTACGGCATGTGGCTGCAGCTCTTTCGCCTCAAATTCCAGACTCACCAGCCAGGTGCCGGGTCGCAGCTCGGCGCGCGCCTTGGCCACGGCGCGCGGCATGCTCTCGGGCCGCTGGAAGAGGTAGACCATGTCGTAGGCCGACCAGTCGGCCTGCCAAATGTCGCCCTGGCGCACGCGCGCCCAGGGGCAGCGCAGCGCACACAAGGCGCGTAGCGGCCAGCTCCATTCCAAGCCGTGCAGCGCGGCCTGCGGATAGGCGAGTCGCAATGCCTGCAGGCCGTGGCCCAGACCGCAACCCGCGTCCAACACCAATGCCTTGTCTGGCAAGGGCGCGCGCTTCGACAAATCGATGAGCGCGCCACGCGGCGTGGGAAACAAAGGCGCATCGCGCCAAGCATTCACAGGGTAGACCAGCAGCAGCAATGCCAACGGGAACAACCAAGCCCAGGCCGGCACCGCACTCCCCCCCAACATCCCAAGGGTGAGTGCCAGCGACACCGGAAACCCCGCCGCAATCAAGGCACGGCGCCACCAACTCACACCCCACACGCTGAGCACCACGCCCAGTGCACTGGCCAGGGCCAGCGACCAAGGCAATGCCAAACCCTGCTCCCACACGGTTCGAAACAAGGTCCAGCACAGCCCCCAGGCCACGATGGCGGGCAGCGGCCAGAGCCAAGTGCCCGGGTTCAGGCGCCGCCAGGGTTTTGGGGTCAATTTGGCCTCCAGCCCTTGTGAAATCTGCGCAAACAGCTACTGTTTTTATAGCATTCAACGGTTGCCGCCGGGGGCCAGACGCTCAATCAGGCCGTTGAGCTCGTCCAGCGAGCCGAACTGGATGACCACCTCGCCCATTTCCTCGACGCGGCCATGGCGCTTGACGCGTTTTTTCACCAGCACTTCCACCTGCGCCATCAGCAGGTCAGACAGCTCTTCTTCCACCCGCTTGAGGTCGCGCGACTTTTCTTTGGTCGGCTTTTGCGGCGTGAGCGAAAACTCTGCGCTGAGCTTCTTGACCAGGCTTTCGGCCTCACGCACCGACATCTTCTTGGTTGCGATCTGGTTGGCCGCGGTGATCTGTGTGGCGCGGTCCAGCGCCAGCAACGCACGCGCATGGCCCATATCCAGGTCACCGGCCATCAACATGGTCTGCACCGGGTCGGCCAGGTTCAAGAGGCGCAGCAGGTTGCTGGCGGCGCTGCGCGAACGGCCCACGGCCTGCGCGGCCGTCTCGTGCGTGAGGCCAAATTCCTTGATCAGGCGTTGCAGACCCTGCGCTTCTTCCAGCGGGTTGAGGTCCTCGCGCTGGATGTTTTCGATGAGCGCCATGGCCGCAGCAGCCTCGTTGGGCACATCGCGCACCAGCACGGGCACACTCTCCAACCCGGCCAGCTTGGCCGCGCGGAAGCGGCGCTCGCCAGCGATGATTTCGTAGATGGCGCGCTTGCGGCCGTCACCGAGATGTTTGGCGGCGTCCGCCTCGTCCAGCTGGCGCACGAGAATCGGCTGCATGATGCCTTGCGCCTTGATGCTCTCGGCCAGCTCGTACAGCGCACCCTCGTCCATGCGCGTGCGCGGCTGGTAGACGCCGGCCACCATATCGCTCAGCAGCAAAGTGTTGGGCGTGCCGGGGTTGGCAGGCGCGGCGTCTGCGGCGGGCGCGTCCTTCACCTTGGGGCCCAGCAGCGCCTCCAGTCCCATGCCCAATCCTTTGGGTTTCTTCGTGACCATAGCTATTTCTCTTTCTTTGAATTTCTGTACGTCTGCTGTCAGGCGCTGCGTGCCGAACTGCGTGTGATGAGGGCCTGCAACCGGGCGCGGCCATCACGCCAGTCGCCCAATCCGCTGTCGGCGTTAATGTGGCCGGCATGGCCGTAGTCCACAAACTCGGCGCCCCAGGCGGCGGCAAATTGTTGGGCGCGGGCGAAGCTGCAGTAGGGATCGTTCTGGCTGCCCAACAGCTCGGCGGCGAAGGGCAGCTTGTCCATTACGACAGGCCACCAGCTCTTGAGGGCGGCGCGCAATTCTTCGCGCTCGGGGTCGCCCGGCGCCACCAAAAAGGCGGCCTGCACCTTGTGCGTGTTTTGCGAGTGTTGTGCCCAGGCGGCGGTAAGCATGCAGCCCAGGCTGTGCGCTACCAGCACCACGGGCGTGGGCGCGGCCAGCACGGCTTCTTCGAGCTGCATCATCCAGTCACCACGCAAGGGCTGCATCCAGTCGTGCTGCTGCACGCGGGTGTAGCCGTGCTGCGCCTCCCAGCGGCTCTGCCAGTGGGCCGCACCGGAGTTTTGCCAACCGGGCAGGATGAGGACGGTGGGAGAAGACATGATTGCTATGAATTCAGGAGCTGTTTGCGCAATATTGACGGGCTCTAGAGGCCAAAATGGCATCAAACCTACATGGTCTTGATGCGCTCCACCATCTCTTCGGCAAAGGTCACAAAAGCCTGCGCGCCCTTGGAAGCAGGATCGAACACCACGCCGGGCACGCCGTAGCTGGGCGCTTCGGCCAAGCGCACATTGCGCGGGATCACGGTGTTGAACACCTTATCGCCAAAGTGCGCCTTGAGCTGGTCGCTGACCTGCTGTTGCAACGTGATGCGCGGGTCGAACATGACGCGTAGCAGACCGATGATCTGCAGGTCGTCGTTGAGGTTGGCCTTTACCTGTTTGATGGTGTTAACCAGATCGGTGAGCCCTTCGAGCGCGAAGTACTCGCACTGCATGGGCACGATGACGCCATGCGCGCAGCACAGGCCGTTCAAGGTCAACATGCTCAGGCTGGGCGGGCAGTCGATCAGTACAAAGTCGTACTCGGCATCGACCACGGCCAGCGCCTGCTTGAGGCGCTTTTCGCGGCGCTCCACTTCCACCAACTCCACCTCGGCACCGGCCAGCTCGCGGTTGGCACCCAGGATGTCGTAACCACAGCCGCCCTCAATGAGCTTCTCGCTCTTGGCGCGTGCCTCGGCCACCGAAGCAGATTCGAGCAGCACGTCGTAAATGGTGAGTTCCAACTTGCGCTTGTCCACGCCCGAACCCATGGTGGCATTGCCCTGCGGGTCCAAGTCAATCATCAGCACGCGCTGGCCTACCTTGGCCAGACCGGCCGCCAGGTTGACGGTGGTGGTGGTCTTGCCAACGCCACCCTTTTGGTTGGCAACACAAAAAATCTTGGCCATCGAGAATTACCTTTGCCGTCTTATTTGGAAATGGCCAGCTTGATGCCAAAGCCGATGAGGAAGAGACCCGCCACCTTTTCGAGCACGCGGCCGATGGCAGGATTGGCCCGCATGCGCTCGGCCAGAAAGTGGGTGAGCAGCGTGGCGCCCAGGCCGTACAGAAAGGTGAGGAAGGCAATGGTGGCGGCCATGAAGCCATAGGTCACCAAGCCTTGGCCGCTGGCTCGGTCCACAAACAACGGGAAGAAGGCCATGTAGAACAAGATGGCCTTGGGGTTGAGCAGTGTGATGAGCAGCGCTTGGCGCAGGTATTGGCCAGCGCGGATGTTGAGCACGGGCGCTGCGCCGGGTTTCGCAGTGAGCATCTTGAAACCCAGCCAAGCCAGGTAGGCAGCACCGGCCCACTGCACGGCGTGGAAAGCTTCGGGGTAAGCAGCCAAGAGCGCCGCCACACCGGCCACGGCCGACCACATGAGCACCTGGTCACCCAGGATGACACCCAGCGTGGCAGCCAGTCCGCCCTTGATTCCGCCCTTGCTGGTGGACGTCACCAGCGCCAGATTGCCCGGGCCGGGGATGGCCAGGAACACGATGATGGTGATGACAAAAGTGCCGTAATCGGTGACGCCGAGCATGGGGATTTTCTTTCGGGGGAAGGGGTGAGTTTACGTTGGAAAACTCTGGGGGCTCTTTGGGCTATTCGGGGTGTTGTTCTGGGGTCATTTCTCGGAGGGTTTTGGGCTGAACTCACTGCGCGACAGGGGAGCGCCCCGCCGTTCGTGTCCCCCGGGCCTGCGGCCCTCCTCCTTGACCTCACTTTGGGGCGCACCCCTGCCACGCAGCTACGACGAGCGAGTGGGTTCACCACCGCGGGCGAGCCCACACCACCTCCGCAGGCTGGGTAGTGCTTGGCGTTTTGCGTAGGTAAAGGAGGAGGCCGAAGGCCGGGGGACACGAAGCAAAACGCCAAGCACTACCCAGCACCCCAAACACAGCAGAGAGAAAGGTCTTAGCCCGCCACCCTCTTGCGCATCCACACAATGCACCGCTCCGCATCCAACCCCGGCACGGACAACTGTTCCACGTGAAACACCTCCACGGACGTTGCCAACGCAGCCATCTCCTCCGCCGGGTGCTTGCCCTTCATCCCCATCCAGACGCCCCGCCCCGCCAGCGCCTTCTCCGACCAGGTCGTGAAATCCACCAGCGATGCAAACGCCCGGGAGCTCACCACGTCATACGGCTCGGTCAAACTCTCCACGCGTGCATGGATGCCACGCAGGTTTGGCAACTTCAGCGTCACCGCCACCTGCTGAATGAAAGCCGCCTTCTTGGCCACCGTGTCCACACAGTGCACCGTGATGTGCGGGCAACAAATGGCAATGACGATGCCCGGCAGCCCGGCACCCGAACCCACATCCAGCAAGCGCGGCGTATCGCCGCAAATGCCCTGCTCCTTCAATACCGCCAGCTGTTTTTGCAGTGGCGCAATCACCGCCAGACTGTCCAGCAGGTGGTGCGTCAGCATCTCGTCGGGGTCGCGCACGGCGGTCAGGTTGTAGACCTTGGTCCACTTGCTAATGAGCGCCAGGTACTCCAGCAACGCAGTGACTTGGGCATCGTCCAGTGCCAAGCCCAAGGCAGGCAGGGACTGGGCCAACACCTCGCGGTGGTTCAGCTTAGGGGCAGGCAAGGGACACCTCGTTCTGTAGTTTTGCGTAATCCATCTTTTCCTTGTCCGTCATTCTGGAGAGCCGGGCGCGGCTCTTGTCGACCAACTGCCGCAACTGCTTGCAGTTCGCCAAGTCCAATACCTTACCCTGCTCGGCTTTCCATACCTTCGCAAATTCGGTCATGCAGCGCTGCTGAAACTCGGTCAACAGCCGCTTGGAGTCTGCCAGCTCTGCAGTGGAGTCGTGGCGCAATGTCGCACCCAGCTGCTCGCCAATATCCCGGCACTCGGGAGACATGCCTGCCGAAATGCGCCGGTTCAGTGCCTTTTGCTTCGCGTCGTGCGCTGCACTGGCAAGGCTGGGCTCAGGAGCCTGATCCGCAGACACAGCAGGTTTGCCTGTTGACTTGGGAATGCCCGGCACGGAAAAACTTGTCTGACCGGCCGCACACGCATGGTCGCTAAACACCACCTTGCCGTCTGCTCCCTTGCACTTGAAAACCTCGGCCCGCGCCGTGGCAGCCAGCGCCAGCAGCCCAACGACAAACACAGCATTGCGAACACCCCGCATGCCCATCAGTCCCAGCAGTTGGCCGTCTGGCCTTGTGAATGCACCCAATAGCGGTTGTTGCCACCAATGCCTGCACCCAGCCGGCCCTGCAGGGCCCAGACCTCACCGCGCGCTTCGTGGTCGTAATGCTGGTCGTCCAGGTAATTGCCCCCATCAGCAAACGTAGCCATGCGCCAGCCCGGGCCCAGCTCACGTTCGCACATGACGTTGGCCTTCATCTCGGAGTCGAGCGTAGCACCCATCACAGCCTGGGTCGCACCCAGTTCACCGCGCGTCCAGCCACCACCACTCAGCCCACCGGGTCGGGGCAAATCACCCTTTTTGATGCACAGCACCGGCAGCACGATGCGGCAGCTGGTGTCGCCCACATTGGGGTTGCAAGCTCCTTTGTAGGGGCGCTCCAAGTCAGTATCACCGGCTTCACAAACCATATTGGCCACGTCTTTGGGGTCGTTCTCTTCCAGCGGGGCCAGGCCAAAGGTCAGTCCATACCCAATGGGTTTGTTGCCCGCGGGCTCTGGCACATTGGCGGCAGGGACCAATGGCGCACCGGATGGCGCCACCGCCACCGGAGGCGTTTTGGGGGCGGTACATTTTTTGAGCATCAAGGGGATCACCAGAATCCCCAGCAATGTCAGCACCAGCACAATCACACGCGGCATGCGCACCCTCCCCTTGTTATGAAGCGGGCTAGTTTACGCCGCCACTTTTTCGGCGAAACCGCGGAAGTTGCCTTTTTTCAGGTGGATGAGCAGCAGCGAAATAGTGGCCGGTGTGATGCCCGACAGGCGCGAAGCCTGGCCCAAGGTTTCGGGCCGGTACTTGTTCAGGCGCTGGCGTGCCTCGATGCTCAGGGCGCTGACCTGCATGTAGTCCAGCTCGGCCGGCAGACGCAGGTTCTCGTAGTGGGCGGCGCGCTCCACTTCGTCCTTCTGGCGGTCGATGTAGCCAGAGTACTTGGCGGCAATCTCGACCTGCTCCACCACGGCCGCCACAAAGGCAGCCTGCTCGGCAGACACGGCATCCGTTGTTTCACGTGAAACAGCGGGCAGCAAATCGCGGTTGGCGTACTTGCCGCCGTCCAGTGACATGAGGGATGCGTAGGCGATGTTGGGGCGGCGCAGCAGGTCGGCCAGGTTGTATTCGTGCTCGATGGACTTGCCAAGAACGCGCTCGGATTCCTCGGCAGCCAGGTTACGAGGATTCACCCAGATGGACTTGAGGCGTTCTGTTTCACGTGAAACCGCATCGCGCTTGCGGCAGAAAGCATCCCAGCGCGCGTTGTCTACCAGGCCCAGTTCGCGGCCCACTTCGGTCAGGCGGGCATCCGCATTGTCTTCCCGCAGCTGCAAGCGGAACTCCGCACGGCTGGTGAACATGCGGTAAGGCTCGGTCACACCCTTGGTAATCAGGTCGTCCACCAGCACACCCAAGTAGGCCTGGTCACGCCCAGGTAGCCAGGTGTCACCGTTGAAGCTGGCAGCACCCGCAGCACTGAGCGTCACATCGCCACCGCCCATGGCGCGTACCTGCAGCGCAGCGTTGATGCCAGCGAACAGGCCCTGGGCTGCCGCTTCTTCATACCCGGTGGTGCCGTTGATTTGCCCGGCAAAAAACAGGCCGCCAATCTGGCGCGTCTCGAAACTGCTCTTCAAGGAGCGTGGATCGAAGTAGTCGTACTCGATGGCGTAGCCCGGGCGCAGGATGTGCGCGTTCTCCAACCCGGCCATGCTGCGCACCAGGTCGTACTGCACGTCGAACGGCAAGCTGGTGGAAATGCCGTTCGGGTAGTACTCGTGCGTGGTCAGGCCTTCTGGCTCCAGAAAAATCTGGTGGCTGTCCTTGTCGGCAAAGCGGTTGATCTTGTCTTCCACGCTCGGGCAGTAGCGCGGGCCCACACCCTCGATCTTGCCGGTGAACATGGGGCTGCGGTCAAAGCCAGAGCGAATGATCTCGTGTGTGCGCTCGTTGGTATGGGTGATCCAGCATGGGATTTGTTGCGGGTGCATGGCCACATTGCCCATAAAGCTGGCCACGGGCATCACGTCACTCATGCCGCCGGGCACACCGTCGCCAGGCTGCTCGATGCACTTGGAAAAGTCGATGCTGCGCCCGTCAATGCGCGGTGGCGTGCCGGTCTTCAGCCGTCCTTGCGGCAGCTTGAGTTCCTTGAGGCGGGCGCTCAAGCTTTGTGCCGGTGGGTCCCCCGCCCGGCCGGCCGCGTAGTTGTTCAGGCCCACATGGATCTTGCCGTCCAGGAAGGTGCCAGCCGTCAGCACCACGGTCTTGGCGCGGAACTGGATGCCCACCTGGGTCACGGCCCCCACCACACGCGCACCGGCCCCATCGCCTTCCACCATCAGGTCGTCCACTGCTTGTTGGAACAGCGAGAGATTGGGCTGGTTTTCCAGCATGCGGCGGATGGCCGCCTTGTACAGCACGCGGTCGGCTTGGGCGCGGGTGGCGCGCACGGCCGGGCCCTTGCTGCTATTGAGAATGCGGAACTGGATGCCAGATTCGTCAGTCGCCAGCGCCATGGCGCCGCCCAGCGCGTCCACTTCTTTCACCAAGTGGCCCTTGCCGATACCGCCGATGCTGGGGTTGCAGCTCATCTGGCCCAAAGTCTCGATGTTGTGGGACAGCAGCAATGTCTTGCAGCCCATGCGGGCAGCCGCCAACGCAGCCTCGGTTCCGGCATGGCCGCCGCCAACGACGATGACATCGAATTCTTGTGGGTAAAGCATGGTGTTCTGTTCGGGCGCACCTAGAGAGACAGGGGATGTGCGCCAAGTGAGGGGGAAGGGCATGATTTTACCGGGTGCCTGATTTTTTGGCACCTTATGGGCATTCGGTCATTGCTGGGCTGCATTACTTCTGGCTCCAGCGGGGCGGGTACTCTGCGCCGTTCGTGTCCCCCGGGCCGTGAGGGCCCTCCTCCTTGACCTCACTTTGCAGAGCACCCACCCCACTGGATCCACCACCGTGTTTGCGCTCGGAGCTTGCAATGACGTACGTCGAGCGGCAGGGATGGGGCGTGCGTTTTGCGCAGGTCAAGGAGGAGCCCGCAAAGCGGGCGGGGGACACNAAACGTGCGCCCCATCCCTGCTGCGGGCAAAGAACAAAAACAATAACCCGCGGCGACAATCAGGTCCATGACCAAACTCCTCATCTTCGCCGGCAGTACACGCCAACACTCCTTCAACCGCCGCCTCGCGCACGTAGCCGCCGCCCTGGCCCGTGAGGCGGGCGCCGAGGTGACCCACCTGGAGCTGAGCGACTTCGACATCCCGCTCTACAACGCCGACCTGGAAGCCAGCGGCACGCCGCCCGACGTGATCCGTCTCAAGGAAATCATGGACGCGCACCCCGCGTGGATCATCGTCTCGCCCGAGTACAACGGCAGCTACACCGGCCTGCTGAAGAACACGCTGGATTGGGCCAGCAGCCCCGTCAAAGGCCACCCGGTATGGGCAGACGGTGAAAAGCCGTTTGGCGGCAAAGTGGTGGGGCTGCTCAGTGCGTCGCCTGGTGCACTGGGAGGCTTGCGCTCGCTCAGCCATTTGCAGCCCCTGCTGCTCGCCCTGCACTGCTGGCTGGCGCCCAAGCAATTTGCGCTGGGCTCGGCCAACAAGGCCTTTGACGAACAGGGCCAGCTCATCGACGAGCGCCAGCGCCGCGGCGTGCAGGCCGTGGTGGACCAGGTGCTGTGGGCGGCGCCCCGTTTGGCTGCCAATTAAGTGCCAAACAGGGCCCCAGCCCCCGTGAGTATTGCGCCAGCAGCTATTATTTATATAGCAAACTGACGCGCCACCGCGCTTCACTCAGAACGGGTAGTGGCGCGGTATGGTCTGCAGGGTGATCCAGCGCAGCTCCGTGAACTCGGCCACACCGGCCTTGCCGCCAAAACGGCCCATGCCACTGCCCTTCACGCCGCCAAACGGCATCTGCGCTTCGTCGTGCACTGTGGGGCCGTTCACATGGCAGATGCCGGAGTCGATGCGGCGCGCCACGTTGAAGGCGCGCGCGATGTCAGCGCCAAACACCGCAGACGACAGGCCGTACTCGTTGTCATTGGCGCAAGCCACCGCTTCGTCCACGCCGTTCACCCGCACGACGCACTTCACCGGGCCAAAGGTTTCCTCGTGGTAGATGCGCATGGCAGGCGTCACGTGGTCCAGCACCGTGGCGGCCATCAGCGTGTTGCTGGCTTTGCCGCCGCACAGCAGCTTGGCGCCCTTGGCCAGCGCGTCGTCGATCAACGCATTGCAATGCTCCACGGTGTTCATGCCAATCACCGAACCCAGCACCACCGGGTCTGGCTTGCGCGGGTCGCCCACGGGCAGCGCGGCCGCTTTGGCGGCAAACTGCTTCACAAACGCGTCGGCAATTTTCTGGTCCACCACAATGCGCTCGGTCGACATGCAGATCTGACCGCTGTTGGCAAAACAGCCAAAGGCCGCGCCGTTCACGGCGTCCTCGATGACGGCATCGTCCAGGATCACCATGGGCGCCTTGCCACCCAGCTCCAGCACCACGGGCTTGAGGTATTTGGCGCAGGTCATCGCGATGATCTTGCCCACCTTGGTGGAGCCCGTGAAGTTGACACGGCGCACTGCCGGTTGCGCCACGATGGCCTCCACCACGGCGCCCGCATCGGCCGGGGCGTTGGTGATGTAGTTCACTACGCCGGGCGGGAAACCGGCATCTGCAAAGGCTTCCACAATCAGCTGGTGGGTGCGCGGGCAGTTCTCGCTGCCCTTGAAGATGACCGTGTTGCCGCAGGCCAGCGGCGTAGCAATGGCGCGCACACCCAGGATGATGGGCGCGTTCCACGGTGCAATGCCCAGCACCACACCGGCCGGCTGGCGCACCCCCATGGCCAGGCTGCCGGGCACGTCAGACGGAATCACCTCGCCGCTGATCTGCGTGGTCAGCGCCGCTGCCTCGCGGATCATGCCAGCGGCCAGGTGCACGTTAAAGCCGGCCCACATGCCGGTGCCGCCGGTTTCGGCACCTACGGCTTCAATGAACTGTGGTGTCTTGGCTTCCAGCGCATCGGCGGCCTTGAGTAACAGTGCGCGGCGCTCACCCGGGCCGGTCTGGCTCCAGGCCTTGAAGGCTTCGGCGGCTGCATCGGCGGCCATCACGGCATCGGCCACCGAGGCGGCGGGGGCTCGCGTAGCCACACTGCCGTCCAGCGGGTTACGCCGCTCAAAGGTGGCGCCCTTCTCTGCAGTGACTTTGAGGCCATTGATCAACATGGACAAATCGGACATGGGGTTCTCCTGCGGTGGTTCGGTCTTAAACCATCATCGTAGAAAGCCTGTTCCTACTACGCTGTGCTGAGCGTGCACAAACCACCCTGCCCTGCGTGCAAATCGGCTAGGGATAACCCTTGCGGCAGCAGCGCAACGGGCGCTGGCCGCCCATAATCGCACCACCATGCCCCAGCCCCACAGCGCCGCTCCCGCTCCGGGTCCGCAGATCCAAGCGCGGAGTACGGACCATTTCCGCCCTGCGGAGCGCGCGTCCGTCTGGCGCGACTGGGTATGGCAGCAATTCGATGGCCTCCAGTCCGACCTGTACGGCGACACCGAATTTGACGGCCACCTGCACACCGGCCAAGCCGGAGCGCTGCGCCTCACCCGCCTGGAGGCCAACCGCCACCGCGTGATCCGCACCATGGACATGGTGCGGGGCAGCGAAGAGGCTTACCTCAAAATCGTAGCCCCGCTGCGTGGACGCGCCAGCGTGGAACAGGGCGGCCGACAAGCCTGGGTCAGCCCCGGCAGCTGGACGGTTTACGACACCACCACCAGCTACCTGGTGGCCAACCCCGAGCGCGTGGAACACCTGGTCGTCATGATTCCCCGCGCCGAGCTGGCGGGCCAGGGGCTGCGCCTGGAGAACGTGATGGCGCGGCCCGTCAACGGCAACAGTGGCATTGGCCGCATAGCGCTGGGCACCATGCGCAGCACCTTGGAAGAACTGCCGCATATGAGCGCAGATGCGGCCCGCGGCGCAGGCGAGTTGGTGACCCAGCTGGTACGGCTGTCTCTCGTCGAACTGGCAGGCCAGCACACGCCACTAACGCAGCGCGAGGCGTTCAAAGACCGCATTCGCCAGCACGTGGCGCTGCATTTGCGCGACCCGGCACTGTCCGTGGACCAGATTGCCACCGCGCTCAACTGCAGCAAACGCCACCTATACAACGCCTTTGCCGACGAGCCGCACACGCTGGCTAGCTACATCCAGCACTTGCGACTGGATGCTTGCCTGCGCGAGCTGCAACAGGTGGGGCCGGGTGCGCGAGCCATCACCGACATCGCACTGCACTGGGGCTTCAACAACCCCTCGCACTTCAGCCGTGTGTTCCGTGAGCGCACCGGGCAAAGCCCCAGCGAGTTCCGCCTGGCCCGCCTGAACTGACGCGGGCGCTGCACTGGCCGCCGTTTTGGAGTACCCCCTCCATTTCGCCCTAGAGCTTTCCCTAAATTGCCCCCTGGACGACAGTTTCCGGCGTGCTCGGCGGTTAATGTGGCCACTCCCCCAACCGCAGGAGACACCGCATGGGAACACCGTCTGTGCAATCGCAGGTCAGCGCCGAAGAATGGAAGCTGCGCGTCGACCTGGCCGCCTGTTACCGCCTGGTCGCGCTGTATGGCTGGAGCGACCTGGTTTTCACCCACATCAGCGCACGCATCCCCGGGCCTGAGCACCACTTTCTCATCAATCCCTATGGGCTGATGTTTGACGAAATCACCGCCAGCAGCCTGGTCAAGGTGGACCAGCAGTGCAACAAACTCATCGACTCGCCTTACCCCGTGAACCCGGCGGGCTTTGTGATCCACAGCGCCGTGCACGAGGCACGCGAGAACGCGTGTTGCGTGCTGCACACCCATACCCGCGCTGGGGTAGCGGTGAGCGCGCAGAAGGCCGGCATTCTCCCCTTGAGTCAACAGTCCACTTTTGTGCTGGCCTCGCTGGCCTACCATGACTACGAAGGCGTCGCCTTCCGCGAAGAAGAGAAGCCGCGCCTGCAGGCCGACCTGGGCGAAGCCAACTTTCTGGTGCTGCGCAACCATGGCCTGCTGACCGTGGGCAAGACGATTGCCGATGCGTTTCTGAGCATGTACACCTTCGAGGCGACGTGTCAGATCCAGATTGGCGCACAGGCTGGCGGAGAACTGACCCATGTGCACCCGCAGATCGTGCACGGCGTGAGCGAAGCCATGCGGGTGCAAACCGGTGGACTGGGTGGCTCCTTTGTCTGGCCGGCCCTGATCCGCAAACTCAATCGCATCGACCCCAGTTACCAAGAGTGAGCCCCATGTCGTCCCAAACATTTGATTACATCGTTGTCGGCGGCGGTTCCGCCGGTTGTGTGGTGGCCAGCCGCCTGAGTGAGGACCCCGCCGTCTCGGTCTGCCTGTTGGAGGCTGGTGGCCAGGACAGCAGCGCCTTCATCCACGCGCCGCTGGGCTTTGCGGCTACGGCGCCACTGGGCATCTTCAACTGGAACTACGAGAGCGTTCCACAGCCCGGCCTGGGCGGGCGGCGCGGCTTTGCACCGCGTGGCAAGGTCATGGGTGGCAGCAGCTCGCTCAACGCCATGGTCTACACGCGCGGCAACCCCTACGACTACGACCGCTGGGCTGGCCTGGGCAATCCCGGCTGGAGCTACCGCGATGTGCTGCCCCTGTTCAAGCAGTCCGAAAACAACCAATGCGTGGGCGCCAACGAGTTCCGTGGTGTGAACGGCCCTCTGCATGTGAGCTACCTGCGCAGCCCCAGCCCTCTCAACCAAGCCTTTCTGGACGCCTGCGAAAGCCAGGGGTTGCCGCGCACCCCCGACTACAACGGCGCCCAGCAATGGGGCTGCGCACCCGCCCAGGTTACACAAAAGGACGGTGAACGCTGGAGCGCGGCCAAGGCCTACATCACCCCGCACCGCAACCGCCCCAATCTGACCATCATCACCCACGCCCATACCTGCAAAGTGCTGCTGGAAGGCGGCGACGGCGACCAACATGCCGTGGGTGTGCAATACCTGCACCAAGGACAGACCAAGGAAGTGCGCGCCCAGCGTGAGGTAGTGCTCAGCAGCGGCGCCTTTGGGTCGCCGCAGATTCTGATGCTCTCGGGCGTGGGCCCGGCGGAGCACCTGCGGGCCCACGGCATTCCGGTGCGCCATGTGTTGCCCGGCGTGGGCCAGAACCTGCAGGACCATGTGACCACGGTGCTGATCTACCGCACCCAGCAACAGGACGCGACCTTGGGCTTCTCGGCCAAGGGGGCACTCAACATGGTCAAGTCCGTCTTCGAATGGCGCAAGCAGCGCACCGGCTGGATCACCACCAACGTGGCCGAGTCCCAGGCCTTCATGAAAACCCGGCCCGATGTGGAAGCGCCAGACATCCAGCTCGCGTTTTGCACCGGCATCGTGGACGACCACACGCGCAAGGCCCACCTGGGCCACGGCTATACCCTGCATGTCACCCTCATGCGGCCCAAAAGCCGGGGCAGCGTGACATTGCAAAGTGCCAAGCCCACCGACGCACCGCTGATCGACCCCGCTTACCTGCAAGACCCGGACGATTTGGACACCCTGGTGCGTGGCACACAAATGGGCTTTGACATCATGCAAGCCCCGGCCCTGCAGGCTTGCCGAGGCCAGATGCTCTACCCCTTGGACCGCAACAACCCGGAACAGATCAAACAGTTTCTGCGCGACCATTCCGACACCGAGTACCACCCCATCGGCACTTGCAAAATGGGGCCGGCCAGCGACCCCCTGGCTGTGGTGGACGCAGAGCTGCGTGTACATGGCCTGCAGCGCCTGCGGGTGGTGGACGCATCCATCATGCCGGACCTGGTGACGGGCAACACCAACGCCCCCACCATCATGATTGCGGAGAAAGCCGCCAACATGATCCGCATGGCTGCACGGGCTTGACGCCCGCGGTAGCATGCGCGCTGGTTCCCGGCTGTGTGCCGGGGTGGTTCTCTCGCACTGCACAAGGATTCGCATGAAGCTTTACTACTCTCCCGGCGCCTGCTCGCTGTCGCCCCACATCGTGCTGCACGAGGCGGGCCTGGCCTACGAAGGCATCCTCACCCCGACCAAGACCCACAAGACGCCCGACGGCACCGATTTCTACACCATCAACCCGCTAGGCTACGTGCCATTTTTGGAGCTGGACGACGGCCGCACCCTGCACGAAGGCCCGGCCATCGTGCAATACCTAGCTGACCTGGTGCCCGAGAAGAAGCTGGCGCCTGCCAATGGCACGTTCGAACGCTACAAGCTGCAGGAGTGGCTGACCTTCATCGGCACAGAGCTGCACAAGAACTTCTCGCCCTTGTTCAACCCCAGCACCCCTGACGAGGTCAAAGCGGCCACCAAAACCCAGCTGCTGTCTCGCCTGGGTTGGGTCAACGGCGAACTGGCGGGCAAGGACTACCTGATGGGTGACACCTTCACAGTGGCCGATGCCTACCTCTTCACGGTCAGCAACTGGGCGCGCCTGGTGGGCGTGGATATCGCCGGCCTGACCAACCTGGGCAGCTACCGCGCCCGCGTCGGTGCGCGCCCCGCGGTCCTAGCCGCCATGCACGCCGAAGGCCTGCGTACCTGAACCCCGGCAGCGACCTGCCTAGGGCCCTGCGGGGCCCTTTTTTCTATGTTTTTAGTAGCTGTTAGCGCATATTTCACGCGGGCCAGAAGCCAAAAAGCCCCAGGTTTGGGTAGACCTGGGGCTGTGGGGTGCTGAAGCTGCCCTTGTGGGGCAGCCTGCGCGGCGTCGGGTAGGTAGACCGTGTTGCTGCTGGGCTGTGGGTAACAGAGGCCTCCAGTGTAGGCCGCCACCGCCGGCAGACGATTGCGTTGTTGCGCACATAGCCGCTTTATTTGGCATACTCTGCTAAAACTACCAACGATTCAGGCATCCATATGAAACTTGACCGCTACGACCAGCAAATTCTGGAAATCCTGCAGACCGACGGCCGCATCAACAACCAAGACCTGGCCGACCGCATCGGCCTCTCCCCTTCCCCCTGCTTGCGCCGGGTGCGCGCGCTGGAAGAATCAGGCCTGATCGTGGGTTACCGCGCCCTGCTGGACGCCAAAAAGCTGGGGCTCTCCCTGATGGCCATCGTGCACATCTCCATGGACCGCCACACGCCCGAGCGCTTTGCCAACTTCGAAGCGAGCGTGGGCGTGCTGCCCGAGGTGCTGGAATGCCTGCTCATCACCGGGCAGGATGCGGATTACCAAATCAAGGTGGCCGTGCGCGATATGGACCACTACCAAGCGCTGCTGCTCAACAAGCTCACCCGCATCGAGGGCGTGACCGGCGTGCACAGCAGCTTTGTGCTGCGCCGCGTGGTCGATCGGACGGCTCTTTCCGTCACCTCCACCCCCTGAGCGTCGGCCCATGTGCCTGATCGCCTGGAATTGGCAGCCCGGCAGCGCCACCCCGCTGCTGCTGATCGGCAACCGCGATGAGTTTTATACCCGTCCCGCGGAGCCCCTGCACCACTGGCCCGATGCGCACATTCTGGCCGGGCGCGATGTCCAGGCTGGTGGCACCTGGTTGGGGGTGGGCCCGGGTGGGCGCTTGGCCGCACTGACCAACTTTCGGAGCGGCTTTCCCACCAACCCAGATGCACCTTCGCGCGGTCAACTGGTCACCGATTTCCTGCAAAGCCCGCTGGATGCCGCCAGCTACCTGCGCAAGCTGCAAGCCCAAGCCAGCGTCTACAACCCCTTTAACCTGCTGGTGTTTGATGGCCAGACCTTGCTGGGCCTGGAGAGCCGTGGCGCCCGCATCGTCACGTTGTCAGCTGGCCTAGGCGCTGTCTCGAATGCCGACTTCAACACCCCTTGGCCCAAGCTGCGCCAGCTCCGCAACGGTCTGGCGAACTGTGTGACACGCGGTAAGACAGAGGACGAAGACCTGTGGCCTTTACTGCAATCACGCACCCTGGCACAGGATGAAGAATTGCCCCACACCGGGGTACCGCGGGACTTGGAGCGCGCACTCTCCCCCATATTCATTGCCACACCAGGCTACGGCACGCGGGCTTGCAGTGTGGTGCGGGTAGGTACACACAGCGTGCAGTTTGCCGAGCAGCGTTTTGGGGCAGATGGGGCCTTGGGCGGTACTTCCGTCCCGTTGGCCATGGCAGTGCTCCCTTGAATCTGGGCGCTTTCCCACCACCTACACACTTTCCACTTTGCCGCCGGCCCACTGCTAAACGCGGCGCACACCATGGCAATTGCCCCGGTTACCCTGATCTCCCTGCTCTTTCATGGATTGATTGCCTGGCGTTTGTTGCCAGATTTGCCTTCCAGCCTGGGGCTCTTCATGGGTGGGCTGCTGCTACTGTCGGCCCTGCTGGTTCCCAAGGGTTTGATGGGGCGCGGCGCCCAAGCTGGGGTGTGGAATGCGGCGCTGGTGTGGGCAGGCTTGCTCTGCATGGGTGGGTTTTCTTCGCTGCTGGTACTCACCCTGCTGCGGGATGGGATGTTGTTTCTGGCCTGGGGGGCCCACACAGCAGGGTTGGTGCTGGACTTGGCAGCCCTGCGCCACCACAGTGCACTGGCAGTGCCCTTGCTTGCTCTGCTCATGACCGTGCTGGGTTTCTGGAACGCCCGCCGCACTGCAACAGTGGTGCGGGTGGATGTGCCGATTGCCAACCTGCCCATGGCGCTGCACGGATTCACCATGGCGCAAATCAGTGACATCCATGTCGGCCCCACCATCAAGACACACTACCTGCAGCGCATCGTGAACCGGGTGAACAGCCTGGGTGCTCACATGGTGGCCATCACGGGCGATTTGGTCGACGGCAGCGTGCATGAGCTGGGTCAGCACATTGCACCCCTGGCACAACTGCAATCCACACACGGCACCTTTTTTGTCACCGGCAACCACGAGTACTACTCAGGCGCACACAGCTGGATCAAAGCTTTGCGCGCTCTCGGTATCCGGGTGCTGATGAATGAACATGTGGTGATCCACCACAGCCATGATTCACAAGACGCGCAACGCGCCATGGTCGTGGTGGCCGGGATTGCCGACTACAGCGCCCACCACTTTGATGAGAGCCACCGCAGCGACCCCCATGCAGCCCTGGACCAGGCACCTGAACAAGCGCTTTTCAAGCTCTTGCTGGCCCACCAACCGCGCAGTGCGGCAGTGGCAGAACAGGCAGGATTTGATTTGCAGTTGTCAGGCCACACGCACGGCGGCCAGTTTTGGCCTTGGGGCTACTTTGTGCGTTTTCAGCAGCCCTTCACAGCGGGCCTGCACAGGCTGGGCACACTGTGGGTGTACACCAGCCGGGGCACTGGTTACTGGGGCCCACCCAAGCGCTTTGGTGCCCCGTCCGAGATCACGCTGCTGCGCCTTGTTGCGGCTTGAGTTGAAGCCAAATTGGCCTCTAGACGCCGTAAATACTGCGCTAATAGCTACTAAAACAATAGCAAATTAACGCGCGTCCGGCAGTTCGATCTTGACCTCCAAGGTCTCCAGGTTGTCTTGGCGACCCTGGATGACCTTGATGTCCGAGGGATTGATCTTGACGTATTTGCTGATCACGGCCACCAGCTCACGCTGCAGCTCCATCAGCTTCTCGGGTTGCAGGGCGTTGCGTCCTGAACGCTCGTGGGCCAGAAGAATGGACAAGCGTTCTTTGGCAACGCTGGCCGTACTCTTCTTTTCACCCAGAAAAAAGGACAGTAAAGAAGCCATGGCTTATTTGCCTCCAAACAGACGCTTGAGCAAGCCCTGCTTGGGGGCTTCGGTAAAGCGCATGGGTTTGTCAGTTCCGAGGAAACGCTCGATCACATCCTTGTAAGCCTCAGACACATCGCTGCCCTGCATGTGTACCGCAGGCACACCTTGGTTGGACGCCTGCAACACCGACTCGCTTTCGGGAATCACCCCGATCAACTTGATGCGCAGAATGTCCTGGATGTCTTCCAGCGATAGCATCTGGCCCTGATCAACCCGGGCAGGGTTGTAGCGCGTGATCAGCAGGTGTTCCTTGACGGGCTCAGCGCCGGTCATGGCGCGTTTGGTCTTGCTGGCCAGCATGCCCAGAATGCGGTCCGAGTCACGTACGCTGGACACCTCGGGGTTAGTCACGACCAAAGCTTCGTCCGCAAAGTGCATGGCCATCAGGGCACCGGTTTCAATGCCGGCGGGGGAGTCACACACGATGAACTCAAAGTCCATGGCCGACAGGTCGGCCAGTACTTTTTCCACACCGTCTTGGGTCAGCGCATCCTTGTCACGCGTTTGCGAGGCGGCCAGCACGTACAGGTTGTCGCACTGCTTGTCCTTGATGAGGGCCTGGTTCAGATTGGCTTCACCCTGGATGACATTGATGAGGTCGTACACCACACGGCGTTCGCAGCCCATGATCAGGTCTAGGTTGCGCAGGCCCACATCAAAATCGATGACGGCCGTTTTGTGACCACGCAGGGCCAAGCCAGTTGCAAAGCTGGCGCTGGTGGTGGTCTTGCCCACACCGCCCTTGCCAGAGGTAACCACGATGATTTTTGCCATGGGTGAAATGCTTTCGGGATAAAAGTTTGAAATGGGCTCAGGCCTTGAGCGGCTCTATGAGCAGTTTTTCCTGTCCATCGCTGCTCAGCCGCACCTGGGCCGCCTTGCCCTGCACTTCTTTGGGAAATGCGTTTTCACTGGTGCGGTACACGCCTGCGATGGATACCAACTCGGGTTCCAGGCACAAGGAAAAAATGCGTGCCTGGGTGTTGCCACGCGCACCAGCCATGGCTTTGCCACGCAGCGGTGCATACACGTGAATATTGCCATCGGCTGCAATCTCGGCGCCTTGGTTGACCATGGCTAACACCACCAAATCACCACCGCGCGCATAGACCTTTTGCCCCGAACGCAAAGGCTTGTCGATGACCAAGGTGGCAGGCCCGGGTACCTCACGCACTACCTCCTTGACCACTTCCTGCACGGCCACAGGAGCTGGTGCCTCGGCCTGCCGAACCCGGACAAGCTCGGGTGGGGCTTCGACCAAACCTACTGCCAAGGCTGCAGCAGTCCACGCCGCGCTGGCGCCGCGCACAGCAACCGGAATCAGGTTGCAAGAGCGCAAAACCTTGAGCAAAGGCACCATGTCTTGCACGGGTGTGTCAGCAGGCAGCTGAGAGAAGTCAATGACCAAGCCATCGTGGTCAAAAAAATCGGCACTTTCGCTTCCCTGTCCGTATTGCTGCTGCAACTCGGCAGCCACCTGGTCCCAATTGTCCGATTTCAAAAGCAAAGCCACCAAAGGAAGCTGCGCGCTTTTGATTTCGAAGCTCGTGGGCTTGGAAATAGGGGCTGAACCTGCGGAAGGAGCTGGCATGAAGGCGGTTTTTGGGAAGGGAGAAACGAAAGCTGGCAAATCTTACTTGATTGACAGGCCTGATTCGGCGCTTTGCTGCCTGGCTTTTGCAGATGTTCACAACTTTTTTTGGATTAGAAATACTGGTGTACTTTTCAGGAAAAGAAGTCTGCTGCTATTTAACTAAATTCATTATTTCAAGATAGTAGTAGTAGCTAAGCAAAGCCTGTTTGTGTGGACAACCCTTTTTTTCTTATAAAAATCAAATACTTAGATTGTGTGAACCCATGTGGGCGACTGCGCTTTGGTTTTGCTACCGGATTGGGGGTAACTTGGTTTTTCTCAAAAAATCTGTGGATAACTTGCCGTTTGTTAGAAATTTATGCACAGGGTTATTAGCAGTCGCTGGAGTGGTTACGAAAGAGTACAGTCGGTCCCCATGAAATACCTTTTGCGTTTGCTGTTGGTGGTCTGTGTCAGCTGCGTTGTGTTTTTTGTCGCGGGTGTGGTGGCGACCTGGGCACCAGACCGCAGTGTCGACAAACTGGCCGCACGTTGGGCCCTACCCCCTTCAAGCTGGCTGAACGTGGGTGGAATGCGGGTGCATGTGCGGGACGAAGGGCCGCGTAGCGACTCCCGTCCCATCGTGTTGTTGCATGGCACTTCTGCGAGTTTGCATACCTGGGATGGCTGGACAGCCGCATTGCAAGGCCAGCGCCGAGTCATCCGTTTTGACCTGCCCGGCTTTGGCCTGACGGGGCCGCACCCAGCCAATGATTATTCGATGGCAGCCTACGTGCAGTTTGTGATCCAGATGCTGGATGCCCTGGGAGTACAAACCTTTGTCCTGGCCGGCAATTCACTGGGTGGCCAGATTGCTTGGGCCACAGCGGTAGCCCAGCCCCGGCGGGTGAGCCAGTTGATTCTGGTGGATTCCGCTGGTTACCCTTTGGAGTCGCAATCAGTGCCGATCGGTTTTCAGATGGCCCGTTGGCCCGTGGTGCGGGATGTGATGGAGTACGTGCTGCCGCGCGGTGTGGTCCAAAGCAGTTTGCGCAATGTCTATGGAGACCCCGGCAAGGTAAGCCCCGACTTGGTGGATCGTTACTACGAACTGGCGCTGCGCACGGGCAACCGTGCAGCCCTGCGTTACCGGTTTGAGCAAAGTGTGTCAGGTGACACAGAAGCCCTCAAAACCCTCAAAATACCCAGCTTGGTGATCTGGGGCGCACAAGACCGGTTGATTCCACTGGAGAATGCCCACAAGTTTGTGCGCGATGTGCCAAACGCCCGTTTGGTGGTGTTTGACGATCTGGGGCACGTGCCCCACGAAGAAGATCCCCGGCGCACGGTGGATGCTGTACGTGCTTTTTTGAACATTGTGTAGAACCCTGTGCTGCCATGGCTGACAAAAAACCTTTTGAAATTGCCCGCGAAACACTCAAGCAACTGACGGCGCGCAAGCTGGTTCCCACCCCTGCCAATTACCTCTCCATCTACAACGAGATCGCAGGCATTCCCCATGTGCCGCATTTTCCAGCCGACATCCTGCGTGAGATCTCGCAGTCCTTGCCAGTCAAGACACCGGGTCAACAAAAACAGAAGGGTCTGCTTGACTACTCCATCGACCGCCTGAGTTGGGAAGGGGTGAAGTCCGCACTGGTGGCTTATGGTGGTTTTGTACCTGTCAACACCCCGGAGCCTGCGCCGGGCCATGGTGCGGCAACTCCGGCAGCGGAATCCGCGGCCACCAGTGTTGCGCCAGCAGCGCTGACGACCGAGTTTTTGGCACAGATCGGCAAGCTGATCGAATATGCCCAGCCCGCGCTGGGCAATGACGATGTGCGCTTCAACGAGCAGACCGACACTTTGATCAAAGCCTTGCGCCAGCCGGGTACGGATGTCGCCACCGCCAAACTCATGTTGGTGAACTACAGCCACCGCCTATCCTTTGCGGCCGAGGACCAGGCGGAAGTGCGAAGCACCTTGCTCAAGCTCTTGCATCTGGTGTTCGAGAATATTGGCGAGCTCAGTCTCGAAGAGCAGTGGCTCAAAGGTCAGATGGATGCACTGATGGAAGCATCCACGCCACCCCTGACACTGCGTCGCCTGGACGATGTGGAACGTCGCCTTAAGGATGTCATCTTCAAGCAAAAAGACGCCAAGGAAAGAACCCTGCAAGCGCAAAACGAGATGCGCAGCATGTTGGCCACGTTTGTGGAGCGTCTTTCGCAAATGACCCAATCCACAGGGACTTTCCAGCAGAAGCTGGAGGAAAGCGCCAAGCTGATTGAGCAGGCCAAATCGATTGCCGAGATTGCCCCGGTGCTCAAAGACGTGGTGGGGACCACACGTGCCATGGCCCAAGAGAGCCAAACCTCGCGAGAGCAGCTACAAAGCATGCGCGAACGTGCGACTGAAACCGATGCCCAGCTGGCACGCCTGCACCAGGAGCTGGACCGGGTGAGTACCCAGGCCCGCCACGATCCATTGACCGGCGCCCTGAACCGAAAAGGACTGGACGAAGCGCTGAACCGCGAAGTATCAAATGTGCGGCGCAAAGATACGCCGCTCAGCATGGCCCTGCTGGACATCGACAACTTCAAAAAGCTCAATGACACCATGGGCCATGCCACGGGTGATGAAGCGCTGACCCATCTCGCCAAGGTGGCACGTGAATGCATGCGGCCACAGGACACCTTGGCACGTTATGGTGGTGAAGAATTTGTCATCCTTCTACCAGATACGCCTCTGGACAAGGGCATTGAAGCCATGACCCGCTTGCAGCGGGAATTGACCAAAAAGTTCTTCCTTGCTGGTACCGAGAAGGTGTTGATCACCTTCAGTGCCGGGGTCGCCCAACTCGTGGCCAACGAAGAGCCTTCCGACGCCATCAAACGCGCCGATCAGGCCATGTACCTCGCCAAACGCGCTGGCAAAAACAGGGTGCTGGGCGCCTGACCAGGAGACACAACCATGGCGTATCTGCTTGCCGGCCTGCTCATTTTTCTGGGCCTACATTCCATCCGCATCGTGGCGGAGAGCACCCGCACACGCCTGCGCACTGTGTGGGGAGAGAACACCTACAAGGGTTTCTACACCGTACTTTCCTTGCTGGGTTTTGGGCTGATCGTCTGGGGCTTTGGGCTTGCACGTGAAACTCCTGCTGTGCTGTGGACGCCGCCCACCGGCATGCGCCACCTGGCTGCTTTGCTCACCTTGCCAGCGTTCTTTTTTCTGGCCGCTGCGTATGTACCAGGCAATGCCATCAAGGCACGTGTGCACCACCCCATGGTGTTGTCCGTCAAAACCTGGGCATTGGCCCATTTGCTGGCCACGGGAACCGTGGCCCACGTCCTGCTTTTTGGCAGCTTTCTGCTATGGGCAGTCTTGTGTTTTGTGGCTTCGCGCCGACGGGACCGGTTGCAGGCTGTGGTGTATGCGCCAGGCACTCTGCCCGGCACCTTGGCCACGGTGGTGCTGGGCGTTTTGGGCTGGGCCTTGTTTGCCTTTTACCTGCATGGCGTGCTGATTGGCATCCGCCCACTGGGCTAAGTTTGGTTCAAGACGTTAGCAGCCACTGGATGACAAACTTGGCGGCAAAGCCCACCATGCCAAAGGCCAGGCCCAAAAACAGCACAAAGGTCCCGAATTTCCCGGCTTTTGATTCCCAGGCCAGTTGCCCAATGATGAACAGCATGTAGAGCATGAAGCCGCCCACGCCGAAGCTCAGGCCAAAGCTGGCAATTTGCTCTTCAGAGAACCCGAACATCAGCGTTGGCCCTGCGGAATGTAGGGCTCGGAATAGGCTTCACGTGCTGGCAGTGCAGAGGCATCCACCAAGTCACGGTAGGCATGCCAGCTGGCATGGCCCAGCATGGGGATCACGGGGATCAGACCCAGCAGCAGCGAGCCCAGGCCCAGCAGCGTAAAACCCATGATCAACGCTGCCCAAAACGCCATGGGCACCGGGTTGGCCAGCACCGTGCGCCAACTGGTCAATACCGCTTGCAGCAAGGAAATGCGACGGTCCAGCAGCAAGGGCATGGAGACGACGCTGGAGGCGAACATGGGAGCAGCCATCACACCACCCAGTGCCAGCCACAGTTCAAACAACCAGCTGTCCTGTGCCAACATCACGTGGTGTACAAACTCCAGCGGCGTGTTGATGGGGACAGGTGCCAACAAGGTGATCAGGGCCGCCGAGGTCAGGACCCAGCCGGTTGCAGCCAAAGCCAGCAACGCTCCAAACTGCACCATGCACCAATAGTCGTTGCCCCACTTGTTGAAATGGCTGTTTTGCCAGTTCAGCCAAGTCTTGAAGACCACGCCCCAGTCTGCAGTTTCCTTGCGCTCCAGCGCACGGCTCAGCGCGTAGAGGCTGGTCGCGAGCACCGGTGCCACAACCAAAAAACCTGACAAGGCGCCCGCCAACAACCAGAACCGGTGGTGTGCCACTGCCACAATGCCTGCGCCAAATACCGCCAGCGCAATACCATGGGCAAAGCTGGACCAACCAGCACGCGCCATGTCACGCCAGGCCAGCGCCAGCCATGCCATGGGGCGCATCAAGCCTATGGTGCGAACAAGGGGGGGAGTGAAAGCGGAAGAAGGCATGCGGTAGGTGGGGTCTCAGTGTAGGTGGCTAGCATGGCGCAGATATTGATATCCATCAAGCACCTGTACCAACCCCATAATCCGGCGCCAACGCCCAGGAGACCCCATGTCCCGTCCCGTCCTCGATGAATCCCGCATACATCCTGCTGTGCGTGCGCGCATTGCGACCCACCATGCCGACATCGTGCAAGAGGTGCAAGCAGCCGTGGCGCGCAATGCCGTGGTGGTGGTGGGCATGGGCCTGAACCCCATGCCCAAAAAAGCGCGCGCCGCGTTGGACGCGGCGCGGGTTCCCTATACCTACCTGGAGTACGGCAATTACTTCAACGAATGGCGTCGCCGCAATGCTTTGAAAATGTGGACCGGCTGGCCCACATTTCCCATGGTGTTTGTCAAAGGCACCCTGGTAGGCGGCGCTAGTGACGTGCAGGCCCTGATTGCCAGCGGCGAACTCAAGACCTTGCTGGCCTGAACTTAGTGGTGCTTGCTGCCACGGTGGCCGCCTTTGCGGCTGTGCTCGGCGTCAAACAGCTTTTTCTGCTCGGGGCTCAAGGTTGCATACAGCGCTTTGGTTGCGTCATCACGCTTGGCCATGGCGGCTTGCATATCACCCATGTGTTGGGTGCGCAGGGCGCGCATTTTGTCCAGGCGCTCTGGCGTGCTCAGTTTCTCCAGCTCGGCACGGTCAGGGCGTTGCTGGGCGTCGCGTGCCGGTGGCTTCATGGCTGTGGTGAAGGCCGTCCAGGCACCTTCTTGGGCCGGGGTAATCTTCAGTTTGGCCTTCAGGTCTGCATTGCGCTTGGCGTGCATTTCTTCCATCTTGGCAGGGTCCATGCGGCGGTGTTCGGCACGTGGTTTGCCATCCATCATCGCACCCTCATTTTTGTAGGCAAAAGCAGAAACACCGGCACCGGCCAGCAGGGAAGCAATGATCAGAGATTTGAACGGGGTCTTCATGGGGAGCTCCTTAGGTCTTGAACCCGCAGCGGAATCGCCATCAGGTTGAGAGTTAGTGTGCTGCGCGCATGTAACGCTGGCGATTGCGGCCGGATAAAGGTTTGTAAAGTTGCATCACAATGCCCGGTTCTGCAAGAAAAGGGTAAACGTGTTCAAAAACATGATGGTGTACCGCTTGGTGTCGGCCTGGTCGACCACACAAGCGCAATTGGAAGACGCGCTGGACAGCGCGCGGTTTGTGGAATGTGGCGCTAGCCAGGAGAAGTCGGTGGGTTGGACCGAACCACGCGGCCAGGCCCATGGGCCGCTGGTAGAGATCGTGGGTGGCCAGTGGCTGCTCAAGCTGATGATCGAGGTCAAGACCGTGCCGGGCTCGGTGGTCAAACGCAAGGTACAGGAACAACTCCAACACATCGAAGCCACCACCGGCCGCAAGCCCGGCAAGAAAGAGGCGCGCGAGATCCGTGATGACGCCAAACTGGCACTGCTGCCCATGGCGTTTACCAAGCAGTCCAGCGTGTTGGTGTGGATCGACCCCAAAGCCGGCCGCTTGGTGTTGGACGCAGGCAGCCAATCCAAGGCCGATGAAGTGATGACTGCCTTGATCAAGGCCGTGGATGGACTGGCCGTCCAGCTGGTCAATACCCAGCTGTCGCCTGCCATGGCCATGGCGCACTGGCTGGGCACGCAGGAAGCCCCGACCGACTTCAGCGTGGACCGCGAATGTGAACTCAAGGCAGCGGATGAATCCAAGGCCGTGGTGCGCTACACCCGCCATGCGCTGGACACCGACGAGGTAGCTCAGCACATAGCGCTGGGAAAAATGCCCACCCGCCTGGCCATGACCTGGAACGAACGTGTGTCCTTTGTGCTGACCGAGGCACTGCAGATCAAAAAGATCGCGTTTCTGGACACCGTCTTCGAAGAAGCCGCCAAAGCGGCAGGAGACGGCAAGGATGACAACTTTGACGCCGACGTGGCCATTGCGACGGGTGAGCTGGTGCAGCTGATCCCGGATTTGCTGGAAGCGTTGGGGGGTGAGGTGGCCTTAGGCGAAAACCCTGCATCCAGTCCTGTTAATACAAACACGGACGCAAGGGGCTAAGCTGAATCTTTTTTGGAGGCCTCCATGCAACGCAAGACCGCACAAGACTTCGACCAAGAGCTGCTGATCCTGTTTGATGCCTATGTGCATGGTCTGGTGGACCGGCGTGGTTTCCTCGAGAAAGCCCAGAAATTTGCCGTCGGCGGCGCCACTGCCGTCGGCTTGTTGGCGGCCCTGAGTCCCAATTTCGCCATGGGCCAAGTGGTGCCCAAAGATGATGCGCGCATCAGCAGCCGTTTGGTGGATATTCCATCCCCTGCCGGTTACGGCAACATCAAGGGTTATGTGGTCCAACCCGCCAAATCGGACGGCAAACTCCCCGCCATTCTGGTGGTGCACGAAAACCGGGGCCTCAACCCTCACATCGAAGACATTGCGCGTCGCCTGGCGCTGGAGGGCTATCTGGTGCTAGCCCCCGATGCCCTCACCCCTCTGGGTGGTTACCCAGGGGATGAGGACAAGGCCCGCACCCTCTTTGCCCAGCTGGACCAGACCAAAACCCGCGAAGACTTTGTGGCGGCGGCAGGTTGGCTGCAAACCCTCCCACAAGGCAACGGAAAACTTGGTACCGTCGGTTTTTGTTATGGGGGTGGCATGGCCCACTTCCTCTCTACCCGCCTGCCCAATCTGGCGGCGGCTGTACCCTTTTACGGCAACCATCCGGCGCCTGAGGAAGCCGCCAAAGTCAAGGCGCCGCTGCTTATCCATTTTGCTGCCGTGGACGAACGTATCAACGCGGCGTGGCCCGCCTATGAAGCCGCCCTCAAGGCTGCTGGTGCCCGCTACACGGCCCACCTGTACCCGGGCACCCAACACGGCTTCAACAACGACACCACACCACGTTTTGATGCGGCCGCGGCCAAACTGGCCTGGGACCGCACACTGGCCTTTTTTGCCCAGACTTTGCGCGGATAGTTCGGACTTACTCAGTCGTCGTAGCGGTCATGCCCACGGCCGTGGTGGTGGCCGTGTCCTTTGCCCTTGTGACGTTTGAAGCCATGGCGGTAGTCATCACCCCGGTAGCCCACGCGGTCGTAATGGGGCTTGGGTCCATAAGCCCGCGTGTGTGCATGCTGTTGGGTCACACTGCGGCCCACGCCCGCACCAGCGGCGCCACCTACCCCAGCGCCCACCACGGCCCCGGTGCGCCCGCCCACTGACTGGCCGACGGCCGCACCCGCAGCTCCACCTACAGCGCTGCCAATGACCGCACCCGTTTGGCCGGAACCACGGGTGCTGACGGCGGCCCCTGCAGCCCCACCCAATGCCCCGCCCACAACTGCGCCTTGTTTGCCACCCATGCTTTGGCCAATGGCTGCACCAGCTGCCGCACCGGCACCACCCCCCAGGAGGGGGGTCCAGTCGTCAGCGTGGGCGGTGTGCACTAGGGCCAGCAGGCCCAAAGCAGCTAAAGAAGCGCGCAAAGTCTTTGCAGAAAGGGTCGTAGTCATGCGATCAAGGGGGCTGCAGCCCATACCGCCAAACGTGGTGGTTTATGCATCCACAACGCCAGCCCACGGCGGCGGATGACCCCCCTTACATGGGATTACACCTGCAGCAACTGCTTACGTTCGCCAAGGGCAGCAAGCGCTTCGCCCACCCCTTCCCAAGCGATGGCAAAGCCATTGCGCGACAAAGCCGTTGTAGGTTGCGCCAGTGCTTGGCGCGTGCCCGCTTGCACACTGTCAATCACGGGGACGGGTACATGCGCTTGCACCGCTGCCGCCATGCCCGCCAGCCCGGCACCGCCCAACACCACCGAGCCCACGTGCCAACGCTCGGCCGCTTCGCGGCAGGCTTGTGCCAACAAGGCAATGGCCGCCTCGGGGTTGCTGGCCAGCTCTGCCCCACTCGGCACCACAGTGTGGATGCCGGCCAATGAGGGTGCATGGCCCAGTGTGAAGGCAAGTCGTTCCAACATGGGTTTCCAGCGTTCACCCCCGGTCACGATGGCGAAGGGGCCATGCAGGGAGGCCTCATGAAACGAGGCCTCGGCCAAACCTGTTACGGGTGACTGGCTGCCCTGGCGCAGGGCCAGCAGACCGGGATCGCCAAAACATCCAATCAACACAGCGTCGGGCGTTGGCGCGTCGTCCTGCAATGCGCTGGCCCACCGGTCCAGCAAAGCATGCGCAGCGACGGCGTAGCTGGCCTCACACGCAATGTAAGGAGCGCCAAACCGTGCAGTCACGGTGCGTACCTTCACCTGTGGGCCCGCCGTAGCCTGCGCATGTGATTGCAGCAGCGCACTCACATGCACCGAGGTGTTGGGATTGATGACCAGCAAATGGCGCATGCGTGGTGTCAGTGGCTCGCCGGGGGGGTACCGAACAGGGAGGCGAGATCTGGCGCGGCTTCGTCGGTGGCGGTGAAACGCAGCTGGGCTTCCAGCTGGCCCAAATGCTCTCGCATCAGGCGCGCAGCTTCGCGCGGGTCGCGCAGGCGGATGGCGTCCAGCAAGGCACGGTGCTCTTGGCAGCCACAGGATGTCGCCTCTGCACGTGCCTGCAAATGGTTGTCGCTGTAGGTCATCAGAATCAGCGAGGTGCGCGACACCAGCTCACGCAGGATACGGCCCAAGGTCTGATGGTCTGAGGCATTGGCGATATGCAGGTGAAAGTCACCCGAAAGGCGGATGGCACGGCGCATGTCACCGGTAGCACGCGCGGCCTCTTCTTCGTTGATGCACTGGGTCAGCACGGCAATGTCGTCAGCTGTGGCGCTGGCAATGAAGCATTCGATGAGGGTGGGTTCGATCATGCGGCGCACTTCGAACACCTCCCGCGCCTCTTTCTCGGTGGGCTGGGCCACCATGGCGCCTCGGTTGGGTGTGAGCGTGACGATTTGCTCGTTGGCCAAGCGCACCAAAACCGGCCGGATGCGGGTGCGCGACACCCCGAAGGCGCTGGCCAACTTTTCTTCGATGAGCTTGGTGCCTGGTGGAAGGCGGTGGTCCAGGATGGTGGCCACCATGCGCTCGTAAATCTCGTTTTCTGTCAGTGCGACAAATTCAGTCATGCGGAAGGCCGGTTGGTTGGCTTCTTGGCCAGCAGTTTGGACAGGCCCACAGCCAGCCCCATCACCAGAAACGATACCACCATGGTTACCGTGCCCAAGGCGTAGATGGAGGGCGTGGTGACCGTGGTGGTCAGACCTTGCAGCTCCAGAGGTAGCGTGTTCACGTCACCAATGGCCTGTGAGGTGCGAGCAATCTCGTCCCAGCTCAGCGTGAAGCCAAACATGCCAATGCCGACGACCGAGGGCGCAATCAGCGGCAGCACCACGTGGCGAAATCCCTGCCAGGGCGTAGCACCCAGGTCGCGGGCAGCCTCTTCATAGGCTGGGCTGAAGCGGTTGAAGATGGCAAACATGATGAGCAGGCCGAAGGGCAGCGTCCACGTTAGGTGCGCGCCCAGGGCCGAGGTGTAGATACCCAGCGCCGTGCCGTAATTCTCCAGCACGCCCTCCATGCCAAACGTCTCCAGCATCTTCTTGATGCCACTATCGAGCAACCGGAACTCCAGTCCGATGCCCAGCGACACGATGATGGACGGCATGATGAGGCTGGCCACCACGGTGAAGAACAGGATGTGGCCCCCGCGCAGCTTCTTGCGGAAGGCCAGACCGGCCAGCACCGAAAACACAATGGTCAAGGCCATGACCGTGAGGCCCAAGCCCAGCGAGCGGTAAAGCGCAGCGGCAATGTCCACCACACCCAGACCCTCGGCCAACTTGTGGAACCAGTGCAACGAGATGCCGCGCATGGGGAAAGTCAGCCCACCCTCGGGGCCCTGGAAGCTCAGAACCACGATGACCAGCATCGGGCCATAGAGAAATAGCACATAGGCCGCGAAGAACAGGGCCAGGAGCCAAAAGGCGGCGGAGCGATTTTTGGTGTTCATAGTTCTTTGCGAATGTCGACCATGCGGGTCAGGGCCCAGATGATCATGAGCACGATACTCAAGAGCACCACAGCATTGGCCGCGGCCAGCGGGAACTGCAGGTAGGAGGTCTGCACCTGAATGATCTTGCCCACCGACGCGATCTGCTGGCCACCCATCACGCCGATGGTCACAAAGTCGCCCATGACGATGGTGATGACGAAGATGGAGCCAATAATGATGCCGGTGCGGCACAGCGGCACGATGACATTCCACAGTGTCTGCCACGCGGTGGCACCACTGTCGCTGGCAGCTTCAATCAGGCTGCGGTCGATGCGCATCATGCTGTTGAAGATGGGCACAATCATGAAGGTGGTGAACAGGTGCACAAAGGCCAGCACCACCGAGAAGTCGGAAAACAGCAGCCATTCCACTGGCTTGTCGACCATGCCCATGGTGAGCAGTGCGTCATTGACCAGGCCATTGCGGCCCAGCAGCGGCACCCAGGCAATCATTCGGATCACGTTGGAGGTCCAGAACGGAATGGTGCACAGCACAAACAGCACTACTTGCACACCGCTGGATTTGACGTGAAAGGCCAGAAAGTATGACACCGTAAAGCCGATGACCAGCGTCAGCAGCCACACCAGCAGGCTGAACTTGAAGGTGGACAGGTAGGTCTTGGCGGTGACACACAAGTCGCCGTACTCATTGCGCGACAGGCAGCCGTCGAAGATGGCCACGTAGTTCTTGAAGGTGAACCCGGGCAGCATTTCGTACTGGTTGTAGTCCCAGAAACTCACCATCAGCACCAGCGCCAATGGAATCAAAAAGAAGAGCGCAAACACCGTGGTGAGCGGCAGGGCCTGCCACCAGGCCGCAAGTGTGCGACCCGGGGCAGATGCCGCCGGAAGTGAAGGTGTTGAAGGTGCGCTCATAAATGCCTATCCGTAAACCAAGGTAGTGAGGACCCGTCCAAGGCGCGCGTAGCGCCGCCCGTTCCAGAAACACCGCGGGACTGGCTTTGCCAGACCGCTGGTGTTGCCCCCTTTCAAGGGGGGAACAGGCGACACGCAGTGCGCCTGGACGGGGGTGCGGCTAGGCCGCTACAAATTCATTCCACTTTTGGACCATGTAGGCGTTTTCGTCCATCACGGCGTTCCAGCAGGCGATGCCGCCCATGCGCTGTTCGTAGCTGCCGCCGTCGCGGCTTTCGCCCTTCTTGGCCAGCACGTCGCCATTTGGGCTCTTGATGTCTTGCGTGGCAGGTTTGCCTTCCATCCAGTAGGCCCACTCGTAGGCTTCCATCTTGGCCTTGGCAGTGTCCAGCACGGCGCTGTAGTAGCCCTGGCGGTTCAGGTAGGCACCGGCCCAGCCGTCCAAGAACCAGTTGATGAACTCGTAAGCACCGTCCAGCTTTTTGCCAGACAAGGTGGTGGGCAGGCCGAAGCCGGAGGCCCAGGCGCGATAGCCTTCTTTGAGTGGCTGGAAGTTGCAAGCAATGCCCTTGGTGCGCACGGCGGTGACGGCAGGCGACCACATGGACTGGATCACCACTTCGCCAGAGGCCATCAGGTTGACGGACTCGTTGAAGTCTTTCCACAGGCTGCGGAACTGGCCGGCCTTCTTGGCTTCAATCAGGGTCTTGATTGTCAGGTCAATTTCTTTCTTGGTCATGTTGCCCTTGTCGGGGTACTTGTAGATGCCCATGGCCTCTACCACCATGGCGGCGTCCATGATGCCGATGGAGGGGATGTTCAGAATGGCGGCCTTGCCCTTGAATTCGGGGTTCAGCAACTCGGCCCACGACGAGATGGGGCGCTTGATCAGGTCAGGGCGGATGCCCAGCGTGTCGGCGTTGTACACGGTGGGAATGAGCGACATGAATTGGGTAGGTGTGGCGGAGAACTTCTTGCTCTTTTCGCCTTCCAGGTAGATCACCTTCTTGGGTGCGGTACCTTGGTCGCCGACCTTCTTGCCGCCTACTTCACCCTTGGTAAACAGCGTAGTGATCTTGTCCGCGTTTTTGATGCGTTTGGTGTCGATGCCCTTGAGGTTGCCGGTGGGCACGATGTTCTTGAGTGAGAAGTACTCGGAGTCGATCAGGTCAAAGCTGTTGGGCGCAGTGACGGCGCGCTTGGTCACGTCGTCGGTGGTCACGGCCACGTACTGGATCTTGATGCCGGTGTCTTTTTCAAACTTTTCCGCAATCGCCTTGTCTTGGTTCACCGCGGTGCCCAGGTAGCGCAGCACGATGGGGTCGGCCGAATGCACGGCGGGGAACACGCCCGCGGCCAGGATACCGGCGGTGCCTTTGAGCAGGCTGCGGCGTTGCATGGGCGCGGCAGTGGAGAGGGTGTCTTTCAGATCGTCAGCCATGGGAAAACTCCTTAGAGAGGGTCGGGAGGGGGTTAAAAACTTCTTGCGAAGACAGGGAGAACTCGGGTGCGTCGCGGCGTGCGCTTCAGGACGCCAGCGGGTGTGCAGCGGCTGGCGCCCAGCTCAGCAGCACGGTCTCGCCCACGGCGTAGGGCCGCTGGGCAAAGGTGGCTTCGGACACCATCACCGAGATCTCGGCCGTGGTGTGCGCGGTGTGGGCTACGCCGGGGTTTTGCAGGCCCAGCAGCACATAGGTGCCCTGGTACTCCACATCGGTGATGACGGCAGGCTTGGTGTGCGGGGCATCGGTGTTGGCGCTGGTGGCGGGGGTGACCTGCATCTGGTCGGTGCGCACACCAATCTTGCCGGCCGGGGTTTCCAGCACGTTGTGGCCGCCCATGAAGCGCGCCACAAACTCACTGGCGGGCTTGTTATAGACCTCGTGCGGGCTGCCCACCTGCTCGATCACGCCATGGTTCATTACCACCATGGTGTCGGCCAAGGCCATGGCCTCTTCCTGGCTGTGGGTCACGTGGATGAAGGTCAGCCCCAGCTCTTTTTGCCAGCGGCGCAGCTCGGCACGCATCTGGATGCGTAAAAACGGGTCCAGCGCGGAGAGCGGTTCGTCCAGCAGCAGTACACGCGGCTGGGTAATCAGGGCACGCGCCAGCGCCACACGCTGTTGCTGGCCACCCGACAGCTCAGCCGGCTTGCGGTCGGCCAGGTGGCCCATGGCCACGCGCTCCAGCAGATCCTGTGCCTTGGCATGGCGCGCCAGCTTGTCCACGCCTTTCATCTTCAGGCTGAAGGCCACGTTGTCCAGCGCGCTCAGGTGGGGGAACAGCGCAAAGCTCTGGAACATCATGGCCGTGCCGCGCTCGGCGGCAGGCAGGTCGGTGATGTTGCGGTTTTCCAGCAGGATGTCGCCGCCCGTGGCGGACTCGTGCCCGGCAATCATGCGCAGCGTGGTGCTCTTGCCGCAGCCCGAGGGGCCCAGCAGGCAGCAGTAGCTGCCGCTGGCAATGCGCAGGTTGATGTTGTCCACGGCAGGCTTGCCCTGGGCGTAGCGTTTGCTCAGTCCAACCAACTCAATGGCCGCGGCCTGCACGGGGGTAGTGGCGTTCATGCCAAACCCTTACGCAAAGCCTGTGCCAGCTTTGTACACAATGTTTTCGACACTTTGTGTACAAAATGCACCCGTTTTGTGCGGTGCAGCACACCAAGGCCGCAAACCGGTGCGCGCGGCTTTGGTGCAGGCAGGCGCTTGCCTGACTTTTAGGTGTCAAATTGGCCGCTAGCGCTTATGGATATTGCGCGAGCAGCTATCTATTTGATAGTGATCAGCTCTTCATCTTGCAGGTGCTGAAGCCGAAGATCGCATATGGTGGGCACCAACCCATCAGGCCGGTGGCCAGGGGCACGGCGCCCAGCCAACCCCACCAGCCCACGGTGCCGGTGGCTGCCAGGCCGACGAGAACGGCGCCAGCGCCGATACGGATGATGCGGTCAATACCGCCGACATTTGCTTTCATGGAATCACTCCTTGGTTGCTATGGAGTGATTGGACGCCTGCGGTACGCCTTTGTCTGTGACTTAAGTCACCCAGTGGTGTGGGACGCGGTAGATGCTTGCCCACCCGCCACAGCACGCAGCGCTTGGCTGTTGAGGATGTGGATATGTTCTCGCCCCAAGGTCAACCAGCCCTCCCGCTCAAAACGACGCAGCAAGCGCGTCACCATCTCGCGTACCGTGCCCAGCTCGTCGGCCAGGGTCTGGTGCGAGAGGTGCAAATCCTGTCCCCGCCCCAGCAGCGCCGCCGCCAGCCGCTGGTCCAGCTTCTGGAAGGCCACCGCATCCACCAGGCTGGTTAGCTCGGCCATGCGTTCGGCAAACAGGCCCAGCACCAGGTTGCGAAACGCAGGTACGCCCAGCCACTCTTCAAACAGCGTGGGCGGAATCATCAAGAGTGTGCAGGCCTGGGTGCTCACCCCCTGCGCACCCAGTGGCAGCCCGCGAAACAGGCTGGCACTGCTGACCAGGCACAGCTCACCGGGCCGCACCCGGTACAGCTCCAGACTGCGCCCATCCTCCGCATGGCAGGCCACCCGCACCTCCCCCGCCAGCACCAGCGGAAAGCCCTGGCACGGCGCGCCCTGCGCAAACAGCTGTGTACCGGCCGGCACCGATACAGCTTGGGCTTGCAGCGCGGTCAGCGCCGGGCCCAGCGTTTCCAGGGTGGGATACAGGGTGAGCAGGTCGGTGTGCATGGTTATGCATCATATCGGCCACCAGCGCTTATGGAATATGCGCGAGTAGCTACTATTTTGATAGTGTTGTAGAGCCGCTGATACCGGAATTCACTGGCCCCATCGCGGTGAGCTCGTTCAGCAGCCGGGCGCGCTCAGCCCGGTGTAGCGGCCGCAAGCCAGCCGCTACCCATTGCGCGCGTTCGAGGTTGATGCTGCCGCGCGCCTTCCAGCGCTGGGCTTCTAAGGCGGGGTTATGCAGCATGGCGGCCAGCCAGACGGCTTCGGCAGCGGTGAGCTGGTCGGCCCGTTTGCCAAAGTAGGTGTGGGCCGCGGCTTGCGCGCCACACACGGTGGCGCCCCAGGGTGCGTGGTTCAGGTAGAGCTGCAGGATGCGGGCCTTGCCCAATGTCTGTTCCATCTCCACTGCATAAAGCAGTTCGCGCAGTTTGCGCACGGGGGAGCGTTCGCCACCCGTGACCAGCAGCTTGGCCACTTGCTGCGAGAGCGTGCTCGCTCCCCTTAGCGTGGCGTCCTCGGCTTGGTTGCTGTGCAGGGCCTGCGTCATCTCGGCCAAGTCGTATCCTGTGTGTTCATAAAAGCGTTGGTCTTCGGCGGCCAGCACGGCGCGAGCCAGCAGGCTGTCGTTACGCACATGGGCTCGCACCATGACGGCGGGCAGGCCGCGGCTGCACTGGCTTTGGGCTTGCGCCCACGCCTCGGTGCCCAAACCTTGCACGGTCATCCCGTCCAGACGCGGTTGCACGGTGAGCGTTTTGCTGGGCAGCTCCAGTGTGGCCTTCAGCGCAAACGTGCCGTCGATCTGCGCAGTGGCGACCTCGGGGATGGCGCTGGCGAACAGCGCGTAGCCATCGGCCACCGGGGTACTGGGCACATCAATGTGCAGCGTGATGCCGGCAGGTAGCAGCGTGCCATGCCAGGTGGCTGATATCGCGCCACTCTGCAGCGTGCCGCGCAGCTCGGTGGCGTTGCGGCGCACGGTCATGCGCGCGTCTTGCAGGCGGATCGGTTCACCGCCCCAGCTGCTGCTGCGTAGCGTGCAGGGCTGGCAGTGCAGGCTGAGTTGCTGGCTGGCCTCGTCCCACGCCAGCCGCACTTGGCCCAGGCGTGTGGGCAGGGTGTGGCCGTGCAGCTGCCTTGCAATCCACGGGGTGCTGCCCCATTGCACCAATGCAGCCACACCCACGTCCATCTTCAGCGGGCCCACGCGCAGCGTGGTGGCCCAGTCGCCCGGCGCCGGGCGCACGATGGCCCGCGCCGTAAACAACAAGGCACTCAGGCCCAACATGGCCAGCACCGCAGCGATAACGAGAACCCGGGCCGTAGCCCACAGCAGTTTGCGCACAACATCATCCTTGCAAAATCACCAGAGGGTTACAGCGGAGTGGCCACGGTGATGGCCTTCCACGGGCCGGTGGACTGGCCTGCGGCAGACGCCCAGTACCAGGCGGACGTATCGGTAAAGCCTTGCCCGTGCGCGTCTTCAATGCGTTCGCATACGCGCACCGCGCGGCCACCGCGGTCGGCAATAAAGCAGCGCCAGCGGGTTTTGTTGGTGTGTTCTTCCAGCTGCTCGTTGCGGATGCGGTAGCCCAGGCCGCGGTAGCAGTCGGTGGCGGGGTGCAGCATGCGCGTGGGCTGGGTTACGGTGCGCAGCACCAGCACTTGGCGGCCATCAGTCAGGCGCGCCAGCGTGCCGGGAAAGTGGCGCGCAAAGCGCAGCTCCACCTCGCTGAGTGCCAAAGGGCGCAGCGGTGCGCCTTGCCATTCGGTGGGCAACTCCACATGAGGTGTGTCGGGGTCGCGCATGGCAACCTGCCCCGAGAGTGCCTGGGCAATGCCCCACAGCGCGCACAGCGGCAGCACAAGTGTCCACAGCGTCTTGTGCAACACGCGGTTCAGAAACCGGTTTTCCAGAAAGCTCATGATGTCGCACGCTCCAATGTGCCTGTGCGGCCCATGGCCCAGGCAATGCCACCGCACACCGTGGCCAACACCACCAGGCCCACGCCCTCATGGCCCCAGTCAGGCACAGCGGTGCCCGAGGCCTGCAGCACCACCAGCACCGTGTTGCGCAACACGTTGCCCAGCAACACCAGCACACCCACCACAGGCAGGCGCAGCAAAAAGGTCTTGTTGCTCTGGCTGGTGGCCAGTGCCACCACGCAGGCCGTGAAGTAGCCCAGCCACGCCATCTGCACACCCGAGCAAGGCGCGTCCACGATGATGAGCTGGCCGTTCACCACCAGACTGCTGCCCGTGCGCTCCACGGTGTGGGCGATGGACAGCAAGCAGCGGCTGGCCTCCGCCGTGACCACACGCAGCGGAAAGCCCGCATAAAACTGCAGAGAGGCCAGTAGCGGCAATGAGAGCACGGACAGACCCAGCACCGGTGCCGTGGCTACGCGGGCAGGCAAAAAGGCAATGAGCCCTGCAGCCACCGACAGCAGGCCGATGAGCGCCACCACCAAGTCCGGCAGCTGCTGGTGCAAGGCCGTGGTGAGCACCGCACCCGCTAGTGCGGCGGTCTGAAAGCCCAGGCGTGGTGCGGCGCGCAAGTGCCTGCGGTGCTGCCACAGCAGTCCACCCAGGGCCGCCAGGGCCAGTAGCCCCAGCGGGTCGTCCGAGCCGTCCTCCATGCGTTGGCCCATCCACCACCAGGTGGGCCACAGCGCCAGGGCCAGCAGCGCCAGCCAGCGCCATTCGGGCGCGGTGTCCAGCGCGATGCCAAAGCGCACGAAGCGGGGCATGTGCAAGAGACGGTTCACGTTCAGCTCGTGTAGTGATGCGCACGAGTTTGTGCGCGGCGGCGGCGGTGCGCCAGCATGGCCAGCACCGACAGCGTCACCAAGATCGCACCCCAGGTGGCAGGTTCGGGCGTGCTGGGCACTTCTGCACCCAGGGCCGAGTTCTCCACACCCTGTGGCAGGGGCGAGGGCTGGTTCACGCTGGTGCTATCCGCAGGCGCCTTGTTGCGTACCACCTGGTCCACGGCCAGGAAGCTGGTGTACTGGGTCAGCAGGCTGTATTTCAGGCCCAGGTCGGTAATGGCGTCTTTGGCGGCGCTTCCGCCTTCCAGGGCTTCCTGGTCGCTGAGTGCGGCAATGCGGTGGCGGGCCCACAGGTGGCGCAGGGCGGCGGTGTCGGTGTTGGCGGCGGTGATGGGCAGGCTGTTTTGCAGCGGGCCGTTGGCGGTGTTGCCTTCCACCACCAGCTTGCCCTTGGCCTCACCCTTCCATTTGCCGAACACGATCAGCGGGCGCTGGGCCAGCAGGTCGGGCAGTTGGCGGGGTTCCACGTCGTACACGTCCAGGCCTTCAAAACGCACCTTCACGTTGGTGAGCACGGGGGAGTCGATCATTTTGCGGAAGCGGGCAGCTTGTTCGGCAGCCTCGGCAGGTTTGGTGATGATGAAGGGTTCGCCCATGCCCGCACGGGCCAGGCCTTCCATAAGGTGGCGGTTCACGCTGGAGCCGATGCCGAACGAAAACACGTTGGCGTTGGAGAGGTTGTTGCGCACCAGCTCAAAGGCTTCGCGCTCCACGGTCACATAACCGTCGGTCACCACCACCACGGTGCGCGAGGTGTCGGCGTTCTTGGGCTGCGCATAGACGCGTTTGAGCGCGGGGATCAGCTCGGTGCTGCCTCCGCCACCTTGTTGGTCGATGGTGCGGATGGCCTGGTCAATGTTGGCCTTGGTGGCAGGTACTGACGTGGGGTTCAAGAAGCTGTTGCTGCCCGAAAACAGCAGCACGTTGAAGGTGTCGCTGGGGCGCAGGCCACCAATCAGCTCGCGCAACACGCCCTTGGCCGTGTCCAGCGGAAAACCGTGCATGGAGCCCGAAATGTCCACCACAAAGATGTACTCGCGCGGCGTGATGGCCGTTGCGGCCGGTGCCTTGGGCGGCTCCACCATGGCCAGGAAGAAGTTCTCGTCCTGGCCCTTGTAGAGCATCACGCCCGTCTCGATCTTGTCGCCCGCCAGGCGGTAGTTCAGGATGAAGTCGCGGTTGTTGGTCGGCTCGGCCGTGGGGTTCAGGCCCACCACGGTGGCGCCGCCCTGCTCGGTGTAGCTGCTGATGGTGTGCGAGCTGGAGCGCACCTCTTTCACGCCAATGGGCGTGTTCAGCGTTACGTGGATATCAAATGCTGGTGTGGCTGCGCTGGTGGGCGTGTTCTGGCCTTGGGGCAGGATGGGCTGGGTCACCCAGGTGGCGTTGGCCTGGCTGCTCTGCGGGCTGTTGTAGCGCGGGCCCACCACGGTGGGGAAGACGAACTGGTAATTGCCATCCGTGGGCAGCAGCAGTTCGGTGTAGCGGAGCTCCACTTTCACGTCGTCGCCGGGCATGATGTTGGCCACGTTCATCTGGAACACATTGGGCAGGTGCTGCTCCAGCAGCGCGGCGGTTTTACCCTCTTGCTTGGCCGCGTCGTATTCGATCTTGGCCTGCTGCTTCTCGCGGATCTTGGCGGTGATCAGGCGGTCCGCCAGACGCACGTTCATGCCGTGCACCGCGGCGCGCGTGGAGCCGGGGAACACGTACTTGGCCTCGATGGCGCGCTGGCCTTCGTTCTTGTAGGTTTGCACCACGGTCACGTCGGCAATCACGCCGCTGACCTTCACATTCACTTGGGTGGACTTGAGCGGCAACTGGTCCACGCCAGGGTTGTCGCTTTTGACGAAGAAGTAGGGGCTCTCGGTCTTCTCGCGAGGTGCGGCATCGCGGTCTTGCGCGTGGGCCGGCGGGCTGATGGCCAGCGCTACAAAGCAGGCGGCAGACAGCGTGGTGGTGGCGAGCCAGAGCCAGCGTGATAGGCGCGCGGGAGGCTCGGTGTCGGCGGCGTTGGGGGCCGGGTGGGTAGCAACAAGTGCCATGGGGCTTCTCCATTCGGCGTGCGGTATTGCACGGTGAAGAGAGCATCCCGCCGAGGGGAGAAGTCAGTTTGAAGCGGCTAGGGGCTTGTGTGAAGTCTGTGTGAAAACGGGGTGAAGAGATTTATCCCGGGCTTGCGCAGCGATTCATTCCTGCGTTGGGGGCTGTTGTGAGTGCATTGGTCGAGTGGGTTGAAAGTTATCTACCTCGTCAACTACTTTGCTTGGCGCGTAATGCATGGACAAGGCGGCAAAGCATATTGAAATAACCCACAAAACAGCCCCATTGTCGAGACCTGTACCCTCTCCCAATGAGCCGCCCGCAGCGCCACACAGACGTGGCCAAAAGAGTGCTGTCGCAGCAATGGCCGCCGCGGTATATGGAATCCAAGCGCCGCCAACGCGACGGTTTTTAATGAACGAAACCACTGCAAGCACCAGTAGCCCGTTGCAGAACCAAGTGGGTGTGAAAGCCAGCAAACCCATAAAGCCGATGACTAGTACGGTAAGTCCGTCAAACGGAACACCACCATTGGCGCATTTCCACACTGGCTGAAACAAAGAAAGGCCAAATAGCAGCGCTGATGCGGCCAGCGCAAGCGATTGCCATAGATTTCGTTTTTGCATGTTCTTGTCACCTCCCCGCGGTCGTTGAAGATCAGTCCGATCTGCGTGGCAACCATAGCGTCGCACACGCTCCCGCACTTTCCATCTCCGGCCGATTGTCCAGTTCAATACGCCCCCGGTGCAACGAAGCAATCTCTTTCACAAAGCTCAGCCCCAACCCGGTGCTCTTCTTCTTGGTATGCGGGCGGGCGAGTGAGTAGAACTTCTCAAACACCTTGTCCTGCGCGTAGCCGGGGATGCCGGGGCCCTGGTCGCGCACGGTGATCTGGGCCCAGCGACCTTGCACCTGCAGGCCGAGTTCGATGTGGCCGCCTTCGGGGGAAAAGTCCAGCGCGTTGTCCAGCAGGTTGCTGACGGCGCGGCGCAGCAGGAAGGGGTCGGCCTCCACAGTCACGTCTTCGCTGGCAGCCACGGTGATGCGGCAGCCGCGTTGGGTGGCCACGCCGTGGGAGGCGTGGGCCAGTTCGTCCAGCAGTGGGAGCAGTGCGACGGGTTGTACGGTGTCCAGCACGCGGCGGGTTTCCAGCGCGGTGAGCTCCATCATGCGGTCCACCATTTCCTGGATGCGTTGGGTTTCGCGCTGGATGTTGGTGAGGAAGCGCTGGCGTTGGGCTTCTTCCATGGGCTCCTGTAGCAGCTCGGCCGCGCCGCGGATAGCGGACAGCGGGCTCTTCACTTCGTGCGTGAGCGTTTGCACATAGTCGGCCACATAGTTGCGCCCGGCCAGCGCATCGCGCATTTCGTCGTAGGCGGCGCGCATCAGGTCCCAGGCGCGGCGCAGCAGGCGGCCGGGGTGGAAACCTTTCTGCGCCTTGATGTAGCGCGCGTAGTCGGCAATCAGGCCAAAGGGGCGCACCAGCCACATGGAGACCATGACGGCCAGCACCAGCACGGCCAGCACCGAGATGAGCCCTGCATACAGCGTGCGGCTGCGCGCGGCGGCTACAAACTGGCCAAAGGTTTGCACCGGCTTGCCCACGGTGACGGCGCCAATGATCTCGCCGCTGCCCTCGCCTTGCGCATTGCTGGTCCAGCGCACGGGGGCAGCCATGTACATGACAGCGGAGTTGGGGTCGCCCGGAATGTCCAGCGTGGTGCGGGCGCCGTATTCGCCCTTGAGGGTGAGCTGCACGTCGCGCCACTGCGAGAAATCTTTGCCTTGCGACTGGCCGGTGGAGTCAAACAGCACCGTGCCGTTGCGGTCGGTGACGTAAGCGCGCAGCTCCACCTTGGTTTTGTTGACGCTGAAGATCTGGGCGCTGAACTCGCGGACGTAGGCGGCTTTGAACAGGCTGTCCAAGCGCGCGGTGTCTATGGCGCCGTCGCGCACGTCTTGTTCGATCAGCGTGGCCAGCAGCTGGGAGGTTTCTACCAGCGACTCCTCTGCAGACTCGCGGTAGCGCGGGTCCAGGTCGCTGACCACGCGGTAGAGCACGGCGGCCATGCCGATCGCATAGATCAGCAGCAGCCCGAAGAAGATGCGGCTTCTCTTGCTCAAGGCGTGGCCGGCAGTTCTTCGCTCAGCGCGTAGCCGCTGCCGCGCAGGGTGCGGATGGGCTCAAAGCCGGGGGCGACGAGCTTAAGTTTGGCGCGCAGGGTTTTGATGTGGGCGTCCACCGTGCGGTCAAAGCTGTCGTTGTCGCCACCCCAGACCTGCAGCAGCAGCTCGTCGCGCGTGAACACACGGCCGGGCTTTTGCACTAGCAGGCGCAGCACGCCGTATTCGTAGCGGGACAGCTCCAGCAGCTTGCCGTAGAAGCGGATTTGGCGGCGCTCTTCGTCCAGCGCCCAGATGGCTGGGGTGTTGGTTGGCGTAGCCACAGCGGGCGTTGCAGTGGCCACGGGCCGCGCACTGCGGCGCAGGATGGTGCGCACGCGGGCCACCAGCTCGCGGGGCGAAAAGGGCTTGGCGATATAGTCGTCGGCGCCCAGCTCCAGCCCCACCACGCGGTCGATCTCGTCGCTGCGGGCAGTCAGAAACAGCATGGGCACCTGGTTGCCACCGGGCAGGGCCTGCAGGCGGCGGAAGAGCTCAAATCCGTTCAGGTCGGGTAGGCCCACGTCCAGCACGGCCAGTGCGGGCAGCTCGGCGCTGAACTGCGCAATGGCGTCTTCCGCCGTGCTGGCCCACACGGGCGCAAAGCCGTCGGTGGACAGCACGTACTGCAGGGTGTCGGCAATGCCGGATTCGTCTTCAACAATGAGGATGCGCGGTTTCAGGGCCATGGGTCGCATTGTGGCGTAAAAATGGCCTCTAGCGCCCGTGGACTATGCGCAAGCAGCTATCAATTACGTAGCGTTTTGGGCGCTCCCCGCCAAGTCATCCAAGATGGGACAGTCTGGCCGGTCGTCGCCGTGGCAGCAGTGCAGCAGGGTGGAGAGGGTGCGCTGCATGGCTTGCATCGCGGCTATGCGCTCGCTCAGCTCGTCCATGTGCTTCTGGGCGATCTTCTTGACGTTGGCGCTGGCGCGGCGCTTGTTTTGCCACAAGCCCACCAGCTCGCCGATCTCGGCCATGGAAAAGCCCAGGTCGCGGCAGCGTTTGATAAAGCGCAGGGTGTGCACATCGGCTGCGCTGTACAGCCGGTAGCCGCTGTCCGTGCGCGTGACTGTGCCTAGCAGGCCCAGCGACTCGTAATGCCGCAGCATCTTGGCGGACACGCCGCTTTGGCGCGCCGCCTCGCCAATGTTGACCGGCTGGCTGGACATTCCGGCAGGCTTAGGCTGCGACGGCATAACCTTCTTCGGCAATCGCCTTGGCCAGGGTTTCGCGCGGTTGGGTGGATTCGACGTCCACCTTGTTTTGGCTGCGGTCGATCTTCACCTGGGCCTGGGCGTCCACATCCTGGATGGCGCGGGTGACGGCCTTCTCGCAGTGGCCGCAGGTCATGCCGGTGACGGTAAAGGTTTGATTCATGGCAACTCCTTGTTTTCAGTGAATGCAGGAATTGTGAACCTTGTCATGGTGGGAGGGTCAAGCGCGTTGGGTTTGGCTTGCGCGCCATCGGGTGCGGCGCAATAATGGCGCAATTAGGAATAAATGCGCCATGAATACGCCAAATCACGCCACGCTGGAATCCGACGTGCTTCGTTTGATCGCCCAAAACCCTGCGGGCTTGGGCATGGACGCCTTGTGCGCCGCGTTCCCCTCGGTACCCAGACGTACCCTGCAGCGGCGCATGGCCACCCTGGCACAGGCGCAAGGCGTGGTGTTGCAGGGCAAAGGGCGAGGCGCCCGGTATGTGCTGGCGACTACCAGCGCACCGGCAGTGCCTCAGCCCGTTGCCCCCATGCTTGCGCGCGAACCCGGCGCCGACTACCCCACCGACGCCTACGTGCCGACCTCTCCTGAGGGCGAAGCCATCAAGGCCTATGTGCGCCAGCCGCGCCACCTGCGCAAACCCGTGGGCTACCAACAGGCGTTTCTGGAGGCCTATGTTCCCAACGTCACCGCTTACCTGCCGCCAGAGCTGCGCGCCCAGCTGCACACCCTGGGCCAGTCACCCGCCGCGCAGACCCCGGCAGGTACCTTTGCGCGCGACATCCTGAACCGCTTGTTGATCGATTTGTCCTGGGCTTCGTCACGTCTGGAGGGCAACACCTACAGCCGTCTGGACACCGAGCGCCTGATCGCCCAGGGCCAGGTGGCCGAGGGCAAAGACGCAGTGGAAACCCAGATGATCCTCAACCACAAGGAGGCCATCGAATACCTGGTGCACGACCCCGAGCGCGCCAGCCTGACGCCCGACACCGTGATCGCGCTGCACGCCTTTTTGTCCAATGGTTTGATGGCCGACGCTATGGCGGTAGGTCGCCTGCGGCAGCGAGCGGTCGGCATTGGGGGAAGTGTGTATTTGCCCTTGGCCTCACCGCAAGGCATACAAGACATTTTTGGTTTCGTGCTGGAGATGGCTGCCGAGATTACAGACCCGTTCGAGCAAGCCTTCTTTCTGATGGTGCACTTGCCCTACTTGCAGCCCTTCGAAGATGTGAACAAGCGCGTTTCGCGCCTGGCGGCCAACATCCCGTTCATCCGGCACAACCTGTGCCCGTTGTCGTTCATTGACATGCCCCAGCAGGCCTATGTGGACGCGATGTTGGGCGTATACGAACTCAATCAGGTGGAGCTGCTGCGCGATGTGTTTGTGTGGGCGTATGGACGCTCTTGCCAGCAATACGTGGCGGTGCAGCAAAACATGGGCAAGCCGAACATGTTTCGCATGCGCTACCGGCGGGAGCTGAGCGACGTAGTGGCCGCCATGGTGCGCGCGCTGGAGCCTGCAACGGAAGAGGCGGTGCACAGGCGGCTACCGGTGCAAGTGACCCAGGCTGACCAGGCAGGTTTTAAGGCCCTGGTGTTGGTCGAGCTAAAAGCGCTGCATGCGGGGAATGCAGTGCGGTTTGGGTTGCGGCCGCTGGAGGTGGAGGGGTGGATGGCTCACACCACGCCCACCAAACTTTAGAGGAGTGCAGACGTGAAAATTTCAGTAGCCACAGCACAAGATGCTGCTGCCGTCAGCCGCCTCATTGGCAGCGTGGCCCGCTTCTTCACGCTGCAGCCCGATGGTGCTGGTGCAGAGGATTTTCTTAAGACGATTTCCACAGACTCTGTTACCCGCTACCTCACCGACCCGCGCTTCGCCTACTTCAAGGCAGAGCAAGACGGCATTCTGGCTGGTGTGGTGGCGGTGCGTGATGCCAGCCACCTCTACCACCTGTTTGTGGACGCGTCATTCCAGCGCCGGGGCTTGAGCCGCCAGTTATGGGACCACGCCCGTGCGGCGGTGGGCGAGGCGAACCCTGGCTACTTCACGGTCAACTCGACTCCGTATGCCCAGCCGGTGTACGAGCGGTTCGGGTTTGTGGCGACCGGGCCGCGCGTAGAGACCAGGGGCATTGCCTTTGTCCCCATGCGTTTGAACGCCGCTTGACCTTCCCACCATGGCAAGGCTTACGCTTGCACCATGAGTACCGAAACCACCCCCCTCGCGATCACCTCCACCATCGATATCGGCATCGGCGGTATGACCTGCGCATCGTGTGTGATGCGTGTGGAAAGAGCGCTGAAGAAGGTGCCCGGCGTGGACAGCGCCACGGTGAATCTAGCCACCGAATCTGCCCGCATTGCAGTGCACGACGCCACGCTGGAACCCCGCCTGCGCCGCGCCGTGCGCGACGCGGGTTACGAGCCGCTGGCGCCCAGCGCTGCGATTGACGCGGTGGACGCCTCGCCCTGGGCTGGTTTCATGCCGGTGGGTGTGGGGCTGGCGTTGTCGGCGCCTTTGGTGCTGCCCATGGTGGGCGAACTGTTCGGCAAAGACTGGATGCTGCCCGCTCTGTGGCAGTTTTTGCTGGCCACGCCGGTGCAGTTCATTCTGGGCGCGCGCTTCTACAAGGCCGGATGGCACGCGCTGTTGGCACGCAGCGGCAATATGGATTTGCTGGTGGCGCTGGGCACCACCGCGGGCTGGGCCTTGTCGATGTGGCTGTGGCTCACAGCGCCGGACCACAGCGCCCATGCCATGCCCGCAGACATGCCGGCTATGGAGCCGCACCTGTATTTCGAAGGCAGCGCCGTCGTAGTGACGCTGGTGCTGCTGGGCAAATGGCTGGAGGCGCGCACCAAGCGCCAGACCACCGCCGCCATCCGCGCGCTGCACGCCCTGCGGCCGGACACGGCGCACCTGTTGGGGCGCGATGGCGAGGTTGATGTTCCTGTTAGCGAAGTACTGGTGGGCGACAAGATTGTGGTCAAGCCTGGCGAGCGCTTTCCTGTGGATGGCATGCTGCTCGAAGGCCGCACGCAGGTGGACGAGTCCATGCTCACCGGCGAACCCCTGCCCGTGACCAAGGAGGTTGGTGCCAAGCTCACGGGTGGCAGCATCAATGGCGAAGGCCGCGTGGTGGTGCAGGTGCGCGCGGTGGGGGTGGACACGGTCCTGTCCCACATCATCCGCTTGGTGGAAGATGCGCAGGCGGCCAAGGCGCCCATCCAGCGCCTGGTGGACCAGGTGAGTGCCGTGTTTGTGCCCGTGGTGTTGCTGATCGCACTGGCCACTCTGCTGGGCTGGGTGTTGACCGGCCACGGTTTTGAGACGGCACTCATCCATGCGGTGGCAGTGCTGGTCATTGCCTGCCCCTGCGCGCTGGGCCTGGCGACGCCAGCCGCCATCATGGCGGGCACGGGCGTGGCGGCCAAGCACGGCATCCTCATCAAGGACGCACAGGCACTGGAGCTGGCGCACACGGTAGATGTGGTGGCCTTTGACAAGACAGGAACCCTCACAGTGGGCCGGCCGCGTTTGAGCGCGCTGGTACCCGTGGGGCTGGCCGACGACGAGGCGCTGGCCTTGGCCGCAGGCCTGCAAAGCGGCAGCGAACATCCCTTGGCCCATGCCGTGTTGCAGGCCGCGAAGGAGAGCGCCATCCCACTGCAAACGCCCGCCGATGTACAAACCGTCTCCGGCCGTGGTACTGAAGGTGCGGTGGCAGGCCGCACCTTGCGGCTGGGTAGCTTGCGGTGGATGGCGGAGCTAGGGGTAGACCTCTCGGTGGTTGAAGCGCAGGCAGCGCAGTTGCAGGCCCAGGGCGCTACGGTGTCGGCCATGGCGCAGACCACGGATTCCGGCAGCACCTTGCTGGCTTTGCTGGCATTCGCCGACGAACCCAAGCCGGGTGCGCAGCAGGCGCTGGCCTCCTTGAAGGCGCGAGGCATCCAGACCGTGATGATTTCAGGTGATAACCGGGGGGCGGCGCAGGCGATGGCTGCACGTCTGGGGTTGGACGCGAAGGACGTGTTGGCAGAGGTCTTGCCCGGCGATAAGGCTGCCAAGGTGGCCGCGCTCAAGGCCGGTGGCCACGCGGTGGCGATGGTGGGGGATGGCGTGAACGACGCGCCCGCCTTGGCGGCTGCCGATGTGGGCATGGCCATGGCCAACCCCCACGGCGGCACCGATGTGGCCATGCACGCTGCGGGCATCACGCTGATGCGCGGCGACCCACTGCTGGTGGCCGCCGCGCTGGACATCAGCCGCCGCACGGTGGCCAAGATCCGGCAGAACCTGTTCTGGGCCTTTGCCTACAACGCCGCAGGCATTCCGCTGGCCGCGCTGGGTTTTCTCAGCCCCGTGGTGGCGGGGGCCGCCATGGCGCTGAGCTCGGTGAGCGTGATGGCCAATGCATTGCTGCTCAAGCGCTGGAAGCCGGATTAATGGTCAAATGGGCATCTGACCCTTATAAAATGTGCGCGAGCAGCTCCTAAAATAATAGCAAACAGAACGCCCCATGCAGCAACTCTTGTTCACCACCGGCCTCTACGTGCTCACTGCTGTGGCCGAAATCGTGGGTTGCTACTTGCCTTGGCTGTGGCTGCAGCAGCGTGCATCGGCATGGGTGCTGGCGCCAGCAGCGTTGGCCTTGGCACTGTTTGTCTGGCTGCTGACCTTGCACCCTGCCGCTGCGGGCCGGGTCTACGCCGCGTATGGCGGGGTGTATGTGGCCACGGCATTGGCCTGGTTGTGGTTGGTGGATGGCATCCGTCCGCAGTGGTGGGATGGTGTGGGCGTCGCCCTCATGTTGACGGGGGCCGCGGTCATCGTGCTGGCACCGCGCCACTAGCGGCTGTGGCGCGCTAGAAGCTGTACTTGTTGCCGCAACCTGTTACGTGGTTTTTGCTGTTGCTCATGCATTGGTAAAACGACTTCTTGTTGCCGCTGGCTAGCTGGCAGTCGGTCAGCGTGACCTCGGATTTGGCCTGGCGCAGCTTGGCGGCCTTGGTGTCAAAGTCGCTTTGGGTGATGTAACCGTCCTTGGCGTTCTTCTGGCCGACTTCCAGCATCAGGTCTAACTGGTAGCGCACGTTCTCCACCGCCACGCTGCAGTTCAGCGGCTCCTCCTTGGGGTCCACCTTTTGCAGGCCTTTCATCAGACCCTCGCCCATCTCTTGCACGCCTTTGGGGATTTTTTTCGTGCCGTCGGCGTTGTACTCCACCGGTGGTTTGACCTTGCCGCTGTTGTTGCCGCCAAAGCCGCTGTTGCTGTGCAGCTTGAGCGCTTCGCCTCCTTTGTCGCTGGTAGGCGGTTGTGAGCCGTAGTGGGTTTTCCCTTCGGCATCCACCCATTTGTAGACGCCCTGGGCACTGGCGGTGGCGGCACAAAGCAGGAGCGCTGCCGTGAAATACAAAAGCGAATGGGCGTTAGTCAGGCGCATGGGCGGAGCTTGGTCGTCAGAATTCACGGCAATGTTACCGGCCAGCTGGCAGACGTGCTGCCGTCTGCGCGGACCACATACAGCCAGGCGATACCGGAAGAAAAGCCGCCCCGTTGCAGGGTGGCACTGATGCTGCCATCCTGCCACTGGCTAGCTACTTGCGGGTTGCGTATGGTGCTGGCCGCCCAGGTCGCGGCATTGGCCAGCACCAAGCGTGCGCGGCTGGTGTCGAGGTAGTGGTCGTCGTACCAGACGGCCACGCCGTCGGTGCTGCTGGGGTTGATCCAGTAGTCCATACCCACCACCAAGTAGCTGCAATTCAGCAGCTGGCCTGCAGCGTCGCGTGGCTGCAGCGTGTGGCGGTCTATTTGGCGGTTGCCGTTCACCCAAGTGACGTGTTCGCCATTGGCTTGGCCTACATCGTTGAGTCGGTAGTACTCTTCCACTTGCACCCAGGTGTCTTCTGGTATGGCCAGCACGGTGCCACTGCCCATTTTGGCTTCGCCAGCCCAACCTTCGTCCAGGCTGCCGTCGCTGCGCACAATGCCGCCTTGCACACTCGTCAAGCGTTTGTCGCTGGAGTAGCGGTTGACGCCGGGCCCGTCGGGGTAGTAACTGGAATAGTACTTGGGCTTGCCGCCGTAGCAGGGGCTGCCGTGGGCCCCCGCCACTTCCATGCCGCTGCGGTTGAACTTGAGTTGCACCATGCGGCCACCGTGGGTTCGGAATTTGAGCCGGTAGCTCAGGTAGAGCTCTTGGGTGCTGAAGCCTGTGACGGCAATGTGGGGGAATGACTCCTCCACGTCGTTTGTGGACACGGCGCCGAAGTGCCCCTGGTGTTTGAGCGATTTGCCGCTGCCAAATGCCACGCTGTCGTCCACCCTGGTGCTGCCGCCGAAGCCGCCGTAGTTGGTGTAGCCAAAGCTGGCCGGTGCTGCACCGGTGGTACGCGTGTCAAAGTCTTCAAACCGCAGTGGCGCGGCTTGGGGTTTGCTGCCAAAGTGGCTCCCTTGGACGGTGAAAGTCTGCTGGTGCAGCAGCGAGCCCACCACTCCCGAGATGCGGGGCGCGGGCAGCGGTGTGGTGTTGGCAGCGGTGGCCGCAGCATCGCCCTCGTCTGCGCCACCACCGCCACATGCGCTCAGTACCAGGCAGAGTGTCAGCAGGGCGCAGAGGCGGTGTGTCCGGTGGGAGTATTGCTGGTGCATGGCGGCCTTAGCCTTAGTACTGGTGGCCATGTTGGGTACGCCGTGTGTCGCCCTCCGGCAGGCCGGTGCGCGGGCCGCTGCCCACCAGCGGGCTGGCATGGCCAAAGGTGCTGCCAGAAGCTGCCGTGTCCATGCCATAGGTGCCTTGCCAGGTGGCCCATGACATGTCGCGCCCTGTGCACTCGGAGTCCTTGAAGGCCAAGGCGTGGCTCGACGCAATCAGGTTGCTGCCTGCGGCCAGGTTGGTGGTGAAGGTGGCGGGCACCGAAGCCTGGCAGGACAGCCCGTAGTAGGGGGCTACGCTCCCTGAGTCAATGATGTTGTGCGAGATGCGGGTTCCATAGCTGGTGCTGTTGAAAGGCCCCCAGCTGAAGGAGATGTGCTGTCCGGCCAAGGTGTTGTGGTGCACGTCCAAGTCGCGCATGTAGCAGCTGGCCTGGAAGCACTGGGTGCCCAGGTAGATGCCTGCATTCACCAGCAGGTTGTGGTGGATGTGCACCTTGTCGGCATTGGCCTGGCCGCTGATCTGGATGCCGTTGGACCGCGCGTTGCCGCTGGCAAACATGATGTAGTTCTCGCGGTAGGTGTTGTTCTGCGAATTGTCCTTGTCGTGGATGCCGCCGGTGGTTGCACCCAGGCGGATCTGGTTGTTTTCCACCAATGACTCTCCGGCGTCAAACAGTGTGAGGGCGTAGGCGCCAGAGCTTTTCATGCGGTAGGTGCCAAAGTCGTTGTCTTGCACCAGCAGCTTGTGGCGCCAGGTTGCGGCGGTATCGCCCCAGCCGTGGATAAACGCAGGGTTTTCGCTGGGGTTATTGCCCTCTTCACCGTCCACAAACCGTACGTTGCGAATCACCAGGCCTGCCCGGCTCGGATCGCTGACGATGCCGTATTGGCGCGCATGCAGGATGTCCAGACCCTCGATGCGCGCCATGGGCAGGCTGGTGCTGTTGACGGTGATGTTGGCGCTGTAGTTCAGGTCCAGGCGGACCACTTCGTCCGGGTAGGCCAGGAGTTGTTTGGCCCGGGTGTCCCGCAGGCTGATGGCCGCTGGCGTGTAGGTGCCTGCGCGCAGCATCAGCACCTGGGTGGCGCTGGATTGGGCTTGGGCATAGGCAATGCTGCGGTAGGGCAGTGCGCGGCTGCCGCGCCCGCTGCTGTCCTGGCCATCGGGGGCGACGAACAGAAAACGCGCAGCAGACGATTCAATGGTGAAGCTCTGTTGCAGGGTCTTGCTTGGGCTGCCGCTGTCACTCGCTTCCAGGGTCAGCACATAGCTGCCCTCCACGGTGGGGGTAAAGCGCACCGTGCCCCGGCGGGCGTCCAGGCTGACGCCGGTTGTGGCCTGCGCCACGCCGTTCAGCGTCAGGCTGACCAGGCGAAAGGCATAGGGAAATATGCCACCCACCATACCCGGGCGGCTTTCGTACGGAATCCCGGGATACGCTACGTCGCGCAGGCCAAAGCTGGCGCTCAGTGCGTTGTTGGGAAGCGTGGCCGGCAGGCTCAGTGCTGCTGCGGTGGCGTGGACGCAGCGCACAAACACGGGTGCCCCATCGGTGGGCACACTGGCGGGTGCCAGTTCGGACACGGCACAGTGTTGGTCCTTAGGCTGGGTGGCGATACGCAGGTTGAGCGGGCTACCGCCCGGGACTTGGTCAAAGGTATAGGGGCCGTTGAGCTCAACGGGGATGCGATGGGAGCCGTGGGCAAGCTCCAGCTCGGCACCCAAAGCCAGCCCTTGCACCCGGACCTGCAGGCTCGCCGCAGCGGAAGGGGCCGAGTCACCGCCACCACCGCACGCACTGAGCAGGCCCAGTGTGGCCACACCGCACCAGGCGAGCCGCTGTGTCCAGAACGGTATGCGGCTCATGCCTGCCCCTCGTCGGCGGACCGCAAGCGGGCAATCAGCTCCTGTTGCGCCTGCAAGGCCGCTGCAATGAGGTCCGGGTCGTCCAGCGAACGCGCGCGTTGCACGCGCAAGTCAAACCAGGTGCGTGCGCCCACGGGGTCGCCCTGTTCGCAGTCCAGCACGCCCAGCTGAAACAGGCAGTCGGCTTCGGTTTCGTAATCCTGCGCGCCCTGGGCCAGAGCCAGGCGGCGCTGCAGGTAGCGCTGGCTTTCGCCAAACTGCTGCAGTTCGTAGGTGTTTTGGGCAAGGTTGTTAAGCAGATTGCACAGCGCGTGCGTGTCGGACGCATAAAACAGCTTTGCGTCGTGCAGCAGGCGGGTATTGCAGGCCAGGGCCTCCGCGTGTTGCCCGGCCTCGTGCAAGAGGTAACCGAGTTTTTCGCGCAGTGCCAAGCCCTGCTCGTCGCTGAGCCACGGGCGGGGCTCGGTGGACAGTGCGGTTTGCAGATGGTGCAGCGCCAGCGCCGTTTCGCCTTCCTCATCGGCCGCACAGGCCATGCGGTAGTGCAAGTAGAAACAGGATTCCGCGTCCATAAAGGCTTGGCTGTTGTGGACATGGAGCGCCAATGCACCGTAGTGCAGCACCGACTCACTGTCCCCACGCTTGGTTTGCAGGCGGGTGAAGGTCTCGAACAGCCAGCCGCGCTGCGGCGAGTGCGCGGGCAGGCCCAGTGCTTGGGCCTCCAGCGCCTGCAACTCCTGGTACATGGCCGACCCCGAAAACAGGCGCCCTTCCTCCAGCAGGGTGGCGCGCAGGTCCGCCAGGGCGGCGTCGAAGTCTTGCTGGCGTGGCACAGGGGCCGAGAAGAGTTTGCGGAGAAACTGCATGTTTTTGAGTCTTTTAGGCCTCAAGGCCTTATGAAATGTGCGCGAGCAGCTATACATTGAGGAGCGGTTTGGGGTGGCTGCAGACCCTTTGGCAGTGTGTCCCAAGCGCACCGGCTTTGGCTTGAATCCATGCGACAAACCGCCTTCGCGGGGGCTCAGGCCGCTTCGGGAAGCAGTCCACCCCGTGCGGCCTGGCGCAACAGGCTAGGCGCCATGCCGCAAGCCGCGCCAAACGCCCGGCTCATGTGGGACAGGTCGGAGAAGCCAGTCTGGTGTGCAACCTCGGTGAGGCTGCGTGTGCCACGCACGCCGTGTGTGGCGCTCAGCAGGCGCACGGTTTGGCGCACGGCTTCGGCGGTGAGGCCTTCTTCGCGCAGGCGGCGTTCGAGGGTGCGGTGGTGGCAGCCCAATTGGCGCGCTGCCAGGGGGATAGGAATCGGCCCCTGGGCCTCAAACACGCCAGCCAACTGCGCGGCGGCGAGCCGCTCTACGCCCAAGACCCTGGCCAGGCTTGAGAGAGGGCGTAAACCCGCAGGCGCCATGCCCATGGCGTTTTTCCGCGTCTGGGCCAGCAAGGTTTCCATGGTGCTCACCACCCCGGCGCGGCACAGGGCAGGATCGGTATCGCTGGCCAGCAGCTCGCGGTGTACTTGCAGTTGCTGGTGGGCGGCGGGGGGCAGGGCAATGGTGGTGCGCACCCCGACCTGCGCTGAGCGGGTATAGGCATTGAGCGCCCAGGCCGTATTGGCCGGCAGGGTGAGCTGCCCCATAGTCTGCACAACCGGGTTGAGGTCTGTGGCCAGCCAATCCTCTACCCAGCGCTGTACCGCGCTTTCGCCGGTACGCCTGCGCTTGGCCTCGGCGCCTGCCATCAGGTAGCGGCTGTAAGGCAAGTGGCCGTCCAAGCAGTGGCTGACTGCCGCCGCAAACCGGCGTACCGGCGTCCAGCCTGCGCGCGCTTCAAGTGCGTGCACGACGACGTGGTAGGCCAGGCGGGTGCTCATGGTAAGGGGCAGCGGTGTTTGGCTTGGGTCAATGAAAGCAGCAATCTAAGCCGAAATCGGTTTCATGGCGCTTTTCTTCCCTTGCCACCACGTAACAAGCTGTAAGCTCGTGGCGCCTTGTACTCACTCCCAGACTCTGAAAGAATGCCCCGTAGCCCCGGCTGCCTGGGCCTTGATAAGGAAGACAACCATGAACACCATGTCCTTGATGCGCCTTTTCACGATTCGCATGCGCATGCTCGGAGCCATCGCCATGGTGCTGGCGCTGCTGGGCATTGTGGGCGCTGGAGGTTTGTGGGGCATGGCACAAATCCAGGCCCAGAGCGACGCCTTTCTGGAAAATTCCTTTGCCGAGGTCCAGCACCTCACGCAGCTCCGTTCTGCACTGAGTGCGGTGCGCATGGCCGAAAAGGACATGATCATTGAGTACGAGCGCACCAATGAGGTGGAAAAAGCCTACGCCCGCTGGAAAGCGGCCCTGGACCAGACCAACAAGGTGGCTGCCGAGTTTTTGGTGGGCGAGGACGACCCCGACAATGTGATCATCCGCGCCATGGAGGGCAACCTCAAAACCTATGCGCAGCAGTTTGAGCCCGTGGCGAACCAGCTCAAAAGCAGCGGCTACGAATCGGCCACCACCGCCAACCGCATGAGCCAGAAGGCGCTGGCCGAGGTGGACAAGGTGGAACAACAGCTCAAGGAGCTGGACGTGGTGCTGAAAACCGAAGCTGAGGGTGCCATTGCCGAGCAAAAATCTGTGGGCAATATCATTAAGTGGGTGTTCATTGGTGCACTGGTGGTGGCCACGCTGGTCGTCGTGCCGCTGACCATTTTGAACATGAACTCGATTTGTAAACCGCTGGAACAGGCCCGCCAGCTGGCGCAAGCGATTGCGGGGGGCGACTTGTCGCAGCGTGTGGAGGTGAGCGGCAAAGACGAAGTGGCCGATCTGCAACGCACCCAACAGGCGATGCAGGAGGGCCTGAGCGCCCTGGTGTCGCAGGTGCGCAATGCCAGCGAAAGTGTGGCTCTGGCCAGCCAGGAAATTGCGTCTGGCAACCAAGACCTGTCCATGCGCACCGAGAAGTCGGCCAGCAGCGTGCAAGACACGGTCACGTCCCTCTCCGACCTCACCACCAATGTGCAACAGACGGCCCAGTCGGCCCAGGTCGCGCGGGAGTTGTCAGGCTCTGCCTCCACCCTGGCCGTGCGTGGTGGCCAGGTGGTCACCCAAGCGGTGGGCAGCATGCACGAGATCGCTGCTTCCAGTAGCAAGATCAGCGACATCATCGGCCTGATTGACTCTATCGCCTTTCAGACCAACATCCTGGCGCTCAACGCCGCGGTGGAAGCCGCGCGCGCGGGAGAGCAGGGCCGCGGCTTTGCCGTGGTGGCCTCGGAGGTGCGCAGCCTGGCCAAGCGCTCTGCCGATGCCGCACAGGAGATCAAGGTGCTGGTGGGCAGCAGTGTGAGCGCCGTGAACGGTGGCGTGAAGCTGGTGGAAGAAGCGGGCGCTGCCATGCAGGAGATGGTGGTGGGCGTGCAGCGTGTGGGGGACATCATTGGTGAAATCACCACCGCATCGGCCGAGCAGTCCAGCGGCATCGCCCAGGTCAATGCCTCGGTCGGCCAGATCGACCAGGCCACCCAGCAAAATGCAGCGCTGGTCGAGCAGTCCGCTGCAGCAGCCGAATCCTTGCGCGAACAGGCCGAGCGCCTGGCCCAGGTGGTACGCCAGTTCCGCCTGCAAGACCGCGCGCTGGCCTGATCCAGCGTCTGTTGAACGCCCACGGCGGCCCCGGCATGCGGCAGACCTGGGTGCTGGCGCTGGCCTTGTCTCTGGGCGCCGCAGTTTCTTTGGGCATCACCCGTTTCGCCTATGGTCTGCTTCTGCCGGCCATGCGCACCGACCTGGGTTGGAGCTACACCCTGGCGGGCGCCATGAATACGGCCAACGCCTTGGGCTACTTTTTGGGGGCCCTGGCTACGCCTTGGCTCATGCGCCGTCTGGGACCGTCTACCCTCTTGTGGGGTGGTGCGCTGCTGGCCAGTGCCTTTATGGGGCTGAGTGGCTTCTTCATTGATGCGTCGCCTTTGCTGCTGCAGCGCCTGCTGGCGGGTGTGGCCAGCGCGCTGGTGTTTATTGCGGGGGGCTTGTTGGCCGCCCGTTTGGGAGCCCGGCATCCGCAGCACAGCGGTTTGTTGCTGGGTATGTATTACGGCGGCACGGGCCTGGGTATCGTGCTCTCTGCCCTGCTGGTGCCCTGGTTGCTGGAGGCCACGCAAACCCAGGCCCACGGGTGGCGTTGGGCTTGGTGGGTGTTGGCGCTCGCTTGTGCAGCTGCCAGTGCCGTGCTGGTATGGCCGGCACGTGTGATGGCGCGCTGGGAGGCTCCCGCTGCCGTTCCTGGGGCCGCTGCCCTGACGTTTCGTTGGCGCCAATTTGCCTTCGGCTTGGCTGGCTACACCCTGTTTGGCGTGGGCTACATCGGCTATATGACCTTTGTGGTGGCCCTGCTGCGTGCGCAGGGCAGCAGCGCGCTGGCGGTCACGGTGTTTTATGCCTTGTTGGGGCTGGCGGTGGTGGCGTCGGGTCGCATTTGGGCGGGGCTGCTGGACCGCCACAAGAACGGCAGGGCGTTGGCCATGCTCAACGCCCTGCTGGGCGTGGCTACGGTGTTGCCCGCGCTAACACATTGGTGGCCCATGGTGTTGACCTCGGGCCTGCTCTTTGGGGCGGTTTTCTTGTCCGTGGTCGCATCCACCACGGCCTTGGTGCGGCACAACCTGCCCCCTGCGGCGTGGGCTGCGGGGATCAGCGCCTTCACCACCGTGTTTGCGGCGGGGCAGATCGTGGGCCCTACCGTGGTCGGATGGATTGCCGATGGCCCCGGTGGGCTGGCGCGTGGCCTCGTGTTTTCTGCGGTGGCATTGTGGCTGGGGGCTGCGCTGGCCACCCGCCAAAAGGCATTGGTTTAGGCCGCGGCCCCGGCGCGCCCTTCCACAAACGCCACCATTACGCGGGCAAAGTCGGTTCCCTCGTGGCCCTGCGCCAGGCTATTGATACTGGCGATGTAGTGTTCGTCGCCCAGCAAGGCACGGCGCTTGTTGAGCAGGTGGGCGCTGTAGTCTTCCACAAATTCAGGGTGTGGCTGGATGCACAGCACCTCCTGGCCTCTGGCGTAAGCAGCAATCGGGCAGCGGTCGCTGCTGGCCAGCAGTGTGGTGCCAGCGGGAAGCTCCAGCACCTGGTCCTGGTGGCTGGCCAGCAAGGCAAAGCTCTCGCGTTCGCCTTCGGGCAGCAGGTCTTGGGCGTGCCAGGCATAGGTGTTGCGCCCCGTGACCCAGCCTTGCGGTGCGCGGCCCACCTTGGCGCCCATACATAGTGCGATGAGCTGGTGGCCAAAACACACACCCAGCAATTTGGTGTCGGTGTCCAGCAACTCGGTCACGCGCCGGCGCAGTTCCACCACCCAGGGTTCGTCCGAAAAAGAATCGGCCTTGCTGCCGGTGAGCAGCACGGCGTCGTAGTCGGCAAAGGAATCCGGGTATTCACCCAGCGGCGTGCTGAAGCGCTCCATGGTCCAGTCGGTGGCACCAGCGTCGCGCAGTACACGTTCCATCATGGCGGCGTAGTTGCCGTAAGTGGGCACCAGGGCCGGGTCAATCGAGTCGTTGTCCAGAATGCAGAGTTTCATGGTCCCAATTTTCGCAGTTTCGCCCTGAAAACCACAGCCAACAGGGTCTTTGCGGCCCAAATAGGGCCTGATTTGGCGTGCCGTGCTACATTAGGCAGTCGCCCAACAGGCGATTGGCCGTGTTCTGGTAGGCATACCGCAACACATCCACCCCCGGCAGTGGGGTTGCCAATCCAGCCCAAATGTCAGCGACCTGCAAACGCCCTCTCACGGCATCGCAGCTTTTCTCTTTTGAGCACTTAGCCTCTGCCGTGGCCGGTGCGCTTGTACTTTTTAATGATTCAGAACCACAACAAGATCGCTTCTTCGCATCCCGTTACCATCGGCAAATACCGCATTGCCGCTTGCTCCAAGCCGCTCCTTAGCGGCCGTTTTGGCGCACAAGTATCCATTGCCAGCGGACGCGGCAGCGCGTCAACCGACCGTGTCATGAGTTTTCATGACGATTTTTCCACGCCTGACGCAGCGGCCCGTTACGCCATTGCGCAAGGCATCCACTGGGTGCACAGTGCTATCCGCACCCAGTAAGCTACTGCATAAAGGAAACCACCATGGCCAAAGAAGACCTGATTGAGATGATGGGCGTTGTCAACGAAGTGTTGCCTGACACCCGTTTTCGCGTGACCTTGGATAACGGTCACCAGTTGATTGCCTACTCCGCTGGCAAGATGCGTAAGAACCACATTCGCATCTTGGCCGGTGACCGTGTGTCGCTGGAGCTCTCGCCTTACGACCTGAGCAAGGGCCGCATCAACTTCCGCCACATCGAGGGCCGCGGCCCCATGACCCCACGCCGTTAAGACGGCGCTGCCGGGGTCTTGCGCCCCGGTGTGATGGAGAGATGCTTTATCGACCGGCCGCCAACCGGTCCAGCTGGGGCTTGATGACAAAGCCCATGCACAGGCTCACGCATAGGCCCACAGGCAGGGACTTGACGAAGGCGGCTCCCCAAGCGATGGCAAAACCCGGCGCGAAGCCCCGGTTGCTCAGGGTGACCACGCTGGCAAGCAGCAACTCCATCATGCAGGCGGTGCAAGCCGCCAAGATCAGTTTGCGCGCCAGGGCGCTACGCCCAGCAAACACCTGCTGAACTTTGCGGTCCAGCACCGCCATGAAGGCAAAGGCCACCAGCATCACTGGTAGCGCCGATACAAATCCCCGCAACCACCGCGCCGTGAAGTCGGCGGTAAACCCGATATTGATCCAGGTGATCACACCGCTGAGCAGCAGCCCGATGGTGGGCAGGATAAGCAACGGCGGGACGATGGCGCGCAAGCGCATAGGGCGGGATGGGGTTGCAGAGGGCATGTCGTTGGAATGGCATTTGGTTGATAATGTCAACCAATGTAATCGATAAAGTTGACATAGTCAACCAAATGCCATGCCCTACCCACACAGTCCCGAAGAAGATGCGATCCAAGCCATGTTGCACATGTTTGAGACACTGAAGGCGCAGATGGGACAGTCCCTCACGCAGGCAGGCATTACCTTGTCACCCCTGCATTTGCACATCCTGAGCCACTGCAAAGCCCACCCTGGCGGGAATCAGCAGGCTTTGGTGCAGGCCAGTACGCGCGACAAGGGGCAAATCGCACGCATTACCAAGGAACTCGAGGCGCAGGCCCTGCTACGTAGACGCCCTGACCCACAAGACGGGCGCAGCCAGATTCTGGATGTGACACCCGCTGGGCTTGAAGCCTGCGCGGTATTTGAGGCCCAACACACGGCGTTGGTGCAGCGCATGTTTGCCACGGTGACACCCGAGCAGCTCGCGGTATTTACCAACGTCGCACGTACGGCTGTTGCTAAGGCGCTATCAAAATAGAAGCTATTCGCGCAGTATCCACGGTGCCCAAAGCCATATTTGAATAGAAATTAGCGCCCCATGCCCAGGCGCAAGGCCGGAGATTGGGCTGCCAACGCCGGAGCCGCGGTCGTCCACACGGGTTCTGCGGCGGTGTTGTTGTGCGCCGCCCCCAGCTTGAACACTGCCACCACCCCCACCAAGTCGCTGGCCTGGCTCTTGAGGCTGCTGGCCGCCGCCGCCATCTCCTCCACCAGTGCCGCGTTCTGCTGCGTGGTCTGGTCCATCTGGGTCACGGCTTCTCCCACCTGCGCCACCCCGGCGCTTTGTTCACTGCTGGCAGCAGAAATTTCGCCCATGATGTCGGTCACACGCCGGATACTGGCCACGACTTCGCTCATGGTTGCACCGGCCTGGTCGACCAGCGCACTGCCCTGCTCCACACGGGAGACGCTGTCACCAATGAGGCTTTTGATCTCCTTGGCGGCCTCTGCGCTGCGTCCGGCCAGAGAACGCACTTCCGAAGCAACCACGGCAAAACCTCTGCCCTGCTCGCCCGCCCGGGCGGCTTCCACCGCGGCGTTAAGCGCCAAGATGTTGGTCTGGAAGGCGATGCCATCGATGACACTGATGATGTCGTTGATCTTGCGGCTGGCTTCGTTGATGCCTTTCATGGTTTCGACGACGCGGCCCACGACTTCACCGCCCTGAATGGCGACTTGAGAAGCACTCATGGCCAGTTGGTTGGCTTGGGAGGCGGAGTCGGCGTTCTGGCGCACGGTGGCACCGAGTTCTTCCATGCTGGCGGCAGTTTCTTCCAGCGCACTGGCTTGTTGCTCGGTGCGGGCGGAGAGGTCATGGTTGCCTTGGGCGATTTCGGCGCTGGCGGTGGCCACCGATTCGCTGCCGCTGCGGACCCGCCCGACCACACTCGCCAACTGGATTTGCATGCGATCCAGCGCCATCAACAATTGCCCTGTCTCATTTGTGGAATGCGCATGAATAGGCTGCGACAAATCGCCCTCGGCGATTCTGCTCGCCACACTGACGACGGTGTTGATGGGGCCGGTGATGGAACGAATCAGCCACATTGCGGCCACGACTGCGGCGATGACTGCGACCAGTAGCGCCACAAGCATGGCGCTTCGAGCCGTGGTGAAACTGTGGTCGCTATTGTTGCTGGCAGTTACCGCACCAGAATGATTCAGGTCGGTCAGCTTCTTGATCGCCGCCTTAATGTTGTCATAGGTGACCTTGGACTCGTTTTCCAGCAACTTTCGGGCAGGGAACTTGTCGCGTTTGGTCGAGAAATCCACCAACTGGGCATGCTGTTCTAGGTACTTTTTCCATTCAGCTTCGAAAGAGTCGTAAATAGCCCTTTCCTCCGGGCTGTCAATCAATTTGGCGTACTCGTTGCGCACTTGTTCGATAGTGCCTAAAGCCTCCACCATGACCTTGTTGATGCGCTCCATTGCAGTTTCATCGCTGTTTTGCACGTGCTGGCTCTCCAGCGCACGCAATTCCGCAATGTTGGAGCGCAAGTTACCCACCTGCTCGATACTGGGAAGCCAGTTTCCCGTGATGTCCTGCGTATTCCCGCGCATTGCCAGCATTTGCAGGATGGCAACGACCACCACCCCAACCAACAGCGCAGTCAACAAACCCATGACGCTGATCAAGCGCGTGGATATCCTGAGATTTTCGAATTTCATGGCCCGTGTCTCCTCGTATTTTTAGTGGGGCAACTTCACCTAACCTGCAAATAAATGCGCTGGCAATCCAGGGCTGTCTACCTCCACGGCAAAGAGTGCGCCGCCCAGCGGCTCATTGAATATACCGGCGCTTGCTGGCGGGCAGGCACTGGTGACAAAGAGTGTGCGCAGATATGGACCTCCGAAGGTACACCCCGTCACATGGGCCGCTGGAATGCGGATGCGCAGCAGTTCGTGCCCGGTTTCTGGGTGGTGGCAAGTGACGACTCCAGAGCCCGCTCTGGCGAGCCAGATGCGCCCGACGGCATCGGTGCACATTCCTTGGGGAATGCTCTCAAGCCGGGGCAATGCCAGCCAAGTTTGAGCGGGTCCAAGCTGTCCGTGGGCGTCTAGCGAATGCGCGCGAATCCGTTGCTGAGACGGGTCGGACAGTAACAAGGTTCTCTGATCTAGAGTCCAGGTCAAGCCTGTGATAGCCCCCATGCCCGGCACCATTCGCGTGCAGCGGGACCCTCCGGCATAGCGATAGAGCGCACCCGTCGAGGCCTGGTTGTTGTTTGATGCTGTGCTGCACCAGAACTGCCCATGCGTATCGCACAGCCCCACTTGCATCAGGTTGTTCGGTTGCGCAGGTTCGGGCCGGTGGAGCAGCTCCAAGCGCGCAGTGTCAGGAGCGAAGAATGCCAACTCGTGGCGCAAGGCAAGCAGCAAGCCTGCATGGTTTCGCCGTTCGGCAATGGCGCTCACCGATTGCCCCAAAGACCAACTGTCGCGCAATCGTTGCGCGGGCTGAAAGCGGTGTAGCTGGTGGCTGGCCGAGTCCACCCAGTACAGCGCAGACTCGCGGGCTGACCAGATGGGTGCTGCGCCGCGTAGCGCCTGGGCACTCCAAGCACTGCGAACGTCTCCCAGCACTGCAGGCAATGGGCAGTACTGGGGTGGTGTTGCCTGCAACACCGCAGACATGTCAGTGCGAGTCGCGTGGGACTCCGGCGCCACTGCCACCGACCAGGAAGTCCAGGTCGGCGCCCAGGTGGGCCTGTTGCACGGTTTCGACGTAGAGCTTGTACCAGCCGCGCTTGGGTTTCTCGGGCGCTTGCCAGGCGGCCAGCCGGCGCGCCAGTTCTTCGTCCGATACTTCCAGGTGCAACTTGCGCTCGGCCACATTGAGCTCAATCATGTCGCCGTTTTGCACGACCGCCAGTGGGCCACCGGCGGCCGCTTCGGGGCTGGTGTGCAACACGGTGGTGCCGTAGGCAGTGCCGCTCATGCGCGCGTCGGAGATGCGCACCATGTCGGTAATGCCCTTCTTGAGCACCTTGGGCGGCAGGGGCATATTGCCCACTTCGGCCATGCCCGGATAACCGCGCGGACCGCAGTTCTTCAGCACCATGATGCAGTTTTCATCAATGTCCAGATCTGGGTCGTCGATCTTCGCGTGGAACTCTTCGATGGACTCGAACACCACCGCACGGCCGCGATGGTGCAGCAGATGTTTGGAGGCGGCAGACGGCTTGATCACGGCACCGTTTGGTGCCAGGTTGCCGCGGACCACGGCAATACCGGCTGCGGGCATGAAGGGCTCTTCCACCGTCTTGATGACTTCGCGGTTGTAGCAGGGGGCGTTTTCCACGTTTTCGCGGATGGTCTTGCCGTTCACGGTGATGCAGTCGCCATGCAGCATCGGCAAGATTTCGCGCATGACTGCAGGCAGGCCGCCGGCGTAGCAGAAGTCTTCCATCAGGTACTGGCCGGACGGTTGCAGGTTCAGGATGTTGTTCACTTCCGAGCCCAGCTTGTCGAAGTCTTCCAGTTTCAGGTCCACGCCCAGACGGCCGGCGATGGCCAGCAGGTGAATCACGGCATTGGTGGAGCCGCCGATGGCCGCATTGGTGCGGATGGCGTTTTCGAACGCTTTGCGCGTCATGATCTGGGACATCTTGATGTCTTGCTTGACCATTTCCACGATGCGACGGCCGGTGAGCTGGGCCAGGCGCTTGCGGCGCGTGTCGGCAGCAGGAATGGCAGCGTTCTCGGGGAAGGCCATGCCCAAGGCTTCGACCATGCTGGCCATGGTGGAGGCGGTGCCCATGGTCATACAGGTGCCGCTGGAGCGGTGCATATCGCTCTCGCAGGAGGTGAACTCCTGCATGGTCATCTGACCGCCGCGCACCATTTCAGACATTTGCCAGACGCCGGTACCGGAGCCCACGTCTTTGCCGCGGAACTTGCCATTGAGCATGGGGCCGCCAGAGAGGCCGATCGTTGGCAGGTCGCAGCTGGCGGCGCCCATCATCAGCGAGGGGGTGGTCTTGTCGCAGCCCATGAGCAGCACCACGCCGTCAATTGGGTTGCCACGGATGCTTTCTTCCACATCCATGGAGGCCAAGTTGCGGAACAGCATGGCCGTGGGGCGCAGCTGGGTTTCGCCCAGGGACATGACGGGGAATTCGAGTGGGAAGCCGCCGGCTTCGTACACGCCGCGTTTGACGAATTCGGCCAGTTCACGGAAATGACCATTGCAAGGCGTCAATTCGCTCCAGGTGTTGCAAATGCCAATGATGGGACGACCGTCCAGCAGGTCATGCGGATAGCCCTGGTTCTTCAACCAGCTGCGGTGCACAAAGCCATCGCGGTCTTGACGGCCGAACCAGGCGTGGCTGCGGCGGAATGGGGGCTTTTCGGAACTCATAGGTTGCCTCTTTGTATGCGGAGGAATTTCCTCCAGTTCTTGACAGCCGGCATCGTAACAATGCACAGTGATAATAGAAAATGAATTAACTAGCAATTTATATATCTAAATTGCAATCAATGAAAAAGGAAAAATATGTCGGCAGTTTCTAGCTTGGCGAGGTTCCCCAGCTTGCAGGGTAAAAACATCTTTATTACGGGAGGGGGTACCGGTATCGGCGCTGCCATGGTCAGTGCGTTTGCCGACCAAGGCGCGCGGGTGGCCTTTGTGGATGTGGCTGCCGGTCCCAGCGACGCCCTGGCAGAGTCCCTGCGTGCCCAAGGCTCCACGGTGTGGTGGCAGCGATGCGATGTCCGGGATGTCCCGGCCTTGCAGCAGGCCGTTGCAGACGCTCAGGCCGCTCTGGGTGATTTTTCGGTGCTCGTGAACAACGTCGCTCGCGATGACCGCCATACCCTGGAGTCGGTTACACCCGAATACTGGGACGAGCGCATGGCGGTCAACCAGCGCCCCGCCTTCTTCGCCATCCAGGCGGTGGTTCCGGGCATGCGCCGGCTGGGCGGTGGTTCGGTGATCAATTTGGGGTCTACAGGGTGGCAGACCAAAGGCAGTGGGTACCCCTGCTACGCGGTTGCAAAATCCTCGGTCAACGGCCTGACACGAGGCCTAGCCGATAGCTTGGGAGCAAGCCGTATTCGGGTCAACACCGTCTCGCCAGGTTGGGTCATGACCGAGCGCCAGATCAGCATGTGGCTGGACGCGGCCGGCGAGGCCGAAATCCAGCGCAACCAGTGCCTGCCCGACAAGCTCAAGCCCTCGGACGTTGCCCGCATGGTGCTGTTTCTGGCGTCGGACGACGGCGCCATGTGCACCGCCCAGGAATTCAAGGTGGACGCCGGCTGGTCCTGATAACCGTCCGCTGGCCGATCAAGGGGCGGGCGGGAAGGAAAACTCTTTGCCGTAGACCGTCATGGCCGAAGCCTTGAGGGCGCGCAGCACCACCTCGCCTGCGGGTGAGAGCAAGCGGTCGCGCCGCGTGATGAAGCCGAAAGGCTCCATGTCCAGCGGCAGCGCCACCGGTAGGATGGACATGAGGCCGTGGTTGGCGTAATAGCGCGCCACGTCGACCGCCATCACGCTGACCATGTCGCTTTGCTGCATCATCTTGCTGATGAACAGCATGGCGCTGGTTTCCACGCTGTTGGTCGGGGGCTGCAAGCCCAGCTCCTGGATCATCAGGTCAAAGCGGTGGCGCAGCATGCTGCCAGCAGGAGGGACGATCCAGCCGTACTGGAACACGTCCTCCAGGCTGGGTTTGATGGCGGTGAGCAGCGGATGGCCTGGGCGCGCCACGGCGCAGATCGGTTCGTCCGTCACGACCTCGTAGCGCAGCGCAGCCTTGTCGTGTTCCGGCGAGAGCCGCCCCACCAGGATGTCCAGCGTGCCACGATTCAGACGCTCGATCAGCACGTTGCTGGGCTCAATCTGGATGGTGATGTGCAGATTGGGGTGGGCTTGCTTGACCGCTGCCACCGTGGGCGGCAACAGCGCCAGACCTGGGGCGGTGATGGACCCCAGATTCACTTGGCCGAATTGGCCGCTCTTGGCTGCCTGCAGCTCTTCGTGCGCCTGGTTCAGGCTGGCCAGCGCCGCACGGGCGTGGCGAATCATGGTGTCGCCATACCAGGTGGGGCGCATGCCGCGGGGCAGGCGCTCGAACAGTGAAACCCCTAGTACGTCTTCCAGATCCTTGAGGAGCTTGGATGCCGCGGGCTGTGTCATGTTCAGGACCTGTGCCGCTCGGTGGATATTTCCTTCTTCAGAAAGTGCAACAAGTAGCAGCAACTGCCGCGTTTTGAGGCGAGCGCGCAAGAACCAGTGTGTGTAGTTCGTCATGTCAGGGTTACCACCAATCTGTGTTTACGTATCGAAACAGCTGCAAACTATATTAGAAATTAATCTATCACATCCTTATCATCCGGGCTCTGCGCCGACCTGGCAAAGACCCGAGTTAGTTAAAAATTTGTTAATCCCACAGGAGACATCCCATGACAGCACGTAGAAGCACCCTGAAGGCCCTGGTTGCCAGCTTGGCCCTTGGCCTGGCTTTCGGTGGCACCGTTGCCAACGCGCAGGACAAAGGCCTGGTCGGCGTAGCCATGCCCACCAAGAGCTCGACCCGCTGGATCAGCGACGGCAACAGCATGGTCGCCGCACTGGCAGCCAAAGGCTACAAGGCCGACCTGCAGTACGCAGAAGACGACATCCCGAACCAACTGGCCCAGATCGAAAACATGATCACCAAGGGCGCCAAGGTGCTGGTGATTGCTGCCATCGATGGCACCACCCTGACCAACGTGCTGCAAAAGGCTGCTGACAAGGGCATCAAGATCATCTCCTACGACCGCCTGATCGTTGGCTCCAAGAACGTGGACTACTACGCCACGTTCGACAACTTCCAAGTGGGCGTTCTGCAAGCCCAATCCCTGGAAAAGGCACTGGGCCTGAAAGAAGGCAAGGGACCTTTCAACATCGAATTGTTCGGTGGCTCTGCGGATGACAACAACGCGTTCTTCTTCTACGACGGCGCCATGTCCGTGCTGGACCCCTACATCAAGTCTGGCAAGCTGGTGGTTCGCTCCAAGCAAACCGGCATGCAAAAGGTGGCTACCCTGCGTTGGGACGGCCAAGTGGCACAGGCCCGCATGGAGAACCTGTTGAGCGCTTACTACGGCAAGGACAAGGTCCACGCTGTGCTGTCTCCCTATGACGGTCTGTCCATCGGTATCTTGTCTGCGCTGAAGGGCGTGGGCTACGGCACCGCAGCACAACCTATGCCTTTCGTGTCCGGTCAAGATGCTGAAGTGCCTTCCGTGAAGTCCATCATTCGCAAGGAACAGTACTCCACCATCTTTAAGGACACCCGCGAATTGGCCAAGGTTACCGCCAACATGGTGGACGCCGTCATGAGCGGCAAGCAGCCTGAAATCAACGACACCAAGACCTACAACAACAAGGTCAAGGTCGTTCCTTCCTACCTGCTCAAGCCCGTGGCTGTAGACCTGTCCAACTACAAGCAAGTCCTGGTCGGCAGCGGCTACATCAAGGAAGAGCAACTCAAGTAAACGAGTTACGAGTAAAAAGAGGCCCTGTGCCCACAAAGCACAGGGCTTTTTACATTCTTCCCGGGTTCGAGTGAACCAAGTTGAGGCAACATGGTCCAGCCAATTCTAGAAATGCGCGGAATGCGCAAGACATTCCATGGCGTGACGGCCCTCAGCAATGTGAACCTCACAGTGCTGCCTGGCCAGATCCATGCTATCGTTGGAGAAAACGGTGCCGGCAAATCCACCCTGATGAAGGTTCTCAGTGGTGTGTACCCTTACGGCGAATACGAGGGTGAGATCCACTACCAAGGTCAGGAATGCAAGTTCAAGGGCATTCACGACAGCGAATCGGTAGGCATCATCATCATCCACCAAGAGCTGGCCCTGGTGCCGCTGCTCTCCATTACGGAAAACATCTTCCTGGGCAATGAACAGGCCAATGCCGCCGGTGTCATTGACTGGAACACCTCCTATGTCAAGACCCAGGCATTGCTCCAGAAGGTCGGGCTCAAGGAGTCGCCCAACACGCTCATCACCAACCTGGGTGTGGGCAAGCAGCAGCTGATCGAAATTGCCAAAGCCCTGTCCAAAGAAGTGAAGCTCCTGATCCTGGACGAGCCCACCGCCAGCCTGAACGAAAAGGACAGTGATGCGTTGCTCGAACTCCTGCTGGAGCTCAAGCGCCAAGGCATTTCCTGCATCCTGATTTCACATAAGCTCAACGAAATTTCCAAGGTCGCCGATGCCATCACGGTACTGCGTGACGGCGCCAGCGTGGCCACGCTGGATTGCAGTGAAGGTCCGGCCAATGAGGACATCATCATCCGCAACATGGTGGGCCGTGAGATGGCCGACCGCTACCCCCGGCGCACGCCCAACATCGGTGACAAGGTGTTCGAGGTCAAGAACTGGACCGTGCACCATGCAGAACACGCTGATCGCAAGGTCATCAAGGGCGTGGACCTGCACGTCAAGCGCGGTGAGATCGTCGGCATTGCCGGTCTCATGGGCGCGGGACGCACCGAACTGGCCATGAGCATCTTCGGTCGTACCTATGGCCAGAACATCAGTGGGCAGGTGATGCTCCATGGCAAGGAAGTCGACACCAGCACGGTGCAAAAGGCCATCAACCATGGCATCGCCTACGTGACCGAAGACCGCAAGGGTTACGGTTTGGTGCTGGACGAAACCATTGCCTGGAACACCACGCTGGCCAACCTCCCGGCGGTAGCCAAACGCGCTGTCGTGGATGAGGGCCAGGAGTTCAGCGTCGCGCAGGACTTCCGCAAGAAGCTCAACATCCGCAGCCCCAACGTATTTGCGCGCACCGTCAACCTGTCGGGTGGCAACCAGCAAAAAGTGGTGCTCAGCAAATGGCTGTTCTCCGAACCTGAGGTGCTCATCCTCGACGAACCCACGCGCGGTATTGATGTGGGTGCGAAGTACGAGATCTACACCATCATTGCGCAGTTGGCCGCCGAGGGCAAATGCGTGCTCATGATCTCCAGCGAAATGCCGGAGCTGTTGGGCATGTGCGACCGTATCTGCGTGCTCAACGAGGGTGCCTTTGTGGCGGAATTTCCCGCTGCCGAGGCAACCCAGGAAAAAATTATGCGATCTATCGTGACATCAGGAGTGAATTGAAATGGCAACCCCCAACACAGGTGCAACCCCGGCGAGCAGCGGAGGCGTTGCCGCGTTCCTGAAAAACAATCTGCGTGAATACGGCCTGCTCATTGCCCTGGTCATCATCATGGTGTTCTTCCAGGCCAAGACGGACGGTACGTTGTTCCAGCCGCTGAACCTGACCAACCTGATCCTGCAGAACAGCTACATCATCGTCATGGCGCTGGGCATGTTGCTGGTCATCGTGGCGGGTCATATCGACCTTTCGGTTGGCTCCGTATGCGGTTTCATTGGTGCTGTAGCCGCGGTTCTGATGGTGAACTACAACTGGCACTACGTGCCCGCCACGATGGTTTGCCTGGTCTTGGGGGGTGTCATCGGCGCAGCCCAAGGTTACTGGGTGGCGTTCTACAAGATACCTTCATTCATTGTTACGCTGGCTGGCATGCTAGTTTTCAAGGGCCTGGCCTTGGCAGTGCTTGAGGGCGCATCTGTAGGCCCATTCCCGCCCGAGTTCCAGTTGCTGAGCACGGGCTTCATTCCCGACCCCTTCTCAGGCGAGACCCTGCGCATCGCGTCGTTGATGTTGGGCCTGCTGATTGCCCTTGCCATGTTGGTGGCCAAGGTGCGTGACCGTGCTGGCCGCACACAGCATGGCATGGAAAACGAACCGCTTGCCATCTTCGCAGTGAAAAACCTAGTGTTCGTGGCCATGATCATCGCCTTCACTTACCTGCTGGCGTCCTACAAGGGCCTGCCCAACGTGCTCATCGTCATGCTGCTGCTGATGCTGGCCTACGACTTTGTGGCCTCCAAGACCACCATCGGCCGCCGTATCTACGCGCTGGGCGGCAACGAGAAGGCTGCACGCCTCTCCGGCATCCGCACCGAACGCCTGACCTTCTACACCTTCATCAACATGGGTGTGTTGTCGGCGCTGGCCGGCCTCATCTTCGCGGCCCGACTCAACACGGCCACGCCCAAGGCGGGTCTGGGCTTTGAACTCGACGTGATTGCAGCTTGCTTCATCGGTGGTGCATCTGCCTCTGGTGGCGTGGGCAAGGTGCTGGGCGCCGTCATTGGCGCCTTCATCATGGGCGTCATGAACAACGGCATGTCCATCATGGGCATTGGCATTGACTGGCAACAGGTCATCAAGGGTCTGGTGCTGCTGGCTGCCGTCTGCTTCGACGTCTACAACAAGAACAAATAAGGAACCACCATGTTTACTGCTGCCAACGCCCGCTACAAGGGCGTGTTTCCTGTCGTCCCGACAACCTTCAATGACGCTGGCGCACTCGATCTGGAGAGCCAGAAACGCTGCGTTGATTTCATGATCGAAGCCGGCTCCACCGGCCTTTGCATCCTGGCGAACTTCTCCGAGCAGTTCGTCCTCAGTGATGCCGAGCGCGAGACATTGACCCGCACCATCCTCGAACACGTCAAGGGTCGCGTGCCGGTGATCGTCACTACCACCCATTTCAGCACCGACATCACCATCGCGCGAAGCGTCTTGGCCCAACAGTTGGGTGCTTCCATGGTCATGGTCATGCCGCCCTACCACGGGGCCACCATCCGGGTGCCAGAGGCACAGATCTACGAGTACTTTGCCCGCCTGTCTGACGCGATCAACATTCCCATCATGATCCAGGACGCGCCCGTGGCCGGTACGCCCTTGTCGGTCCCCTTCCTGGCCCGCATGGCCCAGGAAATCAAGAACGTTGCGTACTTCAAGATCGAAACCGCGGGTGCCGCCTCAAAGCTGCGCGAACTCATCCGCGTGGGCGGTGCCGCCATCGAAGGTCCCTGGGATGGCGAAGAAGCCATCACCCTCATGCCTGACTTGGACGCCGGTGCTACAGGTGCCATGACCGGTGGTGCCTACCCCGACGGCATCCGCAAGATTGTGGACGCCTATGCAGCAGGCAAGCGTGACGAAGCAGCAGCCCACTACGAAAAGTGGCTGCCGCTCATCAACTACGAAAACCGCCAAGGCGGCATCCTGACCGCCAAAGCGCTCATGAAGGCCGGCGGCGTGATTGCCAGCGAGGCAGGCCGCCACCCCTTCCCAGCCATGCACTCCGCAGTGCGCGAAGGCTTGCTCGATACCGCCAAGCGCCTGGACCCCATGGTTCTGCGCTGGGGCAAGTAAACCAACTACCCACGGGGAGGCCCCATGTCGGAAAACACCGTTTTCAAGCTCTTGGGCCGCCGCCTGCGCCTGGCCGTTATCGGCGGCGGGCCGGGCTCCTTCATTGGCGCCATGCATCGCCAAGCGGCCCGCCTGGATGACCGCTACGAGCTGGTGGCTGCCGCCCTGTCATCGGACCCCGAGCGCTCCCGCATCACAGGTCAAGGCATCGGGGTCGCGCAAGACCGCTGCTACCCCAGCGGCCAGGCCCTGATCGATGCCGAGGCTGGGCGCCCCGACGGCGCGGAAGTCATCGCCATCATGACGCCCAACGACAGCCACTTCGCCTTTGCCATGCAGGCGCTGGAGCGCGGGCTGGATGTCATTTGCGACAAGCCCATGACCAATACCCTGGCCGAAGCTGAGGCACTCCATGCGCGGGTGCAGGCTACCGGTCTGGTGTTTTGCCTCACCCACAACTACACCGGCTACCCCATGGTGCGCCAAGCCAAGGCCATGGTCATGGCTGGCGAACTTGGTGAGGTACGGCTGGTGCAAGTGGAGTACGTGCAAGGTGGTCGGGCCAAACCCGGCCCCGGTCGCCGTGCGTGGAAAGAAGACCCCGCGCGCGGAGGCCCCTCGCTCGTTCTCGGCGACATCGGCACCCATGCGCACAACCTGCTGCGTTTCATCACGGGGCTGGAGGTCGACCAGGTGGCCGCTGATGTCGGCAGCATCGTGCCTGACCGTGTCACCCATGACTACGCAGGTGCCATGCTGCGCATGAGCAATGGCGCGCGCGGCAGCTTCTGGGTCACCCAGGCCGCGGCAGGCGTGGAAAACGGCTTGCGCATTCGCGTGAGCGGCTCCAAAGGCAGCTTGGAGTGGCACCAGGAACACCCGCAGGTGCTGCAATTCAAGCCACTGGATGCCCCCGCCCAGGTGCGCACGCCCAACGGCCCCGGCACGCTGCCGCTGGCCGCGCGTGCTTCACGCATCGTGGCGGGCCACCCTGAAGGCTTTCACGAAGCCTTTGCCAATCTGTACACCGATGCGTCGGACGCCATTGCTGCGCGGCGCAGCGGGCAGACGGCAGATCCCCTGTCCCTCTTTTTCCCCAACGCTACCGACGGCCTGCAAGGCATTCGCTTTGTGGCCGCCGCTGTGCGTTCCAGTCAAACCAACGGCGCGTGGACCGCGCTTTCAACCCTATGACGCAACACAACAACCTCATCAATGGCGAATGGGTCGCCGGCACCAGCTACGCGCCCAACCTCAATCCCAGCAACCTCGCAGACGTTATTGGCGAATACGCCCAGGCGGACGTGGCCCAGCTTAATGCAGCAGTAGCCGCCGCGCAAAAAGCCTTCCCAGCCTGGTCCACCAGTGGCATCCAGGCCCGCGCCGATGCGCTGGACAAGATCGGCTCCGAAATCCTCGCCCGCAAGGAAGAGCTCGGTACCCTGCTGGCCCGTGAGGAAGGCAAGACCCGTGCAGAAGGCATTGGCGAAGCCGCCCGCGCTGGCAACATCTTCAAGTTCTTCGCCGGTGAATGCCTGCGCTTGGCCGGAGAAACCGTGCCCTCCGTGCGCCCCGGTATCGGCGTGGAAGTCACCCGCGAGCCGCTGGGTGTCATCGGCCTCATCACCCCCTGGAACTTTCCCATCGCAATCCCAGCCTGGAAGATCGCCCCTGCGCTGGCCTACGGCAACTGCGTGGTGCTGAAGCCTGCCGACCTCGTGCCCGGCTGCGCCTGGGCCTTGGCCGACATCATTAGCCGCAGCGGCATCCCTGCCGGCGTGTTCAACCTCGTGATGGGCCCCGGCCGCGTGATTGGTGACGCCCTGGTCAACCACCCCGGCATCACTGCCATCAGCTTCACCGGCTCCGTCGGCGTGGGCCAGCGCATTGCAGCCGCCTGCGCCGGCCACATGAAGAAAGTCCAGCTGGAGATGGGTGGCAAGAACCCCCAAGTCATCCTGGACGATGCCGACCTCAATGTGGCGGTCGAGCTGAGTGTCCAAAGTGCTTTCTACTCCACCGGCCAGCGCTGCACCGCGTCCAGCCGCCTCATCGTGACCGACAAGATCTACCCCGCCTTCATCGAAGCCATGCAGAAGCGCATGGCCGCCATCAAGGTGGGTGACGCCCTGGAAGCCGGTATCGACATCGGCCCCGTGGCCTCGCAGCCCCAGCTGGAGCAAGACCTCTCCTATGTGGAAATCGGCAAGGCCGAGGGCGCCACCCTGCTCACAGGCGGTGAACGCCTAAGCCGTGGCACCGACGGCTACTACATGGCCCCCGCCCTGCTGGTGGACAGCACCGCCGCCATGCGCATCAACCGCGAAGAAATCTTTGGCCCGGTGGCCAGCGTCATCCGCGTAAAGGACTACGAAGAAGCCCTGTTCACTGCCAATGACACGCCCTTTGGCCTGTCGGCCGGCATCGCCACCACCAGCCTCAAGTACGCCACCCACTTCAAGCGCCACAGCCAGGCAGGCATGGTGATGGTGAACTTGCCTACAGCGGGGGTGGACTACCACGTGCCCTTCGGTGGGCGCAAGGGCTCCAGTTACGGGCCCCGTGAACAAGGTAAGTACGCCGCCGAGTTCTTCACCACCGTCAAAACCGCTTACACGCTCGCCTGATTCAAACAATAACGAGGAGACAGGCATGCGACCCCTACGACGGTTCTTTTTAAGTGCAGTGTTGTTGGGGTCCATGCCCTGGGCCCACGCACAGATCGACAGCAAAGGTGGCGTGGGCATCCTCATGCCCACCATCACGTCCCAGCGCTGGGTGGTGGACGGTTTGGCCATGGTGCGCGCCATGGACAAGCTGGGCTACCGCCCCGACCTGAAGTACGCCAACGACGACATCGCCACGCAGATCGCGCAGACCGAAGAGATGCTCAAGGCCGGCGACATGAAGGTGTTGGTCATCGGCGCCATCGACGGCAGCAAGCTCGCCCCCGTGTTGCAAAAAGCTGCCGAGAAAAAGATCAAGGTCATAGCCTATGACCGCCTGATTCGCGACACGCCCCACGTGGACTACTACGCCACCTTCGACAACTTCCAGGTTGGCGTGCTGCAGGGCTCAGACATCATCGAGCGCCTCGGGCTGGACAAGGGCAAGGGCCCCTTCAACATCGAGCTGTTCGGTGGCTCCGCCGACGACAACAACGCCTTCTTTTTCTACGACGGCGCCATGTCCGTGCTCAAGCCCTACATCGACAAGGGCAAGCTGGTTGTCGGCTCGGGGCAGATTGGCATGGACAAGGTGTCCACCCTGCGCTGGAGCGGCTCGGTGGCGCGTGCCCGACTCACGCAGATCCTGGACAAGTACTACGCCAAGCAACGCCTGGACGCCCTGCTCTCGCCCTATGACGGCATCAGCATGGAGCTGATCACCGCCATGAAGAAAGCCGGCTACGGCCAGGGCGGTCAGCCGCTACCGGTGGTCACTGGTCAAGATGCAGAAATGCCCTCTGTGCGCTCCATCATCCGCAATGAACAGTCATCTACGGTCTTCAAGGACAACCGTGAGCTGGCCCAGGTGGTCACGACCATGGTGGATGCCATCTTGTCCGGGAAAAAGCCCACCATCAATGACGAGAAGACCTACAACAACGGTCAGAAAGTGGTGCCCTCTTTCCTGCTGAAACCCCTGAAAGTGGATTTGGAAAATTGGCGCGCTGCGCTGGTGACTTCGGGTTACTACAAGGCCGACCAGTTCCGCTGATTCGCCCTTTCCTGCGCTACTGCAGCGGTGGCGCGCAGCGTTTGTGGGTCTGCGAGGGCAGTTCGCCGAACATGGCCTGATAGTCCTTGGCGAAGTGGCCAAAGTGCCAGAAGCCCATGTCGGTGGCGGCTTCCGTCACAGAGCTCGCGGTCTTGAGGGCCTGGCGCACAGCGCCCAGCCGTATGGCACGCAGGTAGGCCAAGGGGCTGATGCCAAGAATGCGCTGAAACGCACTTTGCAAGGTGCGGCGACTGACCCCCAATTGCTGGCACAGCTCACCCACGGTGGGGGGCTGTTGCAATTGCCCTTGCAGCAGGGCGCGGGCTTGTTGCACCAGCAGCCAATGCACATCGTGCGCAACCTCATTGGTACACGATGCGAGGTTCAGCGCTGCCACTTTCTCCACCAGGGTATCCACCATGCCTGCACGCAGAGCTGGCAACGAAAACATGGCAGGCGCGGTGTGTGCGGTTTCGAATAGCATCAGCATGACCTGTCGCAAACCTTCCAAGCACGTTGGGTCGGTCGCCCTTAGACCTGCTTGGCTGCCTGCCAATGCGCCATGGCCCCATGGGTACAAGGTGTTGCTCAGCACGGGGTCCAGCTCCAGCCCCATCATCACGTGGTCGCTTCCGGTTCGAAACTCAAACCCCGACTGACCCGAAAACACATGCAAGGCATTGCGGTCACTCTGTGAACCGCAAAACACACTGCTGCCATCACAGCGCAGCGGCACACCCAGTGCCAACACACCAGCTTTCAGTTGACCGCTTTGGTACACGGTGGATTCCAGCCCTTCCATGAACAAACGTACCGGTCCCAGATCCACGCGCTGGATAGCACCCCGAAACCCTCCGCCCGACAACTGCAAGTAGGACTGGTTCCACCCCGTGAGGGCCGCAGCCTGCTCGTCCACGTCGGCGTAGATGGCCGACTCGAACCCCATGGCGCGGCCACCCGCTGCCGAGGCTGGCGGGTGGATTGCCGAAATGGGATGTTGGGACATAGGCCAAAGATTTTGCAAACAAGCGGTCAAGTGGCTTCTAGGTGTTTACACCCGGCTTCGCGTACTGCCAATTCGGGATAGCCGCTGGCTCGAGGCCTCTCCACAATGAATCGGCTAACTTTTGTCCAACCCAGTCAAGGAGTCGTTCATGTCAGAACATTCGGGAGTCCAGTACACCAAGGTAGACCAAAGCTATTTCGACAAACGCGGGTTGCGCCGCTATGCCGGGGTCTGGTCTCTGTGGGCGCTGGGAGTGGGGGCCGTGATTTCCGGGCATTTTTCAGGTTGGAACTTGGGCTTGGCCAATGGCTGGGGCAGCATGTTGTTTGCCACCATCATCATTGCCATCATGTATCTGGGCTTGACGTTCTCGCTGGCCGAAATGTCCCCCGCCCTGCCGCACACGGGTGGCGCCTACTCGTTTGCGCGCACTGCCATGGGCCCGTGGGGCGGCTTCCTCACCGGCCTGTCGGAGAACGTGGAATACGTCATCACGCCCGCGGTTATCGTGTACTTCATCAGCAGCTACATGGGTGGCATCTTTGGTACACCCACCGAATATCTGCCCCTGTGGTGGATTGGCTTCTACATCTTCTTTGTGGGGCTCAACATCGTCGGGGTGGAGCTGTCTTTCAAGGTCACCCTCGTCATCACCCTGCTTGCGTTGGCTTGCCTTGCCGTGTTCTGGGCCAGTGCCTTGCCGAATATCGACTTCAGCCGTTGGGCCATGAATGTGGGTGAGGGCGGTGCATTGCTGGAAAACGGCAACGGTCCCCTGTTGCCCATGGGCATCACCGGGGTCCTGGCCGCCATGCCGTTTGCCGTATGGCTGTTTCTGGCGATTGAGCAGTTGCCGCTGGCTGCCGAGGAGTCGGTCGATCCCAAGCGCGACATGCCACGCGGCATCTTGGCCGGTGTCTTTACGCTGATCTTCTCCGCCTTCATGGTGTTGTGGCTCAACCCCTCGATTGCGGGCATTGGTGCGCATACCCTGGCCAAATCGGGCGAACCGCTGCTGGACGGCTTCAAGGCCATCTACGGCGATGGCATTGCCAAAGTACTGGCCCTGGTGGCTGTGCTGGGCCTGATTGCCAGTTTCCACACCATCATCTTTGCCAAGGGCCGCCAGATCTATTCCCTGAGCCGGGCCGGCTACTTCCCCTCGGTGTTGTCCATTACCCACGGCAGCCGCAAGACACCGCACCTGGCCATGATCTTGGGCTCTGTGGTCGCGCTGGCAGTGATGTTCGTGCTGTGGTTCAGCCTGGGATCTGACAAAGGCGCGGCCGTGATCGGCGGCACCTTGCTCAATATGGCGGTGTTTGGCGCCATGTTCTCCTACATCATGCAGGCGCTGTCTTTCATCATCTTGCGCAAGAACATGCCCAACATCCCGCGCCCCTACCGCAGCCCGCTGGGCGTGGTGGGTGCAGGGCTAACCGTAGTGATTGCGGTGGTCACCTTGTACTTCCAGCTCAGCGATCCGCTCTACCGCGATGGCGTGATGTGGGTCGCTGTCTGGTTTGCCGCCGGGATTACCTACTTTGCCCTGGTGGGGCGCAAGCGCCTGATCCTTTCTCCTGAAGAAGAGTTCGCCATGGACATGGCCGACAAGGCTCGCTCTTGAACTGATCGGAGACCTACATGGCAACACGCAAGTCTTCCGCTGGTAGCGCGCGGGCCAAACCAGCTGCACCCCATGCAGCGCTGGCCGCCGTGCAAAAATCCGGCGCCCCCAAAGTCAAGGTGGCAGTGACCGATATCGACGGCGTGCTGCGTGGCAAGTACCTGCACCGCGACAAGTTCCTCGGTGCGGCCGAGCCTTACCCGGCCGGAGGCTTTGGCTTCTGCGACGTGGTGATGGGCTGGGACATGATGGACGCCTGCTATGACAACACCACCGTCACGGGCTGGCAGCATGGTTTCCCTGACGCGCTGGCACGGCTGGACCTGAATACCGCGCGCCATGTGCCGTGGGACGACGGTGTGCCCTTCTTCCTGGGTGAGTTTGTCAACGCTGACGGCACGCCCCACCCACTGTGCCCGCGCCAGACGCTCAAACGGGTGTTAAAGCGCGCCGAGAAGATGGGCCTGCAGCCCATGACGGGTATGGAGTTCGAGTGGTACAACTTTTTGGAGACGCCGCAAAGCTGGGCCGACAAGCAAGGCGTGGGCGCCACACCGCTCACGCCCGGCATGTTTGGCTACTCGCTGCTGCGGGCCAATCAGAACCGCCACTTCTTCAACGCCATCATGGACGACATGCTGGCCTTCAAGGTGCCGATTGAGGGCCTGCACACCGAAACCGGCCCCGGGGTGTTCGAGGTCGCCATCGGCTTCTCCGAGGCGTTGGAGCAGGCCGACCGAGCGGTGCTCTTCAAGACCGGTGCCAAAGAGATTGGTGCGCGCTTTGGCATCATGCCCAGCTTCATGGCCAAGCCGCACCAGCCGCTGCCGGGCTGCAGTGGCCACATCCACCAAAGCCTGAGCGATGGCAAGACCAACCTGTTCTTTGATGCGAAGAACCCGCGCAAGATGAGCAAGGTGTTCGAGAGCTACCTGGCCGGACAGATCAACTGCTTGATGGAGTTTGGTCCCATGATCTGGCCCACCATCAACAGCTACAAACGCTTGGTGGACGGCTTCTGGGCACCCGTCAAACCCACCTGGGGCATGGACAACCGCACCGCCAGCTTCCGCGTCATTGCCGGATCGCCCAAGGCCACACGTCTGGAGACGCGTTGCCCCGGTGCCGACGTGAATCCGTATCTGGCGATGGCTGCGGTCATTGCGGCCGGGCTCGATGGTGTGGAAAAAGGCCTCAAGCTCAGCACGCCGCCCATCACCGGTACCAATGGCGGCGCCGAGCACATTCCGCGTGCGCCGCGCACCCTGATAGAGACCACGCGCAATTTCAAGGAATCGGCCGTCGCACGCGACTGGCTGGGCGACACCTTTGTCGACCACTTTGCCGCCACCCGCGAATGGGAGTGGCGCCAGTGGCTGGACGCCGTGACCGACTGGGAAATGAAACGTTACTTCGAAATCATCTAGAGACCACCATGAGCATCACTTCCTTCTCCTTCCCTACGCCCATCAAGTTTGGTGCGGGCGCCCGCAAGCTTGTCGCACAGCACTTGAAAGACCTCGGCCTGAAACGCCCGCTGATCGTCACCGACAAAGCCTTGGGCGCCTTGCCCGTACTGGCCGAGTTCCAGACCCATCTGGCAGGTCTGGATGTAGCTGTGTTCTCCGGCGTGTTTGGCAACCCCACCTGCAGCCAGGTGATGGACGGTGCGGCTGCCTACAAGGCGCACATGGCGGACTGTGTGATCGGCTTTGGCGGCGGCGCCGCGCTCGATGTGGCCAAGGTCGTAGGCCTGGCTGCCACGCACCCGGGCGACATACTGGAATACGTGTGGGACCATCCGCAGGTGCGCCCCATCGTGAACGAGCTGCCCTATTTCGTGGCACTGCCCACCACCTCGGGTACCGGCTCCGAGGTGGGCCGCTCCAGCGTGGTCAGCGAGAACGACACGCACTTGAAACGCGTCGTCTTCAGTCCCAAAATCCTGGCCAAGACGGTGTTTGCCGACCCTGAGCTCACGCTGGGCCTGCCCGCACACGTAACCGCCGCTACCGGTATGGACGCCCTGACCCACAACATCGAGAGCTACCTCTCGCCCGCCTACCACCCGCTGTGCGATGGCATTGCGCTGGAAGGCACGCGCATTGCTGCCGCCGCACTGGTCACTGCGGTCAAAGACCCCGGCAACTTGCCCGCTCGCTCCGACATGATGATGTCCTCCATGATGGGCGCCATTGCCTTCCAGAAAGACCTGGGTGCCGTGCACTCCTGCGCCCACGCGCTGGGCGCCGTGTGTGACCTCCACCATGGCCTGGCCAACGCGCTGATGATAGACAGCGTGATGGCCTGGAACCTGGAGGCTGCGCCCGCCAAGTTTGACGAGTTGGCCCATGTGTGCGGCGTGGCCGGTGGCGGCAAGGCCTTTGTGGCGTGGCTCAAAGCCTTGAAGACCAGCGTGGGGATCACCGGCACGCTGGCCAGCCATGGCGTCAAGCCTGAACATCTGGCGCGCTTGGTGCAGGTGGCCACGGCCGACATCTGCCACCAGACGAACCCCCGCCCCTGCACGGCCGCCGACTTTGAGCGCCTGTTCAAGGCCGCCATGTGATGCACCACGCCGGGGAACGCCTCAAGATCGCAGTGAGTGCATGCTTCATGCACCCGGACCCGGCGCGTGCCGCGTTTGCCAAGAAGACGCTCAACTACGTGGAGCTGTCGGTACCGCAATGGCTCATGTCCGGTGGCGCGCTGCCGGTGATGGTGCCGTCGCCCATGGGCGACACGGGGCGCGGCAGCGTCACGCTGGACGACTACGCGCAGTGGCTCGATGGGCTGGTGCTGCACGGCGGTGCCGACCTGTGGCCGGGCAGCTATGGCGAGGCGCCGATTGATGCGCGCTGGCAGGGGGACAAGGTGCGTGATGCCTACGAGATGGCGCTGGTCAAGGCCTTTGTGGCTGCGGGCAAGCCGGTGTTTGGCATCTGCCGCGGCCTGCAGCTCATCAACGCCACCTATGGCGGCACCCTGGTGCAGGACATCCCCACCCAGCGCCCACAGGCCCTGCAGCACCGCGATGCCGACCGGTATGACCTGAACTTCCACCAGCTTGAATTAGTGCCAAAAACCCGCCTGAGCCAGCTTCTGGATTGCGCAAGCAGCTACAAAATCAATAGCGTTCACCACCAGTGCATCAAGGACCTGGCGCCCGGTTTCGAGGTCGAGGCGCGTTGCCCGGACGACGGCACCATCGAAGCCATCCGCGCCACGGGGCCGGACTGGATCGCTGCCGTGCAGTGGCACCCCGAGTTCCACAAACCCGAGCACGGTACCTTGGACGACACGCCGCTCTTGCATGATTTTCTGGCCCAGGCGCACGCGGTGCGTGCGGCGGCCAGCCCAACCCTTTCTCCTGAACTTTGAGTACCCCCATGAGCCAACTCGCCATCCACAACCCGGCCACCGGCCACCTCATCACCACCCTGGGCGCGGACGATGCCACCACCGTGGCCGCCAAAGCCGCGCGTGCCCGTGCTGCGCAAGCCCGCTGGGCCGCAAAACCGCTGGCCGATCGCAAGGCCTGCATCACGGCTTTTCGGGCCGGGGTGGTGCACGACTTGGAGTCCTTGGCCTTCACCATGACACGTGAGACGGGCAAGCCCATCAAGATGTCGCGCAACGAGCTCAACGGCTTACTCGGCCGTCTCGACTTCTTTCTGGCCGAGGCCGACGCCACGCTGGCCACCGAAACCGTGTTTGCCGACGGTGGCATGACCGAGCAGATCCAGCACACGCCGCTGGGGGTAGTGGCCAATATCTCGGCCTGGAACTACCCTTGGTTTGTCGGCTGCAACGTCATCGTGCCCGCCCTGCTGACTGGCAATACCGTGCTCTACAAACCCTCGGAGTACGCCACCCTCACCGGGCTGGAAATCACGCGCCTGCTGCACAAGGCCGGCGTGCCGGAAGACGTACTGATTTGCCTGGTGGGCGGTGGTGCCGTGGGTGCTGCGCTCTTGGAGCAAAAGGTGGACGGCGTGTTCTTCACGGGCTCTTACGCCACCGGCGCGCGCATTGCGCAAACAGTGGGCAGCAAGTTCGTGAAATTGCAGCTGGAGCTGGGGGGCAAGGACCCCACCTATGTGTGCGACGACGCCAATGTGCAAGTGGCCGCCGAGAGCCTTGCCGATGGCGCCATGTACAACACCGGGCAGAGCTGCTGCTCGGTGGAGCGGGTCTATGTGCACGAGAAGGTGTACGACCAGTTTGTGCAGGCCTTTGTCGCTACCGTCAACTCCTTCAAGACCGGTGACCCCGCGGCCGAGGACACCTACATCGGTGCGATCACCCGCGCGCCGCAGCTCGATGTGCTGCAGGCCCAGGTGGACGACGCCAAGGCCAAGGGCGCCACGCTGCATACGGGAGGCCACCGCGGCACCGGCGAGGGCAACTGGTTTGAACCTACCGTGTTCTCCAATGTGAACCACAGCATGGAAATCATGCGCGAGGAAAGTTTTGGCCCGGTCATTGGCATCCAGAAAGTGGCCAGCGATGCCGAGGCCGTCAAGCTGATGAACGACACGCGCTATGGCCTGACGGCCGGTGTCTTCACGCCCAACGAGGCGCGGGCCAAGGCGGTGCTGGAACAGGTGAACGCGGGCACCGTCTACTGGAACTGCTGCGACCGCGTGAGCCCGCGCCTGCCCTGGAGCGGCCATGGTGACTCGGGCGTGGGTCTTACGCTGTCCACCTACGGCATCCAGACCTTCACGCGGCCCAAGGCCTGGCATCTGCGCAAGGCCTGAGCCCCGCGTGCTGCTCAGAAGCTCAGCGCTCCTGCGGAGCGTCTGAGCGCTTGAGCAGGGTGAGCGCCAGCACGGCCGACGCCACCATCAGGAACAGGCTCACCGCATTGAGCACCGGGGTGGCGCCTTCGCGCATACGGCCATACATCATCACCGTCAGTGGTGCGTCGGAGCCCACCAGCATCAAGGTGGTGTTGAAGTTCTCAAACGACATGAGGAACGAAATGGCCGCCGCGCCAATCAGCGCAGGCTTGAGGTAGGGCAGCGTGATGGTGGTGAGCACCGCAAATCGCGAGGCGCCCAGGTTGTAGGCCGCTTCTTCCAGCGTGATGTCAAAGCGCTTGAGTCGGGCCGAGATGGTGAGCGTGGCAATCGACGCGATGTAGGCAAACTGCCCCAGCACCACCAGTGGCAGGCCGGGCCGCAAAAACTCCAGCTCCAGACCCCACAGGTCGTCCGCCAGGTTGGCCACACGGCTGGCCAGTGCCAGGATGGAGATACCCAGGATGACCCCCGGAATCACCAGCGGCGCCAGCATCAACATGCTCAGGGCTTGTTTGCCGCGGAACTGGGTGCGCTCGATGAGAAATGCATTGGCCGTGCCCACGAGGACCGACAGCAGCGTGACCCAGCAGGCCACCACCACGCTGGTCCACAGGCTGCCCAAGAGCGCGGTGTCGGCAAACAGACCACGGCGCGGACCGTCGGCGCCGCCCAGAAACCAGTCCAGCGTAAAGCCGTTCCAGGGCGGTGCGGGGTAGGGCGCGTTGTTGAATGCAAACACTGCCACCACGGCCAGCGGCAAAAACAGAAAGGCAAAGAACAGCACACCGTAGACCACGGTGCTGGCGCGCAGCCAAGCGGGGCGGGGGAGTGAGGGGATCATGTGCGTTGCATCACTTCACCAAATTTCTGGCCCGAGAGCTTGAGCCCCAGCCACACCAGGCCCGTGCTCAGCGCCAGCAGCAGGAAACCAAACGCGGCACCCTGTTCCCAGTTGAAGCGGGTGATGAACTGAGTGTAGATTTGCTCGGTAAACCAGAGGGAGTTTTTGCCACCCAGCAGGGTGGGCGTGAGGTAGTTGCCCAGCGTGAGCATGAACACCACAATGCAGCCCGCCACCATGCCCGGTGCGGCATGCGGAATGATGATGTGACGCAGGATGGACCAGCCATTGCCGCCCAGGTCGTAGGCCGCCTCGATCAAGGAGTCGTCCAGGCTCTCCAGCGCGCTGATCAGCGGGATCACCATGAACAGCATGCTGGTGTAGACCAAGCCGACGAGGATGGTCGCGTCGTGGTACAGCATTTCCACCGGGGCGGGGGTGACGCCCAGCCACACCAGAATGCCCGGCAACACACCCGACTCGCGTAGCAGAATCATCCAGCCCAGCGTGCGCACCGTCTCGCTCACCCAGAAGGGAATCAGGCACAGCACAAACAGCAGCGCCTTGCTACGTCCGCGCGCGATTTTCGCAATCGTCCAGGCGATCGGAAACGCCATCAGCAGCGTGATGGCCGTGGCAATCAGCGACATCACGGCCGTGCGCACAAAGGTGCGCCAGTACAGCGGCTCGTCAATGAAGGTCAGGTACTGCGCCAGGCTGGGCTCGTAGACCCGGGGTGCGACCCGTGCGCGCAGCGACAGCACCGCCAGCTCTGCGTGCGGCAGGATGATCAGCCCCAGCAGCCAGAGCAGGGCCGGTGCCAGCAACAGCATGCCCAGCAGCCGGGCCATGGTGCTGCGTGGCACGCCTTCAGCCAGCATAAGCCTGTGCCTGTGCGGCAAAACACACGGCGCGCTGCGGGTCAAAGCCAAACACCACGTCCTCACCGGCACGCAGGTCGGCGAATTGGCCGGTCTGTGGCAATGCGATGCGGAACTCAGTGCCGCTGTGCTTTTCGCGCAGCAGCACTGCCGAGTTGGCACCGTCGAATAGCAGGCTCTCCACCACACCAGTGAAGTGCGGCATGCCGGTCGCTATGAATTCAGTAGCTGCTCGCGCCAGTCTGGCAACCTCAGGGCGCACAAACGCCTCTACGGCATCGCCCGCCTTGATATGCGTATGGCCATGGGCCGCCCGCGCATGCAGCGCCAGTCCACTGGCCGTAGCCACCTGCACCACATCGCCTTGCACGCCCACGGCCTTGCCCACCAAGCGGTTGTTGGCACCCACAAAGCCCGCCACAAACGGGGTGTGGGGCTCGTAGTACAGTGCCTGTGGTGTGCCCAGCTGCTCAAAGCGGCCATGGTTCATCACCGCCACATGGTCCGACAGCACCAAGGCTTCGGACTGGTCATGCGTGATGTAGACAAAGGTGGTGCCAAACGCCGCCTGCAGCTGCTTGAGCTCGATCTTCATGTGCTCGCGCAGCTTCAGGTCCAGCGCGCCCAGCGGTTCGTCCAGCAGCAAGAGCGTGGGCTCCAGCACCAGGCTGCGCGCAATGGCCACGCGTTGCTTTTGCCCGCCCGAGAGCTGGTCCACCCGCTTGGCCTGCGCACCGGGCAGGCTCACGCGTTCCAGCATCTCGCCCACGCGGCGCTTGATCTCGTCAGCCGCCACACCGCGGCGCGCCAGGCCGTAGCCTACGTTCTCGCCGACCGTCATCATGGGGAACAGCGCCAGGTGCTGGAACACCATGTTCACCGGCCGCTGGTTGGGCGGCACGCCGTTCATGGGTTTGCCGCCTATGCGGATCTCGCCCGCGTCAGGTTGGATAAAGCCCGCCACCATGCGCAAGAGCGTGGTCTTGCCGCAGCCGGACGGTCCCAGGATGGAAAAGAACGACCCGCGTTGCACGGTGAACGACAGGTCGTCCACCGCGGCAAACGCGCCGTAGCGTTTGGCAACGCCTACGGCTTCAAGGTCAATGGTGGCGGCGCTCAACGCTACCGCTTAGTTGGCAGCCTTGATGCGGTCGAGCACGCGACCTTCGATCTCTTCAATGCCAGCGGGCACAGCGGGGTACCACTTGATGTTCTTCAGTGCCGCTTCGGGGAAGCTGGCCGCAAACTGCGCCTTGAGCTTGGCGTCCATCATCTGGTCCGCGCCCTTGGAGGCGGTGAAGTTGCCAGCCGAGCCAGCCACCTTGGCAGCAATCTCGGGGCGCATGTTGAAGTTGATCCAGGCGTAGGCTGCCGCGTCGTTCTTGCCCTTGGCGGGGATAGCGAAGGTGTCAATCCAGCCCATGGCGCCCGCCTTGGGGGCGATGAACTGGATCTCGGCCTTCTCGTTGTTGAGCTTCCAGCCGCCCGTGTCCCACATCATGGCGCCCACAATTTCACCAGCACGCATGCCGTTGAGCAACTGGTCCTTGTTGTCCCAGTAGAACTTCACGTTGGGCTTGCAGGCAATCATCGTTTTGCCCACTTCATCCATCAGCGCGGTATAGGCCTTGGCATCGTTGTACAGCGCAAAGGGGTTCTTGCCAGCGGCAAATGCAAAGGCCAGCAGCGTGGGGCGCTTCAGGCGGTAGGCCACCTTGCCTTTGTAGTCGGCCTTGCACAGGTCGATGTAGTCCGCCATCTGGGCCAGCTTGGTGTTCACCACCAGGCCATCAGTGCCCCAGATGTGGGGCAGGCCGTAGACCTTGCCGTCCACCGTGGTGTTGCCCTTGGTGGCGTCCAGCATGGAGGGGATGAACAGCTCGCTCTTGAGCTTGCTCAGGTCCAGTGGTTTGTAGATGCCAAATTCTTTTTGCGGGCCGGCAATGCGGTCTTGCGAAGGTTGGGCCAGGTCGAAGCCAGCGCCGCCCGTGGCGCGCAGCTTGGAAATCATCTCTTCGTTGTTGGACAAGGTCAGCTCCACCTTGTAGCCGGTTTCCTTCTCAAACTGTGCCACTACCGCTGCCGGCGCGTAGTCGGCCCACGTGAGCAGACGCAGCGTTTTTTCTTGGGCCATGGCGGAACCGCCGAACACCAGAGTTACGACGGCAGCAGCAATAGAAGCACGTTTGAAAGTCATGGAATCGTCCTTGAAGTGGATGGAAGTTTTGGCCAGAAGTGGCCAAACCCTTCGGAGATTAAGACAGCGAGGTGACAGTTATATGTCAAGCGATGCACTGGCACAAGCCTGATTTCCACAGGGGTAACAGGCGCACCAATTCGGGCTGCTATCGTTACGGCCTGAGCCCAATGTGGGGCGCGTTTTGTTCAAAGGAGTGCGTGATGGCAATGGATGTGGTGGACTACGAAATCTTTGGGTCCGAGATGCAATACGTCGAGGTGGAACTGGACCCTGGCGAGGCCGCGATCGGCGAAGCTGGCGTGATGATGTACATGCAAGAAGGCATCACCATGGACACCATCTTTGGGGACGGTTCGCAACAAGGCGGCTTCTTTGGCAAGCTCATGGGCGCGGGCAAACGCCTGCTCACCGGCGAAGGCCTGTTCACCACCGTGTTCCAGAACAGCGGCGCGGGCAAGCAGCGCGTGGCCTTTGCCGCGCCCTACCCCGGCAAGATCGTGCCCATGGACCTGAGCCAGTTGGGCGGCACCATCATCTGCCAGAAAGACTCCTTCTTGTGTGCTGCCAAAGGCGTAGCACTGGGGATTGCCTTCCAGAAGAAGCTGGGTGTGGGTCTGTTTGGGGGCGAAGGCTTCATCATGCAAAAGCTCGACGGCGATGGCATGGCCTTTGTGCACGCCGGTGGCACGCTGATGGAGCGCACCCTCGCCCCCGGCGAAACGCTGCGGGTGGACACCGGCTGCGTGGTGGCCTTCCAGCCCACGGTGGACTTTGACATTCAGTTTGTGGGCAAGATCAAGTCCGCCATCTTTGGGGGCGAAGGCCTGTTCTTTGCCACGCTGCGTGGTCCCGGCAAGGTGTGGCTGCAAAGCCTGCCGCTGTCGCGCTTGGCCAACCGCATCATCTTGTCGGCACCAGCCGCAGGTGGGCGCTCGGCAGACCAGGGCTCGCTCTTGGGCGCGGGGGTGCTGGGCGGCCTCATTGGCGGCGGCAACGACGACTGAGCGCACGCGCCATGCATAGCACCAGCAGCACCTTCGGCGGCCGGCTGTTTGCGCCCGGCCTGGACGGCGTGGGCGTGCCCGCCACCGGCCAGTGGCGCCAGGGGCGGCTGGTGGTGTGCGTGCAAGACGGTGGCGTTGAGCGCGAGTGGCTGGCGCCCGAGCAGCCCACGCTCAGTGCAGGCGGCTTCAACGCCGCGCAGCTCAGCGTGGCCTGGCCTGCAGAGGGTGGTCAGGTGCAGTTTTTTGTGGATGCGGGCGCAGCACGCGCTGCTTTTGCGGCAGCCATGCCAGCCACCCTGGCCCAGCCGCACGGCGCCGCCCAGCGCGCGGCACGCGGCGTGGAGCGGCGCTTCAAGCTCTGGTGGGCTGTGCTGGCTGCGGTGGCCCTGTTGCCGGTGTTGGCCCTGGCCCTGCTGGTACTGCGCGGCGGCGACGTGGTGGACTGGGCTGTGCGGCAAATCCCACATGCGCAAGAGGCCAAGCTGGGCGACCTGGTGCTGGCGCAAACCCGCGCGCGAATGCGCGTCATCGACAGCGGCCCTGCGGTGGACGCTGTGAAATACATGGGTGAGCGCCTCACCCCTGGCACCTTGCACCGCTACCGCTGGCTGGTGGTGGACCAGCCCGAGATGAACGCCTTTGCCGCCCCCGGTGGCGTGGTGGTGGTCTACAGCGGCCTGCTCAAGGGCACCGACACCCCCGAAGAGGCCGCAGGCGTCATCGCCCACGAGGTCGCCCACGCCGAGTTGCGCCACGGCCTGCAGGGCATGGTCAAAAGCATGGGCCTGCGGGCCGGTGCGGCTGTGCTGCTGGGCGACTGGAGCGGTGCTGTGCTCAGCGAAGCCACCACCAGCCTGCTGGAAATGAAGTTTTCCCGCGAAGCCGAAACGGAGGCCGACGCCGAGGGCCTGCGCCGCATGGTGGCCGCCAAGATCAACCCCGAAGGCATGGCCCGTTTCATGGACAAACTGGCTGCGCAGAGCAAAGATGCAACACCGCCTGCACTGCTGTCCACCCACCCTGCGTCCAGCGAGCGCGCAGCCACGCTGCGTGCGCTAGCCGCGCAACACCCCGGCCCTTGGGACACGCTGCCGCTGGACTGGGCGGCGGTGAAAGCCAGCCTGCCTTGAGGGCCTGGCTTAGCCGCGGCGCTGCCGCACCGCGGCCGCCAGCTGCTCCAGCACTGGCACCGTCTGCGCCCAACTGATGCAGGCGTCAGTCACGCTCACGCCGTGTTGCAGTGGTTTGCCGTCCACGATGTCCTGGCGGCCCTCGTTGAGGTGGCTCTCGATCATCAAGCCGGTAATGCGCGCGTCGCCTGCGGCAATCTGTCCCGCCACGTCCTGGGCCACTACGATCTGGCGGGCGTGCTGCTTGCTGCTGTTGGCGTGGCTCACGTCAATCATCACCTGCTCGCGCAGACCCGCGGCCTTGAGCAGCGCGCAGGCTGCGTCCACATCAGCGGCAGAATAGTTGGGCGCCTTGCCGCCACGCAAGATCACATGGCAATCGTTGTTGCCACGTGTCTCGAAGATGGCGGCCTGGCCCATCTTGGTCATGCCCATGAAAGCGTGCGCGCCTTGCGCGGCCTGAATGGCGTCTGTCGCCACCTTGATGCCACCATCGGTACCGTTCTTGAAGCCCACCGGGCAGCTCAGGCCGCTGGCCAGCTGGCGGTGGCTCTGGCTCTCGGTGGTGCGCGCGCCAATGGCACCCCAGCTCACCAGCTCGCTGATGAACTGAGGGCTCAGCAAGTCCAAAAACTCGGTGGCTGCAGGCAAGCCAATGTCCAGAATGTCCAGCAGCAGCTTGCGCGCCATCTCCAGCCCTTCGTTGATGGCAAAGCTGCCGTCCAGGTGCGGGTCGTTGATGTAGCCCTTCCAGCCCACGGTGGTGCGTGGCTTCTCAAAGTACACGCGCATCACCACCAGCAGGTCAGCGCTCAGCGCATCGGCCTGCGCCTTGAGCAGGCGGGCGTATTCCATGGCCTGGCTGTGGTCGTGGATGGAGCAAGGCCCCACCACCACCACCAGCCGGTCGTCCTGCCCCTGCAGGATGCGCGAGATCGCCGCACGGCTGCTCTCTACCAGCGCCTCGGCCGCAGCCGGCACGGGCAGCTTTTCTTCCAGCAGCGCGGGGGTGATCAGCGGGCGCACCGCGCCGATACGCACATCGTCAATGCGCGTGGTGTCGTGGGTGGTGAGGCGGGCGGCGGTGGAGGTGGTCATACTATGAATTTGATAGCTGTTTGCGCAGATTGGACGGGGGCTAGAGGGTGATTTGGCTCATATTTTAGGCCCAACGGCAAAGCGAGGCGCCTGCAGGTGCGCAATGGCAAAATGTGCTGACGCTTGGGCAATCCACCGTATCGATGGATACCAATTAATCAGGGAGCGCGCAAAAGCATGGACAAACACACGCTTTCAGAAAGCGACATCAGCGACAAGTTCGTCCGGCCCGCCATGGTGCGTGCAGGCTGGCACACGCTGGACCAAATCTATGCCCAGTTCCCTCTGCGCGCAGGCCGCGTGGTGGTGCGCGGCAACAAGTCGCATCGCGACAAAGACACCGTCCTCAAAGCCGACTTCGCTCTCTTCCTCAAGCCCAACATCCCGCTGGCGGTGGTCGAGGTAAAGAAGGCTCGCCTCTCGGCCCAAGCGGGCATGCAGCAAGCCCTGAACTACGCCACCTTGCTCGATGTGCCCTTCAGCTTCGCCAGCAATGGCGAGAGCTTTATCTTCCGCGATGCCACCTTGTCCACCGGTGTGCTGGAGCAAACCCTCACGCTAGACCAGTTCCCCAGCCCACAAGAGTTGTGGGCACGCTACTGCGCCTGGAAAGGCTGGTCCCCCGAGGTGCAGCGTGTCGCCGCCTTTGACTATTCGCCCAGCAAAACCCCACGCTACTACCAGCTCAACGCCATCAACCGCACCGTAGAAGCCATTGCCGCTGGGCAAAACCGCGCGCTGCTGGTCATGGCCACTGGTACTGGCAAAACCTACACCGCCTTCCAAATCATCTGGCGCCTGTGGAAAAGCGGCGCCAAAAAACGCATCCTGTTCCTGGCAGACCGCAACATCCTCATCGACCAAACCATGGTCAATGACTTCCGCCCCTTCAAGGGCGCCATGGCCAAGCTCAGCCCCAACGCCAAAGGTGTGGAACGCGTCAACGCCCAGAGTCAACTGGAGGTGGATGACATCGACCTGGCGGTGGACAAAACCACCAAGGCTGTCAACAAGAGCTACGAGATTTACCTCTCGCTCTACCAGGCGGTCACGGGCACCGAAGAAGAGCAAAACATCTACAAGCAGTTCAGCCCCGACTTCTTCGACCTCATCGTCGTGGACGAGTGCCACCGTGGCAGCGCGAATGAAGACTCCGCCTGGCGCGACATCCTCACCTACTTTGCCAACGCCACCCACGTGGGTCTGACTGCCACACCCAAAGAAACCAAAGACACCTCCAACACCTTTTACTTTGGCGAGCCCATCTACACCTACAGCCTCAAGCAAGGCATCGAAGACGGCTTTTTGGCGCCCTACAAAGTCATCCGGGTGGACCTGGATAAAGACACCTTCGGCTGGCGCCCCACCGCAGGCATGACCGACAACAAAGGCCAGCTCATCGAAGACCGCGTTTACACCGGCCGCGACATGAACCGTAAGCTGGTGCTGGAGCCACGCGATGCCGTAGTGGCCGAGCGCATCACCGCCTACCTGCGCGCCACCGACCGCATGGCCAAAACCATTGTGTTTTGCGAAGACATAGACCACGCCGCCCGCATGCGCCAGGCCCTGAGCAACGCCAATGCCGACATTTGTGCCACCCAGCCCAACTACGTGGTGCAAATCACTGGAGACAACCTAGAAGGCAAGCGCGAGCTCGACAACTTCATCGACCCCGAAAAGCCCTACCCGGTCATTGCCACCACCTCCAAGCTCATGAGCACCGGGGTGGACGCACAGACCTGCAAGCTCATCGTGCTGGACCAAAACATCAAGTCCATGACGCTGTTCAAGCAGATCATTGGCCGCGGCACCCGCCTGCGCGAAGACCTGGGCAAAAGCTGGTTCACCATCCTCGACTTCAAGCGCGCCACCGAACTGTTTGCCGACAAAGACTTTGACGGCGAGCCTGTGCAAATCTATGAACCCAAGGGCGACGCGCCCATCGCCCCACCAGACGCCCCACTTGGGCCATCGTTCCCCGGCGGAGACCTACCGCCCGACGGGGGCCTGGCCACGGGCGGCCCTCTGGGCCCGTTTGGTGGCGGTGGCGATCCCCCAGTCAAATACGTGCTCGGCAACCAGGTCACCGTCGCCGTAGCCCGCGAGCGCGTGCAGTACCTCAACGCCCAGGGCAAGCTCATCACCGAAAGCCTGCGCGACTACACCCGCATCAACCTCACCAAACAATACGACTCGCTGGACAAGTTCCTGCAAGCCTGGAACGACGCCGACCGTAAGGCCGCATTGATTGAAGAGCTGGAGTCGCGCGGTGTGCTCATCGAAGCCTTGGCCGAAGAAGTCGGCAAAGACCTCGACCCCTTCGACCTGCTGCTGCACGTGGCTTACAACATGCCACCCCTCACCCGACGCGAGCGCGCCCGCAGGGTGAAGAAGCGCAACGTCTTCACCCACTACGGCCCGGTAGCCCGCCAGGTGATCGACGCCCTGCTGGACAAGTACGCCGACGAAGGCATTGCCACCATTGAGGCCGACACAGTCTTCAACGTGCAGCCCTTTACCGACATAGGCCGCCCCGCTGAAATCATCAAGAGCTTTGGCGGCCGCCCCCAGTACAAAACCGCCCTGCAGACGCTGGAGCGCGAGCTATACACTTCGGGGCCAGACGCCTAAAAGCGCTACCAAATTCATAGCTGCTCGCGCACATTCCACGTGCGCTAGAGCCAGATTTCATACCAAAACAAGAACAAACCATGTCCAACCTCTCCGCCACCATCAAATCCATCCAGGACGTCATGCGCCAGGACGCCGGCATCAACGGCGACGCCCAGCGCATCGAGCAAATGGTGTGGCTGCTCTTCCTCAAAGTGTTTGACGCGCTGGAAGAAGAACTCGAACTCACCCGCGACAGCTACACAAGCCCCATCCCCGAGCCCCTGCGCTGGCGCAACTGGGCAGCAGACGCCGAGGGCATCACCGGCGACGGCCTGCTCAAGTTCGTGAACGATGACTTGTTTGGCGCGCTCAAAAAGCTGGGGGGCGACGCCCAGCGCAACCCGCGCGGCTACGTGGTGCGCAGCGTGTTTGAAGACGCCAACAACTTCATGAAAAGCGGCCACCTGCTGCGCCAGGTCATCAACAAGCTCGCCGCCATCGACTTCAACCGCCAGGCCGAGCGCCACCAGTTCAACGACCTGTACGAAAAAATCTTGCGCGACCTGCAAAGCGCCGGCAACGCGGGCGAGTTCTACACCCCCCGCGCCGTCACCCAGTTCATGGTGGACATGGTCAACCCCCAGTTGGGCGAAAAAGTGCTGGACCCGGCCACCGGCACCGGCGGCTTTTTGGTCTGCGCCATCGAGCACCTGCGCAAGCAAGTGCAAAACACCGAGCAAGAAGCCCTGCTGCAAAACAGCATCACCGGTGTCGAGAAAAAGCAGCTCCCCCACATGCTGTGCGTCACCAACCTCATGCTCCACGGCATCGAGGTGCCCAGCCTCATCCAGCACGGCAACACCCTGGCCCGCCCGCTGCGCGAAGTCACCCAGGCCGACCGTGTGGACGTGGTCCTCACCAACCCGCCCTTTGGCGGTGTGGAAGAGCCGGGCATTGAGCAAGGCTTCCCCGCCGACGTGCGCACCAAAGAAACAGCAGACTTGTTTCTGGTGCTCATCAAACACATCCTCAAAACCCATGGCCGCGCTGCGCTGGTGCTGCCCGACGGCACCCTGTTTGGCGAAGGCGTGAAGACGCGCATCAAAGAGCAGCTGCTGGCCGAGTGCAACCTGCACACCATCGTGCGCCTGCCCAACGGCGTGTTTGCGCCCTACACCGGCATCAAAACCAACCTGCTGTTCTTCACCAAAGGCACGCCCACCAAGGAAGTTTGGTACTACGAGCATCCGTACCCAACGGGCGTGAAGAACTACAACAAGACCAAGCCCATCCGCATCGAAGAGTTCGACGCCGAAAAAGCCTGGTGGGGCAGCGAGGCCGATGGCTTTGCCTCTAGGCAAGAAAACGAACGCGCCTGGAAGGTCAGCATCGAGCAGATCAAGGCCGCCAACTACAACCTCGACCAAAAGAATCCCCACGCCGTAGACGCCGTGAGCCACGACCCTGAGCAACTGCTGGCTGACTACGCCCGCCTGCAAGGCGAGGCGCAGGCCTTGCGCGATGAACTCAAGGGAATATTGGCCAAATCGCTCGCCAGCGCAGGTTGAATAAGCGCATGCTGCTATCAAATTTGAACCTATTGGCGCAAGCTCCCAACGGTGTGGCGCGTTTGCGCGAGCTGATTTTGACGCTGGCGGTGCAAGGCAAGCTGGTGCCGCAAGACCCGAGCGACGAGCCAGCGAGCGAACTGCTGAAGAAGATTCGGGCGGAGAAAGACCGGCTGGTTGCCGAGGGCAAGATCAAGCGGGACAAGCCGCTGGCGGAGATTGCGGAGGAGGAGAAGCCGTTTGAACTGCCGAACGGCTGGAGCTGGGTAAAGGGGCGTGACCTGTTTTCGGTAATACGCGGCGTTACCTATCAAAAGGCGGATGCCAGGGAGACTCCCGCCGAGACTCATCTTCCAATCCTTCGGGCGAACAACATTCGCGGCACCGTGAACCTCGACGATCTGGTTTACGTGCCCGCTGCGCTCATCTCTGAGGATCAGTTTTTGCGAGTTGGTGACTACGTGGTGTGCTTGGCCAGCGGCAGCAAGAACTTGGTTGGCAAGGCTGCTCCATTCAAAGAGTCTCTGGTTTGCTCATTCGGGGCGTTCTGTGGCGCTATTCGTCCAATTCAAGAAATCGCATATTTCGCCGTCTACCTTGCCAGTCCGATGTACCGGGACTCGGTGTCGGAAGCCTCAGCAGGTATTGGCATCAATAACCTCAAAGGGTCGTCGCTCCTTGATCTCGACATTGCGCTTCCGCCTGCAGCCGAGCAATCCCGCATCGTCACCCGCGTCGAAGAACTCATGCGCCTGTGCGACGCGCTCGAAGCCAAAGGCCAGCTCGAAACCACGCAACACGCCCAACTCGTCAGCACCCTGCTGGCCACGCTCACCGAGAGCGACACGCCCGCGCAACTGGCCGACAACTGGCACCGCATCGCCACCCACTTCGACCTGCTGCTAGACCGCCCCGAAGCTGTAGACGCCCTGGAGCAAACCATCCTCCAACTCGCCGTGCGCGGCCTGCTCGTCCCCCAAGACCCGCAAGACGAGCCCGCCAGCGAACTCCTCAAGAAAATCCGCGCCGAGAAAGACAAACTCATCGCCCAGGGCAAGATCAAACGCGACAAACCACAGCCGCCTATTGCGGAGGATGAACAGCCGTTTGCGTTGCCGCAGGGGTGGGAGTGGGCAACGATGGACGGCCTTGCGTCACAAATCACCGACGGGGCACATCACACGCCGACATATATCGCTGAAGGAGTTCCTTTCCTGTCAGTCAAAGACTTGAGTTCGGGCTTTATAGATTTCTCTGACACCAGATTCATTTCGTCCCAATCACATGAAGATTTGGCGAAACGCTGTAACCCTGAGATGGGTGATGTTCTGCTCACAAAGATTGGAACGACAGGAATTGCGGTGGTAGTAGATACACCTCGAGCGTTCAGCTTGTTCGTGAGTGTGGCGCTGATAAAGCTTCCATCGGTTTCGGTGGACAGAGATTTCCTGTCGCTTGTTATCAATTCGCCCTTTGTGCGTCAGCAGTCCGAAGACGGCACCGAAGGCGTAGGTAATAAAAATTTGGTGCTGCGAAAGATCAAGGCGTTTCAAATTCCAATCCCGCCCCTCGCCGAACAATCCCGCATCGTCACCCGCGTAGCCCAGCTGCGCCGCCTGTGCGCCGACCTGCGCCAGCGTCTGATCGCCAGCCAGTCCACCCAAGCCCATCTGGCCGAGGCGCTGGTGCAAGAGGTGGCCTGAGCATGTCTGTCGTGGGCGAGGTCACTGGCGTTTTGGGTCAACTTACCAAGGCATGGGACTGGTACCAGGAGCGGAATGACCCGGCCTACCGCTGCGCAAACCGCTTGATCCGCGCCTTTGAGGCCCATGGCATCAAGCGCCAGCAAGTCATACGTCTGCTTGCCCCACAGGCCCTACCCGCGAAGCCCGAGTTGACCATGGCTGATTTCTCCAAGCCCGGCAAACTCAAAGCCAAACTCTCGCCCCAGCTCTTGGACTGGGCTGCGGAGTACCTGAATGTGCAGCGCGCGTGGTTTGACGATGTGGATGTCCGCCCGCATGTGGTGGTGGACCACTACAAGTACCCCGCCAACTACCGCGAGTGGTTTGAGTCGCGCAAGGCGCAGGCGCCCCACGTGTCCCGCGCGCTGTCGGTGTGGAAGGGCGCAGGGCAGCGCTTGGATGAAGGCGGTTGCGGCGAGGGCCCTTTGTGCCTGGTGTACGAGGAGACCTCCGACGGGCTAGATGGCAAGGAGCTTTCACGCTATTGGCTGTTGTCCGACGAATGGAGCTTGCACCACGCCCCGTGCATAGAAAACATGGTGGCCGCCGTGGCTGTGGCCCAGTCCCTTGGCATTTTGGTCACTGGGCGCGAAATCCCTCGGGCCACGCTGGTGCGCCTAGAAGCAGGCAATTTGCTTTTGCCCGAGGCCGCCGCGTTGGGAAGAGCACCGTGGTATCCGGAAGATTTGGTGAAACCTTTACCGGGCAGAGATTCCGCGTGGCGGCAGGCGCTTTGGCAGGGCGCGCAGGGGTGGTTGGCGCGCGAAGCTCGCGGTCTGTAGAGGCTTCAAAAAGCAATCCGTATTTACCTAATAGGTAAATACGTATAGAATCCCGGAAACGAAACGGAGGCGTTCTTGGAGATTCGATTCAAGGACAAACTGCTGCGCGAACTTTGTGAAAAGAAGGCCGTAGCCGTAAAAAAGCTGGGAGATGTTTGTGCACGCAAGCTGCAAACGCGATTGGCAGACATTGCAGCAGCGTCGCGTGTTTCAGACTTGGTGGCAGGCAAGCCGCATCCGCTCAAGGGGGATCGCTATGGTCAATTTGCATTGGAATTGGCAGGCGGCTGGCGCTTGGTCTTCGCACCGGCCAATGAGCCCATACCGCGTCGGGACGACGCATCGATCGACTGGTCCGCGGTGACCATCGTGTGCATTGAATACATCGGGGACTACCATGACTGAATTGGCTGATCGCGGCGCAGACGCGCCTTTCGCGCCAGATTGGGTGTCACCTCCCGGGGACACCATACTTGACCTGCTGGAAGAGCGCGGTTGGACGCAGCAGCACCTTGCAGACCGCTTGGGCTATTCGTTGAAACATGTGAACCAGCTCATCAAAGCCAAAGTGCCGTTGACAGAAGATGCTGCCATTCGCCTGCAGAACGTGTTGGGGGCTTCTGTTGGGTTTTGGCTTACGCGTGAAGCGCAATACCGTGAGCGTGTTGCGACGCAAGAGGCTGCCGAGCGCCAAACAACCATGGTGCCCTGGCTGGAGCGTTTTCCCGTCAAGGAAATGATGGAGATTGGCGTCTTGCCCAGGCGGCGTTTGGATGCCAAGTCCAAGCCGGGCTTGGTCGGCGAGTTGCTGAGTTTTTTCGGTGTGGCCAGTCCTGACCAATGGGAAACCCAGTACGGTTGCATGGAGTTGGCCTTTCGCCGCAGTCGTGAAGACCAAGCCGACGTTGCCGGTATATCCGCATGGTTGCGCATGGGCGAGCGCATGGCAGAAAAACTCGATGGCCCGGCTTTCGACGAAGCGCAATTCAAAGCGGCATTGGCTGAGATTCGTACGTTGACGTGCCTGTCGCCTGAGGAGTTTCAGCCTCGCATGCAGCGGCTTTTGCATGATGCCGGCGTCGCGTTTGTTTTGTTGCCTGCATTGCCGCGAACCCATGTGTCTGGAGTCGCACGATGGTTGCATGCCCGACGGCCATTGATTCAGCTGTCGCTTTACGGCAAGTTGAATGATCGGTTTTGGTTTAGTTTCTTTCACGAAGCTGCACACATCCTTTTGCATGGCGGACAGAAAAAGTCGGTTTTTCTGGACGACCCATCAAAGGTCGCTTCGTCGTCGAAAGAAGAGCGAGAGGCCAATGCTTGGGCACGCGACTATTTGATTCCTCCCAATGCCGCCACAGCGCTGGCAGCGCTAGCCCACACCAAGGCAGCAGTCGCGGAGTTTGCGCGCTCAATAGGGGTGCACCCTGGCATTGTGGTTGGACGCATGCAACATGATGGATTGCTGGATGTGCGCTGGCTCAACGAATTGAAAGACAGCTACTCCTTTAAGGGCAGAGCTTGACTGGGTGAAAGATCGCAATGCGGTGTGGGTGTGCGCCATTTGCCTAAACTGTTGTCATGTCCGCCTCACCCATCCCACCCACCCCAGACCTGCCCACCAGCCTTAAATGGGGCCCCTTCGCCATCGTGCTCGTGTGGCTGGCAGTCATCGGCGGGCTGTATCTGGTGTCTGCGCAATACCTCAAACCCAAACCCGTGGTCACGCTGCCGGGTGGTGCGCTGGTGATCCCCATGGCGCGCGACGGGCACTTCTATGCAACAGGCACCGTGGCCGGCCAGCCGGTGCGCTTTCTGGTGGACACGGGGGCATCGATGGTCGTTGTGAGCGAGGCCCTGGCCAAGCAGGCAGGGCTCACCGGCGGCACGCCCACGGTGTTCAAGACCGCCAATGGCGATCTGGCAGGGCGCATCCACACCGAAGTGCGGGTGGCGCTGGAGTCTGCGCAGGTGTCGTCGGTGCGCGTGGGCGTTGGCTTGGTGGGCGGCGAGCCTGACGAGGCCTTGCTGGGTCAGAGCTTTCTCAACAAATTCGACATCACCCTGAGCGACCGCCAGATGACGCTGCGACCCAAGGCCAACTGAGGCGCGTGCTACACCAAGCCGTGCCGCTCCATCACCTCCCGCCACGCTGCCAGTTTGCGCTCAAAGCTCCAGCTGGCATTGGCCGGGCTGGTGCTGGGCAGCTGGTACACGGGCACGCCCAGGGCGCGGGTGTGGCGGGCGTGTTTGAAGCTCTCGCCGCCGTTGTGGGCGATGGCTTGTAGCTGCGGCAGGTGCAGTGCGGCGATGTCGTTGGGCACCGCGTTGCGGATGGCACTGTCCAGGCTGCCTTCGCGCTCGCAGCTGGCGTAGACATCCCACACGCCCAGGCCGCGCTCCAGTAGCCATTTGCTACGTATTTCATAGCTGCTCGCGCACATTCCATGGGGGCTAGAGGGCCAAATGGCTTGGAATATCTTCCAGAACTGGTTTTGCGGGTGGCCGTAATACTCTTGCGCCTGCAGCGAGCGCACGCCGGGAAAGCTGCCCAAAATCAGCACCCGCGTGGCGGGCGAAACCAGTGGCGGCAGGCCGGTGAGCACGGTGGTGGGCATGGACGGTTGGGACGGGTATTGCTGCGCTATTCTCGCCAATGTTTTGTCCCTGTTAGTGAGCCCGCCCAGCATGCATTTCATTCCACACACCGCCGCACTGTCCGTACTCGCCCTCGCGGGCATGGCGCACGCGCAAGTCTTCACTTACAAGGACTGGGCGGTGGCCTGCGACAACACCCGCCACTGTGAAGCGGTGGCTTACCAAAGCGAGGATTCGGCCTCGGAGTCTGTGGTGCTCTGGTTGTCGCGCGACGCGGGGCCGAATGCTCCCGTGCGGGTGCAGCTGGATGTGAACGACAGTGGGGACTCGCGACAGCTCACCCTGCGCCTGGGCAGCACCACGCTGAAGGGCATCGCGCTTGGTGAAGACCTGAGCCCTGCCCAGACCCAACAGCTGTTGGCGCATGTGTTGGTGGGCCAGAAGCTGACGCTGGCCGATGGCGCTAAGCGCTGGGAAGTGTCGCTGGCCGGCAGCAATGCCGCGCTGCTCAAGATGGACGATGTTCAGGGTCGAGTGGGTACGCCGGGTGCGCTACTGCGCAAAGGCAAGAAGCCTGAAGCTGCTGCATTGCCGCCCTTGCCTGTGTCCAAGGTGCGGGCCGCAGCGCTGCCGGGCACCAGCAAAGCCGACGAGGCGTTGTTGCCTGCGATCCTCAAGTCCATCACCCCGCGCGATTGCTGGGACGACATGCCCGATGACAATGACCCCGAAACGTCGATCACGCGCGTCTCCGCCACGCAGGTGCTGGTGATGCGGGAATGTGGGCGTGGGGCCTACCAGGGCGGCAGTGGCCTTTGGCTCGCCAACAGCAAGCCGCCCTATCGCGCCAAGCGCCTCACCGTACCCATGCCCGATGGTGAACCAAGCGACTATGTGATGAATGCCAGCTTTGAGGACGGCCGCCTGAGCTCGTACGCCAAAGGCCGGGGCTTGAATGACTGCGGGGCGGACTACGCCTGGGTATGGACGAATAAAGGCTTTGTACTGACCGACGCGTCTACAGCGCCACTGTGCCGAGGCATGGCGGGCGGTGGCTACAGCCTGCGGACCTATACGGCCGAAGTGTTGCCTTGAGCGGAATTACTTTTTGCCCAGGGTCTTGCGGGCTTGCTCAATGCCACCTACGTTCTCGGCCTTGCTGAAGCCCATGCCTTTGAGTGGTCCAGGGCGATGCCGCCTCGCGTCAGCCTGGCCTATTGCGGGATGAAGCGCAGCCGGTAGATCAGTGCGCTCTCGGCGTTCATGCGCGGCAATGGCAGGCCTACGGCGGCCAGCCAAGCGCCGTGCGCCGTGGGCGGCAAAGCCTGCTGGGCTCCTGCAGCCAGGGCGGCATCGTTGAGCGGGCTGCTGGTCCAGTCGGGTGGCGTGGGGTCCAGCCGTTCGATGGTGTAGTGCGCTGCCGGGCGCAGCATGGGCAGGCGCAGGGGCGGCGTGTTGCGGTGGCTGGTGGGCGTGGTGCGGTAGACCAGCAGGAGCACCTCGCTGGCACCGGCGTCGCCGTGCGCTTGCCAGAGCACGCCGTCGCCAGCTTCGCCCAGCCAGACCTGGCCGGTGTGCAGGCGGTTGCGCAGCTGCTTGTACATGCCGACCCACTGACCCAGCGCCATGCGCCCTTCATCGCTCATGTGGCGCACGTCGGCCTCTATGCCGAGGTGCCCGCTGATGGCCACACCGGCGCGGAAGTTCAGGCTCTGGCTGCGGCCCGTGGTGTGCGCGGGTGCGGGCCCGATGTGGGCGCCCAAAATCTCGGGCGGCAAAAACTGCAGCGCACCGCGCTGGATGGCCACGCGCGACAAAGCATCGTTGCAGTCGCTGGTCCAGACCCGGTGGGTGTGGGCCAGAGCCCCCATGTCCAGCCGGGCGCCGCCGGAGGCACAGCTCTCGATCTCCAGCTCCGGGTGCGCGGCGCGCACGCGGTCCCACAGCGCGTACAGCGCGTGCACGAAGCCCCTGTAGGCCGGCCGGCCCAGCGCGTTGCCAGCGGTGGTCAGGTCGCGGTTCATGTCCCATTTCAGATAGGCAATGGGCACGTTCTGCAGCAGGGTGTCGAGCTTGGTGAACAGGTAGTCCGCCACCTCGGGACGGGCTACGTCCAGCACCAACTGGTTGCGCATGGTCAGCAGCGGCCGGCCTTCGAGTTGCAGCGCCCAGTCGGGGTGGGCGCGGAAGAGCTGGCTGTCGGGGCTGACCATTTCGGGTTCTACCCACAGGCCAAACTCCATACCCAGCCCGTTCACGTACTGCGCCAGCGGCAGAAGGCCGTGCGGGTACTTGCCCGCATCTGGCCACCAGTCTCCTAGGGCGGCCTGGTCGCTGTGCCGACCCTGGAACCAACCGTCGTCCAGCACAAAGCGCTCCACCCCCACGCTGGCGGCGGCAGCGGCCAACGCGCGGATGTCATCGGTGCGGTGATCAAAGTACACCGCTTCCCAAGTGTTGAGGTGCACCAGGCGCGGACGCATGCGGCCACCGGGCCAGGGCAGGCGGGCGCGCACCGTGGCGTAAAAATTCGCGGCCAGGCCGTTCAGGCCCTGCGTGGAGCAACTGGCGAACAGCGTTGGCGTGACCAGCGATTCGCCTGCGCCTAAGCGCACTTCGCCCGGCGCCAACCATTCACCCATCTGCCATTGGTACTGTCCGTCGTGCAGCCACTCAATCGCCTGACGGTGGTTGCCCGACCAGGCCAGCTGCGCACCATAGACGGTGCCGCTGTGCTGCGTAGCGCCCGGTGTGGTGACCACGGCGCCGGGAAAGCTGTCGTGCGAGGTGCGGCCGCGCCGGTTCTCGCGTTGCCACAGGCTGCGCGAGAGTGCGTCTTCCTGCAGCTGGAATTCATTCGCCCACTGGCCGGTGTAGGAGCGCACGGTGTGCGCATCACCGGGCAGCGGCACGGTGCCTGCGGCCAGCCATTGCACGTCCAGCACATCCGTGCCGTCGTTGAACAACTCACTGCGCAGCTGCAGCACATCGTTCGCATCCAGCGTTACTTGCAGCACCAGGCGCAGCCGGGCGACGCTGTCCGTCAGATGAATTGCAATGCTCTGGCCCGCTACCAGGGTCTCTATGCGGACGCCCGTGAACTGCTGCGCAAATTGCTGGCCGCTGCGGTGGGCCAGCAAGGCGCTCTGCATGTACCAGCCCACGCCAAAGGTGGGTGCCACGGTCAGCGGCTGGTCGAGCTCCATGTTGCTGGGCGGGATGGCACGGCCATCGCGCAGCGGCGCCAGCGGCACACAGTTGTCCGGCAAGCGCGGCCCCCAGTAGCGCCACAGTGGCGCCTCATGAGCGCGTGTTTCCAGCACCACGCTGGTATGGGTGCCGTGCAGGGTGATGAAGTCGGCAGAGGCCTCGGGCGCGTGGGTAGGCATGGGGCAGTTAGTTGCAGTAGATGCGCGCGCCGCTCTTGTCGAACAGCAGGGCCTTGGCCGCATCAAAGCGGGCTTCCAACGCTTGGCCCGAGCGCAGGCTGCGGCCGTGTTTGCTTTCCATCACCACCATCACGCCGCTGGTGGAGCGACCATACACAAAGGTCTCGCCGCCCAGGTGCTCCAGCATGTCCACGGTGACGGGCAGCGTGGCGCGACCGTCTTCCACAAAGTGTTCGGGCCGTACGCCCACGGACACTTCGGTGCCCACGGCGGGCAGGTTGCCATCCAGTGGCAGAGTGACCACCGCATTGTCAAAACCGCTGAGGGTGACCTGGCATTGGTTCACACCGTTGAAGCGGTTGTGGCCGCTGACGGTGCCGTCAAAGAAGTTCATGCGTGGGGAGCCGATGAAGCCCGCCACAAAGGTGTTGGCTGGGTTGTCGTACAGCTCCAGCGGAGCACCCACCTGCTCCACCACACCGGCGCGCAGCACCACGATCTTGTCGGCCAGGGTCATGGCCTCGACCTGGTCGTGCGTCACGTAGATGATGGTGCTGCCCAGCTCGCGGTGCAGGCGCGCAATTTCGATGCGCATGTGCACGCGCAGCTCGGCGTCCAGGTTGGAGAGTGGTTCGTCAAACAAGAACACCTGCGGGTCGCGCACGATGGCACGGCCGATGGCCACACGTTGGCGTTGCCCGCCCGACAGGGCCTTGGGCTTGCGCTCCATCAGCGGCTCCAGGCCCAGAATCTTGGCGGCTGCGTCCACCTTGCTGGCCACTTCGGCTTTGGGTACACCGGCGTGCTTGAGGGCGAAACCCATGTTTTCGCGCACCGTCATGTGGGGGTAGAGCGCGTAACTCTGGAACACCATGGCAATGCCGCGCTTGGACGGGTCCACATGGTTCATGACCTGGTCGCCGATGCGCAGCTCGCCGCTGGTGATGTCCTCCAGGCCCGAGATAGCGCGCAGCAGCGTGGACTTGCCGCAGCCCGAGGGGCCCACAAACACCACGAACTCGCCGTGTTTGATGTCGAGGTCCACGCCCCGGATGATGTCGATCTCGCCGAATGACTTGCGGACCTGGGTGAGTTTGACGTCTGCCATGTTCTATTCCTCGTCGACTCCGTAATTTACGCGGCTTGCAGCCTTACGCGCTGTTCGCCCATGCGGCGGGTGGCTACGCGCAAGGTGATGTCACCCACTGCGCCGGTGGTTTCCAGCCAGAAGCCGGTGGTGCCGCCCTTGAGCGTCAGCAGGTCCGGACCCAGCAGCTTGGCAGCACCCGTCACTTCCACATGCACCACATCGTCCATGAAGGGCAACAGGCGGCCGGCTTGGTCCAGCGCGCGCACGATGACGCGGGTAGCGTCTTTCTCATGCGCTTGCAATTGCGTGTCGTCCACTTCCACTTGCAAAGTGGTGGGCACCGGATTGCCCGAAAGCTTGACGGTGGAAACCGCCTTGCCATTGATATAGCCGGTGACGGTGGCATCGCGCCACAGCATGCCCCAGGCGCCCAGGTCGTTCATGTTGACGTGGCGGCTGTCAAAGATGACAGGTGCGTGCGGCAAATGTGGGTACAGCCCGCGGTCGGGTTCCGCGCGCTTGGGGGCGAAGTCGCCTACCTGCAGTTCCACATAGTCGCAGTTGGTCAGCACGATCAAGGGCAGCACTTCGCATCGGTCTTTCTCGCCACGGGCCCAGTAGGTCACGGGTTGCAGCACTACTTGTTCGGCCGGGCTGCACTGGCTGGTATAGCCCCAGGCGGCGAACTTGGGTTCGCGGAAGATGTCCATCACGCCGTGGTGGCAGATGCGGTCACCCGCGCCGAAGTCTTTGTGGGTGTTGTAGTCAAACATGCACCAGCCGATGGCGCCGCTGATGACGGGGTTCTCGTAAGCCTTGTTCAGCACATCCAGATGGCGGCGCACATGTTCGGCCTGGCGGTCTTCGGGGTCGATGCGCTTGGTGGGGTACATGTGGCCATTGAACTCGGTCACCAGGTACGGTACTTCGTGGTCCAGCCCGGTTACTTGGCGCGGCTGGCGCAGCGGCGTGGGGGCAATACCCTTCATCCACTCCTCGGTGGCCACATGGCAGAAGTCGTTGACGGTGTACACGTCTTCCAGCAACTCGCTGTTTTCGATGTAACGCACGCCACCGGTCTGGCGGGTGGTGTCCAGGCTGCGGGCCATCGCGTTGGTGCGGGTGTAGAAGTCGTGGTTGTCCTGCGACTCGTTGATGCGCACGCCCCAGATGATGATGGAGGGGTGGTTCCAGTCGCGCTCGACCATGCGGCGCACGTTCTCCACCGACTCGTCCTGCCAGGCCTGGCCGCCGATGTGCTGCCAGCCGGGGATTTCTTCAAATACCAGCAGGCCGATCTCGTCGCAACGGTCCAGAAAGTAGGTGGACTGTGGGTAGTGCGAGGTGCGCACCAGGTTGCACTTGAGCACGTCTTTCATGACGTCGGCGTCTTTGGCCTGGGCGCGCTGGCCCATGGCGTAGCCCACGTAGGGGAAGCTTTGGTGGCGGTTTAGGCCACGGATTTTGACGTTCTTGCCGTTGAGGAAAAAGCCCTCGGTGGTGAAGCGTGCGGTGCGGAAGCCGAAGCGGGTGCTGAGTTGGTCGCGGTTATCCAAGGTGGCGCGCACCAGGTAGAGCTCGGGTGCGTCCAGCTCCCAGAGCTTGAGGCCTGCCAGTTGCGCGAAGTTCGCTTCAAAGCCAGCGCCCGACACGGCCACGGTTTGCTGCTGCAGTACCGTGCCGTCCACCTTGCAGAGTTCCACCAAAACTTTGCCGCTGACGGGGGCGTTTGCGGGGTTGGCGATGAAGCCCTTGACCAAAACTTCCTTTGCGTCCGTCAGCTCATTCGACGTTTCCACCTTGAGGTTGGCGATGGACACAGCGTCGGTTACCTGCAGCCACACGTCGCGGTAGATGCCTGCGTAGGTCAGGTAGTCGATCTGGCCACCGAAAGGGGGGATCTCTGGGTTTTCACTGCCGTCCACTTTGACAGTGATCAGGTTATCGCCTTCCTTCAACAGGCCGGTGAGGCGCGCAGTGAAGGGTGTGTAGCCGTCCTTGTGGGCTACCACCTGCTGGCCATTCACCCAGACCACGCTGTTGGCCATGGCGGCATCAAAGCGCAGACTCACTTCGCGGCCGGCATATTCGGGCATCCAGGCCAGGGTGATCTGGTAGCCAAATTCCTTCTGGAAACTGCGCTCGTCGAAGTAGGTCATGTCCAGGTCGACGGCGTTGTGCGGCAGGCGCACGGCCTCGCCGGGCAGGGCCGTGGAGATCAGTTCAGGCGAAAAAGAAGTGTGAAAAGTCCAGCCCGAGACGAGCTTGCTAACGGTACGCATGTGAAAAACCTTATTTGACGGAGCCCAGCATGCCCTGTACGAACTGCCGTTGCATTGCGAAAAAGACGACCAGGGTGGGCAAGGTGGCCAGCATGGCCGCCAGCATGATCACGCCGAAGTCGGGGAAGTAGGCCGAGCCCAGTGAGGACAAGACCAAGGTGATGGTTTTGAGCTCGGGCGACTGCAGCACGATGAGGGGCCACAAGAAGTTGTTCCACGCCGCCATGAACACGATGATGAAAGCCGCCGCATACGTGGAACGCATCACCGGCACATAGACAAACAGGAAGATTTGCCACTCTTTGAGACCATCCAGGCGGGCGGCTTCGCGCAGCTCGGGTGGGAAGGCTTTGGTGCTTTGGCGGAAGTAGAAAATGATGTAGGCAGAAGCCAGCGCGGGCAAGATCACGGCGAGGTGGGTGTCCAGCAGGTCGAACTGCGCCATCAGAATGAACAGCGGAATCATCAGTGCCGCAAAGGGCACCATCAGCGTGAGCAACAGGCCGTTGTAGACGCGCTCGCGGGCCTTGGAGGCGAAGACCTCAAAGCCATAACCCGCCATGGACGAAATCACCAAGGTGAAGAAGCCACCGATGATGGCGATTTTCCCGGAGTTCCAGAAGACTTGGGCCACATCAAAGCTCTTGTTGAGCTTTTCGAGGTTCTCCAGAAAGGCGGTGCCGAAGGTGAATTTGCCCTTGGTGACGTCCACCGACGCATTGGTGGAGCTGATCACCATCCAGGCAAAGGGGAACAGGGACACAAAGGCCATCACACCTAAAAAAAGGTAGACGCCGGTCATGCGGAATTTTTCGGTCCAGTTGCTCATGTCAGTTGCGCTCCCGGGCAGCATAAAACTGGACGGCGGCCAGCGCGGCCACCAGCAACACGATGACATACGACACCGTCGCGGCATAGCCAAAGTTGGGCACGAACTTGAACGACAGGTTGTAGATGTACATGGACAGCGTGAGCGTGTTGTCCGAGAACACGGTGCCCACGGTGGTGATGTTCATGGGTTCATCAAATAACTGCAGCGTGCCGATGGTGGAAGTCACGGTGGTGAACAGGATCACCGGCTTGAGATTCGGGATGGTGATGGACACAAAGCGGCGGTAGGCTGAGATGCCATCGATGCGGGCAGCCTCGTAGATCGACTTGTCGATGTTCTGCATGGCCGCGAGATAAAAGATCATGTTGTAGCCAGTCCAGCGCCAGGTGATGGCGATGATGATGACCACCTTGGACCAAAACGGATCGTTGAGCCAGGGAATGGGCTCGCTGATGAGGCCCAGCCACGCCAGTGCGTGGTTGACCAGGCCGTCATACGAAAACATGCTCTTGAAGACCACTGAATACGCCACCAGCGAGGTCACGCAGGGCAGAAACACCGCCGTGCGCAACAGCCCGCGAAAGCGCAGGTTTGGCATGTTCAGGCAGCTGGCCATGACCAGCGCCAGCAAGAGCATGATGGGCACCTGGATCACCAGGAAGATGCAGGTGTTTTGCAGGGCCTTCAGAAAGACCGGATCACTGGCCAGACGCACCACGTTGCCCATACCTACGAACTCGACCACCGTTCCCTGCCCGGCGTGCAGAGACATCCACAGCGATCGGACGATCGGGTAGGCCATGAAGACCCCGATCAGCCCGAGTGCGATGGAAACAAATAGCCAACCGTTGACGTCGTAAAAACGCCGGTAGCTGGTCGTAGGCTTGGGCGCCATGGTGCTCCTTTGGTGCAGTGTTGCCGCGTCTTACTTGATTTGCGACGCGAGCTGGTTGTGGATGTTTTCCAGCGCCTTCTCGACGGGCAGGCCTTGTGCCAAAGCTGGCAGTTGGGCGGCCACGGCAGCGTCACCTTCGGCGGTGTAAATGCCGTAGTTCACGCTAGGCACCTTGCCCATCCAGTCGCTGAACTGCTGCCACACCTTGGCACCACCGAAGAAGGGGTCCGCTTCGGAGTAGGCTTTGCCGCTGCGCGATGCCAGCAGCGAGCCCACGGCGCCGCGGGACTGCAGGATGTTTTGGTAGAAATCCACATCCTTGGCGTATACCTCGTTCAGGAAGTCCGCAGCGGCGGCCTTTTCTTTGCCTGCGGCCAGCACATACCAGCTGGAGCCGCCCAGGTTGGACGCGTTGGTGGCGCCTGGCACATTCAGGCGGGGGGTGGCGGCCACCGCCCATTTGCCGGACTGGCTGGCTTCGGCTTTGACCGAGCCAGTGATCCATACGCCGGTGATGACAGACGCCACATCACCCTTGTTCAGCGCACCGACCCACTCGCCCCAACCGGAGGTGGGTTTGTAGACACCGGTCTTCATGAACTTGGTCTGCACTTCCAGTGCGGCCTTCAGCGCGGGGTTGTTCTTGATGTCGAGCTTGCCGTCTTTGTCGAAGTACCAGCGACCGGCAGACTGCATCATGATGCGGATGCTGGCGATGTCTTGCGGGTCCATGGCAAACATCTTCTTGCCGGTCTTGGCTTCGACTTGCTTGCCGATTTCCAGGTAGCGATCCCAGGTGATGTTTTGCATGTCCTTGTCGCTGAAGCCGGCCTGCTTGATCAGGTCGCTGCGGTAGTACATGCCGGTGGTGCCGGTGTCAAAGGGCAGGCCGTAGACTTTGCCACCCATGCTCATCAGGTTGACCTTGTAGTTGGCAAAGGCCTTGTGGTCCACCTTACCAGACAGGGGCTCAAACGCACCAGGGAAAGAACGCAGGTACTTGGGGGCGTTGTAGTCCTCCACCAGCACGATATCAGGCAGGGTTTTGGTCACGCCGGAGGCGAGCGTGGTCTGCAACTTTTGCTCCACGTCGGCCTTGGCCATGTCGATGATCTTGAAGGTCACGCCAGGGTGCTTGGCGGTGTAGCGCTTGGCCGCCTCTTGCATGATGGCGATGTTGAAGTTGGGGTCCCAGGCCCAGATGGTGACTTCACCCGCGTTGGCGGCGTGGCTGGCCATCAGGCCGGAGGTGCTCAAGGCCAGACCGATCATGGTGCTGAGGGTGCTGCGTTTGGCGAAATTCATGGTGTGTTTTCCTGTCTCTGTGTCAATGAATAAAGTGGCAAGTGGCGCCCAGTGGAACACTGGTGCACACGGCTTGTTGTCTCCGGTTTGCGTGTGATGACGGTGGTGCGACTGGCATCCTTTCCAAAATTTAAGCGGTTAAATTTCTGGCCCGACCTGCGGCCCGCATGCGCTGATTCGCCAAGGGAGCGACATCCCGGAAGCTCCCTTGCTACACCTCGAAAATTAAAATTTAAGCGGTTAAATTCAGCAATTTTTGGAGTATACCTAGGGGTGCTCGCAAATATGCCGGCCACTAGGGTAAATCCTAGGATTCAAAAAAACGTATCGATTCATGCCAATTCACACCACGTTGCAGCGCCATGGCCACCCTGAGTGAAGTTGCCCGATTGGCCGGTGTCACCACCGCCACTGTTTCTAATGTGCTGCGCAACACGCAGAAGGTAAAGCCTGCCACCGTGCAAAAGGTGCAGGAAGCCATCGCTGCCACTGGCTACCGGCCCAACCTTATGGCGCGCGCCCTGGCTGAGGGCAAGTCGTCCATGGTGGCGTTGGTGCTGCCCGACATCAACAACCCTTTTTACCCAGAGTTTGTGCGGGTGGCCGAGCGCGTGGCGCGGCACCGCAACTACTTTTTGATGGTGTGCAACACCGACGAGCGCCCCGACATTGGCCGCGCGTATCTGCACCAGATTGCGGGAACCTTGGCCGATGGCGTGCTGGTGCTGCACACCGGCATCAGCGCCGACGACATCAACGAGCTCAAGACCCGCCGCTCCCCCATCGTGCTGGCATCGGAAGAACAGGTAGACCTGGCCAACCAAATCCCCCACGTGGTGGTGAACTTCCACCGTGCGGGCGAGATTGCGGGCCAGCATTTGCTGGCGCTGGGGCATCGCCGCATCGGTGCCATTGTTGGGTGTGGCCTGGAGGGCATGCAGCTCGGCCGCCTCAACGGTTTCAAGAGCGCACTCGCTACCAGCGGCTTGACCTTGGACGATGCGATGGTCCGCAACGTAAGTGACACCGTGGCCGGCGGCCACGAAGCCACCGACGCGCTGCTGGAACAGCACCCCGACATCACCGCCATTTTTTGCACCAACGACTTGATGGCCTACGGTGCCAGCCAAGCACTGGCCGATCGCGGCATCCGAATTCCACAAGACATTTCGCTGATCGGCGTGACGGACATCCAGCTGGCGCGCGACATGCGCCCGGCACTGACCACGGTGGCCTTGGGCATTGAGCAGGTTGCCACCATCTCCATCGACCTGTTGTTGGACTTGATCGAAAACCCGCAGCACCAGCCCACGATCGTGCACGTGCCCGACCCGGTGTTGGTGGTGCGTGCGTCCACGGCTACAGTGCGTGCCAGTTAGTGGACGCTGATGGGGTTATCCGAGAAACGCAGCTAATCTGCTATGGAAATAGGAGCTGTTTGCGCAGTATTCATGAGCACTACGCGCATATTTGGCCAGTAAAGCGGCCCGACTAGCCCTGCTCCGTCGCTGCGGTAAACGCAATCTCCAGCAGGTAGTCCGGGCTGGCCATCTCAGCGCTCACACACACGCGGGCCGGAGCGCAGCCCTCTGGCAACCAAGCCTGCCATGCGGCGTTGAATGCCGCCCGATCCGCCATGTGCTTGAGATAAATAGTCGCCATCAGCAAGCGGCTTTTGTCGCTGCCTGCCAACGCAAGTGTGCGCTCTGCCTGGGCAAAGACCGCCTGCGATTGGCTGGAGATGTCCGTGCCGCTCTCGGGCACCTCCACAAAGTAGGCGGTGCCCTTGTACACCACCGCGTCTGACCACTGCGCGGCGGGGTGGATGCGCCGGATCTCAGACATCAATGTTGCCGGCACGCAGCGCATTGGTCTCAATAAAGTCGCGGCGCGGCTCGACTTCGTCACCCATCAGCATGGTAAACACGCGGTCGGCTTCGATGGCGTCGTCAATCTGCACCTTGAGCAGGCGGCGAACCGTGGGGTCCATGGTGGTTTCCCACAGTTGCTCGGGGTTCATTTCGCCCAGACCTTTGTAGCGCTGGCGGCTGCTGGTGCGTTCGGCTTCGCCAATGAGCCAGGCCATGGCTTCGCGGAAGTCCCCGACCTTTTCTTCCTTCTGGCGCTCGCCCTCGCCACGCATTACGCGTGCGCCTTCGGACAGCAGGCCCCGGAAGGTGTTGGCAGCCTCTGCCAAAGCAGCGTAGTCGGCGCCGTGTACGAAGTCTTGTGTGAGCACGCTGCTCTTCACGTTGCCGTGGTGGCGGCGGCTGATGCGCAGGATAGGTTTGTCACTGCGGGCGTCGAATTCGCCGGCCACTTCGGCATCGGGCAGTTTGGCCTGCAGTGCGGTGGCGGAGGCTTCCGCGTCGGCCACCGTATCCAGGTTCAACACCACGCCATCCGCCACGGCGCGTAGCGCTTCGGCATCCATGAAGTTTTGCAGGCGTGCAATCACCGACTGGGCCACCTGGTGCTTGCGCGCGAGTTCAGCCAGGGTATCGCCGGCAATCGTGGTGCCGTTGGGGCCACCGGTGAAGACGGAGGCATTCACCAAGGCCACGCGCAACAGGAAGCTATCGAGTTCGGCCGGGCCTTGCAGGTAAAGCTCTTCCTTGCCATTCTTCACCTTGTAGAGCGGGGGCTGGGCGATGTAGATGTGGCCACGCTCCACCAGCTCGGGCATCTGGCGGTAGAAGAAGGTCAACAACAGGGTGCGGATGTGGGCGCCATCTACGTCCGCATCGGTCATGATGATGATGCGGTGGTAACGCAGCTTGGCGACATCAAAGTCATCCTTGCCATCGGCGCTGCCACCACCGGCCTTACCGATACCAGTGCCCAGCGCGGTGATCAGCGTGAGGATTTCATTGCTGGTCAGCAGCTTTTCGTAGCGGGCCTTTTCCACGTTCAGGATCTTGCCGCGCAGCGGAAGGATCGCCTGGAACTTGCGGTCACGGCCTTGTTTGGCGGAGCCACCGGCGGAGTCACCCTCGACGATGTAGATTTCGCAACCTGCAGGGTCCTTTTCCTGGCAGTCCGCCAGTTTGCCGGGCAGTCCCATGCCGTCGAGCACTCCTTTGCGGCGCGTCATGTCGCGGGCTTTGCGGGCGGCTTCACGGGCGCGCGCGGCTTCGATGATCTTGCCGACAATGATCTTGGCGTCGTTGGGACGCTCTTCCAGGTAGTCGGCCAATAGTTTGCCCACAATGTCTTCCACCGGGCCGCGCACTTCCGACGACACCAGCTTGTCCTTGGTCTGGCTGGAGAACTTGGGCTCGGGTACTTTGACCGACAGCACGCAGCACAGGCCTTCGCGCATGTCGTCGCCGGTGACTTCGACTTTGGCCTTCTTCGCCAGTTCGTTCTGCTCGATGTACTTGCTGATGACGCGGGTCATCGCTGCGCGCAGGCCAGTCAGGTGGGTGCCGCCGTCACGCTGGGGGATGTTGTTGGTGAAGCACAGCACCTGTTCATTGAAGCCGCTGTTCCACTGCATGGCCACTTCCACGCCGATGTTGGTCCCTTGGTCGCTCTGGCGGTCGCCCATGGCGTGGAACACATTGGGGTGCAGAACCGTCTTGCCCTTGTTGATGAAGTTCACGAAACCTTGCACGCCACCAGCGCCTGCGAAGTCATCCTCGCGGCCATCGCGTTCGTCCTTGAGGCGGATACGCACACCGTTATTCAGGAAGGACAGTTCACGCAGCCGTTTGGACAGGATCTCGTAGTGGAAGGTGTTGTTCTCTTTGAAGATTTCGGTGTCGGGCAGGAAATGCACCTCGGTGCCGCGCTTTTCGGTGTCACCGATGATCTTCATGGGCGACACGTCAATGCCGTTCTGAGTTTCGACGATACGGCCTTGCACAAAGCCTTTGCTGAACTCCAGGGTGTGGACTTTGCCGTCGCGGCGGATGGTCAGGCGCAGCATCTTGGAGAGTGCGTTCACGCAGGACACGCCCACACCGTGCAGACCACCGGAGACCTTGTAGCTGTTCTGGTTGAACTTGCCGCCGGCGTGCAGCTCGGTCAGCGCAATTTCCGCCGCCGAGCGCTTGGGCTCGTGCTTGTCGTCCATCTTGATGCCGGTGGGAATGCCGCGGCCGTTGTCCACCACGCTGATCGAGTTGTCGGAGTGGATGGTGACCAGAATGTCATCGCAATGGCCGGCCAGCGATTCGTCGATGGAGTTGTCCACCACTTCGAACACCAGATGGTGCAAGCCGGTACCGTCGGACGTGTCGCCGATGTACATGCCGGGGCGCTTGCGCACGGCCTCCAAGCCTTCCAAAATCTGGATTGAGCCTTCACCGTAGGCCTCGGTCGCACCGGCCTGGTTGGTGTCGATGGTGGGCTGGAAGTTGGAGCTGTCAGTGCCGCCTTCACCCGTGTGCACTGCATCTGACGCATTTTCGGGGCTGGGAACAGACTTGTTTTCTTCGGTCATGGCTAACTTTCTCTCGATTCTTTAATGACCAAACCCCCGGAGGCCGGGGGTTTGATTGCGCAAGCAGCTACTATTTTTGTAGCATCAGATTCTCATGGGCATCACGACGTACTTGAAGGTGGTGTTGTCCGGAATAGTAATTAGCGCCGAACTGTTGCCGTCCGACAGCTCCACTTTCACCATCTCCTGCCCCATATTGCTCAGGGCGTCGATCAGGTAGGTGACGTTGAAGCCGATTTCGATGCTGTCACCGCCGTAGTCGATATCCAGTTCGTCCACCGCTTCTTCCTGCTCGGCGTTGTTGGACGCCACGCGCAGGCTGCCGGGGTCGATGTTCAGGCGCACGCCCTTGAACTTGTCGCTGGTCAGGATGGCGGTGCGTTGCAGGGTCTTGAGCAGGGCTTCGCGGCCCAGGGTGATGCTGTTCTTGTGGTTCTTGGGGATGACGCGGTTGTAGTCGGGGAATTTGCCCTCGACCAACTTGGTCACGAACTCCATGCCATCAAAGGTGAATTTGGCTTGGTTGTTGGCAAACTGCATCTCGATCGCGCCTTCAGCATCGCTCAGCAGACGTTGCAATTCGATCACGGTCTTGCGCGGCAAGATTACTTCCTGTTTGGGCACTTCCACGTCGAGTGTGGCGGAAGCAAATGCCAGGCGGTGACCGTCCGTCGCCACCAGGCTGAGTTGTTTGCCCTCTGCCACGAACAGGATGCCGTTGAGGTAGTAGCGGATGTCATGCACCGCCATCGCGAAGGACACCTGGCTGAGCAGGTCCTTCAGGGTCTTTTGCGGCACGCTGAACACGGGGCCAAAGCTGGCCGACTCTTGCACCAGCGGGAAATCTTCGGCTTGCATGGTCTGCAGCGTGAACTTGCTTTTGCCGCCCTTGAGGATGATCTTGCTCTGGCTGGATTCCAGAGACACCGTCTGGTCACCGGGCATGGTGCGCAGAATGTCGATGAGTTTGCGGGCGCCGATGGTAGTGGTGAAGTTGCCGGTGTCTCCGCCCAGCTCTGCGGTGGTGCGGATCTGGATTTCCAGATCGCTGGTGGTCAGCTGGATCGATGTCCCCGTTTTGCGCAACAGCACGTTGGCCAGGATAGGCAGCGTATGGCGGCGCTCGACAATACCGGCCACCGACTGCAGAACCGATAGAACCTTGTCTTGCGTTGCCTTCAATACGATCATGTCAACCTCTTTTTGAAACTCAACCATGGATGCATGGCCCCCAAAAGCCCTGCATTTACAAACAATCTCACCATTTTCCCCTTTTTTGATAGCGACTTGAGGGGTCTGGCACTTGTTTTTACATTCAACCCTTCAGGGTCTGCTCCAGCACATGCAGCTGCTGGTTCAGCTCCGTGAGCTGCTGGCGCTCCCCGCCGATTTTGCGTACCGCGTGCAGCACCGTGGTGTGGTCCCGCCCCCCAAATAACTCTCCGATTTCGGGCAAGCTTTTTTGGGTCAGCTCCTTGGCCAAATACATGGCAATCTGGCGGGGCCGGGCGATGCTGGCAGGGCGCTTCTTGCTGTACATGTCGGCGACCTTGATCTTGTAATAGTCGGCCACGGTTTTCTGGATGTTTTCCACAGAAATTTGGCGGTTCTGGATCGACAGCAGATCGCGCAGCGCTTCACGGGCCAACTGGATCGAAATCTCTTTCTGGTTGAAACGTGAGTAGGCCAGGATCTTGCGCAGCGCGCCTTCCAGTTCTCGAACGTTGGAGCGGACATTCTTGGCCACGAAAAAGGCTACCTCTTCCGGCATGTCTGACCCCTCAGCACGTGCCTTGTTGATCAGAATGGCTACACGCATCTCTAACTCGGGCGGCTCGATAGCCACCGTGAGGCCTGAGTCAAAGCGTGACACCAAACGCTCGTGGATATCTGCCAATCCCTTGGGATAAGTGTCGCTGGTCATCACGATGTGCGACTTTTTGGCCAACAATGCCTCGAACGCATTGAAGAACTCTTCCTGGGTCCGGTCTTTGTTGGCGAAGAACTGGACATCGTCAATCAGCAGCAAATCCAGAGAGTGGTAGCGCTCCTTGAATTCGTCGAAAGTTTTGCGCTGGTAGGCCTTAACCACATCAGATACAAATTGTTCTGCATGGATGTAGAGAACTTTAGCGCCCGGTTTGTCGGCAAGTAGGCGGTTACCCACAGCGTGCATCAAGTGGGTCTTGCCCAAGCCCACGCCGCCATAGATGAACAGCGGGTTGTACAGGTGTCCGGGCATGGTCGCCACGTGCATGGCTGCGGCACGCGCCATGCGGTTGGCTGTGCCCTCGACCAGACTCTCAAAAGTCAGCAGGCTGTTGAGTCGATTTTTGGGGCCGCCGCCAACACGATCTTCTCCCACCTCGACTTCGTCAACCACCGCTGGAACTTCTGCCATGCGCGGCGTAGCAATTTGCCTGACAGGTATTTCCCGAGGAGTGATCGCTAACTCAACAAGAACCGGCTGGCCGTAAAGCTTTTCCAGCAGAGCGGCGATACGTTGGCTGTATTGGGCTCGCACCCAGTCCAATTTGAAGCGGTTGGCCACAAATATGGTGGCCTTGGACATGTCGTCATGCACCTGGGCAGCCAAGGGCTTGATCCAGGTGTTGAACTGCTGTTCGGGTAGCTCTTGGGCCAGTTGGTCCACGCAGCTTTGCCACAGGCTTTGGCCAAGCTCTTGACTGTGGGAGTCTGGGGTATGGGGGGGGAGTCCCTGGGTCATCGTGGGGGTCAGCTTCTGTGGATAGTTATGAATTGCTGCGCATTGGATTGTAATTTATCAAGACTTTATCCACATTCTGCCCGGCAGAGTCCAATCTTACAGTGCTGCACACCATGTGCATCCTAAGGTGTTGCTGTGGTTGAGAAAATTTGCGATAATGCCGGGTTCCCCTGATTGTGTTCGGGGCGATAGACCGAAATTCGTGCCTTTTTTCCTTGTGGAGTGGGTACGGATACCCACTGAGCCTGTTAGGAAAATTGACATGAAACGCACTTACCAACCCTCCAAAATCCGCCGTGCACGCACCCATGGTTTTCTGGTTCGCATGAAGACCCGTGGCGGTCGCGCTGTGATCAATGCACGCCGCGCCAAGGGCCGCAAGCGCCTGGCAGTCTAATTCGCGCGGATCTGGCAAACCAAGGCTGACTGGCTTTTGGTCCTTGCAGATTCGCCACATGCCGGCAACGCCCCGGTGCGGCGCCTCAAAACCCGTGCCCAGTTTCAAGCGGTGCTTGGCGGGATAACTGTGTCCAAAACAGCGCATTTTGCTTTGCATGCCCGGGCAGTGGCAACGGCCTCCGACGCGTCGGAGGCTTTGTTGTTTCCGGGCGTCGCAGTTTGGCTGGGTGCCATGGTGCCCAAGCGTTGGGCCAAGCGCGCGGTCACCCGCAACACCATCAAACGGCAGATTTACACGCTTGGCTCCGAGTTGTCTGCCAGCTTGGAGCCGCGTGCCCATGTGGTTCGCTTGCGCTCTGGTTTTGACCGTGCCCAGTTTCCCAGTGCCACGTCGGATGCGCTCAAGGCTGCTGTGCGCAGTGAGTTGCAGCTGTTGTTTGCACGAGCCCGGCCCCCTGTTGTGGTGAGTACCAAGCCATGATGCAGGCCGCGCTCATCGGCTTGGTGAAGGCCTATCGGCTCTTTCTCAGCCCGTGGCTGGGGTCGTCCTGCCGGTTTGAGCCGACCTGTTCGGTGTATTCCCTGCGTGCTTTGCAAGACCATGGTGCTGCAGCCGGCACCTATCTGACGCTCGCCCGCTTGGCCCGTTGCCATCCTTGGTGCGCGGGCGGGCATGACCCGGTTCCTCTTGAGCGCCCCCGGCTGTTTAGCCGCCTGATTTCCCCTCCTTCTGAAAAGAAACCTTCATGAACGATATTCGCCGCACCATCCTGTGGGTGATTTTTGGCTTTTCCATGGTGCTCCTGTGGGATCAATGGCAAATCCACAACGGCAATAAAGCCACTTTCTTTCCCAGCCCGCCCAAAACCGCTGCCTCGGTGGCAGCGGCGCCAGCCGGCAAGACGGACGGCTTGGTCCCTGCAGGCGTAGCGCAGGCGGGTGCAGCACCGGTGGCGCCAGTCGCCCCTGCGGTGACCAGCGAGCGGTTTGAGGTAAGTACCGACGTGCTCAAGCTCACGTTTGATACAGAGGGCGGCTCCTTGGTCCGCTCCGAGTTCCTCAAGTACTCGGACATGGCTGACAAGATTCGCAATTTTGTGCTGTTGGACGATTCCAAGGATCGTGTGTACCTCGCACAAACTGGCGTGATTCCCGGGGCCGTGGGAGGGGCATCGCCCACGCACAAGTCGGTCATGACAGTGAGTGGTGATCGCGCATTGAAGGACGGTCAGGATGAGTTGGTAATTACCTTTACCTCGCCAGAGTTGGGTGGCTTGAAGCTGGTCAAGACCTATACCTTGCGCCGCGGGGCGTACGACATTGCCGTCAAGCATGAACTGACCAATGCGTCCAGCGCGGCTCTGTCGCCCCAGCTGTATTTGCAACTGGTGCGTGATGGCAACAAACCGGCTGGTGAGTCTTCTTTCTATTCCACATTCACCGGCCCTGCGGTGTACACCGAGGCCAAGAAGTACCAAAAGGTGGAATTCAGCGAAATCAAGAAGAAGAGTGCCACCTTTGAGAAAGAAGCCGACAACGGCTACATCGCCATGGTGCAGCACTACTTTGCCAGCGCTTGGATTTTGCCCGCGGGCATCACACGCACTTACTCACTGGATGGCGTGGATATCGGCTCCAGTACGGCTGACTGCTGCTACCGCGCCACCATGATCGCGCCGGTGCCTAGCATCGAGCCCGGCAAGACGCAGTCCATGGCGGCCACCCTGTTTGTTGGCCCGCAGGAAGAAAAGGCTTTGGAGGCTCTGGCTCCGGGTCTGGAGTTGGTCAAAGACTATGGTTGGTTGACGATTCTGGCCAAGCCTTTGTACTGGTTGCTGGACAAGCTGCACGGCTTTATCCAGAACTGGGGCTGGTCCATCGTTGCCCTGGTGCTGTTGCTGAAAATCGCGTTCTATTGGCTCAATGCCAAGGCGTATGCCAGCATGGCCAAAATGAAGGCGGTCAATCCGCGCATCATGGAAATGCGCGAGCGTTTGAAGGACAACCCGCAGCAAATGCAGCAAGAGATGATGCGCATCTACCGTGAGGAAAAAGTAAACCCCATGGGTGGTTGCTTCCCCATCATGGTTCAGATCCCGGTGTTTATTGCGCTCTACTGGGTGCTGTTGTCCAGCGTGGAGATGCGTAATGCCCCGTGGTTGGGATGGATCCAGGATCTGTCTTCGCCGGATCCCTATTTCATCCTGCCGCTGATCATGACTCTGACGACCTTGCTGCAGACAGCGTTGAATCCCGCGCCACCGGACCCGCTGCAGGCCAAGATGATGTGGTTCATGCCGCTGGCGTTCAGCGTGATGTTCTTCTTCTTCCCGTCGGGCCTGGTGTTGTACTGGATCACCAACAACATCTTGTCCATTGCGCAGCAGTGGATCATCAACACCCGCATGGGCGTGCCGCCCCAGTTCAACCTGCCCAAGTTCAAGTAAGAAGGGTCGGGTGATGCGGCTGTGCTGACACGCCATAGCGACCCCATCGTGGCAGTGGCAACGGCCCCCGGACGGGGTGCCGTGGGCATTGTCCGGCTCAGCGGCAAAGACCTTTCCGGCTTTGTCCGTGCCCTGCTGGGCCGCACATTGCGGCCACGGGAGGCGACCTATCTTCCATTTGCTGACGCAGAAGGCCAGCCGCTGGACCAGGGGCTGGCTGTGTATTTTCCGGGGCCTCACTCATTTACTGGTGAAGATGTGCTGGAGTTGCAGGCCCACGGCGGTTCCGTGGTCTTGCAGCTGCTGGTGGCACGTTGCCTGGAATTGGCAGCCAGTCACTCTGCCAATGCAGGTGGAGTCATCCTTCCGGCCTTGCGTATTGCCGAGCCCGGTGAGTTTTCCCAGCGGGCTTTTTTGAATGGCAAGATCGATCTGACCCAGGCTGAGGCAATTGCCGACCTGATTGACGCCAGCACCGAAGCGGCGGCACGCAGCGCCACCCAATCACTGGCAGGTGCGTTTTCCAGGCAGGTGCAAACCCTGCTGGAGGCCCTGATCCATTTGCGCATGCTGGTCGAGGCGACACTGGATTTCCCAGAAGAAGAAATCGACTTTCTGCAGAAGGCGGATGCATTGGGGCAGCTGCAGGCATTGCAGACGACTGTTCAGCAAGTGCTGCAACAAGCCACCCAAGGTGCCTTGTTGCGTGAGGGCATTACGGTGGTGATTGCTGGCCAACCGAACGCCGGCAAGTCGTCCCTGCTCAACGCGTTGGCTGGCGCAGAGCTGGCCATCGTGACCCCCATTGCGGGCACCACACGCGACAAAGTCCAGGAGACGATCCAGATCAAGGGTATCCCCATTCACGTGGTGGACACGGCAGGCCTGCGTAGCAGTGACGATGCCGTGGAGCAAATCGGTATCGCTCGGGCGTGGCAGGCCATTGAGTTGGCCGATGTGGTGCTGTTCTTGCACGATCTGACGCGCCTACATGCTACTGAATATATAGCTGTAGACGCAGATATTTCGGGAGCTTTAGCCCAAAAACTTGCCCAGCATACTCCCGTCATCCATGTCTGGAACAAGGCTGACGCGATGCCGGACACAGGTGTGGATCCGAATGCAGGTGTAGTGCTTTCAGCAAAAACCGGTAAAGGCTTGGACGCGCTGCGGGAGCGGCTGCTGGTATCGGCAGGTTGGCAGCCCGCTTCTGGCGGTGGCTTCATTGCCCGTCAACGGCATTTGCAGGCACTGCGCCACGTGGATGCCCATTTGATGGAAGCACATGCCCACCTCAGTAGGGGTGCCAATGCCCTGGATTTGTTGGCTGAGGAATTGCGTTTGGCGCAGAACGCGCTCAGTGAAATCACCGGCGAATTTAGTTCCGATGACTTGCTGGGCGTGATTTTTTCCAAATTTTGCATCGGCAAATAGCCTGCACTACACTCCATCGCTCCCAGCTCCTGAAAGACACCTCAATGTCCTTATTCCGTTGGTTCTCCAGAAAAACAAAGGTGCCTCCACCTGCGGCAGAAAGCTCCGGCCTGGGGCAGATCGATGCCACCTTGCCGTTCAATCACAACGGAAAGCCTCGTGCCAAGGCTCCCCACTCGGTGCCGGGCAGTGCCGCCAACCGGAAAAACGAGCGTCTGGAGCGCCGCGAGTTGCTGTACGCGGTGGTGCGTGAATCCATGACCCGTGCCGGACTCCTGTCCACCAGCTACAAATTCAAAGTCTTGTCGCTGGATTCCCGCGGGCGGCAATATTTGATCATGATGGACATGGCGCGTCAGAATGTGGGTGACCCGCAGCGCTTGGCGGAGATGGAAACCCATATCGCCAAGGTGGCCAAGTCGCGGCACGATATCCTGGTCACCGCTGTCTATTGGCGCGTCAATGAACACGTGACTGCGGGACTGGCTCGCAGTGCAAGCGCTGCACCTGTGGTCACGGCAGCCGTTTCACCAACAGCCCCAAAAGCGCCACGGTATGAGCCATTGCAAGCCGATGAAGTGGCAGCCTTCAAGCAGGCTCTGGCGGCCATCCCATCACCTACCGCGTTGTCAGCGCCGGGGGAAATCGTGCGCTCCGGGCGTCGTAACCCCGCTCCACCAAGTTTTCAGGACACCGAGTTGGACGACCGCAATTCGCCACTCAGTGGTACCCAGTACGGCGACTTGAACTAAGTCGCCTCTATGGGCCTCAGTGGCCGGCGAAATCCACCAGGGTGAACAAAGGCAGGCCGGACTCGCGCAACCGGTCGGAGCCGCCTAGCTCGGGCAAGTCAACGATGGCAGCCCCTTCCATCACATGAGCGCCCAGTCGCTCCAGCAGTTTTTTGCCTGCCATCATGGTTCCACCGGTGGCGATCAGGTCGTCAATCAACAGGACGCGGTCACCTGCCTTTACGGCATCGGTGTGCAGCTCCACGGTGGCGCTGCCGTATTCCAGTTCGTAGGTTTCTTCTACTGTGGTGAAGGGCAGTTTGCCCTTCTTGCGGATCGGCACAAAGCCGATGTTGAGCTCATAGGCGACAACGGCGCCGAGGATGAAACCGCGTGCATCAAGCCCCGCCACCACATCGGGGCGCATGCTCGGGTCCATGTAGCGGTGCACAAAAGCGTCAATCAGCACGCGAAAAACTTTCGCGTCTTGCAGCAACGGTGTGATGTCACGGAACTGCACACCCGGTGCCGGCCAATCAGGTACGGTGCGGATATTGTCCCGAAGGTATTGGTTGACGCTAAGGTGTTGCATAGAAACTGGGCGGGTGCGGAAATGAAAGCAGGCGCTATTGTGCCCCCAACCGTGCAGCCCCGGCCTAGCCTTTGAGTAGCTTCTGCTCCGCCATCGCCAGCGCCCCAGCCTTGCCGGACAACACGAGTGTGTCGCCTCCCTCGAGCTGGCAAAGGGCGTCGGTACGGACGGTCGTGCCATCACTACGTCGCAAGCTGAGCACGCGGATGTCCAGTATCTCCAGGCCGAAATGTGACAAAGGCTTGCCAGAGGCCTTGGCGCCCAAAGGTAGATTGACTGTGACCAGGCGCTCTTGTTGCAACTCGTCAACCGAGTCGTCGTCAGCGCCGTGAAAGAAACCCCGCAGCAGGTTGTAGCGCGCGTCACGCTGGTCCTGCACGATACGGATCACGCGCCGCATGGGCACCCCTACCAGCGCCAGCGCATGGCTTGCCAGCATGAGGGAGCCTTCAATGGCTTCGGGTACCACTTCGGTGGCGCCAGCGGCGCGTAACTTGTCTAGCGCGTGGTCGTCCTGGGTACGAACGATGACAGGCACTTGGGGGGCGTGTGTACGGGTGTTGCCCAGCACCTTGAGTGCAGCGCCTTCGCCCAAATAGGTAATGACCACGGCGCTGGCTCGGGCCAAACCTGCCGCCATCAGCGCCTGAAGACGGGCGGCATCCCCAAACACTACCGAATGCCCGGCAGCAGCGGCTTGGCGCACTCGATCGGGGTCCAAGTCCAACGCCATGTAAGGAATCCCTTCGTGCTCCAGCATACGCGCCAGATTTTGTCCACAACGACCAAAGCCACAAATGATCACGTGTTGGTTGGCACTGATGGACTTGCGCGCGATGGTGGTCATTTGCAGCGATTGCAACAGCCATTCACTGCTTACAAGTTTCATCACAATGCGGTTGCTGTACATCACGATGAAAGGGGTGGCCAACATGGACAAGACCATGCTGGCCAATATCGGATTCAGCAAAGCGGGGGGTACCAGCGAGTTCTTTTGTGCCAGCGTCAGCAATACAAATCCGAATTCTCCGGCCTGCGCCAAATACAAGCCGGTTCGCAGGCTGACACCAGAAGAGGTGCCCAAGGACTTGGCCAAACCGGTGACCAGTCCGGCTTTGAACACAATCGGCAAAGCTACCAGCAACAAAACCAGGGGCCAGCGTTCCAGCACCAAGCGCCAATCCAGCAACATGCCAATGGAAATGAAGAACAGTCCCAGCAACACATCGTGGAAGGGCCGAATGTCGGTTTCCACTTGGTGCTTATATTCGGTTTCTGAAATCAACATACCGGCAATAAAGGCGCCCAGCGCCAAACTCAGTCCGGCCAGCTCAGTCAGCCAGGCCAAGCTCAAGGTAATGAACAGTAAATTCAAGACGAACAACTCATCACTCTTGCGGCGTGCCACCAAGGTCAGCCAGCGTCGCATCAGATGTTGGCCTCCGACCAATAGCACACTGACCAACACCACGGCTTTGAAAGCAGCCAGAGCCAACGCTTCAAACAGTTGTTCACCGGATGCACCCAGTGCCGGGATCAACACCAGCAACGGCACCACAGCCAAATCCTGGAACAGCAGCACACCCATCACGCGCTTGCCGTGCTCAGAGTCCAGCTCCAAGCGCTCCACCATGAGTTTCACCACGATAGCCGTGCTGCTCATGGCCAGTGCGCAGGACAGCGCCAGAGCTGCTTGCCATTCCATGTTCCAAAGCTTCGGGAACAAAGCCGCCATGCCCAGCGTGGCTGCCGTGGCTAAGCAAATGGTTACTACTACCTGCAGCAGACCCAGTCCAAATACATGTTTGCGCATAGCGCGCAACCGCGGCAGGTTGAACTCCAGGCCAATCACGAACATCAAAAACACCACGCCGAATTCGCCCAGATGCCGTACCCCCTCCGAGTTTTGCGATAAGGCGAGAGCGTTGGGACCGATTACGACACCGACGGCCAGGTAGCCCAGCATCGGTGGTAGTTTGAGCGAGCGACACACCACCACCCCCAGCACGGCCGCCAGCAAGTAGAGCAGTGTGATTTCGAGTCCAGTCATGCCGACATACTAGCAAGAGACATGCGCATCTATAAAATGCCTGCATGACAGCATATGCAGCAAGCGGCGGCTCTTCACGTGCCGACCGGGCCTTGGCCTTGGCCAGAGAAACGTTTGATATTGAGGCCGCGGCCGTCCTGGGACTCAAGGGCCGTGTGGGGGAAGGGTTTGCCGCGGCTGTGGAGCGCATACTCGCGATTGAGGGCCGCGTTGTCGTGATGGGGATGGGCAAGAGTGGACATGTCGGTCGCAAAATTGCAGCTACCTTGGCCTCTACCGGGACGCCAGCAATGTTTGTGCATCCCGCCGAAGCCAGCCACGGGGACCTGGGTATGGTCACTGCGACAGACTTGGTACTCATGATTTCCAACAGCGGTGAGTCACAGGAGATGGCGGCGATCCTGCCTGTGCTCAAACGTCTGGGGGCGCCCTTGGTCGCCATGACCAGCAACGCCGAGTCCACCATGGCCCGTTATGCCGATCTTTGGATTGATGCGGGCGTGTCCAAGGAGGCGTGTCCCTTGAATCTGGCGCCTACTGCCAGCACCACCGCCCAGTTGGCTATGGGTGATGCGCTGGCCGTGGCTTTGCTGGACGCTCGCGGTTTTCGTGCGGAAGATTTTGCGCGCTCTCACCCCGGTGGTGCTTTGGGTCGTAAGTTGCTGACACATGTGAGCGATGTGATGCGCTCGGGCGACGCCGTACCGCGGGTGGCTCCCACGGCCAGTTTCAGTGAGCTGATGCGCGAAATGAGCGCCAAAGGTCTGGGTGCTACGGCAGTGGTGGGGCCAGACAATGCGGTGCTTGGCATATTCACAGACGGTGACCTGCGCCGATTGGTTGAGCAAGGCGTCGATTTGCGTGCCAAGACGGCCCAGGATGTGATGCGTCTGGCCCCCTACACCATGGGTGCCGATGCCTTGGCAGTGGATGCCGCCGATCTAATGGAGGCCAAGCGCATCACCAGCGTGTTGGTGGTGGATTCCCAGGGGGCTTTGTGCGGTGCGCTCAATAGCAATGACCTGATGCGTGCGAAAGTCATCTGATGGACACCGCTCCGCATATCCAGTTCGCTCCTGATCTTTTGCTGCGTGCCCAAGGCATTCAGCTTGTCTTTTTTGACGTGGATGGCGTCCTGACGGACGGCGGTCTGCTTTTCTCCGAGTCAGGCGAGACCCTCAAGCGTTTCAACACCTTGGACGGCCACGGCTTGAAACTGTTACAGAAAGCCGGCATTACCCCTGTCATCATTACCGGACGCGATTCGCAGCCCCTTCGGGTCCGGTTGCAGGCCCTGGGCGTGGTGCACGCCCACTTTGGCACGGAAGACAAACGCCCCGCTGCAGAGCAGACCCTGCAGGCATTGGGTCTGGATTGGTCGCAGGCAGCGGCCATGGGCGATGACTGGCCTGACTTGCCTGTGATGCGCCGTGCTGCACTATCTTGTGCTCCTGCCAATGCGCATGTGGAGGTGCTGGGTGCTGCGCAGTACGTGACGCGTGCCGCAGGCGGCCACGGTGCGGTACGTGAGCTGTGCGACTTGTTGTTGGTGGCCAGTGGGCGATATGCTGATTTGCTGAGAAGCTACACCCAGTGAAAAATTTCTTGTACGACGCGTGGGAGCGTTTCCTGCTTTACCTGCCCCTGATGGTGATGGGCACGCTGGCGCTGGGGACTTACTGGCTGGTTCGCAGCACCCCCGTGCCTGAAGCTGCGCAGGCAGAGCGTGTGCGGGGGCACGAACCCGACTACTTCATGCAAGGTTTTTCTATCAAAACCTATGACGCTTCAGGCCGCATGCGTTCAGAAGTGCAAGGAGATATGGCGCGTCACTACCCCGACACCCAGTGGATTGAAATAGACAGCATCCGCATCCGCTCATTTGACGCCCAGGGTCGACTCACTACAGCGAGTGCACTGCGTGGCCTGACCACGGACAGTGGATCGGAGGTCCAGTTGATTGGAAAGGCGGTGGTGGTTCGCGAGGCTGACAAAACCGCCGGCAAGACCCAGCCCCGTATGGAGTATCGGGGTGAATTTCTCCATGCGTTCATGGACACTGAAGTGGTGAAGTCCCACAAACCCGTGGAGCTCACGCGCGGAAATGACCGATTTACGGCCGATGCTTTGGAAGTTGACAATGTGGACCAGGTGATCCAACTGCGCGGACGTGTGCGTGGCACGCTGGTACCTGAGCGGCGCTAATTTTTACCCGTGTTTCTGGAGCCCCCGATGGCCACTCTGATTTTCATTACCGGTGCTTCCAGTGGCATTGGCCAGGCTCTGGCCTGGCGCTACTACCAAGCGGGGTATACCTTGGCCTTGGTCGCCCGCCGGACTGAAGAAATCCACCATTGGGCTAATACCCAGGGACTGGATGACACGCGCTACCGGGTATATGGCGCCGATGTGTCCGACATTGACAGTATTGTGGTGGCAGGCCAAGCCTGTCTTGCGGAGCTTGGCACGCCCGATGTGGTGATTGCCAATGCGGGTATCAGCGTTGGGATGGATACGGCGATACGCAGTGACCTCGATGTGATGGTGCGCACTTTCAGCACCAACAATGTGGGGCTGGCAGCAACCTTTCACCCCTTTGTACAGCCGATGGTGTTGCGGGGCAGTGGTGCTTTGGTCGGCATTGGCAGCGTCGCGGGTATTCGGGGGTTGCCGGGTCATGGTGCCTATTGCGCGAGTAAGGCGGCAGTCATCAGCTACTGTGAATCTTTGCGCGGAGAACTGCGCGGAAGCGGTGTCAACGTGGTGACCTTGTGCCCTGGCTATATCGACACTCCACTCACGCGCCAGAATCGCTACAGCATGCCGTTTTTGATGCAGCCGCCAGAATTTGCTGCGCAGGCGTTTGATGCGATTGCGCGAGGGGCAAGCTACCGCGTCATTCCATGGCAAATGGGTTGGGTGGCCAAAGCTTTGCGCCTTCTTCCGAATAGTTTGTATGACAAGGTGTTGGCCGGACGGCCGCGTAAACACCGTGAAGACCACGCCTGAGGATTACGCTGCCAACAAAAAAGGGACCCATGGGTCCCTTTCTCTTGCAAAGTACGTGTACTTGCTGTGTGCTGCTTAGTAGCTGCTACGGCCGCCGCCGTAGCCGCCGCCACCGGAGCGATCACCGCCGCCGTAGCCGCCGCCGCCGGAACGGCCACCGCCGCCATAGCCACCACCACCGGAACGGCCGCCACCGAAGCCGCCACCGCCACCACCGAAGCCACCGGAGCGGGGGGGGGGCGGGGTTCCATGGGACGTGCTTCGTTCACCACCAGACCACGGCCGCCGAACTGTTGACCGTTCATGGCGTTGATGGCGGTTTGTGCTTCAGCATCGCTGCCCATTTCCACGAAGCCGAAACCCTTGGAGCGACCGGTGTCGCGTTCCATCATGACTTTGGCGCTGGAAACAGAACCGTGCTGGGAAAACGCTTGTTGCAGGTCTTCGTCACGGAAAGAATAAGGCAGGTTGCCTACGTAAAGTTTGTTGCCCATGGAGGGACTCCTCAAAATAACTCAAAACGCGATGGAGTCTTTAACCGCAATCAACAAACCAGTGAAGACTTAAAGCAGACGCGAAACTGACTAAACACCGCAAACTTGCACACCCGTAATCTGGGCAATGCGAGATCATTATGCGCTTTTTTTGAAAAGCAACCTAATTTTTATTTTTTTTTGCATCGCCCACTGTGTTCGGCTCGGATTCTGCGTAATTGCGCCACTGTTGCAGGCTGTTGCGCATGGTGAGTAGCTGGCGCTCAAAGCGCGGACAGGCCGCACATGCCAACAAATGCAGGCGCAACGCGATACGGTCTCCCATACCCAGGGGCCGGTCTTCCCTTGCGACTAGCAGGGCTGCAGCCTCTTTGCAGCTCTTTTGGAATGGCATCATGGTCGAACAGCCTTTGCAAACCAGTGCAACTCCAAACACTCGCGCAAACGCAATCGGGCGCGGTGCAGTTGCACGTACAGATTGGTCGGCGTGAGCTGCAACTCCTTACATATTTCTTCGCTGGAGAGTTCCAGCCATTCGCGCATCAGGAACAAGCGCCCCTGTACGGTTGGCAATTTACTGGCGCAGGTTTCCAGGATCTCGAAAAATTGGCGGCGGCTGGCATCTTGTTCAGGGTTGCCCCACTCCGAGGGCATCTGGCTAAAGTGTCCGTCGGGTTGAAACGACATCAGGTCCAGCGGGTCTGTTTGGTCGTCCGGGTTGGCATCGAGCGTCGTGGCCTCCCGGCGGTGGTGGCGCAGGGCGTCAATGATCTTGTGCTTGAGGATGCCCACCAACCAAGTCTTGAGTTGGGAGCGGCTGTCAAAGCTTTGGGGTTTAGCTATGGCGGCCAAGACCGTGTCAGAGACGGCGTCTTCTGCCCACGCTTCGTTGCGCAGTTGCAGGCGAGCGAACTTCAGAAGGTAGTCGCGCAGCTCCGCGACTTGCTGTTCAAAGCTTGGCATGGTGGTGTGTGGTTGGTGTGGATGCAGTGTACGGTTTTGCGATGCTGCCGCGCTCGGTGGATCTAGGGTAAACCCGCCATCGGAACAAATTGCCTGTCCCTGTTGTAAGAAACTGGGTGCCTGCGGGACTAAACCTCAACCAGCGTTCTGGCGCAATCCCGTGCCAAGCCCACCTGGTTGTTTTTCTTTTCAACCTAGGAGTTTTCTCATGAACCAACGTGCCCTGATTGCCGCCACCGCTGCCAGCCTGATGACCTTGGCCTTGGCCTCTGCCCCCGTGGCCGCACAAGAGAAAGAAAAGTGCTTTGGTATCGCCAAAGCGGGACAAAACGACTGTGCGAACCTCTCGGGGACCCATTCCTGCGCGGGTCAATCCAAGGTGGACATGGACAAGGGCGAATGGAAGTACGTGGCCAAAGGCACATGCAAAGACATGAAAGGCCTGTCCATGGACGAAGCCAAGAAGATGATGAAGAGCTGATCGCTGTGTTCATGACCGCCACCCATCACACCATGCGCAAGGATGCGCCCTGCGCAGAGGTCGGTGTGGGGTGGCGGCATCCCCATTACGCAGAGCTGTTGCAGAGGCAGCCTGCTCTGGACTTTTTGGAAGTCCACTCTGAAAATTTCTTCGGCGATGGTGGTGCTGCACTCGCCGTGCTGATGCAAGCACGTGCGGATTACTCCATCAGCCTGCATGGTGTTGGCCTCTCGCTGGGCTCTGCGGCGGGACTGGACCCTTGGCATCTTGATCAACTGGCCCGCTTGGTGCAGAGGGTGGACCCGGTTCGGGTCAGTGACCATGCCTGCTTTGCGCGCGGCTCCTTGGGCGGGCACACGGTGCATGGCGCCGACTTGTTGCCGATTCCGTTTTCTGACGAAGCCTTGGACGTGTTGTGCCGCCATGTGCAGCAGGTGCAAGACCGTCTGCAACGCCGTTTGCTGGTGGAGAACCTGTCTGCCTATGTGCGGTGGGATAGCGCGGACGCGCAAGACTGGCCGGAGACCGATTTTCTGAACACCTTGGCGCAGCGCACCGGCTGTGGTTTGCTGGTGGACGTAAACAATGTGTATGTGAACGCGCGCAATGCCCAGCTGGCGGGCCGGGCGGACGACCCTGTGCGGGTCTGCCGTGATTGGCTCGATGCTGTCGCGCCTGAGGCCGTGGGCGAATTGCACGTGGCGGGCCACTGCCATGTGAACGACGAACATGGCGAGATCGTGATCGACGACCATGGCAGCCGCGTCAGCCCCGCGGTGTGGGCCTTGCACCGCCATGCCCTGCGCCGCTTTGGCCCGGTGCCCACGCTGGTGGAGTGGGATACCGATGTGCCCGCCCTGGACGTGCTGCTTGACGAGGCCGACACCGCCCGCCGGACCGGCCAGGCGCTGTGGGCTCCAGTGCCACAGGGGGCCCCGGCATGAGCACCCTGGCACACCAGCAACAGCGCTTGCTGGAGGGGTTGTTTTCGCCGGGTCTTGAAGGTGCTATGAAAAGCATAGCTATTTGCGCAGATGACATGGGCGCTAGAGGCCTAAAAGCCTATCAATCCAATGGACACGCTCTGGCCGAGCGAGCGCTGCTTGCGGCCTACCCGGTGCTGGCCCAGATGCTGGGCGCTGAGAGTTTTGCCGCTTTGGCGCGTGCGCTGTGGCATGCCAGCCCACCGCAGCGTGGCGATATCGCGCAATGGGGGGGCACGCTGTCCGACTTTGTGAGTGCAAGCCCACAGCTTGTGGATGACCCTTACCTCGCCGATGTGGCGCGGGTGGAGTGGGCACTGCACTGCTGCGTCAGCGCGCCCGACGCCGAGCTACAAGCTGCCACCCTGGCCTTGCTTGGCAGCCACAATCTGGACACGCTGCAACTGCAACTGGCCCCGGGCGCCGCCTTAATACGCAGCCCCTGGCCGGTGGCCAGCTTGGTGCTGGCGCATACGGAGGGCGGCGTGACGCTGGCCGAAGCCGCAACCCGCTTGCGTGCAGGCGAGGCTGAAAATGCCTTGGTCTGGCGCCAGGGCTACCGCCCGCGCGTGCGGCAGGCGCTGCCCAATGAGGACTGGTTTGTGGCCGCCCTGTTGCGCGACGTGCCGCTAGGGGTCGCGATGGATGCCGCACCGCAGCTCGACATCAACGCCTGGCTGACCGACGCCGTGCCCAGCGGCTTGCTTCTGGCAGTCCACCCCACTGATTCTTTGTAACCCCAGATTGCGATGACACCCACTTCCATGCCATCCCTGCCCCGCCCCACGAACTCCCGGATTGCCCGCGCACTTGTGCTGTGGGGTCGGGTAGAGCATGGGCTGAGCGCCTTGCAACCCTTGGCTGCTTTGCTGGCCCGCCTGTATGTGGCGCAGGTGTTTTTTCTCTCGGGCTTGACCAAGCTGCGTAACTGGGACATTACGCTGGCCCTGTTTGCGGACGAGTACCACGTGCCCCTGTTGTCGCCTGCGGTGGCTGCCATGCTGGGCACTGTGGGGGAACTCGTTTTGCCTGTGTTGTTGGTGCTGGGTGTGGCCGGGCGCTTTGCCGCACTCGGGCTGAGCGTAGTCAACGCTGTGGCCGTGGTGTCGCTGGCAGAGATTGCACCGGCCGCGCTGCAGCAGCACATCACCTGGGGCGTGTTGCTGGCGGCGCTGGCCTTGTACGGCTGCGGGCCCTGGTCACTGGCGCGCTGGGTGTTGCCCTCGCGTATCTGAGTACATGCCAAATCGAGTGCAAGGGGTCGTGTTACTTGCGTGAAAAGCTACTATATTTATAGCGGTGATCGTAAACAATTGAGTCTGTCGCACTCGTGTTCGTAAGCTATTGAATTTATTGGCGTTGGAGCTTGGTGAAAAACAAGCAAAGTCCGTCGATACCTTTATTCCATTCAGCACTTGAAGTATCGGGAGCAATAGGATCTGTCGGACTCTCGCGGATACAGCGTTTTACCCGTCAGTCTTACTTTGTCTCCCGGTTTGAGTTGTTGTAAATCAAGCAGGTGCGAGGTAGCCAGGTGCAAGAGTTGCCATGCACCCCATACCCGACGGATATGTCTTAGATCGAGATCATGCGAAGTGCAAGAACGCTGCGATCAAACTTAAGAAAAATAAGCCCTCAACCTGTGGGCTTCTGGGTGTTTCGCCCACAAGCCATGTTGCATAGATTTCGCAATTGCGATCCAGCAACCGATATGGCCCCCTATGTTGCAGCGATAGCGAGAGTCGTTGCATGATTTGCTCTCGCTGTTCGGAGGCTGCACGACGAACTTCTTTAATGGGCCGACCTTGCGCGAAATCACCGAGGCTGACAACTTGTTCCCCATTTGGGGTCAAGTGCGCGACGTTGCCGTCGGGCAGTTGAACGCCCCAGTGATCCCCAAAGCCAGTCAGCTTAGGGCGCGAAATGATTCGAATAGGATGATTGTTGAAGAACAAAATAATCTCCTGTTACTGCTGTCGTTGGAGCGCAAGTAGATCGCTGTGCCACCCAATTCCGCCGGCAGGCAGGAATTGGGTGGCAACAACGATTACTTACCTTTTGGCTTGCTAACGCTGGCCTTTTGAGTCAATGCAGATGCCGCAACAGATTTGACAGCTGCGGATGTGCGTGGATTGCTCAACAGCTTGGCAGCGGTCGAGGCCACGCGGGCGGAGGTGTGTTCGTTCGTCGTTTTTTTGGGAGACATGGGATTTCCTTATTAGTTCGCGGAGAGAGGGAAAGACGGGAGTCAGTTCCTACTGATTCCCGGCCGTGTTGAGTCAGGCAAACAATTGCATCTGACCCGGATGCGAGCGCCAGTGCTGGCACACAGCCTCCCGGCGTCCGAACCGGAACCGGGTGTATGCGTGCACAAAGACACTCTTCCATCGGTGGTAGGCCATGGCCAACTCCTCATGAAAGTTGAGGGGGTTTGGGCTTGCCAGCACACCGCGAACTGGTAAAATCCGCTGTCCGTTCAAGACAAGATGTGCATGGGTGGTTTGGTAGCCCCCTATTCACCTCACCAAAGGCTCTGGAGTGTTGGTAGCACTCCAGAGCCTTTTTTTCTTTGGTGTTGCTGTAGGTACATCCAACTGTCAACACCGTGAGATCAGAGAATTCAGCAGGAATCAGACAGTGATTCGCTTCTGCATTTTCTTATGTAACGCATGGTAATCCCAAATAAGGATGAATGCAATAGCATATGTCCCTTTTTGGGATATTTGCTGTCAATTCAATATTTGGCTTACTTGCCCAGCTTTGCCAATGAGGTGCGAAAGCAAACGGAAATTCTTCTCTTCGTGTCGCAGACGACCTGCCACGATTGAAGGGTGTATGTTGATTTCTTCGGCAAACGCAATCGCGTCTTCGGACAAAAGCGACATCCGGACCTTCGCATCGCGCCAACTTTTTTCAGGGATCAGTGCTTCCTGGGCCATGGCATCCGCTTCTGCTTCAGCATCTTGGGGGTTGCTGCGATCCAAGTCGTCTAAGAAGACGGGAGACTCGGGGGTTAGGTGTTTGGCAACGTGCGCCAACTCATGAAGCAGCGCGAACCAGAAATTGTCAAATCGGTCGTGTCGCAACGTCAAAGCAACAATTGGTCGATCGTTGTCTAGCATCGCAGCACCATCGAGAAAAGTACGTTTGAAGTGCTTTTCAATGACGAGCGTTATGCCGTGACGGGCGAGGTACTCCCTCGCAAGCTTCGGACCCTCATCAAAAGTCGAGAGCTTTGCAAGCTCTCGCAACCAAGCTGGCGTAATAACTCCGTGCTTGTACTCTCTAGCGATGTTGATTGCTCGTGCTTGCCGCAAGACGCACATGCGCCAAGCCAAGAGAGCCATCTCATCAGCTTGCCTATCCCCTCGTTGATGCATGGGGGCGCGCAGAAACGCTGGGCTGACTTGCTTGGGCAGCAAGTCTTGCATGAATTTTCGAACCAAGTCCTCGGCATACTCTTTGAGACGCTGCGCGTTCCCTTCGAAACCTCCGAAGCAACCACGTTCCTGCATTTCTTTGAGCGGGAAACGTGAGAAGTCCATATCTGGCTCTTGGTCGACGACCGCGCTGTCTGTTTCGACATCTTCGATCAGAATATCAGCGGGAATACCCAAACCCTGGTTAAGACGGCGAATCATAGGCAGAGATAGTGGCCGCTTGCGCGACAGGACCTCCGAAACCTTGGAGATCGATCCAATGAAAGGGATCAGGTCCTTGCGGGAGAGCATCATCTGATCCATTCGGAAAAGAATCGACTCAATCGGATCTGCTTTGACAGGGGGTACGGTTTGTCGTTCGAAGTCTTGAATAACCAGGGCTAGGAGCTCCAGCTCGTTTTCTTCTTTGGAGTTGGCCTTGGGATCCAGTGACATGAGAGCAGACAGGCGGGCCATCGCTGCTTCATAGTCTTCTGCACTTTTGATGATCTTTACATTCATCGCCATCTCCACCAGTCATTTACTTGCCTTACACACATCTGCCTAGAACTTCTTCTTGTCGTACTCTGCATGCGTCCCCACCCACTCAACGACTACCAGACCGTTTTGATATCGAACCTTAATCACGAGTCGATAGGAGTTGCCCTTGATGTCAAAAATGACTCTGTTGTCGGCCAAGAAGTCCGCGCTTCTGTATCTGCGCTTGATGTCATGAGACGTTTTCCAGCTCTCACGCTCTACATCCGTCTGCCATGCATCCAGTGGACCACGCGAGGCTGCATGATCTCTTTTGAACGCCTCGAGTAATGGCAAACCCAGAATTCGCATGTAGAGACGATAAGTTCATGTTCAGACTCAAATTGTATTTCCCAAAAAGGGAAATGTCAATAATTGTCTTGATGGGAAATAGGGAAACTGGACGTTAAAGAGTTCCGTTCGACCGGAGAGCAAACCAAAGAGACTGCGGTGGTCAAGATCTGTTGGTGGACCAAGTTGAACGCTTTGCTTGCGCTGTTTGTTCTTCATTTCGCGCCTTGGTTTCATTGCCATTCAACAACACCAGCTATTTGCGGTTCAACAGGAAAGCGGAAATGACGTAAAAAAGCCGCCAAGGTTGCGCGTGCTGGAAGCAGAGGCGTGGCGGCTATGTTGGCTAAGATTTTATCGCATTCGGTTCAACTGCCAAATTAATGTGTCGATGAATTCGGCGATACGCGAAGGATCTACATCTTTGAAACACGTGCTCGTTGCCGGACATGGCCATGGGATGCCCCTTGGAGGTTGTTGTAGGCGATCACGCGAATTGCTCACTCCAACATCATTTCTAGCCAATTTCGGGCATTCATCGTGAGTGTTAATCCCTGGGCGTGCGATCGCTCTGGGACTTATTGGATAAATACAAGAGAGTTGCTTGCTGTCGAGCGCATGCTGTGTGGGGAAAAAACGATATGTGATGTGAGTTTGTTTGCCTAGCAGTGCTGGTGTCTTTGCAGGCTGTAAAACTTTAGTGAGCAGATTGTGAGCCT
>NZ_NOXW01000021.1 GCF_002251855.1 Rhodoferax sp. TH121
ACGACTGCTTCGGAGCGCACCAAATGTCGGCAGTCAGTCTGAAGCAGCTGTCTCCGTGTCCCCGCGTTGACCGTCGAGGGAAAGCCGTGCGGCATTGGAGAGCAGGCATCCAAGGGGCGTGTTGCCTCTGGCTCTCGGCGCCGGCCTATTCTTGAGCATTTTTTGCCTCTAGCCCTCGCGGAATATGCGCAAGCAGCTATTAAATAAGTAGCAATTCAAGCGTGCTCCCCGCATATCTCAACCCGCCTATTCCCTTTTCCCCCGCGTAAACAGCGTCACCAACAAGGGGAGCAGCGCTAGCGTAAACAAGGCGCACATGGCTGCCACCCAGAGCGGGTAGCCGTCGGGGTTGCCCAGGGCGAAGTACTTGAGCGCTACGTAGCCCAGGGTCAGCGCCATGAGTAGGCTGACGCCAGGCAAGAAGATGCGGAACAAGAACATGGTGCCGAAGGCCGCTACGCCTGCCATGGGGCGACCCAGTGCGTACCAGAGGGTGGCCCACAAGAAGTAGCCTAGGATGAACAGCATGACGCAGGACCCCAGCCACAGGCCCACGCTGCGGGGGCTGAGTTCGGTGGCGGATCTGTCGCCTGGCGCGTACACCACCGTGAGCCGGCTCCCTTCACGCGGCACGTTGGTGGAGGCCACCGAGTTGGGCAACTCCAGCGTTTCTCCATCGGGCCCGGTGAAGCGCACTTGGGCCGTGTGCATCATGCGCTGGCCCCGCACGGTGCGGCCATGGGAGTCTTTTTCTTCGTAATCGCGCAATTCGGAGGTATAACCCACCACGGTGGCGCGGTAGCTGGGTTTGGTGGCCAAGGCGTAGAGCGCCTGGCCGGTCAAGTAGGTGAAGGGCACGAACAAGGCGAGCAAGGCAAAGATGATGATGACGAGCAGCGCGCTGCCGCCTTTCTTGCCGGAACTGCGCCGCGACACGCGCCGCCCCAGCCAGACCGCAGCCGCCAGGAAGGCGGCGCTGCTGGTCAGAAAGACGACACCGGCGGAGGTTAGTTGCATGGTTGCGACCGATCTGATCGGTTGAAGGGAGGCAGCATCAAGCGGCTGGTTCGGTGGCCAGTTTTGCCGCCTGCCAAGCAGCAATGCCGCCATCGAGGTAGCGCGCGTTCAACCCCATCACGTGCAGCACGGTGGTCAGGCCTTGGCTGATCTCTTGGCCGTGCGCGCAGTACAGCACCACCGGCACATCTTTGGGGACTTGGTCTTTCCAGTCCAGCCACTGGGCCGGATTGTGCCAGGCGCTGCGGGCAATCTGGGTGCCGTCGCGCAGGCGTGCGCTGTCGCGCCGCACGTCCAGCAAGGTCAGGGCCTGCCCTTGCGCTTGGAGCTGGGCGAGTTCGGTGGCGGTGATGGCGTCCATGGGCGTCTCCTAGGGAAAAAGTGACAACAGCAAGCCGACCAGTGCGCACGCCGCAATGACGTGCATCACGTTGCGTTTGTAGCGGAACAGCGCGATAGCGGCACCCAATGCAATCAGCGCGGCTACCGCATCAAATGTGCCGGCAAAGCCTTGCGGCCACAACACGTGGTAGCCAAAAAACAGCGTGAGGTTGACGATCACGCCCACCACCGCAGCGGTGATGCCGTTGAGCGGCGCGGTGAACTTCACATCGTTGTGGGTGCTCTCCACCAGCGGGCCGCCGGCCAGGATGAAGATGAAGGACGGCAGGAAGGTGAACCAGGTGACCAGGCAGGCGGCCATGGCACCGGCCAGAAACAGCTGGTCAGGCCCCAGCACCGCTTTGGCATACGCACCCACAAACGCCACAAAAGCCACCACCATGATCAGTGGCCCTGGCGTGGTTTCGCCCAGCGCCAGGCCGTCGATCATTTGGGTGGGGGTGAGCCAGCCGTAGTGGCCCACCGCGCCCTGGTACACATAAGGCAGCACCGCATAGGCCCCGCCAAAGGTGAGCAGGGCTGCTTTGGTGAAGAACCAGCCCATTTGCGTGAAGGTGTGGTCCCAGCCCAGACCCCAGGTCAGCGCGCCCATGGGCAGCGCCCACAGCACGGCACCTGCCAGCACCACTATGGCCAGGCGGCCGCCATGGAAGCGGGCGTGGGCCGGTGTGGGGGTGTGGTCGTCCATCAGCGCGGCACCAAAATGTTTGGCCGCGGCGCCGTGCCCGCCCGTGCTGTTGAACAGGGCGGGCGCCCAGCGCCCACCGGCGTAGCCCAGCAAAGCCGCGCCCAGCACGATGAGCGGGAAGGGCACTTGCAGCGCAAAGATGGCCACGAACGAGGCTGCGGCAATGCCCCACAAGGCCTTGTTTTTGAGCGAGCGCGCGCCGATGCGGTGTGCCGCCTGCAGCACGATGGCCGTCACCGCGGGCTTGATGCCGTAGAACATGCCGGCCACCCAGCCCACGTCGCCAAAGGCGATGTAGACCCAGGACAGGCCGACCAGAATGAATAACGAGGGCAGCACAAACAGCGCCCCCGCCATCACGCCGCCCCAGGTGCGGTGCATGAGCCAGCCTATGTAGGTGGCGAGCTGTTGCGCCTCCGGGCCGGGCAGCAGCATGCAATAGTTGAGTGCGTGCAAAAAACGCTTCTCCGAAATCCAGCGCCGCCGCTCCACCAGTTCGGTGTGCATGATGGCAATCTGCCCGGCAGGCCCACCAAAGCTCACAACGCCCAGCTTCAGCCAGAAGGCAAAGGCCTGCCAAGGCGACACGGACAGCGGTGCTTCGGTGGGGGCGGTATCCTTGGTGGATGCTTGGGCATTCATAGTCGGATAGTCTAAGCGGTTTGTGCCTCTAGCCCTCGTGGAATATGCGCAAACAGCTATCAAAATCAGAGCAAAAAGGAATATGCAAATGAGCGATTTGTCTGCCTTCCATATCACCGCCAAATGGCCCGCCCAGCACCCGGACCGCCTGCAGCTGTATTCACTGCCCACGCCCAATGGCGTGAAGGTGAGCATTGCGCTGGAAGAGCTGGGCTTGCCCTACGAGCCGCACCTGGTCAGCTTCCAGACCAACGACCAGCTCACGCCCGAGTTCATGTCGCTCAACCCCAACAACAAGATCCCCGCCATCATTGACCCCCACGGTCCCGGCGGCCAGCCGCTGGCGCTGTTCGAGTCCGGCGCCATCCTGATCTACCTGGCCGAGAAAACCGGGCAGCTGATGTCGAAGGACCCGGCCCAGCGCTACGAGACCATCCAGTGGGTGATGTTCCAGATGGGCGGCATTGGGCCCATGTTTGGCCAGCTCGGTTTCTTCCACAAATTTGCCGGCAAAGACTTTGAGGACAAACGCCCGCGCGACCGCTACGTGGCCGAGAGCAAGCGCCTGCTGGGTGTGCTGGACAAGCACTTGGCCGGCCGCGACTGGATCATGGGCGCGGACTACAGCATTGCCGACATTGCCATCTTCCCCTGGGTGCGCAACCTGATCGGCTTCTATGGCGCGGGTGAGCTGGTGGGTTTTGCCGACTTTCCCGAGGTGGCGCGTGTGCTGGCTGCGTTTGTGGCGCGGCCAGCGGTCGAGCGTGGGCTGACCATTCCAGCCTGAGCCAATTCAGGCATCATTGCCGTGCCGAGAGGCGGTGGGCACCCCCACCGCGCTGCAGAAAGGTCGCCGTGAATTCTTCAGACGCTGAAAACTCTGACGTATCCAGTTTTTCCATTGCCCGCCAGCACATCGTCGACGCTGACAAGTCCATCGTGGGCTACGAGCTGTTCAACCGCTCGCAGGGGGACCGGGCGCACACGCTGGCCAGCGATGTGTCGCTGGTGCTCAACGTCATGGCGCAGAGCAGCAGCAAGCTGGTCAATGGCCAGGCCGACCTTTTCATCAACGCCACGCATGAGAGCCTGACTGGCTCGCACTGGGACTTTTTGGTGCCCCAGCGCACCATCATCGAGGTGCCGCCCTTCCCCGGCCATGATGCTGCGGGTATTGAGGAGGCGCGCCTGAAGATGATGACGCTGCGCAAGCGCGGCTTCCGGCTGGCCTTCAACCACACGGTGGTGGCACCGGTCTACAAGTCCTGGCAAGGCATTGCTGATTTTGTGAAGGTGGACGTACGCGCCATCGACCCCGCCAAACTCAAGGCGCTGGTGGACGCCATCCACAGCCGCACGGGTGCCATTGCCGTGGCCGAGAAGGTGGAGAGTGCGGCGCAGTTTGAGGTGTTCCGTGACATCGGGTTTCACTTCTTCCAGGGCTACTGGTTCTCCAAGCCCGAGGTGCTCAAGAGCCAGGTGGTTAGCCCCAGCCAGGCCAGTGCTGCCAACCTGTTCAACAAGCTGCGCAGCGAGGCCGATGTGGACGAGATCGAGCTCGCCATCAAGAAGGACGCGGCGCTGGGCTACAACCTGCTGCGTCTCATCAACTCCGCCGGACTGGGCCTTCGTACCAAGATCACGTCCATCCGCCAGGCGGTGATGCTGCTGGGCAACGAGCGCCTGCAGCGCTGGGCTGCCATGCTGATGACGGCGGGGGTGGACGGCAAGCCCAGTCTCGCTGGCAATATGGCCGTGGTGCGCGCCAAGATGATGGAGCTGCTGGGTGCCAAAACCTTATCGCCCGAGGAGCAGGAGGAGGCGTTTCTGATTGGCCTCTTCTCTCTGCTGGACCGCATGCTGGGCTGTACGCTGGCCGAGGCCCTGTCCATGCTGGGGCTGGATGGCGCGATTACCGAGGCGCTGCTCCAGGGCTCTGGCAAATACATGGACCTGCTGGCCATGACCATTGCCTGCGAAATGGAAGACGCCACCATTTTTTCAGAGGCGGCACAGCGGCTGGAGCTCTCTTACCGCGAGATCAACGTGGCCCACATGGAAGCCATTGTCTGGGCCGATGCGGTGTACCAGTAGGGAGTCTCAGGGCACCAGCGTGGTCGGCACCGCCTGCGCCAGCAGCGCGGGGTAATCGCGGCTGAAGTGCAGGCCGCGGCTTTCGTGCCGGGCCTGGGCACTCTTCACGATCAGGTCGGCCACCTGCACCAGGTTGCGCAGCTCCAGCAGGTCGCGGCTCACATGGAAGTGGGCGTAAAACTCCTGAATCTCGTCTTGCAGCAGTGCAATGCGGTGGGCGGCGCGGTCCAGGCGTTTGTTGGTGCGCACAATGCCCACGTAGTCCCACATGAAGCGGCGCAGCTCGTCCCAGTTGTGCGAGATCACCACCGATTCATCGGAGTCGGTCACGCGGCTGTCGTCCCAAGCGGGCAACTGGCGGGGGGCATTGGTGCTGCCGTTGGCAAGCTCGTTTGCTATCAAAGTAGTAGCTGCTCGCGCAAATACCATGCACTCCACCAGCGAATTCGATGCCAGACGGTTGGCGCCGTGCAAGCCGGTGCAAGCGGTTTCACCCACGGCATACAGGCCCGCCACATCGGTGCGCGCGTCCAGGTCGGTCACCACGCCACCACAGGTGTAGTGCGCAGCGGGTACCACCGGGATGGGCTGCTTGGACATGTCGATGCCCAGCTCCAGACAACGCGCGTAGATGTTGGGGAAGTGCTCTTGAATGAACGCCAGGGGCTGGTGCGAGATGTCGAGGTAGACGCAATCGAAGCCGCCTTTTTTCATCTCGAAGTCAATTGCGCGTGCCACCACGTCACGCGGTGCCAGCTCGGCACGTGGGTCGTGCGCGGGCATGAAGCGGGTGCCGTCGGGCAGCAGCAGGCGGCCACCTTCGCCACGCACGGCTTCGCTGATCAAAAAGCTCTTGGCGTGCGGGTGGTACAGGCAGGTGGGGTGGAATTGGATGAATTCCATGTTCTGCACGCGGCAGCCCGCGCGCCAGGCGGCGGCAATGCCGTCGCCCGTGGCGGTGTCGGGGTTGGTGGTGTAGAGGTAGACCTTGCCCGCACCGCCCGTGGCCAGGATGGTGTGTGGCGCCTGGAAGGTCAGCACCTCGTCGGTGTCGTCGTCCAGCGCGTACAGGCCCACGCAGCGGTTCTCGCCCGGCTGGCCCAGTTTGGCGGTGGTGATCAGGTCCACCAGCGTGTGGTGTTCAAACAGCGTCACGTTGGGGCTGGCTTTGACTTGTTCGATCAGCGTTTGTTGTACGGCGGCGCCCGTGGCATCGGTCACGTGCACGATGCGTCGCGCACTGTGGCCGCCTTCGCGGGTGAGGTGCAACTGCCCGGCGTGGCCTGCCTCCTCCGAGAAGGGCACGCCCAGCTTTTGCAGCCAGGCAATCGACTGCGGCGCGTTTTCCACGACAAACTGCGTGGCCTTGAGGTCGCACAGGCCGGCGCCGGCCACCAGCGTGTCGTCCACGTGGGCGGCAAAGCTGTCGTCCTTGTCCCACACGGCGGCAATGCCACCTTGCGCCCAGCCACTGCTGCCTTCGCGCACGGCCCGTTTGGTGAGTATGGCCACCTTGTGGGTAGACGCCAGCAAGAGTGCGGCGCTGAGCCCGGCCAAGCCGCTGCCCACGATGAGCACATCAAATTGCAGAGAAGAAGAGGTAATAGCGGACATGCAAAAAGGTAGTGGATTGAGACGCTGCGCTAGCCTTGGGCGTCGTGCACCGCCAGCTCCAAGGCTTGGGCCAGCGTGGGGCTGAGGTTTTCGGGGCCCAGGGCCTCGATCACACCACAGCGCAGCAAAATGTCCTGCGGCTGGAACGCCAGCCCGCAGGCGATAAACCGCACACCCCGCTTGTGGCAGGTGCGCACCAGGTCGGCCACCGTATCGGCGCCTGACGAGTCGATGTAGAGCACATTCTTGAAGTCCAGCACCAGCACGCGCTGGGGTAGCCGGTCTTCCAGCGTTTCGATCAGTTTGACCGCGCCAAAAAAGATGGCGCCGTGCAGCCGGTAGGCCGCCACGCGTGCCTCCAGCCCGGCCAGTGGCTGGTAGTCGTGTGTGCTGACCTGCTCGCAGCGCGAGAGGCTGGAGATGCGGTAGATGAAGGTGACGCAGGCCGCCACCAGGCCAACTTCCACCGCCACTGTGAGGTCAAACACCACGGTCAGAAAAAACACCGCCAACAGCGTGGCGCGGTAGGGCAAGCGGTACTGGCGCAGGTGCACAAACTCGCGCCACTCGCCCATGTTCCAGGCCACAAACATCAGGATGGCGGCCATGGCCGCCAGCGGAATGTTGTGTGCCAGCGGTGCGGCCACCAGCACTACCAGCAAGAGTGTGGCCGCATGCACCATGCCGGCCACCGGGCTGGTGGCGCCGCTTTTGGCATTGGTTACCGTGCGGGCAATGGTGCCGGTGGCGGGCATGCCACCAAAAAACGGCGTCACAAAGTTGGCAATGCCTTGGGCCATCAGCTCCTGGTTGGGGTTGTGGCGGTCGTCGATGATGCTGTCGGCAATACGTGCGCACAGCAATGATTCAATCGCGCCCAACAGCGCCAGCGTGAAGGCCGGCAGCAACAAAAAGCGCGCGGTTTCCCACGAAAATTCGGGCCAGTCCAGCGTGGGCAGGCTGCTGGGCACGCCGCCAAACCGGGTGCCAATGGTTTCCACCGGAATGCCGCTGACGCTGACCAGAAGCGTGGCCAGCACCAGCGCCACGATGGAGCCTGGCACCAGCGTCCACTTGCGCGCCCAAGCCCGTGTGTTTGCCAGCCGCGGCACAGCCCATTGCCAGCCCACGATCAGACCCAGGCAGGCCAGCGCCAGCAGGGTGGCGTACCCGTTGATGGTGTGCAGTGACTGGAAGATGGTTTGCACAATGCCAAAGAAATTGCCCGGCATTTGGGGTACTTGCAACCCCAGGAATTCTTTGACCTGCGACACCGCAATCAGCACCGCGATGCCATTGGTAAACCCAATCACCACCGAGATGGGAATGAAGCGCACCAGCGTGCCCAGCTTGAACAGGCCAAACGCAAACAGCATGACGCCCGACATGGCCGTGGCAATGATCAGGTTGGCCAGGCCATAACGCTCCACGATGCCATACACGATGACGATGAAGGCGCCCGCCGGTCCGCCAATCTGCACACGGCTGCCACCCAGGGCCGAGATCAGAAATCCCGCAATGATGGCGGTGAACAGCCCTGCCTCGGGCTTGAGCCCACTGGCAATGGCAAAGGCCATGGCCAGCGGCAGCGCCACCACGCCCACCGTGAGGCCGGCCCCCACATCGCCCCAAAACCGCTGGCGGGAATAGCCCTGTAAAGCCTGCAAGAGCTTGGGGCGAAATTCCAACGGAGCTTGCATGCGGTGCGAGGGCAGGGGCGGGTTTGGCGTGCCTTAGTGGATGCGCATGCCGGGCTGGGCGCCGGGCCAGGGGGTGAGGACGTGGATGCCGGGTTGTGCGGCTTCGTCCGCATGGCTGGCCGCCAAGACCATGCCTTCGCTGATGCCGAACTTCATCTTGCGCGGCGCCAAGTTGGCCACCAGCACGGTGAGCTGGCCCACTAGATCTTCGGGCTTGTACATGCTGGCAATGCCGCTGAACACATTGCGCGTGGTGGGCTGGCCCTCGGCGTTCTTCTCACCCACATCAAGGGTCAGGCGGAGCAGCTTGGTGGAGCCCTCGACGGCTTCGCAGTTCACGATTTTTGCGATGCGCAGGTCGATCTTGGCGAAATCGTCAATGCCGATGGTGGGCGCCAGTGCCTCGCCACCGGGGGCGTTGGGGTCAGCAGGCACCGCTGAGGGCGCTGATTTCGCTACCTTTTTAGGAGCTGCTTGCGCAGGTTCCTCTTGGGTTACAGACTCTTTTGGCTCAAAAAGTGCGTCCAGTTGCTCGGGGGTGACGCGTTGCATCAGGTGCTGGTAGGGCTGGATGGACTGCACGTCGCCCGCCACTGTCCACTGCTGCATGCTCTGGCCCACAAAACCTTCCACGGCTTGCGCCAAGCCAGGCAGCACCGGAGCCAAGTAGCGGGTCAGCGCGGTAAAGGCGTTGATCAGCACGGAACAAACTTCATGCAGCTGCGCGTTGTTGGCGACGTCCTTGGCCAGATCCCAGGGCTTGTTCTGGTCCACATAGGCGTTGACCTTGTCGGCCAGCAGCATGATCTCGCGCGTGGCCTTGCTGTACTCGCGGGCCTCGAAGCTGGCAGCCAGTCCGTCAGCGGCACCACGAATCTCGGCCAGCAGGGCGGCGCCGGTGGCACCAAAGCTGGTGCTGAGCTTGCCGTCAAAACGCTTGGTGATAAAGCCCGCCGCACGCGAAGCAATGTTCACGTACTTGCCAATCAAATCGCTGTTCACCCGTGCCATGAAGTCGTCGGCGTTGAAGTCGATGTCTTCATTGCGCGCGCTCAGCTTGGCCGCCAGGTAGTAGCGCAGCCATTCGGCGTTCATGCCCAGGCTCAGGTACTTGAGTGGGTCCAGGCCGGTGCCGCGGCTCTTGCTCATCTTCTCGCCGTTGTTCACGGTCAGGAAGCCGTGCACGAACACGTTATTGGGCGTCTTGCGGCCGCTGAACTTAAGCATGGCGGGCCAGAAGAGCGTGTGGAAGGTGACGATGTCTTTGCCGATGAAGTGGTACTGCTCGGTATCAGAAGCTGCCATGTACTCTTCAAAGCTGCGCGTGTCGCCGTGCTTGGCTTTGGGGCCGCCTTTGTCGAACCAGTTCTTGAGCGACGCCAAGTAGCCTACAGGCGCGTCGAGCCACACATAAAAGTACTTGCCCGGCGCATCGGGAATCTCGATGCCGAAGTAGGGCGCATCGCGGCTGATATCCCAGTCGCCCAAGCCTTCGCTCTGGGTGCCGTCCGGGTTGGTGCGCACGCTGAACCACTCCTTGATCTTGTTGGCCACTTCGGGCTGCAGCCGCGGCTTGCCAGTTTCATCAGGGCCTTGTGTCCACTTCTCCAAGAATTCCACGCAGCGTGGGTCGGAGAGCTTGAAGAAGAAGTGCTCGGAGTTCTTCAACTCGGGCTTGGCACCAGAGAGGGCCGAGAATGGGTTGATCAGGTCAGTGGGCGCGTAGACCGAGCCGCAGACCTCGCAGTTGTCGCCGTACTGGTCTTTGGCGTGGCACTTGGGGCATTCGCCCTTGATGTAGCGGTCCGGCAGGAACATGTTCTTCTCGGGGTCGAAGAACTGCTCAATGGTGCGCACTTCAATCAGGCTGCCATCGGCGCGGTCGCGCAGGTCGCGGTAGATCTGGCGGGCCAGCTCGGTGTTTTCGGGCGAATGGGTGCTGTGCCAGTTGTCGAAGCTGATGTGGAAGCCGTCCAGGTACTGCTTGCGTCCGGCGGCAATGTCGGCCACGAACTGCTCGGGTGTCTTGCCGGCCTTTTCGGCCGCAATCATGATGGGCGCGCCGTGGGTGTCGTCTGCGCCCACAAAGTTGACCGCGTTGCCCTGCATGCGCTGGAACCGCACCCAGATGTCGGCCTGGATGTATTCCATGATGTGGCCGATGTGGAAGTTGCCGTTGGCGTAGGGTAGGGCGGTGGTAACGAAGAGTTGGCGGGGCATGGGGAAATCGACTTTCACAGAGGAACCGGTGATTTTAGTCGGGGGTGGGGTGGCCTGCCGCCAGTACGGGCTCAGGAGCGGGGCGGCTGGCTGTTTTGCTCCGTGTCCCCCGCCCGCTGTGCGGGCTCCTCCTTTACCTGCGCAAAACAACCAGCCACCCCGCTCCCGAAGTGACTTGGTGTGTAGGCCCGTGAAACTCCCCCTTCGTAGCGGCAGGTTTGGGGTGCGTGCCGCAGCGAGGTCAAGGAGGAGCCCGCTGGAGCGGGCGGGGGACACGAGCGGAGGAACGTACCCCAAGCCTGCTGCGGGCTCAGCAAAAACGCAGGAGCTAAAAGAAACTCAGTCCTTAAACACCGGCACCCGTTTCTGCATGTTCGCCGTCATGGCCTCGGTCAGGTCCTTGCTCATCAGCATGGCGGCGTTCCAAGTGGCGATGTAGTTCAGGCTGTCAGCCACGCTGTGGTCGCGGGCGTAGCTGATCATCTCTTTGGTGCCGCGGATCGACAGAGGAGACTTGGCCGCAATGGTGGCGGCAATCTCCTGCACACCCACGTAGAGAGCTTCGCGGCTTTCAAACACCCGGTTCACCAGGCCAATCTGCTTGGCCTCATCAGAATCCATCTTGCGGCCGGTGTAGGCCAGTTCGCGGGTGATGCCATCGCCCACCAGCTTTGGCAGGCGCTGCAGAGTGCCCACGTCGGCAGTCATGCCGATGTCGATTTCTTTGATGCAAAAGTAGGCGTCGGCGCTGGCGTAGCGCATGTCGGCGCAGGTGACGAGGTCGATGCCACCCCCGATGCAGCCGCCGTGGATAGCAGCCAGCACCGGCTTGCGGCAGCGCTCCAGGCTGGTCAGCGTGTCCTGCATGTCCAGGATCACGCGGCGCATGGCTTCGCGGCTACGACCATCGCAGTCGTTGGCGATTTGCGCGCTCATGCCCATCATCATCTGCAGGTCGATGCCCGCGCAAAACAACTTGCCTTCGCCTTGCAGCACGGCCACGCGCGCCTCGGGCGTGCGGTCCACCCACTCGAAAGCTTGGCGAATCTCTTGCCACATGGTGGCACTCATAGCATTGGCTTTGTCGGGCCGGTTCAGGCGCACGGTGGCGATGTGCGCGTCCAGCGTGACGCTGAGGGTTTCAAACTGCATAGTGTCTCCTGTTTATGAGTGTTTTTGGCTGCTAGCCCCCATGGAATGTGCGCGAGCAGCTATTGTTTTTATAGTGTTGATGAATCCAGCCTTCAGGTCTTGGCTGGCTTCATCATGGCCAGATAGGGCGCCAAGCGCTTGCCCATCTCGTCGCCCAGCGCTTGCAGGCCGCTCATGGGGCGCACCATCACTTCAAAATCAGTGATCTTGCCCTCGGCGTCGAACTGCACCATGTCAATGCCCTTGAGTTCTTTGCCGTTGACCTTGGCGCTGAACTCCAGCACCAGGCTGTGTCCGTCCGCGCTTGCCAGCTCGCGGTGGTATTGGAAGTCTTCAAACACCTGAATCACGTTGCTCAAGATGACTTGCACTGCCTGCGCGCTGGGGTAGGGCGTGTGCGCCATGGGCGAACGGAACACGGCCTTGCGGTGCAGGATGCTGGGCAGTTCGCCCAAGTTTTTGGAATCGATCATCTCGTGCCACAGCTTCAGGCTGGCAGCCACCGGTGCGGGCAGGGTTTGCGCCAACGTGGGGGCAGCGCCTGCTTCAGCAGCCTGAGCAGGCACAGCACCAAACGCCAAAGCCAGCTCGGTGCCTTGCTTGATGGCGCGCTTGGCATCCAGCTCGGCAGCTACATCAGCGCCGCCTATCAGGTGCACGTTGACGCCTGCGGCTTGCAGGTCAGCCTGCAGCGCGCGCTGCGGGTCTTGGCCGGCGCAGACCACTACGTTGTCTACCGGCAGCACCATGTCCTTGTCGCCCACGGTGATGTGCAGGCCGGCGTCGTCCACTTTGCGGTAGGTCACGCCGTTGATCATTTCCACCTCGCGGTTCTTGAGCGAGGTGCGGTGAATCCAGCCTGTGGTCTTGCCCAGGCCGTCGCCCACTTTGCTGGTCTTGCGCTGCAGCAGGTAGACCTTGCGCGGTGTCTTCTCGATGTGCGCGGGCTTCAAGCCACCAGCGCTGGCATATGCAGTGTCCACGCCCCACTCAGCGAAGAATTTGGCTTGGTCCAGGCTGGGGCTGGTGCCTTCGTGCAGCAGGAACTCGGCGGTATCGAAGCCGATGCCGCCTGCGCCAATCAGTGCCACAGTTTTGCCGACGGGCTTTTTGTCGCGCAGCACGTCCAGGTAGCCCAGCACTTTGGGGTGAGTAATGCCTTCAATCTCAGGCATGCGTGGTGTTACGCCGGTGGCCAGCACCACGTGCTTGAAGCCGGCGGCTGTCAGGTCTTGTGCGCTGACTTTTTGATTCAGCTGCAGCTTCACGCCGGTCAGCTCAATCTGCTTGCCGAAGTAACGCAGCGTCTCGTAGAACTCTTCTTTGCCGGGCACTTGCTTGGCCACGTTGAACTGGCCACCGATTTCGCTGGCAGCGTCAAACAGCGTCACCTCAAAGCCGCGCTTGGCAGCTTCGGTCGAAAAGGCCAAACCGGCCGGGCCTGCGCCCACCACGGCAATGCGCTCTTTGCTGGGGGCGGGGCTGTCCACCATCAGGGTTTCGTGACAGGCGCGCGGGTTCACCAGGCAGCTGGTGATCTTGCCGCCAAAGGTGTGGTCCAGGCAGGCCTGGTTGCAGCCGATGCAGGTGTTGATCTGGTCGGCTTTGCCCTCAGCCGCCTTTTGCACAAACAACGGGTCGGCCAGGAAGGGGCGGGCCATGCTCACCATATCGGCCTGGCCGCTGCTGAGGATTTGCTCGGCCACTTCAGGCGTGTTGATGCGGTTGGTGGCAATCAGCGGAATCTTCACCTTGCCTTTGAGCTGCTCGGTGACCCAGGCAAACGCGGCGCGTGGCACTTTGGTGGCGATGGTGGGAATGCGGGCTTCGTGCCAGCCAATGCCGGTGTTCAGGATGGTGACGCCAGCGGCTTCCAAAGCCTGGGCGAGCTGCACCACTTCTTCTTTGGTTGAGCCGCCTTCCACCAAGTCCAGCATGGAGAGGCGGAAGATGATGATGAAGTTAGCGCCCACCCGTGCGCGCGTCTTGCGCACGATCTCCAGGGCAAAGCGGATGCGGTTCTCGTAGCTGCCACCCCACTCGTCGTCGCGCTGGTTGGTTTGCTTGGCAATGAACTCGTTGATAAGGTAACCCTCAGAGCCCATGATCTCCACACCGTCGTAGCCCGCGCTTTGGGCCAGGGCCGCCGCGTTGGCGTAATCCTCAATGGTCTGGCTCACTTCTTCCGTGGTCAGCGCATGGGGGCGGAATGGGCTGATGGGCGCCTTGAGGGCGCTGGGTGCCACCAGTTCGGGGTGGTAGGCGTAGCGGCCGAAGTGCAGGATCTGCATGCAAATCTTGCCGCCCGCAGCGTGCACGGCGTCGGTCACCACCTTGTGCTTGTCGGCTTCCTTTTGCGTGGTCATGGCTGCACCCCCGGGCATGGGGCGGGCGCGGTCGTTGGGGGCAATGCCGCCGGTCACGATCAGGCCTACACCGCCCTTGGCGCGCTCGGCGTAAAAGGCGGCCATGCGGGTGAAACCGTCTTTGGCTTCTTCCAGGCCCACGTGCATGGAGCCCATGAGCACCCGGTTTTTCAGGGTGGTAAAGCCCAAATCCAGAGGGGCGAGCATGTGGGGGTAGGTGAGCGTGGCAGTCATGGGTGTCTCCTGTTATGTGTTCGGGTGGCCGGCCGTTACCAAGTCACGCGCGGCTATGCAACCAGTTGCAGTGTAGAAGTCTAGCCAGATTTATGCAACTGGTTGCATAGTTAGAGTGCTGCCCTTAGACTCGCCCGCATGTCGCTTGCCCATGCCGTGCTCACATCGTTGATTGAAAAACCTTCCTCAGGGTACGAGCTGGCGCGGCGGTTTGACAAGTCCATTGGCTACTTTTGGCACGCCACGCACCAGCAGATTTACCGCGAACTGGCCCGCATGGAAGAGAAGGGTTGGATCGTCTCTGACAGCGCGCCCGACGCCGGAGCCACCCGCAAGCGGGAGTACAAGGTGCTGCCGGACGGCCGGGCCGAACTGGTGCGCTGGACCAGCGAGCCTGCTGCGCCTATGGATTTGCGGGATGAGTTCACAGTCAAAATCCGCGCCGATGCCGCTTTGAATGAAGTGGACTTGAGTGATGAACTCCGCGCCCGCATTGCCCAGCACACCGAGCGGTTAGCGCATTACCGCGCGATAGAGGCGCGCGACTTTGCTCGGGGGGATGCGATGCCGCGGGCGAAGCGGCTGCAGCATCTGATCCTGAAGAAGGGGATCATGTTTGAGGAGGGCAGCATTGCCTGGGCGCGGGAGGCTTTGGCAGTGTTGGAGGTGTCGGCGGGTGCCGCAAAACCAATAATATTGAATGACTAATTAGGGGGGCGCAATGGGAGATCAAATTGGAAAGTTCATTTTCGAACTTCTGGCCTATGGAGGGGGATCAACCGCACTGGCATATATCATCTTTAAGACGCTTGGTGATAGATGGCTCGAAAACAAGTTCAAGGAACGGCTGAAGTTAGTTGAGCACGGTTATTCGGTTGAGCTGTCCAAGCTCAAACAGAGATTGGATACAGCCGCGAATGGACTCAATCGTATTCATCAGAAGGAATTCGAGGTATTGCCAGAAGCGTGGGGTCTTCTCGACGAAGCTATGGGCACTCTCAAATGGGTCGTATCGCCGATGCAGTCCTACCCAGACGTTTCAAGGATGAGCGAGGAAGACTGGAGCGACTTTATTGAAGGTGTTGAGGCATTCGGCAAGGCAAATAAGCGCTACCTGCTTGGCGTGCACACTGAATATCGACAGAGAGAGTACAACCGTCTCTACGATGCGCATAAAAATTGGCTGGCAGAGAAAGCTATTCGGGATTTTCATGTGTATGCGACGCGCCACAGCATTTTCCTTCCCGAGGAACTGCGAGTTCAGTTTGATGCAATCAAGAGCTTGCTTTGGTCGGCGAGTGTGGCGAAGTCCGTTGGTGGCCAAGCAGCTGATTGGAAATTGCAGCAGGAGGGGTGGAAAAAGTTAGAGGAGCAAGCAGAGCCACTTTTTGATGAGATCCGCAAGGCCATCCAAGTTCGAATTGCAAAACAGATGGAGTTGGACCTCTCAGGCTTGAATATGGTGAAGGTCGACTGAGAGGACGTGCAGTTTCCCTTATGACTGAGTCTCCAATAACAAAGCCCGGAAATGCCGGGCTTTGTTACTTTAAGCAGTACCTAGCGGGCAATACTGAAAGGCAAGCAAATTAAGCTGCCAGCTTCGCAATTCCATTGGCTGCTTCAGCCAACGCTTCCGCCTTCTTGGCGTCGCCCATGGCCACGCCTTCGGCGCGCACAAAGCGCACGTCGGTGATGCCCAGGAAGCCGAACACGGTTTGCAGGTAGCTCTCTTGGTGTTCAGCAGCACGGCCCCAGTCGTTGGTGGAATACACACCGCCGCGGGTGGAGGCCACGATCACGGTTTTGCCGCCGGCCAGACCTTGGGGGCCGGTTTCGGTGTACTTGAAGGTGCGGCCGACTTGGGCAATGCGGTCCACCCAGGCCTTGAGCTGGCTGGGGATGCTGAAGTTGTACAGCGGGGCACCCACCACGATCACATCGGCGGCCAGGAACTGGGTCACCAGCGCCTCAGAGATGACGTTTTCACGCTTCTGCACATCCGTTTGTTCAGCACCAGCGGGGGCGCGGAAGCCCAAGGAGTCGGCAGACAGGTGGCTGGGCGTGTCCACGGCCAGGTCCAGGTATTCCACGGTGGTGCCGGGGTGGTTGCTGACCCACTGGGTCACGGTGTCTTTGGTCAGTTGGCGGGAGACAGAGTGTGCGCTCAGGATGCTGGAGTCGATGTGCAAGAGTTTCATGACAGGTCCTTTGATGAGGTTGGTTCGATGGAACTAGTGTCATTGAAAGCTTAATGTTTGATAAGTCAGCATATTTGCGTTAGATTGTCCTGAAATTGGAACAATGAAGGGCGCTTATGCAAGACACCAATGACATGCTGTACTTTGCCGAGGTAGTGGAGCGGGGTGGCTTTGCCGCTGCCGGGCGGCATTTGGGCATTCCCAAATCCAAGCTCTCGCGCCGCGTGGCCGAGCTGGAAACCCGGCTGGGTGTGCGCCTGTTGCAGCGCACCACGCGCAAGCTTTCAGTCACCGAGGTGGGCGAGGTGTATTTGCGCCACTGCATTGCCATGCGCGATGCCGCGGAGGCGGCCGCCGAGGCAGTGGAGCAGGTGCAGACTGAGCCACGCGGCACCATTCGGATTGCCTGCCCGGTGACGCTGGCCCAAAGCACGGTGGGGCCCATCATGGCGCTGTTTTTGGCGCGCCACCCGCTGGTGAAGGTGGACATGCGGATCAGCAACCGCGTAGTGGACCTGGTGGAAGAGGGCGTGGATGTAGCGCTGCGTGTGCGCCCTTCGCTGGACGACAGCGGCAGCCTGGTGGTGAAGAAGTTGGGCGAGTCCAACACGGTGCTGGTGGCCAGTCCGCTGCAGCTGGAGCGGCAGGGGCAGCCTGTCTCGATTGATGACCTCGCGCGCATGGATACGATTTCCATGTCGGCCGTGGATGGCCGCGCCAGCCTTCTGTTGCGGGGGGCGGGTGGCGCCACGCACACCCTGGTGCACCAGCCGCGTTATGTGGCCGATGATTTGCTCACGCTCAAGTACGCTGCGTTGCAGGGCACGGGCATGTGTTTTTTGCCGGACTACATGTGTCGGCGCGAGATGGAGCAAGGCCGGCTGGTGCATGTGCTGCCGGGCTGGGCGCCGCCGCGCGGCATTTTCCATGCGGTGTACCCCTCGCGCCGCGGCATGGTGCCTGCGGTGCGGCGGTTTTTGGATTTTCTGGACGAACACACCAGCAACGAAGGCATGCCCGTGCTACCGCCAGGCTGCCCCTCCATCGACTGAGGCGGTGCGCAATCAGCGCAGGCGCAGCGGGTCCACGCGCCGCTCTGGCCGTGCGGAACTTTCCAGGGCGCCAGGCTCGGTGATGGCGTCGGGGTCGGTCCAGCCAAAAAACTTGCAGACCTCGGCCCGCTGGCGCTGCGCGTCCGCATATCCCAGCGCCATCAGTTCGCTGGTGTAGCCGCTTTCAAACAGCAGGTAGCTGGCCAAGGCCGCTCCTTTCACGTCAGCCTTCTGGGACGACACGCCCACGCCACCGAGCATGGTGCGCACAGCGTGGGGCAGGTCGCCCACGTGGCGCGAGGCCACGGCATCCAGCCGCTGGCTGGGCGCAATCAGCAGCAGCTCCACAGGTTTGAGTGCGCTGGCTTTGCGTGCCTCTTCGGGCACCAGCTTGATGGTCTGGTTGATACGCCGCACGCGCTCCACATCCACCGCCAAGGCATCCAAAAAGATGTTGGACAGCGCATGCCCCGCTATCTGGGCAATGCTGGGGTAGCTGCTGGTGGTGTGCAGGTGGGCTTCGTTCTTGGGCTCATGCATGCGACCGGCGCCAATCACAAGGATGCGCTCTGCACCCAGATGGATGGCGGGCGCTACTGGTGCGCTTTGCCGCATGGAGCCGTCGCCAAAGTATTCATTGCGCCCGTTGATGTGCAACTGCGTAGCCGGAAACACAAAGGGGATGGCGCTGGAGGCCAGCAGGTGCGCATGGGTGATGCGGTCGCGCACGGCAAAGCGCTGCGTGCGCATCCACGGCATGATGCGTTTGTCACCCTCAAAAAACGTGACGTGGTCACCCGTGCTGTAGCTCGACGCGGTGACGGCCAGCGCCTGCAGATGGCCTTGGCGCACTAGGTCTGGCAGCCTCTCCAGCGGCACCAGTTTTTGCAGCAGCTCGGCCAGGGGGGCGTTGTCCAGCAGGGAGCGGGGCTTGATACGCCGCCACTTGGCCAGCAACCAGCCCAGCGACAGCAGCGTGAGCCAGGTGGCGCCTGATCGGATCATGCTCAGGTGGTCGGCGCGGTAGACATCATGGGCGTGGAAGTTGCGCCAGGTGTGGGCAATCATGCGCACCGTGGCATCAAAGTTGTCGGTGCCACAGGCCAGGGCGGCGGCGTTGATGGCGCCGGCCGAGGTACCTGCAATGATGGGGAAGGGGTTGGGCTCGTCGCCCGCGCCACAGGCCAGGCGAATGTCGGCAATGGCTTCTAGCACACCCACTTGGTAGGCCGCGCGCGCGCCGCCGCCAGTCAGCAAGAGGCCATTGGCCGGCAGGGGTGGTGGGGTTTGCTCCATGCGGCCATTATGAAAAGACCGCCACGCTTGTAAACAACTAAATTCGGGGGGTTAACCCTAGCGATTGTTGGCCTCTCATGCACCCAATGCCCTTGCGGGCATGGGGTGGCCGCTAGACTCGGCGGATTCAGGAGTTTTCATGTCCGTCACCGTTCAAGCCATCCACGACGCCTTGCAAGGCGTCATCGACCCCAACACCCAGCACACCTTCGCCAGTGCCAAGGCGCTCAAGAACATCACCGTGCAAGGCGGCGATGTGCGCCTGGACCTGGAGCTGGGCTATCCCGCCAAGAGCCAGTGGCCCGCCATGGTGGAGGCGCTCAGCGCCGCCGCCAAGACCGTGCCCGGCGTCAGCAGCGTGACCATCACGCCCAGCACCAAGGTGATTCCCCACGCGGTGCAGCGCGGCGTGCAGCTGCTGCCGGGCGTGAAGAACATCGTGGCGGTGGCGTCGGGCAAGGGCGGCGTGGGCAAGAGCACCACCGCCGCCAACCTGGCTTTGGCGCTGGCCGCCGAGGGCGCCACCGTGGGCCTGCTGGACGCTGATATCTACGGCCCCAGCCAGCCCATGATGATGGGCATCGAAGGTCGCCCCGAGTCGTCTGACGGCAAGACCATGGACCCCATGCGCAACCACGGCGTGCAGGTCATGTCCATCGGCTTCTTGGTGGATGGCGACCAGGCCATGATTTGGCGCGGCCCCATGGCCACCCAGGCGCTGGAGCAGCTGTTGCGCCAGACCAATTGGCAAGACCTGGACTACCTCATCGTCGACATGCCGCCCGGCACCGGCGATATCCAGCTCACGCTGAGCCAGCGCGTGCCCATGACGGGCGCCGTGGTGGTGACCACGCCGCAGGACATTGCGCTGCTGGACGCTAAGAAGGGCATCAAGATGTTCGAGAAGGTGGGTGTACCGATTCTGGGCATCGTGGAAAACATGGCGGTGCATGTGTGCACCAACTGCGGCCATGTGGAGCACATCTTTGGCGCCGACGGCGGCAAGAAGATGGCCGCTGGCTATGGCATGGCCTACCTGGGCGCCTTGCCCCTGGCTCTGCATATTCGCGAACAGGCTGACAGCGGCCGCCCCACCGTGGTGGCCGAGCCTGAGGGTGACGTGGCCAAGCTCTACAAAGGCATGGCGCGCCAGGTAGCCGTCAAGATTGCGGCCCAGGCGAAGGATTTTTCCAGCAAGTTCCCCACTATCACCATCAGCAAGAACAGCTGAGCTGCACGTCCTATTCTCAGTCAAATAGGGTGCTTAACCTCGTGGATATTGCGCAATCAGCTACCAAAAACGTAGCGCTTGTGTAGTGTCCTTGCGCGCTTCACCGTGCGGTGTGCGGGTGGGGGTGCCCAGCGCCACCCAGCCCACCAGCGTCTCGCCGGGCTCGCAAAAGGCTTGGGCGATGTGCGGCGCGCGGGCCTTGTCGCCGCTGAGCATCTTGCCGGCAAAACCCAGCACATGGGCGGCGTTGAGGAAGTTGGTAACCGCGCCACCCACACACATCCATTGTTCATGCGCGGGCACCAGCGGGTGGCCCAGGTCGATGCGGGCCAATACCGCCACGGTCATGGGGGCGCGCAGCGCGCGCTCGCGCTCCATGGCCACGCCCTCCGCGTCCTTGCCCTTGCGGTGGGCATGTTCGGCAAACAGGTCGGCCAGGCGTTGGCGCGCATCGCCTTGCACCACCACGAAGCGAAACGGCACCAACTCGGCGTGGTCGGGCGCGCGCAGCGCAGCGGCCAGCATGCTCTGCAGCTGGGCAGCATCCGGGGCGGGGTCGGTCAGGTGCTTCACGCCCAGCGAGTAGCGACTGAGCAACGGGGCAAGGCCAGGGGGGGAAGAGGGCATGGGCAGAAGGCAATCCAAGGGTGCGTGTCCTCGGCTATGCTAGTTGGAATGATGACCACGCGCGGTCGCAAGGAGCCGCCATGAGCGAACAGAAAATTGAAGTGTACAAAGGCCCGGCCGGTGGTTGGGGCGCGCTGCGCAGTGTGGGCAATGCCCTGCTGCACCAAGACATTCCCCTCAAGGGAGCCAAGACCCTGCTATCTGCCAACCAGCCCGATGGCTTTGACTGCCCCGGCTGTGCATGGCCCGACCGCAACCACGCCTCCACCTTTGAATTTTGTGAAAACGGCGCCAAGGCCGTAGCCGCCGAGGCGACCGCACGCCGTGTAACGGCAGACTTTTTTGCGCAACACACCGTGGCCGAGCTGGCCACCTGGGGTGACTTTGCGCTGGAGGACCAAGGCCGCTTGACTGCGCCCATGGTCTACGACGCCACGACCGACCAATACCAGCCCATTGCCTGGGACGATGCCTTTGCACTGATTGCGAAGTATCTGAACGCGCTGCCGGACCCGAACCAGGCCATCTTCTACACCTCGGGCCGCGCCAGCAATGAAGCCGCATTTTTGTACCAGCTGTTTGTGCGCGAGTACGGCACCAACAACTTCCCCGATTGCTCCAATATGTGCCACGAGCCCAGTGGCACCGGCATGCGCGAGAGCGTGGGCGTGGGCAAGGGCACCGTCACGCTGGACGACTTCGAGCAGGCCGACGCCATTTTTATCTTTGGCCAAAACCCCGGCACCAACCACCCGCGCATGCTGGGTGAACTGCGCCAGGCCGCCAAGCGCGGCGCGCGCATCGTGAGCCTGAACCCGCTGCGTGAGCGCGGGCTGGAGCGCTTTGCCGACCCACAGGACAAACTGCAGATGGCCACGGGTGGCGACTCGCCCATCAGCACCCACTACTTCCAGTTAAAGATTGGTGGTGACTTTGCCTTTGTCAAAGGCATGATGAAACATCTGGTCGAGTTGCAGGACGCTGGCGAAGACGTGCTGGACCAGGCCTTCATTGCCGAGCACACCACAGGTTTTGATGCTCTGCTGGCCGACCTGCGCGCCGAGTCGTGGGCGTTGTTGGAAGCCGAATGCAGCTTGGCGCAGGAGCACATCCGCGCCGCTGCCGACGTCTACCGCCAGGCCAAAAGCGTGATCGCTTGCTGGGGCATGGGCATCACCCAGCATGCCAATTCGGTGGCCACCATCCAGATGATCGTCAACCTGCTGCTCATGCGCGGCAACATCGGCCGCCCCGGCGCCGGGCCTTGCCCCGTGCGCGGCCACAGCAATGTGCAGGGTGACCGCACCATGGGCATTTGGGAGGCGCCGCCCGTGGCGCTGCTGGACAAGCTGCAGAAGGTGTTTGGCTTTGAACCCCCGCGCGCCCACGGCTACAACACCGTGGAATCCATCCAGGCCATGCTCGACGGCAAAGGAAAGGTGTTTTTCGCACTCGGTGGCAACTTTGCTGCAGCCACGCCCGACACCGTGCAGACTTGGAAGGCGCTGCGCAACTGCGACCTGACCGTGCATGTGACCACCAAGCTCAATCGCAGCCACATCGTGCACGGCAAGGCCGCGCTCTTCTTGCCCTGCCTGGGCCGTACCGAGATCGACATGCAAGCCGGTGGCGTGCAGGGCGTGACGGTGGAAGATTCCATGAGCATGGTGCACATCTCGGTGGGCATCAACCCACCCGCGTCCGAGCACCTGCTGTCCGAGCCCGCCATCGTGGCCCGCCTGGCGGCCGCCACGCTGGGGGCGCGCAGCCAGACGCCCTGGCTCTGGCTGCTGGAAGACTACAGCCGCATCCGCGACAAGATCGAGGCCGTGTTCCCCGACTTCAAGGATTTCAATACCCGTGTGCAGGTGCCCGGCGGCTTCCGCTTGCGTAACACGGCCAGCGAACGGGTGTGGAACACCGCCAGCCACAAGGCCGTGTTCAAGACCCACGCGGTCCCCACCAGCACGCCGCTGCAGCGCGCACGCGAGCGCAAGGGTGATGCGATTGTGTTTGCGCTGATGACCACGCGCTCGCACGACCAGTACAACACCACCATCTATGGCGCGGACGACCGCTACCGCGGCGTGTATGGCCAGCGCCGCGTGGTGTTTGCCAATGCTGAAGACATCCGCGCGCTGGGCATGAAAGACGGCGACTGGATCGACTTCCAGACCGTGTGGGACGACGGCGAAGAGCGCCGTGCTGATGGCTTCAAGCTGGTGGCCTACAACATCCCGCGCGGCTGTGTGGCGGCGTATTACCCCGAGACCAACCCGCTGGTGCCGCTGTCTTCGGTGGCAGCCAATGCGGGTACGCCCACCTCCAAATGCATTCCCGTGCTCATGCTGCCGCACCAGCGCCAGGAGGCGCAGGCCGCGTGAGTGACGCGTTGTCGGCCGCATTGCTGCGCGTTTTGGCCGAGGAGGCCGCGCCAGTCTCGATTCCGCGCTTGGGCAAACGCCTGGGCGTGGGCGCCAGCGTGGTCATGCGCACCCTCACGCTGATGGGGGATGCGGTATTGGGTGGCCAGGCCGGTCCGGGCTGGGTGCATATGCGCAACGAGGATGGGCGCTGGGTGGCGGGTCTGACCGAGGCCGGACGCCAGCACTGTGCCCAGCAACGCCATGGATGACGTGGTGGACCTGCCCACACCGTTGAGCCGCAGCCCCGTGCTGCGCCAGCCCGAAGGCGTGCTGCTGAGCGACGCCTTGGCGGCCGAGGTCCCGGTTGCGCTGGTGTTCAACGGCATTTCACACGCGGTGATGATGGCCACGCCGCAAGACCTGGAGGCCTTTGCCCTGGGCTTTGCCCTGAGCGAGGGCATTCTGGACAGCGCCAGCCAATGCTTTGGCATGGACGTGCTGCCGGTTCAGATCGACGGTGGTGCAGCCTTGGAAGTGCAGTTGGAGATTGCTGCCCCTTGTTTTGCCCGTTTGAAAGACCAGCGCCGCAGCATGGCCGGCCGCACCGGCTGCGGCGTGTGCGGGCTGGACAGCTTGCAGGCATTGGACCTGGCGCCACCGCGCATGCCCGAAAAGCCCTGGGTACGCGACCTGCCCGCGGCGACCGTGTTGCGGGCGTTCGAGGCCATGGCGCCGCTGCAAGTACTCAATGCGGCCTGTGGCTCCCTGCACGCTGCGGCCTGGGCCACACCGGAAGGTGAGGTCACACTGCTGATGGAAGACGTAGGCCGCCACAATGCACTGGACAAACTGCTCGGTGCCGTGACACGCAGTGGCCAGATCAACCAGCCCGGCTGGGTGCTGATGAGCAGCCGTACCAGCCATGAACTGGTCCGCAAGTGTGTGCGCCTGCAGGTGCCGCTCTTGGCCACCATCTCGGCCCCGACAGACCTGGCCGTCGCCATGGCGCAGCGCACCGGCTTGCAGCTGTGGGGCCTGTGCCGCGCACCACGCGCCGTGCTCTACACGCCCTGAGCTCGGCCACTGCCTGCCCCCCAAAGCTCTGGGGAATAGGGCCCCGGGTGAATAATGCCGCTTTGCGCATCTCCTTGAGGAGCCTTCCTTGAAACTGTCTTTTTTTGCCCTGGGCTGGAAAACGCTTTGGCGCGACGTGCGCTCGGGCGAACTGCGCCTGCTCATCCTGGCCGTGACGCTTGCGGTGGCGGCCCTCACGGCGGTGGGCTTTTTTGCGGACCGGCTGCAAGGCGGCCTGCAGCGCGACGCGCGCCAGCTGCTGGGCGGTGACGCGGTCGTCTCCAGCGACAACCCGCCGCCAGAGGCCTTTGAGGCACAAGCCCGGACCTTGGGCCTGCAGGTCGTGCACACGCTGGGCTTTCCGACCATGGCCCGCGCCAGCGATGCGCAGGGTGGGGCGGCCAAGCTGGTGGCCCTCAAGGTGGTGGAGCCCGGCTACCCCCTGCGCGGCAGCCTGCGGGTGAGCAGTGCGCCCGACGCGCCCGATGTCCCTACGAAAGACACGCCCGCCCAAGGCAAAGCCTGGGTCGATGCCCCGCTGCTGGAAGCTATTGGCCTGAAGGTGGGCGACACCTTGCTGCTGGGTGACAGCCAATTTACGGTGGACCGCATTATCGTGATCGAGCCCGACCGCGGTGGCGGTTTCATGAACTTTGCGCCACGCGTGATGATTGGGCAGCCCGACCTGGCTGCCACCGGTTTGGTGCAACCGGCCAGCCGCCTGAACTACCGCCTGGCCGTGGCGGGTGACGAGCCCGCGGTGAAGCGCTTTGTGGACTGGGCCGATGCTCAGGTGAAAAGCGGCGTGCGTGGCGTGCGCGTGGAGTCTCTGCAAAGTGGCCGCCCCGAGATGAGCCAGACGCTGGACCGTGCGCAAAAGTTCTTGAGCTTGGTAGCGCTCTTGGCGGCCTTGCTCAGCGCCGTGGCGGTGGCTCTGGCCGCGCGCGCCTTTGCGGCCAATCACCTGGACGACTGCGCCATGCTGCGCGTGCTGGGCCTGTCCCAGCGCACCATTGCCAGCGCCTACGCGCTGGAGTTTGCGCTGGTTGGCCTGTTTGCCAGCGGCCTTGGCGTGGCGCTGGGCTTTGGGGTGCATTACCTGTTTGTGGCGCTGCTCGCGGGGCTGGTGGATGCCGCCTTGCCTGCCGCATCGCTGTGGCCGGTGTTGCTGGGTGTGGGCATGGGCCTCACGCTGCTGATGGCCTTTGGCCTGCCGCCGGTGTTGCAGCTGGCCCAGGTGCCCGCGCTGCGCGTGATCCGGCGCGATGTGGGCAACCTGCGCCCCGCATCGCTGGGCGTGCTGGCCATTGGCGTGGCGGGTTTTGCCGCGCTCTTGATGACCGTGAGTAGCGACCTACTGCTGGGCCTGATTGCCGTGGGCGGCTTTGCGGCGGCGGTGCTGGTGTTTGCGGCGCTGAGCTGGGTGGCCGTCAAGGTCTTGCGCAAGAGCGTGAACGAGGCCACGGCGCCGCGCTGGCTGGTGCTGGCCACGCGCCAAATCTCGGCCCGCCCGGCCTACACCGTGGTGCAGGTGAGTGCGCTGTCGGTGGGCTTGCTGGCACTGGTGCTCTTGGTGCTGCTGCGCACTGACCTCATCAGCAGCTGGCGCAAAGCCACGCCGCCCGATGCGCCCAACCGCTTTGTGATCAACGTGATGCCTGAGCAGTCGGAGGCTTTCCAGAAAGCGCTGACCGAGGGCGGCGTGACCAAGTTTGACTGGTACCCCATGATCCGCGGCCGCCTGGTGGCGGTGAATGGCAAAGCCGTGTCACCCGACGACTACACGGAAGACCGCGCCAAACGCCTGGTGGACCGCGAGTTCAACCTCTCGCACAGCAGCAAGAACCCGCCGCACAACGACGTGATTGCCGGCCGCTGGACGGAAGACGAAGAGGGCGCCGTAAGTGTGGAAGAGGGCATTGCCAAAACGTTGAACCTCAAGCTGGGCGACAGCTTGCGCTTTGACATTGGCGGCGTGCAGACCGAATCCAAGATCACCTCGCTGCGCAAGGTGGACTGGGGCTCCATGCGCGCCAACTTCTTTGTCATGTACCCGGTGGGTGTGCTCAAGGACGTGCCCAGCACCTACATGGGCGCCTTCAAGGCACCCGAGACCAAGGGCTTTGACAACGCCTTGGTGCGTGCGTTTCCCAACATCACCAACGTGGACATGACCAGCACCATCAACCAGGTGCAGAGGGTGCTGGACCAGGTGATCCGCGCGGTGGAGTTCCTGTTCGGCTTCACACTGGCAGCAGGCTTGGTGGTGCTGTTTGCCGCCGTGACGGCCACGCGCGAGGACCGCGCGCGCGAGTTCGCCATCATGCGCGCCGTGGGCGCAGGCAGCAGCCTGCTGCGCCAGGTGCAGCGCACGGAGCTGGCGGGGGTGGGCCTGCTGGCAGGCTTCTTGGCCTCCATCGTGGCGGCAGCCGTGGGCTGGGCGCTGGCGCGCTTTGTGTTCGAGTTCGACTGGACCGTGCAGTTCTGGGTGCCCTTGGTGGGCGCGCTGGCGGGCGCCGTGCTGGCGTTGGCTGCAGGCTGGTGGGGCCTGCGCGATGTGCTGCGCCGCCCGGTGGTGGAGACTCTGCGCCGCGCAGCCACCTAAAACGCTATTGTTTTAGGAGCTGCTTGCGCAGTATTTCCGGGGCTTATAGGCCAAAAATGCTTAAAAATCAGAGCTTGTGGCTCACCAGCTTGAAGTCAGGGTCTTCGGCGTAGGTCTTGACGGTGAAGCCCAGGTTGCGCATGAGCCGCAGCATGCCGGGGTTGTGCACCAGCACCAGGCCGTCGATCTCGCTCAGGCCTTTGTCGCGGGCCACATCCATGATGGACTGCATCAGCCGCGAACCCAGGCCCTTGCCGCTGTAGTCGTCGGCCACCACCAATGAGAACTCGCAGCTCGATTGGTCGGGGTTGGTGACGTAGCGCGACACGCCGATGATGCGTTCGGTCTCGGTAAAGTCACCCTCGCCATTGGCCACGCGCTCCTTGTGCACCGCCACCAGTGCCATCTCGCGGTCGTAGTCGATCAGCGTGAAGCGCGCCAGCATGGCTGGGGGGAGCTCGTGCATGCTGGAGACAAAACGGAAGTAGCGGCTTTCTTTGGACAGACCTTGCACCAGCGTTTGCAGCATCTGCGCATCGTCGGGCTGGATGGGGCGCACGGTGTATTCGCCGCCATCGCGCATGGGCCACAGCTGTTCGTACTGCGCGGGGTAGGGCAGGATGGAGAGGTGGTTGTAGTTGTGGATGCGGCTGCTCACGCCCTGGGTGGCGTGGTCGATCACAATGCGCGCATCCACCGCCACTGCGCCATGCTCATCCACGATGATGGGGTTGATGTCCATCTCGCGCAGCTGGGGCAGCTCACACACCATCTCGGAGATGCGCAGCAGAATCTGCTCCAGCATGTCCACGTTGGCGGGCTGGCTACCTCGCCATTCGCCCAGCGTCTCGGCCACGCGGGAGCGCTCAATCAGGCGGCGTGCCAAAAACTGGTTGAGCGGTGGCAGCTCCATGGCCCGGTCGTTGATCAGCTCGATCATGGTGCCACCGGCGCCAAACGCAATGACAGGGCCAAATGGATCGTCGGTGACCAGGCCAATATAGATCTCGCGCCCGTGGCGCGGGCGCACCATGCTCTGCACGGTGACGCCGTTGATACGCGCATCCGGGCGCAGCTTCTTCACGGTTTGCACCATGTCGTTGTAGGTGTCGCGCACACCGGTGGCGTTCATGATGTTGAGCGCTACGCCGCCCACATCTGACTTGTGGCTGATGTCCGGCGAGTCGATCTTCAGCACCGCCGGAAAGCCCAGCTGCGTGGCAATCATCATGGCCTCGTTGGCACTGCGCGCCAGGATGGTCTGCGTGACTGGAATATGGAAGGCCGAGAGCAGCGTCTTGGACTCCATCTCGGTCAGCACCTTGCGGCGCTCGGCCAGCACACTCTCAATCACCAAGCGTGCGCCTTCAATGTCGGGCTTGGCCAGGGTGGAGAGCGGCGGCGGCGTTTGTTGCAGCAGTAGCTGGTTTTGGTAGAAGGATGCAATGTTGCCAAAGGCCCCCACCGCCGCTTCGGGGGTGCGAAAGCTCGGGATCTCTGCCTCTTTGAGGATGCTGCGCGCCGCGTTCACCGTGGTGTCGCCCATCCAGCACGACAAGAGCGGCTTGCCCATGGTCTTTTTTTCGTCGGCCAGGGCCGTGGCCACGGCAGACGCATCGTTGCCAGCCTTGGGCGAATAGATGGCCAACACGCCGTCCACCCCGCGGTCGCGGCTGGCGGCCTGGATGGCGGCGCGGTAGTGCTCGGGCCCGGCGTCCTCCGACAGGTCCAGCAGATCGGTCAGCGAGGCTAGTTCGGGCAACAGCGGCTTGAGCTGCGCGGCCGATTCGGCTGACAGCTTGCCCAGCGCCAGCTGCAGCTCGTTGATCCAGTCGGCCGCCAGCACACCGGGGCCGCCGCCGTTGGTCACGATGGCCAGGCGTTTGCCCACGGGCCGGTAACGCGAGGCCAGGCACTTGGCCGCTGAAAACAGTTCCACAAACGAGCGCACCCGCACCGCACCGGCGCGCCGCAGCGCGGAGTCAAACACATCGTCGCTGCCAACAATGGTGCCGCTGTGGGTTTGCGCCGCCTCGTTGCCCGCAGGTTTGCGTCCTGCCTTCAGCACCACCACCGGCTTGGCATTGGCCGCCATGCGCAGTGCACTCATGAAACGGCGCGCGCTGGAAATGCCCTCCAGGTAGACCACGATGCTTTGCGTTTGCGCGTCGTTGGCCAAGAAGTCCAGCACATGTGCAATGTCCACCACCGTGTGCGGCCCTAGCGAGACCACCGATGAGAACCCCACCGCATTGTTGGCCGCCCAGTCCAGCATGGACGAAGTGAGCGCGCCCGACTGCGACACCAGCGCCAGCGAACCGCGCTGGGCCAGTGGCCCGGCTGCGCTGGCATTGAGCTGCAACTGTGGGCGCTGCAGGCCCAGGCCGTTGGGCCCCAGCAGGTGCACGCCCTCGCGGCGGGCAATTTTCTTCAGCTCGGCTGCTTGTTCGGCGGTGATACCGCTAGAGATGATGAGCGCCGCGCGGCAGGCCACCCGGCCCGCAATCTCCAGCGCCGCCGCCACATCCTTGGGGGGCAGGGCGATGATGGCCAGGTCCGATCGGGCCTGGGCCAGCTCTGCCAGCGTGCCGCTGCTGTGAATGTCCAGAAACCGCAGGCTGCCGCTGAAGGTTTGCGCCTTCAGCGAGGCCACCACGGCGCGTGCTTGCGGTGTCTGCGCCTCGGGGTCGTCCACCGGCCCCGCAAACACAAGGATGGACTGGGGGGCGAACAGGGGGGTGAGAAAGTGTTTGTCCATGGGGTTCTCTAGTCTGCGCCTATCAATACTTTGACGTGTTCGGCCACGCTGCGGGCCAGTGGGTTCAGCACGTAGCCGCCCTCCAGGCACGAGATGACGCGCCCCTGGCAATGCCGCTGGGCCACGTCCATCAGCTGCCGGGTGACCCAGGCGTAGTCGGCATCCACTAGGCCCAGGTTGCCCATGTCGTCTTCGCGGTGGGCGTCGAACCCGGCAGAAATGTAGATGAGTTGCGGCTCAAACGCATCCAGTGCCGGAATCCACTGGGTTAGCACCGCTTCGCGAAACTTGTCGCTGCCCGAGCGCGAAGGCAGGCCCACATTCACCATGTTCGGGCCGGTGGCGTTCTCGCCGGTAAAGGGGTAGAGGCCTTCTTCAAAAATGGAGCACATCAACACCCGCTCGTCGCCCCTGAAAATGTCCTCACTGCCATTGCCGTGGTGCACGTCAAAGTCGATCAGCGCCACGCGCTGCAAGCCGTGCACATTGAGCGCATGGCGTATGCCCACCGCCACATTGTTGAAGAAACAAAAGCCCATGGCCGCCGCGCGCTCGGCATGGTGGCCCGGCGGGCGCACGCAGCAAAAAGCGCTGGGCACGTTGCCGGCCAGCACCAGATCCGTGGCCTGCACGGCAGCCCCTGCGGCACGCAGGGCGGCGGGCACCGTGTAGGGGTTCATGTCGGTGTCGGGGTCCACCTTGTGGTAGCCCTCGGTGGGTGCCGCGTCCAGCAGCTCGTGCACGTAGTTGCTAGCGTGGGCACGGCCCAGCTGCTCCTCGGTGGCCAGCGGTGCGTCGTAGGTGTTCATGTAGTCCAGCAGCCCCTTGACCAGCAGCATGTCGTGGATGGCGCCCAGCCGTTCCGGGCATTCGGGGTGGTGGGGCCCCATCTCATGGCGGGCGCAATCGGGGTGCGAAATATAGGCGGGCAGCACGTTGTCTCCTGCAGGGGATGTTCCAGCCAGTCTAGGCAGCCATGCTGACACCAGTCTTGACATGGCGCAATAGGCAGTGGCGTGGGTAGACATCCCCTGAATCCTTGGGGATTCCTGCCCCCGGCAGGCTCTGTTGATACCATCGCGGCACCCATGACATCCAAGCCCCTTCCTTCTGGCCGCACGGTCACCTCCCACCGTTTTGTCGTCGCCAGCTCCTATGTGCTGGTGGGCATTATTTGTTTGACCGTCTTGGTCTACGGCATGTTGCCCGGCCTGTTGGCCGTGTGTTTGGGCTTTATGGTGGCGCAGGCGCTCAGCACCAGCCAGCGTTTGGGGCGGTGGCGGCCCAGCCCGTTTGTGGCGGCGGCGTGGGTCATCTTGGTGCCTTTGGTGCTGTTTGGTCTGGTCTTGTCCAATGCCAAAGGCATGGTGCTGGGCGCCAGTGCCCAATACGCGGCCTTGCTGCACCACCTGGCAGGCACTGTGCTGGAGATTCGTCAAAAGCTGCCGCCGGACCTGGCTGCCCACCTGCCCGATGGCCTGGTGGCTGCGCAAGCCTGGCTGGCCGCCTATTTGCAAAGCCAGGCCCGCGCCATCACCGGCTTTGGTTCTGCCAGCCTGCAGGGCCTGCTGCTCGCCTACGTCGGCCTCGTCATTGGCGGCCTGATTGTGGGCACCCCCGGTGTGTCCGACCCCGCGCCCCTGCGTGCTGCGGCCCGCACCCGGGCCCGGCACTTCATCGGCGCGTTCCGCCAGATTGTGGTCGCGCAGTTCTGGATCGCCGCTTTCAACGCCGTCTGCACCGCCTTGTTCTTGTTTGGCGCCTTGCCCTTGTTTGACGTGATGGTGCCGTACTCGGGCATGCTGGTGGCGCTCACCTTCTTTGCCGGCCTCATCCCCATCGTGGGCAACCTGCTGTGCAACGGCGTGCTCACGCTGGCCGGCATGTCGGTGGCGCCCATGGTGGGCCTGGCCTGCCTCATGTTCCTCATTGCCATTCACAAGTTCGAATACGTCATCAACGCCAAGGTGGTGGGTAAACGCACCGGCACCACTGCCTGGGAGTTGCTCACCGTCATGTTTGTGGGTGAAGCCATCTTTGGCGTGGCGGGCCTGGTGGCCGCGCCGCTGTACTACGCCTATGTGAAGCGCGAGCTGCTGGAGGCCGGGCTGGTCTAGGTTTTTAAGCCTTTTAGGCCTCTAGACCCCGTAGATACTGCGTAAGCAGCTTCTGATTTGATAGCATGTTGAGGCTGCTGTCTCTGCCACAGGGCAGGGCAGCCTACCGGAGGGGCCCATGTTTTCCCACATCTTTGTCGGCGTGACCGACTTCGAGCGCGCGCTGCGCTTCTACACCCCCGTGATGCAGGCGCTGGGCCAACAACAACGCTTCATCGACCGCAGCCGCCCCTGGGCCGGCTGGCAGACCGAAGGCGTGGCGCGCCCGCTGTTCCTGATTGGCAAGCCGTTTGAAGGCGAGCATGCGGCCGGTAACGGCCAGATGACCGCCTTTCTGGCGGAAAGCCGCGTGCAGGTGGATGCGGTGTACCAAGCCGCGTTGGCCCATGGCGGCACTAGCGAAGGCGCGCCGGGGTTGCGGCCGGAGTATCACGCGAACTACTACGGTGCCTACTTTCGGGATACGGAGGGGAACAAGCTGTGTGTGGCTTGTCATGCGGAACAGGTGTGATGGCACGCTAAATTGAAAGCGTTCTTGCAGGATTTCCCCATTCTGTTATCACAGCGCTAAAAATCATCAGGCATCTAAAAGGCCAAGCCATTCAACGGCTTACAGCGCAGCGGCTCGGCATGTTAGTAGGCACGCTGTCTTGTTAATAAGCAGCTTTGCAGGGTTTGGCTTCATTTTCATAAAAGCCCTGCAGTCTTGCAGTCTGCGAAATCAGATATAAATCAAGCACTTAACAAACACACGGGAGGAAAACATGCTGCCATATGACCTTGTTCATAAGACCTGTTTGACGTCTGTAACACGTTAAACCTTATGGGCTCGGATCAAGCATCAATCAGAAGCGAGCGCGCGGCGCTAAAGCTCAAGTACGGCGTGCTTTTTGAAAACGTGTCTGCCATTCTTTTCAAGGCAGACTTAGTTGGTATTAACTTTGAAAGCAATACCGACGAGTACGACCCCGAAGTCGGAACAATCCTGCCTAGACTTGGGCAGGCCAAGTCTGTGCGCGACGTAGCATTGATCGTCCACGAGGAGTTCTGCCGCTGGTTCGGCGTAGAAGAGTCATTTACTTCCGGTGACTATCAAGATGTGGCCGAACAAATTTGGAAAGAGTGGAATTCGTTCAATCAACGGCAGGTTTAATAGGTTGCTCGGCACGGACACGCAACCGAAGGCTGCCGCTGCGCGGCACGGGCTGCGTGCCGGGCAGCTCCAACGTTAGGCCCGCAGAAATGAGGCAGAACAAATGAGAATGCGATTTTCGATATTCCCGGTTTTCGTGTTGCTTGTAGCGCTTTCGGGTTGTGCAACGAGGCCGCCGACCGTTCAGCAACCCGTTGTTCCGAGCGAATCCGTGTCGGCAAGCATTGCTGGTACCACTTGGGTTGGCACAGACTCCGATGGCGATTACTACGAGTATCACTTCCAGGCGGACGGTGCCATGCACTACAAGTCACCAACTGGGTTCTGGAAAAACGGTACATGGAAACAGGACAAGGGTTCCATCTATATGGAGACGAACAAAAGGTACTCCGAGTACCAAGGGGTGATCACTGGCGCCCATATCGAAGGGCAAGCGTGGAACATTACAGGTCGAAGGTGGACATGGGTAGCGGAGAAGAGATGACGTCTTGGTCTAACAACTGGTTCCTTCCAGCGGACGGCGCTGCGCGCCGCCGCTGAACCGGAACGCTATGCAGAGTGAACAGCCTCCGCTTGCCAACGTTGGCGAACTGCTTGAAACGATGACTGTGCGTTTGCAAATGCAGCGCCAAGGCCTCACATATCCTCGGAAATCAGTGTGTGCGGCAACGGAGCTGCTCGTCGAGCGCTTGGTGAACGTCAGTCCAACGGAATTTGTGGAAATTCGTTCATATCCAGGTGTAGTTGCTCGCTATGTGCGATTAATGACTGGTGAAGTCCTTGCGGAAATTCCAGAGCACGATGCATAAGCCGTCGATCGCTAGGACCGTCAGCGGTGTCCGCTCACCTTTACATGAGGCTTTACATGACCAGTGAATCATCGCAGCCCGAAGTTTTTACTATGAGGCCTCCCACGCCCGCAGAGGTGGACCAACTCGCAACAATCAGTGCAGTAAGCTTCGTTCTCGGATTTTTAGCCTTCATGTTGATTGTTGGTGCTGCGCTGGTCGTAGCTATTAAGACGCAACTCCCGGGCCGTTGGGCCGTGTTTCTCAGCTTTATCCTTCTTTTTGTATGGTGGGCTTCAGTTCAGTTTATGGGCGGCGATCTTGAAGTGACGTTTGGCCCGCTTGCGCTACTCGTGACTTACACGATGTACTCTGCAATTGCACTTGTCTTCGCATTCGGCTATTTGCGAATGAGTTTGGCCGTTCTCAAACAACGCGTTACGAAGGTTGCAAGCAATGAGGCCTAACAGGTCGGCCCGCTCGGACACACGGCAGAGGGTTGCCGTTTCGCTGCGCTTGCTGTGCGGCAGTAACCTCCAACGTTAAACCTCATGACGCCCCAACAGAAGAAGCACCTCAGTTACGCGAAGGACCGCAGGAATGCATACGGCGAGAACAGCAAGTCGTCGCGGAAGAACATCCCCTTGTCGAAGGTCCTCGACATTCGGTCCGAGCGTCATGCACAAGATTCGGCGCTGGCGAAGGCTGTGGCGGCAACTAACATCGATCAACTGGATGCGGCCGAGAACACCATGCGGGCAACCAAACAGCGGCAATGGCGGAAGTCTCCCGATGAGCCGCTGGGGCAAGTTCTCATTTCAAAGAGTAAGCGCGCAGCGAGGGGTTAGGTTTTACCTCACGCTCAGCTCAAACGCGAACCGCTCAAGGTGAATCCAGGTTTACTTGTCCGGCAACCCCAACAAATCCTCCGTAGGCCGCCCATCCCGATAAGCCTGTAGATACTTCTTGCGCCCAAGGGTTTGTACACCCACCCAGGCACCGGGCTGGCCGGGTTTGGCGGCGGGGCACCACAGGGCGTGTGGGCCGCTGGATTCCACGAAGTCGATCAGCTGCTCTTTCGTGGAGAAGCCGGTCTCGTTGGTCGGCTTGCCGTCCACCACCTGCACCCACCACAGGATGTGGATGTGTTCGTGTTTGTAGCCACCGCGCATGCGCTTGGCCACACATTGGAGATAGACCGCCATATTGAAGTCAGGTGTGGGGCTGGTTGTTCAGGCCTGTACCGGGCTAGTTTGTGCCATTGACTTGTCCCAATGGCCAAGAAACTGGACAAAGTCTTGAAGTGGCATGGGTTTGGCGATCAGGAATCCTTGCACTTCCATACAGCCGGTTTTGCGTACGGCTTCTAGCTGTTCCTGGGTCTCTACGCCTTCGCAAACGGTGCGCATCCCCAGCACCTCGGCAAGCCCCGCAATGAGTTGAACCAAAGCGACGGCGTTGCTTCGGGTTTCCAGTTCTATTACGAAGGCACGGTCCACTTTCAAGGTGTCAAAAGGAAAGCTGCGCAGGTAAGACAGGGAGGAGTAGCCGGTGCCAAAGTCGTCGAGTGCGAGCTTGACGCCGGTCTTGCGGACTGCATGCAGGGTGCTCAGGGCTTTGTCCGCGTTGTCGAGGAACACGGACTCGGTCAGTTCCAACTCCAGGTTGCCTGGCTGGACATCGTAGTCTGCCAGCAGTTTCTCGAGAGCCGGTACAAAGCCGTCCTCAAGAAACTGCAACGGTGACACATTGACGGACAGGCGAATGTTGGCAAGCGCGTGTGTCTGCAAGCGGCAGGCTTCGTGCAGGGCCCACAGGCCCAGGTCCGCAATGCTGCCTCCCTGCTCGGCAATCGGGATGAACTCCCCGGGGCTGATCCAGCCATAGTCCTTGTGTTTCCATCGCATCAAGGCCTCTGCGCCAACGATCCTCCAGGTGGAGAGGTCTACCTTGGGTTGCCAGAAGAGCTGCAGCTCGCCCTCGCGCAAGGCTTGCCGCAAATCTTGTTCAATGGTCATGCGACGCTGGACCTTTTCCCCCAGCTCCGCGGAGAAGGCCACGTGCTTGTTGCGGCCGGACTCCTTGGCCGCATATAAGGATATGTCTGCCTGGACCATCAATTCGTCCAGAGAAAGTTCACCGTGATGGCAAAACGCCAGGCCGATGCTCCCGCCAATGGATAGGGCACGCTCTTGCACAGCGAAAGGCTGCGCCAGAAGGTCGACCAAGCCGTTGGCGATGCCAGATGCGTTGTCCAGATCCGCTGGTGAGGTGAGTACCACCGCAAATTCGTCACCGCCCAGGCGCGCAATGATGGCGCTGTCACTAAGCTGGTTTTGCACACGATGAGCAACGAGTTTCAGGATTTCGTCGCCGGTGCTGTGGCCATGCTGGTCATTGATGGCTTTGAACCGGTCCAGATCGATGGCCATTAGGGCCAGGGGCTGCTTGTCGCGTAGCAGCTCCGTCAGACGTTCCCGGAGCATGAAGCGGTTGGTCAGTCCGGTAAGGGAGTCGGTGTGCGCAAGACGACGTAGCAGCTCCTGGTTCTGGACCTTTTCTGTGACATCGGTGGCGACACCCCGCCAACCTGCAAATGCGCCGGACGCGTCGAACAGGGTCTTGCCGTTGTACTGAATGTGCCGGTCTCCGCTGGGGCCGCGAAAGGTAAGCACCAGGCCACTGAAGGAGGACCTCGTATCTCGAATGCGTTTGGCTTCCGAGTGGTTGACGATGTTCAGTCCGACCATGATGTTGGCCAGTGGCTGACTCTTGGCGAATTCCTCGGTGATACCCAATATTTCGCACAGCTTGGGCGAGATGTGGACCAGCCACCCTCGGGGATCGACCTCCCAACGTGTGTCTTCTGCATTCTGTTCGAAGTCACTGAGCAGGTCGGCCACCAGGAGCTCTTGCTTGTGCGCTCTCGTGCGCGCCTGAATCAGTTCTGTCGATTTGCTCCACGCGGTCAGTGCTGCCATCAAGACCATGGGCGAATAGGCCATCACAAGCAGTGCGACCGGGAAAAGTAGAGGGTCGCCCGCCAGCCACAGTGCCGTCAACGAAGCCGCAGTAAAAATGACGATGTAGATAGCACTGGCCGTTGGGACTGGGTACAGCACAAAGCCGCCTGCCCCAATCATGCCGGTGACCAGGGTGGCAATGACCATTTGCTGCCCACCACTCGCATGTGGAAACCATACGACGGTAACCACGGCCCAAACAGAGCTCAAGATGGCCGCGTGTGCGGAAGCGTGATACAGGGCGCTCGGTTTGGCGGTCAGGATGTTGCGATGGCGTCGAGACCACCAGTTGTACAGGCCAAACAGGCTGGTCAAGACCAGGAGGGCATACCAAGCCCACATCGCGCCGGAAACCTGTGGCGAAAAAGCCCAAATGACGACTCCGCCCGACACGATGTTGGCGGCCATGGTGTGGGGCGTCAGACGAACAACCGCGGCCAAATGCGTGGCACGTATCCGGCCCATCTCTGGGTCCGACGATTGATACATCTCTCGCAAGGTCGCAAGGACACCCTGGAATGACGTTTCGGTCTGCGGCGGCATTGCGTTGATAAGCGGATGGTTGAGTCCATCCTACGTCATTTCGCGCTGCCGCGAAATGACGTTTCTGTGGTGGCGATTAGAACCGTGCGCCCTCAGGAACGAGGATCAGGCAAACACGCCAGCCGTGTCTTGCATGCGCGCCGACACTTCGCCCAAGTGGTGCAGGCAGTCGCCAAACGTCATTTCCAGCTGGGTGAGTTTCTTGAAGTAGTGGCTGCCGATGTATTCGTCGGTCACGCCAATGCCGCCGTGCAGTTGCACGGACTGCTGGCCGACAAAGCGCATGCTCTGGCCCAGCTGGTATTTGGCGCGTGCCATCGCGGCGCGGCGCTCGGGCGCTGGGGCATTGAGCTTGAGGCTGGCATAAAAACTCATGCTGCGGGCCAGTTCCAGTTGCATCTTCATGTCGGCCGCGCGGTGGCGCAGGGCCTGGAAGCTGCTAATCGCCACGCCGAACTGCTTGCGCGTGTTCAGGTATTCGGCGGTCAGCGCCATGGTCTTGTCCATCACGCCCACAGCCTCGGCGCAGGTGGCGGCAATGCCAATATCCACTGCATGCTCCAGCGCGGCCAGGCCTTGGGTGGTGATGAGGGTGGCGGGCGCGTTCTTGAAGCTCACCTCGGCCGCGCGGCTGCCGTCTTGGGTGCCGTAGCCACGGGTGCTCACACCGGCGGATTCGCGCTCCACCAAAAACAGGCCCATCACGCTGTTGACCTTGGCGGACACGAGGTAGGCATCGGCCTGGTCGCCTGCAGCCACTATGCTTTTGGTCGCATTCAGCACGTATCCGCCGGGGGCTTGGTGCGCTTTTCCTTCAATAGCGTCCAGCGCGTAGCGGCTGCCGCGCTCTTGGTAGGCCAGCACCACCAGCTTTTCGCCACTCGCCACACCGGGCAGCCATGCTGCCTTGGTGGCAGCATCGGCATAACCCGCAATCACTGCGCCTGCGATGAGCGCCTGCGCCAGCGGCTCCAGCACCATGCCGCGGCCCAGCTCTTCCATCACCACCATGCCTTCAATCGGGCCCATGCCCATGCCGCCATCGTCTTCCGGCACGTAAAGGCCGGTCAGGCCCAGTTCGGCCAGCTCGGTGTAGGCGGCACGGTCAAAGCCGCCAGCCTTGGTGATGGCACGGCGGCGCTCGAAGTCGTAGCCTTTGTCCACATACTTGCGCACGGCGTCGCGCAGTTGTTCCTGGTCGTCAGAAAAATCGAAATCCATGTTCTTCTCCTCTTAGCCCAAAACAACCTGGGACACGATGTTGCGTTGCACCTCGTTCGACCCACCGTAGATGGTGGTCTTGCGCAGGTTGAAGTAGTGGGAGGCCAGGGGCGCGTTGCCCACCTCGCCGCCAGGGAAGTCGCCTTGCCAGCCGGCCTCCATGGCTTCGCGCACCAGGGGCAGGGCGAAGGGGCCGGCTGCCAGCATCATCAGCTCGCTGTAGCGCTGCTGGATTTCGCTGCCACGGATCTTGAGCAGGCCGGCAATGTCCAGCGAGTTCTTGCCGCTCTTCTCGGCGGACAGCACGCGCAGCACCAGCATCTCTAGTGCCACCACGTCCACTTCCAGTTTGGCAATCTCGTCGCGGAAGCGGGCGTCGTCCCACACGCCTTCGCGCTTGGCAATGCGCTTGAGGCGTTCCAGCTCACGCTTGCTGCGGTTCACGTCGGCAATGTTGGTGCGCTCGTGGCTCAGCAGGTGCTTGGCATAGGTCCAGCCCTTGTTCTCTTCGCCAATCAGGTTCTCGGCCGGCACTTGCACGTTGTCGAAGAACACCTCGTTCACCTCGTGGCCGCCGTCGAGCATGATGATGGGGCGCACGGTCACGCCGGGACTCTTCATGTCGATCAGCAGGAAGCTGATGCCGGTTTGCGGCTTGCCTTCTGTGCTGGTGCGCACCAGGCAGAAGATCCACTCGCCGTACTGGCCCAGCGTGGTCCAGGTCTTTTGGCCGTTGACGATGTACTTGTTGCCTTGGCGCTCGGCCCTGGTCTTGACGGAGGCCAGGTCGGAGCCAGAGCCCGGCTCGCTGTAGCCCTGGCTCCACCACACTTCGCCGCTGGCGATGCCGGGCAAAAAGCGCTGCTGCTGCTCGGGCGTGCCAAAGGCCATGATGACCGGGGCCACCATCACCGGGCCAAAGGGCACGATGCGTGGCGCACCGGCCAGCGCGCACTCTTCTTCAAACAAGTGCTTTTGCACGGCCGTCCAGCCGGGGCCGCCAAACTCTTTGGGCCAGCCAAAGCCCAGCCAGCCTTTCTTGCCCAAGATCTTGGCCCAGCGCTGCATATCGTCGCGCGTGAGCTCCAGGGCGTTGTGCACTTTGTGGGCAATGTCGGCGGGCAGGTTTGCGGTAACCCAGGTGCGAATCTCTTCGCGGAACGCCTGTTCTTCGGGGGTGAAAGCCAAATCCATGGGGGAGGTCTCCAGTGTGTCTTGGTGTCAGGGCGGTCTAGGGCCGCTACAAGCCGTGTTTTAGCACGATCGTTCTATTCGGTTTGTCCGGGGGGTGACATGCCCAGTTCGGCGCACAGTTTTTGCACCGTGGCGCGTAGCTCGGCCAGCTCAGTTTCCAGCTGGGTCACGCGGGCCTGCAGGTCCGCGTTCGCAGGGGCAGCCATGCGGCTGGCCACGGCGGCGCTGGCGTCCACCGGCCCGCACAGCAGATGGGCCCAGCGCTGCTCACGCGCGCCGGGTGCGCGGTCCAGCTTGATGACCAGGGGGCCGCCTTTTTCTTCGCTGCGCTCCTGCAGCTCGTCCAGAAATGCCTCCACCGACGAGGTGTCGGCAAAGCGGTACCAGCGCTCGGCGTTCAGGCGCAGTTCGGCCGCCGTTTGCGGGCCTCGCAGCATCAAGAGGCCCAGCAGTACGGCGCTTTGCTCGGGCACACCAATGCCGCGCTGCGCGTTGTGGGTGAACTTGGTGGTGCGCCCGCCGGTGGTCTCGTGCACCAGGCCGGCTTCGCGCAGCGTGTCCACCGCGCTGCTGACCTCGGATTCGCTTAGCTCCATCAGAGGCTCGCGGCTGGTTTTTTGGTTGCAGCCCAAGAGCAGGCTGTTCAGCGTGAGCGGGTAACTGTCGGGCACGGTGCGTGCTTTTTCCATCAGCGTGGCGAGCACGCGGGCTTCAACAGGGGTCAAGAGAACGGGGGTGGTCATAATTCAGCCAGTTATGAAAAACATCGTCATTTTGATCTCTGGCGGCGGCTCCAACATGGCCGCCATCGTGCGTGCCGCCCAGCGCGAAGACTGGGAGCGCCAATACGGCGCGCGTATTGCCGCCGTCATCAGCAACAAAGGCACGGCCGGCGGCCTGGTGTTTGCCAAAGAGCAGGGCATAGACACCGCCATGCTGGACCACAAAACATTCGAGAGCCGCGAAGCCTTTGACGCCGCGCTGATGGCCGAGATTGACCGCCACAACACGCCGCAGGCGCCGGTGCTGGTGGTGCTGGCCGGCTTCATGCGCATCCTCACGCCGGGCTTCACCACGCACTACGAAGGGCGCCTCACCAACATCCACCCATCCCTGCTGCCCGCATTCCCCGGCCTGCACACACACCAGCGCGCCATCGAAGCGGGTTGCAAGTTTGCCGGTGCCACTGTGCACCTGGTGACCGCCGAACTAGACCACGGCCCCATCCTGGCGCAGGCCGTGGTGCCCGTGCTGCCCACCGACGATGCCGACACCCTGGCCGCCCGCGTGCTCACGCAAGAGCACCTGATCTACCCCCAGGCGCTGCGCGATTTGCTATCGAAATAGGAGCTGCTTGCGCAGATTCTGCGGGGGATTGAGGTACTTTTGTTCAAAAGATGCCTCTGAACGGGCTATTCGTGCCGCAGCGCCTCAATCGGGTCCAGCTGTGCCGCGCGCCGTGCGGGCACAAAGCCGAACACCACACCAATCGCCGCTGAGAAGGCAAACGACAGCAGATTGACGCCGAGGTCGAAGGTGTAGGGGATTTGCATCAGCGCAGCCAGGCCCAGCGATGCCGCGGTGGCCAGCGCCACGCCCAGCAGGCCGCCCAGCGAGGCCAGCACTACGGCCTCAATCAGGAACTGCAGCAGCACCTCGCGCTCCAGCGCGCCAATGGCCAGGCGCAGGCCGATCTCGCGGGTGCGCTCGGTCACGCTCACCAGCATGATGTTCATCACGCCAATGCCGCCCACCAGCAGGCTCACCGCGGCCACCGCGCCCAAGAGCGTGGTCATGATCTGCGTGGTGCCCGACAGTGTGTCGGCCAGCTGCTTGGTGTCCAGCACGTTGAAGTTGTCCTCCACGCCATCGGCCAGCTTGCGCTGCTCGCGCAGCAACTGAGTGATACCGCTTTTGATGCGGGTGGCGTCGCTGCCGTCGGCCATGGAGACCAGCAGGGTGTTGACGCGGGTGTTGCCGGTGATGCGGCGTTGCAGGGTCTTGAGCGGCACCAGCACCACATCGTCCTGGTCATTCCCAAAGCTGCCTTGGCCCTTGGAGCCGAGGATGCCCACCACCTCGCAGGACACCTGCTTCACGCGCAGCGCCTGGCCCAGGGCCGGGGTGCTGCCAAAGAGTTCGCGGCGCACAGTTTCACCAATCACACAAACGGCGGCGCCCGCGCGCAGTTCGTCGTCGCTGAATTCGCGGCCTTCTTTCAGCTGCCAGTTGCCGGTGGTGAGCCAGGCGTTGCTGCTGCCCACCACGCTGGACGTCCAGTTGCGCCCGTTGGCGACCAGGGTGGTGCTGGCGCGTGACTCTGGGGCCACGGCCGCAATGCCGCCGATTTGGCTGGCAATGGCGGTGGCGTCTACTTCCTTGAACGAGGGCGCGCTCGCCCCGCCGCTGCCCGGCCCCATGCGCTGGCCGGGGCGGATCTGTAGCAGGTTGGTGCCCAGGCTGGAGATTTGCGTTTGCACCGCCTGGGTGGCGCCGTTGCCCAGCGTGACCATGGTGATGACGGCGCTCACGCCGATCACGATGCCCAGGATGGTGAGGAAGGAGCGCATGAGGTTGCGCCGGATGGAGCGCAGCGCGAGCCAGATGGTGTTGAGCAACATCAGTGCACCTCTTCTTGCACTGGGGCGTGGCGGCGCACCGGGTGGGCGTTTTGCACATCGCTCTCGATCACACCGTCCACAAAACGCACGATGCGCTTGGCATAGGCCGCCATGTCGGGCTCGTGCGTGACCATGAGCACGGTGATGCCGTGTTGCACGTTCAGGTCCTGCAGCAGCTCCATGATCTCGGCGCTGCGCTGGGTGTCCAGGTTGCCGGTGGGCTCGTCGGCCAGCAGCACGGTGGGTTCGGTGACGATGGCACGCGCAATGGCCACGCGCTGTTGCTGCCCGCCCGATAGCTCGGCCGGGGTGTGGTGCTCGCGGCCCTGCAGGCCCACCTGGGCCAATGCGCGTGCGGCTGCCTTGCGCCGGGCGCTGGCCGATTCGCCACGGTAGAGCAGGGGCAGTTCCACGTTCTCTTGCGCACTGGTGCGTGGCAGCAAATGAAAGCCCTGAAACACAAAGCCCAGGTAGTGGCGGCGCAGCTGGGCGCGCTGGTCGCGGCCCAGGGTTTCCACATGCACGCCTTGGAACAAGTATTCGCCCGTCGTGGGCGTGTCCAAGCAGCCCAGCGTGTTCATGGCGGTGGACTTGCCGGAGCCGCTGGGGCCCATGATGGCGACAAAGTCACCGGCCTCGATGCGCAGGTCCACGCCCTTGAGCGCCTGCAGCACCGTGGCGCCCTGGCCGTAGGTGCGAGTCACGCCGCGTAGCTCGATCAGCGGAACAGCCGCAGTGCTTGTACTCATTTGCCAGCTCCGCCACTGCGCTGGTCGGTGATGACGCGCATGTCAGCCGTCAGCTCGCCGTCGGTGACCTCGGTCATGCGGCCATCGCTGATGCCGGTCTGCACCGGCACGGCCACGGGGGCGCCGTCGCGCAGTACCCAAACCTGCTTGCTGCCGCTGCCGGCGGCTGCGCCTGCACTCTTGCGGTTGCCGCTGCCACTGGGCATGCGCGGCATCAGGCTGCCCACAATGCTGCTGCTTTGGGCCGCAGGCTTGCCGGCGCTGCTGCCAGAGCTGGGGCTGTAGCGCAGCGCGGTGTTGGGCACCAGCAGCACGTCCTTGCGTTCGGTGGCGGTGATGGTGGCGGTGGCGGTCATGCCGGGGCGCAGGGTTAGGTCGCTGTTGTCCACCTCCAGGTAGGTGATGTAGGTGACCACGTTCTCGGTGGTGGTGGAGCCATAGGCCACGCGGGTGATGGTGGCGGGGAATTTGCGCGAGGGGTAGGCGCTGACGGTGAAGCTGGCCTTTTGGCCGACCTTCACCGAGCCCACATCGGCCTCGTCGACATTCACCTGCAGGCGCAGCTTGCTCAGGTCTTCGGCCACGCTGAACAGCGTGACGGCCTGCAGCGAGGCAGCCACGGCGTTGCCCGGCTCCACGCTGCGCGTAAGCACCACGCCGTCAATGGGCGAGCGGATCGAGGCCTTGGACAGGTTGGTCGCGTCACTCGACGCGCCGGCTTGCGCTTCGGTCACGTTGGCACGCGCGCTGGCCTCGTCGGCCTGGGCACGTTCCAGCGTGGCGCGGGCACTGTCGAGTTCGCTCTTGGCCGGTACCTTGCCGCCGGACAAGCGCGACACCTCTTCGAGCCGCGCGAGGTTGGCCTGCGCCTCTTTCACGGTGACCACGGTTTGCGCGACCTTGGCCTGTGCGGCGCTGAGCGTGGCGCGGCTTTTGGTGAGCTGGTCGGTCAGCTTGGCGGTGTCCAGTTCCACCAACAGCTGGCCTTTGCGCACGCGGTCGTTCACGTCCACCAGCACATTGCGCACCGTACCCGACAGCTCGCTGCCGATATTGACCGAGCGCGTGGGTTGCAGCGTGCCGTTGGCGGACACGCTCAGGGTCAGGTTGCCGCGCTGCACGGTTTCGCTGACATAGCTGGGCGCGGCCTGGGCTTGGCTGCGCGCGCGCAGCGCGTAGGTGCCGCCCAGGGCCAGCAGCACTGCGGCCACACTGGCCAGCACGATGGGGCGGCGCCACCAGCTGCGCTGCGGGGCGGCTTGCAGCAGGGCCTGAACGGCAGCGGTACTGGGCGTGGCGGAGGGGGAGGGAGTCAGGTCGGAGCTCATGGTTGTCCTGCGGAAGAAGAGGGGGCAGAGGTGGCGGTCGTGGAGGGCGTGGCCTGCCAGCCGCCGCCCAGCGCCTTGTAGAGGCGCACATGGTCGGTACCCAGATCGGTGAGGGTGCTGGCCACGCTGTTTTGCGCGCTGAGCAGCGTGCGCTGGGTGGTCAGCACGGTTTGGAAGTCGATGAGGCCGCTGGTGTAGCGCTGCTGCGCGAGCAGGGCTGCCAGCTCGGCCGCTGTGGCCGCGCTTTTCAAGTGCTGCAAGCGTGTGCGGTGGCCGCGCAGGGCGGCCAGGGCGTCTTCCACATCCTTGAGGGCGGTGAGCACCGTGCTCTGGTAGCTGGCTTGGGCCTGCGTCAGTGCGGCCTGCTGCGCTCGCAGATTGGCATTGCCCGCGCCGCCGTCAAATACCGGCCACGACACGCTGGCCAGAAGGCTGCCCAGCACGCTGGCGCCGTTGGTCAGCCCGGCCAGCGTCAGCGCACTCACGCCCAGCGAGCCTCCGATGGAGAAGCTGGGGTAGCGCGCCGCGTCGGCCACCTGCACACGGGCCAGTGCCGCAGCAATGCGGGCCTCTTCGGCACGCACGTCGGGGCGCTGGCGCAACGTCTCGGCGGGGAAGGCCAGGGCGAGCTGTTCGGGTGCGCTGGGGATCGGACCGGCGCTGCCCAGTTGCTCGGTCAGTGCCGTGGGCGCCTGCCCGGTCAGCACCGCCAGGCTGTGCTGGCTGGCGGCGATGCTGGCTTGCAGGCTGGGAATCTCGGCGCGTGTCTGTTCCACGGAGGTCCGGGCCTGCTCGACTTCCAGGCTGGTGGTGAGGCCGGCTTGGGCGCGCCAGTCGGTAAGCTGCAGGGTTTCTTGCTGGCTGGCCAGGTTGGTCTGTGCGATGGCGAGCTGGCTTTGTTGACCGCGCAGTTGCAGGTAGGCCAGCGCCACTTCGGCGGCGAGCGACACCTGGGCATCGGCCATCGTGGCCTGCTGGGCCTGGGCATCGGCCTCGGTGGCGTCCAGGCCGGCGCGCTTGCCACCAAACAGGTCGGGCTCCCAGCTCGCGTCCAGCCCGGCCTTGAAGCTGCTGGTGGCGGCTTGGCTATCGGTCTGGCTGCGTTGGGCGGAGCCACTGGCGCTCAGGCTGGGCAGCAGGCTGCCCTGCTTGGCATCGCGCAGGGCACGGGCCTGCTGTAGCGCGGCCTCGGCCTTGCGCAGGCTGGGGTTGGCCTGCAGCGCCTGGGTCACCAGGGCGGAGAGATGGGCGTCGTTGAACTTGTCCCACCACTGGGCCAGGCTGTCGGGCGTGGCGCTGCTGGCCTGGGACCAACTGGAGGGAACCGCTGGGGCGGGGAGGGGCGGACTGTCGGGCTGGGCGCCGACCGCTTGGCTGGCCAGCGTGGCCACCGTCAACAGGACGGCTGCAGCACCATGCCGCAGCTGCGGCTGGCGCAAGAAAGAAGAGGGTTGAGGGGGCATGGCCGCCATGGTGCAGACCATGGGTTTCGCCTTCATGCCCTGGATGTAAAGACCGGTAAAGACGGCACCAGGCCGGTTCCACAAGACGTGGATTGGCCTGGTTTGCTATCAATAGAGGAGCTGCTTGCGCAGATTCCACAAGGTCCAGAGGCCTAAATCATGCTGAAACGCTGAGGCTGCTGTTCTCGGTCAGGCCCTGGGCTACTTGGGCGTAGATCTTCTGGGCCAGTTCGGCGATCTGCTGCTTGGTGGCAGTGTTGCTACTGTCATCGCCGCTGCTGAGGCCGGCAATCGCTTCTTTCAGCTCGCCCACCATGCGTTCGACCTCAGACACAGTGCCGTCGCGGTTGGTGTCCAGCGGGTCGTAGCTGGTGTCGCTGGACGAGGCGCCCTGCGCACCGCCGGGGCCGCCTGGGCCACGGACACCGCCCGGCCCGCCGGGGCCTGGTGCGGCCTGGCCGCCTTCAGGGGGCTGCGGGCGACCGGCTTCAAACTCTGCCTGGCTCAAGCTGCCGTTGCCATCGGTGTCCAGCTTGGCAAAGTCCTGGCTCACGTCCTGGCCGGTGTCGGACTTGATTTTGTCGGTCAGCACGGTGAGTTCGTCTTGGCTCACAGAGCCATCGCCATCGGTGTCCACCTTGGCAAACAGGTCGTCCTGGCTGCCTCCGCTGCCGCCCATGCCGCGCGACTGCGCAAACTCCATGGTGCTGGGGGGCGGTGGCATCAGGGCTTTCATGCCCGCCTCCAGCTCGTCGCTGGAAAGGCTGCCGTCGCTGTTGCTGTCCAACTGGGTGAACAGCTCCTTGGCATCGCCCAGACTGACGCCGGTTTTTTCGCTGATGTCAGTCAGCATGGTGCCGAGTTCGGTCTGGTCGACGCCGCCGCTGCTGTCGGTATCCACTTTGGCGAACATCTTGGCCTGGTGCTGGCTGCGTTGGGTGTTCAGGGCAGCCCAGGCGTTGCTGGAACCGCTCACCCCGCTGATGGTGCTCATGGTCACTTCCTTTCTGGTTGGTGGTGGGGTGCCACCCGGAATGCAATGCACCGAGCGACGTCACCAATTCTTGGAAGCGCAGGTATCGCGGGTTTGTCGGCTGTGTATCAGGCTTGGTACAAAAGCCCCATTCAGGCGCACAACTGGGGTGCGCTTGCCAGCCAATTCCGCGCTTCGGGCGCGGGCGCTTTTTCTACACTGGGGCGGCCGTCAGGACCGTCCCATGAGCACCAAAACTTCCATCCTCCTCGTCGACGATGACGCCGACATCACCACCCTGCTGGCGGAGTACCTCGGCCGCTTCAATTTTGCGGTGCACACAGCCTGTGACGCCGACAGCATGCGCCAGCAGCTCGCTCGCCAGCGCGTGGACCTGGTGGTGCTGGACGTCATGCTGCCCGGCACCGACGGGCTCACGCTCTCGCGCGAGATTCGCGAGCGCTCGCACATCCCCGTCATCATGCTGACCGCGCGCACCACCACCTTTGACCGCATCATGGGCCTGGAGAACGGCGCCGACGACTACATGGGCAAGCCCTTTGAGCCGCGCGAGCTGGTGGCCCGCATCCATACCGTGCTGCGCCGTGCCCTGGGCAGCAAGGACAGCACGCCCATCCTGGCGCGCAGCGAGGTGGTCTGTTTTGATGGCTGGGAGCTGCACCGCGACGAGCGCAACCTGGTCTCGCCCACCGGCCTGGTGGTGGCGCTTTCCAATGCCGAATTCCGCTTGCTCACCACGTTTTTGCAGACGCCACGGCGCTTGTTCAGCCGCGACCAGCTCATGGAGCAAGCGCGCGGTCGCGCCATGGATGCGTTCGAGCGCAGCATCGACCTGCTGGTCTCGCGCCTGCGGCAAAAATTGGCGGATGACCCGGACGAGCCTTCCATGATCAAGACGGTGCGCGGTGCGGGCTATATGTTCAATGTGCAGTCGGTGCAGGGGCGCATGGCGTGGCGGGCCTGAAAGAAACGCCCCCACGCTCCGCCGCTGCTCCCCAAGGGGACGCGTTTTTCCTTGGGGCGGCCCTGCGGAAAAACTGGCTTGCCAAACTCGTGCCCGACAGCCTGTTCGGCCGCCTGGCTTGGCTGCTGGGCCTGACCGTGCTGTGCAGCCATGTGCTGGCGCTCACGTTGATGTTTGAGATGCGGCCGGACATGCGCCCGGACCTGCGGGCTGACGGCCCCTTGCCCCGCCCGCCGCCCGGCGCCGTACGCTGGGACGGCGGTATGCCACCCCCGCCACCGGACTTCGCCTCTTTCAAAAATCACCACCATGGCGGCCCGCCACCCGCAGGCCTGCTGCTGGACATTGGGGTGCGCCTGGCTGCCCTGTTGCTGGCCGCCTGGGTGGCTGCGCGCTGGCTCAGCGACCCGATACGGCGCCTGGCGGGCGCTGCGCGTGAGCTGGGACACAACATCCACCGTGCCCCCTTGCCCGAGGCTGGCTCGTTGGAGTGCCGCGAGGCCACGCGTGTGTTTAACCAGATGCAGCAGCACATCCGCGCCCAGCTGGCCCAGCGCGACCAGTTTGTCGCCGCCGTATCGCACGACCTGCGCACCCCGCTCACGCGCTTGGCTCTGCGTGTGGAATCGTTGCAGGACGCGGGCGAGCGCCAGCGCTTCAGCCGCGATATTGCCGAGATGGACACCATGATCCGCGCCACGCTGGACTACCTGCGCGGTGCGGCCGACTCCGAGCCCTGGGTGGCGCTGGACCTGGCCGCGCTGGTGGACAGCCTGGTGCAGGACCAGCAGGAGGCCGGCCACGAGGTGGTGGTTGAACCGGGGACAGGCGTGCCGCTGGCTCCCGTGCGGGCCCAGGCTTCGGCCCTGCGCCGCTGCATCAGCAACCTGCTGGACAACGCCGTGCGCTACGGTGGCGGCGCCCAGGTGCGGCTGACAGAGGACGCTCAGGGCGTGTGTGTGACGGTACTGGACCGGGGCCCCGGCATCCCTGAGGCCGAATTGACCGAGGTGCTGCAACCGTTTTACCGGGTGGAGGCCTCGCGCAACCGCAATACCGGCGGCGTCGGACTGGGCCTGGCCTCTGCCAACGACATTGCGCGCCAGCACAGCGGCTGCCTGCAGCTGAGCAACTGCGTGGGCGGTGGTTTGCAGGCCGAACTGCGGCTGCCGCGGCTGGCTGCACCTGTCAAAAAGCTATCAAATTAGGAGCTGCTTGCGCTTATTTCGCAAGGGATCGGGATCAATTTAGTCCCCGATCCGGGTAAAACGCGGCTGGGCCACGCCTGCACTCACCACCGTCTCCAGAAACATGGCGGCCGGCCGCACCCACAGGCCCAGTTCACCATACAGCGCACGGTACAGGGTCATAGGCTCGCAGGTTTCGCTGTGGCGCACGGTGCCCAGCACCTGGTATTCCATGCCCTTGTAGTGGCGGTAGCGGCCGGGTGGGGTGATGATGAGTGGGGGGAGTTTTTCGAAGCTCATGGGACAATCCTAGGCTATGCATCCAAAAGCCCTGCTGGAAGCCTGCACCGAACTGGTCAGGCTCGTTCTCAAATTCGACCATCCCGCGGACGCCATCGTCTCGCGTTTCTTCCGCGACAACCGCGGCCTGGGCCCACGCGAGCGCGCCACGCTGGCCGAAACCGCCTACACCGTACTGCGCAAAAAGCTGCTGTTCGACCACCTGGCTCCTAGCGGCAGCGGCCCCAAGGAGCGTCGCATGGCCATTCTGGGCTTCTACGGCCCGGGCGACTTTCTACGCAGCGCGCTGACCGACCAGGAAAAGCGCTGGTTGGACCAGTGCGAGGCCGTGAAACCTGAAGACCTGATGGAGCGCCACCGCCACAACCTGCCGGAGTGGCTGGTGCAGCCGCTCAAGGAGCAGCTGGGCGAGGAATTCTGGCCCCTGGTGGACAGCCTGAATCTGGGCGCGGGCCTGGATTTGCGCGTCAACACCTTCAAAGCCAAACGTGCCGATGTGCAAAAAGAGCTGCAACAGGCCGGCATCAAGGCTGTGCCGACGCCGTATTCCCCGTGGGGGCTGCGCATTGCCGGCAAGCCAGCGCTGAACAAGAACGAAGCCTTTGTCCGCGGTGATTTTGAAGTCCAAGACGAGGGTTCTCAGCTGTTGGCCATGCTGGTGGATGCCAAGCGCGGCGAGATGGTCGTGGACTTTTGCGCCGGCGCCGGGGGCAAGACCCTGGCCTTGGGCGCGGCCATGCGCAGTACCGGTCGCCTCTATGCCTTTGATACGTCCGGCCACCGCCTGGAGGCGCTCAAACCCCGCATGGCCCGTAGCGGCTTGTCCAACGTGCACCCCGCAGCGATTGCCCACGAGCGCGACGACCGTGTGAAGCGCCTTGCCGGCAAGATGGACCGGGTGCTGGTGGATGCTCCGTGCACTGGCATGGGCACTCTGCGTCGCAACCCGGACTTGAAATGGCGCCAAAACCTCCAAGCTGTGGAGGAAATGGCGGTCAAGCAGGCTGCCATCCTGCAAAGTGCTGCCCGTATGGTGAAGTCTGGCGGTCGTCTGGTCTATGCCACCTGCAGCGTGCTGCCCCAAGAGAACGAGGCGATTGCTGCAGCCTTTGCGGCCGCCAACCCGGACTTTGTGGCCTTGCCGGCAGGCGAAGTGCTGGCTGGGCTGAAAGTTGAGAACGCACCAAGCCTGTGCGCTGGTGGCGAAGACGGCCAGCTCTACCTTCGTCTTTGGCCGCATCGTCATGCCACGGATGGTTTTTTTGCGGCAGTTTGGCAAAAGAAGTGAAATGGTTGATGAAAGTTAATGTTTTTTAACTTCTTTTTGAATTAACTGGCCAAAAAAGACTGCAGCACCTAAAATCTGGGGTGTACAGGGGCGCATCTAGCCCTTGGTTCATAAATTACCAAACCTCGTTGAGAGATTGAGCTGAGACTATGTTGTTACCTGATTGGGCTGTGCTAAACGCAGCGATTGAGTGGCTGGCCCATGGCATGTGGAATATTGCGTGGTGGCAGATGGTGTTGTTCACCCTGGCCTTGACGCACGTCACCATGATCAGCGTGACCGTGTTTCTGCACCGTCACCAAGCGCACCGTGCCTTGGACCTGCACCCCATCGCATCGCATTTTTTCCGTTTTTGGCTGTGGCTGACCACGGGCCAAGTCACCAAAGAATGGGCCTCCATTCACCGCAAGCACCACGCCAAGTGCGAGCAGGCTGAAGATCCGCACAGCCCCCACGTGTACGGCATCAAGACCGTCCTGCTCAAGGGGGCCGAGCTGTACCGTGCAGAATCCAAGAATAAGGAAACCATGGCCCGTTTTGGCCACGGTACGCCCGATGATTGGATCGAGCGCAATCTGTATACCCGCTATTCCTGGCAAGGTGTAGGTTTGATGATGATCATCGACCTGTTCCTGTTTGGTGCCGCCGGCTTGGCTGTGTGGGCTGTTCAGATGGCGTGGACCCCAATTACCGCGGCCGGCATCATCAACGGCGCGGCTCACTACTGGGGTTATCGCAATTTCGAGGCGCCTGACGCCTCCACCAACATTTCGCCTTGGGGCATCATCATTGCGGGTGAAGAGTTGCACAACAACCACCACACTTATCCCACCTCAGCCAAGTTGTCGGTCAAGCCTTATGAGTTCGATATTGGCTGGATGTACATCACCATCATGCAGGCAGTTGGCTTGGCCAAGGTCAAGAAGACGCCTCCGAAGGCCGCTTATGGCGACATCCGCCCCGTGGCCGACGAGAAAACCTTGGAGGCGCTGATTGCCAACCGCTACGAAATTATGGCCACCTATGCCAAGGGGGTGCGTGCTGCTGCCCGTGCGGAGCTGGAAGCCATGAAGGCGCGCAGCGCTGATGCTGCCGTCATCAAGGCTGCCAAGCACTGGATGCACCGCGACGAAGAGAAGGTTCCCGCTGCCGCCGCATCTCAGCTGGCTCAGGCCCGTGCGGCTTCGCCGGTGCTGGACAAGATGGTGACCATGCGCGAGGAGCTGCGCCAACTGTGGCTCAACACCCATGTATCGCGCGAGCAATTGATCAAGGATCTGCAAGCCTGGTGCCATCGTGCTGAAGAAAGCGGCATCGCTGCGCTGCGCGAGTTTTCTTTGAAGTTGCGCGCTGCTCACGTTTAAGACGATCCGTTCGGTTCCTGAAAAGCCCGCTTGCTGCGGGCTTTTTTGTGCGCGTGTAATTCGCAGTTTGGGGTCGTTTGCGGGCTCCAGAGCAGTCGGGGTATGCGTTTTACTTCGTATCCCCCGGCCCTCGGCCTCCTCCTTTACCTACGTAAAACGCACACCCTGGCTGCTCTTGCGAGGTGGTGTTGCACCAAAATTTTGCGTGACTGTGCGCGTCCCAATTGATCCTGCAGCAAGCAGGGCTTGGGTGCCTTGCGTAGGTAAAGGAGGAGCCCGTAGGGCGGGGGACACGCAGCAGGGTGTCCAAGCCCTGCTTGATGCCGGCGAAAGAAATGCCTCCGATCAATCATCCAAAAAGTACAGACGTAAAAAAGCCCGCACAGGGCGGGCTTTTTGGGACCAGAAGAAGCTGAATTACTTCAGTTTCATTTCCTTGTAGTCCACATGCTTGCGAGCAACGGGATCAAATTTCTTGATCAGCATTTTCTCGGGCATGGTTTTCTTGTTCTTGTCGGTCGTGTAGAAGTGACCAGTACCAGCTGTGGATTCCAGCTTGATTTTTTCGCGTCCGCCTTTGGTTGCCATGGTGCTCTACTCCTTAAGCTTGACCACGTGCGCGCAGATCGGCGAGCACAGAATCGATACCGTTCTTGTCGATCAGACGCAGACCGGCGTTGGAAATGCGCAGACGCACCCAGCGGTTTTCGCTCTCGACCCAGAAACGGCGGTATTGCAGGTTCGGCAGGAACCGGCGCTTGGTTTTGTTGTTGGCGTGGGAAACATTGTTCCCGACCATGGGGCCTTTGCCCGTAACTTCACATACGCGTGCCATGTGGACACTCCGATATAAACGGTTTTCACTGACGATCAAAACGGTTTGAAAAACAAACCAGCCCGATCTCGCTCAAACCTCACCTCGCCATGAAAAGGGGTGGCGGTAACCCCCCGCCAAGGTCATTGGCGGAACTGTTGCGCTCCTTGCAAAAGGACAAGCCCCTCACGGGGCGAACGCAGCAAAGCCTTGGATTATAGCTGTTTTGGCCATGAGGCCGCAAAGTGCTCAGTCCTGTTCCAGGAATCGCTGGGCGTCCAGAGCAGCCATGCAGCCGGTGCCGGCGCTGGTGATCGCCTGGCGGTACACATGGTCCTGCACGTCACCGGCCGCGAATACACCCGGAATGCTGGTTTGTGTAGCAAAACCCTTCAGGCCGCCCTGGGTCACGATGTAGCCGTTTTCCAACTCCAACTGTCCTTTGAAGATGTCGGTATTGGGTGAATGGCCGATGGCAATGAAGCATCCCTTGAGCGTGATGTCTTCGGTGCTGCCGTCGGTGGTGCTCTTGAGGCGGATGCCGGTTACACCGGAGGCGTCGCCCAGGACTTCGTCCAGCGTTTTGAAGGTTTTGAGCTCGATCTTGCCAGCCGCCACTTTCTCCATCAGCTTGTCCACCAGGATGGGCTCGGCTTTGAACTTGTCACGGCGGTGCACCAAATACACCTTGCTGGCAATGTTGGAAAGGTATAGCGCCTCTTCAACCGCTGTGTTACCTCCGCCCACCACACAGCAGACTTCATTGCGGTAGAAAAAACCATCGCAGGTTGCGCAGCCGGAAACACCGCGACCCATGAAGGCCGTCTCGGAGGGCAGGCCCAAATACTTGGCAGACGCGCCGGTTGAGATGATCAGCGAGTCGCAGGTGTAGGTGCCGCTGTCGCCGGTCAGGGTGAAAGGGCGCTTGGACAGGTCCACTGCGCCGATGTGGTCAAACACCACCTCTGTTTTGAAGCGTTCTGCATGCTCCAGAAAGCGTTGCATCAGTTCGGGGCCTTGGACGCCGTGCACGTCTGCTGGCCAGTTGTCCACCTCAGTGGTGGTCATGAGCTGGCCACCTTGGGCCATGCCGGTGATCAGCACGGGGTTCAGGTTGGCTCGGGCGGCATAGACAGCGGCGGTGTAGCCGGCAGGGCCAGATCCCAAAATGAGTACTTTGGCGTGTTTGGGTGAGGACATGTTGTAACCTTTGTGGTCAGAGAATCGGAGGGCCAGCCGTGTACATTTCGGAGCGGCCCTTGCTGGAAACAAGTGGCTGTGTTGTATCGGTCCGTTCGATTGTAAGAAACCGGCATTCAAAATTCAGGAAGCAGACCAATGGCAATGCTGAGCAACCAGGAATTGATACGCAGAGTGCCCCTGTTTGCCATGCTTACTTCCGCAGAGGCGGACTCTTTGGCCGCCAATGTGGCCAAGGCGCGCATCAAACGCGGCTCCCATGTGGTGGAGCAGGGCAAAAATTCCAACGCCTTGTTCCTCATATTGACGGGGCGGGCGCATGTCGTCATGACGGACAGCAAAGCCCGTGAAGTGATTGTGGCCACGCTCAAGGCAGGTGACTACATTGGTGAAATGAGTCTGATTGACAACGCGGCACATTCGGCGACAGTGGTAGCTGACACGCAAATGGATGTGCTGGTGTTGGGGCGTGAAGACTTCACCCGCTGCGTGGGTGAAAACGCAGCTATCGCATCGGCGGTGATGCGTGGATTGGTGCAGCGCTTGCGCAGTGCCGACCAGAAAATTGCTTCCTTGGCGTTGATGGGGGTGTATGGTCGCGTGGCCAATGTGCTCTTGGATGCTGCGGAGCCCAATGAGGACGGCGCATTGCTGATTCGCGAGAAAATCTCACGCTTGGACCTCGCCAAAATGGTGGGAGCATCCCGAGAGATGGTGAGCCGCGTCATGAAGGACTTTGAAGACCAGGGCTTTGTGACGACGCTCAAAGAGGGTGGCCTGCGGGTATGGGAGCGCCGCTCCAAGCCGCGCTAGGCCATTGCCGTATTGTTAGCTGCTGGTGAAGTGCCAGCGAAATAAATGACCTACTCACTGCATACATTGAATTCTTCTCCGCAGGAGGCGTCTCGTCCTGCATCGGGCGCTGCACGCTTCGTCAATGAAATCGCTCTGGTGGCGGGTTTTGTGGTTTTGCTGCTGTGGTTGATCGCCCTGTTGAGTTATTCGCCGCAAGACCCGGCTTGGTCCACTTCGGGCAACGGCATGGCCATGCACAACCAGGTGGGCCGCTTGGGTGCGTGGATGGCGGATGTGAGCTATTTCGTGCTGGGCTTTTCGGTCTGGTGGTGTGTGGCTGCGGGTTGGCGTGCTTGGCTTGCCTTGCTGGCCAGCCGCTTGCGGGGTGAGGGGGGGGGGGCTGCCGGCCCCGCAGGTTTGCGGCGCAGCGCGTGGACGGCAGGTCTCGGCCTGTTGCTGTTGTTGTGTGCCAGTACCTCGCTGGAGTGGGCTCGCCTTTACCGTCTGGAGTCTTTTTTACCGGGCAGCAGTGGTGGCGCATTGGGGCAACTTGTAGGGCCCTGGGCGCTGCGTTGGTTGGGTTTTGCCGGTGCGGGCTTGGTTGCGATTGCGTTAGGCGTGCTGGGTTCGGCGATGGTCTTTGGGTTCTCTTGGACACGCACGGCCGAGCGCATTGGTGCCCATTTGGACTCGTTGTTGGAGTCCCGCCGCGAGAAGCGCGAAGAGGCTCAAGACCGTGAGTTGGGTCAGTTGGCGGTGCGCGAACGTGAAGAAGTGTTCCTGGAGGAGCGCGAGGAAGAGGTGATTCATCACCCCACGCCGGTGCTGATTGAGCCTGTCATCGTGGAGCCGCCACGCAGCGAGCGCGTAGCCAAGGAGCGCCAGAAGCCGCTGTTCGTGGAAATGCCCGACAGCAAGCTGCCGCAAGTTGATCTGCTGGACGGTGCCCAGCTGCGCCAGGAAACCGTGGCGCCTGAGACGCTGGAAATGACCAGCCGTATGATCGAGAAAAAGCTCAAGGACTTTGGCGTGGAGGTGCGCGTCGTGCTGGCCCAACCCGGCCCGGTGATCACGCGCTACGAGATCGAGCCCGCCACGGGTGTCAAGGGATCGCAGATTGTAGGCTTGGCCAAAGACTTGGCGCGTTCGCTGAGCCTGGTGTCCATCCGCGTTGTGGAGACCATTCCCGGCAAGAACTACATGGCGTTAGAGCTGCCCAATGCCAAGCGCCAAAGCATCAAGCTGTCCGAGATTCTGGGTTCGCAGGTCTATAACGAGGCCAAGTCCCTGTTGACCATGGGTCTGGGCAAAGACATTGTGGGCAACCCCGTGGTGGCTGACCTCGCCAAGATGCCACACGTGCTGGTGGCCGGTACCACCGGCTCGGGCAAATCCGTCGGTATCAACGCCATGATCTTGTCCTTGCTCTACAAGGCCGAGGCGCGCGATGTTCGCCTGCTGATGATCGACCCCAAGATGCTGGAAATGTCGGTTTACGAAGGTATTCCGCACCTGCTGGCGCCGGTGGTGACGGATATGAAACAGGCTGCGCACGGCCTGAACTGGTGTGTGGCCGAGATGGAGAAACGCTACAAACTGATGAGCAAGATGGGTGTGCGCAACCTGGCTGGCTTTAACACCAAGATCGACGACGCCAAGTCCAAAGGCGAGTTCATCTACAACCCGTTTAGTCTGACGCCCGAGAGCCCCGAGCCGCTGAACCGCCTGCCGCACATTGTGGTGGTGATCGACGAGCTGGCCGACCTGATGATGGTGGTGGGCAAGAAGATCGAAGAGTTGATCGCCCGCCTGGCGCAGAAGGCCCGCGCCGCTGGTATTCACCTGATTCTGGCCACTCAGCGCCCCAGCGTGGATGTGATCACGGGTCTGATCAAGGCCAATATTCCGACCCGCATTGCCTTTCAGGTGAGCAGCAAGATCGACAGTCGCACCATCTTGGACCAAATGGGTGCCGAAGCCCTGCTGGGCATGGGTGACATGCTTTACATGGCCAGCGGAACCGGCCTGCCTATTCGCGTGCACGGGGCGTTTGTCAGTGACGAAGAAGTGCACCGCGTGGTGAGCTACCTCAAGAGCCAGGGCGAGCCCGACTACATTGAGGGCGTGCTGGAAGGCGGCACGGTGGATGGTGAGGATGGCCCTGGCGGCGAAGATGGAGGCGGTGAAAAGGACCCTATGTACGACCAGGCCGTGGAAGTGGTGCTGAAGAACCGCAAGGCCAGCATCTCGCTGGTGCAGCGCCATCTGAAGATTGGCTACAACCGCGCCGCGCGGCTGGTGGAAGACATGGAAAAGGCCGGACTGGTCAGCGCCATGAGCGGTAGCGGCCAGCGTGACATCTTGGTTCCCGCGCGCAATGAGTAAACCCATGATCAAACAAATTGCTCTTATTTTGATAGCTGCTTGCGCAATGTCTGCAGGGGCCGGGGGGCTGGAAAGCCTGGAAAATTTCGTCAAGACGGTGAAGAGCGGCAAGGCCGAGTTTTCGCAGGTAGTGACCTCGCCCGCCAAGGAAGGGCAGGTCGCGCGCAGCAAAGTGTCCAGTGGCAGTTTCGAATTTGCGCGGCCCAGCCGCTTCAAATTCATCTACAAAAAACCGTTCGAGCAGACCATCGTGGCCGATGGCCAGACCCTGTGGCTGTATGACGTGGACTTGAACCAGGTCACCGCGCGCAAGCAGGCCAGCGCTTTGGGCTCCACGCCCGCTGCGCTGATTGCTGCGGCGCCCGACCTCAAGGCCCTGCAAGCCGATTTTGCGCTGGCCGATGCGCCCGACAAGGACGGTTTGCAGTGGGTACAGGGCACGCCCAAGGCCAAAGACAGCCAGTTGCAACTGGTGCGCGTGGGCTTCAAGCAAGACCAGTTGGCCGTGCTGGAGATTTTGGATAGCTTCGGCCAGCGCTCTGTGCTGAGCTTTGTGGGTTTCCAGCCCAATGCTGCGCTGGACGCGGGCACCTTTCAGTTCAAGCCGCCCGCCGGCGCAGACGTGGTTCGCCAGTAACCGCTGCGACCATGGCTGCTGCACCTTCCAAACACCAACCCCTGGCCGAACTGCTGCGCCCCAAGTCGCTGGGTGAGGTGATTGGCCAGCAGCACCTGCTGGGGGATGGTATGGCGCTGCGTCTGGCCTTCGAGTCGGGCCAGCCGCACAGCTGCATCCTCTGGGGGCCGCCAGGCGTGGGCAAGACCACGATTGCGCGGCTTATGGCCGATGCGTTTGATGCGCAGTTCATCACCATCAGCGCTGTGCTGGGAGGCATGAAGGACATCCGCGAGGCGGTCGAGCAGGCCCAACTGGCGCGGGACGGGTTGGAGCAGCGCCGCACCATCGTGTTTGTGGACGAAGTGCACCGGTTCAACAAAAGCCAGCAAGATGCCTTTTTGCCGCATGTGGAGAGTGGCCTGTTCACCTTCATCGGCGCCACTACCGAGAATCCATCGTTCGAGGTGAACTCCGCGCTGTTGTCACGCGCGGCGGTCTATGTGTTGCAGCCGCTGGATGCTGACAATTTAAAGCAAATAGTGCATCGAGCCCAGGTGGAATCTGCGCTACCAGCTATCGAAACCATAGCGATTGATCGCCTTGTCGCCTACGCCGATGGTGACGCCCGGCGCCTACTTAACACGTTGGAGACGCTGACCGTTGCGGCGGTACAAGAGAAGGTGAGTGAGATCACCGACGTCTGGTTGCTCAAGGTGCTGGGTGAGCGCATGCGCCGCTATGACAAGGGTGGCGAGCAGTTCTACGACACCATCTCTGCGCTGCACAAGAGCGTGCGTGGTTCGGACCCGGATGCCTCGCTCTATTGGTTTGTGCGCATGCTCGATGGCGGCGCCGAACCGCGCTACATGGCGCGCCGCCTGATCCGTATGGCTGCGGAGGACATTGGCCTGGCCGACCCACGCGCCCTGCGCCTGGCGCTGGACGCAGCCGATGTGTACGAACGCCTGGGCAGCCCCGAGGGCGAGCTGGCCCTGGCCGAATGCGTCGTTTATTTGGCAGTGGCGCCTAAATCCAATGCGGTCTACAAGGCCTTTAACGAGGTCAAGGCCTTTGTTAAAAAGGACGGCACCCGTCCTGTCCCCATGCATTTGCGCAATGCGCCCACCAAGCTCATGAAGGAGCTCGATTACGGCAAGGGCTACCGCTACGCGCATGATGAAGAAGATGGCTTCGCCGCAGGAGAGCGCTATCTTCCAGATGGAATGCCTGATACGCAGTTTTACCGACCCGTGGAGCGGGGGCTGGAGATTCGTATCAGTGAGAAGCTGCGCGATCTCAAAGCGCGTAATCAGAAGGCCAGCTAATAGTGCATGAAATGCGCGAAGAGTTGCCAAATCGGCATGGCACTCAAGGGTAAACCCACCCCGCCACCCCAAGACCGGGGAATCCGACCCCGCTAGAATCCCGGCACCGCTTTAGCCTGCGACGCCGGTGAACCTGACGTGGCAGGCTTATTGCTTTCGATGGTCTAACACCACCAGTGTTGACGGCCACGGCCGTTCGCACACAAGAACAACGGAGTTTTCTTATGGATATTTTGATACAGCAGATCATCAATGGTCTGGTGTTAGGTAGCATGTACGCGCTCATCGCGCTGGGCTACACGATGGTCTACGGCATCATCAACCTGATCAACTTTGCCCACGGCGAAGTGGTGATGGTCGGTGCCCTCACCAGCTGGACCATGATCGGCCTCATGCAGGAAGGTATGCCCGGCACTCCCGGCTTCATCATCCTTTTCTTGGCCCTCATCATTGCTTGTGTGGTCGCTGCTACGCTCAACTTTGTGATTGAGAAGGTGGCTTACCGCCCCTTGCGCAATAGTCCCAAGCTGGCCCCCCTGATCACTGCCATCGGCATGTCCATCCTGCTGCAGACGCTGGCCATGATCATCTGGAAGCCCAACTACAAGTCCTATCCCACACTATTGCCCAACACACCTTTTGACGTGGCAGGTGCGGTGATTACGCCCACCCAGGTCATGATTTTGGGCGTGACGGCTGTGTCTTTGGCACTGCTGATGTGGCTGGTGAACTACACCAAGCTGGGCCGCGCTATGCGCGCTACGGCCGAAAACCCACGTGTTGCAGGTCTGATGGGCGTGAAGCCTGACATGGTGATTTCTGCCACCTTCATTATTGGTGCTGTGTTGGCGGCCATTGCCGGTGTGATGTACGCCTCCAACTACGGCACAGCGCAGCATGCCATGGGCTTCTTGCCAGGCCTGAAGGCCTTCACCGCTGCGGTTTTTGGTGGGATCGGTAACTTGGCAGGCGCTGTGGTGGGTGCCCTGTTGCTGGGCCTGATTGAGTCCATTGGCGCTGGTTACATCGGCGCCTTGACAGGTGGAGTTTTGGGCAGTCACTACTCCGACATCTTTGCCTTCATCGTTCTGATCATCGTGTTGACACTGCGCCCCTCCGGCTTGCTGGGTGAGCGTGTAGCCGATCGTGCTTAAGGAGACCCAACACATGAATTCTCAAAAACGACTGATCACCATGTTTGTGGCCGCTGCAGGTCTGCTGATCCTGCCGCTTGTTTTGCAAGGTTTTGGCAACGCCTGGGTGCGCATTGCTGACATGGCGCTGCTGTTTGTGCTGCTGTCCTTGGGCCTGAACATCGTGGTTGGCTATGCCGGCCTGTTGGACCTGGGTTACGTCGCGTTCTTCGCCATTGGTGCCTACATGTTTGGTCTGATGGCTTCGCCCCATTTGCCGGAGACTTTCCCCGCTATTGCCGCTATGTTCCCCAATGGTCTTCATACGCCGCTGTGGGTGGTGATTCCGCTGGCGGCCGCACTGGCTGGCGTTCTCGGCATCTTGCTGGGGGCCCCTACGTTGCGTTTGCGCGGTGACTACCTGGCCATCGTGACCCTGGGTTTTGGCGAAATCATCCGCGTCTTCCTGAACAACCTGGATCATCCAGTCAACATCACCAACGGCCCCAAGGGGATTGGTCAGATTGATGCGATTCAGTTCTTTGGCATTAGCCTTGGCAAGCGGCTCAACATCGCTGGGTTTGAGCTGCCCTCGGTGACGCTTTACTACTACCTGTTCCTGACCCTGGTGGTGGTGAGCGTGATCATTTGCCATCGCCTGGAACTGTCTCGCGTGGGTCGCGCCTGGATGGCGATTCGTGAAGACGAAATTGCTGCCAAAGCCATGGGTATCAATACCCGCAACGCCAAGCTGCTGGCCTTCGGCATGGGCGCCACTTTTGGTGGTGTTTCTGGTGCCATGTTTGCCGCCTTCCAGGGCTTCATCTCCCCCGAATCCTTCAGCCTGATGGAGTCCGTGATGATTGTGGCCATGGTGGTACTCGGCGGTGTGGGGCATTTGCCCGGTGTGGTGCTTGGCGCCATCCTGCTGGCGGCGCTACCTGAAGTGCTGCGCTACGTGGCGGGCCCGTTGCAGGCCATGACCGGTGGCCGTCTGGACGCCTCCATCCTGCGCCAGTTGCTGATCGCCCTGGCCATGATCACGGTGATGCTCTTGCGTCCGCGCGGCCTGTGGCCTGCACCTGAACACGGCAAGTCTTTGCAAAGCGCCAAAACCTGAACCTTGCAGGGCAGCCCCGCGCGAGCCTTGGCGGCTGCCCTCCACTGAATGGAATCCAACATGACAGATACAGTATTGAACGTCTCCGGCGTTTCCAAGCGGTTTGGTGGTTTGCAAGCCCTTAGCGATGTCGGCATCAAAATTGAGCGTGGTCAGGTCTATGGCCTGATCGGACCCAACGGCGCAGGCAAGACCACCTTCTTCAACGTGCTGACCGGGCTCTACACGCCTGACAGCGGCAAGTTTGAGTTGGCCGGTAAAGCCTACCAGCCCACTGCCGTGCACACGGTGGCCAAGGCCGGTATCGCCCGCACCTTCCAGAACATCCGTTTGTTCGCCGAAATGACGGCGCTGGAAAACGTGATGGTGGGGCGTCACATCCGCACCCACTCCGGTTTGTTGGGGGCGGTGTTCCGCACCCCGGGCTTCAAGGCCGAAGAAATCGCGATTGCCAAGCGTGCCCAAGAATTGCTGGACTATGTGGGCATTGGCAAGTTTGCCGACTACAAGGCCCGTACCCTGAGCTATGGCGACCAGCGCCGCCTGGAAATCGCCCGCGCGCTGGCGACCGACCCGCAGCTGATTGCTCTGGACGAGCCGGCCGCCGGCATGAACGCCACCGAAAAGGTCATGTTGCGCGAGCTGATTGACCGCATTCGCAACGACAACCGCACCATCTTGCTGATCGAACACGATGTGAAGCTGGTGATGGGCCTGTGTGACCGCGTGACAGTGCTGGATTACGGCAAGCAGATTGCCGAAGGCACCCCCGCCGAAGTACAGAAGAACGAAAAAGTGATTGAGGCCTACTTGGGCACGAGCGGCCACTAAGGAAACAGCATGACAACCCAGACTCTGCTCAAAGTAAAAGGCCTGAAGGTCTCGTATGGCGGCATCCAGGCCGTCAAAGGTGTGGATTTCGAAGTCCATGAAGGCGAACTGGTGTCCCTGATCGGCTCCAACGGTGCCGGCAAGACCACCACCATGAAGGCCATTACGGGTACCCTGCCCATCAATGCCGGCGATATCGAATACCTCGGTAAAAGCATCAAGGGCCAAGGCCCTTGGGACTTGGTCAAGCAAGGACTGGCCATGGTGCCCGAAGGTCGTGGCGTATTCACCCGCATGACCATCATTGAGAACCTGCAGATGGGTGCCTACATCCGCAATGACAAGGATGGCATCGCCGCTGACATGGAAAAGATGTTCACCATCTTCCCGCGTTTGCGCGAACGCAAGGACCAATTGGCCGGCACCATGTCCGGTGGCGAGCAGCAGATGCTGGCCATGGGGCGCGCGCTAATGAGTCGCCCCAAGGTGCTGTTGTTGGACGAACCCTCCATGGGTCTGTCCCCCATCATGGTGGACAAGATCTTTGAGGTGGTGAAAGACGTCTACGCCCAGGGTGTGACGGTGCTGTTGGTGGAGCAAAACGCCAGCCGTGCGCTGTCCATTGCCAATCGCGGCTATGTGATGGAGTCCGGTCTTGTCACCATGACTGGCAATGCCGCCGACATGTTGACCGACCCCAAGGTGCGTGCTGCCTACCTGGGCGAGTAAGCCCGCAGGCATCCCGGATACAAGCTGTTACGGCACTTTGCATTCGGGATGTCACGCCCTGTCTAGGTGAACCCGTTGATTACGCATGGAGTTATTCCATGCACAACCTCAACAGGAGTTCACCATGAAATTGCATGTTTTGCTGGCAGGTTTGGTAATCGCTACGACCGGAGTCGCATTTGCCCAAACCGCAACGCCCACCCAAAAAGATCCACTGGCAACCCCCAAGATCGACCAGCGTAACGCCAACCAAGACAAACGCGTAGAGCAGGGGATAGCGTCAGGCGAGCTGACCCAGCGTGAGGTTCGCAGGCTCAACCGCGGAGAAGCCCGTATCGACAGGGCGCAAGACCACGCTGCTGCTGATGGAAAAGTCACAGGGCAGGAGCGCAAACGGATCGCGCACATGCAGCGCGCCGAGAGCCGCGACATTGCTCACCAGAAACACGACCGCCAAGCAGACCTAAACCACGACGGCAAGCGCGATCCCAAGAACGGCAAACTGTAAGCCGACCGTTCACTACCCAGAGAGGCCAGAACTTCACCCTGGCCTTTTTGTTCAGGAGGTGTGTTTGTCGGCTTCGGAGGTGAATGCATCCGCAAAGAATGCGTCTTCGGGCAAGCGGGCCAGCCCACAGAAGTCCCTGCGCGCGGAGTCCACCACGATAGGGGCTCCACACGCATAGACTTGGTAAGCCGACAGGTCGGGTACATCCTCCAGCACTGCACGGTGCACAAAGCCCGTGCGCCCCGTCCAACCATCCTCTGGCTGCGCGTCAGAGACTACGGGCACATAGCGTAGTTGGGGCATGCTTATCTGTTGGTCCTGCAGCCAGGCATTCATATACAGGTCCGCAGGGCGTCTGCCTCCCCAATAAACGGTTACCGCGCGCTGGATGTCGTGGGCCTGCATATGTTCCAGCAGCGCTTTGATTGGGGCAAACCCGGTGCCGGAGGCTAAAAACACCAAAGGCGCGTCGGAGTCTTCACGCAGAAAGAAGGAGCCGAATGGTCCCTCGATGCGCAGAATTTCCTTTTCCTTCATGGCGCCAAACACGTGGTCGGTGAACTTGCCACCGGGCATGTGGCGGATGTGAAGTTCCAAGGCATTGGCTTGGCCCGGTGCGTTCGCCATAGAGTAACTGCGGCGCGCGCCATCTCGCAGGATGAACTCCACATACTGGCCCGCCCGGTACAAAAAGCTGTCGTTGGCGGGTAACTGCAGATTCAGCACCATCACGTCGTCCGACAGTCGCGTCAAAGTCGTTACGCGGGTTGGCATTTTTTTGATAGGCAAGGCGCCTTGCTCCGTCACCTGGCGGGACTCCAGCACCACATCGCTTTGTGGCACCGCGCAGCAGGTCAGCACCAGGCCTTGGGCGGCCTCGTCGGCACTCAGCGCTTTGGCTTGATGGGGGCCGTGCATCACCTCGCCACTCAGCTTTCGGCATTTGCAGGAGCCACAGGCACCGTCTTTGCAGCCGTAGGGCAGTCCAATGCCGTGGCGGATGCCGGCGGCCAGGATGGTTTCGTCGGTGTCCGCCGTGAACACCCGGCCGCTGGGTTGCACAGTGATGGTGAAGGCGGCATGGCTGGCGGGAGAAACGGTCATCTTTTGGGTATCCTCAGGGGCTCTCAAATCGTCAACCCTCAATTTTGCCTTCAAACCAATCTCCCCTCGGTGCCTTGCCCTCCCGCTTTCGCAAAGAGCGGGTGCTGGTGCTGGGCTGTGGCGACGTGGGGGTGCGGCTACTCAAAGCCCAGCGCTCCCAGGGCCGTTGGCTGGCGCTGACGTCTACGGCCGAGCGTATTCCCGCGCTGCGCGCCCTTGGGGCCACCCCATTGCTAGGGAATCTGGACCGCCCCCAGACGCTACAGCGCTTGGCTGGCCTGGCCCAGAGAGTGGTCTACCTGGCACCCCCGCCATCGCAGGGTTGGACGGACCCGCGGGTGATGGCACTCACGCAGGTCTTGCGCCGTCGCACAGCACCTACCAGCGTGGTCTATGGATCCACCAGTGGTGTGTACGGTGACTGCCAGGGTGACTGGGTGGCCGAAACCCGGGCGGCGGCCCCGCAAACGCCGCGTGCCCAGCGCCGCGTTCAGGCGGAATACGCCATGCGCTTTTGGGGCCGCAGCAGTGGAGTTCGGGTGTCGGTGCTCCGTATTCCCGGCATTTATGCGCCGGACCGCGAAGGTGGCACACCACAAGCCCGACTGGCCAAGGGCACCCCCGTGTTGTTACCGCAAGAGGATGTGTACACCAATCACGTCCATGCCGATGACTTGGCGCGTGCTTGCTGGCGTGCGCTCTGGCTGGGCTTGCCCCAGCGCATCTACAACGTGAGCGATCACTCGGAACTCAAGATGGGCGACTACTTCGATTTGGCTGCCGATCTCTATGGCCTGCCAAGGCCGCCCAGGGTATCGCGCAGCAGCGCACGCGAGCAGCTACCAGTCATGCTGCTGAGTTTTATGGACGAATCCCGCCGTTTGGTGAATATGCGTATGGTCCAAGAGTTGCGCCTTCAGCTGCGCTACCCCACAGTCCACACGGGCCTGTTGTCAGGCAGTTAAGTTACGCCTGTCGCGCCACTGGTAGGCGTAGAGCAACCCCCGCCAGACCAGCCAGCTGGTAGCCAAAGTAATCGGGTAGGCCCACAGCACATCGCTGAACCAGTGCGCCACATCTGACATGCGTGCAAAACCAATTCCCAGGCCGGCTGTCGTTCCAAGTGCCACCCACAAGGCTTGTCGGCGGCGGTGTACCAGCATCAGTGTGGCAAAGAAGAAGCCGCAGGCTACATGGCCGCTGACAAAGGAACAATTGTTGTTGCACTGGTCGGTGATGACAGTGGCACGGGTGAATTGCTGCTCGCCACCAAAATGCTCCACTTGGTAGGGACGCGCACGCTGCCAATGCTCCTTGAAGACCGCATTCACGACTACGCCCGGCCCCATGATGCCGGCCACCACCACAAAGGCCAAGGGTAAGCGCCAGGCCTTCCAACGCTTGCCAAAGGTCACCAGTAGCCAGCCCGCAAAACAGAGGGCCAGCCCGATGCGAAACAGGGCTGGAACATAGAGATTGATACCAAGCACCCACCACCACTCTTTGGAGTCGATAGTGGGCGGTGTGCCTGTGAACAGGGCGGCTAGCATCAAATCGGCATTGGGCCAGACAGTGGGTACCAAGGCCGCTACCACGGAAAGTGCCAGCACCACGGCAAACAGACGGGGTGTGGTGGCTGGGGTGGGGGAGTCGGTAGACATGGTGCGGGGCTTGGTCTCAGGAAGACGCTGATTGTCCGGTAATTCGGCGTGTGATTAAGATGGGCGCTTCTGCATTACCTTCTGCTTGTATGGCTTTGCCTTTTTATGTGCGCGTATGGGTGTCCAGCTTGCTGGCGCTGCTGGTGTCTGCCTGTGTGCAGTCTCCGCTGCAGTCCGGGGGCTTGCCTACATCGGGAGCTGCGCTGGTGGGCGAAGAGTGGGTGGCGACCCAGATTGCTGGTATCTCGACGTTGGTCGCCCCAGCGCCCCGCTTGCGCTGGGCATCGGCGGAGCAGATCACGGGAAGCGGTGGGTGCAATGCCTTTGCAGGCCGCGCCGTGGTGAACCAGGGGGCTTTGCAGTTGGGGCGTCTTGCTGCAACGGGGCGTTTGTGCATGGCCTTGCCGCAGGGTGGGCAAGAGGACCGATTTTTCTCGGTTCTGGAGTCAGCGCGCACCGTGCGGCTGGTGGCGGGCCATTTGCTGTTAGAGGACGCAGCGGGTCAAGTGCTGGCCCGCTTCACCAAACGCTAGCCAGTACCTCCGCAGGGACGTCAGGCCGCTTTGACCAGCGGTAGCCTGCGGTGTCGTTGGCCAGTCAGCGCGTACACAGCATTCGCCACGGCGGGGGCAATAGGTGGCAAACCCGGTTCGCCTACGCCACCAGGTGCACGTGTGCTGGGTACGATGTGTGTCTCTACCCGGGGCGCTTGGGCCAGCTGCACCATCGGGTAGGTGGGAAAGTTGGTCTGCTGTACCACGCCATCCTGGATATCGATCTTGCCGTACAGCGCGGCACTCAACCCAAAAATCACTGCGCTTTCCATTTGCTGGGCCACAGTGTCGGGGTTGATAACCGTGCCACAGTCAATGGCGCACACCACACGGTGTACGCGGGGAACACCGTCCTGTAGCGACACTTCGGCGACCTCGGCCACGATGGAGCCAAACGACTCGTGCAAGGCAACGCCCCGTGCATGTCCTTTCGGAAGTGTTTGACCCCAGTCTGCCTTGTCTGCCGCCAGTTTTAGCACTGCGGCATAGCGCGGCGCGTCTTTGAGCATTGCCAGTCGGAACTCCAGCGGGTCTTGCCGGATCGCCGCCGCGATTTCGTCGATAAAACTTTCCGAGAAAAACGCATTGTGCGAGTGGCCTACCGAGCGCCAGAAGCCCACGGGCACTTCCATACGCGTGGCCACATGGGCCATGTGCTGGTGGGCAAAGCCATAGGGCAGATCGAACAGGCCTTCTGCCGTCGTCTTGTCCGGCATGTCCACCGGACCAGACAGGGCGGGCAGGCCCCGTGCCATCCAGCGCGGGCTGATGGCGTCTCCAGCGGATTTGATGCGCAGGCTGCTGACTTGTCCTTGGGTATCCACTGCGGCGCGTAGTTGCGCCACATGCATGGGGCGGTAAAAGTCGTGCGTCATGTCCTCTTCGCGCGGCCAAAGAAGTTGCACTGGCTTGCCATCGCAGGCCATGGCGACTTGCACAGCTTGGGCCACATAGTCCACCTCCAGCCGGCGCCCAAAGCCTCCGCCCAGCAGCGTGACATGCAGCACCACATCTTTGGCATCCACGCCGGCCACTTTGGCGGCTATGGCGCGTGCCATTTCGGGCACCTGGGTTGGCACCCACACGGTCACTTTGCCATCTTTGACCTGGGCGGTGCAGTTCATGGGCTCCATGGTGGCATGGGCCAGGTAGGGGGCCTGGTAGCTAGCCTCCACCAATTTGGCAGCCGAGGCTTCGGCTTGGCTGGCATCGCCTTTCTCGTAAAAGGCAAAACCTTCTTCGGCTTTCAGTGTTTCCGTCATCCGGGCCTCAATGGCCTGGGTGTACAAAGCCCCATGGGCCGGTGCTGCCCATTGCGCTTGTACCGCCTGCACAGCCTGGCGGGCATGCCAGGTGGATTGGGCCACCACGGCAAAACCTGCCGTGGAGCCACCCAAGGCGTCCAAGGGAACGACTTTCTGCACACCGGGCAGAGCTAGTGCGGGCTGGGTGTCCAACGCTTTGACACTGCCGCCGATTTGCGGCGCCAAGCGCAGGGCTGCAAACAGCATGCCGGGCTGGCGCACGTCGATGCCAAACTGGGCCGTCCCATTGGTCTTGGCCGGAATGTCGCCACGCGGCGTGGGTTTGCCCAGCAGTGTCCATTGTTCGCGGGCCTTGAGGCTCACATTCTTGGGGGTGACGCCAGCCGCGCCTGCAGCCAGCTCTCCAAAATGCGCTGACTTGCCCGACGCATGCGCGACCACCCCGGCAGCAATGCGCAGGTCAGACGCCGGCACTTGCCATTGTTTGGCAGCCGACTCCAGTAGCGCCGCGCGCGCCGTTGCCGCTGCGGTGCGCAGGGGCACCCAAGCATCTGCCACGCTGGACGATCCGCCTGTGGCATTGATGCCCAGTTCACGCGCGATCTTGCCGACAAACCATTCACCCAATTTCACTTTGGTGGGGGGAGGGCCGCCCTCGGACTCCAGCGGGTGGAAGGGCAGGCTGGCGCTGAGCATGGCCACGTTGCCGTAGATGGTGTCTGGCCCTGCCTGTTGCAGCTTCAGCTTTGCCAAGGGCAAGTCCAACTCTTCGGCCACCAGCATGGACAGGGCGGTGTGGATGCCCTGGCCCATTTCGCTGCGCGGCATAGCCAAGACCACGGTGCCATCGGTGGTCACTTTGATCCAGCCGTTCAGGGCCACTTCGCCACTTTCGGGCAGCATCAGTTCAGGACTCCCCATCCGGGAGCGTGCGGGCATCACGCCCCAACCCACCACCAGGGCGCCGGTGGCGCTCAGGGCGCTCAATAGCCAGGTACGGCGCTTCATGCTGCGGCTCCTTGGGGCTGACCCGCCGCCCGGTGGATGGCGGCGCGCACCCGCTGGTAGGTGCCGCAGCGGCAGATATTAGTCATGGCCTCGTCGATGTCGGCATCGGTGGGCTTGGGTTTGCGGGCCAGCAAGGCGGCGGCTGCCATGAGCATGCCACTCTGGCAGTAGCCACACTGGGGTACTTGCTCGGCGATCCAGGCGGTCTGCAGGGCGTGCATCTTGTCAGGGCTGCCCAGGGCCTCAATGGTGGTGATCTTTTGGCCCACCACGGCGGAAGCTGGCATGACGCAGGAGCGCACCGCTTGGCCGTCCACGTGCACCGTGCAGGCGCCGCAGGCGGCCACACCACAGCCAAATTTGGTGCCTGTCATGTTCAGGGTGTCGCGCAGCACCCAGAGCAGGGGCATGTCAGGTGGGGCGTCGGCTGTGACAACCTTGCCATTGATGTTCAGTTCCATGGGGCGCACTCCTTGCGGGTTCTGGTGGCCCGCATCATAGAGGTGGTGCCCGCGTCCCTGTGTCACGCAGGGCCACACAGCGGGTAATCCATGAGGGCTTTTAGAGCGCCCAAACAAAAAGCCAGACGTTTTGCGAACGTCTGGCTTGTATGTGGTGCCCAGGGCCGGACTCGAACCGGCACGCCTTGCGGCGGGGGATTTTGAGTCCCCTGAGTCTACCAATTTCACCACCTGGGCAGGTAATTCTGTGAAGCACGAATTATGGCACATTTATGGCCATGACATTCTCAACTATTGAAGACGCCATCGGAAACACCCCTTTGGTTGCCCTGCAGCGCATCCAGGCCAGTGACAACCAGTCCCGCAACACTGTGGTGTTGGGCAAGCTGGAAGGCAACAACCCCGCAGGCTCGGTCAAAGACCGTCCCGCCCTGTCCATGATCCGCCGTGCGCAGGAGCGTGGTGATATCCAGCCTGGCGACACGCTGATTGAAGCCACCTCGGGCAACACTGGCATTGCGCTGGCCATGGCAGCGGCCGTCAAGGGTTACCGCATGGTGCTGATCATGCCGGAGGACCTGTCCATCGAGCGCGCCCAGACCATGAAAGCCTTTGGGGCCGAGTTGATCCTCACGCCGAAGAGCGGTGGCATGGAGTACGCGCGTGACCTGGCCGAGCAGATGCAGCGCGACGGCAAAGGCCGTGTGCTGGACCAGTTTGGCAACGATGACAACCCGCGCATCCACTATGAGACGACCGGTCCTGAGCTGTGGGCGCAGACGCAAGGTCGCATTACCCACTTTGTGAGCGCCATGGGTACCACCGGCACCATCACCGGCGTGTCGCGCTTCCTCAAGGAAAAGAACCCGGCCATCCGCATTATTGGCGCCCAACCGGAAGAGGGGTCCCGCATTCCCGGCATCCGCAAATGGCCTGAGGCCTACCTGCCCAAGATCTACGACCCCAAGAATGTGGACGAACTGGTCTACGTGAGCCAGGCTGATGCAGAGGACATGTGCCGCCGTCTGGCGCGTGAAGAAGGCATCTTCGGAGGCATATCGGCCGCCGGTGCCTGCTGGGTGGCGCAAGAGATTGCCAAGCGTGAGAAAGATGCCGTCATCGTCTTCGTGGTCTGTGACCGTGGCGACCGCTACCTCTCCACGGGTGTGTTTCCCGCTTGATTTTTAAGCGAAATAGGGCCTTAGTCCCTGTGGAATAAGCGCGAGCAGCTATTGAATGTATAGCGTGAAAGGTGGGTATGTCTGCAGTGTTCAAGTTTTGTCCGCAATGCGCCACGCCGTTGGAGCACATTACCTTGGCCGAAGACGGTGGTGACAAGACCCGCCTGCGTTGCCCGGCCTGTGACTTCACGCACTGGAACAACCCCACCCCCGTGCTGGCCGCGGTGATTGAGTACAACGGCCAAATCCTGCTGGCGCGCAACGCCGCTTGGCCCGGCAAGATGTATGCGCTGATCACCGGTTTCATGGAGGCTGGCGAGACGCCCGAGGAGGGCATTGCGCGCGAAATTGCGGAAGAAACCAACCTGAGCACCAGTGCGCTCAAGCTGTTGGGCGCCTATGACTTCCAGCGCATGAACCAGGTCATCATTGCCTACCACGCGGTCTGCCATGGCGAGGTGAAGCTCAGCCCCGAGCTGGTGGACTACCGTTTGTATGACCTGCAGGACGTGAAATGCTGGCCCGCCGGCACCGGCTATGCGCTGGCCGAGTTTTTACGCTCACGCGGGCATGAGCCCGTGTTCATCGACCCCGTGTGGCGCCAGGACGCCGAGAAGCTGGCGACTTAAAATCAGCCCATGAACACCGACAAAGAAGTTGACACCCGTGGCCTGAACTGCCCGCTGCCCATCCTCAAGGCCAAGAAGGCCTTGGCCGAACTGGTGAGCGGCCAGACCCTCAAGGTGGTGGCCACCGACCCTGGCTCCATCCGCGACTTCCAGGCCTTTGCCAAGCAGACGGGCAACGAACTGCTGGAGCAGGAAACCGTGGGCGCGGAGTACATCCACGTGCTGCGCCGACGCTAAGCCGCTCCCCAGCTCCCACGCAAAACGCCGCAGGGTTATCCCATGCGGCGTTTTGTTTTGGGGCAGGTTTCAGCGCCGGGCCGCCCCAAGCTGAAACGCGCCCCCTTGGGGGGAAGCGACCCGCGCAGCGGCGGAGCGTGGGGGCCAGTTCCTTAGCCCAGACGGGCCAGCTGCTCTTTCACCTTCTCCAGCGTGGCGGCAAAGTCGGCCACACGCTTGCGCTCCTGCTCCAGCACGGCGGCGGGGGCTTTGGCCACAAAGGCTTCATTGCTGAGTTTGGTGCTGGCTTTGGCGATCTGCTCTTCCAGGCGGGTCACTTCCTTGCCCAGACGCAGCTTCTCGGCGGCCACGTCCACTTCTACAAACAGGCACAGGCGCGCTTCGCCCACCACGGCCACGGGGGCGCTTTGGGCGGCGGTCTGCCAGCTGGCTTCGTCGGCAAACACCTTCACCTCGCTGAGCTTGGCCAGCGACTGCAGCACGGCGGCGGACGACTGCAGGAAAGCCGACTCGTCTGCCGTCTGCGCCACCACATAGAGCGGCAAGCGCACAGCGGGCGATACGTTCATCTCGCCACGCAGGTTGCGGCAGGCGTCCACCAGGGCCTTGAGTTTGGCCACATGGGCGATGGAGGCTTCGTCAATGCGCTCGGGTTGGGCTACGGGGTAGGCGGCAATGGCCACCGACGGGCCGCTGCGGCCTGCCACGGGGGCCACCTTTTGCCAAAGCTCTTCGGTGATGAAGGGGGCAATGGGGTGCAGCAGGCGCAGGATGACTTCCAACGTGCGGATCAGCGTGCGGCGGGTGGCGCGCTTCTGCGCGTCGTTGCCGGTGTTGATCTGCACCTTGGCGATTTCCAGGTACCAGTCGCAGAACTCGTTCCACACGAAGTCGTAAATCGTGTTGGCCACGTTGTCCAGGCGGTACTCGGCAAAGCCCTTGGCCACTTCGGCCTCGGTCTTTTGCAGTAGCGAGACGATCCAGCGGTCAGCCTGGCTGAATTCCAGGTAGCCGTGGGCGCGGCCGCCGGGGGCGCACTGTTCCTTGGTGTGCTCGTTCAGCCCGCAGTCGTTGCCTTCGCAGTTCATCAGCACAAAGCGCGTGGCGTTCCAGAGCTTGTTGCAGAAGTTGCGGTAGCCCTCGCAGCGCTTGCTGTCGAAGTTGATGCTGCGGCCCAGCGAGGCGAGTGCCGCGAAGGTGAAACGTAGCGCGTCAGCACCGTAGGCGGGAATGCCTTCGGGGAATTCCTTCTCGGTGTTCTTGCGCACTTGCGGCGCGGTCTCGGGCTTGCGCAGACCGGTGGTGCGCTTGTCCAGCAGCGGGGCCAAGGCGATGCCGTCGATCAAATCGACCGGGTCCAGCACATTGCCCTCGGACTTGCTCATCTTCTTGCCCTGCGCGTCTTTCACCAGGCCGTGGATGTACACATGCTTGAACGGCACACGCCCCGTGAAGTGCGTGGTCATCATGATCATGCGGGCGACCCAGAAGAAGATGATGTCGTAGCCGGTGACCAGCACGCTGCTGGGCAGGTAGAGGTTGTAGTCGTCGGTAGTGCCGGTGCCCGCACCGTCGTTACCCCAGCCCATGGTGGAGAAGGGCACCATGGCGGATGAATACCAAGTGTCGAGCACGTCTTCGTCACGGCGCAGCTTTTTGCCCGGCGCCTTGGCTTGCGCTTCTGCCTCGTTGCGCGCCACGTAAACATTGCCGTCTTCGTCGTACCAGGCGGGAATCTGGTGGCCCCACCAGAGCTGGCGGCTGATGCACCAGTCCTGGATGTTGTTCATCCACTGGTTGTAGGTGTTGACCCAGTTTTCGGGCACAAACTTGACTTCGCCGCTTTGCACCACGTCGATGGACTTCTGCGCAATGGACTTGCCGGTGGCGTCACCCTTGCCCACGGTGTTCATGGCCATGAACCACTGGTCGGTCAGCATGGGCTCGATCACTTGGCCAGTGCGCGCGCAGCGTGGCACCATGAGCTTGTGCTTCTTCACTTCCACCAGGAAGCCGCCGGCTTCCAGATCTGCCACGACCTTCTTGCGCGCCACAAAGCGGTCCAGGCCCTGGTAAGGCGCGGGGGCGCTCTCGTTGATCTTGGCGTCCAGCGTCAGCACGCAGATCATGGGCAGCTTGTGGCGCTGGCCCACTTGGTAGTCGTTCTGGTCGTGTGCGGGGGTGACTTTCACCACACCGGTGCCAAAGGCCTTGTCCACGTAGTCGTCGGCAATCACCGGGATTTCGCGGTCGCACAGGGGCAGCTTCACCATCTTGCCGATCAGCGCGGTGTAGCGCTCATCTTCGGGGTGCACCATCACGGCCACGTCGCCCAGCATGGTTTCAGGCCGGGTGGTGGCTACGGTGATTTCACCGCTGCCATCGGCCAGCGGGTAGCGGATGTGCCACAGCGAACCGTCTTCCTCTTCGCTCTCTACCTCCAAATCGCTCACCGCGCTCATGAGGATGGGGTCCCAGTTCACCAGGCGCTTGCCACGGTAGATCAGGCCTTGCTCATAGAGCTGCACAAAGGTCTCTGTGACCGTCTTGGACAGCTTGGGGTCCATGGTGAAGTATTCGCGGCTCCAGTCCACGCTGTCGCCCATGCGGCGCATCTGGCCGGTGATGGTGTTGCCGGATTTTTCTTTCCACTCCCACACCTTGGCGGTGAAGGCCTCGCGGCCCAGGTCGTGGCGGCTGATCTTTTGCTCCTGCAGCTGGCGCTCCACCACGATTTGGGTGGCAATGCCGGCGTGGTCGGTGCCTGGAATCCAGGCGGTGTTGAAGCCAGCCATGCGGTGGTAGCGGGTCAGGCTGTCCATGATGGTCTGGTTGAAGGCGTGGCCCATGTGCAGCGTGCCCGTTACATTGGGCGGTGGCAGCTGGATGGCGAAGGCGGGTTCACCGGCCTTGGGCGTCTGGGTGCCGCGGTAGCCCGCGATGCCATAGCCGCGCTTTTCCCATTCGGGGCCCCAGTGCGCTTCCAGCGCGACGGGCTCGAAGGACTTGGACAGGGACTGCAGGCCGGGTTGTTCGGGGGCGGAGGGCGTGGGGGTAGCTTGGTCAGACATGGGGTTCTCTTGGGAGGACCCATGATTTTACCGGGCAGGCGCTAAGCTACGGGACCCGCCCAGGAGGACCCATGCCCGACACCCGCCCAAGCCCCGTTGTACCCGTTGCCGTGCTCGCCACCGAGGTGGCGCCGCGCACCAAGCCGTCCAACTACCCCGAGCCCTTTGCCTCGCGCATGGCCGGGCGCGAGAAGCGCCAGCTGGGCGACTTGTTTGGCTTGAGCAACTTTGGCGTGAACCTGGTGCGGCTGGCACCGCATTCCGTGTCGGCCCTGCGCCATGCGCACACCAAACAGGACGAATTCATCTACGTGTTGCAGGGCAACCCCACGCTGGATACCGATGAGGGATTGACTGCGCTGGCGCCGGGCATGTGCGCGGGCTTCAAGGCCGGTACAGGGAATGGCCATTGCCTCAAGAACGAGACCGATGCCGAGGTGCTGTACCTCGAGGTGGGCGACCGCACATCGGGGGACGAGGGGAGCTACCCCGACGATGACCTACAGGCGGTGCTGGTGGCCACAGGCCAATGGCGCTTTCTGCACAAGGACGGCACGCCTTACTGAGGCAACGCCGCCGGGCACCCTCAGGCGGTGGGTGGTGCCAGGTAGGTGCCCGACTTTCCGCCGTGCTTTTCCAGCAGACGCACATCGGTCATCACCATGCCCTTGTCCACGGCCTTGCACATGTCGTAGATGGTGAGCAGGGTGATCTGCACGGCGGTCAGGGCTTCCATTTCCACACCAGTGCCGCCGGTGGTTTCGGCAATCGCCAGGCATTGCACTGCGGGCAGGGTGGTGGCGGTGGCAGGCACCACTTCAAATTCGATGGCCACGCGCGACAGCATGATGGGGTGGCACAGCGGGATCAGGTCGCTGGTGCGCTTGGCGGCCATGATGCCAGCCACGCGGGCCACGCCCAGCACATCCCCCTTGGCGGCTTGGGCGTTCTGGATCAGGTCCAGCGTGTGCTGCTGCATCTGAATGCGCCCGCCCGCCACGGCTTTGCGGGCGGTGAGCGGCTTGTTGCCGATGTTCACCATGTGGGCGTCGCCCTTGGTGTCGAAGTGGGTGAGGGCAGAGGGGTTGGTATCAGTCATGGTCCATCCTGTCGTCAGTTCGTCACAGCACGCGCAGCGTGCCGTCGATATGCGGCTCGCCACTGGGCTGCACTTTCAATACAAAGCGGGTCGCCGCCGGGCCAGACTCCGCGTCCTGCGCAGTATGTAAGGCCACTTTTCCCGGAATCAACAGGGGGCGTTTGAAGCGCAGGTCCAGCGCCAGCGGGGCGTCAACAGGCAGGCCTTGTTGCAGCAGCGCCAGGCAGCGTGCTGCGCTGAACATGCCGTGGGCGATGGCGCGCGGGTAGCCGAACAGGCGGGCGGTGAGCGCGCTCACATGGATGGGGTTCCAGTCGCCCGAGGGGCCGGCAAAGCGCCGACCGGCATTGCCGGCCACGGCCCATTGCGCGACGGGCGCGCCCCAGTCGGGCTCGCTGCCATCGGGCGCGTGCTTTTTGCCGCTCTTGCTGCGGGCCAGGGGTGACAAAAACGTGCTGGTCTCGCTCCACGCCACGCTGCCTCCGGTGCTTAGCGTGGTGTGGATGGTGAAGGACTGGCCGCGCTTGGTGGATTCAATGCCGTCCAGCGTGCAGTGCATGTCCATGGCCGCATCGTTGGGGATAGGGCGCATGCTCTCTAACTGGTTGCTCCAGTGCACCAAGCCCAGCAGGCGCAGCGGAAAGCGTGCGTGGCTGAGGATGGCCATGTGCAGTGACATGGCCATGGCGTGCAGATAGAGAAGGGGCAGGGTGCCAGTGTCGGGCAGATCGCACACCGCACGGTACTGCGCCAGGCGGGCGACATCGGCGCCTGCACCGTGCCAGTGGGCGTCAAAACGGATAGCCTGTTGCTGTGAAGCGACCTGGGTGGGGCGGCCGGCAAACAGGCTACGCACCAAAGCCGCACCGTTGCGTGGTGCGGCTTTGTAGTGGAGAGAAATGGGGGCGTCGGACATGGTGCGCCATTGTGCATGGCGACCATGTCCGAGTCGCGTCTTACTTCGCGTCGACCAAAGCCTTGATGTCCAACAGCGTCAACTCGTTGTCATCCGGCTGGCCCAGGGTGCGGCCGCTGGAGTAGGGGAAGTTGTTGTCGTTCACCACCACGATGTGGGTGGCATCCACCACGGTCAGGCCTTCAGGTCCCAGGTGCGGCAGCACAAAGTTGGCTTCGTTGGGGCCGCGTTTGGCTTTGCCGTTGGGGTTGGCGATCTTGGTCAGGTCGATAAAGGCCACCTTTTTTACAAAGCCGTCGGCGTCCAGCTGGGCCAGGTCGATCTTGTAAATGCGCTTGAACTTGGCGGGGCGGGTGAAGCAGTCGGTGCGGGGTTCGTCCTTGCAGACATTGCCCGAGCCTTCAGACGCATCGTCGCGCTCGATCACCAGGCCGGTGGTCGCGTCCAGCATCTGGAAGTCGGCGGCCACATTGCCAGCCTCTTCAAAGGCGTACTTCCACTGGCGGGTGCCGTAGGTGCGCATTGCCACGTCTAGTTCCAGAATGCGTGTGAAGGGTTTGCCGTTGCGCATGTCCTGGGTTTTGGCGGCGGCATCCCACAGCGGCCACTCGAACATGGGGTACACGGTTTTGCCGTCGATGGACTTGGCCATGGGCTCGAAGCCACCGCTGCGGCGCACCTCGAAGCCAGCGTCGCCGGGGTAGTTGGGCAGGCGGCCGTTCAGGTAATGGTCGGGGCCGCGGTAGGCCTTGCCGTCGACGATGGTTTCCACCACACCCAGCACCTTGCCTTGGTGGTTCACGCGCAGCACATAGGGGCCGAACTCGTCACCAATCCACCATTCGTTGCCCACGATCTGGATGGACTCGGGGTCGAAATCGATGCCCGTCAAAAAACGCTCGGTCGTGGCTTCGTTCTGGATGGCAAACGGCACCTTGCGGTCGGGGTCGTGCAAGAAGGTGGTTTTCTGGCGTGTCACCTGGCCCTTGGCCCAGTCGGCTTTCACGTGGTGCACCATCAGCAGCGCGTCCTGCGAGTTGATCTTGCTGCCAAAACCGTTGTCGGTGAGTGCCAAAAATTCGCCCTTGCCCAGCGACACGATGCCGGAGAAACCTTGTACGGCCTGGCCTTTGATTGGCAAGCTACCGCCGGATTTGCGCGGGTACTTGGGGTCGCCCACAAAGCTGATGCCCTCAATGCTGTTCAATGCTTCGGTGCGCTGGCGGTTGGCCGCAGCAAATTTGCCAGCGGTTTCAAAAAACTTGCCAGCCGACTTGGGCGCGGCCACGGTGGTGTTGGTGGGCAGGGCGGCGTGGCCAGCCAGCACGGCGGTGACCTCGGTTTGGGCGGATGCAGCGCTAGCACCCAGGGCCAGGACAGCGGCCAAAGCCACGTGAGTCAGAGAAAAAATACGCATGGTGAAAACGATTCCCGGTGGTGATGAACAAGGGCCAAAGCCTAGGCGGTGAATGTGAAAAAACCGTGACGCCCGCGGCCTGTGCCTTTCACGCTAAACTGCCCCGCACTCTCTCTGGCGCCGCCTGTCTGCCCTGCCTACACCACCATGTTGTTTCTGCTTTCCCCCGCCAAATCCCTGGACTACGACACCCCGCTGAACGGCCAGCCGCACACCGCGCCGCTGTTCGTCAAACAGTCCAAAGAGCTCATCACCCTGCTGCGCGACTACTCCCCGCAGCATATTGCCGAGCTCATGGACCTGAGCGACAAACTCGCCGCGCTCAACGTGGCACGCTACGCCGCCTGGTCATCCCGTGCCACGCAGAAGAATGCGCGCCAGGCTGTGCTGGCCTTTGACGGCGATGTGTATGACGGCCTGCAGGCCAAAACGCTTGGTGAAGATGATCTGGCATGGGCACAGGAGCACCTGTGCATCCTCAGTGGCCTCTACGGCGTGCTGCGCCCGCTGGACCTGATGCAGCCTTACCGGCTGGAGATGGGCACCACGCTCAAGGGCCCGCATGGCAGCAACCTCTACCACTTCTGGGGCCGCCAGATTGCTGACTACCTGAACACCCGCCTGCGCCAGGACGCCTCGCCCGTGGTCATCAACCTGGCCTCCAACGAGTACTTCAAGGCGGTGGACCGCAAGGCGCTCCACGGCCGGGTGGTGGAGTGCGTGTTCCAGGAATACAAGGACGGCCAGTACAAGGTGATCAGCTTCTTCGCCAAAAAGGCGCGCGGCCTGATGGCGCGCTACGCGATCAAAAACCGCCTGCTTACGCCCGAACAGCTGCGCGACTTTGATGTGGATGGCTACGCCTATGCGGCAAAAGAATCCACGCCGGAACGCCTGGTTTTCAGAAGAAAACAGGCCTGAGGCGGCATGGATAGTGCGCGAACAGCTATTGATTCAATAGCAGCTTGCGACTGACCCAGAGCGCTTATGCGGTCTGCGGACCGTTGTTGCGGCGGACAAAGCGGCCCGCGCGGTTGGCGCTGGCGCGTCCGGTTCGGGTGTAGCTGGACACGCCGTTGACCCACACCTGTTCGATCCCCTCGCTGAACTGCTGCGGTTGCTCGAAGGTGGCCAGGTCGCGCACGCGCTGCGGGTCGAACACCACCACATCGGCCATGTACCCCGCCTGCAGCTGCCCGCGTCCGCCCAGGCGGAAGCGCCGGGCCGACAGGCCTGTCATCTTGTGCACGGCCTCTTCGAGCTCCAGCAGCCCCTTGTCGCGCCAGTAGCTCGCCAGCACACGCGGGAAGGCGCCCCACAGCCGCGGATGCGGGCGTTCGTCGTGCGGGAGGCCGTCGGAGCCGATCATGGACAGCGGGTGGGCAATGACGCGCTCTACATCGTCCTCGCGCATCTGGAAGTAGCAGGCGCCGCCGGGTTTGAGGCGCACTGCGGCCTCTTGCTGGCTCACGCCCCATTCGCGCGCAATGTCGCCCAGGTAACGCCCGCCCATCTCGGGGTGGGGCTGGCTGCCGGTGATGAGGATGTCGATGATGCCGTCCACCAGGTCTTCGCGCAGCACGGTGGAGCCGGCGGTGTAGGGGTAGACGTCCATGCCGATCTCCTGGCCCCGGGCCAGTTGCTCGATCAGCGGCAGGGTCTCGCGCGTGCGGCCCCAATTGGCCGGACCCGCGCATTTGTGGTGCGAGATGACCAGCGGCAGCCCGGACTGTTTGGCAGTGAGCGCGGCCTCTTGCAGCGCAGGCAGGATGCCGGCGAGTTCGTCGCGGATATGGGTGGCGTAGACACCGCCGTTGCGCGCAGCCACCGAGGCCACGGCAACAAGCTCGTCCATGTCGGCCGCGTAGGCCTCGTTGTAGAAGATGCCCGAAGACAGGCCCAACGCACCGGCCGCCATGGCCTCCTGCATGTCGGCCGCCATGGCCTCGCGCTCCTGGGCGTTGGCGGGCTGGCGCAGATCGGCCATGTGGCGCATGCGCAGCGCCGTGTGGCCCATGAGAGCGGCCACGTTCACCGCAGGTCGGGCCGCATCCACGGCGGCAGCGTACTCAGCCATGCTGCCGTGGCGGAACTGCAGGCGCCCCAGCAGCGAGAGCGGGGCCGAGGGCGCGTCTGTGACGACGGGCGCCAGCGAGATGCCGCAGTTGCCCACGATGACGGTGGTGATCCCCTGTGAGAGCTTGGGCAGCATGGTGGGTGCGTCCAGCACGGCGGCGTCGTCATGCGTGTGCACATCGATGAAGCCCGGCGCGATGACCTGTTCGGTGCAGTCCACCTCGGTCAGGCTCTCGGCGTTGGCCAGCAGCGCGGGGCTGATCTGTCCCGGCGTGGCCAGGGCCACGATGCGTTCGTCCGCCATGAGCAGATCGCCCGTCCAGCCGGGCTGGCCGGAGCCGTCCACGATGAGGCCATTTTTCAGCAGTGTGGCTTGCACCATGTCAGTCCTCTGCCCCGGGATGTCCTTGGGGCTTCTGGTCCAGCGCGCCCGCGTACTCGGCGCTGTCAAAGCCGTGCTTGTGCAGCAGTTGCTTGAACTGTTGCAGGTCGCGCGTGGCCACCGGGCCCAGCTTCTGCGCCAGCCGCACCATGAGGATTTCGATGACCACCAGATGCGCCAGATAGGCCTCCGTGCCCACGCGCATCACGGCGTCCTGCGGCACCGAAACTTCCAGCACCAGGTCGGCCACCTCGGCCAGCGGCGTGCCGGGTTGCGTCAGTGCCACCACGGTGGCGCCCTGGGCGCGCGCGAAGCGGGCGGCCTCCAGCGTGTAGGGCATGCGCCCCACGTGGGAGATCACAAAGGCCACGCCGCCTGGCCCCAGCGTGCTGGCCGAGACCAACTGCTGGTGCGCGTCAAAGATGGCATTGGCCGTGCGGCCCAGGCGGAACAGGCGGCTCTGCAGCTCGCTGGCCATGAAGGTGGACGCGGCACCGACCGAATAGCAGTCAATGCGGCGCGCCTGCGCCAGCTTGTCGGCCACCTGATCCAGCAGATCGGCGTCGATGGCACGGCCCAGCTCGGTCAGGGAGGACACTGCGGCGTGCACGATCTTGCTGGCTACATCCTGCGCACTGTCGTCGGCCAGCACGCTGCGGTGCAGGTGGGAGCCGGTGACGGCCAGGTCTTGTGCCAGCGCGACCATGAACTCCCGCACCGAGTCATGGCCAAAGCTGCGGCAGGTGCGCACGATGGTGGGCATGGAGACGCCTGCCTGTTGGGCCAGCTGCTCCACGGTGGCAACGACAGCTGCACGCGGGTCGTCCAGCACCACGCGCACCACGTTGCGCTGGGCCTCTGGCAGTTCGGGTTGCCGCTCGCGCAGTTGCTGCAGCAGGCTGGTGGTCAAAGGTGTGCTCATGGTGGTGTCAGAAGCGGGTGCTGATGGCGCCGGTGACAGCAAAGTTGTCGTCGACCAGGGGCAGCCAGCGCCATTTGTCAAAGGTGGTACAGGGGTGGGAGATGCCCAGAGCGACCCGATCACCAACGGCCGGCTTTGTGCCAGCGGGGTCAAAACGCAGGTAGGCATGCTGATCATTCAGCGCGCTGATGGTCCAGCCTGCGGGGACATCTGGCGCGCTGCGCTCGCCGCGTCGCGCCCAGCGCACTGGTACCGGCATCTCCAGGTCATAGGACAGGTCGCGCCGGCCCGCTGTGAGTAATGCCAGGCCGGGTTCGGGCACCGACTGCACCATGGCCCATACCTCCAGCGCGGGGCGCAGCGAGGCGTCCAGCCCTTCACGCTGCTCCACATGTTTGAGGAAGCGCTGGTAGTTGCCGTGGTCGTGCGTGATGTAGCAGCCCGAGCGCAGCACGCCCAGCACGGGCTTGGACAGACCTTGCGTGCGCAACAGCGGCACCACCAGGTCGAATACCGCCGAGCCACCGGCGGTCAGCAAAATCTCTGCATCCGCAAACAGGCCTTGCTGGTCGCACTGGCGCGTGACCTCGGTCACGCGGCGCACCAAGGCAGTCACTTCCCGCGCGTCGTGTTCGCTGTCGCAGCGGGCCACGCCACCTTCGTAGCATTCAATGCCGCCCAGCTGCACGGCGGGCGAGCGCGCAATGGCTTGCGCCAGCGTGACAGCGTCTTCCAGCGTGCGGCAGCCGGTGCGCTGGCCGGGCACGCCGATTTCTACCAGCGTGTCCAGCCGGCGTGTGATCTTGCGGCGCACGGCCCAGTCTTCAATTAGCGCCAGCTGCCCCAGCGAGTCCACCAGAAACCACACGCGCAAATCGGCATGGCGGTCCAGCAAGGTTTGCAGGCCGTCCAAGTCGGCATCGCAGACCACCTGGTTGGCAATGATGGCGCGGCGTGCCCCTGCCTCTACGCCGACCGAGAGCTGGTAGATGGTGGCAAAGGTCAGACCCCAGGCGCCGGCCTGCAACTGCTGCTCAAACAGTTCGGGCGACATGGTGGTTTTGCCGTGCGGTGCCAGCGCCACGCCCTTTCGCTGCGCGAAGTCGCGCATCCAGGCCAGGTTGTGGGTCAGTGCGGAGCTACGCAGCACTGCCAGCGGGTAGGCAAGGTCACCAGCCAGCACATTCCAGCCTTTGCGCCCCAGCTCAGAAGCGGGGCAGGGCGCGGCTTTCAGCGGGTAGCTCTTGCAACGGTGGTCGAGGATGAAATTGGAGCTCATGGTGTGTCGTTGGTAGTGGCGGTCTTCCAGCAGGCATGAAAGTGCCCGCTCTGTATTTCGCGCAGTTGCATGGTGGCGCTGGCACAGCGGTCTTCGGCCAGCGGGCAGCGGGTGCGGAACACGCAGCCCGACGGCGGGTTGGCAGGGCTGGGCAGGTCGCCTTGCAGCAGAGGGATGCTACGCCGCTGCGCCGGGTCGGGAATCGGTGCTGCTGCCAGCAATGCACGCGTGTAGGGGTGCTGCGGGTTGGCGTAGAGTGCTTCGGTGGGGGCAATCTCCATCACGCGGCCCAGGTAGAGCACCACCACGCGGTCGCAGAGGTACTCCACCACATCAAGGTCGTGCGAAATGAAGAGCAGGGTCAGGCCCAGTTGCTCTTTGAGCTCGCCCAGCAAATTCACCACCTGGGCTTGGATGGACACATCCAGCGCCGAGAGCGGCTCGTCGGCCACGATGAACTGAGGCTCCACCGCCAGCGCGCGAGCAATGCCTATGCGCTGGCGCTGCCCGCCGGAAAACTCATGCGGAAACCGGTCTGCATGCTCGGGGCGCAAGCCTACTTGTTGCAGCAATTGCTCGATGCGCGGCTGGCGTGCTGGGCCTTTGGCCAGGCCGTGCGTGTCCAGCGCCTCGGCCAGTACGTCGCGGATACGCATGCGCGGGTTCAGGCTGGCGTAGGGGTCCTGAAAAATGATCTGGATATCCGAACGCAGCGGCCGGTATTGGGCCTGTGTCAGGCTGGCCAGGTCCTGCTGTGCGTCTGCGCCGTGGTAGTGCATGTGCCCGCTGGTCGGATCCAGCAAGCGCGTCAGCAGGCGGCCTATGGTGCTTTTACCCGAGCCTGATTCGCCGACCAGACCCAGGGTTTCACCGCTGCGGATGGTGAAGCTCACATCGTCCACGGCGCGCACCGGGTGGTTGCCATGGCCGAAGTGTTTGCGAAGGTTGCGGATGTCCAGCAGCAGAGGCGTGTCAGGCGTGGTCGTACTCATGCGTGCACCTCGCGGTGAATGCAACGCACGCGGCGTTGGGTAGCCGTGGTGTCGAGGGTGGGCATGGCAGTATCGCAATCGGTTTGGCGGCTGGTGCAGCGTGGTGCAAAGGCGCAGCCGGGGGGCGGTGCCAGCGGGCTGGATACCTGACCGGCAATGGCCACCAGCTTGCGCCGGGTGGGTGCCGTGCCTACACCAGACGCTTCTCGCTTTTCCCGTTGGCGTGCTACGCCGGGAAGGCATGCCAGCAGACCGCGGGTGTAAGGGTGTTCAGGCCGGGCAAACAGATCATGCACAGGGGCCGATTCGACAATCCGGCCTGCGTACATCACGGCCACGGCATCCGCGTATTGCGCCACCACGCCCAGGTTGTGGGTGACGAACAGCATGCTCATGCCGGTTTCTTTTTGCAGGCGACCCATGAGTGCGAGGATCTGCGCTTGGATAGTCACGTCCAGCGCGGTCGTGGGTTCGTCGGCAATCAACAGCGTGGGTTCGCAGGCCATGGCCAGCGCAATCATCACGCGTTGGCGCATGCCGCCAGACAGCTGGTGCGGGTACTCATTGACCCTTTGCGCAGCGGCGGGAATCTCCACCAACTCCAGCATGCGCCGTGCATGGGCGTGGGCCGCATTGCGGTCCAGCCCCAGATGCAGGCGCGCGGCTTCGGCAATCTGTTCGCCTACGGTGAGCACCGGGTTCAGGCTGGTCATGGGTTCCTGAAAAATCATGGCCAGCTCGTTGCCGCGCAGCTTGCGCTTATCGCTCTCGGGCAAGGCCAGCAGATCGACCTTGCGGCCATCGCGCTGTACAAACCAGGCGTGGCCGCTGACCTGTGCCTGCGAGGTGCGTGCATGCAGCCCCATGAGCGATAAGCTGGTGACCGACTTGCCCGAGCCCGATTCGCCCACCAGCGCCAGCGTCTGGCCCGGTTGGATGCTGAAGGACACATCGGCCACGCTCTGGATGCGACCTGCATCGGTGGCAAAGGAGGTGGACAGGGCTTGCACTTCCAGACGCGGCGTAGCCACGTCGGGGGGCAAGGCAGTGGGGGGCATTGCGCTACTCATACGGTCTTTTTCAATTTGGGGTCCAGCAGGTCGCGCACGCCGTCACCCAGCATTTGCAAAGAGAGGGCCGTCAGTACGATGGCGACGCCGGGCGAAAAAATGGTCCAGAAGGCCTTGTCGGCGTAGTCCAGGCTGCCAGCAATCATGGTGCCCCAGGTGGGAATATCGGGCGGCACGCCCACGCCCAGAAAGGACAGGCCCGCCTCGGCCAGGATGGCGTAGGCAAAGATAAATGTCACCTGCACCAGGATGGGCGACATCAGGTTGGGCAGGATGTGGCGCCACAAAATCAATGGCGTACGCACACCCAGGGCGCGTGCTGCGTCCACAAACAGCAGCTCGCGCAGCACCAGCGTGGTAGCGCGCACCACCCGCGCCACGCGCGGGGTGTAGACGATGACCAGCGCCAAAATCACATTCCACAGCGAGACGCCCAGAATGGACACCAGCGCAATGCCCAGCAGGATGTCAGGGAAGGACATCATGGCGTCCACGACCCGCATCAAGGGGGCATCCAGCCGGCGGAAGAAGCCTGCAAACATACCCAGCAGCGTGCCCAGCAGCACCGCGCCGGCTGCGGTGACAAAGCCGATCAGCAGCGAGTAACGTGCACCGTGGACGATGCGTAGCAGCACATCGCGACCCAGCTCATCGGTACCCGCCCAATGGGCGGAAGAGGGTGCATTCAAACGCTCGGGGATGGAGAGTGCATTCGGGTCTGCGCTGGACAAGGCCGGAAAGAGAAGAGCTATTGCCAGCACCGTGGTGAGCAGGACCGCTGCTGCCAGCACGACCTTGCGCGCGAACAGCCTGCGCAAGGTGCGCACCAGAGGTTGAAAACGGGAGCGGGTCATTGGGCCTCCAGGCGGATGCGCGGGTCCACCAAGGTGTACAAAAAGTCGATGGCCAGATTGATGAACACGTAAATGGCAGCGATCACCAGCAGCGTGCCCTGGATGACCGGATAGTCGCGGCGCAGCACGGCCCGCACCACCAGGTTACCCACGCCGGGCAGGTTGAACACGGTCTCGGTGACCACCGTGCCGCCGATCATCAGTGCCATGGTCAGGCCCAGCACAGTGACGATAGGTACCAGCGCGTTGCGTAGCACGTGCTTGACCATGATGGTGCCTTCAGACAAGCCCTTGGCACGTGCGGTGCGCACATAGTCTTCACCCAGGATATCGAGCATGGACGCGCGGGTGAAGCGGATGATGAGGGCCGAATTGAGCAGGCCCAGCACCAGTGCTGGGAGCAGCAGGTGCTGCAGGCGCTCGCCCAGCGTGGCGCTGGGGTCGCCATAGCCGGAGGCCGGAAACCAGCCCAGCTTGACGGCAAACAGCTGAATCAGTATCAGACCCAGCCAGAAGCTGGGCACGCTGGCTCCCAACATGGCCACGCTGCTGACGGCTTGATCGGCCGCGCTGCCGCGCCAGATGGCCGCCGCCATGCCGCTGGGCACGCCCACCAGCGCTGCAATGCCCACGGCAAACAGGGCCAGGAACAGCGTGGGCTCAGCGCGCTCCAGCAGGGCCTGGGCGACCGGCTGCTGCAGGAACAGCGAGTGGCCCAGATTGCCTTGCAGCAGCTCGCCGACCCACAGCGCAAACTGCACGGGCAGGGGTTTGTCCAGTCCGTATTGGGCGCGGGCTGCGGCAATGTCTTCCACCGTGGCTTGGTCACCCAGCAACAGGGCCACCGGGTCGCCCGAGGCCAGGCGGGTGAGGCAGAACACCAGCACCGCTACCAGTGCCAGCACCACCACCGCACCGCCCAGGCGCTTCAACAGAAATCGCATCATGGTTACGTCAGTTCTTCAAGCCGGTGTTCCAGAAGAAAGGCCAGATGGCGGGGGTGTAGCCCTGCAGCTTGGCCGAGCGGGCGGACAGGCTATTGAACTTGCCGACTTCAATGAAAGGCACTTCGTCATACACCACCTGCTGCACCTTACCCCACAAGGCGCCGCGTTTGGTAGGGTTGGTTTCTTGGTTGAAGGCAGAAAGCGAAGCCTTCTTGTCGGCGGAGTCCCACCAGCCCGGCGCGCCATCGCCCAGTTGCGGGGGCGAGAGCATAGGCTCGGGCAGCAGGCCGGAGTGGGTGAAGTACACATCCCATAGCTTGGCATCGTTGCGGCGTTGTACCAGGGTGGCCCAGTCCACCACCTGCAGGTCGGTCTTGAAGCCGGCCTTCTTGAGCTGCTCGGCCATCACCAGTGCCATGTTGTAGTGGAACTCGTACTGGCGGCTGGCCATGATGCGTACAGGCTGGTCGGGGCTGTAGCCGGCCTTGGCGGCCTGGTCTTTGGCCAATTGTGGATTGCGCTCGTTGTAGAGCTTGCTGCCCGCGTCGGAGTAGTAAGGCGTGCCCTTGGGGAAGAAGTTGGGTTCGACGGTGAAGAAGCGGTTGTCACCGAAGCCGGCGGCCATCAGTTCGCCAGTGCCTACGGCGGTCTGCACCGCGCGGCGCACGGGTTGCGAGGCCAGCACACCTTCCTTGGTGTTGAACACGATGTAAGGGAAGCCGAAGTTCTTGGTCACGATGGGCACGACGGCCGGCGCACCTTTTTCCACACGGCCCATGGCTTCCACGGGCAGCAGGTCCGCATACTGGAACTGGCCGGACAACGCGCCTTCAACGCGGGTGTTGGCACTGGGCACGGGTACAAAGCGCAGTTCGTCCAGCACCGCTTCGCGCTTGCCTGCGTAGCCGCTGGCAGGCTCCTTGCGGGAGGCATAGCCCTCATAGCGGGTCAGCACGGTGAACTGATCAGGGCGGCGTTCCTTGAACTTGTAGGGGCCGGTGCCAATGAATTCCTTGAGCTGGGGCGCGATGCTGTCCTTGGCCATGATGGCGGCCATGCCGCTGGGCAGGGCGAGCTGGGCCAGCAGGGGGGCGTAGGGGTTCTTGAGCTTGAGCTCCACGCTCAGCGAGCCCTTGGCGGTGAGCGAAGCCACTTCCTTGCCCACGGCCTTGCCACGGGGCGACAGCTCCATCCAGCGTTGCAGCGAGGCCACCACATCGTCGGCGCTCAGGTCACGGCCGTTGTGGAACTTGACGCCCTTGCGCAGGGGGATGGTGTAGCTCAGGCCGTCCTTGGACACGCTGGGCAGGCTCTCGGCGAGCATGGGGGCAATGTTCCAGTTGCCATCGAAGGTGTAGAGCGGCTCGTAGACGTGCTGCATGATGGTGCCCACGAGGTCGGCAGTGCTGACCATGGGGTCCAGGCCTTGGGGTTCGCCGACCATCGCTAGGTTGGCCGCTCCGCCCTTGGTCAGGGCCGTGGATTGTGACCAGGCTGCGCCGCAGGCGAGCATGCAGGCCGTTGCCAGCGCTGCCGACTTCAATATTGCGCGGCGGGGAGGGGTTTGGGTGCCGGACAGTGCTTGCACCACATTGGTTTCAGAAGTTTGCATTTTACACCTCGAAGTAATAGGATTACACGATTAAGCACATTCGATGCCAGAATTGCACAGTGTTTTTGCATTTCCGGTTGAAGGTGTGTAAATTCTTTACTTAAAGGAGTGTTTTTTATGTCAGTAGAAACCCTTGGCCAAGCCCCTCTCGCATCGGACCGTCTGGCCCGTCCCCTGTCACCTGCTACGCGCGCAGGTGACTTTGTATTCGTCTCCGGCCAAGTTCCCACGGATGACAAGGGCGAGGTTGTGGTGGGGGGGATCGAGGCGCAGACGCGTCAGGTCTTTAAGCGCATCAGTGACGCCTTGGCCCTGGCGGACTGCACTCTGGCGGATGTGGCCAAGGTCAGCGTGTGGCTTGCCGATGCGCGCGACTTCGGTAGCTTCAACCGCGTCTACATGGAGTGTTTTGGCGAGCACCGCCCCGCACGCTCCACCGTGGAGTCACGTCTGATGATCGACGCGAAGGTGGAGATCGATGTCACCGCCTACAAGCCGCGCCGCTGAGCCATGGACAAACTCTGGGATGTCGTGGCGCTGGGCGAGGCGCTGGTGGAGTTCAACCAAACGCACGCCGGCGAGCCACAGTACCTGCAAGGCTTTGGTGGCGACACCAGCAACGCCATGGTGGCCGCCGCGCGCGCTGGCGCGCGCACGGCCTACCTGAGCCGGCTGGGGCAAGACCCCTGGGGCCAGGCGGTGTTGGCGCTGTGGGCACGCGAGGGAGTGGACAGCACGGCGGTGGAGCGCGATGCCGACCACCCCACAGGCCTGTACTTCGTGACCCACGGTAGCGCGGGGCACGAATTCAGCTACTTGCGTGCGGGCTCTGCCGCTAGCCGCATGACGCCGGCTTGGCTGCAAGCGGCGTCAGCGCGCTTGCTGCAGCAGTGCCGCATCCTGCATGTGTCGGGTATCTCGCAGGCTATTTCTGCCAGTGCCTGCGACACGGTGTTCGAGGCCATGCGCCTGGCGCGTGATGCCGGGGCCCAAGTGGCGTTTGACCCGAACCTGCGCCTCAAGCTCTGGCCGCTGGCGCGTGCGCGTGCCTGCATCCGCGAGGCGGTAGCCCTGTGCGACATCTTCTTGCCGGGGCAGGACGATATGGAGGCCCTGCTGGGTATCAGCGACCCCGATGCGATTGCCGACTGGGGCCACGCCCAGGGCGCACGCCAGGTGGTGGTGAAGCTGGGCAAGGACGGCGTGCTGCTCAGTGCTGCCGGCCAACGCCAGCGCGTGCAGGGGCGCACGGTGCAGGCGGTGGACGCCACGGGTGCGGGTGACTGTTTTGACGGCAACCTGCTTGCGCGGCTGGCGCTGGGGGACGATCTGGCCCGTTCCGTGCGCTATGCCAATGCGGCCGCCTCGCTGGCGGTGCAGGGCTTTGGTGCAGTGGCGCCTTTGCCCACAGCGGCAGAGGTGCGCGCGGTGCTGTAATCTGCGGGTTTGACAGCCAAGCCCCCGCCATGAAAGTCACTGCCAACGGTATTTCCATCGAAGTCGAGGACAGCGCCCAGACGGACGCGTCCTTCGCCAACAAGCCTGCCGTGCTGCTCATCATGGGTCTGGGCATGCAGCTGATTGCCTGGCCGCCCGAGATGGTGCGTGCGTTGGAGGCGGCGGGCTACCGCGTGGTGCGCTTTGACAACCGCGATGCCGGGCTCTCCAGTCACTTTGATGCTCTGGGAAAACCCAATTTGCTGTGGGCCAGCATCAAGTACAAGTTGGGCCTGGTGCCTGCCGCGCCTTACACCCTGAGCGACATGGCGGCCGATGCCATTGGCGTGCTGGACGCGCTGAAGATCGAGAAGGCCCATGTGTTGGGCGTGAGCATGGGCGGCATGATTGCGCAGCGCGTGGCGCTGGCAGCTCCTAATCGCACCCTGAGCTTGACCAGCATCATGAGCACCAGCGGTGCGCGGGGCCTGCCGCAGGCGGCGCCCGAGGTGGTGCGCGCCCTGATCAGCCGCCCGGCCGGCAAGGGCACTGACGCGGTGGTGGACCAATCGGTGCGCCTGTTCCAGACTATAGGCAGCCCCGGCTACCCCACACCCGAGCCCGAGCTGCGCGAGCGTGTGCGCGCCAGCGTGCTGCGTGCCTTCCACCCGGTGGGCACGGCGCGGCAAATGCTGGCCGTGTTGACCGACATCACGCGCGCTGCACTGCTGGGGCGCATCACCGCGCCCACGCTGGTGGTGCACGGCAAGGAGGACCCGCTGGTGCCGCTGGCCTGCGGTGAAGACACCGCGCGCCGCATTCCCGGTGCTACCTTGCTTACCATTGACGGAATGGGCCACGACCTGCCACCCGAACCTGTGCGCCAGATATTGGCCGCATTGATCCCCCATTTGAAAGCAAGCGCATGAACACCCCCGAACAATCGCAACTTGGCAAGGCCTCGGCCTATGTGGACCAGTACGACGCCAGCCTGCTGTTTCCCATTCCCCGCGCAGGCAAGCGTGCCGAAATCGGCATCACCGGCGCGGCGCCGTTTTTTGGTGCCGACATGTGGACGGCCTTCGAGCTGAGCTGGCAGAATCTGCGTGGCAAGCCGCAGGTGGCGCTGGTGCACTTCACCTTTCCCTGCGAGTCGCCCAATATCGTGGAGAGCAAGTCTTTCAAGCTCTACCTCAACAGCTTCAACAACACCCGCTTCGCCGATGCCGGCGAGGTGCTGGCGCGGCTGCGTGCCGATATTTCGGAAGCCGCATGGCGCGGTGCCCCGACGCCCGGCACGGTGGGCGTGACGCTGATTGATGCCGCGCTGTTTGACCGCGAACCCGTGCATGAGTTGGATGGTCTGAACCTGGACCGGCTGGACGTGGAGTGCACCCACTACCAACCCGCGCCCGAGTTGCTGACCACGCTGCCCGACGAAGGCATGGTGGACGAAGTGCTGGTGAGCAATCTGCTCAAAAGCAACTGCCTGGTGACCGGCCAACCCGACTGGGGTAGCGTTCAGATCAGCTATTCCGGTCTGCCCATTCAGCAAGAAGGCCTGCTGCGGTACCTGGTGAGTTTTCGCAACCACAACGAGTTCCACGAGCAGTGCGTGGAGCGCATCTTCATGGACATCTGGTCCCGCTGCAAACCCACCAAGTTAACCGTTTACGCGCGCTACACGCGCCGCGGCGGGTTGGACATCAACCCCTTCCGCACCAGTCATCCGCGGGCGCTGCCGGGCAATATACGCACCGCACGACAGTAATTGTTGCTATTACTTTAGGAGCTAATTGCGCATATTCCACGAGAGCTAGGCCACAATTTCCTTGCGATTTAGCAAGATTTCCAGCTCCCGCACAGGCAGGGGTGTGGCAAACAGGTAACCCTGGAACAGGTGGCAGCCGTGGGCCATCAAGAATTCGTACTGTTCCTCGGTCTCCACGCCCTCGGCAATTACCTCCAGATCCAGGGTCTCGGCCATGCCCAGAATGGTTTGCACCATCACTGCGTCGGCCGCTTGCTCGCCCAGGTTGCGGATGAAGGACTGGTCGATCTTGAGCTGGTCTAGTGGCAGCTTGGTCAGGTAGGTCAGTGAGGACTGCCCGGTGCCAAAGTCGTCCATCGAGAAGCGCAGGCCCAGTGTCTTGAGCTCCCGCATCTTGGCAATGGTGCCTTGCACGTCATCCAGCACCAGGCTCTCGGTCAGCTCCAGTTTCAGCAGTTCGGGATTGGCCCCAGTGTCTTGCAGGATGGTGCGCACCAATTCCACGAAACTGTCTTGGCGGAATTGCAGAGCGCTCACATTGACAGCCATCTGAAGCTCGGCGCGGCCGGGCTCTCGCGCCCACCGGGCCAGTTGTTCGCAGGCGGTGCGCATCACCCATTCGCCCAGCGGCACGATGAGCCCGGTCTCTTCGGCCAGGCCAATGAAGACCAGTGGCGATACGATGCCCCGGCTGGGGTGGCACCAGCGCACCAGCGCCTCCACGCCCATGGGCCGATTTTCATCCGAGACTTGCAGCTGGTAGTACAGCGCAAACTCGCCTTGCGCCAAGGACTGGCGCAGGTCACGCTCCAGTTCCGCCCGTGTCTCGATGGCAGCCAGCATCTGCGGGTCGAAAAAGCAGAGGGCGTTGCGCCCCGCACTTTTGACCTGGTACATCGCGATGTCGGCCTGCTTGAGCAGCTCAGAGCTGGATTGCAGGGATTCCCCAAACAGGGTGGCGCCCACGCTGCTGGTGCTGCGGTAAACCACACCGTTGAGTGAAAACGGTTCGTTCAGCGTGGCCAGAATACTGTCGCCCACGATCTTGGCTTGTGATGCTGCCTCCATGGCGTGGGGGCTCAGGTCCTGCAGCATCACCACAAACTCGTCCCCGCCCAGGCGGGCCACCGTGTCTGCCTCGCGCACGCAGGCACTCACCCGCTTGGCTACTTGTTGCAGCAGCAGGTCGCCCACGTCATGGCCCAGGGTGTCGTTCAGTGTTTTGAAATGGTCCAGATCCATGAACAGCAAGGCGCCCTTGCGACCACTGCGGGCGCTAGCCACCACCGCCTGTTGCAGCCGGTCGCTCAGCAGGCGGCGGTTGGGCAGGCCGGTCAGGGGGTCAAAAAAGGCAAGCTGTTCGATCTCGGCGCTGGCGCGTCGGATGTGGGTGACGTCCTGGTAGACGATGACCACGCCACCATCGGGGGTCGTGCGCTCGGTAATCTCGATCACATGCCCGTTGGGCAGATGGCGTTCGTGGCTGTGTACGCGCTTGTGCAACAGGGCCATGCGGTCTTGCACCCACTGGCGTTGCGCTTGTGCATCGGCCTGGGGCAGGGTGATGCGCGCAGTGGCCGCCAACATGGTCTCAAACGGAATGCCCACGGCAATGTAGGCGCGTTGCCAGGGGTATATCTCCAAGTAGCGTCGGTTCCAGTTCAGTACGCAGTGCTGAGCGTCCAACAGCAGGAAGCCGCTTTCCATGGACTCCAGCGCCTGATCCAGGGTGGACTTGGCCTGCGAGATGGAGCGCTGCGCTTGGGCCATTTGCTGCAGGTAGCGCAATGCCACGGCGCCTGCCGAGAGCAGCATGATGACAAAGACCGCGCTGACGCCGACTACCCGCCAGCTCTCGCGCCGCCATTCGCCCAATACCGTTTCCATGGGAATGCTGGCGGTGATCAGGATGTCGTGGTACAGCATCTTGCGCTGCACGACCAACGCGTCCACGCCGCTCAGGCGCGCCGCCATTTGCGTCGCACCTTGCGGATTGCGCTCACCCAACGCTGGTCGCAGCAATGTGCCCGAGAGCGAGTCCATGGCCGGCGCGCTGGCCAGCAATTGGCCGTTGCCACGTTCCAGTGTGGCCTCCAGCCCTTCAATGTCCACGCCTTGCACCAGGATGGTGGAGAGCAGGGACACTTGGACCTCGGCTATGGCCAGCACTTTGGATCCATCAGCCAGTCGAATGGGTCTGGCGAAATAGAGTACCTGTTCCGAGCTGCCGAAATTGACAACCGGCTTGCTGATGGACAAGCCCGCTACAACCTGCGCCTGCGCCTGTGTCAAAAAGTCTTGTGGGGCCGCCAGCTCCAGTTCGGCACCGCGCGCGTCGGAAGACGCCAACATGCGCCCTGCATCATCCAGCAAAGCCACATGTCGCACGAGCAGGTTTTGCCGCAATGCACCCTGGATCAGCCGGCTGGCCAGCGTGCTGTCGATCCATTCGGGTTGCAGGTTGGCCAGCCCCAGCAAATTGTCCAAGCTGGCCAGCAAAACATCGACCCCCAGCAGATTGCGATTCACAGCGGCTTCGGCGCCTGCCACAAACCGCAGGGCTTGGCCTTCGCTGTTGGTGACAGCAGTGCGATGGCTGTCGCGCACCACCAGGACGGCTACCAATACGATGGCCAGTACAAACAGCAGAACCGAACCGACAACGGCACGGGTCGCTCGGGAGGACACTAGCCGCATCACTTGGGCACCGGGGCCACGATGCCGTGGGTCTGCCCGATGGTGTGGTCCCAAAGTTCTTTGCAGCGCTGATTGCAGCGCTGCAACCAGCGGGGGAGTACCGTGCCAACAAAAATGTCCTTGCGCTTGCGTTCATCCTCAGCGCTGCGTTGCACCTCGCTCATGTGGCCCTTGCGCGCAGTGGTGCAGCTGGGCAGGCCGCGGTTGCAGGCCAGGCCCTCGGCAGTTTCTCGTTCGCTTTCATTCCAAATAGCAGACTCCAATTTGGGTATCTCGTGGGACAACAATGCCCGCAGGTCGCCGGGCATGGCCTGCCAAGCAGACGCATTGGCGCCAAACACGGCCAAGCCCCAGGTCAGCGGCATGGTGTGGATATGGGTGGTGACCTCGTGCAGGCCCAGCAGATTACCCGACATGGTGCCAGTGATGGCGCACTCGGCATTGCCCGAGGCCATATTGGGCAAGATTTGGGCAAAGCCCGTCAATACCGGGATGGCACCTACTGCACCCATGAAGTCGGCCTGCGTAGCCGATGAGACGCGCACCCGCCGCCCATGCAGATCGGCCAGCGAAGCCAGCGGGCGCTTGCAAAACATAACCTGAGCCGGGTACACGTAGACGGCCAGGACTTCCACACCGTGACGCTCACGCAGCGATTTTTCAAGGTAGGGGCGGAAGGCGGCCAGAGTCTTCTTCAGGGTCGCCATGTCGGGGTTCAGGCCAGCCAGATCTGGGGCCGCGTACTCGGGGTATTGGGCCGAGATATTGCTCAGCAAAGCCGTGCCAAAAGGCACGACCCCCAGCTGGATCAGGCGCAACATTTCGGAGCCCGGGACTCCCGCACGGTCAAACGGCGCAATTTCGGCGGTGTAACGCCCTTGGCTCAAGCGCGGCAGCTCTTTGGTCCAGAACGGCTCTTCATTGCGGGTGTACTGATTCAGGCCGGCCAGGCCACCCACGATGCGCAATTTTTGTGTCGCGGCCGGGGGCGCGGGGGTCTCTGCCCAGGCGCGCGACAGAAGCCCGGCGCTCAGCAAAAGAGCCAAGGTGCACAAGCTTGCTGCAGTGTGTGTGTTCATAACGACCTTTCACGCCCGGGCCGGGACCGGCGTGCTTGCGCTTCTGTGGCGCGGATGCAGCGCGTTTATCTTCCTGGCGCCAAGTCTAGCGGGTCTGGCAGTGCGCGCGCCGCCAAGTCTTGCGCAGATTCCGGGCGGCCCAAAAAATAGCCCTGAAAGGCGTCGCAACCCATCCCGGCCAGAGCGTCCCGCTGAGCAGCAGACTCCACGCCCTCGGCAATGACTTGCAGGCCCAGGCTGTGGCCCAGGGCGACCACGGTGCGGGCAATCACCGCGTCGCTGGGGTCGGTCAGCACGTCGCGCACAAATGACTGGTCGATCTTGAGCTGCGACAAGGGCAGGCGTTTGAGGTAGGACAGCGAGGAGTAGCCGGTGCCAAAGTCGTCCAATGAAAATCCAACGCCCAGTGCCTGAATGGACACCATCTTGTGGATGAGGTCCTCCATGTCATTAACCAGCATGCTCTCGGTGATTTCGAGCTTGAGTTGTGCTGCCGGTGCGCCGGATTGGCGCAAAGCCTGGCCGACGTTGTCGATGAAATCTGCTTGTGCCAGCTGTGACGCACTCACATTCACCGCCAATGTCCAGTGGGCCGTAGCGGGCTGCTGGCTCCAGGCGTGCAGCTGGACGCAGGCTGTTTCCAGGACCCACTGGCCCAGCGGCAAAATCATGCCGGTTTCCTCCGCCAGACCAATGAACTGTCCTGGCGCCACCAAGCCGCGGGTGGGATGCTGCCAGCGTACCAGGGCTTCTGCCCCCAAGCTGTGGCCCTGTTGGTCGACCTGCACTTGGTAATGCAGCACAAACTCATGCCGCTGTAGGCCCCGCCGGATTTCCTTGGCCAATTCGGCGTGGGTGGCCACGGCGGCTTGCATGACGGGATCAAAAAAGCGCGCCGTGTTGCGCCCCGCGGCCTTGGCCTGGTACATGGCCACGTCGGCCTTCTTCAGCAATTCGTCCATGCCTTCCACGTCTTGCATAAAAACCACTATGCCAATGCTGGGGGTGCTGCTGTAGCTGTGCTGGCGCAAGTTGTAGGGTTGCGAGAGCGTATCCAGGATCTTGTGCGCCACCGCTTCGGCCTGGGTTGCGGCTTCGCTGGCCAAGGGTGGCAAACCCTCCAGCAGCACCACAAACTCATCACCGCCGAGACGGGCTACGCTGTCGCTCTCGCGCACGCAACTGCGCAGACGCGCGGCCACCTGCTGCAGCAGCTCGTCACCCACATCGTGGCCCAGCGTGTCATTGAGCAGCTTGAAGTGGTCCAAGTCCAAGAACATCAGGGCTCCATGCTGCTGTAGCCGCGCAGCACTGGTCATGGCGTGGCGTACCCGATCCAGCAGCAGCCGGCGGTTGGGCAGACCTGTCAGGGGGTCATAAAAGGCCAGGCGCCGGATTTCCTCTTCGTCCTGGCGTTGTTGGGTGATGTCGCGCAGCAACACCACATAACTCTGTTGCGATGCATTCGGTATTTTCGAGAACGACAGGCTGACCGGAAAACTGGGGCCACCGGGGCGGCGGGCCCGCGCCTCCAATGTTTTTCCGCCAGCCTCTTGTGCGTCTATCTCGGCCAGCAGTGTCGGAATGTCAGTGGCACTGGCCAGCCAATCGGACAAGTGGCCATGCGGTGTCGACAGGGCAGACAGGCCCAGCATGGCAGCCGCGGCATTGTTGTGCGTCAGGATCTGACCTTGCGGGTCTATCGTCAGCAGGCCGTCCACCATGCTGTCCAGAATGGCTTGGCGGTAGCGCCCACCGTCTTCCAGGGCTCGCCGATGGGCTTCCAGTTTCTGTGCATGACGGTCGCGCTCGATAGCCAGTCCCAGCAGGTACGCACTGCGTTGAATGGCCCCCAGTTCAGCCTCCGACGGCGAACGCACGTGACGGTAGTAATTCCCAAACGTGCCCAGCGTTTGGCCTTGCGAGGACCGGATGGGAATGGACCAGCAGGCCCTGAGCCCGTATCCCAGTGCCAGGTCGCGGTAGTGCTCCCACAGGGGATTGTTGGCTATGTCGGCTACCAGCACGTCCCGGCCGGTGTATGCGGCCGTGCCACAGGAGCCGACATTCGGGCCGATGGCGGCACCGTCCAGAGCCGCGCAGTACGCAGCCGGCAAGCTGGGCGCAGCGCCATGGCGCAGGTGCAGCCCATCATCATCCAGCAGGAGCACGGAGCACTGAACGTCTGGGAAAGTCGCCTCAAAGTCCCGGATGAAGCTGTGCATGATGTCGCTCAGCTTAGCCTGGCTGGCCAGCATTTCCAGCAGCTTGCGTTCGGAGCGGGCTTGCTGCTCCAGGTGCCTTTGCTCCGTGATGTCCTGGGTCGTCCCCACGAGGTATTGCGGTGCGCCCGTTGCATCGAAAATCGGGGCCAGCGTGGTGTGCATGCGGCGGTGCACGGCGTCGGCCCGCCACACCAGGTCCTCGTTGCTGATGGCGTGGCCTTGGGTGAAGGCGGTACGGTCTTGCGCAGCGAAATGCGCCATCTGTGCAGGGGTAAAGAACGCTGCTTCGGCGTGGGGTGCCAAGGGCGTATCGCCCAAAGCCAATGTGTTTCGCCATGCCTGGTTCAAAAACAGCACTTCTCCCTGTGCGTTCTTCACAAACAAGGGCACCGGAACAGCGTCCAGCAGGCGCTGCAGATCAGCGGGCGGCAGAACGCGAAGGGGAGAACCCGCCATGGTCAACACAGGTGCGGTGTTGACCCAAAGGTCAAGGCAGCTTGAACACCTGCACCGAACGCGCCAAGGTGGCGGCACTCGCGTTCAGGCCTGCGGCAGACGCAGCTGACTCTTCCACCAGCGCAGCGTTTTGCTGCGTCACAGTATCCAGTTGCGTCACCGCCTCATTGACCTGTGCAATGCCAATGGCCTGCTCCTTGGTCGCACTTCCAATCAGCTGGATCAGGTCACCCACCTCCTTCACCGATTGGACCACTTCATCAATGGTGCGGCCAGCACCCGTCATCTGGTGATAGCCCGACGAAATTTGCTCCGACGACTGCGCAATCAGCTCACGAATCTCTTTGGCTGCCACGGCACTGCGCTGGGCCAGGGCCCGCACTTCAGTGGCCACCACGGCAAAACCGCGGCCCTGTTCACCCGCGCGGGCCGCCTCGACCGCGGCATTGAGGGCCAGGATGTTGGTTTGGAAGGCGATACCCTCAATCACACCAATGATGTCGCGCATCTTTCCGGACGATGCGTCAATCGCCTGCATGGCCTGGCTCACTTGGTGTACCGCATTGCCACCCTGCGTCGCGACCTCGGTGCTTCTGGCACTCTGGCTGCTGACGCGGGCAGCGGTGTCCGCCGTTTGTTTGACCGTGCTGGACAACTCCTCCATCGAGGCAGCAGTTTCTTCCAGGCTGCTGGCCTGGGCTTCCGTGCGGGCTGACAAGTCCATGCCGCCCTCCGCAATCTCCGCTGCAGAACGCGTAAAAATGGCAATCTCTCCGCGCACATCGCCCACGACGGCGCGCAAATTGATCTGAATCTGTCGCAGCGCACGGATCATGGTGCCCAGCGGCGGCGGATACTGCCCCTCCACCGAGGTGGTGAGGTTGCAGCCGGCCAGGTCGTCGGCAAAGCTCTCTGCTGCACCAATGGCTGCGGCAAAACGCAACTGAAACCAAGCCAGCACACAGCCTGCCCCAATCAACAGGGAAACCAGCTGTGCAGCCACCGCCTCCCACCCCTGCATGCCAAAGAACTGCGGCACCATGGCCAATAGCGTCATGCCCAGCAGGGCCAGGCCCAAGCGTGCTGTCAAGGTGATGCGGGTGAGGGCGCCCAGCCAGCCGCGCGGGCCACGGTAGCGTACTTCGCCTGCGCGAAGGTAAATGGGGCTTTTGCCAGCCTGGCTGTCGGCGCGCATTTGGGCATAGAGTGCCTCGGCAGCCTGCACGTCCTGGCGGCTGGGCTTGATGCGGACCGACATGTAGCCCTTGGGCTTGCCGTTCTCCAAGATCGGGGTGACGTTGGCTTGAACCCAGTAGTGGTCACCGTTTTTACGGCGGTTTTTCACCAATGCGGTCCAGGGCTTGCCATGGCCTATGGTTTGCCACATGTCCTTGTAGGCCTCGGGGGGCATGTCAGGATGGCGCACCAAATTGTGGGGTTGCCCTATGAGCTCGTCGTAAGTAAAGCCGCTGGTTTCCACAAAGGCATGGTTGCAGTGGGTAATGATGCCTTTGGTGTCTGTCATGGACACCAACATGTGGTCGGCAGGGTACTCGTACTCCCGTTGGGTCACAGGTAGGTTGGTGCGCATCAGCTCTTCTCCCCCAAAGAATTTTGGAAAACTGTTCTAGATCAACCGCAAAAACATTTAGCAACAAGTAGGGGCTAGAAGTCAACTCGGGTGACATTGGGAGTGTTACTTAATTGACGGCCGTCAAACTTGTTTCCCGCACAGAAAAACGGGGCCTACCCAGCTTGTTGGTTGTAGATGCTCCCGTGAGGCTCGTAGTACCAGTATGATTTTCAGCATGCAACGCCGCTACTTTCTTCTGAGCCCCCTCGCTTTCACCACAGGAGCCGCCATGGCCGATACACCCAAAGTCCAGTCGCTGGACGACGTCATGCATTGGCTCGACAAACTGGACCGCGCCAGCCAAGTGCAGAGCAACACGGTCTGGAAGATGTCGGCGGTTCTGGAACACATGGCACAAAGTGTGGACATGAGTATGGACGGTTTCCCGGAGCCCAAAAGTGCACTGTTCCAAGCCACGTTGGGCAGTGCAGCGTTTGCTGTTTTTCGACTGCGCGGCAAGATGTCGCATGGCTTGACCGAACCGATTCCCGGCGCGCCTGTTTTGCCGCAGAGTGACGACTTCAAACCGGGGATTGCGCGCTTGCGCAATGCAGTGCAGCGCTTTCAGGCGTATGCGGGGCCACTACGCCCGCACTTCGCTTACGGCGCCCTGAGCCGTGCCGACTTTGCGCTGGCGCACACCTTGCACATCGCCAATCACCAGGACGAAATTACTGTGGTGTGAAGCCTCAGGGCTTGCCGATCGCCTGCAGGGCTGAGCGCAGCGTGTCCCAGCCTGCAAGTGACTCTGGGGTGCGCCCCGCAGCACAGTCTTCTTCCAGAGCCAAAGCTTGCGCACTCTGTGTTGGGTAGCCCAGCATTCGCAACACCGATTTGGCGTTGTGGGCCAGGTGGCGCAGAGACACGAGGTCACGCGTGGCTGCCGCTGTGTCCCCGTTGTGGACATCGTGCGCAAATTGGGCCAGGCAGGTAGCCCGGTACGCCCGGTACAACTCGCCATTGCCCCCGAAATATTCCTCAATGGAGGCCTGCGCATGCGCGCGGGCTGCGTTTGCCGGTAGAGGTTCCGGTGCGGCATTGGCTGGTGGCTTGGGTGCGGCCGGCGCAAGTGCTTCGTTGATGCAATCCACCAATTGCACGACAGATACTGGCTTGTCCAAGAGGCACCACACTTCCATGTGTACCAATTCCTCGCGCCTGGTGGGAGTCAGCCCAGCGCTGAGCACCACCACGCGGGCGGGGCCGCGCAAGGCAGGTTGCTCCTTCAGGCGTTGCAGCAAGCCCAACCCGCTTTCACCCGGCATCATGAGGTCGGTGATGATGACCTGAACGGCACCTTCTTGCAGCACCTGCACCGCAGAGTTAACCCGGTCACAGGCAATCAGCTCCAGCGGCATGTCTTCCAGGGCCATGTGCACAAAACGTCGCAAGGCCGGGTCGTCGTCGACCAGCAGAATGCGGGCCGCTGCGGAGGTCATGGTGATGGCAGCACCCGCTTGCCCAGGCAGGCGCCGAGCAGGGCAGGCAGTTCAACTACAAGCTGCGGCTTGTGCACCACTGCAATATCGTGCAAGGCCAAGGCGTAGGGAGCCCGCTGCGAGGCATCCAATGAGGTCACCACGATGATTTGCATGGCCTGAAACTGGGGCATCGCACGCAGGCGGGTAATCAATGCTGCACCGTCAATGCCGGGCAGCAGGATGTCCACCATCAGAACGTCGGGTTGGTACTGACCGACCATGGCCAGACCGGCAATGCCATCGCTGGCGGTCAGCAGTTCGACTTCTGGGAACTGTTGACCCATCAGCAGTTTGATCAGGTTCTGGAAATGGGCCGAATCTTCGATCAACAACACCCTGGGGACGTTGCGCGCGGTTCTTGGGGGCGGGGCGCTTCGGTGGTCCGCAAGGGCGGCGGCAGGGGACTGTGAGGCTGTGCCTGCCCGTTCGCCCTGGCGCCAGCGTTCTACAGAGGTACGGGAGATGCGCCGGTGTCCGCCCGGTGTCTTCCATGCCTCCAGTTCGCCCCGGTCCACCATCAGCTGGACCGAGCGCACCGCCAGCCCCAGCAGGCGTGCAGCCTCCAGCGTGGTGACAGTGGCGTCTGCGGCGACCTTCTGAGGCGGATTCTTGTCTGATTGCATCAATTAAGTCTATCAAAAACATCAACTTGAAGAAAAATGATTGCATTTGATTGAAATGATAGATATGATTCATGCGCTGATGGCAACCAACCGAGGCCGCCCTGCGTGCGGAGATGGCTTATGAAAAAGATATTGATCGTGGAAGACCACGCAGACATTCGGCGATTGATTCGAATGACCTTGGAGTTCGACAATTACGACATTCGTGAGGCCGAGGATGGCGACTCTGCGCTGGCCATGGCCCAAGAATTTGAGCCGGACTTGCTATTGCTGGATGTGATGATGCCCGGCGGACTCAGTGGCCTGGACGTGTGTTCCATGATCAAGCTCCAATACACCCCCCCCCGGGTGGTCCTGCTGTCAGCCCGCGGACGCAGTGAAGACTTGGAAGCCGGCATGCAAGCCGGTGCGGATGCCTATCTGGTCAAGCCCTTCAGCCCGCTGGCACTGATAGAAACCATCAATGCGCAGTGGGAGGCCGCATGACAACGGAGCAGGCCACGGAGCTGCCGCCGGAGCCTGGCGGGGGTAACAGTTTTTCGCCAGAGGCCTCGATGCAAATGGAGCGCCTGATCGGGGATTTTGGGCGCATGTACCGCGAGCGCAACGATGCGCTCAATGAGGTGGCCCATGCGCACCATGAAGCGCTTTTCCGTCTGTCTTTGGCAGCTGACCTGAAAGATGACGACACGGGTGTGCACATCATCCGAATTGGCTTCTTGTCAGAAGCGCTGGCCCTGCTGATCGGGGAGTCCCCCGCCAAAGCCGCCATGCTGCGCAAAGCGGCGCCCATGCACGACATTGGCAAGATTGGGATTCCGGACCGCGTACTCAAAAAGCCCGGTGCGTTTGACCCCGAAGAGCGTGCCATCATGAATGAACACTCCCGCATGGGCGCTGAAATTCTGGGGCGATCGCGTATTCCCTTGTTTCAGTTGGCGGCCGAGCTGGCTTTGTCGCACCATGAGCGTTGGGATGGCGGCGGCTATCCCTCCCAGCTTGCCGGGCAGGCCATTCCCCTGTCGGGTCGCATAGTGGCAGTGGTGGACTTTTTCGATGCCTTGACCATGGACCGCGTGTACCGCCCGGCCATGTCGGTCGAAGTGGCTTTGTCCATGCTGCATGCTCAGCGTGGCAAGGCTTTCGACCCGGAGATTGTGGATACATTCATGGCAAACGCCGCAGAACTCAATGCGCTGCGGGAGCGCATCAATGCCAGCCATTTGAGTTATTCGGATTTGGTAAAGGGAGGTTTCTGAGATGATGAAGATATTTGGAAATGCCGCACATGCCACCCACGCAATGCCCAGCAAAGTGCTCGGCTGGGCCTGTGCGCTGTGCATTGGGTGGCTTGTAGCGGGACCTGTCACTGCGGCAGGCGTGCTGGAGCGCGTTAAAGCTACGGATACCGTGCGCGTTTGTATTTGGCCGGACTACTTTGGCGTGAGCCACCGCAACCCCAACACCCAGCAGCTCGAAGGTGTGGACATTGATTTGTCGGCCGAGCTGGGAAAAGACCTCAAGGCTAAGGTGCAGTATGTGGATTCGTCATTCGCCACATTGGTGGACGATGTGACGGCGGAGCGCTGCGATGTCGCCATGTTTGCCGTGGGCATGCTGGCCCAGCGCCTGCAGCATCTCAAGTTTTCGCGTCCCTACATGCAGAGTGACATTTACGCCATCAGCACCAAGAGCAACCGTACCGTGCGGCAATGGTCGGACATCGACCAGCCCGGCGTGCTGGTGGGCGTGCAAGGTGGCACCTTCATGGAGCCGGTGATGAAGGCCAAGCTGACGCAGGCCCAGATGGTGGTCATCAAGCCACCCCAGACCCGCGAACGCGAACTGGAGGCAGGGCGTATCGATGTCTTCATGACCGATTTTCCCTACAGCCGCCGCTTGCTCAGCAATGCAGACTGGGCCAAGCTGATTGAGCCGCCGATGCCGTTCTCGGTCTTGCCCTACGGCTATGCCGTCAAGCCGGGCGATGACGCCTGGCTGGCCGTGGTCGACGGTTTTGTGGCGCGTATTAAAAAAGATGGGCGTCTGCGTGCGGCTGCCACGCGTCACGGCCTATTGCCCATTGTGGTGAACGATTGAGATGTGACATCCCGCATGCAGCAGCCTGATTTTTCTGCCCACACGCTGCGGCGCTTTGCAGCGCTGGCGACGGCATTGGGGCTGGTGCTGTCCTTGGCGGTTGTGGCTGCGGTGGTGTGGTTGGGCTGGTATGAGTACCAGGAGGTGTTGGAGTCCGACCGGGCCCGCAGCGAGTTGGAAGCGCGCGTGATTGATGACCACGCGACCCGTACTGTGGAGACAGCGTCGCTGGTTCTGGCCTATGTGGGCAGTCAGCTGCATGCAGCGGACATGGCACAGGCCCACCGGGCGGACCCGTTGCTGGCACAGGCCTTGGCGGCGCTGCCGTTTGTGCGCAGCCTGCATTTGCTCGATGGCACGGGCCACGTGCTGGCCAGTACTGCTGCCAGTGATGTGGGCATGGCAGTACCCTTGGAACGCATGGGGCCCACACCTGCGCCGGGGCGGGACGTGCTGGGTGTCTTCCAGCACGGCCGGGGGCTCAGCGCCTTGGGTAGTGCAGCCCCATCGGCTGCCACCAACATCGGATTCATTCCGTTCAGTCGGGGGCTGCGCAATGCCGATGGCAAGCCCCTGCTTCTGGTTGCGCTGATCAATCCTGATTTCTTGTCGAGCTTCCAACTGCTCACCTTGGGCGACCAGCACGGTAGTGTCTACCTTTTGAACTACCAGGGGGTGGTATTGGTCAGCAGTGGCCCGCGTGCGGCCAACCCGGGCGCCGTGTTTGCGGACCATCCGGTGTTTCGCAAGTTTTTGCCCTCCCGCGAGCATTTCACTTACGAAGGTGATGGCGCTTCGCCCGGTACCCAGGTGGTGTCATTCCGGCTGTCCAAAACCCGGCCTCTGGTGGTCGTTGTGGAGCAGCCTTTGGCGCTCACGCGTGAGCATTGGCTGACATCCGTGCGTTGGTTCATCACCGCGGCTGTAGTCTGTGTGTTGTTCCTGGTGCTCACGACAGTGGGGATACGCCGCAGCCTGCGCGCCCGGGAACGGGGACTGGTGGCCCTGGAGAATGCGCGCGCGGAAGTGGTGCGCAAGGAACACGATCTGCATGTGCTGGTGAAGAGCGTGCAAGAGTTGCTGTTCCGCACCGACCCTGAGGGAGTGTTGACCTATGTGAATGAGCGCTGGATGGCAGTGACGGGCCACAGCGTTGCGCAGGCACAAAACCACGCTTTGACGGAGTGGGTCTGTGAGGCCGACCGCGCAGGGGTGGCACAGTTGTTTGCGCTCGACAACACGGCGGCCGTGCGCACGAAAACTGCCAGCATGCGTGCCAGCGATGGCAGCCTGCACCGCTTTGATATCGCCGTTGTGCCCCTGTGGGAGGGGGAAGACATCATTGGTTTTGCGGGCAGCGCAGTGGATGTGACCGAACGCCTGGCTGCCGAGAGTGCCTTGCAGCACCAGCTTGACTTTGTGGCCTTCTTGCTGGAAATCAGCCCCTTGCCAGTGGCCACCTTCGACCGCTATGGCCGCTATGTGTCGGTCAACCGGGCGTGGGAGGATTTCACCGGCATGCTGCGCAGCCGGGTGATTGGGCAGACGGCCAGTGCGTTCATGGCCGCCGCCGATGCCGCATTACACGCAGCGAAAGATGCCGAGGTCTGGCGTTCCGGGGGCAGCCTGCGTTACGAGTCTGCACTCCGGCACCGTGATGGCAGCCTGCGGGAGGTCATCATCACCAAGGTGGTTTTGCCGGGCGATGAGCAACATGCCAACGGCGGCTTGCTCAGCACCCTGATGGATGTGAGTGAATTCCGTGCCGCCGAGCGTGCCAAGGATGCGGCACGGCATGCTGCCGAAGAATCGTCGCGCACCAAGTCCGATTTCATTGCCAATATCAGCCACGAACTGCGCACACCTTTGCAATCCATTTTGGGGTTCTCCGAACTCGGCATGATGCGTGGCAAGGATCAGCCCCGGCTGATGGGCATGTTCACCGACATCCACGCTGCCGGTGCCCGCATGCTGGCTCTGGTCAACGATTTGCTGGACGTCTCCAAAATCGCTAGCACCTTGGGCGCCGTCAATTTGGAGCGCACGGACATTCGCGGACTGATCGGACCCGTGTTGCAGGAGCTCACGCCGCAAATCCATGCCAAGAGCCTGGCTGTTGACATGCAACTCGGACCTGTGCCCCTGATTGCCAAGGTGGACCCCGTGCGATTTGCCCAGGTAGTGCGCAATGTGCTGGCCAATGCCATCAAGTTTGCGCCAGCGCAGACCGGTATTGCACTCAGCGCCTACCTGACGGGGGAGGACCGCATCTGCGTCAGCGTGCGGGACCATGGTGCGGGCATTCCCCCCGCAGAGCTGGACCGCATTTTTGAAGCCTTTGTCCAGTCCAGCCGCACCCAGGATGGCTCCGGTGGCACCGGCCTGGGCTTGGCGATTTGCAAAACCATCATGGACGCCCACGGCGGCCGTATTACCGCAGAGAACGCGCCGGACGGCGGCGCTGTGTTCCGCATTTACCTGCCTGCACGCCGCAGCGCCCAGCGCGAGACAGATTTCCATTCGATCTATTGAGCGCGCCCTGTATTCGGGCGTGTGCGCATCAGAAGAGCTGTCCCGTCAGTGGGTCATTTGCTCCTGAATCGATAGCTGCTTGCGCAGTATTCATATGGCCTGGAGGCCAATTTTGTTTGAAATTGAGGGCCTGGGCGTCTTCTGCGCTTAGCAAAGTGCCCATGCGCACACCCAGCAGGCGCAGTCGCTTGTGCAGCGGCGCACGCTTGAGGCACAGACCCGCCACCCGCCGTATTTCTTTGGAATCGGCAATGTGGTGTGCGATGGTGATGTCCCGCGTCACCGCCGTGAAGTCTTCGTACTTGAGTTTGATGCCCACTGTCTTGCCCACATAGCCCTTGCGCTGCAGGTCGTCGGCCAGCTGTTCGCACAGGCGCGTGAAGATGGCGCCCAGCTCAGCCTTGTCGCGCACGGCGTGCAGGTCGCGCTCGAACGAGGTTTCGCGGCTGATGCTCACCGGTTCGCTTTCCAGCACGATGGGGCGGTCGTCGCGTCCGCGCGCCGCATCAAACATCCAGGCTCCGGTCCGCTGGCCAAAAGTGTCCATCAGCCACTGCAGGTCTTTGGCCGCCAGCTGGCCAATCGTCTCAATGCCATGGCCCTTGAGCTTGGCATCCGCTTTCGGGCCGATGCCATTGATCTTGCGGCAGGCCAGTGGCCAGATCGAGGTCTCCACATCTGACTCATACACGATGGCGATGCCATTGGGCTTGTTGAACTCGCTGGCCATCTTGGCCAGCAGCTTGTTCGGGGCTACGCCCACCGAGCAGGTCAGGCCCGTGTCGTCAAAAATTGCCTTTTGGATCAAACGCGCGAGCACCCGGCCACCTTCGCGCTGGCCGCCGGGCACGTCGGTGAAGTCGATGTACACCTCGTCCACGCCCCGGTTCTCCATCAGAGGCGCAATGTCGGTAATGATGGCCTTGAAGCGCTGCGAATAATGGCGGTACTGGGCAAAGTCCACCGGCAGCAATATCGCCTGCGGGCACAACTTGGCCGCCTTCATCATGCCCATCGCAGATCCCACACCAAACTGGCGCGCTGCGTAGGTGGCCGTGGTGATGACACCGCGCCCCGTGTAGTCCTTGAGCAGGGGAAACGCGGTCACTGGAATCTCGTGCAGTGGCAGCTTGGCGTACCGCGCGCGCAGCGCATCATCCAGGGCGCGGCGTCCGCCACCAATCACCACCGGCAGCCCCTTGAGCTGCGGGTAGCGCAACAGCTCCACCGACGCGTAAAAAGCGTCCATGTCCAGGTGGGCGATGCGGCGTATCGCGGGGGGGGCGGCACTCATGAGGCGCAAGGATACCAAGCGCCCGGTGTCACAATGGGGTGGGCGCTCCCCAATTCCAAGCCCTCCGTATGACGTCGTTGTTACCGTTCCAGCCCCTGTACCTGCCGCCTCGCCGTCAGGTGCTGAAGGCGGCTGTTTCCGTGTTTGGTGCGGCTTTGCCCTTGGCCAGCACCCATGCCTCGGACCGCTACGCCAAGTACCGGGGCCAGACTGTGGCCTTCAGCATCCCGGACCACCCGCACTACGACGCCGCGGTCAAACTGCTGCCTCGGTTTACCGAAGAGACCGGGATCAAGGTGGAGCTGGCGCGTGAACACATCCTGCGCATGAAACACCGGCAGCTTGCCGAGCTGTCGCTGGCCCGCAGCGGTTTCGATCTGGTGACGTATGTGGCCACCTGGAAGAGCGAGTACGTCAGCAAGCAGCTGATTCGTCCACTGGACGCTTTTTTGCAGAATCCGGCGCTGGTGGATCCTGCCTTTGATCTCGCTGACGTGGTGCCCGTGTACCTGCAAAACACCGGTTTGGTGGGCGGGCCGAAAGGTTATTTGCCGGGGCCTGGCGCACGCCTGTACGGCTTGCCATATGGCGCTGAAACCTCGGTGTTGGCGTATCGGCGTGATGTGTTTGCCAAGCTGGGGCTGCAGCCGCCCAGCACCTATGCCCAATTGCGCCGCCTCTTGCCAGTGCTGCGCAGCCAATCTGGCATGGCAGCGCTCACCTCGCGCGGACAGATTGGGCACAACTGTGTGCACGCCTGGTTACTGCACCTCAGTCCGCTGGGCGGACGGGTGTTTGATGCGCGTTGGGTGCCTACCTTCCACCAGGCACCTGGGGTGCAGGCCCTTCAGCTGCTCAAAGAGATTGCCGACACCGGCCCTGAAGGCATGGCCAACTTTGACTACAACGAGATGCTGCAGACCTTTCTGGAGGGCCGCAGCGCCATGTACCTGGACTCCACCGCGGTATTTGGTGCTGTGCGCAGCTCGCCCCAGTCCCGGGTGAACGGTCAGGTGGGTTACGTCTTGCACCCGCGTGGTGTACGCCGGGCCTCGCAGACCGGGGGCTTGGGTTTGGCGATTGCCCGTAACTCTGAACGGGCCAACGCAGCGTTTTTGCTGATGCAGTGGCTCACTTCCAAAGCACAGGACCAAGCGGTTTGCGCCCTGGGGGCAGCGCCCTTGCGCCTGTCCACTCTGCGTGATCCGGCACTGCTTCGCCGCTACCCCGAATTCACTTTGCTGCGCGAGCAGCTGCGCCATGCCGACCCCGACTGGCGCCCCATCATCAGCGTGTGGGATGAAATCAACACCGGTCCCCTGGGCGCTGCCGTGCACCAGGGCCTGACCGGTGCCGTGCCGCCCGAGCAGGTGCTGGGCGCCATCTTGGGCCGGGTGACCGATATTTTGATGGCCGGGGGCTACCGCTAAGCCACCCCGCCGCACCTTTCAGTAGGTGCCGGGAACCAGGATGCGCTGGTCCACATTCTGGAGGTTGGTGTGGCCGCAAAAGGCCATGGTCACGTCCAACTCCTTGTGGATGATTTGCAGGGCCTTGGTCACACCGGCCTCGCCCATGGCACCCAGGCCATAGACCATGGCGCGGCCAATCATGGTGCCCTTGGCGCCCAGGGCCCAAGCCTTGAGCACGTCCTGCCCGCTGCGCACGCCACCATCCATCCACACCTCGATCTGGCTGCCTACGGCCGCCACGATGGCAGGCAGGGCGCTGATGCTGCTGGGGGCGCCATCGAGTTGGCGCCCGCCGTGGTTGCTCACCACGATCGCGTCGGCCCCACTGGCTACGGCCAGCTGTGCATCTTCCACGTCCTGGATGCCCTTGAGGATCAGCTTGCCGCCCCATTTCTCCTTCACCCACTTCACGTCGTCCCACGACAGGCGGGGGTCGAACTGCTCGTTGGTCCAGGCCGCCAGGGATTTCATGTCGCTGACCGACTCCACATGCCCGACCAGGTTGCGGAAGGTGTGGCGCTTGGTGCCCAGCATGCCCAGGCACCAGCGCGGCTTGGTCGCCAGGTTGATGATGTTGGCCAAGGTCGGGCGGGGCGGTGCAGTCAGGCCGTTCTTCAGGTCCTTGTGGCGCTGGCCAATCACCTGCAGGTCCAGCGTCAGCACCAGTGCGCTGCAGCGGGCGGCGCGTGCGCGCTCAATCATCTTCGCCATGGCGGCGCGGTCGCGCATCATGTAGAGCTGGAACCAGAAGGGGGCCGTGGTGTTTTCTGCAATGTCTTCGATGGAGCAAATGCTCATGGTGGACAGCGTGAACGGAATGCCAAACTTCTCGGCCGCACGCGCGGCATGGATTTCGCCATCGGCATGCTGCATGCCGGTCAGGCCCACGGGGGCAATGGCCACCGGCATCTTGGCGTCAATGCCAATCATCTTGGTCGCGGTGGTGCGGTTCTCCATGTTCACCGCCACACGCTGGCGCAGCTTGATCTTCTGGAAATCGTCTTCGTTGGCACGGTAGGTGCCTTCGGTCCACGAGCCGGAGTCGGCGTAGTCGTAGAACATGCGCGGCACGCGTTTTTCGGCCAGCACGCGCAGGTCTTCAATATTGGTGATAACGGCCATGGGGTCTCCTGTAATGGCACAAATGGTAGCGACGCAGGGATAAACGGTGCGTGAAATCCCCCCCAGGTCGATTGAAATTATTTGCGCCGGTCTTGGGCTAGACTGGCCCGCCGCAAGGGCAGACAACACGCACAAGGGAGTCACGGCATGGTCTTATGGGGCGCAATTTGGGGAGCCATCATTGGCTTTCTGACGGTGGAGTACGACGAAGAGGCTGGACTGTTCATCGGGGCCATACTGGGCGCACTGGCGGGCCTGACCCTGCGCATGGCGGTGCGTCGTGAAATCGCTGCCCAGCGGGCACAGCAGACCCTGTCGGTACCGGTGGTCGCCCCGGCCGTCCCCGCTGCAGGACCAACTGAGCCCCCCACGCCGGTAACCACTGCGGCGGCCGCGCTGCGCCCGGTGCCCGTGGCGGTAGAGGCCTCACCCCGGCCCCGCGTGCCGCAGGAGGAGCCTGACGAATTTCTGGATGCCCCGCGGCCCGTCCGCCCGCCTGTCGCGCCCGGCGAGCGTGTGGGCCGCAGCGAAGACCTGCCCGACACCCCCGAATGGGTGGCGCAGCCGCCAGACCTGCTGATCCGCCTGGTGGACCAGGCCAAGGGCTGGCTGCTCGGGGGCAACACTATCGTGCGCGCCGGTGTGCTGGTGCTGTTCGTGGGCCTGGCCTTTCTGGCCAAGTTTGCGATGGACAACGCGCTGCTGCCGCCGGAGCTGCGCCTGGCGGCCATTGGCATGGCTGGCATTGGCTTGCTGGTGTTTGGCTTCCGTCTGCGCAGCCGCCAGCCCGACAAGCTGGCTTACGCGCTGACGCTGCAGGGCGCGGGTGTGGCGGTGTTTTACCTCACCGTGTTTGCTGCCTTCCGGCTCTACCAGTTTTTGCCGGCGGGTGCGGCGTTTGCCGTGCTGGCGCTGGTGTGCGCGTTCTCTACCGCCATTGCGCTCTTGCAAAACGCCATGCCCATGGCCTTCATCGGCTTTGCGGGTGCGTTTGCAGCGCCTATTTTGGTGTCCACCGGGCAGGGCAGCCATGTGGGGCTGTTCAGCTACTACCTGGTGCTGAACCTGGCCATCGTGGCCGTGGCCTGGCTGCGCGCGTGGCGGCCGCTGAACCTGCTGGGCTTCTTTGCCACCTTTGGCGTGGCCACGGCCTGGGGCGCGCTCAAGTACCAGCCCGAACACTTGGCCAGCACCGAGCCTTTCCTCATCGCGTTCTTCGCCATCTACCTGCTAGCCAGCCTGCTGTACGCCACGCGCCATTCGCTGGCGCCCAAACAGGCGGTGGACGCCACGCTGGTGTTTGGCACACCGCTGGTGGCCTTTGGCTTGCAGGCCGCATTGGTGAAAGACATCGAATACGCCACCGCCTTTTCATCGCTGGTGATGGGCGCTTTGTACCTGGGCCTGGGCTGGTGGGCGGTGAAGCGTCCACCAGCCCAACAGGCTGTGGGCCAGTGGCTGGCCGAATGTTTTGCCGTGCTGGGCCTGGGCTTTGTCACGCTGGCCGTGCCGCTGGCGCTGGATGCGCGTTGGACCAGTGCCGTCTGGGCGGCCGAGGGCGCCGCCGTGTACTGGATGGGCCAGCGCCAGGGCCGCTGGCTGGCGCGCCTGGCCGGGCTGGTACTGCAGGTGCTGGCTGCTGGTAGTTACCTGAACGGGCTGGACCAGATGCATGCCAGCGCCTGGCCCATCGCCAACCCTGCCTTCATTGGCGCGGTGCTGCTGGCTGCGTCGGCGCTGGCTTTGGCCCATTGGACGCGGTTCGCGGCAACGCCTGCGGGTTCGGACTCGGGCGCCCGCCGGCTGCTGGCCACCGTGGAGCAGAAGGCTTCGCCCGTGTTGTTCTGGGTGGGCTTTCTCTGGTGGCAGTTTGCGCTGTTGCACGACATCGAACGTGCCTTGCCCGGGCCAGATGGCAACTGGGTGCCGGTGCTGGGCGCGGCCCTGCAGTCCCACCTGGAGATGCTGGGCTGGTTGCTCAGTGCCTGGGTGGCGCACCGCTTTGCATGGCCCACGCGCGCGCAGCCCTGGGCCATTGCGGCTACCCCTGCCTGGTTCTCGCTGCCCATCATGGCAGTCTTTGCGCTGGAGGGCGTGGTGGCGCTGGACCATGTGTTCCAGGCTTGGGGCTGGTTGGTCTGGCCTGCGGCGCTGGCCTTGCACTTTGTCACGCTCAAAAACCTTGATAGCCTGCCACCCCAGCGCTGGTGGCGCGTGGTGCACACTGGCGGCGTGTGGCTGGTGGCGCTGTTGGTGGGCAACCTGCTGGTCTGGGCGGTGCAGCAGGCGCAGTTGCGCGGCACGGCGTGGGCCAGCGTGATCTTTTTGGTGGCCAGTGTGCTGGTGCTGCTGGCGCTGTGCCGCCGCAGTTTGTACGACGCCGGCAGCCGCGTGCGCCAGGCCTGGCCGCTGGACCGCTTTGCCAACGCCTACCTGTGGCATGCCGCCGTGCCGCTGGCCGTGGCGGTAGGTTTGGGCGCTGTGCTGGTGGCGGTGTCGTCCGATGGCAATGCGCGGCCCTTGCCCTATGTGCCCTTGCTCAACCCGACCGACCTGACGGTGGCGCTGGCCTTGCTGGCTGCAGCCTTGTGGCTCACACGCGTGCGCCACAGCGACTTGCCTGTGCCTGCTTGGGTGCATGACCGTCGCTGGACGCTGCTGCTGTGCGCGCTGGGCTTTGTGGCGGTCAACACCGTGTGGCTGCGGGTGGCTCACCAGTATGCAGGGGTTCCCTGGGATGCCGAGCGCCTGTTCGAGTCCTTCTTGGTGCAGGCCGGCTACTCGATCCTGTGGACGCTGCTGGCGCTGGGCCTGATGCTGGTGGCGCACCGTCGCTTGGCGCGCCCGGTGTGGATGGGCGGTGCGGCCCTGCTGGGGCTGACGGTGGCCAAGCTCTTTCTGGTGGACCTGAGCAACCGCGGTGGATCGGAGCGCATCGTGGCTTTTATTGCGGTGGGCGTGATGATGCTGGTGGTGGGCTACTTTGCACCCATTCCCCCGGCGGCAACGGCGGCAAAAGACGAAGATGCAGACCAAGGAGAGGCCGCATGAACCTGTCCAAACCCTGGATCGTGAGCATGCTGCTGGCCCTGTGCAGTGTGGGTAGCCCGGCCTGGGCTGCCGATACCCCCACGCCAGCCGAATTTGCCTGGCGCGGCCAGCTGGTGCTGCCCCCGGGCGCGAGCTTGGTGCGGGCGGCGCTGCCGGTCGAGGCCTTGCTGCGCATGCAGAGTGCTGCAGGCCACGATGTGCGCGTGTTCAATGCCGATGGCGCCGTGGTGCCTTACGCGCTGCTGCGCCCGGCCGACCTGGAGCGCAGTGCACCGGCTGTGCAAACGCGGGCGTACCCGGCCTACCCCTTGTTCACAACCAGCACCGGTGCCCCTGCAGCACCCGGTGCGGTAGAGGTGCGTCTGTCAGCCGATACCGCTACACCCGGCAGCGCCTGGGTGCGATGGAGTGCCGCAGACAAGACCGGCACCAAGGCCAGTGCTGCCATCCCTGCCAATGCGCAGCCGCTGCAAGCGGCCCTATTTGACACCCGGGCCGAGCAGCACCCGCTGGCCGCCCTGCGCCTGACGGCCGAGCTGCCCCGCAACACACTGGTGCACCTGCGCCTGGAGAGTAGTGCCAACCTGCAAGACTGGCAGAGCGTGCCGGTGAAAGGCCCGCTATTTCGTTTTGACGGCGCCGACGCACCTGCCAACACGGTGCTGGAGCTGCAACAGCCACTTGAGGTGAAAGGGCGTTACCTGCGCCTGGCCTGGGCCGGGCAGGACGGCGTGAACGTCACCGCACTCACCGGTCAGGTTGCCACGGCGCAGACGCAGGCCCCGCGGGTGCGCGCTGCCTTGCCCCCGGGGGCACCCGACGGCAACAGCCTGGTATGGACACTGCCGTTTGCCACCCCCCTGTTGGCCTTGCATGTGGAAGCCCTGCAGGACAACACGCTGGTGCCTGTGCGTATTTCGGGCCGCAATGATGCGAGCCAGCCCTGGCGCGCGCTGGCGTCCAGCGTGGTCTACCGGCTCGACACGGTGGGCCAGGGCAGCCGCAACCGCGCGCTGGATTTGCCCACCACGTCGGTGCGGGCGCTGCGGGTAGAGGCCAGCAATGGCCAGCCCCTGCCCGCAGGCGGCTTGCAGGCCACAGTGGAGCTGGCCCCCTTGCAGTTGGCGGTGTTGGCCTCGGGCCCGGCGCCGTTCACGCTGGCCGTGGGCCGCCCCAACACGACATCGGCTGCCGTAGAGGCCGGTGTGCTTGGTGCGGTATCGCCCGCTCGGCTGGCCGAGTTGCCTGCGGCGGCCGTGAAGCAGTTGCGGGCCGATGCACCGGACGCCCCCCAGTTGTGGGCCGCCAAGCTCCTGCCCAGTGGCGTGAGCCTGCGCACTGCCACCCTGTGGCTGGTGCTGGTGGCAGGCGTGCTGGTGCTGGCGGGCGTGGCCTACGCCCTGTTGCGCCAGCTCACTGGCTCAAAATGATCTGCGCAATCACGCCGGTGGCAATCGCAATCAGCACGTAGTCCGCACCCACCTGCACCCACTGGTGACCGCGGCGTGGCGGGGGCAGGTGGTGGCCGTAATAGTTGTTCACCACATAAATCGGGCGGCGGTACTCCTGCGGCAGGTAGCCGCCGCGGCGGAAGTCAGGCCCGCGGGCGCCGTAGTAGCCGGGGTGGCCATCCCAGCGGGACTGCCCCCGGCGGTCGTGATGCGGGCCGTGGCGGTGGTCAATGCGCATGTCCCTGTCATCGTGGTGGTGTTCATACCGGTCTTTGCCGCGCCCTTGGTCTTTGGCCAGTGTGGGGGCGCTGAAGCCCAGGCTGGCGATGACGATGGAGCACACCATGGCGGTGGATTTCATAGAGTGACCTATGGAAGTGAAGGAGCCTGCATGGTCGCCCGCCCAGGTATCGGTCGTGTAAAGGCTTTGCGCGTTTGTGCAAGCAATGGTGGCCTGATGTTGCACATGGTTTAAGTGCAAAATCGTGGTTTGAGCGCCGTATTACCTGCGCGAAAAGCTATAAAAAATATAGCAATATTGGCTGCCATTCAGAGTGCGTCAAACAGGCCTGGGCCGTTGAAGCGGGCCCGCTCGGCCAGCAGCATGCGCAGCTTGGTGTTGACACCGCCAGGTGCCGAGAACCCGCCTGCGCCGCTTTTGGCCGCCAGGATGCGGTGGCAGGGCACCACTGGGGCGAACGGATTGGCACCCAGGGCCTGGCCTACGGCGCGCGCCGCGCCGGGCTCGCCCAGCAGGTGGGCCAGCTCGCCGTAGGTCAATGTCTCCCCCGGTGGAATGTCGCGCGCCAGCGTGTAGACGCGCTGGTGAAACGGGGGCACGCCCTCCATGTCCAGCACCAGGTGGCTCAGGTCGCGCGGTTCGGTGGGCGCACCGGCCAGCAGCGCGGTGATGGCGGCGATGGCAGTTTGCACCTCGGGCGGTGGTGCGGCTTCGGGCGCACGCGCAAAGCGGGCTTGCATGCGCAAGCGGGTGGTGGCCTCGTCCGCCTCGGGCAGTTGCACCCCCGTCAGGCCCTGGGCGCTCCAGGCGATGCCGGAGTGGCCCAGTGCGGTGGCAAACAGGGCAAATGCGGTGGTGGGCATGGCGCGGGCTCAGATGGCTTTGTGCACCACTGCGCCCTGGAACAAATAGGGCAGACGCGGGCCTCGCTCCGAGGGCACGCCGCCTTTGTCTTCCACACTGATGGCGAGCTGTGCCACGCCCTGCAAGGCATCGGCCTGGGCGGGCAGGGTCAAGGTGCCGGCTTTGCTGGCCAGCACTCCCAATGACAGAGGCGCCTGTCCCTGGCGCAGGGCCCAGAGCTGCATGCTGTCTTCGCGGCCCTCCTTCACACCATTGAGGCGTTGCAACTGCAGCGCGCCACTGGCAGGGTCGTGGGTGACCAGCAGGGCGGGGCTTTGGGTGGCGTCCAGCAGCACGGCCAGCGTGCGGATTTGCGCTTGCTGCGCCAGCTGGTGCTGCTGGTGGGCTATCTGGGCCTTGAACTGTTCAAACATGCTGGCCGTGCCCGCAATCAGCGTGGCCAGCAATACCGCCAAGGTGATGGTGCCCGCGCGCCACCAGGGGCTCACGCCGGTGCGTGCGGAGATGGCGGAGGGGGCTGGGGCGTCGGTCATGGGCGTGTGATGTGAGGGTGGCAGGAGAGCATCGTAGTAGCTTGCACACGCTGTGGGTATTCAGCGCGCGGCGTGCAGTGCCTGCCCCAGGGTGTGGGCACCGGGTGCGTAGGCGGCCAGGCCCGCACCCACCAGCGCTACAAACACGGCGGTGAGCGCAAAAGGCAGCACCGTGCGGCGAAACGCGGTGCTGAGCCAATGGCTGCTGTCGGCGTGGCGCAGGCGGCGGTACAGGGTGTAGGACAGCACGCCGTCGAACAGCAGCTCGGCAAACAGGGCGGGCGCCAGGTACACCACATACAGCGATGCAAACGCCAGTCCGATAGCCAGGGCAATCGCCAACAGCGGAATGGCGAATTCATCAGCGTCGCCCACCGAGCCCACGGCGTCGCCGACGGCCGATAGCACACCGGGCTCGTCCGCAGGCAGGGCCGCCGGGGCGTCAAAGTGGCCGCTGGCACCGCCTCCCGCAAAGTCCCCGCCGCCGCCGCTGGTGAGTGGCACATTGCCAGAGCCTCCGTGGCTGCCGCGGGGCAGCACCATGTCCACTGCGTCAGGTAGCAGGTCGTAGTCTTGTGCCTGGGTGCGCAACCACAGCCACAGCAGGCCCAGAAACACCAGGTAGGCACCGCCCAGCGCGGCCGGGTAACGCAGGGCCATCTGGTCCATGCCCAGCGCCAGCAACAGGGCAGACAACAGCCAACCGGCAGCGCCGGTGAGTGCCACGATGAGCCCCATCTGCAGGCGCGGGTAGGCGTCTTGCTCCAGCTGGCGCCGTACGCGGATGATGGCCAGTGAGCGGGTGAGTCGGATGGGGCGTGCAGGGGCGCGGGGCATGGGGTGTGTTCCTGGGGCTAGCGTGGTTTGGCGCCATCGGCGCGGGCGGACAGGACGCCCGCCCCACGCACTTCAAAGCGCACCTGGTCCAGCACATGGCCGCGGGCGTCGGTGATTTGCAGCAGGTGTTTGCCGGGCCAGAGCGGCCACTGCGCGCTGTTGCCCTTGGCCACCGGCTTGCCGTTCAGCAGCCAACGCAGGTTGGCGCCTTCGGCCTGCAGGCTTAGGCGCTGCGCCTTGGGCGGGATGTCGGGGTCCAGCGCGATGATGGTGCCGTGGGTAGGCGCGGTGATGCGGGCGCTGGGCGCAGCCTCGGTTTTTAAGTCTTTTTGGCCTCTGGAGCTCATGGATACTGCGCGAATAGCTCCTGAATCCATAGCAAACGTGGTTTGCTGGGTACCCTCGACAAACCATTCGTCGCGCGCAGCCTCCAGGGTGGGGGCGCTGGTGCTGTTGGCAAACTGCACCGCTTTGTGCACCACCCCTGCGGGCGGCTTGGGCGCGCGGCTGGCTTGCTTGGCGTGCAGAAAATTCATCACCGCGGCCCAGATGGGCGCCGCCCCCGTGGTGCCGCTCACATCCCACATGGGGGCACCGCTGGCGTTGCCCACCCACACACCCACGGTGTAGCGCTGGCTGTAGCCCACCGCCCAGTTGTCGCGCATGTCTTTGCTGGTGCCGGTTTTCACCGCGCTCCAGAAGCGGGTGGCCAGCACGCTGTCGGTGCCAAAGGTGCGGGCGCGCGCCATGGGGTCGCTCAAGATGTCGCCCACGATAAAGGCGGCGCGCGGGTCCAGCGCCTGGCTCGCGGGTGCTGGTTTGCGCGGCAGCAGCGTGCTGGGGCTGGCGCGCCCACCATTGGCTAGCGCGCGGTAGGCGTTGGTCAGGTTCAGCAGCGAGACTTCGGCGCTGCCCAGGGCCAGGCTGTAGCCATAAAAGTCGCCACTCTCGGCCAAAGGCAGCCCCAGGCGTGTCAGTTGCTTGGCAAAGGCATCGGGCGACACCATCACCAGCGTGCGCACCGCAGGCACGTTGAGCGAGGCGCCCAGCGCCGTGCGCGCCGACACCCAGCCCTTGAAGTGCCGGTCGTAGTTTTGCGGAATGTAGAGGCCGCCCGTGGTCTGGATCTGCGCGGCCGAGTCCTCCAAGAGCGAGGCCGCGGTGATGCGTCGCTCGGCCATTGCCTGCGCGTAGAGAAAGGGCTTGAGTGTGGAGCCGGGCTGGCGCAGTGCGGTGACCGCGTCCACATCGGCCGCGTTGCTCAGGGGCCCACTGGAGCCGACCCAGGCCAGCACCTCGCCGCTGGCGTTGTCCAGCACCAGCAGGGCGGCGTCTTCCACATGGCGGCCGGCCAGTTCGCGCAGGTGGCTTTGCAGTGTTTGCACGGCAAAGCGCTGCAGCGGGGCGCGCAGGGTGGTGGTGATGCGGCGCGTCGCGTGGGTGCCTGGGCTGGCAGTGAGTTGTCGGGCCACATGCGGCGCCACACCTTCGCTGGCCGCATAGTCGCGCCGCTGCAGCGCGCCGGTCACAAACAGGTCCAGCGCGGCGCAGTTGGCGGCGGCGCTTTCCAGGCTTTTGAGCACGCTGCAGGCGCGTTGCACCACCTGCGCTTCCTTGGCGTTGGGTGCGCGCACCAGCGCGGCGGCCACGGCGGCTTCGCGGTGGTCCAGTCCGTGGGCGGCTTTGCCAAACAGGGTCTGGCTCAGGGCGTCAATGCCCACCAGCTCACCACGAAACGGCACCAGGTTCAGGTAGGCCTCCAGAATCTGGTCCTTGCGCCAGCTGCGCTCCAGGCTTTGGGCGGACCAGGTTTGGCCCAGCTTCTGCACCACGCTGCGCCCGCCACTGCCGCGCCGCAAGTCCTCGTCCAGCAGTCCGGCCAGCTGCATGGTGATGGTGGAGGCGCCGCGCGTTTTGGTGTTCCACAGATTGCCCCAGGCTGCTGCGGACACCGCACGCCAGTCCACTCCGCTGTGTTCGTAAAAGCGCTTGTCCTCCGACAGCACCAGCGCCGTGCGCAGGGCAGGGGACACATCGGCCAGCGCCACCCACTGGCCGCGCCGCACCGTGGCATCGGTGCGCAGGCGGTGCAGCAGTTCGCCTTCGCGCGAGAGGATCAGCGTGTCGGACGACTGGTAACCCGCCTTTATCTCATTAAAAGTGGCTGCAGCGCCCGTGGAATATGCGCAAACAGCTACTAAAAATATAGCAATCATACGGGTGGCCAATGACCTGCCAGGTGGGCTGTCTGTATCGGGTTGGCATGTGCTGGGGCCTTCGTCCTTGCCATAGGCGAGCAATCCGAATCCCCAGAGTGGTCGTTTCCGCAACTTGTTCGCTCCCGTCTCTCGGTGCTGTGTCGCACTTCATGTGTTGGTCGTCCAGCCTTGAGTATTACCGCAAGGCGTTGGTGGCGTGCCCTCCGAGGAGCGGTGGAACACTTTTTATTGCTAAATATCAATTCAATCAATATTTGACTTTATTGATAAAAGTGATAAATTGAAGGCACCAACAGCACTTTATATTCGCATCATGGCTATCAATTACCACCAGCCTTCCGTGAATGCACTGTTCGATGCCATGCCCTGGCCGATACTGACTTTTGGAGTCAATGGCTTGGTGAGCTACGCGAACAAGGCTGCCAAATTGCATCCCGGCAAACCGGCGGAGGCCATGAATGGCAAGCCCGTGATCAAGTCCTTGGTGAAGGATGTCGCCTTGAACAAGGTAAAACTTCCTTACAACGTTGACGTTGAGTTGGCAGACGGGAAGAAGGCTGCAGGTGTGTTCATGGCAGGACCCTCAGGCCTGGACATTGCCTTTGTGATCCAGGGGGCCTCTGAACATCCCAGTCGTGAGACCCAACTGCGCGGCCTGCCGGACATCATCGCGCTGCTGCGTGACGAAGTGGGCCCGCCTTTGCGCAAGCTATCCGGTTTGCTGGGCGCGTTGCCAGAAAGTGCAGAAGGCGCCGCCATCGAAGAAGCCGCTGGCGCTTTGGACCAAAGGCTGCGGCGCTTGGCGGACCTGATCGCGGTGTTCGGTGATGAAGTGCTGATCACCACGGACCGTATTGAGCTGTCGGACGTTGTGCAGTCGGTGTGCGCTGAGCTGGCACCTCGCGCACATGCGAAAAAGGTGCATATCGAAGTCGCAGAGCCGTCGCAAGTGCTTCCTCCCATCTATGGCAATGCGAATCTCATCCGCCGTGCATTCTTCGAGTGTTTTGACAATGCGATTGCCCACTCTCGCAGAGAGGTAAACAGCCAGCAGCAGCTGTTGGTCAAAGTCGCCTACACCCTGACCGGTGAACACGTGTTGATCACTGTACGGAATCTGGGAGCGATTCCCGAAGAGGAGCGAGGCATTGAAACCCGCGATGTGTTCTCAAAGCCGCCCAACCCGGCCGCCAATGACACCAAGGGCCGTTTGGGTCTGCCGCTGGTGAGCCGGATCGTGGGGCTGCACGGCGGCAATATCCGGGTCGCTCCCGTCGGCGATGACGAGACGCGGGTGATGATGGAGTTCCCCACAGGCGCCCCCTTGCGTGGGCAGGCGCAACTGGATATCGCGCAAGCGCAACGCTATGCCGCAGATTTGGCCCAGCTCATGTCGCGCCGTAAAAAGGAGGTCGTATGAAACGCAGCGCCCTGATTGTTGACGATCAAGTCGACATCCGGAATCTTCTGATGGTCACGATGGAGTCTGAAGACTTTGACCTGCACGAAGCCGACAACGGAGAGGACGCCTGGCGCGTAGCGCAGAACTTGCGTCCGGCCATTGTGCTTCTCGACGTGATGATGCCAGGTGCCCTGGACGGCTACCAGGTGTGCCAAAAGATCAAGGCAGACGCCACCTTGCAGTCCACGACCAAAGTCATCTTGTTGACGGCACGCGGGCAACGCACGGACATCGAAAGAGGTGAGGCCGTAGGCTGTGATGCATACCTGGTCAAACCTTTCAGCCCGATTGAGCTGCTCGACACTGTGGACAGATTGTTGGTGAAGCCATGAAAAAAAATAATGCCATCTCTCTTGCCCGACGCACCCTCGTTGGGAGTGGCTTGGGCCTGTTAGCCCATTGGGCGATGCCCGCATTTGCAGCGACGCCATCACCGCCGGCCACCACACGCCGGACCTTGCGTCTTGCCGTGGTTCCGCAGCTCACCCCCATTGAAATGAGTCGGTACTGGTCGCCGGTGGTGGATGCCCTGGGGCAACGTGGCATTCCCTGTGAGCTGGTGGTGTACCCATCCATCGCGGCGTTCGAAGCCGAGTTTCTGAGTGGGAAAGCCGATCTCGTTTTTTTGAATCCGTACCACATGGTGATGGCTCACCGTGCGCACAACTATGAGCCTTTGCTGCACGATGCGCGAGCCCTCGAAGGCGTTTTGTTGGTGAGTGCAGATGGCCCCGTTCATCACATTGAGCAGCTCAGGGGGCAGCGCATTTCTTTTCCAGCGCCCAATGCCTTTGCAGCGAGTTTGTACATCCGTTCGGTGCTCGATACCCAGCACCATTTGCCATTCGAGGTGCACTATGCCCAAAACCACCGCAATGCCATACGCCAAGTCTTGTTGGGCGACTCACAGGCGGCAGGTGTGGTGAAGACCACGTTTGAAAAAGAACCTCCAGAGGTGCAGCAAAAACTGCGCGTGATCTACACCACACCGCCGCTGGCACCTCATCCCTTGGCTGCGCACCCTCGTGTACCCCGGCCGGTCAGAGCCGCCATTACCGAGGTACTTCTCGGTCTTGCTGCCGCTGCTGAAACCCAAACCATCATGGCAGGGATACAAATGCCCAGCCCGGTTCTGACCAGCTATACCAAGGACTACGCCCCTCTCGAGCGCCTGAAGATTGATAAATACGTTGTCTTGGAGTGACACGCCATGCAAGCCCTGTCGCGACTGAAAGCTGGGATCGCGCCGCCGTACAGCCTGCGCACCGCGATCATGACCGGTGCAACGGTCGTGGTATTGGCGTTGGGGGCTGTATTCGCCGCGCTGGCTTACAGCCGGTTGGAGGCTGTGACTTGGGCAAACGCCAAAAATTGGTCTGAATCCATGGCGCACTTGGTCGCCAGCGGCAATGCCAGCGCGCTGATACTCAATGACGTTGCAGCCATCGAATCCAATTTGCAACAGGTAGCGGAGCTCCCCGGTATAGACCGAGTGGCGGTGTACCGTGCGGATGGTCGGCAATTGGTCGTGGCCTTCAAACAAGGTGAAGCAATTCGCTCGGAGGTTGGCGCCAAAGCGCGCATGGTGGTTCCCTTGGATGGAGCGCAGCAGCTGCCAGGGGCCTTGCAGGCGAACTATTACGAAGCGTGGGCCCCTGTTTTGATACGCGAAGCGAGCCCGAGTGCATGGGTTCAAGTGCATTTCAGCCTCAGCCAACGGAACATCGAACTGCGCCAGCTTTGGATGGCGTCGGGCCTGGGAATTGCGCTTTTGTTGGTCTTGGTTATTGCAAGCCTCCACTACATCACGGCGCGCGCATTGCAACCCATCCGGGCGTTGTCGCAATATGCGAAAGAGATGCCAACCCACTTTGGAAGTCAAATTGAGGTCTCACACAATTCGATAGAAGTTGGGCAACTGGGCACCGCACTCAATGAAGCGAGCAAGGGCATTGCGGAACACATTGGTCGAACCCAGGCAATTGTGAATACGGCGTCCGAGGCCATCATCGGACTGGATGCGCAAGGAAAAATTGCAACCCTGAATCCGGCGGTCAGCAGCTTCTTCGGGCGCCCCGAAGAAACAATGTTGAACCAGCCCATCGAGAACTGCGTCCCTGGACTCAGCGTGCAGGCCCTGGAAGAGATGTTCGACCAATCGAGTGCGTACCGCGCTGGAGTGAATCGGGTAGTGCTCAAGGAATTCTTCGGTACCCGTGCCGATGGAACGCTGTTCCCCGTGGAGATCTCATTGGGTGCCGTGGCGAGCATCGAAGGCTTGCGTTATGTCTGCATCATGCGGGACGTCACGGATGAACGCGCAGCATTGGAATTCACCGAGTTGTACGAGCGTGCGCTGGCCTGCAGCCACAACTCGGTGTTCATCACCAATGCCAAACTCAAGCACCAGCCAATCGTTTATGTCAACGATGCCTTTCAGGCCATGCTGCAGCTTCCGCTTCACCAAATACTGGGGAAGAACATGGAGGAGTTGGTCAGCATGGATTCGGATACGCAGGCCTTGTCCGAATTGCGTCTGGCCATGTCTGAGCAGCGTATCGCCAACGTCACCTTGCACAAGACCTTGCCCAACGGAAGTGTGCGGACGGTGGAGCTCTCCCTCTCTCCCGTGCGCTCCGATAAGGGAGCGATTACCAACTTCGTAGGCATTGTTCTGGATGTAACCGCCCGCGTCATGGCTGAAGAAGCCATCGCAAAGCGCCGTGCCCAACTCGATGCCATTTTCAGCCTCAGTCCCGATGGGTTTGTGCTCTTCGATGCCAATGACCATATGGTCTTTGCCAACCCGGCTTTCGAGCGGATGACGGGGTGGTCCTGGTCAGAAGGGGCCCCTCCCGTGCATATGGATGAGTTTGAATCCATGATGGGCGCGCTGTGTGATGGCGACCAAGCCAGCGTGTCCTTTCATACCAACACCTCGGACGACCAACCGTGGCAAGCCCGCTTGCATCTCACGCGCCCCCAAACGCGCGTGGTTCAGGCGCAGTCGCGCAGGAATATTGCAGGGCGTAGCGAGACCATTCTGTACTTCCGCGACGTCACGCATGAGGATGCGGTCGACCGGATGAAGAGCGAGTTTCTGGCAGCCGCAGCGCATGAACTGCGCACGCCCATGGTGAGCATCTTTGGTTTTACGGAGCTGTTGCTTAAACGAAAATTCACACCAGAGCGGCAGGCCGATATGTTGCAGACCATTCATCGCCAATCCGGTCTGCTGGTGAAAATGATCAATGAGCTGCTGGATCTGGCGCGTATTGAATCCCGCGGTGGCCTGGACATGCAGATTGATGCTCACCCACTCACGGAACTTGTGGAAAACAGTGTGAAGGGCCTGATGCGCACCGACACCGAGCGTCAGGTGCTCGTTGGGGACACGCCCGAGGTTCAAGTGCTCATTGACCCCGAGAAAATGCAGCTGGCCATGAGCAACTTGCTGAGCAATGCCTTCAAATACTCGCCCCATGGCGGCACCGTCAGTTTGAATTCGCGCATAGCGACTAGCGAAGACTCCGGCTTTGTGGTCATTGAGGTGAGCGACCAAGGAATAGGAATGTCACCGGACCAGCTTGATCGCGCATTTGAACGTTTCTACCGTGCGGATGCGTCTGGAAACATTCCTGGTACTGGCTTGGGCTTGAGTTTGGTGAAGGAGGTCGCCGAGCTGCACCAAGGCCGAGTCACCTTGACCAGTACTTTGGGGGTGGGTACCACAGCCCACCTGTGGATCCCGCTGGCCACCAACCAGTCCTTGGCCATGCACAAGGAATAAACCGCAGCGCCCACTGTGAAAGCTGTTCTGCTCGACACGGTTTTTTGGGTAAGTGTGGATGCGTGTAGCCTGGGTGACCCTGCGGCAGAAAACCCTTTGCGGTCCCCCGTAAACTGGCCGGTCTTGTAACCCTTCCCGTCCTGTTTGTATGTCTAACGCCGCTCCCCTGTTCCAGCCCTTCACCTTCAAGGGCCTCACGCTCGCCAACCGCATTGTCATGGCCCCCATGACGCGCTCGTTCTCGCCCGGTGGTGTGCCCACTCCCGCGGTGACCGAGTATTACCGCAAGCGCGCCGCCGCTGCGGTGGGCCTGATTGTTTCTGAGGGTACGGTCGTGCAGCGCCCGTCTGCGGCCAACGACCCCGACGTCCCCCACTTCTGGGGCGATGCTGCTTTGGGCGCCTGGCAAGACGTCATCAACACCGTGCACCAGGCCGGTGGTGTGATGGCGCCGCAGCTCTGGCATGTGGGTGCAGCTCGCAACCCCCGCACCACCTGGACCGCGCCCCCGCCCGTGGACTCGCCCTCCGGCCTGTCGCGCCCCGGCAAAGCCTTCGGCGAGCCCATGACCGACGAAGCCATTGCCGACACGATTGCCGCTTTTGCCAAGGCCGCCGGTGCGGCCAAGCGCCTGGGCTTTGACACCATCGAACTGCATGGCGCCCATGGCTATCTGATTGACCAGTTCTTCTGGGAAGGCACCAACGCTCGTACCGACAAATACGGTGGCGATCTGGTGGCCCGTGGCCGCTTTGCGGCCGAGATTCTGAAGGCCGTGCGCGCTGAAGTGGGGCCGGACTACCCGGTCATCATCCGCCTCTCCCAATGGAAGCAGCAGGACTACGCAGCCCGCATTGCCCAGACACCCGACGAGATGGCCGCTTGGTTGCAGCCGCTGGCCGATGCTGGTGCTGACATCTTCCACTGTTCGCAGCGCCGCTTCTGGGAACCCGAGTTTGATGGCTCCGACCTGAACTTTGCCGGTTGGGCCAAGAAGCTCACCGGCCGCCCCACCATCACCGTGGGTTCGGTCGGCCTGAGCGGCGAATTCATCGCCGCATTCGGTGGCGAAAGCTCCAAGCCCGCATCGCTGGACGAACTGCTGCGCCGCTTTGACCGTGGTGACTTTGACTTGGTCGCTGTGGGCCGCGCCCTGATCAGCGACCCAGATTGGGCGGTGAAGGTGCGCGATGGCCGCGAGGCAGAGTTGTCGAACTTCTCGCCGGCGGCGTTGGCAAGTTTGGTTTGATGGGATGACATGGGGCTACGCCAGTAGGCGGAGCCCCGTGGCTGGCGTTTACAGCAGGTACAGCGCCAACAATCCCAACACGGCTGGAACAGTCTGGATGTACAGAATACGCACCATCACCGTGACCGCCCCCCAGATGCCCGCTACTGCCACGCAGGCCAAGCCATAGGTGGCAAACGCCTTGGCGATGGCCGGGTCGGGGTAGACCAGGCCCAGCAGGCAGGCCGCAGCCAGAAAGCCGTTGTAGCAACCCTGGTTGGACATGGCAGCCTTGCGCATGGCCACTTCGGCCTTGGGAATGCCAAACACCTTGACCCCGCGCGACTCAAACAGCACGGTTTCCAGCAGAAAGATGTAAATGTGGATCAGGCAGACCACGGCGATGAGGATTTGGGCAAGGATGTGCATGGAAAAGTCTTGGGTTGATGCAATGGCATGGAGAATACATAATCACGTTATGTTTGTAAAGCGAGTCCTTGTCGCCCACGTTACCCATGGCTGAAACCTCTAGCAAACGCGATGGTCGCAAAGAAAACGCCAGCGCCACGCAGGCGGCGTTGCAGCGCGCCGCGCTGCGTTGGTTCAGCGAGCAGGGCTTCGAGAAAGCGCCAGTCGGCAGCATCTGCGCCGATGCCGGCGTGACCGTGGGCGCGCTGTACCACCACTACGGCGACAAGAAAGGCCTGTTTGCCGCCGTGGTGGAGGAGGTGGACGCCGGGCTGGTGCTGGCTGCTTTGGCGGCGCGCCAAGCCGTCATTGACGGCGGTGGCAGCGCCTGGGATGCGTTCTTGGCGTCTATCGATACCGTGCTGCAAGCCGGCACGAATGCGCCCATGCGGCGTTTGATGCTGGTGGACGCGCCTGCGGTGCTGGGCCCGCAGGTGTGGGGGGAAATCCGCCAGCGGCAGGGTCTGGGCGCCATGCGCGGCAGCATCGGCGCCATTCAGGCGCACGGCATTTTTCAGGGGTACGATCCGGAGCGCCTGGCGCGCATTGTGTTGGGCGCGCTCTACGGTGGCATGGATTCCCTGCCGGACGATGAGGCCAGCGTGCAGGACGCGCTGGCCGACACCCGGCAATGCCTGGTGGCCATGCTTGAAGGTTTGCGAAGCAAGGATGTTGTATGACCGTACAGACCACATTTCAACTTGGCACCGACACCAGCACCGTGCTGTGTACCGAAGACGGCCGCGTTGTGCTGGAGCAGGAGTTGCCACTGGGCACCGCATCACTAGCCCGCCAATGGATGCGCTACACACCGCCCACGCCGCTGGACATTGAACACGCCATTGAGCAGGTGGAAGACGTGGTGATGCCGCTGGCAGCCAAGCTGGTGCGCACGGACCAGTTGCAGCTGCGTGGGCCCGGAGCCGCGTTGATTCTGCAAGGGGTGGGCGCTGCGCCGGGTGCTGTGCTGCGATGGAGCCTGGACGATGTGGAGGATCTCTTCAACCGCCTCGCCATGGTCAGCCAAGGCCGCCCCAGCGGGCAGGAGGCCCTGCCTACCGAGCCGCAGTTTTATGCGGCGATGGTGATCCTGCGGGAGTGTTTGCACCACCTGCGGTTCGCTAAGGTCGTGGTGCAGGCGGGGTGAGCTTACTGCGCGGGTGAAAGCGGCTTCCAGCGCTCATTCAAGTGGAGATTTGGCCGCGCGTTTTCGGTGCGTTTGGTTGTAGCCGATAGCAGGGTCATTGCTCTGCAGTATTCGAATGAACTCACTTTCTTTTCTTCGAATTTCAAGCTTGTCATCCGACTCGAAAAGAATTTGCTTGCGCAAGGTGAGGTCGAGAAGGTCGGTCTTGGTGAAATCTTTTTCGACCAGAGCGTTGTCCCAACTACCGAAATAGCGCAAGGAGTGACCTGGCGCTCCCTCATCCTTCCCCACATAGATCTTTCCGTTTGGAAAAGTGATCTTGTAGACGACATATCGAAACAACGCTGGCTGAGGCGCTGACATTATTTCGCAGCCTCCACCTTCACCTTCATGTTCGGCGCCTCCCCAAACATCTCCGGCGCATACATCGCTTCCACGCGTGAGGGCGGAAGCGAGAACTCGCCGATGTTGTTCAGGCGGATGGTGTATTCCATTTTCACCACGCCCTTGGGCAGGTACTCGTAGTAGCTGCGGAAGGATTCGAAGCTGCGCTCTTCAAACGCGGCCCAGCCGTAGCCATCGCGTTTCTCGCCTTGTGTCGCAATCTCGGAATCGCGACCTAAACCACTACCCAAAATGGTGGCGCCGCCGGGCACGGGGTCGGTGATGGCGACCCAGGTCATGTCGGCGCTGGCGTTCACCTCGATGCTGATGCGCAGCACGTCACCGCGCGTGTAGCTGCCGGCAGGCAGGTTCTTGTTGGCCTGCTCCACGGGGGTGATGGTCTTCTTGATTTGGTAGCCGGCAAAGAAGGGCGCCTTCAGCTGCACCGCAGCCACAGACTGCAGCGTGAGCCAAGGTTTGCCGGCGCCCTGGTGGGTCACGTTGAGCGTGTCCTTGGCGGCCGTATTGCCCCAAGGCAGGAACATGGTGTTGTTCCGCAGGTTGCCCGGTGATGCGGGTGCGCCAAACATGGTGGTCTGGTGCGCGGCCCCCGATGCATCGGTGGTCTTGATGCGTTCGACCTTGCTCCAGTCCACGGCGGCACTGCCCGTGCTCATGCTGGCCTTGGTGCCGCCGGCCACCGGCACGGCCTCAAACTTGGCGCTGAATTTCTCCAGTGCCAGGCCACCCCAAAGGTTGGCGGTGGTGGTGTGCCAGGCGCCGTTTTGCTGGCGGCTGATGAAGCCGTTGGCCAGGCGACCCATGTCGTCCTTCCAGGCCGGGTCGTCCATCACGGCCAGGATCAGGCGCGCGGTGTTCACGTCGCCGTTTTGCATCAGCCACCACCAGTAGTCGTCCTTCTCGCTGCTGAAGATCATCTTGGTTCCCTGGTAGCTGATGCGGCTGCGCAGGATCTGGTTGGCCTCTGCGATGCGCTTGTCGCGCTCGGGCACGTCGTTCACGCGCTTGAGGATGTTGAGCCAATCAATCACCGAATGCGTGGGCCACTGGTTGGGCGCAATGGTGATGCTGTTCACCATGCGGCCCTGGGCCTTGCCGTAGCGCGACAGCGCTTCGATGGCGGCCAGCTTGCGCATGTCCAGGTCCTTGCGTGGGCTCCAGAACTCGCGCTGAATGCGGCCTTCCACAAAGGCGATGAGGCCGCGCTCCATGGGCGCGCGGATTTCGTCGCTGAGTGCGAATGCGGGGTTGATGGTGGACGCCTCATGCGTGGCGGCCAGCAGGTAGGCGGTCAGCGTGTCGCTGCCGCGGTTGGCCTCGCCATCGCGCGGCGGGAAGTAATTGGCCAAGCCATCGCTATCCACGTAGCTGGGGATTTGCGTGGCCACGGTCTGCCATAGCTTGCCGTCGCGCAGGCCCACGCTCTTGCTGGTCTTTTGCTCCAGGCAGGCAAAGGGGTAGGTGGCAAACCAGTCCTTCACGCCCGGCAGGCCTTCGGCCAGCTTGGGCTGTAGCGACATCTTGAGCCCACCACGGCCGGGCAGGGCGTCGGCGGGGGCGTTCACGTCCAGGGTGAATGGGCCGTCAATCTGCATCAGCGTCGCCTGCTGCACAGTCAGCGGCACAGCGGGCACGATGCGCTGGCGCGCCTTGAGCGCATCCCTGGCACCGCTGATCGTGTCCTTGGCCTCAATCTCCCACAGGATGGCCTCGTTACGGGTCAGCGCCAGCTGGGCCGGTGCGGTCACGTTCCAGGCCACTTCGCGTGCATCGCCTGCGGGGATGTCCACGGTTTGTGGCTCCATCGTCAGCAGCGTGGCGCGCGGTGCTACCAGCACCTTCATGGCCTGCTTGGTGGTGTTGCGCAGGGTCAGCTGCGCGCGGTACTGGTCGTCCTCGCGCACCAGCGGCGGCAGGCCGCTGATGATCTGCAAGTCCTGCGTGGCGCGGATGCTGGTGCTACCCGTGCCAAACATGCCGGTGAAGGCATCGGCCACGGCCACGATCTTGAAGGTGGTCAGTGCGTCGTTCAGCGGCACGGTGACCACCGCCTGGCCGTTGGCGTCCAGCTTCACGCTGGGGTTCCACAGCAGCAGGGTTTCCAGCAGCTCACGCGCACCGCTGTGGCCACCACCACCGCCGGGTGCCACGGCCTTGCGGCCATAGTGGCGCCGGCCAATGATTTCCATCTGCGCGGTGGACGTTTCCACGCCCCAGCTGCGCCGCTGCAACATCGCGTCCAGCAGATTCCAGCTGCTGTTGGGCATCAGCTCCAGCAGGGCCTGGTCGACGGCGGCCAGGGCCACTTCGGCACCGGCCGCTGGCTGGCCGTTGGGCAGCTTCACTTGAATAGTGACCTGCGCCTTGCCGCGCACGGCGTAGCTTTCCTTGTCAGCTTTCACGCTCACGTCGAGCTGGTGGGCCTTGGTACCCACGCGGATTTCCGCCACGCCCAGGCGGAAGGCGGGCTTGCTCAAATCCACCAACGCGGTGGGCGCCACATATTCGCGGCCCTCGTACCAGAAGCTGGTCCACCACTCGCGCGGGGCCTTGTAGCCCCAGGTGAAGAAGCTGTACCACGGCACCTCGCGCAGGCGGCCGCGCAGCACCAGTGCACTCACATACACATTGGGGCCCCAGCCTTCCTGAATCTTCAGGCTGATGGTGGGGTCCTGGCCGTTGAGCTGCACCACCTCGCTCTGCACAATGCCTTCGCGCTCCACCGACACCAACGCGGTGGCAAAGCGGAAGGGCATGCGCACCTGGAATTTGGCCGTCTCACCGGGCTGGTAGGCCTTCTTTTCGGGGAGCAGGTCGATGCGGTCGGTGTTCTCGCCACCAAACCACAGCTCGCCCTGTTTGGTGACATAGACCGAAGAGGCCGCCTGAATGCTGTTGCCAGCGCCGTCTTTGGCGGTCACCACCAGTTCCACTTCACCGGCTTCGTTGAGTTCGGTTTCGCACAACAGCAGGCCGCGCGAATCGCTCTTGCCGCTGCAGACGCTGCCCATTTCTTTGGTGCTGGTTTTGTTGTCGTAGGTGTAGAAGCCGCCCACCATGCGCTTGCGCGTGGTAGTGGTGATGCGGGCAGTGGCTTTCACTTCCAGCGCCACGCCTGCTTGCGGCTTGCCCGTCAGGTCCAGCGCCAGGGCCTGGAACTTGATTTTCTGGCTGCTGGACACCCAGCCTTCGGTCTTGATGCCGGCCACCACGCTGGCGGGCCACAGCGTTTGCGTGCTGCGAATGGTTTGCACTTCGCCGTTGGGGTCGGAGTAGGTGGCCTCCAGCAGCAGGTCTTGCGGCTGGCGGCTTTTGGGCACTTGTTCCAGTGTGAGTTTGCCTGCGCCGCTTTTGTCCAGCGTCAGCGGCAGCTTGTCGGCAATCACGCGGTTGTCTGCGCTGGCGTTGCTGTCTTCTTCACCCTCGCCACTGCTGGCTTGTTGGTTGCCGCGCGGGGCGGAGAAGTTGAATTCGCTGAAGTCGGCAAAGCTCAGGGACTTGCTGCGCACCAGCGCCGACACACGCACGGGCAGGTTCACCGCACCGCCACCCGATACGTAGTTGATCTGCACATCCACGGGCACCTTGTCCACATGCACCAGCGCCTTCTTCTCGGCTGGCGTCACGCGGCCTTCCAGCACTGGCAGGCGGAACTCTTCTACGCGGAACTGGCCGGTGTAGAAGTCCTGGTCTTGCCGGCTGCCAGACAGCTGAACTTGGTAGACGCCTAGCTTGGCTGCGGGCGGGATGGAGAAGCTGTTCTCGGCACTCAGGCCACCGGTAGCGGTTTTGCGCCACTTCAGGTCCTGCTCGTACTGCTGGCCGCTGCCCACGTGGGTGATCAGCAGGGTGTCGGGCTGCTCGGCGGGCAGGCCAAAGCCTTTGGACGTTTCGGTGCGCAGCAGGTGTTTCATGGACACGGTTTCGCCCGCGCGCAAGAGCGTGCGGTCAAACACGGTGTGGGCACGTTCGTCGGGTACCGCGTCGCGGCTGGTGGGCACGTTGAAGCGCCAGGGCTCGATGCCACGGTTCCAGTCGCTCCACGTGAAGGCCAGGTCTTGCGCCGTGCCTTTGCCGTCGCCCGCTGACTGGCTGGCGCGTGCGCTCACAAAGTAGGCTTGGCCATAACCGTCTTCCCCACTGCAGCGCGGGGGCTGGGGCGAGAGGCCCTCAAAGTTGGCCACGCCTTGCGCATTGGTGACGCCGGTGGCTAGCTCTTTGCCCCGGCAGTCGGACACGCGCACGGTGGCACCGGCCACCGGTGCACCCTTGTCCAGCGAAGTGACCCAGGCCAGCGCGTTCTCGCGCCCCAGCTTGAAGTGCACGCCCAGGTTGGTGACCAGGGCCGAGGTGCGCACGTACATGGTGCGGCTTTCGCCATGACGCTTGTCCAGGAGGCTGTTGCCCAACCGCTGCGAGGCAATTTCAACCACATGGAAGCCGGGCGTGAGGGGAATGCCCACTACTTCAAAGGGGCGCGGGTCGTTGTTCTCTGGCTTGGGCAAGTCCAGCGTCTTCACATTCGGACGGCCTTGCAAGAGCGACACCATGCGGGTTTGTACGCCGTATTTGTCGGCATCGCTCACGATTTTGGGCAGCGGGCCTTGCACATCGGCTGCGGCCTGCTTGCGCGACACGGTGTAACTGTCGTAGCGCTGTACCTTGCGCCACCAGGCAATGATGTCGGCATCGGTGCCCGGCTGGAAGGTGCTGACCTTGCCGGCGGGCGCTTTGGCGTTGGGTTTGGCCTGTTCGGTGTTCACACCCTTGACATTCAGCGCGGCTTCCACGTTACGCAGGGTGACGGGCAGCAGGGCTACGCCATTGGGTTCGGCAAAACGCTCCACGATGCCAAAGGGTGACGCGGCAAACTTGGCCAGCGGCGGTCTGGCGGCGGTGGCGGTCTTGAGCGGAAAGCTGTCGGCATTGCGCAGCGTGCGGCCCGAAGCGTCTTTGAAGTTCTTGGGCAGCTCAATGGTGAACGCGGTTTGCTCGGGCAGCGGTGCCTCGAAGCTGATGCCGTTGACCACGCCATCTTCGTCTTGCTCCTCTCCCAGGCTGGGCTTGAAGCTCTCTTTGCCACCCACCAGACGAATGCCTTGCAGCAGCTTCACTGGCACCGGTGCGTTGAAGTTCAGCGTCATGGGGCGAATCGGCAGGCAGGCGCTCTGCGCGTTTTCGCGTTCGCAGCTGAAGGTGGCCGCAAAAGGCTCGCGCACCTGGAAGTTGAAGCGTTTCTCCACGCTGTTGGGCACACCTGTGGCTGCGCCACCGCGCACGGGCGTGGTCACACCCTTGCCAAACACCAGTTGCACCTTGGCCGATGAGGACAGCGTGCGGTTGCACGCCAGCGTGACGATGGACAGCGGGTTGGCCTTGGCCTCCGATTCCATGCCTTGTGCCTGCAGCAGGGCTTCGCGGTCTTTGCCGCTGATCAGGCGAATCGCCACGCGTTCACCCAGACCTTCTACCGCGCACCACACATGGGCCTGCACGCTCTCCAACGTGGCGGCACCGTTGAGGCGCAGGGTGAAGAATTGTTCTTCGTCGATGCGGCTGCCTGAGTAGGGGCGAATGCTCTGCACAAACGGACCGCCGCTATTGAATTTGTAGCTGCTCGCGCCCGTGAGCGCTGCGCCTTTGGGCGATTTAAAGCCTGCTTTGGCCTGCACGGTGCAGCTGATGCCGGGCGGAAGGTCGTTCTCAAAGTCAAATGCCCACACCCGGTCGTTCACCCAGCGGCCCGTGCCCTTCGTGACCTGGGCATCGCTGCAGCTCAGGGTGAGCGGGGCCTCTGCCTTGGGGTCGCCAAAGTTGACGGCGCTTTCGTCAAATTTGGCCACCACCTGGCGTATCTGGGCAATTTCTCCTTGGGGGGAGAGGCTGGTGATTTGCAGGGCCATGGCGGCCCACGAGGACGCGGCCAGGCCGCAGGCGAGAAGGATTTTTGGTGTTTTCACGCGGGCTCCCGAAAAGCAGAGGGGAAGGGTAGCCGAAAAAAATTGAAACCCATTGAATCCAGTCGGCTTTGGGCTGCGTACCTGTAACAAGCCGCAACGCATTTGCTTGCGTGCCCATTCCTAACTCAGATCGATTGGACGCCCCATGAACCACTTTCGCACCGCATTGCTCGTCAGCGCCGTCAGCCTGTGCAGCGGCCTGGCCTGTGCCGACACCGGCAAACTCCTGCTCACCGGGGGCGTCAGCTCCATCGACGGTGCCGCCGGCGGCGGCCTGACACCCTGGGCTGTCATCGGCACTAACGCCACCGAGGGCGAGTTGGGGGTGTCGGCCCATGTGAGCCGCGCCACCACGCAGGACTACAGCCTCAACACCATGGGCGTGGCCTTTGCCTTTAACGACCGGCTGGAGATCTCGCTGGCGCGGCAAGACTTTGACGCCTCGCCCGTCACCGGGCTCAATGGCCTGGGCTTTGCGGTCCAAAACGGCCAGCGCGTGAAGATGGACGTGCTGGGCGTGAAGCTGAAAGTCGCTGGCGACGCCGTGCTGGACAGCGACAGCTGGATGCCCCAGATCGCCGTCGGTGTGGAGCAGAAGTCGGTGGACGCGGGCTCCATCAAGCCGGTGCTGGATTTTTTGGGTGCTAAGACCACCGGAACCGACTTTTATGTGAGCGCGACCAAGCTGTTTTTGGGCCAAAGCCTGTTGCTGAATGGCACGCTGCGCTACACCAATGCCAACCAGAATGGCCTCGTCGGCTTCGGCAGCAAGGCGCCGGGCACCAACGAAGGCAGCTGGGTGCCCGAGGTATCGGTGGCCTACCTGCTACGCAAAGACTTGGCGATTGGTGCCGAGTACCGCGCCAAGCCCAATAACTTGCGCGCCATGGGCCAAGCCAATGGTTTGGGCGAAGGCCTGCAAGAGGACGCGTGGAAAGACCTCTTTGTGGCCTGGGCGCCCAACAAAAACACCTCCATCACCTTGGCCTATGTGGACCTGGGCCGCGTGTTGCCCGGCGTCACCGCCAACCGCAGCCAATCCGGCTTCTACCTCTCGGCCCAAGTGGCGTTCTGATTTGAAACACAGCAAGGATTTGACATGAAACACCTCCTCATCACACTCACGATTGCCGCCCTGGGCCTGGCCGCCACCCCCGCTATGGCGCAAAGCGCTGCCCCCGCGCAAAACGACGCGCTCTACCAAGCCTTGGGCGCCAAGCCCGGCCTCGAAGCACTGATGGAAGTCTTTGTGGCGGGCCTCAAGGCCGACAAACGCATTGGCGAACAGTTCAAAGACACCAAGTCGTCCTACCTGCAAGAGCAACTGGTGGACCAGTTTTGCGTGGTGAGCGGCGGCCCTTGCAAATACCAGGGCGCCGACATGAAGTCCGCCCACGCTGGCATGGAAATCAACAAGGCGCAATTCAACGCGCTGGTGGAAGTGCTGCAGTTCGCCATGGATGCGCGCGGTATTCCGTTTGCCACGCAAAACCAGTTGCTGGCGCGCCTGGCGCCCATGCACCGTGACGTGATTACCGCAAAGTGAGTACCGCACCATGCGTTTCACTGTGAGTATGGCCGCCATCTGTGCGGCGTGGGCCCTGGCCGCCAGCGGAGCAGCCGCTGGCACGCTGGAAGTACTGGTGCTGGACCGCGATGGCAAGCCTACACCCGATGCGGTGGTGATCGTCATCCCTAGTGGCAAAGGCCAGCCCAAAACACCGCTGCCCAACAGCGCTGTGGTGAACCAGGAGAAACAGCAGTTTGTGCCCGCTGTCACCGTGGTGGCCGTTGGCGCCCGCGTGCGTTTCATCAACAGCGACCCCTGGAACCACCACGTGCGTGTGGGGGCTGCTGGTGCTGCGGTGGGCGCGTCAGACGGGCAATCGGCCGTATTGGAAGGCAAGGCCGAGGGCAAACCCGCCAGCGCTGCCGTCTTCACCATGGACAAACCCGGCGCCATGGGCGCAGCCCTGTTGGGTTGCTTCATTCACAGCCGCATGGGCGGTGCCATCTATGTGGCCGATTCGCCCTGGACGGTGAAGACCAACAGTGAGGGTGTGGCCGTGCTGGAGGAGGTGCCCGAGGGCGCCGCCAGCATCAAGGTCTGGCATGCCGCGCAGCTGGTGGAAAAAACGCCGCTGCAGGTGAATGTATTGGCGGCACCGGGGAAGGTGACGTTTCAGCTGGATGTGGCGCCGCGCCGGCGCAGCTGATCTTGCAAGGAGTGGTGCGCGGTGTTTAGCGGCCAGGTGCCAAAAGCTGCCCGCGCCACTTCCACTCCAGGCTGGCCAGGCTGCCCACAAACAGCGCCTCGACCAGCAGATGTGCCATGCCAAAAAGTGTGGCCGTGTCTGCCCAGCACACAGCGATGCCTACGCATACCAATGCCCACACACCGTTGGCGACGATCAAGGCGTTGAGCGCGCGTGGAGTGCGTGTGCGGCGGATGGCCAGTGAGAACGAATAGCTCGCGTAGAGCATGTTCGCGACGCCGATGAACACCAAGAGGTCTGTCGGCATGCCGTACAGCGCGGCCAGCCAGTCCAGCAGTAACAACATGGCGACACCGGCCAGCGCACCGGCGGTGCAGTCAATCCAGAGTAGGTGTTTCACGCCGGTTGGATCTGGTCAAAAGTTGCTCAACTAGCGCCCAATTGTTTTTGAACTGCAACAAATCCTCTACGCCATATCGATTGTCGAGTGACTTGTAATTGATCGGGCGTATCCAATCTTTGGGCTCCATCCATTTCACGTAGGAAGAAATGCAAGCATTCTGTATATCAGTCTTCTTGCATATAAAAAATTGGTCTTCACCATGAGCCGCCCCTAGCGCAATGCAGATGAAAACCAAATCCGGGTGCTCGATAGGCTTTTTGCCACGGTTTACTTGTTTTCTCGTGACTTCATTTATTTCAATGTCCAGCCATAAGTCTGCACGACTAGGCCATGTCTTCCCCCGGGTAGTCTTCACCTGAATAGGGATTGTTTGCAACATGTCATTGCACACAATCAGGTCAAACTCGGGGACGTTTCCAGTAAAGGTTGTTGCGATGAGCCCCCTTCGCCCGAGTTCTGCACAAGCCAAGTATTCGCCAATCTGGCCGGTGAGCTTATTTGATAGACCTGTTGCCATTTGGTTGTTTACTCCGGGAAACGGATGAGTGGAAATTTGAGAAGCCGAGTTGCGTAATCCAGGATTGCTGAAGACTTTCGGTGAGATTGAGCGGTTGATATTTCGGTATGGGTCGAGAGTCGTGCCATATGAAAAATTTCGACGCTATTCCATAGCGTAGCCCAGCATTGTGTTGGCCAATCTCGTGCGCACCTGGCGGGTTTGTTTTTCTGTAAGAAGTTTGGCTTGTATGGGAGCAACGAATTTCTGACGTGGATTTACCAATATGGCGAATCGCAGAGCCGGGGCTATGGGCTCTCGCCGATTTCTGGGCATTTGACAGTATGAGGCGGGGGCCCATAGCCCCGGCTCTGCGCGCCCACACAGCCCGACAGAAGCCAAGAGCACATAAAGCTATCAATTTAGTAGCTGCTTGCGCAATATACACGGGCGTTAGGGGCCAATTTCTTATAAATCCAACCGGGGCATTGCACCCCGGCCATCGCCTCACAGCATCTTCTGAATCAACGTCCCCTTGAACAGTACCGGCCCGGTCGGCCCGGTTTCACTGGGCACGCCGCCCTTGGGTTCCAGGCTGATGGCCAGGGTGGGGACTTCGCGCACATCGCTCTCACCAGCGGTCAGGCGCAGCAGCTTGTCGCTGCCCAGCACGCCCAGCGATTTGGGGCCACCGGAGGGCGGCAGGGCCCAGAGTTGCAGGGAGCGGTCGTCGGCTTCCTGGTAGCCACCCACGCGTTGCAGCGTGAGCTTTTTGGCCTTGGGGTCAAACGTCACCAACATGGATGCAGCCGACTTGTCGTCGGCCAGCACGGCCACGTATTCGATGTGCGGGGTGCTTTGCAGTTGGGTTTGGAGGCGCGCGATCTCGCCTCCCAGCTCCTCGCGCATGCCGATGCCGACCGACACGGCGGCGATGGTGGCAAACGCCCCCGCTGCGGTGGCCGTGCGCCACACGGTCAGGCTGCGCAGCCAGCTGCCAATGCCAGCGGATTCTGCAGCTGTTGAGGTTGCTTGCGCGCGCACTGCTTGTTGCACAGCGCTTTGTTTCTCGCCTTGCACCAGGTTGTCGATGCGAGTCCACACCGCGCTGCTCGGCTGGGCCTGGGGCTGCAATTCGTTCAGGCTGGACAGCCGGCTTTGCCAGATAAGAGCGGCGGCGCGGACGGGGGCTTGCTCGCGGGCCATGGCTTCAAAGCGGCGACGGGCGCCACCGCGCAGCGTGCCCAGTGCGTAGCTGCTGGCCAGGCGGTCCAGCAGTTCGGGGTGTTGTTGCAGGTTCATGCCGGGCTCCTTACGCAAAGCGTGCCATGCACATGCGCAACTGGTCCAGACCGCGGCGGATCCAGGTTTTCACGGTGCCCAGCGGCAGGCGCAATTGCTCGGCCAGCTCGCTATGGCTCAGGTCGCGCACATAGGCCAGGCTCACCACCTCGCGTTGCTTGCTTTCCAGCTTGCCCAGGCACTGGTGCAGGGCCCAGGCCTGTTCGCTGGCCTGGGCGGTGTCCATGGGCGTGGGGGCGTCGGCGGGCAGGGTGTCGGCCAATGCTTCGTCCAGCTCGTCGGTCAGGTGGCTGCGCTCGGCGGCGCGTCGGCGCAGCATGTCCAGACCCCGGCTGCGCACGATGAGGCCCAGCCAAGCCATGGGCGGACTCAAAGACGCGCGGTAGTCCGCCGCAGAGCGCCACACAGTCAGGAAGGCATCCTGCAGCACGTCCTCGGCCAGCTCGCGCTGGGGAACCACGCGCAGTGCCAGGCCGTAGAGCTTGCTGGCGCATTGTTCATACAGGGCTTTGAGTGCGGCCTCGTCCTGGTGGGCGATGCGGTCCAGCAGGACGATGAGCAGGGCGTCGTGGTTGTCAGGCGTCATACCGCCATTGTGTGTCATGCGCGGTACCACAGCCGCATGTTGCGGCTTGCGCACAAAGCCGCGTAACTTGCTATGAAAAGAGGAGCTTCTCGCGCTTGTTTGACGGGGGCTGGATGGAGAAATCATGTGAATCGCCGGGTATGTCTGCCAATAGGGCCTGTACTGGGTACGCAGCGCAGGTGGCCATGGATTCAGCCCTGCAATGTCCGAGTGCTGCACTGGGTCAATCTGAATCCAGAGCGGGGGCAGGGTGCGTATTGAGAGCGTGGGTCGGCATTTTTCGCCCCGCTTGTTTCGTCTAACACCTCGTAAAGGACCTGACCATGACATCCCTGATTCAAACCCTCACCTCTGGCGCTTCTGTTCCCTCCCGCCGTGCTTTCATGGGCCGCACGGGCACCCTGTCTGCCGTTGCGGTGGCCCTGCTGGCTGGCAAAGACGCCATGGCCCAAGGCATGGCGGGTGATACCTCCAAGGACGTGAGCATCCTGAACGTGGCCCTGGGCCTGGAGCATGAAGCGATCAACGCTTACCAACTGGGCGCCGGCAGCGGCCTGCTGCAAAAGCCGGTGCTGGACGTGGCCGTGCGCTTTCAGGCCGACCACAAGGCCCACCGCGACGCGCTGATCGCCACCATCCAGAAATTGGGTGGCACACCGGTGATGGAAAAGAAGCTGGACGACTACGCCAAGGCGCTGAAAGCCGACACCCTGCGTAACCAGGGCGATGTGCTGGACTTGGCCGCCCGCCTGGAGCTGGGTGCCATCAATGCCTACCTGGGCGTCATTCCTGCCTTTGGCAACAAGGACCTGGCCAAGGTGGCAGGCCGTTTGGCAGCCGATGAAACCATGCACTACACCCTGCTGCAAAACGCGTTGGGTCGTCCGCTGCCCGCAGGCGCTTTGTCCTTCGGCGCTTGATGCATATGCGTTTGCCCTGTGTGTTGCTGCTGGGTTTGCTGGGCCTCGCTGCAGGGGCCCAGGCCCAATCCGTAGCACGCGGACAGGCGCTGTTTGAGAGCCGCTGTGTTGCCTGCCACAGTCTGGATGCCAACCGCGTGGGCCCCGCCCTGCGCGGCGTGGTGGGCCGCACGGCGGGCAAAGCCAGTGGCTATTTCTATTCCGAGGCCATGGCTGCGGCCACCCATGTATGGGACGTGCCCAAGCTCAAGGCATGGCTCACCAACCCGGAAACCGTGGTGCCTGGGCAGGACATGAACTACCGCCTGGACATTCCCCAAGACCGTGACGACGTGGTGGCCTATCTGGCCTCCGTGTCTGTACCCGCTTCCCCTTCCGATCCTTCTTCCAACCCCAGAAAGTAAGACCATGAAAACACGTACCGCTTTGTCCCTTGTGCTCGTCGCCGCTCTGGCCGCCTGCGCCAACCAGCCCATGCGCGCACCGTTCAGCCAAGACATGTTGCCCGCCGCCGTGAAGGTGCCCGCAGGCCACACCGTGGCAATGGAAACCGCTGCCGCCGGCGACATCACCTACCAGTGCCGTGCCAAGAAAGACATGGCCGGCCAGTTTGAATGGGTGTTTGTGGGGCCGGATGCGGGCCTGAAGGACCGCAGCGGCAAGGTCGTGGGCCGCTACTATGGCCCGCCCGCCACCTGGGAGAGCACAGACGGCTCCAAGGTCACCGCCACGCAGGTGGCCGTGGCGCCGAATGGCGACGCCAATATTCCGCTGCAGCTGGTGAAGGCCAACCCCGCCATGGGCATGGGCGCCATGCAGGGTGTGACGTATATCCAGCGCGTGGCGACGGTGGGCGGTATTGCGCCCAAGGCCGCTTGTGCCCAGGCCAACGAAGGCGCCAAGCAGATCGTGCAATACCAAGCAGACTACATCCTCTACAAGGCCATGTAAGGCAGGGCAGCAAGGTCTGCAAGGAAGGGGCTTTCGGAAGCTGCCATATACTGTTGTTAAAAACAGTATTTGAATTTTGAACCGGGAGCCCCGCCATGCTTGACGACACCACCGCCCCTACCGGCCTGTTTGCCGACGACAGCCAGGTCACCCGTTGCGTGTGGTGCCGTGCCACGCCGCACTACCAGCATTACCACGACCACGAATGGGGCTACCCCGTGGACAGCGACACCCGCCTGTTCGAAAAGATCTGTCTGGAGGGCTTTCAGTCCGGCCTGAGCTGGCTCACCATCCTGAACAAGCGCGAGGGCTTTCGCACCGCCTTTGCCGGCTTTGACATGGACAAGGTGGCCGCCTTTGACGACAGTGATGTGACACGTTTGGTATTGGACGCCGGCATCGTGCGTCACCGCGGCAAGATCGTTTCCACCATCAACAACGCCCAAAAGGCCATCGAGCTGCGCAAAGAATTTGGGTCGCTGGCCGCCTACTTCTGGCGCTTCGAACCCGAAGCCACCAACCGGCCCAGCCAGATCACGCGCCAGACCCTCAGCGGCATCACCACCTCGGCCGAGTCCATCGCCCTGTCCAAAGATTTGCGCAAGCGCGGCTGGAGCTTTGTCGGCCCCACCACCATGTACGCCTTCATGCAGGCCATGGGCCTGGTGAACGACCACCTGGAAGGCTGCGATGCACGGGGGCGGGCCTTGCAGGCGCGGGCAGACTTTGTGGTACCCACGAATACCTGAGAGTGCTATTGATTCAGTAGCTGTTAACGCAGATTCCATAAGGGCCTACGCCCGATTTTGCCTAAAACCTTTAGCCCAGGTGCTCCACCACCAGCACCGCCTTGGCCATGCCTTTGCCAGTGTTGCTGATGGCGTGCTGCACGTCCACTGCATAGCGCGCACTATCGCCCGCTTTGAGCACTTTGCTGCTGTCGGCCGCCTGCACAGTCAGGCTGCCGCTGAGTACCGAGAGGTGTTCTTTGGCACCTGCCTCGTGTGGCTCGGAGGCCAGCACACCGCCGGGCTCCACAGCCAGCTCGTACCACTCCACTCGCCCCGCTAGAGCGATGGGCCCCAGGATGCGCAGCGTGCATTTGCCGTCCGGGCTGGTGGTTACCGGTATGGTGTGGGCGGGCACCAGCTCCACCGTGGGCGTGACCTTGTCGGCGCTGGCAGTCCCTAGCAGGTCGGTGAGGCTGATGCCCAGCGCGGTGGCCAGGCGCCACAGCACGCCCACCGTCGGGTTGGCCTGATTGCGCTCCACCTCCGACAGCATGGACTTGGAAACCCCCGCGCGCTTGGACAGCTCGTCGAGCGATAGCTTCTGCGCCTTGCGGATTTCCTGCAGCTTGGAGCCGACGGCGGGCGGGCCGTCGTGAAGGGGATGGGGGGAGGGGACTTGCGCCATGGTGGTTTTGGTCGGTAAAATGGATTTTTGTTCGATATACCGGAAATATCCGCTCATCCAATCTTACACTGCCCACGCCACCATGACCACCGCGCCTAATTCTCTGCCCACTGGCCACTATCTGCAATTTGCCAGCGACAACACCTCCGGCATCTGCCCCGAGGCCATGCAGGCGTTCGTGGCGGCCAATACGGGCTTTGCGGCGTCCTATGGCAATGACGATGCCACGCGCTTGGCATGTGACCGCATCCGCGAGGTGTTCGAGGCGGACGCCGAAGTCTTCTTCGTCTTCAACGGCACGGCCGCCAACTCGATTGCGCTGGCGTCACTATGCCAGTCTTATCAGGCAGTGATCTGCAGCGACACCGCCCACGTGGAAACCGACGAATGCGGCGCGCCCGAGTTTTTCTCCAACGGTTCCAAGCTGCTCTCTGCCCCGCACCGCCACGGCAAGCTCACATCAGCCGGCGTGCTGGAAGTCATCACACGCCGCACCGATGTGCACTACCCGCGGCCCAAGGTGGTCACGCTCACCCAGTCCACCGAAATGGGGTCCATCTATCAAAAGGGCGAGATCAGCGGCATCAGCCGCATCGCGCAGGAGCATGGCCTGAAAGTGCATATGGATGGTGCCCGATTCGCCAACGCCGTGGCCGCGATGAAGGTGGCGCCCGCCGACATCACCTGGCGCGCCGGCGTGGATGTGCTGTGCTTTGGCGGTACCAAGATGGGCCTGCCGATTGGCGAGGCGATTGTGTTTTTTGACCGCAAGCTGGGCGAAGAGTTTTCCTACCGCTGCAAGCAGGCCGGGCAACTGGCCTCCAAAATGCGCTACTTGTCGGCCCCCTGGCTGGCCATGCTGACCGACAACACCTGGCTGCGCCACGCGGCGCATGCCAATGCCATGGCCCATCGCCTGTCGGAAAAGATCGCTGGCATTGCCGGCGCCGAATTGCTCCTGCCCACCGAAGTAAACGGCGTCTTCGTCAACCTGCCCGAACCCGCCATCGCCCGCCTCAAGGCCCTGGGCTGGACCTTCTACACCTTCATCGGCGGCGGCGCGCGTTTCATGTGCTCGTGGGCGACCACTGAAGAGGCGGTGGACCACCTGGCGGACGATCTGGAGCGGGCTCTGGCGGGGTGAGCGACTTCAGAGGCGCTGCAAATTTTGTAGCTGCTTGCGCAATAAAAACGGGGGCTAAGCCCCCGTTTCGCATTTGAAAGTGCTTGGTTAGACCTTAGCCCAAACGCGCCCGGTGACGCGCTACCTGCGCTTTCACCTGCGCAGGCGCCGTGCCGCCCAAGATGTTGCGGGCGTTGAGCGAGCCGCGCAGGCTCAGGCACTCGTACACATCCTTATCGATGCTGGCGTGGAAGCCTTGCAGCACTTCCAGCGGCAGTTCAGACAGATCGCAGGCGTGGCTCTGCGCAGCCTTTACGGCGTGGGCCACGGTCTCATGCGCATCGCGGAAGGGCAGGCCCTTCTTCACCAGGTAGTCGGCCAGGTCGGTGGCAGTAGCGTAGCCCTTGAGCGCGGCGCGCTCCATGGCTTCGGCGTTCACGCTGATGCCGCCTTCCTTTTGGCCGGTGGCCGCATTTACCTGGCCGCCAATCATCTCGGAGAAGATGCGCAGCGTGTCCTTCAAGGTGTCCACGGTGTCGAACAGCGGCTCTTTGTCTTCCTGGTTGTCCTTGTTGTAGGCCAGGGGCTGGCCCTTCATCAGGGTGATCAGGCCCATCAGGTGGCCGACCACGCGGCCAGTCTTGCCACGTGCCAGTTCGGGTACGTCGGGGTTTTTCTTCTGCGGCATGATCGACGAGCCGGTGGTGAAACGGTCGGCAATCTTGATGAAGCCGAAGTTCTGGCTCATCCAGATGATGAGCTCTTCGCTCATGCGGCTGATGTGCACCATGGTCAGGCTGGCGGCGCTGGTGAATTCGATGGCGAAGTCGCGGTCACTCACAGCGTCCAGGCTGTTCTGGCACACGCCATCCATAGCCAGTGTCTTGGCCACGCGCTCGCGGTCCAGCGGGTAACTGGTGCCGGCCAAAGCGGCGCTGCCCAAGGGCAGGCGGTTGGTGCGGCGGCGCACTTCGGCAAAGCGCTCGGCATCGCGGCTGAACATTTCCACGTACGCCAGCATGTGATGGCCAAAGCTCACGGGCTGGGCTACTTGCAGGTGGGTGAAGCCTGGCAGGATGACGTCGGTGTTCTTTTCCGCAACGTCCACCAGAGACTTTTGCAGGTCCACCAGCAGCTCGCCAATCAGGTCAATCTCGCCGCGCAACCACAGGCGCACGTCGGTGGCGACCTGGTCGTTGCGGCTGCGGCCGGTGTGCAGGCGCTTGCCGGCGTCGCCCACCAGTTGGGTGAGGCGCGCCTCGATGTTCAGGTGCACGTCCTCCAGATCCAGCTTCCACTCAAAGGCGCCGGATTCAATCTCGCCCCAGATTTGGGCCATGCCTTTCTGGATGGCCGCGTGGTCGTCAGCGTTGATGATGCCCTGCGCAGCCAGCATTTCGGCGTGCGCCAGACTGCCGGTAATGTCGGCCTGCCAAAGGCGCTTGTCAAAGAACACGCTGGAGGTGTAGCGTTTGACCAGATCACTCATGGGCTCAGAAAACAGCGCGGACCACGCCTGGGACTTTTTATCGAATTGGTTTTGGGACATGGGGGACGCTTCTCAGAATGGAGTCAAAATCTGGTGGACATGAACGACACCCAAATATTATCGACGTTCCAGGAGCTGGCTCCTGCACAGCCGGTGGAGGCCAAAGCTCCAGCCCTGGTGTTTGATGCCTGCCAAATGGGCGTGGTGCTGCGGGCGGTGTTGTTTGTGGAGCTGGCCATGGGTGTAGCGGCCATTTTTGCTGCCACTACGCCGTGGAGTTGGGTCTTGCGCTTTTCCTTGATTACGGGTGGCGCTCTGCCAGCCACCTTGGCCTGGCTGCTCTCTGCCTGCGCGGCCAAACGTTGGCTGGCGCGATTGCGGCCTGGTGCGCAGTACTCTGCGGCGATTGCACTGGGAGCGGTGGCTGGGTTGTACGGCTGTGGTCTGCTGGCCATCTCAGGTTTGCTGTTCGATGCGCCCTGGGTGGCCAGTGCTTTTAGTGGTGCCTTGCTTTCATCCATTTTGGTGGCGGCCTTGGTGATGCGTGCCAAGGGACGCACCCCCGCCGACACAGCCGCCCGCCTGGCCGAGCTGCAGTCGCGCATTCGTCCCCATTTTTTGTTCAACACACTCAACAGTGCCATTGCTTTGGTACGCGCCGAGCCGGCCAAGGCTGAGGCCTTGCTGGAAGATTTGAGCGACCTGTTTCGCCATGCGCTGATGGACCAGGACACGGCAGTGACCTTGGCGGAAGAGATAGCGCTGGCGCAGCGCTATCTGGCCATTGAGCAAGTACGCTTTGGCGAGCGCCTGGATGTGCAGTGGTCCCTGGATCCCGAGGCCGAGCAGGCCAGACTGCCCCCGCTCTTGTTGCAGCCGCTGGTCGAAAACGCTGTGCGCCACGGTGTGGAGCCCAGCGCTACCGGAGCGGCCGTTCGCATTTCTACCCAGCGTCGCGGCGCCACCGTGGTGGTGAAGGTAACCAATACTGTGCCCGCCGGGCAGGGCTCCGAGGGTCATGGTCTGGCACTGCGCAATGTGCAGGACCGCTTGGCTTTGCTGCATGATGTGCAGGCGCAGTTTCGCTGCGGTCTCAAGGATGGTGTGTACCAGGTTCGCATGGAGTTTCCCGTATGAGCGCAACAGCCCCTCTCTCCCGGCGCTTGCAGGTGATGGTGGTGGATGACGAGGCCTTGGCCCGCTCCCGCCTGCGCACGCTGCTGAGCGATTGTTACAACCCAGGCGCCGAAGTGGTGGCTGAGGCCGCCAACGCAGGCCAGGCGCTGGAGCTGCTGCGCGGGCGGCGAGTGGATGTGGTGTTTTTAGACATTCACATGCCCGGTGCCGATGGCCTGGCGCTGGCGCACACCCTCAAAGCCTTGCCTCAGCCGCCCGTGGTGGTGTTTGTCACTGCGCATGCCGAACACGCCTTGCAGGCCTTCGAGCTGGAGGCTGCCGACTACCTGACCAAGCCAGTGCGGCTGGAGCGCCTGCAGGCAGCGCTACAAAAAGCAGAGCGGCTTGCGCATATTCCAGCAGGGCTGGGAGGTGTTTTCACCTCCGATGAGGTGCTGGTCATCCAGGAGCGCCACCGCACTGAGCGGGTGCCACTGCAGCAGGTGCTGTACTTCAAGGCGGAACTCAAGTACATCACTGTACGTACCGCCGTGCGCAGTTACATCCTGGACGGTTCGCTCAACGATCTGGAGTCCAAGTACTCGGAGCACTACCTGCGTATCCACCGCAACGCCATCGTGGCACGGTGGGCCGTGCGGGCGCTGGAGAAGCATTACGACGCGGAGGAAGGCGAAGGCTGGGCGGTGCGTCTGCAGGGGGTCGAAGAGTTGCTGTCGGTGTCGCGCCGCCAGTTGGCAGCGGTGCGTGGTCTGATCGCCCAATGAGCGGTGCTTTGTTGTTTCGCTGCTTGCGCCGGATAGCCCGTGTGGTGCTGTGTGCAGGAATGGTGGGCGGCGCGGTTGCAGCTGATCGCATCCGTATTGGTGCGGAGGACGATTGGCGGCCTTATTCCTACGTTGCCGAAGGCAAGCCAGTGGGTTTTGCCGTGGACTTGGCGCGCGCGGCGTGGGCCGCCGCAGGTGTGGAGCTGGAACTGGTGTCCTTGCCTTATGCGCGGTGTATGCGAGAGGTGGACAACGGCACGTTGGCGGGGTGTTTTGACACCTTGCGCGATGCGCGGACCGAAGACAAATACCTGTGGCACAAGCGGCCCCTGTTCAAGGCCCGTATTGCGATCTATGGCCGAAGCCAAGACCCGGGGCCGACACGAGTGGAACCCGCAGACTTGCTGGGGCGCCGCATCGGGGTGACCAACGGGTATGACTATGGCGAGGCGTTTGACAATGACACGCGCATGGTGCGCGACGTGGCGCCGTCAGATTTGATCTCATTGCGCAAACTGGTGGCCGGGCGTGTCGACTACGCGCTGGTGTATGACCGGGTGGCGCAGGAAATCGCCCGGGTGCATCCCCAACTGGGAGAGGGTTTTGTACTGCGTGGGACGCTGGTGGAGCCCCTGCTGTACCTCTCTTTTTCCAAGCGAAGGCCAGGTGTGGAGCCGCTGATCGCGCGCTTTGACGCCGGGTTGGACAAAATCCAGAAGTCTGGCGAATACGCGCGTATTGAGGCGCGCTGGAGGTAAGGCAGCCCCCACGCGCAGCCGCTGCCCCTGTTGCTTTAGCCCGTATTACGCAGGCCAGCGGCGATGCCGTTGATCGAGATGTGGATACCGCGTTGTACGCGCTCGTCGGCCTTGCCTTCCCGGTAGCGGCGCACCAGCTCCACCTGCAGGTGGTGCAGGGGGTCGATGTAGGGGAAGCGGTGGCGGATGGAGCGTTGCAGCGCCGCGTTGTTGGCCAAGCGGTTCTTCTCGCCCGTGATGGTAGCCAGCGCTTGCGCAGTGGCGTGCCATTCGGCCTCAATCGCGGTAAAGATTTTCTTGCGCAGGCGGGCATCACCCACCAGCTCGGAGTACCGCGAGGCTAGTGCCAAGTCGCTCTTGGCCATCACCATGTCCATGTTGGAGAGCAGGGTGCCGAAGAAGGGCCACTGCTTGTACATCTTTTGCAGCAGCGCCAGGCGCTCTTTCTGCTCGGCGGCGGTGCCGCTGCTCACGAACTTTTGCACGGCAGAGCCAAAGCCAAACCAGCCGGGTAGCGTCAGGCGGCACTGGCCCCAGCTGAAGCCCCAGGGAATCGCACGCAGGTCTTCGATCTTTTGCGAGGCCTTGCGCGACGCTGGGCGCGAGCCGATGTTGAGCTCAGCAATCTCGCGCAGCGGTGTGGACGCAAAGAAATACTCGGTGAAGCCGGGGGTCTCGTACACCAGTGCGCGGTAGGCTGCCATGCTGTTGCTGGAGAGTTCAGCAGCGGCTTCCAGGAAAGCCTTGGTGGCCGACTTGGTGGGTTGCAAGAGCGTGGCTTCCAGTGTGGCAGCGACCAGGGTTTCTAGGTTGCGGCGGCCGATTTCAGGATTGGCGTACTTGGAACCAATCACTTCGCCCTGTTCGGTCAGGCGTATCTGACCGCGCACGGTACCGGGAGGCTGGGCCAAGATGGCCTGATAGCTGGGGCCGCCGCCGCGGCCGACGGTGCCGCCACGGCCGTGGAACATGCGCAGCTGGATCTTGTGCTGGGCTGCCAGCACATCAAACAGCTCGACCAGCGCGATTTCGGCGCGATATAGCTCCCAGTTGCTGGTGAAGATGCCGCCGTCCTTGTTGGAATCGGAGTAGCCCAGCATGATGTCCTGCTCGGAGCCACTGCGCTTGACCAACTCGGCCACGCCGGGCAGGGCGTAGAACTCGCGCATGATGGGCGCGGCGTTGCGCAGGTCTTCAATAGTTTCGAACAGCGGCACGACGATCAGGTCCGCAGTGGCTTGCGCGTCCAGTGTGCCGCGCATCAGGCCCACTTCTTTTTGCAGCAGCAACACTTCGAGCAAGTCGCTCACAGTCTCGGTGTGGCTGATGATGTAGTGGCGGATGGCCTCATGGCCAAAGCGCTCGCGCATGACCTTGGCAGCGGCAAAGATGGCGAGCTCCCCTTGAGCGTGGGCCGAGTAGTCCACGCCATGCACGCGCAGCGGCCGGGCGTCGTTCAACAAGCGCAGCAGTAGGGCACGTTTGGCGGCTTCGTCCAGCGTGTTGTAGTTGGCTTCCACGCGGGCCGTGGCCAGCAATTCGGCCACCACTTCTTCGTGCTTGTCCGAGCTCTGGCGCAGGTCCACCGTGGCCAGGTGAAAACCGAAGACCTCCACCGCGCGGATCAGCGGGTGCAGGCGTTGTTTGATCAGGGCTGCACCGTGGTGGGCCTTGAGCGAGGCGGCGATAGTCCGCAGATCGGACACAAACTCCTGCGCCAGCAGGTAGGGGTTTTGCGGGGCCACGGCGTGGCGAGCAGCCTCGGTGCCAGTCAGATTTTTGAGTGTGGCGGCCAGTCGGGCGTACATGCCGGTCAGGGCGCGGCGGTAAGGTTCGTCCTTGCGATGGGCATTTTGGTCAGGCGAGCTCTCGGCCAGCGCCTGCATCTCGGGGGTGCAGTCGGCTAACATGGCGGAGATGGACAATTCACCACCCAGGTAATGCACCTCGGTCAGGTAGTGGCGCAGGGCCACCTCGGCCTGGCGGCGTAGCGCGTATTCCAGCGTTTGCGCGCTGACATTGGGGTTGCCGTCGCGGTCGCCGCCAATCCACTGGCCCATGCGCAAAAAGCTGTGCACAGGCTGGGTGCCCAGCATGTCTTCCAGGTCGGCATAAAGCTTGGGAATCTCGCGCAGGAAGGTGGATTCGTAGTAGCTCAGCGCGTTCTCGATTTCGTCGGCCACGGTGAGCTTGGAGAAGCGCAGCAGGCGCGTCTGCCAGAGCTGCATCACGCGGGCGCGCATCTGGGCCTCGTTGGCGGCCAATTCTTTGGGGGTGAGGGCGTCTTTTTTGCTGTCAACCGAGACAGCGCGCAGCTTGATTTCGTCCCGTGTGGTTAACAGTTGGGCGATGTCGCGTTCGGCATCCAGAATGCTTTTGCGCTGTACTTCGGTGGGGTGGGCGGTGAGCACGGGCGAGACATAACTTTGCGCCAGTGTCTGTGAGATCGCTTTGGGTGCAATACCAGCCCAGCGCAGGCGAGACATCGCCACCTCAATGCTTCCTTCTTGTGTGTCACCCGCGCGCTCGTGCACGGCACGGCGGCGAATGTGGTGGCGGTCTTCGGCCAGGTTGGCCAAATGCGAAAAGTAGGTGAAGGCGCGAATCACGCTCACCGTCTGGTCGCCGCTCAAGCCTTTGAGCAGTTTCTTCAGGGCCTTGTCGGCTTCGTGGTCGGCATCGCGGCGAAACGCCACCGACAGGGTGCGGATCTGCTCGATCAGTTCGTAGGCCTCGACGCCCTCCTGTTCCCGAATCACATCACCCAGGATCCGGCCCAAAAGGCGGATGTCTTCTACCAAGGGACGCTCGTTGTCTTTTGTGCGCTTGGCCGTCTCTGCGGCAGGTGCTTTTTTCATGGGTCTGGATCGAGGGGGTGGGAGGGGCTTCGAGTGAAGCAAGGATCGGGCCCATGCTAGCATCGAAGGCATTCCATCGATTACTAGCAGGTTACGACTTTGCCTCATTTTACGATCGCCACACGCGAGAGCCGGCTGGCCCTTTGGCAAGCAGAACATGTGAAAGCTTTGCTGGAGCAACAAGGTGCTTCAGTCACCCTGCTGGGCATGACCACCAAGGGGGATCAAATTCTGGACCGTTCACTGAGCAAAGTGGGCGGCAAAGGCCTGTTTGTCAAGGAGCTGGAGGTGGCCCTCGAAGAAGGCCGTGCCGACCTTGCAGTGCACTCGCTCAAAGATGTGCCCATGGAGCTGCCCGATGGCTTCGAGCTCGCCTGCGTGATGGAGCGCGAGGACCCGCGTGATGCCTGGGTGTCCGGCCGTTACGCCAGCGTGGCGGAGCTGCCGCAAGGTGCGGTGGTGGGCACTTCCAGCTTGCGCCGCGTGGCACTCCTGCGGGCCATGCGGCCGGACCTGAAGATCGAGCCGTTGCGCGGCAACCTGGATACCCGTTTGCGCAAGCTCGATGAGGGTCTGTATGACGGCATTGTGCTGGCCGCTGCCGGGCTCAAGCGCTTGGGGTTGGCGTCCCGCATTCGCAGCACTTTTGCGGTGGAGCAGATGCTGCCAGCGGCCGGGCAAGGGGCCCTGGGTATTGAGGTTCGTTCGGGTCGTGACGATGTGCGTACGGCGCTGCAGCACTTGGCTCACCAGTCCACCTGGTTCGCCGTCGCTGCCGAGCGGGCGGTGAGCCGCATGATGGGCGGGAGCTGTTCCATGCCATTGGCGGCTTACGCTACGCTGGAGGGTGCGCAGCTGCATATCCGTGCCGCCTGGGGTGATGCCGAGGGCCGGCACCCGCTGGTGACTGCACAAGCCCAGGGCCCGGTGCATAGCGTGGCCGATGCCACTGCGCTCGGCGAGCGGGTGGCCCTACAACTGCAGGCTGGTGTGCAGGCCTTGCCCTCAACTGGAGTTTGATGCCATGCGTGTGATCGTGACCCGCCCCGAAGGCGAAGCCCAAAAGTGGGTCAGCACCTTGCAAGGAGCAGGCTACCAAGCTACCAGCCTGCCTTTGATTGAGGTGCTGCCCACAGCGCAGCCGCAGGCCGTGCAAGAAGCCTGGCGGCAGATCGCGCAGTGGGACGCGGTGATGTTCGTCAGTCGCAATGCGGTGGACCACTTTTTTGCATTAAAACCGGCCGGAACGTCCGTTTTCTCTGCGCAAGCAGCTATAAAAAAGAGAGCGTATGTGACTGGCCCCGGTAGTTACTCAGCACTCTTGCGTGCGGGTGCCGAAGCGGCCTGGATTGACTCCCCCGACCATGCGGCGGGCCTGTTTGACTCCGAAGCTCTGTGGCGCGTGGTCCGCGGCCAGATGCGAGCGGGCTTTCGGCTGCTCATTGTGCGTGGTACCACCTTGGATGGCTCCGGCAGTGATGAGGGCGTGGGGCGCGACTGGTTTGCCAAGCAGGCAACAGCGGCCGGTGCACAGGTGGACTTTGTGGTGGCATACCAGCGCCAGCAACCACAACTGGATGCACAGCAGCGGGAGACTGCCACAGCAGCTGCACATGACGGAACGGTATGGTTGTTTAGCAGTTCAGAGGCCATTGCCAATCTGCAAGCCCAGTGCCCCAACCAGCCTTGGCAGGCGGCCCGTGCGGTGGTGACCCACCCGCGCATTGGCAAGGCGGCACGGGACGCTGGATTCGGTGTGGTGCGCGAGTCACGTCCTGCGCTGCCTGCGCTAATGGCGTCGATAGAATCGTTGCAATGAACCCCGAGCCAGCTGTCCCTGCCGAACCCCTTTCCCTGGAGCACTCCCCGCCTGCAGCTTTGCTGCCGACGGTGAAGTCCTCGCGCCGGTGGTTGCGAGGTGTGGCGGTGGTGGCCGCTGTGGGCTTGGTCGCCAGCGCCTTGTTGTGGCAAAAGCTCAGTTCCATTCAAGAGCAATTGGCGCGACAGAGCGCTGACACTGGCTCCCAGGCCAACGAAGCACGGGCGATGGCCCGTCAGGCCCAAGAACTGGCCATCGAAACCTCGGCCAAGCTCGCCATGACGGAGGCGCGTTTGAGTGAGGTGTCGCTGCAACGCAGCCAGCTTGAAGAGTTGATGCAAAGCCTGTCGCGCTCGCGTGATGAGAACCTGGTGGTCGATATTGAGTCTGGCGTGCGCCTGGCGCAACAGCAGGCCCAGCTCACCGGCAGCGCCGAGCCTTTGCTGGCCGCCCTGAAGACCGCGGAGCTGCGCGTCGCCCGCGCGGCCCAGCCGCGTCTGACCCCGGTGCAACGAGCCATTGCAAAAGATGTGGCCCGTATCAAAGCCACGGCTTTGGCCGATTTGCCCGCTTTGTTGGTCAAACTCGACGAGCTGGTGCAGCTCACCGATGACCTGCCGGTGGCCAATGCCGTGGCACTGCCCAGCCCGGCAGAGAGCCTCAAACGCAAAGATGCTGAGTCCATGGCAGGTTGGTGGAGCCGCGCCATGGCGGTGGTGCATGCCGAGCTGCGCAGTTTGGTGCGCGTCAGTCGTATCGACAATCCGGACGCGGTTCTGTTAACGCCAGAGCAGGCGTTTTTCTTGCGCGAGAACCTCAAGCTCAAATTGCTCAACGCACGGTTGGGCCTCCTTACGCGCCACAACGATGCGGCACGTTCGGACTTGGCTGCTGCCTCCGCGGCCTTGGCCCGTTACTTCGATGTGTCTTCGCGCAAGACGCAGTCTGCCCAGAACTTGTTGCAGCAGTTGCAGGGGCAGGCGCGTGCGTTGGAGTTGCCGCGCGTGGATGAAACCCTGGCTGCGCTGACCACTGCAGCGGCGGGGCGCTGATATGCGGGCTGCACTCTGGCTCCTCGCCTTGTTTGCGGTGGCGGTGGCCACCGCCCTATTTGCGGGGAATAACCAAGGCACGGTGACGCTGTATTGGCCACCGTACCGCATCGACGTGTCGTTGAACCTGGTGCTGGTCGTGCTGGCCTTGCTGTTTGTGACCCTGCACCTGGCATTGCGCGCACTGTCGGGGCTGCTGCATATTCCTTTGCAGGCCAAGCGCTGGCGCCTGCTCTACAAGGAGCGCGCCATGCACGAAGCGCTGCTGGATTCCCTCTCCAACCTTGTGGCAGGGCGTTTTGTACGGGCTCGCAAGGCGGCTGAATTGGTGGTGACGCTGGAGGAGTCTTTGCGCAGCAGTGAGGAGCACACTGCCCACGGTTTGCGCCTGCGCACCATGTCGCACTTGATTGCAGCCGAAAGTGCCCATGCCCTGCAAGACCGCAGTCGCCGAGAACAGCATTTCCAGAGTGCGCTGGAACTGACTGGGGCACGCGACGCGCAGGAGGGGCGTGATGGTGTGTTGATGCGTGCGGCGCGGTGGTCCTTTGAGGATCGCGATGCCTCCCAGTCGTTGGACTGGCTGGACCAACTGCCCCAAGGCACTGCCCGCCGTACCATTGCCCTGCGCCTGCGACTCAAGGCGGCCCGGCTGGCGGGCCAGTCGCGCGCAGCACTTGATGCGGTTCGTTTGCTGACCAAACATCGAGCCTTCTCGGAAGTGGCTGGTGCCGGAATCGCGCGAGGACTTGCGTTGGAAATCCTGCGATCGGCCCATGACCCCATGCAATTGCAACGCGCCTGGGAGGCGCTGGAACTGGCCGAGCGTCATATGCCTGAGGTCGCGCTGGAAGCCGCCGAGCGTTGCCTGCAGCTGGGTGGTGATGTCGCCCTGTCGCGCCAGTGGGTGTTGCCGCTGTGGACCGCGATGGCCGAACGGACGGACGCCTTGGTTCCGGCGATGCGGGTGCGCGTGGTGCGCGTATTGGAAAAAGGCTTTTCCCAGGCCGCGGGTACGCCTGATGTCGCGTGGTTGCAGCGCATTGAATCGCTGCAACTGGCAAACCCTGCAGATCCCTTGTTGCAATACTTGGCGGGGGTAATGTGCGCGCGGCTGGAGTTGTGGGGCAAGGCCCAGCAGATGTTGCGCCAGTCCTTGAGCATGCTCAAGGATGCCGAACTGAAGCGTGATGCTTGGCGCGCCTTGGCCGAATTGGCCGAACAACGGCAAGATATGGCTGCTGCGGCGCAGGCTTACAAGGAAGCTGCCAAAGCGTGACGCTTTGAAGTTTCGGGGCTATTATCCGCCCCATGGCCACACTCATAGACCACCTCATCAAGCTCACAGACCACCGCGACCGCGACCTGTTGGAGCTCACGCTGTCCAAGGCTTTGATTGACTTGGTGCCTATCCAGCGCGTCATCGTCGCGCGGGTGGTGAGTGAGGAAGGCATCAAGCGCTGGCTGGAGGTGGCTACCTTGGATGCCAAGGGGGGCGGCAAGGTGGTGGATCCGTTGCGGGTGGACTTCCAAAAGCTGCCTTTGCTGGAGGACAACCGGGACCGTCTGCGGGCTGTGCAAAACCGCGAGCGGATTGAGATTGCCTGGGCCGGTGAAGATGGCCCTCGCATCACCTACTTTCCGCTGTTTTCCGAAACCGTTAACGAAGATGAGGGGGCGTTGGAGATCCACTCCGCCTCGCCGCTTACCGACGAGCAACTGCAAACACTGACGCAGGTTCAGCACGTGTTCCGCAATATGTACCACCTGCTGGCGTACAGTGACCGGGATGCCCTCACTGGCCTGCTCAATCGCAAATCACTGGATGACACCTTTTACAGTGCCGTGCTCGACGAGCTGGGCGAAGGGCCCGAATCCTCACAAACCGATGTCTTGAAGACAGCCTTGGCACCTGGCCAAGAGCGCCGTCACCGGGTACCGCCGAACTACTGGTTAGGCACCATCAGCATCGACCAGTTTGGCATCATCAACGACAAAAATGGCCATCTAATTGCTGAAGAGGTTTTGTTGCTGGTGGCGCGCATCATGAACAATACCTTCCGCACCTATGACCGCCTGTACCGGCTGGGTGGAGAGCAGTTTGCTGTACTCATGCACTGTCCGGACGAAGCCTTGGTGCTGGCCGCGTTTGAGCGTTTTCGCGCCAATATCGAGAAATTCAATTTCCCGCAGGTGGGGCGTATTACCATTTGTGCCGGCTTCACCCGCATTACGCCGGATGATTCCCCCAGCACCGCGCTGGAGCATGCCGAGCGTGCGGTGGACTATGCGCAGCACAACGGCCGCAACAAAGTGTTCAGCCATGCCGAATTGGTGCGCAAGGGGTTTTTCGGCGATGCAGTGAAAATCGGCGCTGTCGATATCTTTTGAGTCTGACTGGGCAGGCCAAAAAAAAGGGGCACCGCGGTGCCCCTTTTTATTTAGCTTGCCGTGTTCTCTTCAAACGGCAGGCTCATAGTGCGCAGATCGCGCCGGGTTTCCACCAGTACCAGCGGGCCAGCATCCACCACTACGGGGGCAGGACGTTCACGTGGCACATGCACGGGCTTGGGTTCGGCGGCAATTGCCGCTTGCACAGCAGCAATCTTTTCGGCATCCGAGTTCACCCATTGCAGGCCTGAACTCTGGGCGACTTGTTGTAGCGAATCCGTGGGCAGGGTGTAGCCCTGGACCTTGGGCATGCCGCCGCTAGCCACTGGAGTGACAGCCGGTGCTGCCACAGGTGCCACAGTCACGACAGCCACGGGGGCGGCCGGGGCTGGGGCGAGCACCACAGTGTGCGATGGCTCCACGCTGGCCGCTACGGCTTGCTCTGCTGGGGCATCGGCCACAGGCGCTGGTTCACCACGCTCTTGACGGTTGCCACGGTCACGGCCATAGCGGTCGCGCGAGCGGCGCTGGCCCTCCCCGGCTTGCCGGCCTTCGCTTGGGGCGCCTACTTCACCTGCCGTGCGCTCAGCGTCGCCTTGGGCAGAAGGTGTTGTGTCGGCAAAAGCGGGTGTTTCCGCTTCCATCCGGTTGCCTTCGTCCTGGCGAGGCCCTCGCTCATCGCGGCGGCCATTGCGGTTGCGGCCACGACCGCGGCCCTCACGGCCTTCACCACGTGTTTCGGCGTTGACATCCGAGCCAGCATCCGTGCGGGCTTCCGACGCGTCTTCTACGCGGCTGTCTTGGCGTGGCTCAGCGTTGCGTTCTGCTTGGTCTTCGCGTGGACCACGGCCTTCGCCGCGATTACGACCCCGGCCTTCACCGCGGGGCCCGCGGTCCTGGCGCGGTTCACCACGGCCTTCGCCGCGTTCGCCGCGCGCAGCCGGGGCATTGCCGCCCTCAGCCAGCGCGTTGACTTGCACGTCCTGGGCTGCTGCGGGTGCGCCGGCATCCATGCGTTCATTGCGTTGGGCACCGCCTTGGCGTTCGCCACGTTCACCGCGGTTGCGGCCATTGCGGCCACCACGTTCACCGCGCTCCGCGCGGTCCGCACCGCCTTCAGGGCGGGCTTCGCCACGGCCATCGGCGCGGGGCTCGTTGCGGCCACCGCGGCTGTTGCGGCCTTCGCCACGCTCGCCACCGCGGTCGTTGCGTTCACCACGGCCACCGTTGCGGTTGCCATCGCGGCCGCGGCCGTCACGGCCTTCGCGCTTATCTTCGGTCTTGGCAGCTGCGGGGGCTACAGGCTTGGCCACGGGCGCGGCTTGTTCCATGCCCAGCAGGCCCTTGATCCAGCCAAAGAAGCCTTTGCTGGCCGGTGCAGGTGCAGCCACCGACTTGGCTGCCGCTGCGGGCGCAGAAGCCTTCACAGGTTCTGGCTTGGGAGGGGCAATCGGCGCCGGTGCATCGGGCAACACACCCTTGATCACCGGGGTTTGCTTGTTGGTGGGCTCTTGCGAACGACGGGTCACGCCGGTGGCCTCTTCCATGTCGTCGGCCATCTTGTAGCTGGCTTCGATGTGGTCCAGACGCGGATCGTCGTGCTTCAGGCGTTCGAGCTTGTAGTTGGGCGTTTCCAGCGTCTTGTTCGGCACCATCAGCACGTTGATGCGCTGCTTGAGCTCGATCTTGGCGATCTCGGTGCGCTTTTCGTTCAGCAGGAAGGATGCCACATCGACGGGCACCTGGCACATCACGGAGGCGGTGTTGTCCTTGAGGGACTCTTCCTGGATGATGCGCAGAATCTGCAGCGCGGAGCTTTCGGTGTCACGGATGTGGCCGGAGCCGCCGCAGCGCGGGCAGGGGATGGAAGCACCTTCGGAGAGAGCAGGGCGCAGGCGCTGGCGGCTCATTTCCATCAGGCCGAACTTGGAGATCGTGCCGAACTGCACGCGGGCACGGTCCTGGCGCAGGGCGTCACGCAAGCGGTTTTCCACCTCGCGGCGGTTGCGGGACTCTTCCATGTCGATGAAGTCGATCACGATCAGGCCGCCCAAGTCGCGCAGGCGCATCTGGCGGGCCACTTCGTCTGCGGCTTCCAGGTTGGTGCGGGTGGCGGTTTCCTCGATATCGCCGCCCTTGATGGCGCGGGCCGAGTTCACGTCCACGGACACCAGCGCTTCGGTGTGGTCAATGACGATGGCGCCACCGGAGGGCAACTGTACTGTACGGGCGTAGGCCGATTCGATCTGGTGCTCGATCTGGAAACGGCTGAATAGCGGTGCATCGTCTCGGTAGCGCTTCACGCGGGCCGCGTGCTCGGGCATCACGTGGGCCATGAACTGCTGGGCCTGCTCATACACGTCGTCGGTGTCGATCAGGATGTCGCCGATATCGTGGTTGAAGTAGTCGCGGATGGCGCGGATCACCAGCGAGGATTCTTGGTAAATCAGGTAGGCGCCCTTGCCGCCCTTGGCGGCACCGTCAATGGCGGACCAGAGCTTCAAGAGGTAGTTCAAGTCCCACTGCAGCTCAGGGGCGCTGCGGCCGATGCCGGCGGTGCGCGCGATGATGGACATGCCGTTGGGGTATTCCAACTGGTCCATGTTTTCCTTCAGTTCGGCACGGTCGTCACCCTCGATGCGGCGCGAAACGCCACCACCGCGGGGGTTGTTGGGCATCAGTACCACATAGCGGCCCGCCAGGGAAATGAAGGTGGTCAGGGCAGCGCCCTTGTTGCCGCGTTCTTCCTTTTCGACCTGGACCAGCAGTTCCTGGCCTTCCTTGATGACGTCCTGGATGCGGGCCTGGCTGGCAGAGACGCCTTCCTTGAAGTACATCTTGGAGATTTCCTTGAAGGGCAGGAAACCGTGGCGGTCTTCGCCGTAGTCCACAAAGCAGGCTTCCAGTGAGGGCTCGACGCGCGTGACGACGGCTTTGTAAATATTGCCCTTGCGCTGTTCGCGCCCTTCGATTTCGATTTCGTAGTCGAGGAGTTTTTGTCCGTCGACGATGGCCAGGCGGCGTTCTTCAGCCTGCGTGGCGTTGATCAGCATCCGTTTCATGGATTGCATCCTTCTTCAATAAGCACATGCCCGGGATGGGCGTACGGTGCCGGACTGACGAATTGAAGTGAGGTGGAATTGCCGGAGAACTTCAGGTCACACGAGGTGACGAAGCGTAGGCGCAGGGATGGGGACGAGGGGATGGGTTTGTGAACTCGCTATCAAAAGGATAGCTCGTTGCGCAGGTTGTACCGGGGCTGCAGGCCGATATGTGCCACCCAACGGGGCGTAGACGCTCCGCAGGCACAAGGTCATCAGGCTCAACAACACAAACATCTCGTTTCATTCCATTCGCAAACCGTGGGCTTGCGAATTTGGGGTATTCCGTTTCAGGTTTTCAATTCGTCGGCTTGACCATGTTGTTTGCGGGCCATCACAGGCAGGTGGCGTGTGATTTGCAAGCAAGGCAGCGTGGCGGCATCGACCTTCCAGCGCAGCGTTTGGTGGGGTGTGGACTAAACTCCAGACAAATCAACCACTTACGGCGCGTCGCTAGTGAAACACATTATAGGGGGCAATCCGACCCCAGCCCTCCCCCTGACAAACCCGCAAGTCAAATCCGTGACCGTGGACGAGGACAGCGCGGGCCAGCGCCTGGACAACTTCCTGATGCGCGAACTGAAGGGGGTGCCCAAAACCCATGTTTACCGCATCATCCGCAGCGGTGAGGTGCGCGTGAACAAGGGCCGCGCCAGTGCCGATACCCGGATCGAGGTGGGCGATGTGGTGCGCGTACCACCTGTGCGCATGTCCGAGCGGGTCGAACAAAAAGCCCAGGCCATGGCCCAGCAGGTGGTGGCGCAGGCGAGCAGCCGGGCGCCTGCCAAAACCTTCCCGGTGCTGTTTGAGGATGAGCATTTCCTGGCGATCGACAAGCCCGCCGGGGTGGCCGTGCACGGGGGCTCGGGGGTGAGTTTCGGGGTGATCGAGCAGTTGCGCATGGCCCGGCCCCAGGCCACGTTTCTGGAACTGGTGCACCGCCTGGACCGGGAAACCAGCGGCATTTTGTTGATTGCCAAGAAGCGCAGTGCCCTGAAAAACCTGCAGGACCAGTTTCGCGACCGTGAAACCGGTAAAACCTACTTGGCCCTGGTGGTGGGGCAGTGGCCTACTAATAAGAAGGTGCTGGACAAGTCCCTGCACAAATACCTGCTGGCCAGCAAGGACGGCGGCGCGGATGCGGGAGAACGCCGCGTGAAGGTGGTCGACAAAGACCACCCGGATGCCATGCCCTCCCTGTCGCTGGTGAAAGTTCGGGCGACGTCTGGTGTGCCCGCGTCGGCCGATGCGACCGGCCAGCGTGGGTATTCGCTGCTGGAGGTGACCATCAAGACCGGGCGTACCCACCAAATTCGGGTGCACCTGGCGTCCGAAGGCATGCCGATTGCCGGCGACGACAAGTACGGTGACTTCGATCTGAACAAGGAGCTGGCGCGGGGCGCGGCTCCGGCGCCGCTCAAGCGTATGTTCTTGCATGCCTGGCGTTTCCAGTGCCGGCACCCGAGTACGGGTGATCGGGTGGAGTTGTTGGCCCAACTGCCGCCCGAGCTGGCCGATTTTTTGCGCGTTGCGGTACCTGCTGCGACCTGAGTCCTGTTTGACACCCCTATTTCCCCTATGTCCTCCACCTCCACCCGTGCCCGCCAGTTCGACCTGATTGCCTTTGACTGGGACGGCACCCTGTTCGACTCCACGGCCATCATCACCCGCTGCATCCAGGCCGCAGTGGCCGATGTGGGCGGCACCGTGCCCAGCGACAAAGACGCTTCTTACGTGATTGGCTTAGGCCTGATGCAGGCGCTGGCCCATGCAGCGCCCGATGTTCCCCAAGAGAAATATCCGCTTCTGGGGGCGCGCTACAAGCACCATTACGTGCTGCACCAGAATGACATCAGCCTGTTTGAGGGGGTGCTGCCCATGCTGGACGCGCTCAAGGCAGCAGGCCATTTGTTGGCGGTGGCCACTGGCAAGAGTCGTTCGGGGCTGAATGAGGCTCTGCAGGCAGTAGAGCTACGGGGCGTGTTCGACGGCTCGCGCACCGCGGACGAAACCGCCGGCAAACCCCATCCCCTGATGCTGCAGGAACTGATGGCCGAGTTTGGCGTGCCGCCCGAGCGTGTGCTGATGATTGGTGACACCACCCATGACCTGCAACTGGCGCTGAACGCCGGCTGCGCCAGCGTAGGGGTGAGTTATGGCGCCCATGAGCCTGCTGCTTTCGAGGCATTGCAGCCGCGCCATGTGGCGCATTCGGTGGCTGAGCTGCAGGCCTGGCTCTTGGCCCACGCCTGAGGAGACTGCCATGACCCTGGGACCTGCAGGTGTGGCGATTCCCCTGTGCAACAGTGGCGATCTGGTGAACAGCGGCTTGGCCGTGCCGTTTGACGTGGAGTACTGCGGGCAGACCTGTTATGCCTTTGCGGTGCGTTATGCCGACAAGGTCTACGCCTACCTCAACCGTTGCTCCCACGTGCCCATGGAAATGGACTACCAGCCCAACCGATTCTTTGACCTGACCGGCAACTGGCTGATCTGCGCCACCCACGGCGCCATGTACAGCCCGCAAACGGGCCAGTGCCGTACCGGCCCCTGCCGCGGTGGCCTGGTGCCCATTGCCCTCACCGAGGCCGATGGTGTCGTCCACTGGCATACTGCCCACAACTTACAACCTGTCGCCTTCTGATATGTCCGATTATTCTGTCCCACCATCCCCGGAATCAGCCTCCAATTCGACCTCTAACCGCGTGGATGCTGCGCAGGAAGCTATCAATAACGTAGCATCTGTGGCGGCAACTCCCGGCTGGGAGCGGGCCACTTTGGAGAAGTTGGCCATGGCGGCGCTGGTGGAGCAGCGCGCCGCGCGCCGCTGGCGCAATGCCATCCGCATTGCCTGGCTGGTTTTCTTGTCGGTTGTGCTGTGGTTCGGGCTGCAACAGGGTGGTAGTACCACGGATGTCAGCGCGCCGCACACGGCCGTGGTGTCTATCCAGGGCGAGATTGCGGCGGGCGCTGAAGCCAGTGCTGAGTTCGTGGTGGCTGCAATGCGCAGTGCCTTTGAAGACGACGGTGCCAAGGCGGTGGTGTTGCTGATCAACTCACCCGGCGGCAGCCCGGTGCAGGCCGGCATCATCAACGACGAGATCAAGCGCCTCAAAGCGCTGCACAACAAGCCCGTGTACGCCGTGGTGGAAGAAACCTGTGCCTCGGCCGCGTACTACATTGCTGCGGGGGCTGACGAGATTTTTGTGGACAAGGCCAGCATTGTGGGCAGCATTGGCGTGCTAATGGACGGCTTTGGCTTCACGGGCTTGATGGACAAGCTGGGCGTGGAGCGCCGCCTCATGACGGCGGGTGAGAACAAGGGCTTTCTGGATCCCTTCAGCCCGCAGACCGAGAAGCAGCGCGCATTTGCCCAGGCCATGCTCAACCAGATCCACCAGCAGTTCATTGCCGTGGTGAAGGATGGTCGTGGCACGCGCCTGAAAGAGACTCCTGACATGTTCAGCGGCCTGTTCTGGACCGGTCAGCAAGCCGTCGAGCTGGGGCTGGCTGACAAATTGGGCAACCTGGACTATGTGGCGCGCGAGGTGGTGAAGGCCGAAGACATCATCGACTACACCCGTAAGGACAACGTAGCTGAGCGTCTGGTCAAGCGATTTGGTGCCTCGATTGGCGAGGGTGCTGCCAAGGCACTGCGATCGCTGCCCGCCATTCACTAATAGAGACTCCCACGCTCCGTCAGTGTGCGGGCAGCTGCCCCCCAAACAAAAGGGTGGCGTTTCCCTTGCTCGGTTGACCGCCAAGCGGTTCAGAGCAGCTTGTGGCGGACCGGCGCTGAAACCTTGCTCTCTAGCGCCCGATTGCGAACACCGTGGGCGTGGCGTTGTCCAGTGCCCAGCCAGCTTGCTTCCACTGTTTTACTAGCGTGCTGTGGGTCTTGGCTGTGTCTAACGTTAGCCCGCTGGAGGTGGCCAGCCGCGTGTTGGCCTGCAGGGTTTGCAACAGGCCCTGCAGCAGGGCGGTGTTGCGGTACGGCGTCTCTATAAAAAGCTGGGTTTGTCCGGTCTTTAACGCCAGCGACTCGAGCTCGCGGATGCGCTTGGTCCGTTCACCGGGATCGGCAGGCACGTAGCCCACAAACGCAAAGTTCTGTCCATTGAGCCCGCTGGCAGCCAAGGCCAACAACAGGGATACGGGCCCCACCAGCGGCACCACGCGCAGACCCAAGTCGTGCGCGGCACGCACAACCGACGAGCCAGGGTCGGCCACGGCTGGCATGCCGGCTTCGCTAACAAGTCCCATATCGTGGCCCCGCAGTGCAGCGGCCAGCAAGGGCGTGGCGTCGAAGCCGCCTTGGTGGTCACCTTTCTTGTGGACCTCACGCGGCAGTTCCTGTATCTGCAGCTCCTGTAGGGTCACAGCCAGAGGATGGGTTGCATCAACCCGTTTGAGGTAGGCGCGCGTGCTTTTGGCGTTTTCGCACACCCAGTGCCGTAGGCGGGCGGCCACGGCCAGGGTGCCTGACGGCATGCTCTGGTCCAGCGGGCTTTGGGTAGCACAGCCAAAGTCCAGCGGCGCAGGGACCAAGTACAGCGTGCCCTTGGCGGGCGTGGCAGCGTACGTCATACCGGCCCCAGCAGCGCAATGCCGGCAGCACGCAGCATCCGGCTGGTACGGATCAGAGGGAGGCCGACCAAGGCGCTAGGGTCGTCGTTGTCAATGGATTCCAGAAGGGCAATACCCAAGCCTTCACTTTTGGCACTGCCGGCGCAGTCATAGGGCGTCTCGGCGCGCAGGTAGTTTTCAATCTCGGCATCGCTCAGGTCCCGGAACACCACGCGCACGGGGGCCACATCTTCTTGCTGGAAGCCGCTGGTCTGGCAGACCACAGCCACGGCAGTCTGGAACACCACGGTCTTGCCGCGCATCTTCTGCAGTTGCGCGACGGCGCGTTCGTGGGTGCCGGGCTTGCCCAGCGGTTCGCCGTCCAGATCGGCCACCTGGTCAGAGCCAATCACTACACAGTCAGGGTATTGCTGGGCGACGGCCCGGGCTTTGGCCAGCGCCAGCCGGCGCGCCAATGCGAGCGGGGCTTCGTGGGGCAGTGGAGTTTCGTCCACATCGGACGCGGCCACACCAAACGGCACACGCAGGCGCTGCAGCAGTTCGCGGCGGTAGGCTGAGGTGGAACCCAGGATGAGTTTGCGGGGGGCGGAGTCTTGCATGGGGCGATTCTCTTACACTGCGCCCATGACACATGAATACTCTGCCAACAGCCTCAATGTACTGACCTTTGCCAAGAGTGACGGCCAGTTGCGGGGCCAGCTGCCTTTGGCCCGGATGCAGCGTCTGCGCGAGGAAACCCAGGGGGCTGCAGATGCAGTGGCGGTGCATTTTGAGGCGCAGGGCGCCATCCGTGCCGATGCGGCAGGCGTCGATGAGCCTTGGTTGCACCTGTCTGGCCGCACCGTGCTCACCATGACCTGTCAGCGTTGCCTGACCCCGGTGGACGTGGATATCACGTTCACGCGCGACTTCCGCTTTGTCGCGACCGAGGCCTTGGCCGAAATCGAGGATGAGGAATCCGAAGAGGATGTGCTGGTGCTGAGCCGGGAATTCAACCTGGTGGATTTGGTGGAAGATGAGTTGTTGATGTCCATTCCTCCCGTACCCAAACACGAGCGTTGCCCCAAGGCTGTGAAGCTGGAGGCCGTGGACGCAGATTTTGAGCCGCTGGCCGAGGAAAAGCCCAACCCGTTTGCCGTGCTCCAAAAGCTCAAAGACAAGGGCCTTGGCCAATAGGTCCGCTTTGGGCTATAATCTGAGGCTTCGCGCGCAAATCCGCCGCGTTTTACCAACCTAACCCGTGTTGCCACACCCTGTGCAGCACTTTTGCTCAGGAGCCGATCATGGCCGTTCAACAAAACAAGAAATCTCCTTCCAAGCGCGGTATGCACCGTTCGCACAACGCACTGGACGTGCCAGGCATCGCAGTGGAACCCACCACCGGTGAAACCCACCTGCGTCACCACATCAGCCCCACCGGTTTTTACCGTGGTCGCAAGGTGTTGAAGACCAAGTCCGAAGCCTAATTCGCCTGAATCTCCAAAAGCCCGAAGCTACAGACCTGTAGCGACGGGCTTTTGTCATTTATGGGCTCTATATTCGGATGTTTGACTGCCTTGTCGTTGGAATGATGCACGCATGATTACTGTCGCCGTCGATTGCATGGGGGGTGACCACGGTCCCCAGGTCACTCTGCCAGCCTGCGCCCAGTTTCTGGAGCAGCACGCGGATGCCGCACTGGTTCTGGTGGGACTGCCGGAGGCGCTCAAGGGCTTCTCGCACCCCCGGGCCACGCTGGTCAGCGTGACCGAAGTCGTCACCATGGACGATCCGCTGGAAGTGGCGCTGCGCAAGAAGAAAGACTCTTCGATGCGGGTGGCCATCCAGCAGGTGAAAGACGGTGCCGCCCAGGCCGCAGTGTCGGCCGGCAACACCGGCGCGCTGATGGCGATTTCCCGTTACATCCTCAAAACCATGGACGGCATCGAGCGCCCGGCCATTGCAGGCCAGATTCCCAATGCCACAGGCGGCGCCACCACGGTGCTGGATCTGGGGGCCAATGTGGATTGCACGGCCGAGCACCTGCTGCAGTTCGCGGTCATGGGCTCGGCGCTGGTGTCCGTGCTGACCAACCAGGAGTCGCCATCGGTGGGGCTGCTCAATATTGGGGAAGAGGTCATCAAAGGCAACGAAGTGATAAAAAAAGCCGGCGAACTGCTGCGAAATGCAGCGAAGTCCGGTGATTTGAACTTTGTTGGCAATGTCGAAGGCAATGACATTTTCAAAGGTACAGCCGAGATCGTGGTGTGTGACGGTTTTGTCGGAAACGTGGCGCTCAAGACCAGCGAAGGCTTGGCGTCCATGATTGGCAACTTCCTGAAGGCCGAGTTTTCCAAAAACATATTCACAAAAATGGCGGCAATTGCGGCCTACACGGTGCTAACGGCGCTTAAAAATCGTGTGGATCACCGTCGCTACAACGGCGCAGCATTGCTGGGGCTGCGTGGTCTGGTGTTCAAGAGCCATGGCTCGGCCGATGTGCTGGCATTCAGCCACGCGTTGAACCGCGCGTATGATGCAGCCCGAAACAACTTGCTGGACCGCGTTCAGGTCCGCATTGCCCATGCAGCCCCTTTGCTGGCTGCGTCTGACGCAACGCAGTAGCCTGAACGGGTGCTCTTACCACCCATGAAACGATATTCGCGAATCACCGGCACTGGCAGCTATGTGCCTCCCCGCCGTTTGAGCAATGCCGATTTGGTAGCCGAACTGGCGGCCAAAGGCGTGGAAACCTCGGACGAGTGGATCGTGGAGCGCACTGGCATCCGCGCCCGCCATTTCGTGGACGACGGCGTTTACAGCAGTGACTTGGCTCTGGAGGCCTGCAAAGGAGCGCTGCAAGCCGCTGGTGTGGAAGCCAAAGACATTGATCTGATCATTGTGGCCACGTCCACGCCGGACATGGTGTTCCCCTCGACCGCCTGCATCTTGCAAAACAAGCTGGGTGCCAACGGTGGTGCGGCGTTTGATGTGCAGGCCGTTTGCAGCGGATTTGTTTATGCCTTGACCGTAGCCGACGCCATGATCCAGACTGGAGCCGCCAACAAGGCGCTGGTGGTGGGGGCCGAAGTGTTCTCCCGCCTGCTGGACTTCAGCGACCGTACCACCTGCGTCTTGTTTGGTGATGGCGCGGGTGCCGTGGTGCTGGAAGCATCCGATACGCCCGGCATTCTGGCCAGCGACCTGCACGCCGATGGCAAGCATGTGGGCATTCTGTGCGTGCCCGGCCATGTATCCAATGGCCATATTCTGGGTGACCCTCTATTAAAGATGGATGGTCAGGCCGTCTTCAAGTTGGCAGTGGGGGTGCTGGAAAGCGCAGCCCGTGCGGCGCTGGCCAAGGCGGGCAAGACGGAAGCGGACATTGACTGGCTGATTCCCCACCAGGCGAACATTCGCATCATGCAGAGCACTGCCAAAAAACTGAAACTTCCCATGGATAAAGTGGTGGTGACGGTGGACCAGCACGGCAACACCTCGGCTGCCTCGATTCCTTTGGCTTTGGACGCTGCCGTGCGTGCTGGCCAGGTCAAGCCGGGCCAGACTTTGATGCTTGAAGGCGTGGGTGGCGGTTTTACCTGGGGCGCAGTGCTCCTGACTTTGTAGCTGCTCGCGCATATTCCACGCGGGCTAGAGTCCTATTTCATTGTCAAACCTATGAAACCATTTGCATTTGTATTTCCCGGCCAAGGCTCCCAAGCGGTGGGCATGCTGGACGCTTGGGGTGACCATCCTGTGGTCGCAGAAACCTTGCGCGAAGCGTCGGACGCCCTGGGCGAAGACGTGGCCAAGCTGATCCACGAAGGCCCCAAGGAGGCCTTGGCCCTGACTACCAACACCCAACCCGTGATGCTGGTGGCTGGTGTGGCCGCGTACCGCGTCTGGATGGCAGACACTGGCGTAGCGCCCCAAGCCGTGGCTGGCCATTCGCTGGGCGAATATTCCGCGCTGGTTGCCGCTGGCTCTCTGACGCTGGCGCAAGCCGCACCGCTGGTCCGCCTGCGCGCCCAGGCCATGCAGGAGGCTGTGCCCGTAGGCGTGGGCGCCATGGCGGCCATTCTGGGTATGGATGCTACTAAAGTGATAGCTGGTTGCGCAGAAGCGACGGGGGTTTTTGGCCCAAATAGCTCTGAAGTGGTGGAGGCCGTGAACTTCAACGACTCCGCCCAGACCGTGATCGCCGGTAGCAAGGCTGCGGTGGACAAGGCCTGCGAAATCCTCAAGGCCAATGGTGCCAAACGTGCTCTGCTGTTGCCCGTGTCCGCCCCGTTCCACTCCAGCCTGATGAAGCCTGCGGCCGAAAAGCTCAAGGCGCGTCTGGAAGACATCGAAATCGCGGCCCCCCAGATTACGCTCGTCAACAATATAGATGTGGCCGTGGAAGTGGATGCTGACCGCATCCGCGACGCACTGTACCGCCAGGCCTTCGGCCCGGTGCGTTGGGTGGAGTGTGTGCAAGCGCTCAAGGCCCGCGGTCTGAACACTTTGGTAGAGTGCGGCCCCGGTAAGGTGCTGGCCGGCATGGTCAAGCGCATTGACGCGGAGATGGCAGGCCTGGCCCTGTTTGACCCCGCCACACTGGAAGAAGCAAAGGGAGCCTTGGCATGAGTGATGTGAAACTTGAAGGCCAGGTGGCCCTGGTGACCGGCGCCTCGCGCGGCATTGGCGCCGCCATTGCGTTGGAACTGGCTCGCAAAGGGCTCAAAGTCATCGGTACTGCCACGTCGGATGCAGGTGCAGCCAAGATCCGCGAAGCGCTGGCCGCTTTCCCGGGTTGCGACGGTCGCACGCTAGACGTGAATGACGGCGCCGCCGGCGACGCGCTGGTGGACGCCATTGCCAAGGAGCAGGGCGGCTTGCACGTACTGGTCAATAACGCCGGCATCACCCGCGACACCCTGGCCATGCGCATGAAGGATGACGACTGGGATGCCGTGGTGGACACCAACCTCAAGGGCGTGTTCCGCATGAGCCGCTCGGTGCTGCGCACCATGATGAAACAGCGCTACGGCCGCATCATCAGCATTACCTCCGTGGTGGGCGCCTCCGGCAACCCCGGGCAGGCCAACTATGCGGCCGCCAAGGCTGGCGTGGCCGGCATGACGCGTGCGCTGGCACGTGAGCTGGGCTCGCGCAACATCACCGTGAATTGTGTGGCTCCAGGTTTTATTGAGACCGACATGACCGCTGGCTTGGGCGAAGAGCAGCAAAAAGCACTTTTGGGCCAGATTCCTCTGGGTCACCTGGGCAAACCCAGTGACATTGCACACGCGGTGGCCTACTTGGCATCGCCCCAAGCCAGCTATGTGACGGGGCAGGAGCTGCACGTCAACGGCGGCATGTACATGTAATTCAAACCCCCGCCGAAGTCTGAGCGGCGGCCCGGTTAGAGGCAGATCTCTAGGCCGGGTAAAATCTCGGATTCTTTTACAACCCTTAGAGGGAACCCATGAGCGATATCGAAGTCCGTGTCAAAAAAATCATTGCCGAACAACTCGGCGTTGAAGAGTCCCAAGTCACCAATGAAAAAGCCTTTGTGGCTGATCTGGGTGCCGACTCCCTGGACACCGTGGAACTGGTGATGGCTTTGGAAGACGAGTTCGGAATCGAAATTCCTGACGAAGACGCAGAAAAGATCACGACCGTGCAAAACGCGATCGACTACGCGACCTCGCACAAAAAGGCCTGATCGGCTTGTGGCAGCACCCTGGCGGTGCTGCCAAATCCTGCGTGTTTCCCATGCCGCTGCTGGCGGTATTTCATTGACGAACTGCTGAATTTCAGATCTCTATGTCCCGTCGCCGTGTTGTTGTCACAGGTTTAGGTTGCATTAGTCCCGTTGGAAATACGGTGACAGAGGCGTGGTCGAATGTGCTGGCTGGCAAGTCGGGCATTGCCACGATTACCAAATTCGATCCTGAGGCGTTTGCCTGCAAGATCGCCGGTGAGGTGCGCAACTTCGATCTGGAGTCCTACATCAGCACCAAAGAAGCCCGCACGATGGATACCTTTATCCATTACGGCATTGCGGCTGCGGTGCAGGCGGTGCAAGACAGCGGCCTGAAGACGGGTGATGCTTTGGGTGAAGAAGAGTCCACCCGCATCGGTTGCGTCATTGGCTCTGGCATTGGCGGTTTGCCGATGATCGAAAACACCCACACCGAGTACACCAACCGCGGCCCCCGCCGCATTTCCCCATTTTTTGTGCCAGCCTCCATCATCAACATGACGGCTGGCCATGTGTCCATGCGTTTTGGCTTCAAAGGCCCGAACATCGCCATCGTGACCGCTTGCACCACTGGCTTGCACTGTATTGGCGAAGCCGGCCGCCTGATCGAGTACGGTGACGCCGACGTGATGATTGCCGGTGGCTCTGAAGCTACGGTGTCCCCGCTGGGCATTGGTGGTTTCGCCGCCATGCGTGCGCTTTCCACCCGCAATGACGACCCCGCGACTGCATCGCGTCCTTGGGACAAAGACCGTGATGGCTTTGTGCTGGGCGAAGGTGGCGGTGTGATGGTGCTCGAAGAGTACGAACACGCCAAGGCCCGTGGCGCCAAGATTTACGCCGAGTTGGCAGGCTTTGGCATGAGTGCCGATGCAGGCCACATGACGGCCCCCAATATGGACGGCCCGCGCCGAGCCATGCTCAGCGCGCTGCGTAACGCAGGGGTGAACCCAGACCAGGTCAACTACCTGAATGCGCACGGTACTTCCACCCCGCTGGGCGACATCAACGAATCCAACGCCATCAAGGCGGCATTGGGCGACCATGCCAAGAAAATGGTGGTCAACTCTACCAAGTCCATGACGGGTCACCTCTTGGGTGGCGCGGGTGGCTTGGAGTCAGTGTTCACCGTACTGGCCGTGCATCACCAAAAAAGCCCGCCCACTATCAACATCTTCAACCAAGACCCTGAGTGCGATTTGGACTACTGTGCCAACACCGCGCGGGATCTGAAGATTGATGTGGCTGTGAAAAACAACTTCGGCTTTGGTGGTACCAACGGCACGCTGGTTTTCAAGCGCGTATGATTCTGGCCTCCTTGCCCAGGGACAATGCATCGGCCCCCGGCGCTTAGCTTTCAGGTTGGTCGCTCGTGTTGGCATGCCCGCGTGCTATGGGCGGTCATGATGATGAACTTTATTGGTTGGTGCCTGATGGTTTTGGCGCCCAGGGCTGAATTTCCAACGTGGGTGCTAGTGCTGCAAGCGATCTTGTTTGTGCTGACTGTTGCCTACGCTACTTGGGCTTGGCGTCATGCGCCCATGGGCACATTGCGTTGGGATGGCGAGCGCTGGTTTTGGGTTGGCTCCCAAGAGACCCCCATCGCTGGTTTGCGCATCGTGTTTGATTTTCAGCGCTTGGTACTTGTGTCTCTGAACGGCATCAATCGTTCCTCATTGTTCTTATGGTTGGAACCGGCGGATGGCATGTCGCCCCAAGCTTGGCATGCATTGCGACGCGCACTCGTGCATTCAGCGGTGTATGGCTTGGCGCCAACTTCATCGACGAACCCTGAGGGGCTGTTGCCATGACTGATTCGGTGGCGACGCCCAATGATGCGGACTTTCTGCTCGTAGAGCGCACCTTGGCTGGAGACCAGAGGGCGTATGGCCTGCTAGTACTCAAGTACCAACGCCGTATACAACGCCTAGTGGGGCGTATGGTGCGCGATGCGGATATCGTGGAAGACATTGCCCAAGAGACCTTCATCCGGGCCTACCGCGCTTTACACCAGTTCCGCGGGGAGGCGCAGTTCTACACGTGGCTGTACCGTATTGCGGTAAACACGGCGAAAAAGTTCCTGCTGGAGCTCAAGCGCAACCCCACGATGTCGGAGAGTTTTTTATCTTCGTCTGACGACGATGAAACTTCCGCGCCGAAATACGAACCAAGCACGGAAGAAACCCCTGAATCGGAGTTGGCTGCCAAAGAGATTGCAGGTGTGGTCAACACCGCGATGGATGCATTGCCAGAAGAATTGCGTCAGGCGGTCACACTGCGAGAAATCGAAGGTTTGAGTTATGAGGAGATTGCCCTTGCGATGGATTGTCCGATCGGCACCGTGCGGTCACGGATTTTTCGGGCTCGCGAGGCAATTTCGGCGAAAGTAAAACCCTTGCTTGAGAAGCAGACTGGGAAACGTTGGTAGGAATGAAGTCTATGAACATGCACGCGCGGCCATTGAACGAGCGCATCTCTGCCTTGATGGATGGAGACTTGCCAGCTGCTGAGTTGGATGCGCTGCTGGACGACCTCGGGCAAGGGGATTCGTCCGCAAATGCCTGGCACCTCTACCATGTGGCAGGTGATGTTATGCGCAGTCAGGCGCTTGCACCTCTGCGCTCGGATTTGGCGTTTTTGCAGCGCTTAGAGCCACGCTTGGCCCGAGAAGTAGTCACCGCGCAGGTCATGCCATCGCCTGCTCCTGCCTTGCCGGGGGCTGAGCCTTTCAGGCGGTTATCGTCAAATGGACCTTGGCGCTGGGTAGCCAGTGCAACGTTCATGCTGTTGGCTGGTGTCGTCTCGGTCGGCATGTGGTGGACAGCTGGATCCGAGCTATCACCTCAACTGGCCGAAGTGACTGTACCTGCCGTGGAGCCGGTCGCGGCGCAGGTGCCCGGAGTCATGCTGCGGGATCCTGAACTGGATGCTTTGATGGCGGCGCACCAGCAGATGGGCGGCCATTCGGCATGGCAAATGCCTTCAGGTTTTCTGCGCAATGCGACCTACGAAAGGCCTGCGCGGTGAAGCCTTTGCGTTTGCTGGTGTCCGGCCTGCTGGCCTATTGCTTGGCAATGGTGTCGCCGTTGGCTGGGGCCGAAGAGGCTTCCATCAACGCTTGGCTGATGCGATTGCACGAGGCGTCCAGACACCGTACCTATACCGGTACTTTTGTGGTGTCGGCAGCTGGAAAAATGGCCAGTGCACGTATCTGGCATGTATGTGACGGTGAGCAGCAAGTGGAGCGTGTGGAGTCCTTGAGTGGTACGCCACGTGCAACCTTTCGTCGCAACGATGAAGTGGTAACTTTTTTCCCAGAGTCCAAGGTGGCTGTGGCTGAGAGCCGTGAGTCACTGGGCTTATTTCCCAATTTGCTCAAATCGAATGCCGCCAGCATTGGTGATCATTACCTGATGAAACCGATAGGCAGTGAGCGTATCGCGGGCCTCGATGCCGAGATCGTGCAGTTGCTTCCCAAAGATGCCTTGCGGTATGGCTACCGGGTATGGAGCGAGAAACGAACCGGCTTAGTGGTTCAGTTGCAATCCCTGGATGTGGATGGTCGGGTGCTGGAGCAGTCGGCCTTTTCCGAATTGCAGCTGGATGCCCCAGTCAACAAAGCCAAACTTGTTCAGATGATGGACGCTACAGACGGCTACCGGGTAGAGCGGCGTGATATGCAGAAAACCACTGCCAAGGCGCAGGGTTGGGATATGGCCAAGGCGGTTCCTGGTTTCAAGCCCATGGGGTGCTACACCCGGCCTGTCGCGCTGTTGGCGGGGGCCACAGGGCGTGCGGAGCAGACCATGCAGTGGATGTTCTCTGACGGTTTGGCCACGGTCTCGCTTTTTGTGGAGGCCTTCGACGCGCGCCGCCATGTGCGAGAAGGCGTCACGGAACTGGGAGGCGCCACGCGTACGCACACAAGGCGCTTGGATGCTTGGTGGATTACGGCGGTTGGTGAGGTTCCCGCTACTACTTTGGCGCTGTTTGTGCAGGGGCTGGAGCGCAAGAAGTAAGTCATCGCTGTGACTGTATGCCGCGTTCATGGACTGAAGAACATTCACGGAGAACTGGAGCAATGAAATCTATGCAACTGAAACTTTTGAGAACATTTTGGGTAGCAGCTTCGTTGTGCCTGCCGCTTGTGGGCGCCATGCTGCCCGCGGCATCTGCTTCCGCGCAAGGCGTCCGCGGTTTGCCAGATTTCACCGATTTGGTGGACCAGGTCGGTCCATCGGTGGTCAACATTCGTACTCTTGAAAAAGTCAGTGCCCGTGCGCCGTCAGGAGGCCCGAACGAAGAGGAGATGCTGGAGTTTTTCCGCCGGTTTGGATTGCCTATTCCGAATATGCCACGCCAAACTCCCCGGCAGAATCGTCCTCAGCAACAACCCGAAGAGGCCCAGCCTCGTGGCGTGGGGTCTGGGTTCATTTTGACCTCGGATGGGCTGATCATGACCAATGCCCATGTGATCGAGGATGCGGATGAAGTCTTGGTCACCCTGACGGACAAGCGGGAATTCAAAGCCCGCATCATTGGGGCCGACAAACGCACGGATGTCGCTGTGGTGAAGATCGATGCTTCTGGTCTGCCGGCTGTCAAGGTGGGTGACGTCAGTCGACTGCGTGTGGGTGAGTGGGTCATGGCCATCGGCTCGCCTTTTGGGCTGGACAACACCGTAACGGCCGGCATTGTGAGTGCCAAGCAGCGGGATACGGGCGACTATTTGCCTTTCATTCAGACCGATGTTGCGATCAATCCTGGCAATTCCGGTGGTCCCCTCATCAATATGCGCGGTGAAGTTGTCGGTATTAACAGCCAGATCTATTCGCGATCGGGCGGCTCGATGGGGATTTCGTTTTCCATCCCCATGGACGAAGCCGTACGGGTCAGTGATCAACTGCGTAGCAATGGGCGCGTGACGCGGGGGCGGATTGGGGTGCAGATTGACCAGGTGAGTAAAGAGGTGGCTGAATCGATCGGTTTGGGCAAGCCGATTGGCGCCTTGGTGCGTGGTGTGGAAGCAGGCTCGCCAGCGGAAAAGGCCGGTGTGGAAGCGGGTGACATCATTACCAAATTCGACGGCAAGACCATTGAAAAATCCAGCGACTTGCCACGTGTGGTGGGCAGTACCAAGCCTGGCTCCAAGAGCACGGTAACAGTGTTTCGCCGCGGTAGCAGCAAAGACTTGAGTGTGGTGATCGCGGAGGTGGAGGGTGATAAACCTGTGGCTAAAGCGGCTGGCAAAGAGGAAAAGCCCCGGACGTCTGCGGTTGCCCAAACATTGGGTTTGAGCGTGGCTGACTTGACGGATGCGCAAAAGAAGGAATCCAACCTCAAGGGTGGTGTGCGTGTTGAAGCTGCTGCAGACGCTGCCGCCCGTGCGGGCTTGCGCGAGGGGGATGTGATTGTGCAACTCGCGAATACAGAGGTTGCTTCCGTCAAAGAGTTTGAAGCCGCCTTGGGTAAGTTGGACAAAACCAAACCCCTGAATGTGCTGTTCCGTCGCGGTGAGTGGACCCAGTTTGCGGTCATTCGCCCCAACCGATAGGCATGTGCCAAGACCCTAAACCGCAGTTGGCTTTGGGGTTGTTGGGCTGTTCGTCTTTTTTTTGGCCACGGCCGCCCCGTCTTTAGATATGTGGGCGGCCGCTAACTTTTTGGGGTTGTTGAAAGCACTGGTTAGAATATGGGGCTTCTACGGAAGTCATTGGATATATATGAGGGTTCAAAGTCCATGATATGGGACGGCAAAAAGAACCCCACAGTTGATCCACAACTCCCCCACAAGTTGTCCAGTGCTTGTTTGATAGATTTGTTAGTAAGCTGTTGATAAGTTATTTGTTGCGGTGTCGCAACTTCCCCTGAATCAGGTTTTTTGGGCTGTGCTCTCTGGACTTTTTGCCTACAATGGGCTTCCAACCTTCGCAGTTGCCAAAGATTGTTGGTTCAGGGCGCGTCGTCTTACGATGCGCCCTTTTTTCTTGCCTGCCTGTTTTAATTCAATCACTTGAAGCTCGTCGTTGATGAATCACATCAGAAATTTCTCGATCATTGCCCACATTGACCATGGCAAATCCACGTTGGCTGATCGCTTGATCCAACGCTGCGGCGGTTTGGAGGCGCGCGAGATGGAGGCTCAGGTTCTGGACTCGATGGACATCGAGAAAGAGCGTGGGATAACCATCAAGGCGCAGACCGCAGCGCTGCAGTACAAGGCCAAAGATGGCAAGGTTTACAACCTCAATTTGATCGACACACCAGGGCATGTGGACTTCTCGTATGAAGTGAGCCGTTCGCTCTCGGCATGCGAAGGTGGTTTGCTCGTGGTTGATGCGTCGCAGGGCGTGGAAGCGCAGACAGTGGCCAACTGCTACACCGCGCTGGACTTGGGTGTTGAAGTGCTTCCCGTGTTGAACAAGATCGACTTGCCAAATGCAGATCCTGACAACGCGCGCAGCGAGATTGAGGACGTGATTGGCATTGATGCGACCGATGCCATCGTGTGTTCCGCCAAAACCGGTCTGGGTATTGACGACATTCTCGAGGCCATCGTGGCCAAGATTCCTTCGCCCAAGGGTAACCCTGACGGCCCACTACGTGCCATGATCATCGACAGCTGGTACGACAGCTTTGTTGGTGTGGTCATGTTGGTGCGGGTGGTGGATGGTCGTTTGGCCAAGGGGGAACGTATCAAGATGATGGCGTCGGGTGCGACCTACAACGCCGACAACCTCGGTGTATTCACACCAGCCAACCAGCCACGCCAGTCGCTGGAGGCGGGTGAGGTGGGTTACATCATCGCCGGTATCAAGGAACTGCAGGCCGCGAAGGTAGGTGATACTGTGACCTTGGTGAAGCAGGGTACGGGTGGCGCTGCCTATACGGCGACCGAGGCGCTGCCGGGCTTCAAGGAGATCCAGCCGCAGGTGTTTGCCGGTCTGTACCCGACAGAGGCCAGCGAGTACGACTCCCTGCGCGATGCGCTTGAAAAGCTCAAGCTCAATGATGCCTCGCTGCATTACGAGCCCGAGGTTTCGCAAGCCTTGGGCTTTGGCTTCCGCTGCGGCTTCCTTGGTCTGCTGCACATGGAGATCGTGCAGGAACGCCTGGAGCGTGAGTTCGACCAGGACCTGATCACAACGGCGCCCAGCGTGGTGTATGAAGTGATGAAGAGTGACGGCGAAATCATCATGGTGGAAAACCCGTCCAAGATGCCCGAGATCGGCAAAACGGCAGAAATTCGCGAGCCTATCGTGACGGTGCATCTCTACATGCCGCAGGAGTATGTGGGCGTGGTCATGACCTTGGCAAACCAGAAGCGTGGTGTGCAGATGAACATGGCTTACAAGGGCCGCCAGGTGGTGCTGACCTACGAGATGCCGCTGGGTGAAATCGTGCTGGACTTCTTTGACAAGCTCAAGAGTGTGAGTCGCGGCTATGCGTCGATGGACTACGAGTTCAAGGAGTTCCGCGCGTCCGATGTAGTCAAGGTCGACATTTTGCTCAACGGCGAAAAGGTGGATGCGCTGTCCATCATCGTGCACCGTAGCCAGTCCGCGTACCGAGGCCGTGCCGTGGTGGGCAAGATGCGCGAGATCATTTCGCGCCAGATGTACGATGTGGCGATCCAGGCGGCCATCGGGGCCAACATCATTGCGCGTGAGACAATCAAAGCGCTGCGCAAGAACGTGCTGGCCAAGTGTTATGGCGGTGACATTTCCCGCAAGCGCAAGCTTCTCGAAAAACAAAAAGCGGGTAAAAAACGCATGAAACAAATCGGCTCCGTGGAAGTGCCACAGGAAGCGTTCTTGGCCATTTTGCAGGTGGAAGACTGATGCAAGCTTTGACGGCGGCCGTTCTTGCGGCATTTGGGCTCTATGCCGGGTCTTGGTACTTCGGCTTGGTAGACGGCAACTTCTCCCTCTTGTTATTTGTGGCCACTGTGGTCACGGGGCTGTACTGGTTAGCGGAGCGCTTCTACTTTTTGCCACAGCGCCAGCAAGCGGTGGCAGCTTTGGAGGCCAACGATCTGCAGCGTCGCGCTGACCTCAGTAAGATGGGCATCGCCCAGGTGGATGGTGATATCAGCGACGCCAAGGTGAAGTTGTTGATGCAGCCTTGGTGGCTGGATTGGACCGCCGGTTTGTTTCCGGTGATCATCGTCGTATTTTTGTTGCGCTCGTTCCTGTTTGAGCCCTTCAAGATTCCCTCCGGCTCCATGATTCCCACCTTGCTCGTGGGGGACCTGATTTTGGTGAACAAGTTCACGTACGGGCTTCGCTTGCCAGTGCTCAACACCAAGATCACTGAAGGCAACAAGCCCCAGCGTGGGGATGTGATGGTGTTTCGTTACCCACCTAAACCCAGCCTGGATTACATCAAGCGGGTGGTTGGTGTGCCTGGTGACACGGTGGCCTACCTGAACAAACGCCTCACCATCAATGGCCAAGTGGTGGAAACCTCTGCTTTGCCGGAGTTCTTCGATGAGGACGCCATGCGCTACTTCAAGCAGTTTGAAGAGAGTTTTGGCGACAGGAAACATCGCGTCCTCAATGACACGGACCGCCCGGCGTTTGTGCCAGGTGCAGACAAGTTTGAAGGCTACGAGGCTTGCAGCTACACCGTGGAAGGTGTGACCTGCAAAGTGCCCGAAGGCCACTATTTCATGATGGGCGACAATCGCGATAATTCGCTGGATTCTCGTTATTGGGGCTTTGTGCCTGACCAGAACATTGTGGGTAAGGCATTTTTTGTCTGGATGAACTTTGGCAACCTCAAGCGTATCGGCGGGTTCAATTGACGTTTCACATGGCTAGGGATCTCACAATGACAGTACACACCAAATCCAAGCAACGCGGCATTTCCTTCATCGGTCTGCTTTTTATCGGCGGTATTTTGGCCATGGCCGGTGTGGTGGCGGCGCAAGTATTTCCCACCGTGGTCGAGTACATGGCCGTGCAAAAGGCGGTCCAACGTGCTGCCACCGGCCAGTCCGTGGTGGAGGTTCGTGCCATTTTTGACAAACAAACCGAGGTGGACACGATCAAGTCCATCACTGGCAAAGACTTGGAAGTGGGCAAGCAGGGCGACAAAGTGGTGGTGTCTTTCGCCTACCAGCGTGAGATCCACCTGGTGGGCCCCGCATTTCTGACGCTCAAGTACGCAGGGCAATCCAAATAACGTGGCAGATGGTCTCATTGCGTTGCAGCAGCGGCTGCAACACCAGTTCTCGAATGTTTCCCTGCTGTCGCGGGCACTGACCCACCGCAGCTTTTCTGCTGACCACTACGAACGCCTGGAGTTTTTGGGTGACTCGGTGCTGGGGCTGGCCATTTCCGATTTGCTGTACGCCCGCTTGGGGGCCTTGCCTGAAGGTGATTTGTCCCGCGTGCGTGCCAACCTCGTCAAACAGGACACCCTGCACCAGCTCGCCCTGGGACTGGGCTTGCCGGATGTACTCAAGCTCGGGGAAGGCGAGATGCGCTCGGGGGGGCCCAAGCGTGCTTCCATCCTGGCCGATGCCCTGGAAGCCATCATTGGTGCGGTCTACCTCGATGCGGGTTTCACCAAGGCGCAAGCCCTGGTGCTCCGCCTGTTCGAGGCGGTGGAAATCAACCCGCACATGGACGCCATTGGCAAAGACCCCAAAACCGAGTTGCAGGAGTGGCTGCAGGGTCGCAAAATGAAGCTGCCTGTCTACACCGTGGTGGGCACCTTGGGCGCCGCCCACAAACAAAGCTTTGATGTGGAGTGTGAGATCCCCGAACTCCGCCTGTCCGAGCGCGGCATTGGCGGTTCGCGCCGTGCTGGTGAACAGGCCGCCGCGGCCGCCATGCTGCAAACCATCAAATCAAAGGTCAAACCATGAATGCTCCTAAAAATATAGCTGCTGGCGCAGATTCCATGGGGTCTAATGGCAAAAAAGACACTAAACCTGAAGTGCAGGATGATCTGGACGCCATGCTGCAAGGCTTGCTCAAGAGCACGCCCAAGCTGGCCCAGCCCGGCGAGGTTGCCGAGAACCAGCGCTGCGGTCTGGTTGCCATTGTGGGCAAGCCTAACGTGGGCAAGTCCACCTTGCTCAACGCGCTGGTCGGCCAGAAGATCAGCATCACCTCGCGCAAGGCGCAGACGACGCGCCACCGCATCACCGGAATGCGTACCGAAGGGCAAACGCAGTTCGTGTTTGTGGATACACCAGGATTCCAGACCATCCATGGCAATGCGCTGAACAAGTCGCTAAACAAAGCCGTGCAGGGCGCAGTGTCCGATGTGGACTTGGTGCTGTTTGTGGTGGAGGCGGGCAGCTTCACGTCAGCGGACGAAAAGGTTTTGAAGCTGCTGGGCGAAGGTATCCCGGTGCTGCTGGTGGCCAACAAGCTGGACCACGTGAAAGAGCGCGCCAGCCTGGCGCCTTGGCTGCAGGCCATGCAGGCTCGCGGCAAGTTTGCCGAGCTGATTCCCCTGTCAGCCAAGGCTCCCAAGGATGTGGAACGCCTGCTGGCTCTGTGCGAGAAATTCTTGCCCGAGCAGGCGTGGTGGTATTCCGAAGACGAGCTGACCGACCGCAGCGAGAAATTCCTGGCCAGCGAGCTGGTGCGCGAAAAGCTATTCCGCCTGACCGGCGACGAGTTGCCCTATACCTCCACCGTCGTCATTGACAAGTTCGAGGAAGAGCCGCCGCAAAAAAAGGGCCAGAAACGCCTCCTGCGCATCGCTGCCACCATCGTCGTGGAGCGTGATGGCCACAAGGCCATGGTGATTGGCGACAAGGGTGAACGTATCAAGCGCATTGGCATGGAAACCCGCGTGGAACTGGAAAAGCTGGCCGATGCCAAGGTGTTCCTGGAGCTGTGGGTCAAGGTGCGCTCCGGCTGGGCGGATGACGAAGCCCGCGTTCGCTCCTTCGGATACGAGTAAGTTTTCTTTCGCGTGGCCACCAAACGCATTGCCGACGAGCCCGCGTATGTGCTGCACCGCTACGATTGGAGCGAGTCCAGCCTGATTCTGGAAGTCTTTACCCGCCACTACGGGCGTATTGCCCTGGTGGCCAAAGGGGCCAAGAAGCCCAGCTCCAGTTTCCGTCCCATCCTGTTGCCCTTGCAGCCCCTGCATGTGGCCTATGGAGGCGATGCCGAGATCCGAACACTGCGCAGTGCCGAATGGCAGGGCGGCCATGTGATGCCTACGGGGGATGCCTTGCTGTCGGGCTATTACCTCAACGAACTGCTGCTGACCCTTTTGGCCCGCGACGACCCGCACGCCGAGCTGTTTGACATCTACGCCAATGTGGTGCAGATCATTGCCAGTGAGCATGACGAGGTGCTGCAGGGAGCTCTGCGCACCTTTGAGCTGCTGCTGTTGCGCGAAGTGGGCTTTCTGCCGCCACTGAATGTGCAAACCATGACGTTGGCCCCGCTGGACGCTGAGGTTGCCTATGTGTTGGTGCCCGAAGGCGGTCTACGCCAAGCCCATGGCGATGACCGTGCCAGCCTGTGCGGCGCAGATTGGTTGCGCCTGCACGATGCGCTGCAGGACCATGCCCCCTTTACTACCACGCTGCGCGCCTGTGCGGAGCTGATGGGCGCGCTAAAGCCCCAGCTGCGCGCGCTGCTGCACTACCATTGCGGTGTCAAGACGCTGCGCACGCGGCAGATGATGATCGACATTCAGTCTCTCTAGGCGAGGCCTTTCGACTATGAAAACCCATCTCTCGGTCAATCTCAACAAGGTCGCGTTGGTGCGCAACACCCGCCACCTGGGCATTCCCAGCGTCACGCGTGCGGCCTCGCTCTGCCTGCAGGCGGGCGCCGCAGGCATTACCGTCCACCCGCGGCCTGATGCGCGCCACATTCGTGCGCAAGATGTGTTGGACCTGGCCGAATTGCTGCAGGCCTGGCCCGACCGCGAGTTCAACGTGGAAGGCAACCCCTTCCATAACCTCATGGACTGCGTGCGTAACCTGCACCAACGCGGCCTGCCGGTGCACCAGGTGACCTTTGTCCCGGACAGCGAAGGTCAGTTCACGAGCGACCACGGCTGGGTCTTCCCTGATGATGGCGCGCGTCTTCAACCCCTGATTGCGGATGCGCATGCCCTGGGTTTGCGGGTCAGCCTGTTCATGGATGCCGATCCGTCCGCCATGGCAGCCGCCAAGGCGGTCGGTGCTGACCGCATTGAGCTCTACACAGAGCCTTTCGCGGCAGCGTGGGGCACTGCGGAGCAGGGCGCCCAATTGGCCCGTTTTGCAGCTGCGGCCCAGGCCGCGCTGGATGTAGGCTTGGGCGTGAATGCTGGCCATGACCTGAATCGTGCCAACCTGGCCGCTTTTGCGCAGCAGGTGCCTGGCCTGCAGGAAGTGTCCATTGGCCATGCGCTGATTGCTGACGCCTTGGAGTTGGGCTATGACGCTACGGTCAAAGCCTACCTGGCGTGTCTGGGCCACTGAGGAGGCGCTTGTGATATACGGCATAGGCACCGACATCTGTGACGTACGCCGCATCCGCGCCAGCTTGGACAAACATGGCGAGCGGTTTGCGGCCAAGGTGTTGTCGGATGCCGAATTCACGACGTGGAAGGCGCGCAGCGCCCGCTGGCCGGAGCGCGGCCTGCGCTACCTGGCCACGCGCTTTAGTGCCAAGGAAGCTTTCAGCAAAGCAATTGGGCTGGGCATGCGCATGCCCATGACCTGGAAGCTGTGCGAGATCGCCAATGAGCGCAGTGGCAAACCCGTCATTGTGCTGCACGGCGGGCTCAAGGAATGGTGTGAGGGCAAGGCGCTCACGGTGCACATCACCGTGACCGACGAGACCGACTACGCGGCCAGCTTTTGCGTGGTGGAAACCACGCCCTAGCTGAAGCTAGAGCTTGCCGTACTGGGTGCCGCCAATCATGATGCCGCCGTCCAGCGGCGCGAGGTCGGATCGGTACTCCAGATCGCCTACATGCACGGCGGGCAAGGTAGCGCCGCGTTGCAGGGCCTCCATAAAAGCCGCTTGCTCCTCTACAGAGATCGGTTGGTAGCCGGCCCGTGACAGTTTGTTCCCCGTCCTTTGGGCCTGGTGGTCCTGCCCGACGGGCGCAAACTCTCCGCTGCGCGCCGGATCGCTGGCCCGCGCGTGGCGTTCAAACTGGTCTTCCGTTTCACTGACACGCCAGTAGATGCCATCAATCAGGATGCCGAAGCGCTTGTAGGTGTTGATGCGCATGTCCTGCTCCATCGCAGCAAAACTCTTGGTCTTGCTGTTGGCGCCTGTTACAAAAGACTTGGCCACATCGATCATGGCAATGAAGCGGTGGTGCCGCTCATCCACGGGCATGACTTTGAAGCGGTACATATGGGACACCACTTCCATGGACAGAAATGTCTCGCGGATGGACTGGTACAAGCGCTCGCGGCGGTACGCCATGCGCTCCTCCAGCTCCATGCGCCGAACGGTGGGTTCTTCCAGCAGCACCGCCTGGACCGGCGTACTGCGCTCGCGTTTTTTGAGGAATCCAAACACGGTGGGTGGTGTTTCCAAGGCTGTGTGGCTGGGGCGGTGCTGCGTGCGCCGCCATGTGCGGGGAAGTCTATCAGCAGCGTTCGGGGCAACCTGTAACAAATTGGTGCGCTGCCATGCGGCCCTGACAGGCCGCAGAGGCCTCTTTTTCTTGAGAATAGGCATCAAAAATGCCACTAGCCCACGTAAAATAAGCGCAAGCAGCTCCTAAATACATAGCAAACTACCGCACGCACCATGACTTTCCACGCCCCCCTCATCATTGACATTGCCGGTACTAGTCTCAGCAGTGTGGACCGCAAGCGCCTCAAGCATCCTTTGGTGGGCGGCTTGATCCTGTTCGCCCGCAACTGGCACAACCGCGAACAGCTCAGCGCGCTATGCCGCGACATCAAGAAGGTGCGTACCGACCTCTTGATTTGCGTGGACCACGAAGGCGGGCGCGTGCAGCGTTTCAAGACCGATGGTTTTACCCATTTGCCGCCCATGCGCGCGCTGGGTGAGATGTGGTTGCGCGAAGCGGTGGGCACGGCATCCGTCAAAAAAGCGGGCCCCCTGGACGCCACCAATGCCGCCACGGCCACGGGCTACGTGCTCGGTGCTGAATTGCGCGCCTGTGGGGTGGACATGAGCTTCACGCCCGTGCTGGACCTGGACTATGGCGAAAGCAGTGTGATTGGCGACCGCGCCTTTGCCCGCGATCCGCGCGTGGTGAGCTTGCTGGCCAAGAGCCTGATGCATGGCCTCCACAAAAGCGGCATGGCCAATTGCGGCAAGCACTTTCCCGGCCACGGCTTTGTCAAAGCCGATTCGCACACCGAGATTCCGGTCGACAAGCGCAGCCTCAAGGCCATCCTGGCCGACGACGCGGCGCCGTACCGCTGGCTCAACACCGTCACCAGCAGTGTGATGCCGGCCCACGTGATCTACCCCAAGGTGGATGCTCGACCTGCGGGCTTTTCCAGCACCTGGCTCAACGACATCCTGCGTGGCCAGCTGGGCTTCACCGGCGCCATTTTCAGCGACGACCTGTCCATGGCCGGTGCCCGCCTGATCGACGGCAAGACGGTGAGCTATACCGAGGCAGCCGTCGTAGCGCTGAACGCGGGCTGCGATCTGGTGCTGTTGTGCAACCAGTCCATGCCCAGCGCCGAGGGCGGTGGCAAGGCCGTGGACGAGCTAATCGATGGCCTGACCGAGGCGCAGCTGAAGGGGCAGTGGCAGCCTCTGGAGGCCAGCGAAGCCCGTCGCCGCGCCCTGCTACCCAGCACGCCAGCCTTGGCTTGGGACGACCTCATGGTGCACCCCGAGTACATGCAGGCGTTGGACTGGGTGGCCTGAGCGCCCAGTGTTTCTGCAGTTGCGCGCCATGCGCTTGCCAGCGCGCTGGGGTGGGCCGCTGGCGCTGGTTCTTCTCGTTTTGCAGCTTTGGCCTGGGGCCAGCAGCAGTTTGAGGTTTGTGCGTGCAGATTTCATCCATGGTGCCGTGTGGCTGCCCATCTCCGCACAGTGGGTGCACCTGACTTGGCCGCATGCGATGGTGAATGCGATGTCTGCATTGTTGCTGTGCTGGGCTCTGCGCGGCTGGGTACCCATGAACGGCCAACTGCTGGCATTGTCGGGGGGCATGGTCGGCGTGGCCTTGCAGTTGGTAATGGATGCCCAATGTGATTACTACGCCGGTGCGTCTGGAGCCCTGCATGGCGCAGTGGGGGGCGCCGCACTGTACATGTTGACGGCGCCGGGGCGCACCCGGCTGGCAGGGGGGGGCTTGGGTCTGGCGCTGCTTGCCAAATTAGGGTGGCAAGACGCGGCTTTTGCCGGCTCACCCCATTGGTTGGATATCCCGGTCTACTATCCAGCGCATGGGGCCGGTGCTGTCGGCGGTGTGGCTGGTGTCGTTGTGTGGCTATTGGTGCGGCGTTGGTACCCCGCGCTGCATCCATCGGCTCACCAGGGCTATCCCGGCGAGCGCCACTAGTTCTATCCAGTGCAAGGCACCGCCGCCACCGCCTCCTCCTGTGCTGCTCACCGGGTTGGGGGCCGACACCATGGTGATGGACACCCTGCTGCTGGAGCTGAGGCTGTTGGACGCAGTCGCCTGGAATTGGAAGGTGATACCTGTGGTGTCTGAGGTGCTGGGCGTCGTAAAACTGGCGCTAAGGCTGTTGGCACCTGTCAGGGTGACAGTGGGGCCTGCCATCTGGGTCCAACGCACGTTGCTGATGCTGCCACCGCCCGTGGCTCCCGCTGTAGCATTGCCAGTTAATGTCACCACGGCGCCTCGCGCTACCGGGTCGGTGCTGCTGGCGCTTGCGCTGGTAGTAGGTGCTGCGTCTGCCAAGACCAAGGCGCTGGCCGCATCTGCGTCCAGCATGCCCGCCCCACAGGCCGGCTTGCCGGCACAGTAAGTTCCCGAGGGAAATGCCCTCGCTGAATCGACCAGTCGGGAGGTCAGCTCGTCCACTCCCATGGTAGGTTTGATCTGCAATAACAACGCGGCAACCCCAGACACCATCGGCGCCGAGAAGCTGGTGCCGCTGCCTGCCACATAGGAGTCGCCAGTGGGAGACGCAGTCGGCCCGTTCGTTCCACTATTGCTGGTGCCCAAGATGCTGACACCCGGCCCGCTGATGGTAGTGCCTGGCCCCACGTTGGCAAAGCTGGGGCTCCCTCCGTTTTGGGCATGGGCGGTCACTGCCAGCACGCCTTTGCAGTTGGCGGGCTGGGTAATGCTGTCGGTGGCGCCCTCATTACCGGTCGAGACGACGACGAGGCTACCCGCTGCCCGGACGTCGTTGATCGCATCTTGAAAGGTACTGGGGCAGGTACCTTCGCTCCCCAGACTCAAATTCAGAACCTTGGCTGGGTTGGAGTTGATCGGTGTCCCAGCCACCGACAGACCCGCCGCCCAACGCATGCCAGCAGCAATGTCAGAGAGGTACCCGCCACACACCCCCAGCACTCGCACGGGCAACACTTTGGCCCCGTAGGCAACACCAACCATCCCTGTGGTGTTGTTGCCAATGGCCCCCACCACACTCGCTACCCGGCTTCCGTGCCAGCTGGAGTTGGAGGTTTTGCAGTTGTTACGGGTGTCTGTATTCCAGTTGCCCGGGTCAGCAGCGTTGGCATCGCGTCCGTCACCATCGTTGGCCGTGCTGAACGGTGCGTAGGGGAGCGTATCGAGAGAAATGAAGTCGTAACCCGGCAGGATGTTGGCACCCAGATCGGCGTGTGTGACATAGCCTGAGTCCAGCACAGCCACAACAACACCGCTGCCACTGACGGGCTGCGAGCCGGCCGTGAATCTGTTCCAGGCCGCACTGGTGTTCGTGGCTCCGGCATGGGTGGCGGAGGATTGCCAAGCCCACTGACTGGTTCCATACTCCGGGTCGTTGGGGGCGAAGTGGGGCAGCACACGTTCGTCAACCTCGGCGTACTCCACATTGGCATCTTGTGCCAGTTGGTGAGCAAGTGCCGTCACTTCCTCGCGGTTCAAGGCTTGGTCAATGTGCAGTACATGGGTTTGCTCGGACACGGACTTCAGGTAGTCCAGCGCCACGGCTTTCTGTCCCAGCACCTGCACGCCACCCGGCACATTCAGCGCACGGATGTGGTCGCGGGTACTGTCCGCAGCAAAGCGTGTCGCCGTTGGTGTCTTGAATTTCACAATCAGCCGTTGGAAGTTCGACGGCGGCATGGGCAGCTCTGCCGGGCGGGTGCGGCCCTCAGCGTATGTGGCCCGTGGCTCCAACCAGCCCTCCGTCTGCGAGGTGGCGACCCAGGAAGCCCCCAGCCCTCCAAGCGATGCAACGGCCCATACCAGTATTTTCCAGGTGCGCATGTAGCGGGCCTTCATGGATTCCGGATCCGCAGGTCCGCCTCCACATGGGCCACCTCAGGGCGCGCACGCAGGGCTTGGAGTACGTTCGAAGAGGGTTGGCTGCGTTGTGGCTGCACCGCGTAGACCCACGTGGTGTCCGAGACGGCTGCGATGGGCTGTATGTCGGCTGCCAGTGTGGTGCGCAGGTGGGCCAATTCGGCCGTGTTCCAGACCGCTTGCGCCGTGGTGAAACGAATGATGAGCCGCTGCGCGCTGGCAGCTTGCGCGGGCGGTGCATAGCGCGGTGGCTCCTGGGCGCATGCCGCCATCACCATGGTGATGAAACAGGCCCCCAAACACAGTCGATAGTTCACGTGCGGACTCCCTGGAGATGGTCTGTAGCCGCCTGTCTTGCTGACTTTTTGTGCGGCCGCGCACATTGTAGGGCGGCGGCCCCGCGTCGGGGGTAGTAAGCGGATGTAACGGTTTCAGGGGGCGCGGTGCAGGCGGGGGGCGGAGAGCAGGGCCAGGTTGGCGTCGATGGCTTCGTCGAGCAAGCGGTCTGCAGGCAACTTCTGGGCTTGCATCAGCTTTCGCAGCTGCTGCAGGTCTTTCACCGTGGGCGCCACTTTGATTTGGGCCACGGCGGCTTGGCTGTTGCCACTGCGGATGATGGCCAGGACCTTGGTGGCCCAGACGCTTTGGCGGGAGTTGGTGTTTTTGGACATGGTGTTCGGAATAAGCCCCATTTTGGCACATAGCCCTCGCCGAATTTGCGCAGGCAGCTATCAAAATGATAGTGATTTTCGGTGAAGGCTGTCCAGCAAGCACGACCCCATCCGTTACCATTCCCGTCCTGTAACAAGGGGAAATGTGTGATCCAAACGGGAATGCGCTGGATACGGCGGGCCGCTGTGCTGCTGGTGGCGGGCCATGCCGCGATGGGCTGGGCACAAGACGTGCGCAGCGGTACGCTCAAAAACGTGCAAGGCAGTGTCCAGGTCGTCAAGGGCGATGCTGCGCGCCCAGCCGCTCCGGGTGGCGGTGTGGCCGAAGCCGAGCGCATCGTCACGGGGCCCCAGGGCTCGGCGGTCCTGCTGTTGCGTGACGGCACCCAAATCACCGTAGGTCCCAACTCGCAGGTGGATATCACCCGCTTCCAGTTTGATGCCACCACCCAGACCGGCAGCCTGACCGTGCAGGTCATTTTGGGCACCATCCGCATGGTGACCGGCTTGCTGGGCAAGCTGCAGCCCGAAAACGTGAAGGTGCAGACGCCTTCGTCCACCGTGAGTGTGCGCGGTACCGACTTTATTGTGGAGGTCTTGTGATGCGCGTTCCTTGGTTCAGTGCTGTGCTGGCGTGGGTCTTGACGCTGGGGCTGGCGGCCTGCGCGCCGCTGAGCCGGGTCACGCTGTTGCCTGACGCTGACGGCCGCAGTACGGCCGTGCAGGTGCAAGGTGCCAGCGGTGTGCAGCAGCTGGACCAACCCTATGCTGTGGCCGCTGTGCATCGCACGGGTGCGGTGGACCGCGCCCAGACCACCGCAGACGCGGTGCAGCAGCAATTTGGCGCCTTGCTGTCACTGCAGCCCCCCGGTGTGCAGCGTTTTGTTCTCCAGTTTGAGCCAGGTACCGCCATGCTGACCCCCGACTCGCAGGCTCAGCTGCCCAGCATCCTGGCGCAGGCGCGGGCTTTGCCGGGCGGCGAGTTGGTGGTGGTGGGTCATACAGACCGCACGGGGTCACCCCAGGCCAACGATGTTTTGTCGTTGCAGCGAGCGCAGGCGGTGCGTGCTCTTTTGGTGGAGCAAGGCTTTCAGCCGGAGCTGATCGAGGCCGTCGGCCGCGGCGAGCGTGAGCCTCTGGTTCCTACCGAGGCGAATGTGGATGAACCGCGCAACCGCCGCGCGGAAATCATTGTCCGTTGACGCAGGTGTAGCGTGGCCAAGATGTCTCTCTCTGACCTCGGCGGGCTGGTGTACTCCACCGAGGTGGGGCGCACCTGTCCAGTGTGCCGCCAAGCCATTGCATCCTGCACCTGCAAGGCCGTGCAACGCCCAGTAGGTGACGGCGTGGTGCGCGTGTCGCGCGAGACCAAGGGCCGCGCCAGTAAGGGCGTGACCTTGGTGCGGGGCGTGCCGCTGGACGATGACGAACTGAACGCGTTGGGCAAGAAACTCAAGGCCGCCTGCGGCTCGGGGGGCACGGTCAAGGACGGCGTCATCGAAGTGCAGGGCGACCATGTGGAGCGCGTGATGGCGGCTTTGCAGGCCCAGGGCTTCAAGGTGAAGCGGGCAGGGGGCTGATGGCAGCGCCGGGCCGCCCCAAGCTGACATGCGCCCCCTTGGGGGGCCGCGCGCGACACGCAGTGCGCGTGCTTGGGGGCTTGTAACCTTGCAGCCCGAAGACTTGCAGAAGCTGGTGGAACGCGCCATGCCCTTTGGCAAGTACGAGGGGCGCCTGATTGCCGACCTGCCGGGCGATTACCTCAACTGGTTTGCGCGCGAGGGCTTTCCCAAGGGTGAGATTGGCCGTCTGCTGCAGCTGATGCACGAGATTGACCACAACGGCCTTAGCAACTTGCTCACGCCGCTGCGCAGCCCGCGTTAGCCTTTAGGGCAACGGTACGTCGCGCAGCGTACCGGGCGCCAAACCTTCTAGTGTGTAGGGCCCAATGGCCGCGCGCACCAGCCGCAGCGTGGGGTAGCCCACCGCCGCCGTCATGCGGCGCACCTGGCGGTTGCGGCCTTCGCGGATCACCAGCTCCAGCCAACTGGTGGGAATGGACTGACGAAAGCGCACTGGCGGGTCGCGCTGCCACAGGTTGGCCGGCGCCTCCATGCGCTGCGCACGCGCGGGCAGGGTGGGGCCGTCATTGAGCTGCACGCCATGGCGTAGCCGCTCCAGCGCAGCGTCGTCTGGCTCGCCCTCCACCTGCACCCAGTAAGTCTTTTCCATCTTGTAGCGTGGGTCGCTGATGCGGGCCTGCAGCTTGCCGTCATTGGTGAGCAATAGCAGGCCTTCGCTGTCCGCGTCCAGCCGGCCGGCCACATAGATGCCGGGGATGTCAATGAAGTCCTTGAGTCCGTGCCAGCGCCCCTCCGGCGTGAACTGGCTCAGCACCCCATACGGCTTATTGAAGCAGAGCAGGCGGGAGGCCATGGGACTCAGTCCGCAGCCGCCCAGAGCCGCTCACCCGTGGCTTCCAGGTGCGTGAGGTAGATGCGTACCTCAAACTCGAGCTGGTGGTAGCTGGGCTCCATGTGGGTGCAGAGCTGGTAGAAGGCCTTGTCGTGATCGCGCTCCCGCAGGTGGGCGAGCTCGTGCACCACGATCATCTTGAGGAAAGGCTCGGGTGTGTCCTTGAACAGGCTGGCCACCCGAATCTCGCGTTTGCTTTTGAGCTTGTTGCCTTGTACGCGGGAGACGGTGGTGTGCGTGCCCAGCGCGTTCTTCACCACATGCAGCTTGCTGTCAAAAGCCACCTTGCTCAGGGGCTCGGCGCTGCGCAGGTAGTTGGCCTTGAGGTCCTGCACATAGTCGTACAGCACCTTGTCCGTCCGCACACCATGCGCTTGTGGGTAGCGCTGGGCCAACCAACTGCCCACCCGGTTCTCATCTAGCATGCGCTGCACCTGAGCCAGGGTGTCTGCGGGGTAGCCATTCAGGTAGCGCAGCGTGGGCATTGCTACCGTTTTCATAGCTGCTTGCGCAGACTGCGCGGGGGCTAGGTGCCGATTTTGCTTCAAATCTGGATCAAACTTCGCGGCGCAGCGCGGGGAACAGAATCACGTCGCGGATGCTGGCGCTGTCGGTCAGCAGCATCATCAGGCGGTCGATGCCGATACCGCAGCCACCGGTGGGAGGCATGCCGTATTCCAGGGCGCGCACAAAGTCGTGGTCAAAGTGCATGGCTTCGTCGTCACCGCTGTCTTTGGCGGCTACCTGGGCGTGGAAGCGGGCGGCCTGGTCTTCGGCGTCGTTCAGCTCGGAGAAGCCGTTGCCAAATTCACGGCCGGTGATGTAGAGCTCAAAGCGCTCGGTCACTTCGGGGCGGTCGTCGTTGGCGCGTGCCAGTGGCGAAATTTCGGTGGGGTGCTCCATGATGAATGTGGGGTTCCACAGCTTCTCTTCCACAGTCTCTTCAAAGTACAGCACCTGCAGGCTGGCCAGGCTGCGGCCGGCGAGCTTGTTCTTGGCTTCATTCAGGCCCAGCTTCTTGAGCGCATTGGTCAGCCACTCCGCGTTGTCGACGTTGTCACCGGCTTCGGTGTACTTGCGAATGGCTTCCACGATGGTGAGGCGCTCAAACGGCTTGCTCAGGTCCACCGGTTTGTCGGCGTAGGTCAGCAGCAGACCGCCAGTGGCCTTCTGGGCGGCATCGCGGATCAGCTTCTCGGTGTAGTCCATCAGGTCCTGGTAGTTCCAGTAGGCCGCGTAGAACTCCATCATGGTGAACTCGGGGTTGTGGCGCACCGAGATGCCTTCGTTGCGGTAGCTGCGGTTGATCTCAAACACGCGGTCAAAGCCACCGACGATCAGGCGTTTGAGGTACAGCTCAGGCGCAATGCGCAGGAACATTTCCTGGTCCAACGCATTGTGGTGCGTCTTGAAGGGCTTGGCATTCGCACCGCCGGGAATCGGGTGCAGCATGGGCGTTTCCACTTCCAGGAAGTTGTGACCGACCATGAACTCGCGCATGGCGCTCACCGCCTTGCTGCGCGCCACGAAACGCTTGCGGGTTTCCACATCCGTCATCAGGTCGACATAGCGCTGGCGGTATTTCACTTCCTGGTCGGCCATGCCGTGGAACTTGTCGGGCATGGGGCGCAGGCTCTTGGTCAGCAGGCGGATGCTGGTGGCGTGGATGGACAGCTCGCCGGTCTTGGTTTTGAACAGCGTGCCCTCAGCGGCCACGATGTCGCCCAAATCCCAGTGCTTGAAGGCGGCATACAGGTCCACGCCCACGTCTTCACCGCGCACATAGAGCTGGATGCGGCCGCCGCTGGGGCCGAAGGAAGAGTCTTGTAGCGTGCAGAAGCTGGCCTTGCCCATCACGCGCTTGAGCATCATGCGGCCGGCAACCTTGGCGGTGGCGCCCAGGGCGACCAGTTCCTCGGGCGTCTTGTCGTTGTAGGCTTCAAACAGCTCGGCAGCCTTGTTCTCCGGCTGGAAGTCGTTGGGGAAGGCCACGCCCTGACCGTCGGCCTGCTGCTGGCGCAAGGCTTTGAGTTTTTCACGGCGCTCCAGGATCAACTGGTTGTCGTCTAGCGGGGCGGGAGCAGCTTGGTTTTGGTCAGACATGGGCGTTGTTGGTACGGTGACAGAACCAGCCAAGCCGTGGGGCTTTGGCCGTAACCCTCCATTGTAAGAGGGGCAGCTGCCGCTATGATGCCCACGCACTGCCCCATCTCACCATGCTCTACCAAATCATTTCCCTCCTGCTTGAAGTGGCCGCTGGCCTGCTCACCAGCACCTGCCTGCTGCGCCTGTACATGCAGCACCAGCGCATTCCCTTGTCGGCGCGTTCGGGCAACCCCTTGGGCAAGTTCATTTTTGCGCTGACTGACTGGCTGGTGCTGCCGCTGCGCCGCGTGTTGCCCGCCATGGGGCGTTGGGATACGGCCAGCCTGGTGGGCGCGTTTCTGATTCAGTTGGCCCAGTTTTCCGTTCTCTGGCTGCTCAACGGTCTGGGCGCCAGCCTGGTGTCGGTGGTGGTGTTGGCCCTGTTTGGCGTGGTGCGCATGGCCTTGTCGGGCATGACGGCGCTAGTGCTCGTCTACGCCATCTTGTCGTGGGTGCAAACGCAGTCATATCTGGCAGATCTGTTGGATCGTTTGGTGCAACCCCCCTTGACTCCCATCCGCAGAGTGATTCCCTTGGTGGGCGGGGTGGACTTGTCGCCGTTGGCACTGCTGGTTCTGATCCAGATTGCCCTGATCGTGCTGGGCTCCTTGCAAGCCATGGCGCTGGGTTTCACAGCCGGGTAGATCCGCCGGCTCCAAGCAAAAGAGGCCCGGAAGGGCCTCTTTTGCTTGGGGCGCGCGTTGCTCAGATCACGGCGTCTGCTGGCTGGCGCTGCAGCATGGCCAAGGTGTTGGCCACGGTCTTGCGCAGTTCACGGCGGTCACAGATGAAGTCCACTGCGCCCTTGGTCTGCAGGAACTCGGCGCGCTGGAAGCCTTCTGGCAGCGTCACACGCACGGTGGATTCGATCACGCGGGGGCCGGCAAAGCCGATCAGCGCCTTGGGCTCGGCAATCACCACATCACCCAGGAAGGCAAAGCCGGCGCTCACGCCACCCATCGTGGGGTCGGTCAGCACGCTGATGTAGGGCAGGCCCTTCTTGGCCAGACGGGTCAGCGCAGCATTGGTCTTGGCCATCTGCATGAGCGAGAGCAGGCCTTCTTGCATGCGGGCACCGCCGGTAGCCGTGAAGCAGAGGAAAGGCACCTTCTGCTCGATGGCGGTTTCGACGCCGCGCACAAAACGCTCGCCGACGACGGAGCCCATGGAACCACCCATGAATTCGAATTCAAAGCACGCAGCCACCAGGCTGATGCCATGCACGGCGCCGCCCATGACCACCAGTGCGTCGGTTTCGCCAGTGTTTTCCAGCGCCTCTTTCAGGCGTTCGGGGTATTTGCGGCTGTCCTTGAACTTGAGTGCATCGACTGGCAGCACTTCCTGACCGATCTCAAAACGGCCTTCGTTGTCCAGAAAGGCGTTGAGACGCGCGCGTGCGCCGATGCGGTGGTGGTGGCTGCAGCTGGGGCAGACGTTCTGGTTCTGCTCCAGGTCGGTCTTGTAGAGCACGGTTTCGCAGCTGGGGCATTTGATCCACAAGCCTTCCGGCACGCTGCGACGATCCGCAGGATCGGTTTGCTGAATTTTCGGGGGTAGCAGTTTTTCCAGCCAGCTCATAAGTAGACCTTTGGTTTGTGTCCCGCCAGATTACTCAATCCAGCAAGACGTTGTTGCGCCATTGTATTTCCTCACCAATAGTCCATTCGGACTATTGGTGACCGCGTTGCATGTCGCGATACTGTTCTGTGTTTTTGCCTAACCTGACTAGGAGTCTGTTGACCGTGAAAAGTATGATGAAACCTCAGTACGTTGTAGCCGCATGTCTCACCCTTTTGACCGGCATTGCGAATGCGCAGTCGTTCTCTAATAGCCGCGACTCGACCATTATTTATTTTGGTCAACCCGACACCACAAGCTATGGGCAAGTGTTCAATTCGGCAGGTGGAACACTCACAGATTGGTCTTTCTTTGCAGATAGCGGTAACGCCGGCAATCTGGGCTTGGTCATTTCCGCTTGGGATGGCGTCAAGGCCGTAGGCCCCGCTCTGTACCAAAGTTCGGTGTTTTCCTACGCAGGTGGCGCCCAGTCTTTGTCGTTCAACGGCATCAACAAGTCATTCTCCGCCGGTAGCTACATCGCTTATTTGACGGTTGCAGGGGTCAACGGTGCGGCATCCAACGTAGGTATCGCTGGCTCCAGTACCGACGGGGGCATGTCCGGTGGATTCCGCTTCCTCAATTCCGATGGCGTGGATCCCCTGACGCTGGATCAAAGTTGGTCAAATTGGAACGTTGCCAATATGCAGTACTCTGCCAATTTCGTGTCGGCCGTTCCCGAGCCCGAGTCGCTGGCACTGATGCTTGCGGGCCTGGGGCTTGTCGGAGCTGTGGCGCGTCGCCGTGTACGGCCGCAAGCTTAAACAAGCCAACCTCCTTGAAAAAAACCCGCTAATGCGGGTTTTTTTGTGTCAGTTGCCTTGCGCCTATGAATCCATTGCCGTGCGGATTTCACGCAGAAAACCTTGCGCTGTTGCAGCGACCTGATCGCGCGGCTGGTCTTCCAGCAGCTGGATGATCTTGCTGCCGATCACCACTGCGTCGGACACCTTGGCAATCGTTCTGGCTGTGGCCGCGTCCCGTATGCCAAAGCCTACGCCCACGGGCGTGCTGATGTGCTGGCGGATGCGGGGCAACATGGCCTCGACAGCGCCCACGTCCAGCGCACCAGAGCCGGTTACGCCTTTGAGCGACACGTAGTACACATAGCCGCTGGCCACCCGGGCGACCTGCTGCATGCGGGTTTCGGTGCTAGTGGGGGCGAGCAGGAAGATCAGGTCCATACCATGGGCCCGCAGATCCGCCGCAAAGGCTTCGCATTCTTCAGGTGGGTAGTCCACAATCAACACACCATCGACCCCGGCTTCAGCAGCGTCCTTCACAAAGGGGCTGCTTACGCCGTCTTTTGCATGCTTCTGGTCATAGCGTTCCACCGGGTTGGCGTAACCCATCAGTACCACGGGGGTCGTGCTGTTGGTTTTGCGGAATTCGCGCACCATGGCCAGCACCTGCACCAAGCCAATGCCGAAGGCCAGCGCCTTGTCACCAGCTTTCTGGATCACCGGGCCGTCGGCACTGGGATCCGAGAAGGGCACGCCCAACTCAATGACATCGGCGCCGCCTGCCACCATGGCATGCATCAGTTCCGGCGTGACGTCTGCATAAGGGTAGCCTGCGGTCACAAAGGGAATCAGCGCTTTGCGGCCGTGGGCTTTCAGGCCCGTAAAGGTAGCTGCGATGCGGCTCATGCTGCACCTCCTGCTTTCAGCAACTGCACGGGTTGTTCTCCGCCTTTGACCGATTGGCCGCGGCAGCTGGGGCGGCAGTAGAAGTCCGCCTGGCTCAGGTCGGCCACGGTGCCGATGTCCTTGTCACCACGTCCTGACAGGTTCACCAAAATGCTTTGGTCAGAACGCATGGTCTTCGCCAACTTCATACCGTAGGCCACGGCATGGCTGGACTCCAGCGCTGGGATGATGCCTTCAGTGCGGCACAGGTAGTGGAAGGCATCCAGCGCTTCCCGGTCAGTGATGCCCACGTATTCGGCACGGCCGATGTCGGCCAAGAACGCATGCTCGGGCCCCACGCCGGGGTAGTCCAAACCGGCGCTGACGCTGTGCGTCTCCGTGACCTGGCCGTTGTCGTCCTGCAGCACATAGGTGCGGTTGCCGTGCAGCACGCCCGGGCTGCCCTTCTGGATGGACGCGGAGTGTTTGCCACTCTCCAAGCCTTCACCTGCCGCTTCCACGCCGATCAGGCGGGTTTTGTCGTGCTGGATGTAGGGGTAGAAGATGCCCATGGCGTTCGAACCACCGCCTACGCAGGCGATCACCGCGTCGGGTTGTTCGGTCTTGCAACCTGCGGCTGCCAGCATCTCGGGCATTTGGACCAGACACTCATTGCCGATCACGCTCTGGAAGTCGCGGACCATCATGGGGTAGGGATGTGGGCCTGCCACGGTACCGATGATGTAGAAGGTGTTGTCCACATTGGCCACCCAGTCGCGCATGGCTTCATTCAGCGCATCTTTCAGCGTCTTGCTGCCGCTTTCCACGGGCACCACGGTGGCGCCCAGCAGCTTCATGCGGTAGACGTTGGGGCTTTGGCGCTTCACGTCTTCGCTGCCCATGTAGACCACGCACTCCAGTCCGTAGCGGGCGCAAATGGTGGCGGTGGCCACACCGTGCTGGCCGGCGCCGGTTTCAGCAATCACGCGCGGCTTGCCCATGCGCTTGGCCAGCATGGCTTGGCCGATGGTGTTGTTGACCTTGTGCGCGCCGGTGTGGTTCAGGTCTTCGCGCTTGAGGAAGATTTGCGCACCGCCCATTTCGCGGCTCATGCGGGCTGCGTGGTAGACGGGGGAGGGGCGGCCGACAAAGTGGGCCAGCTCGGACTGGAATTCGGCCAGGAACTCTGGGTCGTGCTGGTACTTGGCGTACGCGTCTTTGAGCTCGTTGATCGCGTGCGTCAGCGTCTCGGAGACAAAGCTTCCGCCATATTTGCCGAAGTGACCCTTGGCGTCGGGTTGTTGGTACTCGTACATGGTGTTGTTCCATCCGTAGCCGGACGGATTTGGCTCTGAAGGCCGAGTCCGTACCGGAGATTACTGAAAAGTCTGGTCCGCAGCGCGCACGGCAGCTACGAACTCGAAAATCTTGGTGGGGTCTTTGATGCCCTTGAGGGGCTTGCCCTGAGCGTCGACGGCTTCCACGCCGGAGCTCACGTCCACGGCCAGCGTTTTACAGCGCGGCCGAATCGACGTGATGCCGTCGCCCACGTTTGCACTGGTGAGTCCACCACTCAAGACGAGGTGAGCGTTGACGCTTGGAGGAAGAAGTGACCAATTGAATGTTTTGCCCCCGCCACCGTAGCCGTCCACATGGGCGTCCAACAAAATAGCTTGGGCTGCTGAAAAGTCCTGCGCAAATTGTACGAGGTCGAACGGGGTGGCGTCATCCCCCAGCGGAATTCGGGCGGCTCGCAAAAATGCGCGAGCGCCGCCGTCGGTGGATTCCAGGCAATCCAGAGGCGTCTCATCACCATGAAATTGAACGGTAGCCCCCGGAATCATTGCGCAAGAAGCTCCTATTTCGATAGCGGAGGCATTGACAAACAGCAGCACGGGAGTGATGAAGGGGGGGAGGCGCTTGGCCAGTTCGGCGGCGCGCTTGGCGGTGACAGCACGTGGGCTCTTGGGATACAGCACAAAACCTACGGCGTCGGCGCCTGCCGCCACGACGGCATCTAGATCCTGTTCACGGGTCAAGCCGCAAATTTTGATTCGGGTGCGTGTCTGTGGGGTGTTCGGGTTGCTCATGGCAGCGAATCATACGCAGCTGTACGGTCTGGCATACCCCAGTGGGCGTCATAGCGCGGGCCCAGAAAGTACAGGCCGTCGGGTGAGAAGGTGGGCGCGGCCGCACGGCGGTCGCGAGCGGCCAATACCTCTGCCATCCATTCGGCCGGTTTTTTGCCCTGGCCAATCTGCACCAGGCAACCCATGATGTTGCGGATCATGTGGTGCAGAAAAGCATTGGCTTCAAACTCGATACGCCAGTAGGCTCCGCGCTTGTGCAGGCTGATTTCCATCAGGTTTTTCACGGGAGTCAGCGACTGGCATTGTGAGGCCCTGAAAGAGGTGAAGTCGTGCTCGCCAATCAGGATGGCGGCGGCCTGGCGCATGGCATCTCCGTCCATGGTGCCAAACGTCCAGCCCACGCGGCCGTATTCCACGCTGGGGCGGATGTGGGATTCCAGCAGCACATAGGCGTAGCGGCGCGAGATGGCGGAGGCCCGGCAGTGAAAAGCATCGGGCATTTTGAGTGCCCACTGCACTGCGATATCCCGGGGCAGATTGGCATTGGTGCCGCGGACCCAGGAGTAGGTGTCGCGGTCCAGTTCGGTGTCAAAGTGCACCACCTGCATGAGGCCGTGCACACCGGCATCGGTGCGACCGGCGCACAAAGTGGAAACGCGCTGGGCGGTGAACTTGCCCAGCGCGGTTTCGAGTTTGTCTTGGATAGTGAGACCGGAGGGCTGGCTTTGCCAGCCCTGGTAGGCCCCACCGTTGTAGCTAATACCTAGGGCAATCCGCACGGGCTCTGGATTCTGCGATGCGCCAAGCCTCCCGGAGGAGGGCTTAGCTCAGTTTAGCCAAGGCACGTTGGGCTTTGGCGCGCATGTCGCCGCTGGCCTCAGACACCACTTCTTCGATCAACGCGCGGGCGCCATCTTCATCGCCAATGGATATGAACTCTTCTGCCAATGCAAGCTTGGTTTCCAGAGGGTCTTCACCCGCGCTGTCTGGGGCCTGTGTCGGGCCATCAGCCTGGGGCTCCAGATCCAAAGACAGTGAGCCCAGATCGAATTCCATCAGTCCTGTATCTGCGGTCTGAGAGGCGGCTGCTTGGGGCGTTACAGGCACGGGGCCTGTTGCTTCAAACTTTAGCCCTTGGGAGGTGTCCTCAGGCATGGGCGTTTCCAAGTCGTCCAGAGACAAGGAAATCTCGGGCATGGAAGCGACGGGCTCCGGCATCGCCACCGAGGCTGGCGCTTCTGGCAGGTCAAAGTCCATGTCCAATGCGTTGTCTTGGGCTTGTGCAGCCATCTTGACGGTTCTGTCTGCGGGGTCCGCCATGGTTCCACCCGTCACATCACTAATGGCGCTGGCTGCAGGCTCATCGTCCAGGGAGAAGTCCAAGTCCAAATCCAAGTCCACACCCGCTGCCCCAGCGTCGCTGAGCCCCGCGTGAGCAGACTGAGGAGCGGTACTTGCGGCAAAAGCGGCATTGCTTGTTGCAGCAGGAGCGCCACCTGCAGAGGCAGGGGTACCGCCTGGTTGGTACAGCGGATTGCTCGGATCAATCGCCAAACCCATTTCACAAATACGTGTCCAGTCCGGGCTGGTGGCCCCGGTCAATTTGTAGGCTTGGGTGGCCGTACTTTCGAAGCTGCGGGTGTCGCGGCGCTTGCTGAAAATCTCAAGCAGTTTGGTATGGATGGCCAAGCGTCCTGGGTTGGTCCGCACGGCTTCCTTGAGGATTTCCTCCGCCTGGAGGTCTCGGCCATACGCAAGGTACACATCCGCTTCCGCCACTGGATCCACGTCGTCGGCAGCATCCAGCTGGCTGGCTGAGTACACCATGGAAGACGCGCTGGAGGGGCCGTTCTGGTTGGTGTCGACACGCTGTCCACCGCTGGCACCGAAGAAGGAGTCAGGTTGCAAGCGGCTCTCAAGGAAGGCACTGTCTACCTGAGCCGAGTTTTTCTTGCGCTGGCGAATGCGATAGGCAGCGTAACCGCCGAGCAACGCAATCAGGCCGGCAGCACCGGCAGGAACCAATGGGTCCGCCAGCAGCTCGTCAAGCAGGGCGGGCTCTTCCGGAACCGGCAGAGGTACCGCCACTTTGGGCTTTGCCGGAGCAGACGCTGCGGCTTGTGGAGCAGACGCCGCTTCAGTGACGGGGGCTGCTACCGCCTCGGAGGCAGGCGCAGCAGGTGCAGAGGCCGCCGGCGCAGGGAGTCCTGCCGCAGCGACGGAGGGGGCTGGAGATGCGGGTGCTGAGCTGCTTGCGGCCGGGGAGGCGGCCGCCCCGAGTTTGCTCAACTCGCTGATGTTCTTGGAAATCTCCGCCGCACGTGTAGCCGCCTCTTGGGCTTCACGGTCCTTGGCAATTTTGGCCTCGTCTGCCTTAGCTTGTACAGACCCCTTGGACAGCGTGAGCTTGTCAGGTGTGGGGCTGGTCGGCTTTTTCTCTTCTACTTTGGCTTCCACCGTTCCACTGGCTTTGCGGTCTGCAGAGGCGACCGCAGCTACTGGTGCGTTGGCTGCCAAATTGCGGCGGAAGTCATTGAAGTCTTTGCTTTGCGCCACCACCAGCTTTGAAGCCTCCGCTGGGGATACGCTTTGCGCTTGCTCTGCTTTGGGAATGCTGAGCACTGCGCCCGCGCGAATGCGGTTTAGGTTGTCATTGACAAAGGCATCAGGGTTGCTGCGCAACAGCGCGACCAGCATTTGGTCCAAGGAGACGTCTGCCGGTTTGATGCTGTTGGCGATCTTGCTGGCCGTGTCACCCTTCTTCACCGTCACCGAATCGCCGCTGACATCTGTCGGCAGAGGGGCTGCCGGTTTGGGCGGCGCTGTTTTTGCCGGAGTGCTGGGAGTGCGAGCGGGTTCTGCCGCTACAGGCGCGGAAGCAGTGGCTTTGGGCAATGTCGTGACAACCGGCGCAGTCGGGACTTGGGCCAGTGTTGGGGCAGCCGGGGCTTTGCGCAGGGCAGGGGGGTCGAAGAGGAGGGTGTAGTCCCGCACGATGCGCCCTTGTGACCAACTTGCCTCCAGAATCAGGTCCACAAATGGATCGTTGATGGTGCGCTCGCTGCTCAGGCGCAGGTAAGCGCGGCCATCGGCGCGCCGTTGCAAGCTAGCCTGGAGGCTCGACATGGCGGGGCTGTAATCCAAACCTGCTGCAACGAAAGCGTCTGGCGAAGCAACGCCCGCTTTGAGCGAGGCGGCTTCTTCCGCAGTGATTTCGGGGATATCGATTTCGGCACGCAAAGGCTCGCCCAACGCTGACTGGACTGTGAGTCGACCGAGCGAAAGCGCATAGGCCCCGGTTCCCGACAAGCCGAGTAGCGCAATGGCTGCAGCCGCCAAAGCGGTCTTTTGCCAACGATGTGACTTAGCAATCAATTTATTAGCCTCCGTTGCTCGGTCGAGCGGCAATTTACTTATCAGTTTTCAGGCGAAGCTGCCCGACTCTCAAAACGTAAAAAGTACAATAGCATCAATGTATTAGCCTGACAAGCTAAGAAACGTTTTAACTTTGAAAGCCAGGCGACTTCGCTGTCCGCCTCGGAGGTTTGTGTTGCCTGCCGACAACGAGCTGTAACGGGGTGTTACGCGTCCAAGAGGATGCGCAGCATGCGGCGCAGTGGCTCGGCAGCCCCCCACAGAAGCTGGTCGCCAATGGTGAACGCACCCACGTACTCCGGACCCATGGCCAGCTTGCGGATACGGCCCACAGGGATGGTCATGGTGCCGGTCACGGCCACGGGAGTCAGATCCTGGATGGTGGCTTCGCGGGTGTTGGGCACCACTTTGACCCACTGGTTGTCCGCAGCAATCATGGCTTCAATGTCTGCCAAGGGCACGTCCTTCTTCAGCTTGAAGGTCAGGGCCTGGCTGTGGCAGCGCATGGCGCCCACGCGCACGCAGAAACCGTCCACGGGAATAGCGGAGCTGCCGAAGCCTTCGCCCATGCCCAGAATCTTGTTGGTTTCGGCCATGCCCTTCCACTCTTCCTTGGACATGCCGTTGCCCAGATCCTTGTCGATCCAGGGAATCAGGGAGCCACCCAGTGGGACGCCGAAGTTGGCGGTTTCAGCGCCGGTCAGAGCCCGCTGCTTGGCGATGACTTTGCGGTCGATTTCCAGAATCGCGCTCTTGGGGTCATCGAGCAGGGCTTTGACTTCTGCATTCAGTGTGCCGTATTGGGTCAGCAGCTCACGCATGTGCTGTGCACCGCCGCCGGATGCCGCCTGGTAAGTTTGGGTGCTCATCCATTCGACCAAGCCTGCCTTGTACAGCGCGCCCACGCCCATCAGCATGCAGCTCACGGTGCAGTTGCCGCCCACCCAGTTCTTGCCGCCCTTGGCCAGCGCATCTTTGATGACGGGCATGTTGACCGGGTCCAGGATGATGACGGCGTCTTTTTCCATGCGCAGCGTGGAGGCTGCGTCGATCCAGTGGCCGTTCCAGCCTGCAGCGCGCAGCTTGGGGAAGACTTCGGTGGTGTAGTCGCCGCCCTGGGCGGTGATGATGATGTCGCAGCGCTTGAGGGCGTCGATGTTGTAGGCGTCTTGCAGCGTGGTTTCGTTTTTGGCTTCAGCCGGAGCCTTGCCACCTGCATTGCTGGTGGAGAAGAAAAGCGGTTCGATCAGATCGAAGTCTTTTTCTTGCGCCATGCGATCCATCAACACCGAGCCGACCATGCCGCGCCAGCCGACCAAACCTACCAACTTGCTCATATCAACGCCCTTTCAATGTAAACAAACGATGCCCGACCTGGGCTGTTTGCTCCGGCTCGTCTGGCCGGGGGGGGGCGCACGACGATACCGGAGCTGGGTCAGCCCTTAATGGTCGTGGTTTTGGAAATGATTGCGCGCGCGGCCTTAACTGCCTGGGTGGCAGTCGACAAGCTCAAAGAGAAGGGGCGTGCGACAAACATGGATTTATTGTAGCGCAAAACAAGAATTTTTTGCTCCGCGCGGACTGAAGTGATTTCGCGTGTCGGAGGCCTGTTGCGCAACAGGCCTCCGCCTTACGGTCTTTAGGCCAGCGCCTTGCGCACCGCGTCACCCATTTCTTTGGTGCTGACGCGGGTGCTGCCTTCGCTGTAAATGTCGGCTGTGCGCAAACCTTGCTCCAGCACTTTCTTGACAGCGGCTTCGATGCGTTGGGCAGCTGTTTCCTGGTTCAGGCTGAAGCGTAACATCATGGCCGCACTCAGGATGGTGGCCAGCGGATTGGCAATGCCCTTGCCGGCAATGTCCGGCGCACTGCCGTGGCTGGGCTCATACAAGCCCTGGTTGCTGCTGTTCAGGCTGGCGGAAGGCAGCATGCCGATGGAGCCGGTCAGCATGGAGGCTTCGTCGGAGAGGATGTCGCCAAACATGTTGCCGGTAACCAGCACGTCAAACTTCTTGGGCGCCTTCACCAGCTGCATGGCGGCGTTGTCCACCAGCATGTGGTCCAGTTCCACGTCGGGGTACTGTTGGCCGACCTCGACCATCACGTCTTTCCAGAGCTGTGAGGTTTCCAGCACGTTATTTTTGTCGACACTGGTGACGCGCTTGTTGCGCTTTTGGGCGGCCTGGAACGCGACGTGCGCAATGCGCTCGATCTCGGGGCGGCTGTAGCGCATGGTGTCGAAGGCTTCTTCGGCGCCGGGGAAGTGGCCATCCGTCGCAATGCGGCGGCCACGGGGTTGGCCGAAGTAGATGTCGCCGGTCAGTTCACGGATGATGAGGATGTCCAGGCCGGCAATCAGCTCAGGCTTGAGGCTGGAGGCGCCCACCAACTGCTCGTAGCAGATGGCAGGGCGGAAGTTGGCGAACAGGCCCAGGTTTTTGCGCAGGCCCAGAATGGCCTGCTCGGGGCGGAACTGGCGCTCCAGTTTGTCGTACTTCCAGTCCCCCACCGCGCCGAACAACACGGCGTCTGCTTCCTTGGCCAGCTTGAGGGTGGCTTCGGGCAGGGGATGGCCATAGGCGTCATAGGCCACGCCGCCCACCAAGGCGGTTTCCATTTCCAGCTTCAGGTCCAGCGCGTTCAGCACCTTGACGGCTTCCGCGACGATTTCGGTGCCAATGCCGTCACCCGGCAAAACTGCGATTTTCATGATGTCCTTTGAATACTATAAATTTGATAGCTGCTCACGCAGACATGGTGCGGGCCAACCAGGGTTTTGTTGCCAAACGTTGGGCTTCGAATGCCTTGATCTTGTCGGCATGGCGCAGGGTCAGGCCGATGTCGTCAAAGCCGTTGAGCAGGCAGTACTTGCGGAAGGCCTGCACATCGAACGGGATTTCTTCACCTTGGGCCTTCACGATGACCTGGCGCTCCAGATCAATGGTGAGCTGGTAGCCGGGGAAGGCCAGCGCCTCGCTAAACAGCTGGTCCACCAGCGCTTCGCTCAGCACGATGGGCAGCAGGCCGTTCTTGAAACAGTTGTTGAAGAAGATGTCGGCGAAGCTGGGGGCGATGATGGTGCGAAAGCCGTACTGGTCGATGGCCCAAGGCGCGTGTTCCCGGCTGGATCCACAACCAAAGTTCTTGCGTGCCAGCAGGATGCTGGCACCAGCGTAGCGCGGCTGGTTCAGCACAAAATCCGGGTTGGGCTTGCGGCTCGCAGGGTCTTGGCCGGGGTAGCCCGCGTCCAGGTAGCGCCACTCGTCAAACAGATTAGGGCCAAATCCCGTTTTGCGGATGGACTTGAGGAATTGCTTGGGAATGATCGCGTCGGTGTCGACGTTCTCACGGTCCATGGGTGCAACCAGACCCTGGTGGATGTTGAATTTGTTCATTTCTTGGCTGCGCCTTCGATTTTTTCACCGGCCTTTTGAATGTCCTGGCCCATGCCCTTGACGGTATTGCAAGCAGTCAGCAGCAACAGGGCAGATGCGCACACGGCGTAAACAATGGTTTTCATGACGGTTCCTCGGTAGGTGGCTCAGGAGAATTGGCGGATATCCACGAAATGGCCGTGGATGGCGGCGGCGGCGGCCATGGCCGGGCTCACCAGGTGGGTGCGGCCACCGGCGCCTTGCCGGCCTTCAAAGTTGCGGTTGCTGGTGGAGGCGCAGCGTTCGCCGGGCTCTAGGCGGTCGGCGTTCATGGCCAGGCACATGGAGCAGCCAGGTTCGCGCCACTCAAAGCCCGCGGCCTTGAAGATCTCGTGCAGGCCTTCACGCTCGGCCTGTTCTTTTACCAGTCCGGAGCCGGGCACCACCATCGCCAGCTTGATGTTCTTGGCGACTTTCTGGCCCAAGTTCTTCACGACGGCGGCAGCTTCGCGCATGTCTTCGATGCGGCTGTTGGTGCAGGAACCGATGAAGACCTTGTCCACGTACAAGTCGTTGAGTGCCTTGCCGGGCTCCAGTGCCATGTAGGTGAGCGCGCGCTCGATGGCGCCGCGCTTGTTGGCGTCTTTTTCCTTGTCGGGATCGGGTACGCGGGCGTCCACACCCAGCACCATCTCTGGCGAAGTGCCCCAGATGACTTGCGGCACGATCTGGCTAGCGTCCAGCTCCACCACGGCATCAAAGTGGGCGCCCGGGTCGGAGTGCAGCGTTTTCCAGTGGGCCACGGCTTGGTCCCACTCGACGGCGGCAGCCGTAGGATTGGCTGCGTTGTGCCCCGGCGCCAGGGGACGACCCTTCACGTAATCAATCGTTTTGTCGTCCACGGCGACCAAGCCCGCGCGCGCGCCGGCTTCGATGGCCATGTTGCAGACGGTCATGCGTCCTTCCATGGAGAGTGCGCGGATGGCGGAGCCGCCGAATTCAATGGTGTAGCCGGTGCCACCGGCTGTGCCGATCTTGCCGATGATGGCTAGCACGATGTCTTTGGCAGTAATGCCCTTGGCCACGGTACCTTCCACTTTCACCAGCATGTTCTTGGCTTTCTTGGCCAAGAGCGTTTGCGTCGCCATGACGTGCTCGACTTCGCTGGTGCCAATGCCGTGCGCCAGCGCGCCAAACGCACCGTGGGTGGAGGTGTGGCTGTCGCCGCAGACCACGGTCATGCCGGGCAGGGTGGCGCCGTTTTCCGGGCCAATGACGTGCACGATGCCCTGTCGCTTGCTCATGAAGGGGAAGAAGGCCGCAGAGCCAAATTCCTTGATGTTGGAGTCCAGCGTCGTGATCTGTTCCTTGCTGATCGGATCCGCGATGCCGTCGTAGCCCTGCTCCCATCCGGTGGTGGGGGTGTTGTGGTCTGCGGTAGCTACGATGGAACTGACACGCCAAACCTTGCGACCGGCCTCGCGCAGACCTTCGAAGGCCTGGGGGCTGGTGACTTCGTGGACCAGATGCCGGTCGATATACAGGATGGCGGTGCCATCCTCTTCGGTATGGACGACATGTTCGTCCCAGAGTTTGTCGTAAAGCGTGCGTGCCATAGGGGTCTTCCTTTTCAAGGTCAATTTTAGGCGGTGGCCTCTTGCGGAGCCATGGCCGTGAGGTGGTCTACCAGCAGCCGTGCGGTGCGCGGGAGGGTGGAGAAGTCGCGGGCTACCAGCTCGATGCGGCGGGTGGCCCAGGTGTCGGTCAAAGAAACGGCGCTGAGGCCGGCAGCGCTGTGCATCAGCGTGAAAGCCCGCAGCGGCATGACGCCAATGCCCAAGCCATTGAGAATCATGCGGCCCATGGCGTCCAGCCCGGTCACCTGGATGCGCAGCTTGATGCTTTGGCCGATCGCGGCAGCAGCTTGGCGCATGGCCACGTAGATGGAGCTGTTGGAGTGCAGGCCCACGTGGTCCAAAGCCAGTGTTTCTTCAAAGGCGACCGAGGGGCGCGCCGCCAGTGGGTGCGCGCTGGGCACGATGAGCACCAGTTGGTCTTGCCGGTAGGGCCGTGTCTGCAACTCGCCCACGCCATCGGCCGTGTTGCAGATGCCCAGGTCGGCCGCGCCTTCCTGGACCGCACGAACCACTTCGCTACTCAGGTGCTCTTCCAGGTCGATCTTGATACCCTGGTGGGCGCGGACGAAGGCCCCTAGGTCTTCGGGCAGGAACTGCACGGTGGCCGAAATGCTGGCGTGCATGCGTACCTGGCCGCGCACGCCATCGGCGTACTCGGCCAGTTCCGATTGCATGCGGTCCACGCTGAACAGCACACTGCGCGCGTGGTGCAGAAGGTTCTGTCCTGCCGGAGTGAGGTGCACGCCACGGGAATGGCGGTGCAAGAGTGCCGTGCCCAACACACCTTCCAAATCACTGAGCCGCTTGCTCAGGGCCGAAGCGGCAATGAATTCCCGCTCCGCCGCTTTGCCAATGCTGCCCAACTCGCACACAGACACAAACAGCTGCAGCGAGGTCAGGTCCAAGCGGCGGGTGAGGTTGGGGCTGGAGGCGTGCATGGTGCAAGGTGAAGGCATCGCCAATTGCGAATGCTGGTGCTATTTTTACACCTAAATTCTAGTTTTGGCATCGTGCTTTGCGATGTCTGATATCGGGCTGTGCTGGGGTTGTTTGCTATCAGAAGCATAGCTTTTCACGCAGATAACACGTAGTCTAGGGGCACATTTCACATAAAAAAGCCCCGCTGCCAGAGCTGGCAGCGGGGCTTCGGTTTTGCGCAGCCGTTAGGGCTGCAGCTATCAGCGCTGGCCGAGAGGCTTCACGTCGCGCTTCACCGAGCCGGTGAACAGCTGGCGTGGACGGCCAATCTTGTACTCGGGGTCGCCGATCATTTCGTTCAGTTGGGCGATCCAGCCGACGGTACGGGCCAGAGCGAAGATACCGGTGAACAGGTTCACCGGGATGCCGATGGCGCGTTGCACGATGCCGGAGTAGAAGTCCACGTTGGGGTAGAGCTTGCGCTGGACGAAGTAATCGTCTTCCAGGGCAATCTTTTCCAGCTGCTTGGCCAGCTTGAACAGCGGGTCGTTTTCGAGGCCCAGGGCTTCCAGCACTTCGTTGCAAGTCTCTTGCATGAGCTTGGCGCGGGGGTCGTAGTTCTTGTACACACGGTGACCGAAGCCCATGAGCTTGACGCCGGAGTTCTTGTCCTTGACCTGTTCCATGAATTGGCCGACCTTGGACACACCGCCTTGGCGCTGGATGTCTTCCAGCATGTTCAGGCAGGCTTCGTTCGCGCCACCATGGGCAGGGCCCCACAAGCACGCCACACCGGCTGCGATGGCTGCAAAGGGGTTGGTGCCGGAGGAGCCGCACAGGCGCACGGTGGAGGTGGATGCGTTTTGTTCGTGGTCGGCGTGCAGGATGAAGATGCGGTCCATCGCACGTTCAATCACGGGGTTGACCTTGTACTCTTCACAAGGCGTGCCGAACATCATGCGCAGGAAGTTGCCCGAGTAGCTCAGGTCGTTCTGCGGGTACATGAAGGGTTGCCCGACGCCGTACTTGTAGGCCATGGCTACCAGGGTGGGCATCTTGGCGATCAAACGGATCGCCGAGATTTCGCGGTGCTCAGGGTTATTGATGTCCGTGCTGTCGTGGTAGAAGGCCGACAGAGCACCCACCAGACCCGTCAACACGGCCATGGGGTGGGCATCGCGGCGGAAGCCACGCAGAAAGAATTGCATCTGCTCGTTGACCATGGTGTGGTTGGTCACGAGTTTGTGGAAATCGACGCGTTCTGTTGCATTGGGCAATTCGCCCTTCAGCAGCAGGTGGCAGGTGTCCAGGTAATCCACATTGGTGGCCAGCTGCTCAATGGGGTAGCCGCGGTACAGCAGTTCACCCTTGTCGCCGTCGATGTAGGTGATGCCGGACTGGCAGGAAGCCGTCGAGAGAAAACCGGGGTCATAGGTGAACATGCCGGTCTGGGCGTAGAGCTTGCGGATGTCAATCACATCCGGTCCGATGTTGCCCTGGTACACGGGCATTTCCACGCTGGGGCTGCCGTTGCTGAACGACAGGGTGGCTTTGTTATCCGCTAGTTTCATCTTTCGCCTTTCAGAGAGGTTCTCTCAACATTTTCAAAACTTCATGTACATCCGCACGGTCGAGCTGGTTGTCTACCTGGGCGAGCGACTTGCGTGCCAGCTGCACGTCCAGCAAGTCGTTGTCACTCAGGTCCATCAGCGCTGCCAAAGCATCGGCCTGGCCCACCGTAAGGGTGGTGCTGAAGCGCTGGAAGAAGCGCTCAATGAAGAGGTCGTTCTCCAGCAAGCCGCGGCGGCAACGCCACTGCAGTTTGCTCAGGGCCCGTTCGTCAATCAGTGCTTCGGTCACGTGCGGTTTACTGGGTATAGGTCAAACGGTCCGCAGGACCATCATTTCCTTGATCTTGCCGATGGCCTTGGTGGGGTTCAAACCCTTGGGGCAGACGTCCACACAGTTCATGATGGTGTGGCAGCGGAACAGGCGGTAGGGGTCTTCCAGGTTGTCCAAGCGCTCACCCGTGGCTTGGTCGCGGCTGTCCGCAATGAAGCGGTAGGCCTGCAACAAACCGGCAGGGCCCACGAACTTGTCCGGGTTCCACCAGAAGCTGGGGCAGGAGGTGGAGCAGCTCGCACACAAGATGCATTCGTACAGTCCGTTGAGCTCTTCGCGCTCTTCGGGGGACTGCAGGCGTTCCTTTTCGGGCGGCACAGTGTCGTTGATCAGGTAGGGCTTGATCGAGTTGTACTGTTTGAAGAAGTCCGTCATGTCCACGATCAGGTCGCGAATCACGGGCAGGCCAGGCAGGGGCTTGAGAACGATCTTGCCAGGCAGTGTCAACATGTTGGTCAGGCAGGCCAGACCGTTCTTGCCATTGATGTTCATCGCGTCCGAACCGCACACGCCTTCGCGGCAGGAGCGGCGGAAAGAGATGGACGGATCGATGGCTTTGAGCTTCATCAGGGCGTCCAGCAACATGCGTTCGGAACCGTCGAGTTCTACCTCGATGTCCTGCATGTAGGGCTTGGCATCCTTGTCCGGATCGTAGCGATAGATGGAGAAAGTGCGTTTGGTCATGATCTGTATCTCGCTTTAGAACGTACGAACCTTGAGCGGCACGGAGTCCACAGTCAAAGGCTTCATCTGCACGGGCTTGTAGCTCAGGCGGTTGCCTTCGCTGTACCACAGGGTGTGTTTGTGCCAGTCTTGGTCATTGCGGCCGTTGGGGTGCTCAGGGGTGTCGCCGTAATCGTCCACGGTATGGGCCCCGCGGCTTTCGTGACGAGCAGCAGCCGACACGATGGTGGCTTGGGCGGCTTCGATCAGGTTCTCGACTTCCAGTGCTTCGATGCGTGCCGTGTTGAAAACCTTGGACTTGTCCTTGAGGTTGAGAGCCTTGACGCGCTCGCGCAGCTCGGCGATCTTGACCACACCTTCGTCCATGCTTTTTTGGGTGCGGAACACGCCAGCATGTTTCTGCATGGAGGCGCGCATGTCGTTGGCCACGTCTTGGGCGTATTCGCCGCTGGTGGCATTGTCAAGGCGGGACACACGTTCCAGTGTACGGTCTGCAGCGTCCTTGGGCAGTGGTTTGTGCTCTTTGCTGCCTTTGATGTAGTTGACGATGTGGTTGCCGGCGGCACGGCCGAACACCAGCAGGTCCAGCAGCGAGTTGGTGCCGAGTCGGTTGGCTCCGTGCACCGAAACGCAAGAGCACTCACCCACGGCGTACAAGCCATTAACAACCTGGTTGTGCACGTCGCCGTTTTGCACAACCACTTGGCCATTGATGTTGGTGGGGATGCCACCCATCTGGTAGTGGATGGTGGGTACCACGGGAATAGGCTCTTTGGTGATATCCACGTTGGCGAAGTTCACGCCGATTTCGTACACCGATGGCAGACGCTTGTGGATGGTTTCTGCACCCAGGTGATCCAGCTTCAAGAGCACGTAGTCTTTGTTCGGTCCGCAGCCACGGCCTTCCTTGATTTCCTGGTCCATGGAGCGGGACACGAAATCGCGTGGAGCCAAGTCTTTCAGGGTAGGCGCATAGCGCTCCATGAAGCGTTCGCCGTTGCTGTTCAGCAAAATGGCGCCTTCTCCGCGGCAACCTTCGGTCAGCAACACACCAGCGCCGGCCACGCCGGTGGGGTGGAACTGCCAGAACTCCATGTCTTCCAAGGGGATGCCCGCACGCGCTGCCATGCCCAAGCCGTCGCCGGTGTTGATGAATGCATTGGTGGAGGCCGCAAAGATGCGGCCCGCGCCACCAGTAGCCAGCAGGGTGGTCTTGGCTTCCAGAATGTGGATGTCGCCGGTTTCCATTTCCAGTGCGGTCACGCCCACTACGTCGCCTTCGGCGTCGCGGATCAGGTCCAGTGCCATCCACTCCACGAAGAAGCTGGTCTTGGCGGCCACGTTTTGTTGGTACAGCGTGTGCAACATGGCGTGACCGGTACGGTCGGCCGCAGCGCAGGCGCGTTCCACGGCCTTTTCACCGTAGTTGGCCGTGTGGCCACCAAACGGACGCTGGTAAATCGTGCCGTCAGGGTTGCGGTCAAACGGCATGCCCATGTGCTCCAGGTCGTACACGACCTTGGGAGCTTCACGGCACATGAACTCGATAGCGTCCTGGTCGCCGAGCCAGTCGGAGCCCTTGACGGTGTCGTAGAAGTGGTAGTGCCAGTTGTCGTCGTTCATGTTGCCCAACGAGGCGCCGATGCCGCCTTGTGCAGCGACCGTGTGCGAACGGGTGGGGAACACTTTGGACAGAACGGCGACGTTCAGGCCAGCGCGGGCCAGCTGGAGGGACGCGCGCATGCCGGAGCCACCGGCGCCGACGATGACAACGTCAAATTTGCGTTTGGATACGGAGTAAGACATGAATGGATTGCCTGTTAGGAAAGGGGATCAGAGACGCCACAGGACCTGAATGGCCCAGCCGGCGCAACCGACAAGCCACACAATGGAAAACACCTGCAGGGACAGGCGGATGGATACGGGTTTGATGTAGTCCATCCAGATGTCACGTACGCCCACCCACACGTGGTAGAGCATGGCTACGATGACCGAGAAGGTCAAAACCTTCATCCACTGGGAGGAGAAAATGCCTGCCCATTTGTCGTACCCAATGGGGCCTGCTGTGAACAGCACCTGTGCCAGCAACAACACGGTGAACAAAGCCATCAATACTGCGGTGACGCGCTGCGCCAACCAGTCCCGCAGACCATAGTGCGCGCCAACGACGACACGCTTGGAACCGTAATTCACTGCCATTTTCTGATTTCCTTTTTGTTGTTTAGTAGAGGCCAAACAGTTTGGCGGCCAGGGCCAGCGTGAGCAGCGAACCCAGGCTCAGTGTCACGATGGCAGAAGAACGGCCAAACTCTTTGCTCACTGCGTGGTTGATATCCATCCAGAGGTGGCGCAGACCCGCGATGAAGTGATGCAAGTAGGCCCAGATGATCGCCAGTGCCACCAACTTGAAGAGCCAACCGGGCACAACGCCCACGCCTGCGTTGAACACGCTGGTGAACTTTGCAAATGAGATTTCCGAGGATACGGAGGTGTCGAACATCCAGATAATGAAGGGCATCAGGATGAACATGATGGCGCCGCTGATGCGGTGCAGGATAGACACCCAGCCTGCGGGGGGCAGACGGTAGGTGGGTAGATCCGACAGGGCGTTGATGTTGCGGAATTCGGGCCGAGGGCGTTTGCTTGCGGAGGCGAGCTCAGTCATGGATGGGCTTTCTTGTGGTGGTAACTGGTTTGTAATTTTGGCGCAGCCAGCCAAAATTCTATTGCACCGCACCAATCTGACACTGGTCTTGCGCGGCGCTGGGGATCAATTTAGCGCATTTCGATAGTAGTGTGTGTCGGTCAGGTACAGGCCGCGGCGCATCTCCATGGGGGTGTCGTTGTAGGTATAAGCTGTGCGCTCCACGCTGAGCAGCGGCGTCTGTGCCGTTATGTGCAGCAGCTTGCATTGCTCCGCGTCTGGCAACACGGCGCGGATTTTTTCTTCGGCGCGCACCATGCGCACGCCAAATTCGGTTTCAAACAGGGCGTACATCGGCCCGTCGTAACCCGCCAGACGCTCTGCCGTCAGCCCTTTGAAAGGCGTGCCCGGCAGCCAAAGGTCCTCCAAAATGGTGGGCACCCCAGCAAACGACAGTACGCGCCGCACCTGCAGCACGGCATCGGCGGGACGCAGGGCGAGTGCACGTGCGACCTCGGCCGAGGCGCGAAGGCGTTTGCAATCAATGATCTTGCGCTGGGCAGGGCCTTCACTATTGGGGTCCCCGTTGTCGGGAAACAGCTTCAGAAAGCGGTACTGCACATGGTGCTCGGCATGGGTGGCTACAAAGGTGCCCTTGCCCTGGCGGCGGACCAGCAAGTTTTCGGCAGCCAATTCGTCAATCGCCTTGCGCACCGTGCCTTGGCTAACCTTGAAGCGCGCAGCTAGCTCCAGTTCGCTCGGAATCGCTGCGCTGGGCTTCCATTCGCCGCTTTGCAGGCTCTGCAACATCAGCACCTTGATCTGCTGGTACAAAGGGCTGAAGGCTGGGGTGATTGCGCTGGTGCCAGCCGCGCCCGCTGCGGCGTCCGCGGAGGGCGCGTTGTCGCTTTGAGAGGGGGGGAGGGCGGCCATGATGAGGGTAAGCGTCAGCTGCGAGTCAGTCTCGAAATGATGTCCAATCATATCTTATATAAGACATAAGACAAATTGACGCAATGCAGAAATCGGGGGTAAACTCCCGCGCATTCTGCAGCGCAATACCGATTGCGAAATGCGCTGGTCTCACGCCGTTTTTCCAACACTTCCTGGAGTTTTACCATGAGCAAGAAACCCGTCCGCGTTGCCGTTACCGGCGCAGCAGGCCAAATCGGATACGCCATTTTGTTCCGCATCGCCTCTGGCGAAATGCTGGGCAAGGACCAGCCCGTCATCCTGAGCCTGTTGGAGGTGCCGGTAGAAAAAGCCCAGCAAGCCCTGCAAGGCGTGATCATGGAGTTGCAAGACTGCGCCTTCCCCCTGTTGGTGGGCATCGAAGCGCACAGCGATCCCATGGCTGCATTCAAGGATGTGGACTACGCGCTGCTGATCGGTTCGCGTCCCCGCGGTCCCGGCATGGAGCGTGCCGAACTGCTGGCCGTCAACGCTGAGATCTTCACTGCCCAAGGCAAGGCCCTGAATGCCGTGGCCAGCCGCAATGTGAAGGTGCTGGTGGTGGGCAATCCTGCGAACACCAACGCCTACATTGCCATGAAGAGCGCGCCGGACCTGCCACGCAAGAACTTCACCGCCATGCTGCGTCTGGACCATAACCGTGCCCTGAGCCAGATCGCCGCCAAGACCGGCAAGGCCGTGGCTGATATCGAAAAAATGGCCGTGTGGGGCAACCACTCGCCCACCATGTACGCCGACTACCGCTTCGCCACCATCAATGGTGCAAGCGTCAAGGCCATGATCAACGATGAAGTCTGGAACAAGGACACATTCCTGCCCACCGTGGGCAAGCGCGGCGCCGCCATCATCGCCGCACGTGGCGTGTCCTCCGCAGCGTCGGCTGCCAACGCTGCCATCGACCACATGCGCGACTGGGCCCTGGGCACCAACGGCAAGTGGGTCACCATGGGTATTCCCTCTGACGGCCAATATGGCATTCCCAAGGACGTGATGTTCGGCTTTGCTGTGACCTGCGAAGGCGGCGAGTACAAGCTGGTAGAAGGCCTGGAAGTGGATGCGTTCAGCCAAGAGCGCATCAATGTGACGCTGAAAGAGCTGCAAGAAGAGCAGGCTGGCGTTGCCCATCTGCTGAAATAACACGGCAGTGAGCCATCCGCGTACGGTCCTTCTTGGCGCGCAGGGTGCAGCGGGTTTACTGCCTGTTTGCGACCACTACAGCGGCGTCGAAGCGCGGATGGTCAAAAGCCTGCAACTGCAGGCCGAGTTGACCGAGGAGTTCGGGGCCTGCGTTTTTGACGTGACCCTGGACTGCGAGGATGGTGCACCGGTTGGTGGTGAGGAAGACCATGCAATTATGGTTGCAGCCCTTGCCATTGCTTCGCAAGAAGCTCCTAATTTGATAGCAAAAGGCTTGTCCCGACGCATCGGTGTGCGTGTGCATGCCGTGGATCACGTTCAGTTTTCAGCCGATGTGCGCACTGTCGTGGGCTCGGCTGGTGCTGCCTTGAGCTACCTCATGGTGCCGAAGGTGGAGTCCTTGCGGGATGTGGAGCGTGCTGTTGCAGCCATGGACGCGGCTATGGCTCCAGGCGCGGCATTGTTGCCTTTGCATGTACTGATCGAGTCCCCGGCTGCCGTGCACCGGGCGTTTGAGATTGCAGCCCACCCGCGGGTGCAGTCCATCAGCTTCGGTCTGATGGATTTTGTGTCCAGCCACGGTGGAGCTATTCCATCCACGGCGATGGGCGTTCGCTCTGCTGACGATGCCAGTACGCTGGACCAGTTCCACCACCCGCTGGTGCTTCGGGCCAAGCTGGACATTGCCAGCGCCTGCCACGCCTACGGCAAAGTGCCATCGCACTGTGTGGTGACCGAGTTCAAGGACAAGGCAGCCCTGCGGCGTGCGGCACGCACCGCCTCGCGGGCGCTGGGCTACACGCGCATGTGGAGCATCCACCCGGACCAGATTCGTACCATCGTGGAGGCCATGGCCCCGGATGAGGACGAGATCGCACTGGCCGCGCATATTGTGCAGGCCGCTGAACGTGCTGAATGGGCCCCGATTTCTGTGGATGGCAAGCTGCACGACCGGGCCAGCTACCGCTATTTTTGGCAAGTGCTGGAGCGGGCCCACCAGACAGGGCGTGCGCTTCCGTCCGTTGCGCAGCCCTATTTTTCACCACTTGTACATTGATGCAGGAGTTGCGCATGCTGAAATTACTGGTATCGGGTCTGATGCTTGCAGGCATTTGTTGTGTAGCGGCCCATGCTGCCGATCCCGCAGCTGCGCGCAGCAAGCCTTCGGCGAAAGCCAAATCTGCTCGCCAGCTCCCGGCGGTCGCGGCGGTGCAGCCCGCGGAATCACATGTGCCACTGTCGGCCGACCATCTGGCGGTGGCCCAGCGTGTGGTGTTGGGCAAAGTACCTTGCGAGTTGGGTGCACATGTGTCCGTGTCTGCGCACGAAACGGCCCAAGGGCGTTTTGTGCTGGAGCATGGGCGGCAAAAATTCCACATGGTGCCGGTATTGACCAGCACAGGGGCCATCCGCTTGGAGGATGCTGCCAGTGGAGCCGTGTGGCTGCAGCTTGCCAACAAATCCATGCTGATGGATCAAAAGCAGGGGCGTAGGCTCGCAGATGCCTGCATGAATGCCGAACAGGTGACAGTGGCGGACGCAATGGCACGCTCACCGGCACCTCATTTGCTGGAGCCCTTGCCGTCAGCCCCGGCAACCGCTACCGAGCCTGCCAAGGTTCCGCCTGATGCGGTGAAAACTGCTACGAATTAGATAGCTGCGTACGCATATTCCATAAGGGTTTGCGAGGTATTTTGTTGTTACTGAAGGAGATGATGATGTTGAAAACCTACCGTGACCATGTGGCCGAACGCGCCGCGCTGGGCATCCCCCCGCTGCCTCTGTCTGCCAAACAGACAGGCGAAGTGATTGAGCTGCTGAAGAACCCACCCGCCGGTGAAGAGGCTTTTTTGGTGGATTTAATCACCCACCGCGTGCCCGCCGGTGTGGATGATGCGGCCAAGGTCAAGGCCAGCTACCTGGCCGCCGTGGCCCATGGCACCGAGAAATGCGCCCTGATCTCCCGCGCCCGCGCCACCGAGCTGCTGGGCACCATGCTGGGCGGCTACAACATCAGCCCTCTGGTTGACCTGCTGGACGATGCCACCGTAGCGGCGGAAGCTGCTGCGGGGTTGAAGAAAACCCTGTTGATGTTCGACCAGTTCCACGACGTCAAGGAAAAGGCAGACAAGGGCAATACCTTTGCCAAAGCTGTGCTGCAAAGCTGGGCCGATGCCGAGTGGTTCACCAGCCGCCCCGAAGTACCCCAAAGCATCACCTTCACCGTCTTCAAGGTGCCAGGCGAAACCAACACCGACGACCTGTCGCCGGCGCCCGACGCGACCACCCGCCCTGACATTCCAATGCACGCCCTGGCGATGCTGAAGAACAAGCGCGAAGGCGCGGCTTTTGTACCTGAAGAGGACGGCAAGCGCGGCCCCATCAAGTTCATCCAGGATCTGGTCGCTCGCGGCCTGCCTGTGGCCTACGTGGGCGATGTGGTGGGTACCGGCTCCAGCCGCAAATCAGCCACCAACTCGGTGCTGTGGTTTACGGGTGAAGATATCCCCTTCATCCCCAACAAGAAATTTGGCGGCATCTGCCTGGGCACCAAGATTGCCCCCATCTTCTACAACACCATGGAAGACGCAGGCTCCTTGCCGATTGAGCTGAACGTGGACCAGATGAACATGGGCGATGTGGTGGAACTGCGTCCCTATGAAGGCAAGGCACTGAAGGATGGCAAGGTGATCGCCGAGTTCACCGTCAAGAGTGAAGTGCTGTTTGACGAGGTGCGTGCCGGTGGCCGCATTCCCCTGATCATTGGTCGCGGCCTGACCGCCAAGGCGCGTGAAGCGCTGGGCCTCAAGCCTTCTACCCTGTTCCGCCTGCCACAGAACCCCGTGGACACCAAAAAGGGCTTCAGCTTGGCACAGAAGATGGTTGGCCGCGCTTGCGGTCTGCCAGAAGGCCAAGGCGTGCGTCCCGGTACCTACTGCGAACCCAAGATGACCTCCGTCGGCTCGCAAGACACCACCGGCCCCATGACCCGCGACGAGCTGAAAGATTTGGCCTGCCTGGGTTTCAGCGCCGACTTGGTGATGCAATCCTTCTGCCACACGGCCGCTTACCCCAAGCCCGTGGACGTGAAGATGCACCACGAGTTGCCTGACTTCATCAGCACCCGTGGCGGTATCTCTCTGCGCCCCGGTGACGGTGTGATCCATTCTTGGCTGAACCGTCTCTTGTTGCCGGACACCGTGGGTACCGGCGGCGACAGCCACACCCGTTTCCCCATCGGTATCAGCTTCCCAGCTGGCTCTGGATTGGTGGCGTTTGCTGCAGCCACCGGCGTGATGCCGCTGGACATGCCTGAATCCGTGTTGGTGCGCTTCAAAGGCAAGATGCAAGACGGCGTGACCCTGCGCGACCTGGTCAACGCGATCCCGCTGTATGCCATCAAGGCAGGCCTGCTGACCGTTGAGAAGAAAGGTAAGAAGAACATCTTCTCTGGTCGCATCCTTGAAATAGAAGGTCTGCCTGACCTGAAGGTGGAGCAGGCGTTTGAGCTGTCCGATGCGTCCGCCGAGCGTTCAGCGGCTGGCTGCACCGTTCACCTGAACAAGGAACCCATCATCGAGTACGTCAACAGCAACATCACCATGATGAAGTGGATGATTGCCAATGGCTACTCCGATGCCCGTACCCTGGCCCGCCGCATTGCGGCACAGGAAGCCTGGCTCAAGGATCCCCAGTTGCTCAAGGGCGATGCGGATGCGGACTACGCCGCTGTCATCGAAATCGACCTGGCCGATATCCATGAGCCTATCGTGGCCTGCCCGAACGACCCGGACGATGTGAAGACCTTGTCCGACGTGGCCGGTGCCAAGATCGACGAAGTGTTCATCGGCTCTTGCATGACCAACATCGGTCACTTCCGTGCCGCCTCCAAACTCATGGAAGGCAAACGCGACATCCCGGTCAAACTGTGGATTGCGCCGCCCACCAAGATGGACGCCAAGCAACTCAGCGACGAAGGCCATTATGGTGTCTTGGGCGGTGCTGGTGCGCGCATGGAAATGCCGGGCTGTAGTCTGTGCATGGGCAACCAGGCTCAGGTCAAAGAGGGCGCGACCGTGTTCTCCACTTCCACCCGCAACTTCCCCAACCGCTTGGGCAAAAACAGCAATGTGTACTTGGGTTCCGCCGAACTGGCTGCCATCTGCTCTAAGTTGGGCCGCATCCCCACCAAGGCCGAGTACCTGGCCGATATGGGGGTGCTAACAGCGGCCAGCGACAAGGTGTACCAGTACCTCAACTTTGACAAGATCGAGGACTACACCGAGTCCGCTGCGACGGTCAAAGCGTAAACGTCGTCATCCGCACGATGCAAGCCCCGCAGCGGATGCTGCGGGGCTTTTTTTATGGCGCACGGGATAATGGTACCCATGAGTTTTCTTTCCTCCATCCCTCTCTCGTGGCAGACCATCTTGTTGTTGGTTGTCAGCAATGTTTTTATGACGTTCGCCTGGTATGGGCATTTGAAAAGCTTGGCGACAGCGCCTTGGTACACCGCTGCGCTGGTGAGTTGGGGCATTGCCTTGTTTGAGTACGCGCTGCAGGTTCCCGCCAACCGAATCGGCTTTCAGCAGGCCGGGTTTTCGGTAGCCCAGCTCAAGATCATGCAGGAGGTTATTACCTTGCTGGTGTTCTTGCCGTTTGCCATGCTGTACCTCAAGCAGCCATTCAAAATGGATTTCGTATGGGCGGGTTTGTGCATGGTAGGGGCGGTGTACTTTATTTTTCGGACGCCATGAAGGCGTCAGATACCGTCGGGTTACGGGCGGTTACACTCCGCGCAGCCCAGATTTAGTCACAAAACCGACATATTCATTCGTTAGGAGCCAGCCATGCTGTTTGGAAAGTTGTTGCCCCGTGAAGGCAATTTTTTTGAGATGTTCAACCAGCATGCGGACCGCATCGTCGAAGCGGCGCAGGCATTTTCGAAATTGGTCGCCAATTACAACGATTTGGACTTGCGTGCCAAATACAACCAAGAGGTTGACGATGCTGAGCGCGCTGCCGACCGTGTTACCCACGAGTGCAACAAAGCGATTCACATCACCTTTATCACTCCGATTGATCGCGAGCAGATCCACTCCCTGATCAACACCATGGATGATGTGGCCGACTTGATCCAAGATTCGGCAGAGACCATGGCGCTGTACGACGTGCGCCACATGACGGAAGAGATTACCCGTCTGACGGACCTGAGCGTGAAGTGCTGCGAGCGCTTGCGGGATGCTGTCAAGTTGCTGGGCCACATCGCGGACCAGAGCACGGCTGAAGCCGCGTTGAAGACCTGTGAAGAAATTGACCGTTTGGAATCCGATGCGGACCGTGTCATGCGCACCGCCATGAGCAAATTGTTCCGTGAAGAGCCAGATGTGCGCGAAGTCATCAAGCTCAAGGCGATTTATGAATTGCTGGAGACCATCACCGACAAGTGCGAAGACGTGGCCAATGTGATCGAGGGCATCATCCTCGAAAACTCCTGATTTCGCGACAGGAACCATTATGGAAAACGTACAGGTTGCCCTGTGGGTGGTGGTGTTGCTGGTGGCGCTGGCGCTGCTATTTGACTTCATGAACGGATTTCACGACGCAGCTAACTCGATTGCTACGGTCGTCTCCACAGGCGTGCTCAAGCCGGGGCAGGCCGTGTTGTTTGCTGCCTTCTTCAACTTTATTGCCATCTTTGTGTTCCACCTCAGTGTGGCGGCCACCGTGGGCAAAGGCATTGTGCAGCCGGGCGTGGTGGATACCCACGTGGTGTTTGGCGCACTGGTGGGTGCGATTACCTGGAACGTGATTACCTGGTACTACGGCATTCCCAGCAGCTCTTCGCACGCCTTGATTGGCGGTATTGTCGGTGCCGTGATTGCGAAGGCCGGTGCAGGAGCACTGATTTCCAGTGGCATCATGAAAACGGTTGCCTTCATATTCGTGTCGCCGTTGCTGGGTTTCACCCTGGGCTCGGTGATGATGGTCATTGTGGCTTGGGTGTTCCGCAGGTCGCGTCCCTCCCGGGTGGACAAATGGTTTCGCCGTTTGCAGCTGGTGTCTGCAGGCGCCTACAGCCTGGGCCACGGTGGTAACGATGCGCAAAAGACGATTGGCATCATTTGGATGATGTTGATTGCCACAGGGTACGTGGCGGCTTCAGACAGTGCTCCGCCCACGTGGACCATCGTGTCCTGTTATGCGGCTATTGGCGCTGGCACCATGTTTGGCGGCTGGCGCATCGTGAAGACCATGGGCCAGAAAATCACCAAGCTCAAACCTGTGGGAGGGTTTTGTGCTGAGACCGGTGGTGCCATGACCTTGTTTTTGGCGACGGCCTTGGGCATTCCAGTGTCGACGACCCATACCATCACCGGCGCCATTGTTGGCGTGGGGTCCACCCAACGCGCCAGCGCAGTGCGCTGGGGCGTGGCAGGCAACATCGTGTGGGCTTGGGTGCTGACGATTCCTGCGGCAGCCTTTGTTGCGGCCATCGCTTACTGGGTCAGCCTGCAGATTTTTTAAGGGGGCCGAATTGGGATAGGCTGCTTGCCTGTTCCATTTGGTACTCAAAGTAGCGCTGGATGCTGAACGCCAGGCTAGCCATCAACACTGTGGTGCCCAGCATCAAGGCGAGACCTAAACCAATAACGGTGAGCCAGTTGCTACGCCCTTCTGCGCCATCTTCGGCGGACAAGGGATTGAATTTCCTGTTCCACTGTTGCTCAGACATCAACCCATAGACGATTGCGGTCAGTGCGCAGCCCGCCAGCGTGAAGCCGAGCATGGGCATCAGCACCCAACTCCATTGGTCATCGACGCCGAAGGTGCGTGCCCTCCAGACCCCATAACAACCCAACAAGGTAGGAATGGGGAGCAGCCGCGCCACTGCGTCAAATCGCCCCAGCAGGTAACGGCGGTGAAGTCCCAACGAGCCCAGCAGCAAGGTCAGCCAAACTGCAATGGTTTTATGTTTCATGCGCGGATATCTGCAGCTGGCGTGTTGTTGCCCGCGCCTATGAAGCGCTCCATGAGCACGACATCCAGCCAGCGTTCAAACTTCCAGCCGCATGCTGTCAGCACACCCACTTGCTCAAAGCCACAGCTGCGGTGCACACCGATGGACCCTTGGTTGGCGGAATCACCAATTACCGCAATCAGTTTGCGCACCCCCGCACGTTCCGCCTGAGCCATCAACTCTTGCAGCAACAAGCGGCCCAAGCCGCGGCCTGCCGCAGCAGGAGCTAGGTAAATCGAGTCTTCGGCTGAGAAACGGTAGGCGGGACGGGGTTTGAACCAGTTGCAGTAGGCAAAACCAAGGACACCGGTGTCGTCTTCCAATACCAGGTAGGGCAGTCCTTTGGCCAGCACATCCGAGCGTCGGCTTGCCATATCGGCCTCGGTGGGGGGCGTGATCTCGAAAGTTCCCGTGCCATGGAGCACATGGTAGGCATAAATGGCCGTGATGGCGCTGACGTCGGCATCGGTGCTGGGGCGGATTTTTGTCATGAAGATGGAAAACGTTATAATGTCGGGCTATTCAGAGTGTCACTGGCCGGGTGGTCAGTTGCGTGTCTCAACTTTGAATTAAATGGCTGAATTACTCCAGTCACCCAAAGGATAAATCATGGTCGTCATTCGACTCGCCCGTGGCGGTGCAAAAGCTCGCCCATTTTTCAATATTGTTGTTGCTGACAAGCGCGCCCGTCGTGACGGCCGTTTCATTGAGCGCATCGGGTTCTACAACCCCATCGCTACGGCCAACGAAGAAAGCATCCGTATTGCGCAGGATCGCCTGACCTACTGGCAAGGCGTGGGCGCCCAAGCGTCTCCCACCGTGGAACGCCTGATCAATCAAGCAGCCAAAAAAGCCGCTTAAGGTGAAGCTGGGGCGCGTGGTCTGTCCACGGGCTCCAGCGGTTGTGCATACCATGTTGCCCGGTCTTGACGTTGCTGAATTGCCGGCTGACGCCATCGAAGTAGGCCGTATCTCGGATGCTTGGGGCATCAAGGGCTGGTTCAAAGTCTTGCCCTACAGCGCCGACCCCGAAGCGCTACTTTCTTCCAAACGCTGGTTTCTTTTGCCGACTGAAAAAGGTGCAAAAACCTTCGTCGGAACGGCTGCCTTGTCTGTCAAGGAGGCCAAAGAACATTCAGACTCTGTTGTCGCCAGCGCCGAAGGCGTTTCAGACCGCAATGCTGCTGAAGCCTTGCGAGGCGCACGCATTTTTGTTTCTCGTGCCAACTTTCCTGCCGCTGGGACTGACGAGTACTATTGGGTTGATCTCATCGGTCTGAGCGTGATCAATCGCCAGGACGAAATGCTGGGCACAGTACGCGAGCTTCTGTCCACTGGCCCCCAAACCGTCTTGGTGTTGGAGTATGCGCAGGATGGCAAGACACAGGAGCGCATGATTCCCTTTGTTTCTGCATATGTGGATTCCGTGGATCTTGCGGCCAAGAACATCCGTGTGGACTGGCTTGCTGACTACTAATTGGCGTGTGCATGCGTTTTGACGTTATCACGCTGTTTCCTGAACTGTTTGAGCCTTTTCTCAAAGTCGGCATTACGCGCCGCGCCTATGAGACTGGGCAGGTGCACGTACAGCTTACGAACCCCCGCGACTTTGCCGCTGGAAACTACCGGCGGGTAGACGATCGCCCATTCGGTGGCGGTCCTGGCATGGTGATGATGGCCGATCCCCTGGAAAAGGCTGTGCAGGCCATACGCGCCAGCCGCCAAGATCAGGCACCGGTGCTCTTGTTTTCTCCTATTGGTCAGCCCCTGGATCACAGCGCAGTGGCGCGTTGGTCGACTAGTGAGGGCGCGATTCTCGTGTGTGGCCGTTACGAAGGTATCGACCAGCGTTTTATCGACCAGTATGTGGATGGGCAAATCAGCTTGGGTGACTTTGTGCTCTCGGGGGGGGAGCTCGCTGCAATGGTCATGCTGGATACCATTGCGCGTTTGCAGCCTGGTGTGCTGATGGATGCTGATAGCCATCACCAGGATAGTTTCAATCCGGCCTTGGATGGATTGCTGGACTGCCCGCACTACACACGGCCGGAGGCCTGGAATGGGCAATCGGTGCCCGCTGTGCTGATGTCCGGCCACCACGAGCAAATTGAGCGATGGCGGCGTGAGCAGCGTCTCTTGCTGACTGCGCAACATCGTCCTGACTTGTTGGATACCGCGCGCTCGCAGGGTAGGCTGGGTAAACGTGATGAGCAGGTTTTGGCCGGAAAAGACTAGCCTGCTATAATATAAGGCTAACCGATCCTCTGCTCGGCCAGGCCACGCTTCATGGGAAGACGCTGGTTGGTACCAATTCCGGTGCCGGCGCTTGCAAGATCACGAAGGAAATCATGAATCTGATCCAAACTCTTGAGCAAGAAGAAATTGCTCGCCTGGGTAAAACCATCCCAGAATTCGCTCCCGGTGACACTGTGGTTGTGAGTGTGAATGTGGTTGAAGGCAACCGTAAACGTGTACAGGCTTACGAAGGCGTGGTGATTGCCAAGCGCAATCGCGGCCTGAACAGCGGCTTCATCGTGCGCAAGATCTCCAGTGGCGAAGGTGTGGAACGTACTTTCCAAACTTACAGCCCCCTGATCGCCAGCATCGAAGTCAAGCGCCGTGGTGATGTGCGTCGTGCCAAGCTGTACTACTTGCGTGACCGCAGCGGCAAGTCGGCCCGTATCAAGGAAAAGCTGCCAGCGAAGAAAACTGCTGCGTAATCCAACGCGCAGTTCTTCCCGCAAAAGCCGCCTCAGCATCTGCCTGTGGCGGCTTTTTTCATGGCTCTGCTTGAAGTCTTGTTTTGGAGTGGCACCGAGTGAGCAATCCGCCCTTGTTTGATCCGCGTACAGTTCCGGTGGCCGGGCGTGATGCGCATTTGCCTGTGGTGCCTTTGGCGGCCTTGCAGGCCAGTGCCCTACGCCGTCGTTTTGCCGAACCTCCAGACTGGTCACCTGAGCTGCGCACCGAGCCATCCTTTTCAAGCCGCGCACCGTCGCCGGCTTCGGTACTCGTGCCCTTGGTGATGCGCGAGACCCTGACGGTCCTTTTAACGCACCGAACCAGTCACCTGTCCAGCCATTCGGGGCAGGTCGCTTTCCCCGGTGGCAAAGTGGACCCAGAGGATACTGATGCCGTGGCCACTGCGCTGCGCGAGGCGCAGGAAGAGATCGGATTGGAGTCCCGGCATGTTGAGGTATTGGGAACCATGCCAACTTACACCACGGGCAGTGCGTTTGTGGTGACCCCTGTGGTAGCGCTGGTCAATGAGGCGATGGTGATTGAGGCCAATCCGCACGAAGTGGCTCAAGTGTTTGAAGTGCCCTTGCCATTCCTCATGAACCCGGCCAACCACCGGCGTCATCAAGTGCCATGGGAGGGGCGGGTGCGTGAATGGTTGTCCATGCCGTACCACGACGGGCAGATGGAGCACTTTATTTGGGGCGCGACAGCAGGCATGCTGCGTAATCTGTACCGATTCCTGCAAGCGCACTGATTATGATTACCGCATGAGTTTCATCGCCATTCTGTTCGCCCTGCTGTTGGAGCAGGCCAAGCCATTGCCGCAGATCAATCCGGTGCACAACGTGGTGCGGAATTGGGTGCGTTGGGTCATGCGCAACTTCGACGCTGGCAAACCCCAGCATGGCTGGCTGGCATGGTCATTGGCGGTGCTGGGCCCGTCGTTGGCGGTGCTGGCAGTGCATTGGCTGCTGGTCTGGCAGCTCGGTTGGGCCTTGGCCGTGGTATGGAATGTGGCCATCCTGTACGCCACCTTGGGCTTTCGCCAGTTCAGCCACCATTTCACCTTGGTGCGTGATGCCTTGCATGCAGGTGACGAAGCTGCGGCCCGCGAGGCATTGGCGCAGTGGATGCGCATCGACACCAGCGCCTTGCCACGCAGTGAGATGGTGCGCCATGTGATTGAGCACTCCGTGCTCAGTGCCCACCGCCATGTGTTTGGCGTGTTTGCTTGGTACTCCTTGTTGACTGCTGTGGGCCTGGGGCCTGCAGGCGCCGTGTTTTACCGGGTGAGTGAGTATGTGGCAGTGTTTGCCAAGCGCACGCCGCGCCCTGAGGCCGCGCCTGTGAGCGATGCGGTGAGAAGCCAGGCGCAGCGGGCGTGGGCCTTGATTGATTGGTTGCCTGCACGCGTGACTGCGTTGAGTTTTGCTTTTGTCGGCAGCTTTGAAGAGGCGGTGGACAGCTGGCGCCGCCATGAGGCCGTGCATCCGCTGGACAATGATGGCGTGGTGTTGGCTGCAACGGCTGGTGCCGTAAATGTGCGCCTTGGGGAGAACGACCCTGCTGCCAGTGGCTTGGTACCAGAGCTCGCCCATTTGCGCGCCGTGGTGGGCCTGGTCTGGCGCACCGTGGTCATGTGGATGGTTTTCCTGGCGCTGCTTTCATTGGCCCGCTTGATTGGCTGAAGAAGCGGCCCAGCAGAAAATTGCAACGTCAGTAGCGGGTCTGTGACAGTTCTGCGAACAAGTCGTTATAAATTTTGTAGCGGTTCGCGCTGATTCCATGGGGGACGGCGCCCTCTTTGACCTTGTTGATTACGCCACAGCCTGGCTCGTGCAGGTGGCTGCAGTTGTAGAACTTGCATTCCTGCGCGTGGGTCTTGATGTCGGGCATCAGGCTGGCCAAGTGCATGGGCTCAATGTGGTTAAGGCCAAATTCCTGAAATCCCGGTGAGTCGATTACGGCTGTGGTTCTGGCTGCATCCACCCAGTACAGGTTGGTGCTGGTGGTCGTGTGCTTGCCGGAGTTCAGCGCGGTGGAAATCTCATTGGTCAACACCTGCGCGTTGGGAATCAGCCGGTTAATCAGGGTGCTTTTGCCCGAACCGGACGGTCCCAGCACCAGCGTGGTTTTGCCTTGCATCAGGGGCATCAGTGCGTCGAGTTCCGTGGCACTGATGTCGTCGGCTTTGGGCTTGAGTGCGAGCGGAACCACCTGGTAGCCCATCTCGCGGTAGACGCCCATGCGCTCCCAGGCGCGCCCAAAGGGCTCGACCAAATCACTTTTGTTGAGCGCGATGATGGGGCGGATTTTCTCGGCCTCGGCGGCAATCAGCGCGCGGCAGAGTTGGCTCTCGGAAAACTCGGGTTCGGCCGCGATCAGGATCAGCACCTGGTCCAGGTTAGCCGCAAACGACTTGGTACGGATTTCGTCCTGCCGGTAAAACAGGTTGCGACGGGGAAGTACCTTCTCGATCGTGCCTTCATCCTGCGTGGCCTGCCAGAGCACTTGGTCACCCACTACGGTTTGGCTCTTTTTGCCACGCGGGTGGCAGATCAGGCGGCGGCCATCGGGCGTTTCCACCCACACGTGTCGGCCGTGCCCGGCGACGACAATTCCGGGTTCCAGTGCGTGCGCGGTCAAAGCGGGGCCTGGGCAGTGAGCAGTGCGTCGACCAGAGCGGCGCATTCAAAATCAGAGCGCGACACGCCCTGTACATCGTGCGTGTTGAAGCGCACAGAGCAGCTGCCGTAGCCCACCAACATTTCCGGGTGGTGATCTTGCTGTTCTGCGATAAAAGCGACGGCGTTCACAAACGCCATGGTCTTCAAGAAGTTGTCGAAGCAGTAGGTCTTTTCGATGGCCACATCAGCGCCATCACCATGCAGTTTCCAGCCCTCCACTTTGGCCAGGCTTGCTATGATTTGTGTAGCTGTTAGCGCAGTACGAACGCGGGCTAGATGCACTTTTTGCTCTAAATTTTGTGTCATGTCAGGTTCCTGCTGCAGCAGTACGCATGCGGCCCAGGCGCTCGGAGGCTGGCGGGTGCGAGTAGTAAAACTTCACGTACACCGGGTCTGGCGTGAGTGTGGACGCGTTGTCCTTGTAAAGCTTGAGCAGGGCGGACGACAGGTCGGCGCCGCTGGTGTGGGCGACAGCGTAGGCGTCGGCCTCGAACTCGTGTTTGCGCGATAGCTGGGCAAACACCGGGCCGACAAAACTGCCCAACAAGGGCAGCACCATCATGAATAGCAGCAGGGCCAGCGCGTCGTTGGCGCCTGTCATGCTGGGCACCACGCCCAGACCCGTGTAGAACCACACTTGCTGGCTCACCCAGCCCAGCAGCGCAAAGCCGAGCAGGCTCAGGCCAAACAGCGAGACCATGCGCTTGACGATGTGCTTGTGCTTGAAATGCCCCAGCTCGTGCGCCAGCACCGCGTCCACCTCGGCCGGGCTTAGCTGGGCCAGCAGGGTGTCGTAAAACACCACCCGCTTGGAGGCGCCAAAGCCAGTGAAGTAGGCATTGGCATGTGCGCTGCGCTTGCTGCCGTCCATCACATAAAAGCCTTTGGAGGTGAAGCCGCAGCGCGCCATCAGGGCGCTCACGCGGTCTTTGAGTGCTGCATCGTCCAGCGGCTTGAACTGGTTGAACAGCGGCGCAATCCAGGTGGGGTACACCAGCAGCATGAGCAGGTTAAAGCCCATCCACACGCCCCAGGTCCAGACCCACCAGTAGGCGCCGGTAGCACCCATCATCCAGACCACCAGGGCCGCAATCGGCAGGCCGATGACGGCGCCCACCAGGGTGGACTTGATCAAATCTTGCAGCCAGAGCTTGGGTGTGGTCTTGTTGAAGCCAAAGCGCTGTTCCAGCACAAAGGTGCGGTACAGCGTGAAGGGCAGGTCAAGCACCGAGCCGATCACCATGAATACGGCCAGCAAGGCAACTTGCTGCGGCACGCCTGGTTCCATCCATTGCTGCAGCGCCTGGTCCAGCCAGGACAGACCACCCAACAGGGTCCAGCCCAGCACCACGGCTGTGCCGAAAGCCAGCTCCAGCAAACCCAGGCGCCCTTGGGCGATGGTGTAGTCGGCAGCTTTGTGGTGGGCCTCCAGACTGATCTGTGCCTGAAAGGCCGTGGGTACGGTAGCGCGGTGCTGCGCCACATGGCGCATCTGGCGGGTGGCCAGCCAAAATTTGAGCATGACACTGGCCACCAAAGCGAGGGCGAATGCAGCGGTCATCAGCACGGAATAGTTCGTCACGGGAGAAGTGTCAGTCATGGCGCGAGAGTTTAGGCCATCGGCGACAATGGCGGCATGGCTGAAACCAACATCCCCACAACTGCCGTCTTGGCGAAATCTGACAAAAACCTGGTCTGGCTGGACTGCGAAATGACGGGTCTGGAGCCCGAGGTGGACCGCATTATCGAGATCGCGGTCATCGTGACCGACCCGAACCTGGGTAACCGCGTGGAGGGACCGGTGTTTGTGATCCACCAAAGCGATGCGCAACTGGACAAAATGGACGCTTGGAACAAGGGCACCCACGGCAAGAGCGGCTTGATTGACAAGGTCAAGGCCTCCACCACGACCGAGGCCGAGGCCGAAGCCGCGCTGATCGCTTTCCTGAGCCAGTACGTGCCTGCCAACGGCTCGCCCATGTGTGGCAACAGCATTGGCCAGGACCGCCGCTTTTTGGTGAAGTACATGCCCAAGCTGGAGGCTTTCTTCCATTACCGCAACCTGGATGTGAGCACCCTCAAGGAGCTGGCCAAGCGCTGGAAGCCCGGTGTGGCCGAGTCATTCAAGAAGCAGCAAAAGCACACGGCGCTGGCCGATGTGCACGAGTCGGTCGATGAGCTGGCGCACTACCGCACCCACTTTTTGAAACTGGATTAGGTAGAAACCCGAATCCATGCCATAATCGCAGGCTTCGCTGGTAACGCAGTTGGCGGCCAGCGGATTTTGTACATCTCCCTTCATTCACCGGGCTCGCTTTTTCAAGCGGTATACGCCCCCAGCACTGATTCCCCTACGGCGGGGCAGAGCAGGTTCCGTTTGATGGTTGATGTTTTTTAACCATTGACGGAGCAGCCGCACACCTTGCGGCGCTCGCGTGTGAGAAAAATATGACTGACGCTTTTGAAGTGACAGGCGAGTTTGCGCCTGCCGAAAACCTTTCCGTGCCTGCAAACACCGTGGAAACCACTGGCGAAACCGCCGAGCTGGACGCTGCTGACGCGGTAGAAACTGTTGAAGCTCCCAATGGCTTCGTTGAACTCGGCCTGAATCCCGCACTGGTGCAAGCTTGTAAAGATCTGGGCTACACCCAACCAACCGTTGTGCAAAGCAAGGCCATTCCTTTGGCCATGGGCTCTGCGGCCACCAAAGACCAAGCCAGCAAGTTCATCGACCTGATGGTGTCCAGCCAAACTGGCTCGGGCAAAACGGCGGCCTTCTTGCTGCCTGTGTTGCATACCCTGCTATCCCAGATCGCCCAAGCCGAAGCCGATGAGCGTGCTGAATTTGAGCGCCTGACCGCCGAAGCTTTGGCAAAGGGCGAGCCCGCCCCCAAGCGCCCCAAGCGCAAAGACCCGACCAATGCCCGTAACTTCAAGGCACCGTCCCCTGGCGCCCTGATTGTTTGCCCTACCCGCGAACTGGCCCAGCAAGTGGCGCATGACGCGATTGACCTGGTGCAACACTGCCGTGGTCTGCGCGTGGCCAATATCGTGGGCGGCATGCCCTACCAGTTGCAAATCGCCAAGCTGCAAAACGCCAACCTGGTGGTGGCCACCCCTGGCCGTTTGCTGGATCTGCAACGCTCCATGCAAATCAAGCTGGACCAAGTGCAATTCCTGGTTGTGGACGAAGCGGATCGCATGCTGGACCTGGGTTTCTCCGATGACTTGGCTGAAATCAACCAGTTGACCATTGCCCGCAAGCAAACCATGATGTTCAGCGCCACGTTTGCGCCGCGCATCCAACAACTGGCTGCCCGCGTGATGCGTGAACCCCAGCGCGTGACCATCGACAGTCCGCAAGAAAAACACGCCAACATCAAGCAAGTGCTGCATTGGGCAGACAACGCCCAGCACAAGCGCAAGCTGCTGGACCACTGGCTGCGCGACACCAACATCAACCAAGCCATCATTTTTGCCAGCACCCAAGTCGAATGCGATGGTTTGGCCAATGACTTGCAGCAAGACGGCTTTGATGCCGTGGCCCTGCACGGCGCACTGAGCCAAGGCCTGCGCAACCGCCGCCTGATGGCGCTGCGCCAAGGCCAGGTGCAATTCCTGGTGGCGACCGATGTGGCCGCCCGCGGGATTGATGTGCCAACCATCACCCACGTGTTCAACTTTGGCTTGCCCATGAAAGCCGAGGACTACACCCACCGCATTGGCCGTACCGGCCGTGCTGGTCGTGATGGCTTGGCTATCACCTTTGCCGAAATGCGCGACCGCCGCAAGATTTTCGACATCGAGGCCTATAGCCGCCAGCCGATCAAGCCGGAAGTCATTCCTGGTTTGGAACCCCAACAACGCGCCCCCGAGTCGCGCCCCAGCTTTGGCGGCCGTGGCCGTGGTGACTTCCAGCCACGCGATCGCAAGTTCGGTGGTCCGCGCGAGGGTGGTTTTGGTGGTGGCAACCGTGGCTTCGGTGGACGCCCTGAGGGCGGTGGCCGTGGTTTCGGTGACAACGCACGTGACTTCAGCCCTGCTGCCCGCGAAGGCTTCAGCTACGAGCGCAAGGGCGGTTTCAACGACCGCTTTGCGGGCCAAGGTGCCCCCCGTGGCGACGCACGTCCTCCGCGTGGCGACTTCCAGCCGCGTGGTGATTTCCATGCTCCCCGTGGTGATTTCGGCGCACCGCGCGGTGACTTCGGTGCCCCGCGTGGTGACTTTGGCGCCCGCAAGCCAGCTTTCGGCAAGCCCACCGGCTTTGCCAAACCCGGCAACGGTGGCAAAGTGTTCGTGCCACGCGATGCCAAGAAGCGTCCTGCTCGCAACACCGACTGATCCATCCCGGATCGTCCAGCAAAAAGGCCTCGCAAGAGGCCTTTTTTACGTCCGAATGGTCTGACCCCGTTCAGGCCATGCCATTGCGGCTGGCCAGCTCCACAAACAGGCCCGCGTGGTCCAGGTCGGCCAGGCCATGGTCGATGCCCTGGGCGTAGAGCTGCTCAAACAGCGCGGTGATGGGCGCATCAAAGCCCACTTCGCTGGCGGTGGCCAGCGCGTTGCGCAAGTCCTTGATTTGCACCGTCATGCGCGCACGTGGCGCAAAGTCGCGGTCCACCATGCGCTGGCCGTGCACCTGCAGGATGCGGCTGTCGGCAAAGCCACCGGTGATGGCCTCCTTGACCTTGCCCATGTCGGCGCCACCGCGCTCGCACAGCAGCAGGGCCTCGGCCACTACGCCAATGGTGGCGCCCACAATCATCTGGTTGGCCAGTTTGGTGAGTTGCCCGGAGCCAATCGGCCCCACATGGGTGGGGCGGCCAAATACCTTAAGCACCGGTACGGCGCGCTCAAAGTTGCTAGCCTTGCCACCGACCATGATGGCCAGCGTGCCTTGTTCGGCGCCCACGGTGCCACCGGACACAGGCGCATCCAGGTAGTCGACTCCCAGCTCGCTCAGACGGGCGGCATGGTCTTTGGCTTCAATCGGTTTGATGGAGGACATGTCCACCAGCAGGGTGCCTGGAGCAATGCCGCCCGCAGCGCCCAGCTCAAACAAGACATGGCCGACCACACCCCCGTGGTCCAGCATGAGGATGACCAACTCGGCGTCTTTGACGGCTTGGGCGGGGGTGGCATGTACGGTGGCGCCCAGCGGTGCCAGGGCTTCGGCCTTGCTTCGGGTGCGGTTCCACACGTGAACCGCATGCCCCGCCTCACACAGGCGGCGCCCCATGGGCTGGCCCATGAGGCCGATGCCGAGTAATGCTATTTTCATGGTGACTCTTGTGCTCCTCGGCACAAGAATAGCGCCCCCCGCGGCGAAGTGCTTGTCAACGGCTGCACAAAGGCTGTCGAAACGCTGACAGCCCTTGCGATGGGGCTTACATCAGCAGGTGTTCGCCCGCGTTGTCGCCGCCCAGCGTGACGTAGTTGACCTTTCGGATGTCCATGAGTTTCTTGCCACCGGCGTAACTGATGGAACTCTGTACGTCTTGCTCCATTTCCACCAGCGTGTCGGCCAGCTTACCCTTGACGGGTTCGAGGATGCGCTTGCCTTCGACGTGCTTGTACTCGCCCTTGTTGAAGTCGCTGGCCGAGCCGTAGTACTCTTTGTAGAGAGCGCCGTCGACTTCCACCGTCTTTCCGGGTGATTCTTCGTGGCCGGCGAACAGCGAGCCGATCATGACCATGCTGGCGCCGAAGCGAATGCTCTTGGCGATATCGCCATGGCTACGGATGCCGCCGTCAGCAATGATGGGCTTGGTGGCCACGCGGGCGCACCACTTCACCGCGCTGAGCTGCCAACCGCCGGTACCAAAGCCGGTCTTGAGTTTGGTGATGCAGACTTTGCCGGGGCCAACGCCCACTTTGGTGGCGTCGGCGCCCCAGTTTTCCAGGTCGATCACGGCTTCGGGCGTCGCCACATTGCCAGCAATGACGAAGCTGCCTGGCAGGTGCTTCTTCAGATAAATGATCATGTCGCGCACGCTGTCGGCATGGCCGTGTGCGATGTCGATGGTGATGTACTCGGGCGTCACGCCCAGCTTGACCAATTCGTCGACCGTGGCGTAGTCCGGTTTCTTCACGCCTAGCGAGATGGACGCAAACAGGCCCTTGGCGTGCATGGCCTGCGTGAACTTCACGTTATCCAGGTCGAAGCGGTGCATGACGTAGAAGTAGCCGTTCTGGGCCAGCCATTCGCAGATGGATTCGTCCACCACGGTCTTCATGTTGGCGGGTACAGCGGGGATGCGGAATTTGCGGCTACCCAGTTCGACACTGGCATCGCATTCGGAACGGCTCTCCACCCGGCATTTGCGGGGCAGCAAGAGGATGTTGTCGTAGTCAAAAATTTCCATGGTCCAAGCTCCTATCCAAAGTTTTCAGGTTCAAAACAATGGGCGCTTGGAACGGACCCGGCCATAAAAAAACCGGGTCCCAATTGCTTGGGCCCGGTGCGCGATTCTAGGCGGATTGGGGGCAGGGCGGTATATGGATTTTTGTATGGGGGCCAAACAGGCGGCACACGGCGCCTTTCTACAATCGGGGCATGCATTCCCTCGCCGCCCCTGGCAACACTCCCCCCTTGTTAGAAAACCTCAACCCTGAGCAGCTCGCCGCCGTCACGCTGCCGGCCGAGCACGCGCTGATTCTGGCGGGCGCCGGGTCAGGCAAGACCCGGGTGCTGACCACGCGTATTGCCTGGCTGCTGCAGAACGGTTATGTCTCGCCCGGCGGCATTCTGGCGGTCACCTTTACCAACAAGGCGGCCAAGGAGATGATGACGCGGCTCTCTGCCATGCTGCCGGTGAACGTGCGCGGCATGTGGATTGGTACCTTCCACGGTCTCTGCAACCGCTTTCTGCGTGCGCACTACAAGAACGCGGGCCTGCCACAGGCCTTCCAGATTCTGGACACGCAGGACCAGCTCAGTGCCATCAAGCGCCTGTGCAAGCAGTACAACATTGACACCGAGCGCTTTCCGCCCAAGCAGTTGGGCTGGTTCATTGGCAACTGCAAGGAGGAGGGCCTGCGCCCCAAGGACGTGGTGGCCAGCGACCCGGACACGCGCAAGAAGATCGAGATCTACCAGCTGTACGAAGACCAGTGCCAGCGCGAAGGCGTGGTGGACTTTGGTGAGCTGATGCTGCGCTCTTATGAGCTGTTGCGCGACAACAAGCCCATCCGTGAGCACTACCAGCGGCGCTTTCGCCACATCCTGATTGACGAGTTTCAGGACACCAACAAACTGCAGTACGCCTGGGTCAAGATGATTGCGGGGCAGGGCAGTGATGGCCTGCTGAACGGCGACGGTGGCGCGGTGTTGGCGGTGGGGGATGACGACCAGAGCATCTACGCCTTTCGCGGTGCGCGCGTAGGCAACATGACGGACTTTGTGCGTGAGTTTGCGGTGCGCCAGCAGATCAAGCTGGAAGAGAACTACCGCAGCTACAGCAACATCCTCGACAGCGCCAACGCACTGATCAGCCACAACAGCCGCCGCCTGGGCAAAAACCTGCGCACCGCGCAGGGCGCGGGCGAACCGGTGCGCGTGTACGAGGCACCGACCGACTTTGCCGAAGCGCAGTGGATGGTGGACGAGATGAAACAGCTCATTCGCGACGATGTGGAGCGCAAGGAGATTGCGGTGCTCTACCGCAGCAATGCGCAAAGCCGCGTGATTGAAACCGGCTTGTTCAACGCGGGCATTCCCTACCGCGTGTACGGCGGCTTGCGCTTCTTCGAGCGTGCCGAAATCAAACACGCGCTGGCCTACCTGCGCCTCTTGGAGAACCCCAACGACGACACCAGTTTCTTGCGGGTGGTGAACTTCCCCGCACGTGGCATTGGTGCACGCAGCATCGAGCAGCTGCAGGACCAGGCCAAGGCCACGGGCTGCTCGCTGCATGATGCGGTGAGCCTGCTGCCGGGCCGCCCCGGCGCATTGGTAGGCGGCTTTGTCGCCAAGCTGGATGTGCTGCGCGAGCAAACCGCCGACAAGACCCTCAAGGACATCATCAAACTGATGCTGGACCACAGCGGCCTGCTGGAGCACTACCGCAATGAGCGCGAAGGCGAAGACCGCGTCGAGAACTTGGACGAACTGGTCAACGCCGCCGAAAGTTTTGTCATGCAGGAAGGCTTTGGCCGCGAGGCGCCGGGCATGGCTCAGCTGGTGAGTTCGCCCGATGCGCTGACCCAAAGCCCGGCCAGCCAGGGCCTGAGTGGCGAGGCGCTGGAGGTGCTGCCCGTCGACTTTGGCGACACCGGCGAAACGCTGTCGCCCCTGCAGGCCTTTTTGACCCATGCGGCGCTGGAAGCTGGTGACAACATGGCCGCCGCAGGGCAAGACGCCATCCAGCTCATGACGGTGCACTCCAGCAAGGGCCTGGAGTTTGATTGCGTGTTCATCACCGGCATGGAGGAGGGCTTGTTCCCCCACGAAAACTCCATGAGCGACCACGATGGCCTGGAGGAGGAACGGCGCCTGGCCTACGTGGCCATCACGCGTGCGCGCAAGCGCCTGTATCTCAGCCATTCGCAAACCCGCATGCTGCACGGGCAAACGCGCTACAACCTCAAGAGCCGCTTCTTTGACGAGCTGCCCGAGGAATGCCTCAAGTACCTCACGCCCAAACAGCAGCCTATGCCTGCGAGTGGCGGGTTCGGAGGCGGCTTCGGCGGCTCTGGCAATAGCTGGGGTGGCGGTGGATATGCTACGAATTCAGGAGCTGGTCGCGCATATTCCACGGGCTCTACAGGCCAGTTTGGTTCTTATTCTGCACCCCAGAAGGAAATCCCCCGCAAAGAAGAACCCACTGGCCTGCGCAAGGGCCAGAAGGTGTTCCACGCCAAGTTTGGCGAGGGCACGGTGCTCACGCTCGAAGGCGCGGGCGACGACGCGCGGGCGCAGATCAACTTCCCCCGCCACGGCACCAAGTGGTTGGCGCTGAGCGTGGCCAAACTCACACCGGTTCCTTGAACTGAAGCCTGAATTTTCAGAAAGCAGCCCATGAGCCAAGACATTGCCAACACCCCGCCCACGCCGTACTACGCGGTCATCTTCACCAGCCTGCGAACCGCGGTCGACGAAGGTTATGGCGACATGGCCGAGAAGATGGTGGCACTGGCGGCCCAGCAGCCCGGCTTTCTCGGCGTGGAGTCGGCACGCGACGGCCTGGGCATCACCGTGTCGTACTGGACCGACCTGGAGTCCATCCGTGCCTGGAAGGCCAACGCGGAACACCAGGTCGCGCAGCAACTGGGCCACGCCAAGTGGTACGCCGCCTTCAAGACCCGCATTGCCCGCGTGGAACGCGACTACGCGCTCTAAGTGTGTGAGTGATTTCGCCGCGCATGCGTGATCCCGCTTCCTCGTCGTCCCGTCCCTCGCTGCAGGTGGTAGCCGGGCGCTACCAGCTGCTGCGCAAGATTGGCAGTGGCGGCATGGGCGCGGTCTACCTGGCCAAGCAGCTCGGGGTGGGCAAGCAGGTCGCGCTCAAATTTTTGCCGGCCCATCTGTCCGATGACCCCCAGCTGCGCAAGCGCTTTGAGCGCGAAGCCGCACTGACGCTGGAGGTCAGCCACCCGGGCGCGGCGCAGCTGCTGGACACGGGCGTGGACGAGGACGGCCACCTCTACCTGGCGTTTGAGTATGTAGACGGCGACGACCTCTCCACCCTGCTGGACCGCGAGGGTGCGCTGGCCTTTGCCGACGCGCAGGAGATCGTCTGCAAGGTGGCCGAGACGCTGGCCTTTGCCCACGCCAAAGGCGTGGTGCACCGCGACATCAAGCCCGAGAACGTCCGCGTGCGGCGCGACCTGGCCGGCTGGCACGTGAAGGTGCTGGACTTTGGCATTGCCCGCGTGATGGACGAGATGGCCACGCGCCTGACCATGGAGGGCGGGGTGGCCGGCACGCCACGCTACATGGCGCCCGAGCAGATCAGTGCCGGGAGCGTGGATGCGCGTACCGATGTGTATGCCTTGGGGCTGGTGCTGTTCGAGGCCCTGAGCGGGCGCGAGGCCTTTGACCGGGACAACACCTCGCAGCTGCTGTGGGCCCAACTCAACGACCCGGTACCCCTGCTGCGTGACGTGCAGCCCCTGCGCGACTACCCGGCGCTGGACGCGCTGATTGCCCAAGCCTGCGCCAAAGAGCCGGGCGAGCGCATCCAGACCATGCAGGCGCTGGTGACTGAACTCAAAGCCCTGCACAGCCCGCAGTGGTGGGGCCATTCGGTGCCCGTGCGCCGCCGCCCGCGCCCCAGTTTTGCCCACAGCCCGGAGGCGTCGGGCAGTGATGCGCGTGAGCCCGTGCAACTGCCGCGCCCGGGGCGCAAGACCTTTTTGCAAATGCGGGCCAGTGTCTGGCTGGCCGTGTTGGTGGGTGTGTTGGCTGTAGGGCTGGCGGCCACAGCGCTGTGGGTTGCACTGGACCGGCGTGACGTGCCATTGCCCACTGCACCGGTGGTGCAGGCACCTCCCGTGCCGTTGCCTGCAGCCAGTGCGCCCGCAACTGCTACCGCCAGCGCGCCAGTCGCCTTGCCGGTGCCAACGGTCCCGGTGACGCCCCCAGTTTCTCTTTCGTCCTCCGCTACCGCGCAGCGACCTGCAGCTTCGCCGGCCAAGCCGTTGGCCGCCACTGCGCCGCCTCAAGCCGCGGCTGAGACAGACCCTGCCGAGCCGACTGCGCCTGCGCGCGTGGCGGGCGAGATGCCCGAGTGCCCGCAGCTAGGTGTGTATGACGATAGCCCCATGATCCGCATGACGGTCGCCCAGTTGGAGCAACGCGTACGTGCGGTGAAGTACATGTCGCCCTCCGTCATTGCCAACCAGCTAGTCACGCTCAAAGCCAGCGCAGATTCTTTTCACCGCAACTCCAGGGAGTGTCTCTACCGGTCCATGTTGATCCGGGTGGTCTTGAATGAAAAGGTGGTGCTGGCCTCCAGCCCCACGCTGTGGGGCCATAGCCGCGATGTGCCGGACCTGGAGCGCCTGTTTCTGGAGCAGCCGCTCAAGCAGGACTGGAGTCTGGCGCAGCGCAAGGATGTGCTGCGCCAGGTGGAAACCATCTTCATCGCCAATCTGCAGAAAGACGCGCCGGGCGACGACGTCTACTGGCGCCGCATGTACTACGGCATCCTTTTCGCCTGCGAGGCAGAGGATGAGGCCCGCAGCAAAGCGGGCGCCAAGCGCATCCCCGAGAACAGCTGCCTCAAGCTCAAGCCCTCGCTCTGATTTCAAGCCAAATCGGGATCTTGGCCTCGTGGATATTGCGCGAGCAGCTATCAAAAAAATAGCGGGCTGCATCGCTGCAGCCCGCCGGTGTTGCCGCCCCGCAGGGCGCGGCAAGTGCCTTAACTACCGATCACACCACCATCTTTTTTGGTGATCACGATGGTGGCAGAGCGGGGACGCTTGCCCGCGCCGTAACCCGCATTGGCAGGCCACTGGCTGGTGTACTTGGCAGGGTTGCCAATCTCGGCCATGGGCGTGTTCTCACCGGGGTGCTGGATGTTGATGAACATCGCTTTGCCGTCCGGGGTTTCGCACAGGCCGGTGATTTCGCAGTCCACCGGACCCACCAAAAAGCGCTTGAGGATGTCAGGCGACTGCGACTTGCCCATGTAGGTGTCGACACGTTTTTCGCTACCGTCTGCGCGCTTGTAGGCCAGGGACTTCTTGCCACCGTCGCCCACCTTGCCGGGAATGCCGGCCAGCAGCATGCAGTTGGTCTTGTCGGTGTAGGCGCTGTCGTCGGTCTGGATCCAGCACAGGCCGGTGGCTTGGCTGAAGGCGAGGCCGTCCGGGGCCGACATGTCGTTTTCGTCGGTCAGGTTGGAGAGGTTCACTTTGGACTTGTCGGCATCGGCCTCGGATGCGAACAGGTAAATGTCCCACTTGAAGGCGGTGTCGGCCGGGTTGGCCTGGGCTACGCGGATGATGTGGCCGTGTACGTTGCCCTTGCTTTCCTTGCTGCCCTTCATGTCGCTGTAGACACGCGGGTTTGCTGCGTCGGCACCCATGTCGCCATCCACGGTCCGGTTGCTATTGTTGGTCAGCGTCATGTAGAAGTCGCCGGTGCGGGGGTTGATGCCACCCCACTCAGGACGGTCCATCTTGGTAGCGCTCACGCCATCAGCGGCCAGGCGGGTGAAGATGGCCACGTCAGCGTCGGACTTGAATTCAAAGTCAGGGTTGGCCGCGACGATGGGGTTGTTCATCGACAGCTCGATCCAGGTGCCGGTGCCGTCGTCCTTGAAGCTGGCCACAAACAGTGTGCCTTTGTCCAGGTACTTGTCGCCCACGGCCATGCGGTTGCTGGCGTTGGCGTCGGCAGCGTCCCACTTGGCGGCGGAGACAAACTTGTACATGTATTCGCCACGGGAATCGTCGCCCATATAGGCCACGATGGGCTGGCCGGCTACGGCCTTGGCAAAGCTCACGCTCTCATGGGCAAAGCGGCCCAGGCCGGTGCGCTTGCGCACGGGCTGGCTGCCATCGTAGGCGTCCATCTCCACCACAAAACCGAAGGTGTTCATCTCGTTGCGGTAGTCGGCTTTGGCATTGGCGCCCAGCGCGCCGTTGTTCCAGCGAACGTATTTGTCTTCAGCGCCTGCGCTCTCCCAGCCGTGGCGGCTGGCGGCACCGGCGGGGCGGCCATAGCGCACCAGGCCCGCCACTTGTTTGTCCTTCTTGCCACGGCGCTCGTCGTCCTTCGCATCGCGGTGGAAGTAACCAAACCAGTTCTCTTCGCCCGACACAAAGGTGCCCCATGGCGTCTTGCCAGTGCCGCAGTTGTTCAGCGTGCCGCGGGCGCGGGTGGCGTCGGGGCTGAACTTGGTCACCAGGTGCTCGCTGCCCTTGGCCGGGCCGCTGATCAGCACCTCGGTCATGGTGGTCACACGGCGGTTGTAGTTGGAGCCGGGCTTGTAGGTCCACTGCCCATTTTGGGCTGCCACTTCCACCACGGACAGGCCGTGGATGGCGAGTTCCTTGTCCACCTCAGACGCAGGGCGGGGCAGTGTGCTGGTGCCGCCGTTGCTGTGGATGAAAAAGGAGCTGAGCTTCTGGTCGGTGGTGGCTTCGTGGTTCACGGCCAGCAGGGCGCGTGTGGTGCCGTTGGCCGAGGGCTTGCCGCTGGCGTCCAGGCCAAAGTACTCCATGCCGTCGTGGTGGTCACCGGCACGGTTGTCCCAGTCGGTGTCTGTGCCATCGTTCTTGAATGCGGCAGTGCTTGCCTTGAGCGGATCGCCGAGAGCGTAAATCACTTGCACGTTGTATCCGGCAGGCACTACCACTTTGTCGGCCAGGCTCTTGCCCACGGCGGCAAAGCCCAGGGAGGACAGAGGCGCGGTCATGCCAGCTGCAGCGCCTGCACCGGTCGATGCCGTGGCACAGCCAGTCAGCGCGCCAGCGCCGAAAAGCGAGGTAGCCGCAGCACCCATGCCGCCCAGCAACAGACCGCGGCGGTTCAGGCGGGCGGTCATGATGTGGTCGATGTGCGGGTTGGCGGTGGTGTTGGAGTCTTCGTTGTTGAAGATGTCGCTGGAAGAGCGGGTGGTATCGGTCATGCAATAGGCCTCAAGTTAAACAAGCCTGCGTAGCATGCGTCGGTGATGTTTCAGCTTTGTGACAAAGATGGCGCGCTCACGCGTATTGCAGCACCGGTATATTGCAAGGCCAACTACCTTGTACCGGGACTCCCACCATGAAAAAAACCTTGTGTCTGTTCGCCTTGCTGTGTGCCGGACTCGCCCAGGCCGCTGATGTGCCGGTGATGAATGTGCCCACCGTGAACCAACGCATGAAAGCCGCGCGGGAGGCCATTGCCAAAGCCGATTGGCGCAATGCCCAATACGAAACGAAAAAAGTAATTGGGGAGGAGCCGGGCAACGCCGATGCCCACAATTTGTTGGCCTATGCGTACCGCAAACAAGAGCGCCCCGATCTTGCGCGGGCGTTTGAGCATTACAAGATAGCCCTGAAACTCAACCCACAACACAAAGGCGCGCACGAGTACATCGGCGAGGCTTATCTCATGAACCACCAGCCCGAGATGGCGGAGCAACATCTGGCAGCCTTGGAGGCCATCTGTGGCAATCGCGTGTGCGAGGAATACCAAGACTTGGCGCAGGCCTTGGCAGCCTACCGCAAAGCCAGGCCCTGATGCCGCAAGGTCGCTTTAACGGGTCAGATTTTCGGCCGGGTGGGGCTGGTCGGGCTTTTCGTCCATATACCCTTTGCCATCCTTGACGCCCTTGCGTCCAAGCACCTGCCAGGCGGTGCGCTGGTCCACCAATTGGGCCAGAAACTCCAGTTCTTCATCGGTATGGTTCAGGGCCTTGGCCGGAGTCAGGCTGCGCCCTTTCTTGGGTTGTACTTCACCCCAGAAGGCTTGGTGGTAGTTGGCGCGGCTCACGGTTTTGTCGTTGCCTGCAAACATGTCGACCGTGCCGTAGCAGTTGCAGAAGTAGCTGCGTCCGCCCTGGTCCTCAAAAATCTCGGTGTAGACGCCGGTGCCGCGGATGCCGGCTGTCATGGTGGGCGTGACGATCTGGCGGTTGCTTCCCTTGCCCCAGACGCTGACCACGGCACCTGTGACCAGGCGCAGCAGGCTCACCGCATTGAGACTGGCCCCACGTTCTACCGTCAAGCGGGAGTTCTGGCGCACATGGAAGGCCGAGTTGCCAATGACAAACAGCAAGCGCGAGTCCGGCCCGGTGACAATTTCGTCACCGCTGAACACGCCTTGCTGGGGCAGCAGGCGCCGGCCATTGACCAGGGCATCCCCCACCAGTTCGACCACATTGCTGCGCGACTGGGCCTGCGCGGCAGCAAAGCCGCCCATGCTGGTCCAGGCGGCTGCGGCTTGCAAAAAGCTGCGGCGCTGGAACCATAGCACTTCGCTGTCGCTGCGGCCTTCAAGGGTGTGCTGGGTCATGCGGTGTCTCCTGGGCTGACTTCAAAGGTGTCGTCAAACGTGAAATAAAGCGAGGTGAAAAACATGGCCGCCATGGCCATGCCCATGGGAAGCAGTATGGCACTGACCAGCTGCGGGTTGCCCAGCAACGCAGACACGATGGCCACGGCCAGACCCATGCCCAAAAAGGCTGCCAGCCAGGTCAGACCAAACACGGTGAACGCCCAGAAATTGCGCGCGCAAGCCACCATGCTGAAGAACAGGCTCTTGACCGGCGAAATGCCATGCCAGTGCACCAGTGCCGGCGCATGCCAGAACAGCAGCGACAAGGGCAGGTACAGCGCCATGGCAGTCAGGGCCGCCCACTCGAAGTCACTTTGCATCAGCAGCTCGGCACTGAGTTCGCCGCCAACCAGGTACAGGCGGGCAAACTGCCCGCCGTCGACCAGTGCCGACAGGGCCATGACCAGCAAAAAGCCCATCGCATACAGCCCGCCCAGCACCAGCATGCCACGCAGCTGCTGCTGCCCGGCGCGAAAGGCGCTGACCAGCACTGTGGGCATGGGGAACTTGCCCTTGGTGGTCTCTTGGGTGGCGGCCATCAGGCCTAGCGTGGCCGCGGGCAACAGGGTCAGCGCCACGATGCTGCCCAGCACGGGCACCATGCTGAGCACCGACATGGCGGCCATGAAAAGGAAAAACAGGCCCGAGAGGGCCAGCGGTTGTTTGAAGAAGGTGCGCATGCCCATCTTCACCCATACTGCGCCCTGGCGGGCGGGCACCATACGCAGCTTCATGCGCTCACCGCCAGTTTCTGTTCCAGTTGGGCCAAGGTGAGTGGCTGGGCCACGCGCTGGCGCAGCACACGCTCAAAGTGGGTCGGGTCATGGGGTTTGAGCATCGAAGCCTCACGTGGCAAATACCAGTCCCACAAGCGGGAGATCCAGAAACGCAGGGCACCTGCGCGCAGCATGGCGGGCAGCAGTTCGCGCTCTTGGGGGATCAAGGGACGCACCGCGGCGTAGGCTTCTACAAAAGCGGCAGAGCGTTCCAAGTCGGCCGCGCCAGTGGGTAAGTCAATACACCAATCGTTCAGGCACACGGCCAGGTCAAACAACCAAGCGTCAGTGCCGGCAAAGTAGAAGTCAAAAAAGCCGCTCAGCACCGGTTTGCCTTCGTGGCTGTCAAACATCACGTTGTCGCGGAACAGATCAGCATGGATGGCGCCGCGCGGCAGGCCGGTGTAGGCGCTGCTGTCGGCAATGTGGTTTTGGTAGGCCAGCTCGGCTTGCAGCAGCTGGGCCTGGGCCGGTTCCAGGTGGGGCAGCACCACGGGCACGGTCTCGTTCCACCACGCCAAGCTGCGCAGGTTGGGTTGCTGCATGCTGAAGTCGCGTCCGGCCAGATGCATACGGGCCAGCATGGCGCCTACTTGGCGGCAATGCTCCAGGCCAGGCGCCAACTCGCTTTTTCCTTTGAGGCGGTTCACTACGGCGGCGGGTTTGCCGTTCAGGCTGTGCAGCACGTCACCGTCACGGTTGGCAGCGGGGTCCGGAACTGGCACGCCGTGGAAGGCCAGATGTTTCATCAGCCGCAGGTAAAACGGCAACTGCTCCGCACTGAGCCTCTCGAACAGGGTCAGCACATAGGGCGCCTGGTCGGTGGTGACGAAGTAGTTGGTGTTTTCAATGCCCCCCGAGCAGCCTTCCAGCGTCTGAAGGGTGCCGAGCTTGAGGGATGTGAGGAAAGTGCTGGCCTCGTCAAAGGAGACCTCTGTGTAAACCGCCATGGGGTAATTGTAGGGGGCCGTGAGCGCGGCATGGGGGCACCAATTCGCCGCCGGGCCGTCCCAAGGCGAATTCACCCCCTCGGGGGGCAGCGACCCGCGCAGCGGCGGAGCGTGGGGGCACAATACCCGGATGAGCGAAGCCCGTAAAACCCTGCTGCTGGTCGATGGTTCCAGCTACCTGTACCGTGCCTTCTTTGCCGGTGGCGAAACCATGAGCATCAAGCTGCCCGATGGCACGGTGCAAAAAACCGGTGCCATCCGCATCATGATCAACATGATGAACAGCCTGCGCAAGGAAGTGCCGGCCGACTATGTGGCCTGCGTGTTTGATGCCAAAGGCCCCACGTTCCGCGATGCCATCTACCCCGAGTACAAGGCCCACCGCGACCCCATGCCCGACGATTTGCGCAGCCAGATAGCCCCCATCCACGAGGTGGTGCGCCACCTGGGTTGGACGGTGTTGGACGTACCCGGTGTGGAGGCCGATGACGTGATTGGCACGCTGGCCGTCACGGCGGCGAACCAGGGCATCGAAGTCATCGTGAGCAGTGGTGACAAGGACCTGGCCCAGCTGGTGAACGAACACATCACTATCATCGACACCATGAACGGCAAGCGCCGCGACCTGGCCGGCGTGCAGGCCGAGTTCGGCATACCCGCACACCTGATGCTGGACTACCAAAACCTGGTGGGCGATACCGTGGACAACGTGCCTGGTGTGCCCAAGGTGGGGCCCAAGACGGCGGTGAAATGGCTGCTGGAGTACGGCTCGCTAGAGGCCGTAGTGGCCAACGCCGACAAGATTGGCGGCGTGGTGGGCGAAAACCTGCGCAAGACGCTGGACTGGCTGCCCACGGGCCGCTCGCTGCTGAAAATCAAGACAGACTGCGATCTGCACGACTGGTTGCCCGGCCTGCCTGCTATGGATTCGATAGCTATTGGCGCAGAAGATACGGGGGCTTTGGTCACTTTTTATGAGAAATACGGCTTCAAGGGCTTGGCCAAGGCCCTGGGCGGCGGTGACGCACCGACACCTGCAGCCAAGGCGCCCAAGACTGCCAAAGCGGCCGCTGCGGCCCCCGGCTTGTTTGACGAACCTACTGACGCTGGGGCCGAACCCGCGCCTCGCAGCAGCAATCTCCATTACGACACGGTGCTGACTTGGGAGGCTTTTGACGCCTGGCTGGCCAAGCTACAAGCTGCCGAGTTGGTGGCGCTGGACACCGAAACTACCTCGTTGGACGAGATGCGGGCCGAGATCGTCGGCATCAGCTTCAGCGTCGCGGTCGGCCACGCGGCCTATATTCCCTTGGCCCACCGCTACCCCGATGCGCCAGAGCAGCTCAATCGCGATGAAGTGCTGGCCAGGCTCAAGCCCTGGCTGGAAAACCCGGCAGCCAGAAAACTGGGCCAGCACATCAAGTATGACCGCCATGTGTTTGCCAACCATGGCATCGAAGTTCAGGGCTATGTGCACGACACCATGCTGCAAAGCTATGTGCTGGAAGTCCATCAGCCGCATGGCCTGTCCAGCCTGGCTGAACGCCACCTGGGGCGCAGCGGCATCAGCTTTGAAGACCTGTGTGGCAAGGGCGCCCACCAGATCAGTTTTGACCAGGTGGTCATTGCCAAGGCGTCGGAGTATTCCTGCGAAGACTCGGACCAAACCCTGGACGTGCACCTGGCGCTGTGGCCGCAGCTGCAAGCCGATGCCAAGCTGACCTTCATCTACGAACTCGAGATCGCCAGCAGCGAAGCGCTCTACCGCATTGAGCGCAATGGCGTGCTGATCGACGCGCCCACGCTGGCGGCGCAGAGCCACGAACTGGGCCAGCGCATTCTGCAGCTGGAGACCGAGGCCTACGAGATTGCAGGCCAGCCCTTTAATCTGAGCAGCCCCAAGCAGTTGGGCGAAATCTTCTTTGACAAGCTGGGCATGCCCGTAGTCAAAAAGACCGCCACCGGTGCACGCAGCACCGATGAAGAGGTGCTGGAAAAACTGGCCGAAGACTACCCGCTGCCCGCCAAGCTTTTGGAGCACCGGGGCCTGGCCAAACTCAAGGGCACGTACACCGACAAGCTGGCCTTGCTGGCGCTGCCGCGCACCGGCCGCGTGCACACGCACTACGCTCAGGCGGTGGCGGTGACCGGGCGCCTCAGCAGCAACGACCCCAACCTGCAAAACATCCCGATCCGCACCCCCGAAGGCCGGCGCGTGCGCGAGGCCTTTGTGGCCGCGCCGGGCTGCGTGATTGCCAGTGCCGATTACAGCCAGATCGAGCTGCGCATCATGGCCCACATCAGTGATGACCCGGCCTTGCTCAAAGCCTTCCACGACGGGCTGGACGTGCACCGCGCCACCGCGGCCGAGGTGTTTGGCGTGCCGGTGGAGCAGGTGAGCAGCGAGCAGCGCCGCTACGCCAAGGTGATCAACTTCGGCCTGATTTATGGCATGAGTGCTTTTGGCCTGGCGCGCAACTTGGGGATCGACAACACGGCGGCCAAGAACTACATCGCGCGTTACTTCGAGCGTTACCCCGGCGTCAAGAACTACATGGAGTCCACCCGCGCACTGGCCAAACAGCAAGGTTACGTGGAAACCGTGTTTGGCCGGCGCTTGCAACTGGCCGGCATCCAGTCTGCCAAGGGGGCGCAGTTGGCGGGTCTGGAGCGTGCAGCTATCAACGCGCCTATGCAAGGCACGGCCGCTGACCTCATCAAATTGAGCATGGTCAAGGTGCAGCAAGCATTGGATGCGCAAAATAGGGGCACCAAAATGATCATGCAGGTGCACGACGAACTGGTGTTCGAAGTGCCCGAGGTAGAGATAGACTGGCTCAAAACCGAGATTCCCCGCCTGATGGCGGGTGTGGCGGCGCTCAAGGTCCCCTTGCTCGCCGAGGTTGGGGTTGGCCCTAATTGGGACCAGGCCCATTAAGGTAGACGATGTGTTGGCGGCGCCCAGCGCCGCACCGATGTGGATAACTAAACTAAAGAGGTCGACGTATGGGACTCAATGGGCTGAAGATTGCCACCAAGTTGTGGGCATTTATCGTGCTGGTCATAGTTGGCATTTGTGCAGTGGCCATCGTAGGGCTGCTACGCAGTGCGAACATCTTGGCCGAAGGGCGTGAGAAACAGTCGCAGATGGAGGAGTTGGTGCAAATCTCCACCGAGTGGAATGGTTTGACCATGACCAATGCAGCGCGCAACCAGGCCATCATGCTGGCAGAGGGCAATGCGGTGAACGACTCGTTCAAAGAACCCATCAATGCGACCTCGGCCCAGATCAGCGAACTGCAGAAGAAAATCGAAGCCATGCCTTTGACCGATGCGGACAAGGCGCAGATGAAGAAAATCGGCGACCTGCGCAAGTCAGTGATTGATTTGCGTACCAAGGCCCGCGATGCCAAGACAGCCGGCAATCCGGATGAGGCGCTGCAAATCATGAACGGCCAATACCTGCCCGCGATGGCAGCCTACATAGGGGCCCAGAAAGAAATGGTGGAGTTGCAGAAGAAGCAACTGAACGAGGCCAAAGAAGAGACAGAGCGCCGCCGCGGTGCCAACTCAGTGGGCATCATGGTCGGCTTGGCCGTGATAGTGTCAGTGATTTTTGCGGGCACTGCCTGGCTGGTGCGCTCCATTCGCGAACCCCTGGCCCAGGCGAATGAATTGGCTGCTCGGATCGCACAGGGTGACCTGAGTTCCGTCATCACCACCAACCGGGCTGACGAGTTTGGTTCCTTGCTGGTGTCCCTGCGCGCCATGAATGAATCTTTGGCCAGCATGGTCTCGCAGGTGCGCAGCAGCACCGACAGCATTGCCATTGCCAGTGCTGAAATTGCCACCGGCAACAATGACCTCGCGCAGCGTACCGAGCAAACGTCCAGCAATCTGCAGGCCACCGCCTCCAGCATGGACAACCTCACCATTACCGTGCAGCAAAGTGCAGACAACGCCCGCCAGGCCAGTGCCTTGGCGGCCAGCGCATCCAGCGTGGCGCAGCGTGGCGGCGAGGTGGTGACCCAGGTGGTTAGCACCATGCAGGAGATCGACGCAAGCAGCAAGAAGATCAACGACATCATCAGCGTGATTGACGGCATTGCCTTCCAGACCAACATCCTGGCGCTCAACGCTGCGGTGGAAGCTGCCCGTGCCGGGGAACAGGGCCGTGGTTTTGCCGTGGTGGCCAGCGAGGTGCGCAGCCTGGCCGGGCGTTCTGCAGAGGCGGCCAAGGAGATCAAGGGCCTGATTGGCACCTCGGTCGAGAAAGTGGAGTCTGGCACCAAGCTGGTGACCGATGCGGGCGCCACCATGCAGGAGATTGTCCAAAGCGTGCGCCGCGTGGCGGATGTGATCGGCGAAATCACGGCGGCAGCCAACGAACAAAGCTCTGGCATTGCCGGTGTGAACCAGGCCATCGGCAACCTGGACCAAATGACGCAGCAAAACGCTGCGTTGGTGGAGGAAAGTGCTGCGGCCGCAGAAAGCCTGCGCGAGCAGGCCGACCGCATGAAGCAGGCGGTGGCTGTGTTCAAGGTGGGCGCTGTATCCGCGCATGGGGTGGCATTGGCCGCCGTGCCGGTACGCTCCTCGGTGCCCAAAACACCGCCTTTCAACGGCACGGAGCGCCGCGGGGCCACCGATGCTGGCCCTGCTGCCCGTGCCGCGGCCCCTCAAGCCGCAGCCAAAGCAACACCCGCGAAGAAGCCAGCACCCTCCACGCCGCCCCCGGTGGTCAACACCACCGCCAAGGTGGTACCCCATACATCGACGCGCATTACCCCAGCCGGTGGTGACGACGACTGGGAAACTTTCTGATCTGTCCCGGGTCTGCCAAAGACCCGCACACTGCACCCGCTTTGGGCTTGTGCCTACACTGCGGGCTGCCGTGTTTCAACCCAAGGAGAATGCCGTGTTGGATGCTTTGAAGAGTCAAGTCAATTCCCTGCTGCCTGGCAGCTCCACCGAAGAGGGCGCCACCCGTCGCACCGCGCTGAAGGCCGCGCTGGGCGTGGGCTACGCTGCCACCGCCATGCCCATCATGGCGCAGACCGCGATCAAGACGCCCACCACCGGGCTGGCTGCAGGCGAAGGCATTTTTGATGTGGATGGCTTTACCGTACCCTTCTATTACGCCGCACCCGAAGGCAAAAAGAACCTGCCCATCGTGCTGGTGGTGCAAGAGATTTTTGGCGTGCACGAGTACATCGCCGATACCTGCCGCCGCTTTGCCAAGGCCGGTTACCTGGCCATCGCGCCCGACTTGTTTGCGCGCCAAGGCGATGCCAGCAAGTACACCGACATTGGCAAGCTGATTGCCGAGGTCGTCTCCAAGGTGCCGGACGACCAGGTCATGGGCGACCTGGATGCCGCAGTGGCCTGGGCTGGCGAGAACGGTGGCAACGTGAAGAAAGTCGCCGTGACGGGCTTCTGCTGGGGTGGTCGCATCACCTGGCTGTATGCCGCGCACAGCAAAAACGTCAAGGCCGGCGTGGCCTGGTATGGCCGGCTGGTCGGTGCCAGCAATGCCGTCAACCCCAAACACCCGGTGGAACTGGCCGCTTCGCTGAAGGCACCAGTGCTGGGCCTGTACGGTGGGCAGGATGGTGGTATCCCGCTGACCACCGTGAACGAAATGAAAGAGGCCTTGGCCGCGGCCAAGGGCAACGTGGCCGCCAAGGCCTCGGAGTTTGTGGTCTACCCGCAGGCGCCCCACGCCTTCCACGCCGACTACCGCCCCAGCTACCGCAAAGAGGCAGCTGAGGACGGTTTCCTGCGTGCACTGGCCTGGTTCAAGGCGAAGGGCGTGGCTTGATCCTGCTTGCGATTGTGATGGGCACCTTGGCGGCCGGCATTGGAAGTGTCTGGTTGGCCGCTGCCCTGAGTTTTGGCGCGCTGGGGCGCTACACCCAGCACATGCTGAGCCTGGCGGCCGGGGCCTTGATGGCCACGGCCTTCATGCATTTGCTGCCGGAAGCCTTTGAGAGCCAAGCCGGTGCGCGCGACCTGTTCCTGGTGCTGCTGGTGGGACTGGTTTTCTTCTTTTTGCTGGACAAGGCCGAGCTCTGGCACCACGGCCACGAGCACCACCACCACGGCGATACGCACACCGAAGATGCCCACGCGCATGCCCATGCGCACCATGGCCACGCCCATACTCACACGGCGCAGCCCGATCGGCCCATGGCAGGCACCTGGGCTGTGCTGGCCGGTGACAGCGTGCATTGTTTTGGCGACGGGGTGCTGATTGCGTCCGCCTTCATGGCTGACCTGCGCTTGGGCGTGATTGCCTCTTTGGCCGTGTTGGCCCACGAAGTGCCACACCACATGGGCGACCTGGTGGTGCTGCGGGCGGGTACCGCCAGCCGCCGTGCCGCGCTGACCAAAGTGTCCCTGGCCGGTGCGGTCACCGCCATCGGTGGTTTGACCGGATATTGGCTGGTGGAGCAGTTGCAGGACTATTTGCCATTTTTCTTGGTCGTGGCTTCCAGCAGCTTCATCTATGTGGCGCTGGCTGATCTGATCCCACAGTTGCAAAAACGTCTGAGTGCCCGCGAAACCACCGCCCAGATTGCCTGGTTGATGGCAGGCATTGCGCTTGTCACGGTGGTGAGTGGCTTGGCGCACGCCCACTGAAGCGGTGGTGATGTGGGAGTGGCAACTCAGCGAGAGTGAGGTGTCCGATGCGCAGCGGCGGGCCGATAGCGTAACGCTGCATTTCTCTGCCGTGACAGCACGCATTCTCGGTATGCAGGCGGGGGAGGGACCCTCTGCCTGGGGCTATGCCCAAGGGCTTGTTTTGGATTTGCACCAGGTTCAGGTCGCGCAGTGGGAAGGTTTTGCGGCTGGGCGCATCGCGCATGGGCGCCTGTTCCAAGCAGGGAAACTGGTCCCATCTCTCCCCGTGCCTGCGCAAGAAAGTGTGGCTAGCGTGTGGGAGCTGCGCTTTGCCAACGGCGCCCTGCTGGTGCTGGCGGCACAGGCTTGGCAATGCCGCTTTGCAGGCGAGCCGCGTTTCCGTGAGTCCTACGCCTGCTGACACCCATAACCCCGTCTTGAAATGGGTTTCTTGGCTTAGTTAAATCAAACGTTTGATTTAACTAGCTATACTCCGCGGCATGTCCGCAGTCCCCCATCCTGAACCTGGCTCGTCCGCTACCCTGGCCAAACCCTTGCGTAGCGACGGGCAAGAAGCCCGCACCCGCTTACTGGATGCCGCCCTGGTGTTGTTTGCCGACAAAGGCTTTGCCAAAACGTCCACACGTGAGATTGCTCTGACTGCCCAGGTCAATGTGGCCTCCATCAGCTATTACTTTGGCGACAAGGCCGGCCTCTACCGCGCGGTATTCACCGACCCACGCAGCAACCCCAGTATAGAGCCAGCCAGCATCGACCAGCCCTCGCAAAGCCTGGCAGAGTCTTTGCGCGCGATGCTCAACACCTTCACCGAGCCGATGAAAAATGGCGTGGCCATGCAAAACTGCATGAAGCTGCACATCCGCGAAATGTTGGAGCCCACCGGCCTGTGGCAGGCCGAAATCGACAACAACATCAAGCCCGCCCACCTGGCACTGGTGCAGACCCTGTGCCGCCATCTGGGTGTCACACAGCCCGACGACGATGTGCACCGCCTGGCGTTCTCCATTGTCGGGCTGGGCATGATCCTGCACGTGGGCAGCGATGTCATCCAGGCCATCCGCCCGGCGCTGATTGCTTCACCCGCCGCCATTGATGCCTATGCAGACCACATGCTGGTCGCCGCCCTGTCCATGGTGGAAGGCGAGCGCCAGCGCCGTGCCGTGCCTACCCAGCCCTGATTGTTCTTACCTACTCTGTCCCACGACCATGCATTTGCCCCACGCCCGACGCACTCTTGGACTGGCCACCCTGTCCATCCTGACCCTGGCGCTCGCCGGTTGCGCCATCACCATGCCTGCCACCCAGGTGGACGCCCCGGTCACCGCCCAATGGCAAGCGCCGCTGCCCCACCAGGGCACGGTGGGCAGCCTGGCGCAGTGGTGGCAGCAGCAGGGTGACCCGCTGTTGGTGGAGCTGATCGAGGCCGCCCAGACCGTGAGCCCCTCGGTGGCCCAGGCCATGGCCCGTGTGGAAACCGCCCGCGCCCAGCGCACCACCGCCAACGCGGCGCTCTTGCCCAAGGTCGATGCCTCCATCGCGGCCAGCCGTGGCGTGAGCCAACCCAACGTGCCGGCGGCCACCACACAAACCATTGGCCTGCAGGCTGCCTGGGAGCTGGACCTGGTGGGTGCCAACCGCGCGGTGAGCAAGGCGGCCGATGCCCAGCTGCAAGGCATCCAGGCCCAATGGCACGACGCCCGAGTGGCCGTGGCGGCCGAGGTGGCTAACACCTACTACAGCCTCTCCACCTGCTACCAGCAACTGGACGTGGCGCGCAAAGACGCGGCCTCCCGCCAGGAAACTGCGCGCCTGGCCGACATCAGCGCCAAGGCCGGCTTCACCGCACCCTCGGTGGCAGCCCTGGCCCGCGCCAGCGCCGCCGATGGCAGCAGCCGCGTGACGCAGCAGACCGCAGCCTGCGAGATTGACACCAAGGCGCTGGTGGCCCTGACCGGTGTGCCCGAGGCAGATTTGAAGCAAAAACTGGCCTCAGCCCTCACCAAACCTGCGCAAGCAGCTCCTGTTTCGATAGCAAGCGTGCCGGCCCAGACACTCACCCAGCGCCCCGACGTGTTTGCCGCCGAGCGTGAGGTGGTGGTGGCCAGTGCCCAGGTGGGCAGCGCCAAGGCCCAGCGCTACCCACGCCTGACCCTGAGCGGCAATGTGGGCGCCCTGCGTTACAGCAGCATGGGCACCGAGACGAATCTGGACACCTGGTCCTTCGGCCCCTTGGCACTGACGTTGCCGATTTTTGATGGCGGCGTGCGCAAGGCCAATGTAGTGGCCGCCGAGGCCAGCTACACCCAGGCCGTGGCCGTGTACCGCGCCAAGGTGCGCCAGGCCGTGCGCGAGGTCGAGGAGGCCCTGGTCAACCTGCAAAGCACCGACGCCCGCAAACAAGATGCCGAAGTTTCCACCCGCGGCTACGCCGAATCTTTGGCGGCCACTGAAGGCCGCTACAGCCAGGGCCTGGCCAGTCTGGTGGAGCTGGAGGACGCGCGCCGCACGGCACTGGCCTCGCAGTCAGCCCAGCTGGCACTGGCATTGGAACGCAACCGCGCCTGGGTGGCCTTGTACCGCGCCCTGGGTGGTGGCTTTGAGCCCGCTCCCTGAATTCCCTGTATCTGATTGATTTTTAGCGAGACCGCACCATGAACCGTCTTTTCAACCGCTTCTCTTTTCAACCACTGACCCTTGGCCTGGTGGCTGCAGGCCTGCTGACTCTGGGGGGCCTGGGCCTGCTGGCCACGCGCAGCCAGGCGGCCGATGCCGCTGACCCGGCCAAGCCCGGTGCGGCCACTGCCGCCAAGCCTTCGCTCACTGTCACCACCATCCAGGCGCAGAGCGGCGTGCTGCCCATCAAGCTGGCAGCCAACGGCAGCGTGGCCGCCTGGCAAGAAGCCAGCGTGGGCACCGAAGTGAATGGTCTGCGGGTGCAGGAGTTGCATGCCGCCGTGGGCGACAGCGTGCGCAAGGGCCAGGTGCTGGCCACCTTTGCGGCCGAGAGCGTGCAGGCCGACGTCGCCCTGGCCCGGGCTGCCGTGTCGGAGGCACAGGCCAACGCAGCAGAGGCCCTGGCCAACGCCGACCGCGCCCGCGCCGTGCAGGGCACCGGGGCCCTGAGCGCCCAGCAGGTCAACCAGTACCTCACTGCCGAACTCACCGCCAAGGCGCGGGTCGAGTCGGCCAAGGCCCAGCTCGACGCGCAGCTGTTGCGCCTCAAACACACCCAGCTGCTGGCGCCCGACAACGGCATCATTTCTTCGCGCACCGCCTCGGTGGGCTCCGTGGTGGGTGCCGGTACCGAAATGTTCAAGCTGATCCGCCAGGGCCGCCTGGAGTGGCGCGGTGAGGTGACATCGGCCGAGCTAGGCCGCATCACCGTGGGCACCCATGTGGTGGTCACATCGCCCACCGGCGCGCAGGTCAAGGGCCGCGTGCGCATGCTGGCCCCCACGGTCGATGCGGCCACCCGCAACGGCCTGGTTTATGTGGATCTGGCAGGTGCGGTAGCTGGTGGCAAGACGGCCCCAGGGGCCTTCAAGCCCGGCATGTATGCACGCGGCGAGTTTGAGTTGGGCAGCTCCGGTGCGCTGACGGTGCCGCAGACGGCGGTGGTGGTGCGTGATGGCTTCAGCTACGTATACCGCGTGGGCGCGGATAACCGCATTGCCCAGCTCAAGGTGCAGACCGGCCGCGTGGTCGGTGACCAGATTGAAGTGCAGAGCGGCGTGAAGCCCGAAGACAAGCTGGTAGCGACCGGTGGCAGCTTTCTGAGCGAAGGAGACCTCGTCAAGGTGGTTGAGGCCCCCAAGGCAGTTTCCAAGCCAAATATGCCCGCAGCCCCTGTGAATGCTGCGCCAGCAGCTAGCAAATAAGGAGCAAGCCAGATGAATGTTTCTGCTTGGTCGATCAAGAATCCGATACCGGCGGTCATGCTGTTTGTGCTGCTGACGTTGGCAGGCATCATGTCCTTCAATGCCATGAAGGTGCAACAGTTCCCCGATCTGGAGCTGCCTACCGTCACCGTGTCTGCCAGCCTGCCGGGTGCTGCACCCGCGCAGCTGGAAACCGAGGTGGCGCGCAAACTGGAAAACGCCATTGCGCCGCTGCAGGGGCTGAAGAACATCTACACCCGGGTCTCGGATGGCAATGTATCGGTGACTGCCGAGTTCCGTCTGGAGAAGCCCACGCAAGAAGCGGTGGACGATGTGCGCAGCGCGGTGCAGCAGGTGCGCAGCGATTTGCCCAGCGATGTACGTGACCCCATCGTCAGCAAGATGAACCTGTCGGGCGCGCCCATCCTGGCGTTCACCATCCGCTCCAGCAATATGGACGATGAAGCCCTGAGCTGGTTTGTGGACAACACTGTCTCGCGGGCGCTGCTGGGCGTGCGGGGGGTGGGCTCGGTGGCCCGTGTGGGTGGGGTGACGCGCGAAGTGCAGGTGGCGCTGGACCCGCTCAAGCTGCAGGCGCTGGGCGCCACGGCGGCCGACATCTCGCGCCAGCTCAAGCAGGTGCAGACCGAAAGCGCAGGCGGCCGTGCTGACCTGGGCGGATCGGAGCAACCCATGCGTACCCTGGCCACGGTGGCCACGGTGGAAGAGTTGTCGCAGCTGGAGCTGAGCCTGTCCAGTGGCAAGCGTGTGCGCCTGGACGAAGTGGCCACCGTCAAAGACACCGTGGCCGAGCAGCGCAGCATGGCCTTGCTCAACGGCAAGTCCGTAGTTGGCTTTGAAATTACCCGCAGCAAAGGCGCCAGCGAAGTGGAAGTGGGCGCCGCCGTGCAAAAAGCGCTGGCCGACCTGAAGGCGCAACACCCCGATCTGGAACTGACTCAAGCGTTTGACTTTGTGACGCCGGTGCAGGAGGAATTTGATGCCTCCATGACCATGCTGTACGAAGGCGCTGTGCTGGCCGTGATCGTGGTGTGGTTCTTCCTGCGCAGCTGGCGTGCCACGCTGGTCTCGGCCGTCGCGCTGCCGCTGTCGGCCATCCCCGCGTTCATTGGCATGAACTACATGGGGTTCACCACCAATATCGTGACGCTCCTGGCGCTCTCGCTGGTGATCGGCATTCTGGTGGACGACGCGATTGTGGAGGTGGAAAACATTGAGCGTCACCTGCGCATGGGCAAGACACCCTACCAGGCGGCGATGGAAGCGGCCGACGAAATCGGCCTGGCCGTGATCGCCACCACTTTTGCGCTGATTGCCGTGTTTTTGCCTACCGCCTTTATGAGCGGTGTGGTGGGCAAGTTCTTCAAGCAGTTTGGCTGGACGGCGGTATTTGCCGTGTTCGCCTCGCTGGTGGTGGCGCGGGTGCTCACGCCCATGATGGCGGCCTATCTGATGAAGCCGTCCACCCACGTGCACGAAGAGCCAAAGTGGATGCCCTTGTACCTGCGCATGACGCGCTGGACGTTGGGCCACCGCTGGACCACCATGTTTGCAGCGATTGCGTTTTTTGTCGGCTCGCTGTTTTTGGTGCCGCTGATTCCCAGTGGGTTTATTCCGCCGGACGACAACTCGCAGACCCAGGTCTATGTGGAACTCCCCCCGGGCAGCACGTTACAGCAGACCTACGCCGCGGCCGAACACGCACGTGACCTGGTGGGCAAGGTTGCGCATGTGAAGAGCATCTATACCACCATCGGCGGCGGTGCCGTGGGTTCCGATCCGTTTGCTGGCGGCGCGACCAATGAAGTGCGCAAGGCCACGCTCACTGTCCTGCTGGACGAGCGGGGCGCCCGACCCGTCAAGCAGGTGATCGAGAGCCAGATGCGTGCTGCGCTGGCCGAGTTGCCGGGTGCCCGTTTCAAGGTGGGCCTGGGTGGGTCGGGTGAGAAATACCAGCTCGCACTCAAGGGCGAAGACCCGGTGGCGCTGGCGCAAGCTGCGGCCGCGGTGGAGCGCGACCTGCGCAAGATCCCCGGTTTGGGCAATATTTCATCGAGTGCCAGTTTGACGCGCGCCGAAATCGCCATTCGCCCTGACTTTGCCAAGGCGGCCGACATGGGGGTGACCAGCAGCGCAATTGCCGAAACCCTGCGTATTGCGACCGTGGGTGACTACGAGTCGGCCCTGTCCAAGCTCAATCTGAGCCAGCGCCAAGTGCCCATTGTGGTGAAGCTCGACACCGATGCGCGCCAGGACCTGGAGCTGCTGGGCCGCCTGATGGTGCCCGGCGTCAAGGGCCCAGTCATGCTGAGCCAGGTGGCCGCGCTCGAAATGTCGGGTGGCCCTGCGGTGATCAGCCGCCTGAACCGCGTGCGCAATGTGAACTTTGAGGTCGAACTCTCTGGCGTGCCGCTGGGCGAAGTGACCGAGGCCGTGGCCAATCTGCCCAGCATCGTCAACATGCCGGCCGGTGTGCAGCAGTTGGAGGTAGGTGATGCCGAAGTGCAGGCCGAGATGGTGGCGGGTTTTGGAATGGCCATGTTGACCGGCGTGCTGTGCATTTACATCGTGCTGGTCCTGCTGTTCAAGGACTTCCTGCACCCCATCTCCATCATCCCCGCAGTGATCTTGTCTTTTGGCGGTGCCTTCATGGGGCTGCTGGTGACGGGCAAGATGCTGTCCATGCCGTCCTTCATCGGTCTGGTGATGCTGATTGGGGTGTCCACCAAGAACTCCATTTTGCTGGTGGAGTACGCCATCATGGCGCAGCGCGAACATGGCCTCTCCCGCTTTGATGCGCTGATGGATGCCTGCCACAAACGTGCGCGCCCCATCATCATGACCACCATTGCCATGGTGGCCGGCATGCTGCCGCTGGTGATTGGTCTGGGCAGTGCCGACAACAGCTTCCGCGCCCCCATGGCGGCAGCGGTGATTGGCGGCCTGATTACCTCCACCATCCTGAGCCTGTTGGTCACGCCCAGCTTCTTCACCATCGTGGATGACATCGAACACTTTGTGGGCCGCATCAAGGGCAAGGTGCTGCGCCGGCCTGCCGCACCAGCAGTCTCGGCCGTGGCGGCCGAGACTCACTGAGTTAGCGTTAATCGTCAGCGTCGCTGTGCGGCGCTGGCGCCACGCGCGGCAGCGTGATGGTGACAGTGGTGCCTCCGCCCAAGGTGGAAACGACGCTCAGGCTGCCCCCTAGCGTGGACTTGACCAGGTTGTCCACGATGGACATGCCCAGGCCCGTGCCCCCGCTGCCAATGCGCGTGCTGAAGAAGGGCCTGAACATCTTCTCCAGCGTCTCGGGCGCAATGCCGCGGCCGTTGTCCTGGCAGACCAGGGTGGCCGAGTCGGCACTGGCGCTGGCCCGCAGCCACACGCTGCCCTGGGCCATGCCCTCGAAGGCGTGCAGGTAGGCGTTGTTCACCAGGTTGATGACCACTTGGCCCAGCGGCCCTGGGTAGCTGTCCATGTTGATGTCCTCTGGCACCTCCAGCGAGACCGTGTGGGCTTCGCGCTTGAGGCTGGGTGCCAGCGTGTGCAGCACCTCGCCCAGCACCTGGCGCAGGTCAAACTCGCGGCGCTGCTCGCTGGCTTGGTCGGCCGCCACCTGGCGAAAGTTTTTCAGCAGCGCTACGGCACGCTCCAGGTTGCGCATCAGCAAAGCGTTGCCCTCGCGCACCTGGGTGATGAACTCGGTCAGGGTGGAGCGGCGCAGCGTCCCTGCATCCAGCTGGGCCTGAAACTGCTTGGCCTGATCGGCCAGCGTGCTGGCTGTCATCAGGCTGTTGCCCATGGGGGTGCCCATTTCGTGCGAGACGCTGGCAATCAGCGTGCCCAGGGTGGCGCGCGCCTCGCTGCGGGTGGCTTCTTCCTGCATGCGCTGCTCCAGGGATGCATTGAGCTCACGGATGCGTTCCTCAGCTTCCTTGCGCTCGGTGATTTCGAGGTTGGTGCCACCCAGGACAAGCGGCTTGCCGTCTGCGTCGCGTTCCAGCAGTCGGGCTCGGGAGCCAATCCAGATCCAGTGGCCCCGCTTGTGGCGAATGCGGTACTCGTAGTCAAAGTGGGGGGTCTTGCCGGCATAGTGCTCTTCCAGTGCTGTGAAGAACCTGCTCAAGTCGTCCGGGTGCGTTAGTTCGAGCCACCGCGAGTACAAATCGGGCCCCAGCTCCTCGACGCTGTAGCCTGACATCAGGGCCCAGCGCTCGCTCGCCTGCAGTATCCGGGTGTTGTAGTTAAATTCCCACGTAACCACGCCGGTGCCGTCCATGATGTTCTGCAGGCGCTGCTGCTCCAGCGCCAGCGCCTCGCGCGCGCGGGAGGCGCGGTGCCGCGCGGACTCTATGCTGCGCCGGTAGCGCTGTGCCCGCCAAACGGCGGCCATGATCAGCCCGGTGAGCAGCAGGCCTGCGCCCAGCACATAGGGCGCGTAGCTGGAGGTCAGGTCGGCATAAAACGCAGAGCGTGGGTGCAGCACCACTTGCCAGGGACGGGTGGCGACGTCCAGCGCCACCACAAAGTCGTTGTGCGCAGAAACGGCGCGAGGGGCGTGAGATTCGGCTCCCTCCGTTGCCGGGCCTATGCGGGTGTAGATCGCCTCACCCGTGGCGCGAGCTGCGCCCTCCAGGTCGTAGACCATGAGGTCCATGCCAACCAGGTTGGCGCGGTTGCCTGCATCGCGCAGCAGGGCGTGCAGGGGCACGATGGACTCTACAAACCCCCTGTGGCGCACGATGGCGTCGGTGGTGGCGTCCCGTTCGTAAACGGGGGCAGCAATGGCGATCGCAGGGACCCCGGCACCATCGTGGCTGGGGCTGACCACCGCAAACACCGCGGATGCCACGGGCCGGCCAATCACGCGGGCCTGCTGTTCATGGGACGCCTCGCTGCCGCCGGCGGGCACCCAGCGAATGGCTGAGAGCGTGTGCAAGTCGGCCATCACACGGCGGCTCAGCAAGTCCAGTTGCTTGCGCTGCACCTGGGGCTGGCTCTCCAGCACCAGACTGATGTTGTGGGCGGCCTCCACCGTTCGGTTCACGTCCAGCTCCAGCACATCTTGCACGGTGCGTGCGCTGGCCGTGTGGATGTTTTGCAGGCGCAGTGCCTCAGTCTGTCGCAAGCTGCCAAAGGCCAGCACACTGCACAGCGCACCAATGCCAAGCACCGCAGCCAGCACCGCGGCATCAGTCAGCGGCTTGCTGCCTGGGCTGTGCGGGGGAAGGGGCTCGGGCGCCATTTCTGCAGTGTAGTACCAGCCCGCTGGGCAGGGATAGCCTTGGGGTTTTGCGGGGCTGTGCTAGCCCTGCGCAACCGGGCGCGTGGCATCGCTGCACCATTCGCTCCAGCTGCCTGCAAACAGCGCGGTGCCACCCAGGCCCGCAATCTCCATCGCCAGCACGTTGGGTACGGCGCTTACACCGCTGCCGCAGTGGTGCACCACATCCTGCGGCTTGCGCTGGCCCAGCAAGGCTTCAAATTCAGCACGCAGCACCGCAGCGGGTTTGAACAGGCCGTCTGGCCCCAGGTTGCTGCTGAACACGCGGTTCAACGCACCGGGGATGTGGCCGGCCACCGGATCAATCGGCTCCAGTTCGCCACGGAAACGTGGTGCGCCACGCGCGTCGATGATGTGCTGGTGGTTCTGGCCCAGGTTGCGCAGCACGGTGCCCACACCCACCAGCGTCACCAGCGGGTCGCCCACAACAAACGTGCTGGCAGCACGGGGTGCCTCGGCGCCGCTCGCCACGGCACCGCCTGCCGCCTGCCAGGCCTGAAAGCCTCCGTCCAGCACCGCCACATTCGCATGTCCCAGCCACTTGAGCATCCACCACAGGCGGCCGCAGTAGTTGGCGCCCTGGCGGTCGTACACCACTACCTGGTCCGTGTTCTTTACGCCCACGCTGCCCAGCCAGGCAGCAAACTTGTCACGCGCGGGCAGGGGGTGGCGCCCACCCGAGGCAGCACCCGTCACCGCCGGGTCGCCCTTGGCGCTGAGGTTGTTGTCCAGGTGCGCATACAGTGCGCCAGCAATATGGCTCTCGGCATACTGCGCCGGGCCTTGCGCGGGCTGCATCAGGTCGCAACTGCAGTCAAAGACGACGGCAGGTGTGGCGCTGGCTTGCAGGGATTGGAGTTGGGCGACGGAGATGAGGGTGGTGTATGGCATGGTGGTGTGATTATCCATTTGCGTCGGTGGCGTGGTTGGCGCGCGCAGGGTCATGTGGCGGATACCCGGTGGCTCATCAGCCCGCTGCGCGGCCAGCAAATCGACTACCGGGTACGCGCCACATGGCCCTGGGTGTGGGGCGATATGAAGAGTATCTAGGTTGATGACCGGTATGCGGCTGAAGCAGAGTTACGCCACGTCGTGCAATCGCGCAGTACGATATGAAAGCATGAACGCTGTCACATTAGCCGCTCTCATCGCAGTTGTCTCACTGGTGTTTCTGATTGCGCCTTTGATTTTTCAAAGTTCAGTCTTTTCAGGTGGCCCAACAAGAGGCGCGTCCCTACTCATTCAAATGCTACCTGTCTCGCTGGTGGCCATCTATTTTGATTACGCTGAATCGCACTCGCGCATCCCCATATTCAGCTACGAGCGTCCCCACTATTCCTCGGTCATCGGCGCTGTTGCGTTGCTACAGTTTGTTGTAACAACAGCACTAGTTTGGAATAGTCCTTTTTCACAGCTCCGAAAGTTTATTTTTGTTTGTGCTGCGGTCGTTGGAGCAGCGGCATTTTCTTTCATCGCTGGCGGGGTTACGAGCTGTATGCATGGGAATTGCTTTTAGCTGTCTGACGAATTTCGGCAATCCGTCAAACCCCTCAATGCTCTTCAGCCGGCGTATCCGGCATCGCCCGTGCCCGCAGCACGGTGGCCAGCACTCCGCTGACCACAATCACGGCAATGCCCAGCCAGCCCATGGGCGCGATCTTGTCGCCGAATAGCAGCAGGCTGAACAGGGCGGCAAACACGATGCCGGAGTACTGCATGCTGGCCACCACCAGGGTGGCGCCCTTGCGGTAGGCGCGGGTCATGCACCACTGGCCCAACGAGGCCAGAATGCCGATGGGGATGACCCACAGTGCGTCTTGCGTGCGCACCTCGGACCAGGGTGTGATGTCGGTGAACAGCACACCAATGCCGCCGACGATGGCGGTGCCGACCGAGAAGTAAAACACCGTGCGCTCCTCGGGCTCGCCGACCTTGCCCAGCGCGGTGACCTGCATGTAGGCCAGCGCCGCGCCCATGCCCGATAGCAGACCGATGACGCCGGCAAACAGCTGGTTCTGGTCGATGGTGGGGCGCAAGGTCATGACCACGCCCGCAAAGCCCAGCAGCACGGTGCCCAAGAGCGGCCCTTGTTTTTGGGCGTCGCCGTAGAGCAGGGCGCCGCCCACAATGAAGGCGGCGACCCACACGCCGCTCATGTAGTTGAGTGTCATGGCGGTGGCCAGGGGCAGGTGGGCGATGGCGTAAAACCAGGAGCCCAGCGACAACACGCCGATAGTGCTGCGCCACACGTGCATCATGGGCACGGGCGTGCTGAGCGTGGCACCGCGGGCGCGCACCACGATGGCCATGAACACCATGCTTACCAAGCCACGGTAAAACACCAGCTCAAAGGTGCCAAAGCTGTTGGACGCGTACTTGATGCCCACGGCCATCAGCGCAAACCAGAACGAGGCCAAAACCATCCACAAGGCTTGCATCGGTGTTTAGTATTCAAATAGGGCGCTAGCCCGCACAGATATTGCGCGAGCAGCTATAAAAACAATAGTGGTCTGGGCTCAGGCAGTCAGGCCCGAGAGGTCTACCTTGCCGCGGTACCACTCGTGGAAGTGCTGCATGCCGTCTTCCATGGGGCTTTGGTACGGGCCGACTTCGTTGTCGCCACGGTCGTACAGGGCGCGGCGTCCGGCGTCCATGCGCTCGCCGATCTCGTCGTCCTCGATGCAGGTTTCCATGTAGGCGGCCTGTTGGGCTTCCACAAACTCGCGCTCGAAGGCGGCAATTTCTTCGGGGTAGTAGAACTCCACCATGTTCATGGTTTTGTTCACGCCCATGGGAAACAGGGTGGACACGGTCAGCACATGCGGGTACCACTCCACCATGATGTGGGGGTAGTAGGTGAGCCAGATGGCACCGTACTGCGGGGGCACGTTGTTGCGGTAGCCCAGCAAGGCCTTGTGCCAGCGCTCGTAGGTCGGGCTGCCGGCCTTGCCCAGGCGGTTGGCCACGCCCACGGTTTGCACTGAGTAGTTTTCCTTGAACTCCCAGCGCAGGTCATCACAGGTCACAAACTGGCCCAGCCCGGGGTGGAAGGGGCCTACGTGGTAGTCCTCCAGATAGACCTCGATGAAGGTCTTCCAGTTGTAGTTGCACGCGTGCATCTCCACTTTGTCGCGCACATAGCCCTCAAAGCTCAGGTCGGCGCGCGGGCCCATGTTCGCCAGCTGGGCGGCCACGTCCACGCCACCTTGGGCGCGGGTGTCTTCGAACAGCAGGCCGTTCCATTCCTGCAGCTTGTAGTTGTTGAGGTTCAGGCACGGGTCGTGGGCGAAGTGGGGGGCACCGATCAGCGTGCCGCTTTGGCTGCCGTTCTGCCCGGCGTGGGCGCCGCTGTACGTCCAGCGGTGCAGCGGGCAGACGATGTTGCCGCTTTGCACCTGGCTGCCCTTGTGCGTGAGCGAGCCGCTGCCCTTGAGCATGATGGCCTGGCGGTGGCGGCAGACGTTGGAGATGAGTTCAATGCCACCGGCATTGCGCACCAGCGCGCGGCCCTCGTTTTCTTGGGGCAGGGCGTAGTAGTCCCCCACGTTGGGGACGCTCAAAGAGTGCCCCACGTAGCGGGGCCCTTGCTGGAAGATACTTTGCATTTCAAGCGCGTAGAGCGCCGGGTCAAAGTAGCTCGAAACTGGTAGTTGGCTATTCGCCTGCTGCAGTTGAAGACTTAAATCAGACATGGGTGACCTGACCTAAAGACTCCCCACAGGGGGATGCACCAAAGTGCGCGGTAAATGGGAGCCGTCCATCCCAGAAGCGGGAGGCCGGAAGCGGGACGGGCGATTGTACCTGCTTGGGGGCATCTGCCTAGGTCGGAGCACCGGGGCTTGGGCCTAAAATCGCGGTTTGCTTTTTGAACCACCCTCCCATGCCCAAGGCCAGCGCTCCGTCCCCCAGCACCCCCCCCATGCCCGCCACTTACGAAGCGGCCATGCAGGAGCTTGAAGGCCTGGTGGGCCGCCTGGAGTCGGGCGACCTGCCCCTGGACCAGTTACTGGGCGGTTACCAGCGCGGTGCGGCCTTGTTGCAGTTTTGCCGCGAGCAGCTGCAGGCGGTGGAAGAACAAATCAAGGTGCTGGACGACGGCGCCCTCAAACCCTGGAAAGCCTGATGCACGCCGTTGTTGCCCCCCAAGCTCTGGCTCCTTTTGACTTGGAGAGCTGGAGCCGCGAACGCCTGAACCAGGTCGAGCGCGCGCTGGAAAGCTGGATCACTCCCGATGCGCCCCAGGGCGTGGACCACGGCGCGCCGGCTGCGCTGGTGGAAGCCATGCGCTACGCCGTGCTGGACGGCGGCAAGCGCCTGCGCCCGCTGCTGGTGCTGGCTGCCCACGAGGCGGTGGCTGCCGAGGGTCACGGCTGCCCGGCCGCTGCGCTGCGCGCGGCCTGTGCAGTGGAGCTGATCCACGCCTATTCGCTGGTGCACGACGACATGCCCTGCATGGACAACGACGTGCTGCGCCGCGGCAAGCCCACGGTGCATGTGCAGTTTGGCGAGGCCAGTGCCTTGCTGGCGGGCGATGCTTTGCAAGCCCTGGCCTTCGAGTTTTTGACGCCCCAGGACGATTCGGTGCCCTGCACCACGCAGGCCAAACTCTGTGGCCTGTTGGCGCGTGCGGCGGGTAGCTCCGGCATGGCCGGTGGCCAGGCGATTGACCTGGCCAGCGTGGGCCTGCCGCTCACCGAAAACCAGCTGCGCGAGATGCACCAGCTCAAGACCGGCGCGCTGTTACAAGGCAGCGTGCTGATGGGGGCCCACTGCGCAAGTCCCTCGGCCCAGGCGCTCAAGGGCCTGGAGGCGTATGGCGCAGCGATTGGCTTGGCTTTCCAGGTGGTGGATGACATTCTGGATGTGACGGCCGACTCGGCCACGCTGGGCAAGACCGCCGGCAAAGACGCTGACAACGACAAGCCGACCTATGTGTCGCTGATGGGCTTGGAGGCAAGCCAGGCCTACGCCACGCAGCTGCTGCAGCAGGCGCTGGATGCGCTGCAGGCCAGTGGCTTGGCAGACACCCGCGCCCTGCAGGCCCTGGCTGGCATGGTGGTGCACCGCGCCAGCTAGATTTTTAGAGCCAAATAGGCCTCTAGCCCCCGAATAATATGCGCAAGCAGCTACTAAAAAGATAGCAAATGCCCTCTACCAATCTGCCCCCTTCGTCCTTGCTGTCCACCATTGACGACCCCGCAGCCTTGCGCCAGCTGCCGCGTGCGCATCTGCGCGCCCTGGCCGATGAGCTGCGCACCTACCTGCTCAACAGCGTGGCCAAGACCGGCGGGCACCTGAGCTCCAACCTGGGCACGGTGGAACTGACTGTGGCGCTGCACTATGTCTTCAACACGCCCGAAGACCGCGTGGTCTGGGATGTGGGCCACCAAACTTATCCGCACAAAATTTTGACCGGACGGCGCGACCGCATGCACAGCCTGCGCCAGTTTGGGGGCCTGTCGGGATTCCCGCGCCGTGACGAGAGCGAGTACGACACCTTTGGTACCGCGCACTCCAGCACCTCCATCTCGGCCGCGCTGGGTATGGCACTGGCCGCGCGCATCAAAGGCGAAGACCGCTACTCGGTGGCGGTGATTGGCGACGGCGCCATGACTGCAGGCATGGCCTTTGAGGCGCTGAACAACGCGGGTGTGGAAGACTGCAAGCTGCTGGTCATCCTCAACGACAACGATATGTCCATCAGCCCGCCCGTGGGCGCGCTGAACCGCTACCTGGCGCAGCTGATGAGCGGCCAGTTTTATGCCGCCGCCAAGAATGTGGGCAAGACCGTGCTCAAGGGGGCGCCGCCCCTGTTTGCATTGGCCAAACGCATTGAAGAGCAGGCCAAGGGCATGGTGGTGCCAGCCACGTTGTTCGAGAAGTTCGGCTTCAACTACATCGGCCCCATCGACGGCCACGACCTCGATTCGCTGATTCCCACGCTGGAGAACATCAAGCATTTGAAGGGCCCGCAGTTTCTGCACGTGGTCACCAAAAAAGGCCAGGGCTACCAGTTGGCCGAAGCTGACCCCGTGGCCTACCACGGCCCCGGCAAGTTCGACCCGGCGGTGGGGCTGGTCAAGTCCACTGCACCCGCCAAGCAAACCTTCACCCAGGTGTTTGGCCAGTGGCTGTGCGACATGGCTGCGGCCGACGAGCGCTTGGTTGGCATCACGCCCGCCATGCGCGAAGGCTCCGGCATGGTGGAGTTTGAGAAACGTTTCCCGGCGCGCTACTTTGACGTGGGCATTGCCGAGCAACACGCCGTCACCTTTGCCGGTGGCCTGGCCTGCGAGGGGCTCAAGCCCGTGGTGGCGATTTACTCCACCTTCCTGCAGCGCGCCTACGACCAGCTGATCCACGACGTGGCACTGCAAAACCTGCCCGTGGTGTTTGCGCTGGACCGCGCTGGTCTGGTGGGTGCCGATGGTGCCACCCATGCAGGTGTGTACGACATTCCCTTTCTGCGTTGTATCCCCAATGTCAGCATCGCCTGCCCGGCCGACGAGAACGAGTGCCGCCAGTTGTTGAGCACCGCGTTTGCACAGAACCACCCGGTGGCCGTGCGTTACCCGCGTGGCAGCGGTGCGGGTGTGGCGGTGCAGAGCAGCCTGGAAGGCCTGCCCTTTGGCAAAGGCGAAATCCGCCGCCAAGGGCAGGGCATTGCCATCCTCGCCTTCGGCACGCTGCTGCAGCCTGCGCTGGTGGCGGCTGAGGTACTGGGCGCCACGGTGGTGAACATGCGCTGGGCCAAACCGCTAGACACCGAGCTGCTTCTGCAAGTGGCGCGCAAGCACCAGGCGCTGGTCACAGTGGAAGAGGGCGCCACCTTGGGCGGGGCAGGCAGTGCGGTGCTCGAAGCCCTGCAGGCAGCGACACTGGAGCTGCCGGTGTTGCAACTGGGCTTGGCCGACGTGTTCACCGAACATGGCGACCCTGCCCATTTGTTGCAACTGCAGGGGCTGGATGCGCAAGGTATTCAGGCCTCCATCACGCAGCGTTTTGGTGCATTGTTGGCACCGGCGGCGCGCGCTGCGTAAGCCACAAGTCAGTTAAGAAACCAGCGCGCCCTGCGCTGGCTTGCAGAATCCTGAAGGGCTATGCAATCGCTCCATGTGTCGAGGGAAAACCCCCACAAAAGCCCCCATGTGCGTTCCTACAATCGCGCTTGACTACTACAGTCCTTGCGCCTTGGGAGAGCTGGGTCGCAAGATGGTTACAACACAATTACCGGAGTACACCGAATGGATCGTCGTTCAATTATCAAAAACGCTGGTATCGCTGGCGTGCTGGCTGCTGGTGCAGCCCCCGCTGTCCATGCCCAGGCCGCCACTATCCGTTGGCGCCTGGCTTCCAGCTTCCCCAAGGCGCTGGATACCATCTTTGGTGCGGCTGATACCTTCGCCAAGAAGGTTGGCGAAATGTCCGGTGGCAAGTTCACCATCACCACCCACGCTGGCGGCGAATTGATGCCCGCCTTCGGCGTGGTGGACGGCGTGCAGAACGGTACTGTGGAAATGGCCCACACCGCGCCTTATTACTTCTTCGGCAAGGACGAGACCTTTGCACTGGGTTGCGCCATTCCTTTCGGCTTGAATAGCCGCCAGATGACCGCCTGGATGTACGAAGGCAACGGCGGCAAGCTGATGCGCGAGTTCTACGCCAAGTACAACATCGTGAACTTCCCCATGGGCAACACCGGTGCCCAGATGGGCGGCTGGTACCGCAAGGAAATCAAGTCTGCCAAGGACATCAAGGGCCTGAAGTTCCGCGTGGGCGGCTTCGCTGGCAAGGTGATCGAGCGCATGGGTGGTGTTCCCCAGAACATTCCTGGCGGCGAAATCTACACCGCCCTGGAAAAAGGCACCATCGACGCTGCCGAATGGGTGGGTCCCTACGATGACCAGAAGCTGGGCTTCGGCAAGGTGGCTCCCTTCTACTACTACCCTGGCTGGTGGGAAGGCGGTCCCCAGTTGGACCTGTTCGTGAACGACAAAGCTTATGCCGGTCTGTCCGCCGAGAACAAGGCCATTGTGGAAGCGGCTGCAGCCTACGCCCACACCGAAATGCAGGCCAAGTACGACGCGAAGAACCCCGCTGCCCTCAAGCAGCTGGTGGGCGCCAAGGTCAAGGTGCTGCCTTTCCCCAAGGACGTGCTGGACCTCGCTTTCAAAGAGTCCATGGCCCTGTATGCAGAAATCAGCGCCAAGAACGAAAACTGGAAGAAGGTGTACACCGACTACGCCAATTTCCGCAAGGACCAGAACCTGTGGTTCCGTTTCACTGAAGCGCGTTTCGACAGCTTCATGCAAGCGCAAAAGCTGTAAGCAGCCTACTGCGTTTCGCGAACTAAAAGGCCCTGCATTGCAGGGCCTTTTTCATTTTGGGTCTTTGGGAAAGCAGGCTGGGTGAGACTGGGTTTCCACCCTACAATCCGCGGCAGGGTGTCGCAGCATGGGGCTGAAGGGCAGGAGTAGCGAAGGTCGGGCCGCCTCGCGATTTGTCTACGCTTATGAACTCTCCCACACTCATTCAAATCGTCGGTGCGACCCTGTTCGGTCTGGCCGTACTCCACACGTTTTCCACCAAATTTTTTGAGCATCTGGCGCACACCCAACCGCGCCATGCTGGCATCTGGCATTTGCTGGGTGAGGTGGAGGTGGTCTTTGGCTTCTGGGCCTTGGTCCTTGTCCTGTTCATGTTCAGCATCAATGGCAAAACGGAGGCAACGGCCTACCTCGAATCCAGAAACTTTACTGAACCCATGTTCGTATTTGCCATCATGGTGATTGCGGGAACACGGCCCATTCTGCAGTTTGCTGACACCCTGGTGCGCGCCATCGCACGCTATATGCCGCTCCAACGGGGCATGGCGCTGTACTTTTTGGTACTCGCCTTGGTGCCATTGCTGGGCTCCTTCATTACGGAGCCTGCAGCCATGACCTTGGCGGCGCTGATCTTGCGGGACACGCTGTTCTCGCGCGACGTGTCTACCCGCCTCAAATACGTCACCATTGGTGTGCTGTTTGTGAACATATCCATTGGAGGAACGCTGACGCCTTTTGCGGCCCCCCCAGTCTTGATGGTGGCCGCCAAGTGGAACTGGGACATGTGGTTCATGGTCTCGACCTTCGGCTGGAAGGCCGCCATTGCGGTGGTGGTCAATGCAGGAGCGGCCATGCTGATCTTCCGCAAAGAGCTGGGTCACATGGCAGCCCAACCCGCGGGTCAAGGGGCGGCGGTGCCTTTCTCGGTGGTGCTGGTGCACCTCGTATTCCTGGTGCTGGTGGTGGTGTTTGCGCATCACCCGGTGTTGTTCATGGGCCTGTTTCTGTTTTTCATGGGATTTGCCACAGCCTACCAGCGCCATCAGAACCCGTTGATTCTGCGCGAGGCCTTGCTGGTGGCTTTCTTCCTGGCAGGGCTGGTTGTGTTGGGCGGGCTGCAGCAATGGTGGCTGGAGCCTGTGCTGATGCGCATGGATGCTGACGCGGTCTTTTTTGGCGCAACGGCGTTGACGGCCATTACGGATAACGCTGCGCTGACCTACTTGGGGTCGCTGGTGGAAGGCTTGAGTCTGGAGTTCAAAACCGCTTTGGTGGCTGGGGCGGTGACCGGTGGGGGGCTGACACTGATTGCCAATGCCCCCAACCCCGCCGGGGCGGCCATTCTCAAGGAAAAATTTGTCGACAACGCCATCCACCCCTTGGGCTTGTTGGTCGGCGCATTGCCGCCCACATTGGTGGCCATTGTGGCGTTCCGGTTGCTCTAGCCACGCAATGGCAGGCGCTTCGGTACATCCCGACAGCCGGTAGGTAGGCACAAAAAAAGGGGAGCCCCGCAGGGCTCCCAATCTCACTGAGTCCGGAAATTGTGTTGATTGCTCAGCACAAGCAAATTATATTCATACAAATGTAAATGCTGGCTGCGGGAAACCCTGACAGTTCCTTGTGTGCTTAAAAGCTACAGCAGGCGAAACGCCACGATGGCCACCACAGTAGGCGGCAGGGCCGCGAGGAAGAGGCCCAGCGGATGGATGGTTTCGTCTTCGAAGTTGCTGCGCAAAATCGCAAAGCCTGCGGGGTTGGGGGCGTTGGCAATCACGGTGAGACCTCCACCCGTCACGGCACCGGCCACCAGCGCGTACTTGAACTCGTCGCTCAGGCCTTCCACCAAGGAGCCCAGGTAGGTGAGTGCTGCGTTGTCAGTCACAGCAGTCAAGGCAGTGGCACCGTAGTAGACGGTCGAAGAGTCCATCCCGCGTAGGAGCGGCTCCAGCCACCATTGCTGCTGGCCGCCCAGCACCACCAGGCCCGCCAGGAAAAATGCGACAAGCAGGCCTTCGCGCAAGAGCAAACGGCTGTCCTGGTACTTGGGGTAAGCCTGGGCAAAACCAATAAAGAACAGGAACAGGCCCAGGAACGCTGCCGGATGGTGCGCGAATGTCACCACGCCAGCCAGGAACACCACATGCACCAGCAGCACGCCGAACGGGATCTGGATGTCATTGGATTGGGAAGCCTTGGGCAGATGCGCTAGCTGGCGCTTGAACAGCAAGGTGGCCACCAGCGCATTGAAGAACACGGCCAGCGCGGCCTTCCAGCCGAAATGGGTGAGCATGTACCAGCTGTCCCAGTTCCATTTGGCAGCCACCATCAAGACAGGGGGCGCTGCAAATGAGGTGAGCGTGCCGCCAATCGAGACGTTCACAAACAGCACGCCCAAGGTGGCGTACTTCAGCTTGGTGGAGAGTCCTGCGCCAAAAATGCGCTCACGCAGCATCATGGCTGCCAGAGTCATGGCGGCCGGTTCGGTAATGAAAGACCCTAGCAAGGGGATGAACGACAGCGCCACGAAATAGAAGGCCATGCCTCCTTTGAGAGGGACCAGCTTTGCAATCGCGCTGACGCCTTTTTTGGCCATGTGCAGTACGGCGCGGCTGCCGGCAATCACCACAATGGCGAAGACGAACAGCGGTTCGGTGAAGTTGCGGCTGTCGAGGTAGTGGGCGGCTTCTTGGGTGCCCACCAGGCCCAACATGGCGAACATCAGCACCATGGCCCAAAAGCCGAACACCACCTCCACCTCGCCCAGCAAATGCCAGAGCCCCGCATGGTTGGGGCGGGTATGGGCCAGATGTTCAAAAAACTTGGTGGAAAAGGTATGCAGCACCGCCAGGCCAAAGATGGCGGCACCGGTGATTTGGATGGTGGTTGGATCAGTCATGGCAATGGTTGCGGTTAGGGTGCCCGCTGGAAATGAAAAAGGACCGCTTCAGCGGAGGCACTGAAACCGGTCCTTGTACGTTGTGGCGTGAATTAAGGTTTCTTGGCGGCGTCCTTGGCCGCCTCTTCCATCATGGCCTTCATGGGGTCATCTTCTTTGCCGGCCTCAGCTGCGGGCTCGGGCATTTCCCCTTCCTTGGCGGCACCCTCCATGCCTGCCGTGGGGTCGGCGGTCTCTCCCGCCTCAGGAGCGCCCGGCATGTCCAGTTGCTCCATGATTTGCTCGGAGCTCAAGGATTCGACCTTCTCGATGCCGCCCGTCACCAAGACCGGGAAGGCAATCACCGCAACCACCATGATCAGCTGCAGGATGATGAAGGCAATCGAGCCTTTGTAGATTTCGGTGGTTTTGACCGAGGGAATCAGTTTGCCGGTGACGCGGTCCTTGTAGTCGAACTTGGCTGCCACGCTGCGCAGGTAGAACAGGGCAAAACCGAAGGGTGGTGTCAGGAACGACGTCTGCAGGTTCATCGCGATGATCACACCAAACCAGATCATGGCCTGGTCGGGCGTCATGCCGGGCACCAGGCCGGGCAGGATCTTCTCTGCCACCGGGGCCAGCAAGGGGATCACGATGAAGGCGATTTCGAAGAAGTCGATGAAGCAGCCCAGGATGAACACCAGGATGTTCACGACCACCAGGAAGCCCCAAGCGCCGCCCGGAATCTTGTCAAACAGATGTTCCACCCAGATGTGACCATCGGCCGCATTGAAGGTGAAGCTGAACACAGTGGAGCCAATCAGGATGAACAGCACAAAAGCGGCCAACTTGGCGGTGTTGTCCAGCGCCTGCTTCATCAGGGGCATGCCCAAACGGCGTTTGCCCATGGCCAAAATCAAGGCGCCCAGCGCACCCATGGCGCCGCCTTCGGTCGGTGTGGCCACACCCAGGAAAATTGTGCCCAGCACCAGGAAGATCAGGATCAGCGGAGGCATCAGCACAAAGGTGACTTGCTCAGCCAGTTTGGACAGCAGGCCCATCTTGGTGATGCGGTTGATGATGGCCAGTGCCAAGCCGGTGAGAGATGCCAATGTCAGGGACAAAATCACGATCTCATCACCGGCAGATGGGGTTGCGCGTTCCAGCCATTGGGTCATAAGGCCGTCGTGCACACGTGACCAGGCAAATCCCACAGCAGCGCAAATCAACACCAGCACCAGCAAAGACTTGTGGCCAGAAGCGCCGTTGTCTTCTTTGTACAGCAGGGCCTCGGGTGGCAGGGCTGGCACCATCGCCGGTTTGAAGATAGCCACTGCCACAATGAAAGCGATATACAGACCCACCAGCAACAGGCCGGGAATCAGGGCGCCGGAATACATGTCGCCCACAGAGCGGCCCAATTGGTCGGCCAGCACGATCAGCACCAGAGACGGCGGAATGGCCTGGGCCAAGGTGCCCGAGGCGGTGATGGTGCCGGTGGCAATGGTGCGGCTGTAGCCGTAGCGCAGCATCACTGGCAGGGAGATCAGGCCCATGGAGATGACCGCTGCAGCCACCACGCCGGTAGTGGCTGCCAGCAGGGCGCCCACTAGAATCACCGCAATCGCCACACCACCACGCACGGGACCAAACACCTGGCCCACGGTCTCCAGCAGGTCTTCAGCCATGCCGGAGCGTTCCAGAATAATCCCCATGAAGGTGAAGAACGGAATTGCCAACAGCGTGTCGTTTTGCATGATGCCGAAGATGCGAAGCGGCAAGGCTTGAAAGAGTGCAGCGGGGAAAATGCCCGCTTCAATACCCACAAAGCCCAGCGCCAGGCCTGTCGCTGCGAGACCAAACGCCACCGGGAAACCGGTGAGCAGAATCACAAACAATGTGATGAACATGAGTGGCACAAACTGTTGTGCCAAGAGGGTGGTTTGCATTTATTTGTCTCCAGCCAGCATCTTGGCGGTTTGGGCTTCGAGCTCTTCGAGCTTCTTCTGGTCGTCAGATTTCGCGTCTTCACCGCTCAACACATCTGGGCCATTGCCGGTCAGGAAGGCCAGGCGTTTGATCAGCTCCGAGACACCTTGCAGCATCAGCAAGGCAAAGCCAAGGGGAATCAGTGCGTATGCGGGCCAGCGGATCAGGCCACCAGCGTTTTGTGACATCTCGCCGCTTTGCAGGGCCTGCATGAAGAAAGGCCAGCCCAGGGAGATGCTGATCACGCAGAAGGGGAACAGCACCAGCACGATGCCCACCACGTCCACCCAGTTGCGGGCGCGGGCACTGAGCTTGGTGGAAATGAAGTCGATGCGCACATGCGAGTTCTTCAAAAGTCCATAACCCGCGCCCAGCATGAACACGGCGGCAAACAGGTACCACTGAATTTCGAGCAGGCCGTTGGAGCTGTTGTTGAAAAACTTGCGCACCAGCGCGTTGCCTGCGCTGATCAGGGTGGTGGCCAGAATCAGCCACATGGTGAATTTACCGACCCAGGTGCTGATCGTGTCGATCAGCCGGGACAGTGAGAGCAAGGGTGTCATGGCGTCTCCGTTGTAGTTTTTGGGAAATGGCCGGGCAGCTATGGCCCGTCCCACTTTGAACCCACGGAGTCTAAGCCTTAAGCCGGATTGCGCGGCTGAACAAACCCTGACGGGATGCCCCTCAGAGGCCTGCTGTCACAGGGATGTCATGGCCTTTTCGGAGCATGGCAGTCTTGAATAAGGGTAAACCATGACTTGGCTTGCGCGTTTGCGGATCCGATCCCGTTTGATGGTGCTATTGGTGTTCTCCGTGTTGGCCTTGGCCGCAGTCGGAGGCTTTGCGGCGTGGACCATAGACCGGGAAGCCACGCGCGCAACACACTTTATCGATTCGGAATTTGAATCCTTGCAGGTCTTGGGCGCAGTGCGCAGCCATTGGGGTGATGCACGCCGCTACGAGAAAGATGTGTTGCTGACCATGGGGGATGAAGCGGCTACGGAGCGCTACAGCCAGTTGTGGGGGCGGTCTCTGGCTGCCACCTTGCAGTCCCTGGCGCAGGTGCAAACCCTGGCCCAGGATGCAGATGCAACTGCACTGGGCGATATGGCACGACGTCTGCGCTTGTACGAGGCCGGCTTCAAAGACATTCTGGGCAAGCTGGCGCGCGGCGAGCTGCACGACCCTTGGGCAGCCAATGCGGCCATGGCGCCTCTGGCGGCAGACATGCAGGCTGCAGAGCAGGCATTGGTGGCGGTGTCCCAGTCCATTGCCACGCGTGCGGGTGAGCGCCGTGCCACGCTGACCCGCACCGGCGGCCAGGCACCTTGGGTGGTGCTGGCGGCAACTGCATTGGTGGCGGTACTGGCTACGCTGCTGGTGTTGGCCATCGTGCGGTCCATCTTGCGCCCCATGCAGTCGCTCCAGGCAACGGCCAAGGCCTGGGGGCAAGGGAACTTGACGGCTACGGTGCAGGCCCAAGGGCGCGATGAGATCGCCCAAGTGCAGCAGGATCTGGGGCGAATGCACGCAGCGCTGAGCCAACTGGTGTGGCAGGTACGCGCCGGGGTGGAGGTGGTGGGAGACAACACCGCCGAGATTGCGACGGCCAATGGTGAGTTGTCCGAACGCACTGAGCGGGCGGCGGCGGCTTTGCAGCGCACGGTGGCGTCGATTGAACAGCTGGCGCTGGCGGCGCGCCACACCGCAGAGTCGGCCACCGAGGCTGTGGGCTCGGCCGATACGGCCCAGCAATTGGCACAACGGGGAGGGGCAGTGGTGAACCAGGTGGAGCACACCATGCAGGACATCAATGACGCCTCCCGCAAAATCGCAGACATCATTGCGGTGATTGACGGCATTGCTTTTCAGACGAATATTTTGGCGCTCAATGCCGCCGTGGAGGCCGCCCGTGCGGGCGAGCAGGGGCGGGGGTTTGCAGTAGTGGCCAGCGAGGTACGCTCATTGGCCGGGCGTTCGGCCCAGGCAGCGCGCGAGATCAAAACCATCATCCACGCCTCGGTTGAAAAAATTGACCGGGGATCGGCGCTGGCGGCGCAGGCGGGCCAGACCATGCGCGAGATGGTGGCGGGTGTTGGGCAGGTAGCTGCAGTGGTCCAGGGCATACGCGCGGCTGCGCAAGAGCAACTGCAAGGCATTGGCGCCATCAACAGCGCGATGGGAGGGATTGACCAAGCGACGCAGCAGAATGCCGCCATGGTGGAGGAATCTGCGGCCGGAACCATGAGCTTGGCGCAAGAAACCCAGCAGCTGCGTGCCGCTGTGCGCGTGTTTCTGCTGGACGCACCGCCACTCAGTTTGATGCCAAATCGGCCTCTAGCACTTATAAACTAAGCGCGAGCAGCTATAAAAAAAGTAGCGGAACGCAGGCCGGCGATGGTCAGCAGCAGGGAGCCCAACAGGTGCAGGGCCGCAGTGCCCAGTGCCAGTGCGTAACGTTGCTGGCCCAGCATGGCCACCACTTCCGCGGAGAAGCTGGAGAAGGTGGTGAGTGCGCCCAGAAAGCCGGTGACAAGGGCCAAACGCCAGACCGGGTCCAACTGCGGTATGGCCTGAAACACGGCCACACAGACGCCGATCAGGTAACCGCCAATAAGGTTGGCCGCGACAGTGCCCCATGGCAGCACGGTGCCAGCAGTGGCCACAGGATTCAGCCAGAGACCCAGCTGCCAGCGTGCCAATGCGCCTACGCAGGCACCCATGCAGATGGCGAGCACCTGCGGCATCACTGGGCGCCGCTCTTGGGGTTGTACGCTGCGCCGTTGACCGTCAGGCCTTCGGCCGAGAGTTTGGCCGCGGCAGAGGCCTTGATGCCTTTGACGCGGGCCATGAAGTCGGCCCAGTCCTTGAAAGCACCTGCCTCACGGGCCTGCAGAATGCGCCCGGTGCTGCTCGGGCCCAGGCCTTTGACACTGTCGAGTTGTGCCTCGGTAGCGGTATTGACCTCCAGCGCCCACGCCGATGCGCTAACGACTGCGCTGATGGCAAGCAGGACAAGTTGGCGTGGTTTCAACATGGGCACTCCTTGAAGGTGGAACTTACGCCTTGCGGTTGGCCAGCCACCGCACGTACTTGCCCACGCCGGTTTGCACATCCACAAACGCATGGTCGCAGCCGGCGGCGCGCAGGGCCGTGAGGTCGGCTTGGGTGTAGCACTGGTACTTGCCGCGCAGTGCATCGGGGAAGGGGACGTACTCCACCAGGCCCTTGGCGGCGATGTCGGCCAGAGGCAGCGCTGCTTCTCCCTGGAGGGTGCGCATGGCGTTGACCACGGAGCTGGCTACATCGTTGAAGGGCTGGGCCCGGCCTGAGCCGAGGTTGAAGATGCCGCTCTGAGCAGGGTGGTCAAAGAACCATAGGTTCACGGCCACCACATCGTCAATGAAGACAAAGTCACGCATCTGGCCGCCCTGCGGGTAGCCACCGTACTCGCCAAACAGCTTGACCTTGCCCTCGGCATTGAACTGGTGGTACTGGTGGAAGGCCACGCTGGCCATGCGGCCCTTGTGCTGCTCACGTGGGCCGTAGACGTTGAAGTAACGGAAGCCCACCACCTGCATGGTTTTGCCAGCCTTGGTGCGCTGAAAATCATGGCCACATTCGCGGCGCATGCGCTGGTCGAACAGCAATTTGGAGTAGCCGTAGACATTGAGCGGAGCCTCAAAGGCCGGGTCTTCGCGGAAGGTGTCGGAGCCGCCGTAGGTGGCTGCGCTGGACGCATACAGCAGGCGTGCGCCACGCTTCTGGCAGGCCTGGAACAGGTGCCAGGACAGCGTGTAGTTGTTGGCCATCATGTACTTGCCGTCCTGCTCCATGGTGTCGCTGCAAGCACCTTCATGGAACACAGCTTCCACCTGGCCGTAGTGGCCGGACGCAAACTCGTCGTAAAACGTGTCCATGTCCACATAGTCGGCAATCTGCAGGTCGGCCAGGTTGCGGAATTTATCGCCTTGTTTGAGGTCGTCCACCGCAATAATGTCGGTCAGGCCTCGGGCGTTCAGCCCGGCGATGATGTTGCTGCCAATAAATCCGGCCGCGCCGGTGACCACGATGCGTGTCATGCAAATAGCTCCTCATAGGACACCGTGGCGGTGCCAAATTTACCCACCACCAGTCCCCCTGCGCGATTGGCAAGGGGCACGGCTTCGCGCAGGCTCAGGCCTGCACCCACCAGGGTCGCCATGGTGGCAATCACGGTGTCACCAGCACCGGTCACATCAAACACTTCACGCGCCTGCGCGCTCACATGCAACTGGCCTTCTGCGTCAAACAGGGTCATGCCTTCCTCGCTGCGGGTCAGCAGCACGGCGTCGAGTTGCAGTTGGGCGCGCAGGGCTTGTACCTTGGTACGCAAGTCTTCCTCACCGTTCCAGCCGCCAATGACCTGTTGCAGTTCTGCGCGGTTGGGCGTGATGACCGTGGCCTGCTGGTAGCGCGAATAATCGCTGCCCTTGGGGTCGATCAGGATGGGCTTGCCAGCGGCGCGGGCACGCGTAATCATGTCGCTCACGTGGGCCAAGCCACCTTTGCCGTAGTCGGAGAAAAGCACCGCATCATGCTGGGGCAGCAGTTGCGCGAAGGAGACCGTTTGGGTGGCCAGCACCTCATTCTTGGGGGTGTTCTCGAAATCCAGGCGGATCAGCTGCTGCTGGCGTCCAATGACGCGCAGCTTGACGGTGGTCTTGAGATCGGCATCGCGACCAAAGTGGGTGCGTATGCCGGTCTTGGCCACCAAGGCTTCGAGCTTGTGACTAGCTTCGTCGTCGCCCACCACGGTCAGCAAGGAGGCTTGGGCACCCAGCGTGGCGGCATTGAAAGCCACGTTGGCCGCACCGCCGCAGCGCTCTTCTTCGCGGGTGATGCGTACCACGGGCACCGGTGCTTCGGGGCTGATGCGGTCCACCGCACCGTACCAGTAGCGGTCCAACATCACATCGCCCACTACCAGCACACGGGCTTGGGCCAATCGTTCTTTTGCAATCTTCATCGTTGTCATCTTAGCGGGCAGTGTTCAGAGTTCTTCGACCCGGCGCGCGGGATAGCTGTCCCAGGCCTGGCAGCCGGGGCATTGCCAAAAGTGCTGTTTGGCCTCAAAGCCGCAGGCCGCGCAGCGGTAGCGTGTGAGCGGTTTGACAGCATGGTCCAGCGCACGTTGCACCTGCGGGTGGAAGGCCTCGTGCTCGAGCTTCTCGCCGGCAATCCATTTGGCGGCGGCCACCAACGACGGCTCCGCCTCCAGATGGCGTGCATACCATTCGCGCGCGGTAGGGCCGGGCTGGGTGCCCGCAGCCTCCAGCGCCACGATGGCGTCCAGTACATCTAGTGAGCGGTTACTGGCATAGACATCTTGCAGCAAATGCAAGACGGTTTCGCCTTGGCCGCAGGCCAGCGCCTGCTTGGCCAGCAGCGGTGCAATCAAACCTACGGCACCGGGTGCCGCATGCAGGGCAGCCATTAGGGTGGCGCAGGCCTTGGCAGGCTGTCCGGCGCCCGCTTGCAGCGAGGCCAGGTCCATGCGTGGGCGTGGGGCTTCGGGGGCCGTCTCCATGGCTTTGTCCAGCAAGGCATGGGCCTGCTCGGTTTGGCCAGCCGCATGCAGGGTAGCGGCTTGTTCGCAGAGGTAGTGCGCCAGCCGACCCTTGAAGCTACCCTGGTCGCTGGATTCGAGTTTCTGTGCCACCAGGGCCGCGTGCTCCCAGTCGCGGGAGCGTTCGTAGTTGGCCAGTAGGGCCAGGCGAGCTTGGGCCTCAAAGCGGGTGCCTTCCAGTTTGAGTAGTGCGTTCTCGGCACGGTCCAACAAGCCTGCTTTGAGGTAATCCAGCGCCAGTGCATGCTGGGCGCGGTGGCGGTCATCGTCACTCAGGTCGCCGCGCGAGAGCAGGTGTTCATGCACACGGACGGCACGCTCGTATTCGCCGCGGCGACGGAACAGGTTGCCTAACGCAAAGTGCAGTTCGGAGGTGTCTGGGTCGTTCTGGACGGCTTCAATGAAGGCGTCGATGGCCTGGTCCTGTTGCTCATTGAGGAGGAAGTTCAGACCCTTGAAGTAGGCCTTGGGGGCTTGGCGATTCTCCATGCGCAGCTGGCGAAGGTCCATGCGCGATGCCAGCCAACCCAGTACAAAGGCCACGGGCAGGCCCATGAGGATCAGGGTAATGTCAAAGTCCATGCGGTGGAGGTGTTGGGGTTTTGTCCGTCTCTGCGGCCATGGTGGCCAGTGCGCTGGCAGCTTGGTTGCGGGCGTACTTTGCTGCCCGACGATGGCGCCACCAGCGCGGCACCATGCCCAGTACTCCAATGGCCACACCAGCGGCAAAGGTGATCAACACTACCAACACCATGGGTGCAGTCCAGCGCGTGCCAAAGAAAAAATGCACGGTGACGTCGCCTTGGTTGTTCAGAGCAAAGGCGAACAGGGTAAAAAAAATGGCCGCTTTAAGTAGCCACTTAAAGAGCCATGCGAGCTGTTTCATTCTTCTCCTCGTTGGCGAGGAATTCTAAGTCCAATAGCCACCTGAATCGTCGGATGGTCCGGCGGCGTTCATTTCACGCTTTGCTGTCGGATTCCAGCTCCGCAGTCCGGGTGTCTACGGCTTCTCGCAGGGCTTTGCCGGGCTTGAAGTGGGGGACGCGTTTTTCGGGGATGGCCACGCTTTCGCCGCTGCGCGGATTGCGGCCCATGCGGGGCGGGCGGCGGTTAATGGAGAAACTGCCGAAGCCACGAATTTCAATGCGATGACCGCGGACCAGGGCGTCGTTCATGGCGTCCAGGATGGCCTTGACGGCGAACTCGGCATCGCGGTGGGTCAACTGGCTGAAACGGTTGGCCAGTTCTTCAACAAGATCGGAGCGGGTCATGGCAATCAGAGGGTAAAGCTAAGAAAAAACGACCGGCACCCAAGGGGGCCGGTCGTTCGTTCAGGTCAACAACATATCAGATGTTGGGTGAAGCGGGCGAGTAGCCCGATCCCCTCTGATTAGGAGTTGTTGTCCAACTTGGCACGCAACAGGGCACCCAGGCTGGTCGTGCCGGCGTTTTCACGGGCAGACTGCTGGCTCAGGTTCTGCATGGCTTCGTTCTGGTCTGCCATGTCCTTGGCCTTGATGGACAACTGGATGTTGCGGGTCTTGCGATCCACGTTCACCACCACAGCGGTCACTTCGTCGCCTTCTTTCAGCACGTTGCGTGCGTCTTCAACGCGGTCGCGGCTGATTTCGGAAGCGCGCAGGTAACCAACAATGTCGTCGCCCAGGTCGATTTCAGCGCCCTTGGCGTCCACGGTCTTGACCTTACCGGTAACGGTCTGGCCCTTGTCGTTCACGGACACGAAAGTGGTGAAAGGATCGGAGTCCAATTGCTTGATACCCAAGGAGATGCGCTCGCGGTCCACGTCCACGGCCAACACGATGGCTTCCACTTCCTGGCCCTTCTTGAATTCGCGCACGGCGGTTTCGCCGGATTCATTCCAAGACAGGTCAGACAAGTGCACTAGGCCGTCGATACCGGCAGCCAGACCCACGAACACGCCGAAGTCGGTGATGGACTTGATCGGACCCTTCACGCGGTCGCCGCGCTTGGTGTTCTGGGCAAATTCTTGCCATGGGTTGGCCTTGCACTGCTTCATGCCCAAAGAGATACGACGCTTGTCTTCGTCGATTTCCAGAACCATGACTTCGACTTCGTCACCCAAGGCAACGATCTTGGACGGAGCCACGTTCTTGTTGGTCCAGTCCATTTCGGACACGTGCACCAAACCTTCGATACCGGGTTCGAGTTCCACAAACGCGCCGTAGTCGGCGATGTTGGTGATCTTGCCGAACATGCGGGTACCTTGGGGGTAGCGGCGGTTGACGCCCATCCAGGGATCGTCGCCCATTTGCTTCAGACCCAGGGACACGCGGTTCTTTTCGGTGTCGAACTTCAGGATCTTGGCAGTGATTTCTTGACCTGCGGTCACCACTTCGGAAGGGTGACGGACGCGGCGCCATGCCATGTCAGTGATGTGCAACAGGCCGTCGATACCGCCCAGGTCCACGAACGCACCGTATTCGGTGATGTTCTTGACCACGCCTTGCACCACAGAACCTTCTTTCAGTGTGTGCATCAGCTTGGCGCGTTCTTCGCCCATGGAGGCTTCCACCACAGCGCGGCGGCTCAGCACCACGTTGTTGCGCTTGCGGTCCAGCTTGATAACCTTGAATTCTAGGGTCTTGTTTTCGTAGGGAGACAGGTCCTTGGTAGGACGTGTGTCGACGAGCGAACCGGGCAGGAATGCGCGGATGCCGTTGACCAGAACGGTCAGGCCGCCCTTGACCTTGCCGGAAGTGGTGCCGGTGACGAATTCGCCGGATTCCAGGGCCTTTTCCAGGCTCATCCAGGAAGCCAGACGCTTGGCCTTGTCGCGGGACAGGATGGTGTCGCCATAGCCGTTTTCCACGGAGTCAATGGCCACGGACACGAAGTCGCCCACTTGGACTTCGATTTCGCCCTTGTCGCTCTTGAATTCTTCGATTGGCACGTAGGCTTCGGACTTGAGGCCAGCGTTGACAACAACGAAGCTGTGCTCGATGCGGACGACTTCAGCGGTGATAACTTCACCGGTGCGCATTTCCGAGCGTTGTAGCGATTCTTCAAATAGGGCTGCGAAAGATTCAGACATGAGGTTTGCGGTTGGTACCGCGGGGTTAAGTTATTGAACCCCACCACCGGTGCGCAGACGCGCGAGAGGAGCGATGGGGGCCAGTTTGCCTACCTAGCCGGGGCTAGAACGGCTGTTTGCCCTGCCACCAGGCCAACACCGTTTCAACAGACGTTTCGACTGTCAAATCCGAGTTATCCAGCAACTGGGCATCATCCGCAGGTTTCAAGGGGGCAACAGTTCGGGAGGAGTCCCGGGCGTCGCGCGCCTCCAAATCTGCACGAAGACTGTCAAGTGTAGCGGGAATTCCCTTTGAAATCAACTGCTTATAACGCCGCTCCGCACGGCAGGCTGCGCTGGCGGTCAGGTAGACCTTGAGCGGGGCGTCCGGGAAGATCACTGTGCCCATGTCACGCCCATCGGCGACCAGACCCGGCAGCTTGCGGAATCCACGCTGAAGGTCAATGAGCGCGGTGCGTACTGCCGGAAATGCAGATACCTTGGAGGCGTTCATTCCGGCTTCTTCGGTACGGATCGCGTCGCTCACATCTTCATCGGCCAGCCAGATGTGGCTGCCTTCAAAGTGGATGTGCAGGGTGCGCAGCAGGTTGACGATGGTGTGTTCGTGGGCCACGTCCAGTGCAATACCTGCGCGGGTGGCGGCCAGTCCGGTAATGCGGTAGAGCGAACCCGAGTCCAGGAAGTGGTAGCCCAGCTTTTCGGCCAGTACGGCGGCCAGTGTGCCCTTGCCCGACGCGGTGGGGCCGTCCACGCAGACCACGGGAATGGCAGCGGTGTCGGCCGTGGCGACCGAGAACAGCGCTTCAAAGTAGTCGGGAAAGGTTTTGGCCACGCATTTGGGGTCTTCAATGCGGATGGGCAGGCGTGCCGGGTTGAAGGCCGCGAGCGAGAAGCACATGGCGACGCGGTGGTCGTCGTAGGTGTGGATGCTGCCAGTGGTCCATTGGTTGATGGACGTGGGCGGCGTGACGCGGATGAAGTCTACACCTTCCTCGACGGTTGCGCCCAGTTTGCGCAGTTCGGTCGCCATGGCGACGATGCGATCGGTTTCCTTTACCCGCCAGCTGGCGATATTGCGCAGCGTGGTCGTGCCCTCAGCGTACAGCGCCATCACGGCCAATGTCATGGCCGCGTCGGGGATGTGGTTGCAGTCCAGATCGATGGCCTTGAGCGGCCAGGCACCACGTTGCACGTGCAGCCAGTTGGGGCCGCTATCAATGCGGGCACCCATGGCCTGGGCCGCTTCCATGAAGTGAATGTCGCCCTGGATGGAGTCGGCGCCTACACCCTGGATTGTGATGCCATTTATGCCGTTAGAGCCCGTGGCTATTGCGCCAAGTGCTATGAAATAGCTAGCGCTGGACGCGTCCGCTTCGACGTGGATATCACCGGGCGACTGAAGCTGGCAGCCAGCGGAAATGGTGAAGCGCTGCCAACCGTCGCGCCGCACCTGCACGCCAAAACGGGCCAGCAGGTTCAACGTGATTTCGATGTAGGGTTTGGAGATCAGCTCGCCGACCACTTCGATCACGATGTCCTCGGCTGCTACCAAGGGCAGCGCCATCAGCAGCGCGGTCAGGAACTGGCTGGACACATCGCCACGCACCTGGATGGGGGCGTCCAACTTCAGCTGGGCCTTGCCGATGCGCAGGGGAGGAAATCCATCGTTGCCCAGGTAGTCAATGCCGCAGCCCAACTGGCGCAGTGCATCCACCAGGTCGCCGATCGGGCGCTCATGCATGCGCGGCACGCCGCTGAGCTCAAAGTCACCACCCAATACGGCCAAGGCGGCAGTCAGCGGACGCATTGCAGTGCCGGCGTTACCCAGAAACAGTTTGGCCGATGCGTTGGGCAGCTGGCCGCCCAGGCCCGTGATGCGCACGATGGGGCCGGATTCTTCGACTCCGCAGCCCAAGGTGCGCAGCGCCACCAGCATGACACGGGTGTCGTCCGAATCCAGCAGGTCGTGGATGGTGGTGGTGCCCGCGCTCATGGCGGCGAGCAGCAGCACACGGTTGGAAATGCTCTTGGAGCCGGGGAGGGTGACGGCGCCCGCAGCGTGGGAGAGGGGGGGGAGGTCCAGGAAGGCGGTGGAAAACATTATTTGTGGTGTTTGGACGCCATCGTCCAGTTGGCGCGGGTGTGGCTGGCCTGCTCGATCAGGCCTTCCAGCGCATCACCGTTGCCGCTGGAGATCATGAGTTCCATGGCCTGCAGCGTGCGCTGGAAAATCTTGCTTTGCTCCAGCAGCTCTTCGCGGTTGGAGACCATGATGTCGCGCCAGATTTTGGGGTCGCCCGCCGCAATGCGGGTGAAGTCACGGAAGCCCGGGCCTGCCAGCGAGAGGTAATCCTTGCCCTGCGTTTGGCCCGAGATGGCGTTCATGAGCGCGAATGCAATCAGGTGCGGCAGGTGGCTCACGGCAGCAAAGGCCGCGTCGTGCTGTTCGGGTGACATCTTGAGCACCCGGCAACCCAGCGCAGTCCACACGTCCACCGCCTTTTGCAGCTGCGTGGTCAGGGTACGCTCAATGGGGGTCAGGATGATCTGCTTGCCCGCATACAGGTCTGCATCGGCATGCTCCACACCTGACAGCTCTTTGCCCGCAATCGGGTGTGCGGGAACAAAAGAGCCGATGTGTTCGCGCAGACCGCGGCGACCCGCGTCGATCACGTCGCGCTTGGTGGAGCCTACGTCCATGATCAGCATATTGGGCGTAACCAGGTGCTTGATGGCCTTGAACGTAGCCTCGGTGGCGGACACGGGGACCGCAATCAACACGATGTCAGCGCCAGAGACAGCCAGCAAGGCAGAGGGCGCTTCGATGTCGATGACGCCCATCTGGCGCGCGCGCTCCGTGGTGGACGGCGACTTGCTGTAGCCCACCACGCGTTTGACCAAGCCCGCCCGTTTGAGGGCCAGGGCGAAGGACCCGCCCATCAAGCCACATCCAATCAAGCCAAGCTGTTCAAACATAAAGAGTCCTGCAGGTGTACATCAGTCGGCCAGAGGGTACGTACCCAGCACCTTGTAGAAGGCGCACAGGCTGGACAAGTCCTGTAGGGCCGCCGCTACGTGAGGCTGGGAGGGGTGGCCTTGCAGGTCGATGTAGAAATAGTATTCCCATTGGCCGGAGCGTGCTGGCCGGGATTCAAAACGGGTCATGGACACGCCGTGCTTCTTCAGCGGTACCAGCATGTCGTGCACGGCGCCAGGTTTGTTGGGCACAGAGACCACCAGACTGGTGCAGTCCTTGCCGGAGGCCTCGGGTGCGGGCAGCACGCTGGGCAGGCAGACCACGACAAAGCGGGTGCGGTTAAAGGCTTCGTCTTGGATGGCGTGGGATGCAATGTGCAGGCCAAATTCAGAGCCCGCGCGTTCGCTGGCAATGCCAGCCCAGGCCGGGTTGCTTGCGGCCAGCCGCGCACCTTCGGCGTTGCTGGACACGGCGCGGCGTTCGGCATTCGGCAAGTGGGCGCTGAGCCATTGTTGGCACTGGGCCAATGCTTGGGGGTGGGCCAGCACGACCTCGATGCCATCGAGCGATGCTGTGCTGCGCAGCAGGTGGTGGCGCACCAGCAGGCTGATCTCACCCACGATGTGCAGGGGGGAGTTGAGCAACAGGTCCAAGGAGCGGGTGACCACACCCTCGGTGCTGTTCTCCACCGGAATTACGCCGAATTCGGCCGAGCCTGCAGTAGCGGCGTGGAACACTTCGTCGAAGTTGGCGCAGGGCACATGCGTGATGCTGGAGCCGAAGAAGCGCAGCGTGGCCTCTTCACTGAAGGTGCCTTTGGGGCCCAGGTAGGCCACGCGCTGCGGCGCCTCCAGGGCGCGGCAGGCGGACATGATTTCACGCCAGATCACGGCCACGCTCTCGTTCTTGAGCGCGCCCTGGTTGGCCTGTTGCAGGTTCGCAATGACCTGCGCCTCGCGTTCAGGGCGGAAGACGGCAGAGCCTTCCACCTTCTTGATTTCGCCTACCTCATGGGCCAGAGCGGCACGGCGGGTCAGCAGGGCCAGAAGTTCCTGGTCCACGGCGTCAATCAGGACGCGGAGTTCGGGAAGGGTGCGTGCCATGGTGTGTGTCTAGCCGTGGGTGCGTTCAAATTCTTGCATGTACTGCACCAGCGCTTGCACGCCTTCGATGGGCATGGCGTTGTAGATGCTGGCGCGCATGCCGCCCACGGATTTGTGGCCCTTGAGTTGCAACAGTCCTGCGGCTTTGGCACCGGTCAGGAAGGCGTCATTGAGCGCTTCATCGCGCAGGAAAAAGGGCACGTTCATGCGTGAGCGGGCATTCCGCGCGACGCCGTTCAGGTAAAAGCCGGTGGCGTCAATCGCTTGGTACAGCAGATCCGCCTTGGCGATGTTGCGTACCTCCATGGCCGCAACGCCGCCCTGGCGCTTGAGCCACTGGAACACCAGGCCCGCCATGTAGATGCTGTAGGTGGGCGGGGTGTTGTACATAGAGCCGTTGTCGGCCACCGTTTTGTAGTTAAAGGCGCTAGGGCAGATCGGCAGGGCATGGCCCAGCAGGTCCTCGCGCACCACCACTAGGGTCACGCCGGCCGGCCCCAGGTTTTTCTGGGCACCACCAAAGGCAAGGCCGACTTTGCTCCAGTCCACCGACCGAGACGCCACGTGGGAAGAGAAGTCAATCACCAGCTCTGCGCGGGAGCCCAGCGCCTTCAGGTCAGGCAGGGTCTGGAATTCCACCCCGTTGATGGTCTCGTTGGTGCAGATGTGTACGTAGCTGGCATCCGCACTGAGTTCCCAGCCGCTGGTCGGCGGGATGGCGGTAAATCCTCCGTCCTTGCCAGACGCAACGGTGCGGGTTTGGCTGTATTTGCCAGCTTCTTTGAGCGACTTTTCGCTCCAGCTGCCGGTCAACACAAAGTCAGTCACACCGGCTTGGCCGGCTGTGGCGCGCAGGCTACTCAGGTTCAGCGGAACGATGGCGTTCTCTGCCAGCCCTCCACCCTGCATGAACAGGATCTTGAAGTTGGCAGGCACGGCCAGCAGCTCACGCAGATCGGCTTCAGCATGTTCGTAGATGGAAAGGAATTCTTTGCCACGGTGGCTCATTTCCATCACGCCCATGCCGCTTCCGTGCCAGTCCAGCATCTCGGCGGCGGCTTGTTCCAGCACTTCGACTGGCATGGCGGCCGGTCCGGCCGAGAAGTTGTAGGGGCGTTGCATCAACTGGATTTTGTGTGAAATAGGGCTCTAGCCCTCGTGGTTTTTTGCGCGAGTAGCTATTGATTTGATAGCTACTCGGTAGCTTCTCCGGAGCCGGTCGATCCCTCTGCGCTCTCGCCCGCATCGCCTTCTGTGGTGTTGGCGTCGTTCTCCACGATGCGCTGCAAGCCGCTGAGCTTGGAGCCCTCATCCAGGCCAATCAAGGTCACGCCCTGGGTCGCACGGCCGAGTTCACGAATTTCTGCGACGCGGGTGCGCACCAGCACGCCCTTGTCGGTGATCAGCATGATCTCGTCGTCGGCATGCACCAGCGTGGCGGCAACGACTTTGCCATTGCGCTCGGACTGCTGGATCGCAATCATGCCCTTGGTGCCACGGCCATGGCGGGTGTATTCGGTGATGCTGGTGCGCTTGCCGTAGCCGTTTTCGGTGGCGGTCAGCACGCTTTGCTGTTCGTCTTCGGCCACCAGCATGGCAATCACGCTTTGGCCGGCTTCGAGGGACATGCCTCGCACGCCGCGGGCATTGCGGCCCAGCGGGCGCACATCGTCCTCGTCAAAGCGCACGGCCTTGCCGCCATCGCTGAACAGCATCACGTCGTGCTTGCCGTCGGTCAGTGCCGCACCAATCAGGTAGTCACCCTCGTCCAGGTTCACAGCAATGATGCCGCCCTTGCGCGGGTTGCTGAATTCGTCCAGCGCCGTCTTTTTGACGGTGCCCATGCTAGTCGCCATGAACACGTACTGGTCGGCCGGGAAAGTGCGTTTCTCCCCGGTCAGTGCCAACACCACGGTGATCTTCTCGCCCTCTTGCAGAGGGAACATGTTGACGATAGGGCGGCCGCGCGAACCGCGAGAGCCCTGCGGTACTTCCCAGACCTTGAGCCAGTACAGGCGGCCGCGGTTGGAGAAGCACAGGATGTAGTCGTGTGTATTGGCCACGAAGAGCTGGTCAACCCAATCATCTTCCTTGGTGGCGGTGGCTTGCTTGCCACGCCCGCCGCGCTTTTGGGCGCGGTATTCGTGCAGGGGCTGGCTCTTGATATAGCCGCTGTGGCTCATGGTCACCACCATGTCGGTAGGTGTGATCAGGTCTTCGGTCGACAGGTCGAAGGAGGAGTGCTCCACCAGGCTGCGGCGTGCGCCCAGCTTGCTCTGGCCGAATTCCTGCTTCACGTGGCCCAGTTCTTCACCAATGATGGTCGAGACACGCTCGGGTTTGGCCAGGATGTCGAGCAAGTCCTCGATCTCGGCCATGACTTCCTTGTATTCGGCGATAACCTTGTCCTGCTCCAGGCCGGTCAGGCGCTGCAGACGCATCTGCAGAATTTCTTGTGCTTGCGTTTCAGACAAACGGTACAGGCCGTCTGCGCCCATGCCAAATTCTTTTTCCAGGCCATCGGGGCGGTAGTCATCGGCATTCACCACGCCGCCGTCGGCACGTGTGCGTGTGAGCATCTCGCGTACCAGCTTGCTGTCCCAGGGACGGTTCATCAACTCCAGCTTGGCCACGGGCGGCGTGGGCGACTCGCGGATGATGCGGATGAACTCGTCGATGTTCGCCATGGCTACGGCCAAGCCTTCCAACACATGGCCGCGTTCGCGTGCCTTGCGCAGGTTGAATACCGTGCGGCGTGTCACCACTTCGCGGCGGTGCTGTAGGAAAACCTCGATCAGGTCCTTCAGGTTGCACAGCTTGGGCTGGCCATTGACCAGCGCCACCATGTTGATACCGAAGGTGTCCTGCAGTTGTGTCTGCTTGTACAGGTTGTTGAGCACCACCTCAGGCACTTCGCCGCGCTTGAGCTCAATCACCAAGCGCATGCCGGATTTGTCCGACTCGTCCTGGATGTGGCTAATGCCTTCGATCTTCTTCTCGTGCACCAATTCGGCCATGCGCTCCTGCAGCGTCTTTTTGTTGACCTGGTAGGGCAGTTCATCCACGATGATGGCTTGGCGCTGGCCCTTGTCGATGTCTTCAAAGTGGCATTTGGCGCGCATCACGACACGGCCGCGACCTGTGCGGTAACCATCCTTCACACCGTTGATGCCGTAGATGATGCCGGCCGTGGGGAAGTCTGGCGCGGGGATGATTTCCATCAGCTCGTCGATGGAAGCACCCGGATTCTTGAGCAAATGCAGACAAGCATCCACCACTTCGTTCAAGTTGTGTGGCGGGATGTTGGTGGCCATACCCACGGCAATACCGCCAGAGCCATTCACCAACAGGTTAGGGATGCGGGTGGGCAGCACCAAGGGCTCTTTTTCGGAGCCATCGTAGTTGGGCCCGAAATCCACAGTCTCTTTGTCCAGATCGGCCAGAAGTTCGTGGGCAATCTTGGCCAGGCGGATTTCGGTGTAACGCATCGCTGCGGCGTTGTCGCCGTCCACCGATCCGAAGTTGCCTTGGCCATCCACCAGCATATGACGCATCGAGAAGTCCTGCGCCATACGCACGATGGTGTCATACACCGACTGGTCCCCGTGCGGGTGGTACTTACCAATCACATCCCCCACGATGCGGGCGGACTTTTTGTAGGCGCGGTTCCAGTCGTTATTGAGCTCGTGCATCGCAAACAACACACGGCGGTGCACAGGCTTCAGACCGTCCCGCGCATCGGGGAGGGCGCGGCCCACGATCACGCTCATGGCGTAATCGAGATAGCTGCGACGCATCTCCTCTTCAAGACTGATGGGCAGGGTTTCTTTGGCGAACTGGGTCATGGATAGACGGTGGACGGTGTCGTGGACAGCTCTCGATTCTACGGCCGGTGTGCTGTGGCATCAGAGCAACAAAGTGGCGGTGGCTTTTGACGGAGTTACATCGTAGATAGAGATGTTTCGAAAGGAGTGCTTCGCTATGGCACAATAGTGCGAACGTCTTTGGTGCACTGGGCCTAGGGCGTCACACAATTAGTCGCAGTTCGCTGCAGTTTGTCCCGATAAAGGAAGGTCTCATGAAACAATTGAACAAAGTAGCAATCCTGATCGCTACCGCCGCTCTGGCGACTGCCGCTGGCGCCCAAGAAATCCACAACTGGCGCAGCGCTTCCGGCGACGTCTGGAAGAACGCCTCCGGTCAGTGCTGGCGTGACGCCAGCTGGACTCCCGCTACTGCAGCTGCTGGTTGCGATGGCGCTTTGACTGCCGCACCTGCTGCTCCTGCCGCCGCTGCTCCCGCCGCCGCCGCTCCCGCTGCTGCTCCTGCTCCTGCCGCCGCTGCTCCCGCCGCCGCCGCTGCAAGCAAAGTGACTTACGCTGCTGACGCTTTCTTTGATTTCGACAAATCCGTGCTGAAGCCCGAAGGCAAAGCCAAGCTGGACGATCTGGTGAGCAAGGTCAAGGGGATTAACCTGGAAGTGATCATTGCAGTGGGTCACACTGACTCTACCGGTTCCGATGCCTACAACCAGAAGTTGTCTGTGGCACGCTCTGAAGCTGTGAAGGCTTACTTGGTGTCCAAGGGCATCGAAAAGAACCGCGTTTACACCGAAGGCAAGGGCGAAAAGCAACCCGTTGCTGACAACAAGACCAAAGAAGGCAAGGCTAAAAACCGCCGCGTGGAAATCGAAGTGGTTGGCACACGCGCCAAGTAATTCGGCCATTCACTATGGTTTGTGAAAAGACCCGCTTCGGCGGGTTTTTTCTTGTCTATGCCACCATCGCCCTATGAACTCCACTCTGAATGCTGATCCGGCCGAATTGGCCAAATTTTCTGAACTGGCCCACCGCTGGTGGGATTTGGATAGCGAGTTTCGCCCCTTGCACCAGATCAATCCTTTGCGCCTGGACTGGATTCAGTCTTTCGTCTCTCTGCAAGGCATTGCTGCACTGGATGTCGGTTGTGGTGGTGGCATTTTGGCGGACTCCATGGCCCGCAAAGGGGCGCAGGTCACCGGCATTGACCTTTCCACCAAAGCCTTGCGGGTGGCCCAGCTCCACGCGCTGGAGGCGCAGACCCCCAATATTGCGTACCGTGAAGTCAGTGCAGAGGCTCTGGCTGCCGAATCACCAGCCGCATTTGACGTGGTGACCTGCATGGAGATGCTGGAGCATGTGCCGGATCCATCATCGGTTGTTCAAGCCTGTTCCACCTTGGTAAGACCTGGTGGTTGGGTGTTTTTCTCTACTTTGAACCGCAACGCCATGTCGTTTTTCCAAGCGATTGTGGGCGCTGAATACCTGCTGGGCCTGTTGCCGCGTGGGACGCATGAATACGCCAAAATGATTCGCCCCAGTGAGCTGGCCTTGTTTTGCCGGCGTGCCGGTCTGGATTTGCAGAGTAGTGGTGGGCTTGGTTACAACCCGTTGACACGCCGCTATGCCATGAGCCGCAACACCCAGGTGAATTACCTTGTTGCGACCCGCAAGCCTGTGGCCTCGGTGTGATGCAAATGTTGGATGCTGTCAAAGCCGTTTTGTTCGATCTGGATGGTACCCTCATCGACAGCGCCCCCGATTTGGGTGCTGCCGCAGACAAAATGCGATTGGATCGCGGCATGCCTTCATTGCCGCATGCGCTTTACCGCCCCATGGCAGGTGCCGGTGCCCGCGGCATGCTGCAGGTTGCTTTCGGCATTGCGCCGCAAGACCCCGCTTTCGAGTCTATGCGTGAAGAGTTTTTCGCCAATTACGAGCGCTGCATGACGCACAACACCTATGCGTTTGACGGAGTTTCAGCCTTGTTGCACACACTGGAGCAGCGCGGCCTCCCATGGGGGGTTGTGACGAACAAGTCTGAGCGATTTACTAGACCCTTGACGCAAGCCATGCCGATATTTGCCAAGGCCGCAGTAGTTGTGAGTGGAGACACTACGCCCCATGCCAAGCCACATCCAGCCCCTCTGCTAGAGGCTGCCAATCGTCTGGGCGTAGATCCGCGCCACTGTATTTATGTTGGTGATGACGAACGTGACATCATTGCCGGACATGCGGCTGGCATGCGTACGGTCGCTGCAACCTACGGTTATTTGGGTAGCCAGCTAGACACGGCAGCATGGCATGCCGACGCCGAAATTAAATCTCCCATTGCCCTCTTGCAATTACTCCCTAGCGCCTAAAATAGGGACTGAGGGGCTGCACTGGTTTCGACACGGGTTCGGACGCGTAGCAGGGCATGTCGAGCTGAATGCGCTCGTAAAACAGATTCAAACAAACTAACTGCAAACGACGAACGTTTCGCACTCGCTGCTTAATTGCACGTGAGGCTCACAACAGCAAGCCGATAGGCTGGGCAAGGGTGGCGCAAGCCGTCCAGGCTGTGGGCTAATTTCATTCGGCTGGATCTGCTTTGGGTAACTTAGGGCAGGTCGAGATAATAGGTTGCTGGCGTCTTGCATAGCGTGCCACTGCGCGATGTAGGAAGCGAGACTTAAACCAGATGGCTACACATGTAGAACTGTTCGAAGAAGGCTTGTGGACGCGGGTTCAAATCCCGCCAGCTCCACCACACTCAAGTCCAAGGCCGTTTGCTGACATCCAGCAAGCGGCCTTTTTCTTTGGTAAATCAACAACTTACAGGCATTTCGCTTCCATGTTAGTGCATTGAAGTGCGCCGACAGCCAGCCCCAAACCGGGGAACAAAGCGGGGAACAAACCGGGGTAAGGGCTAAAATTTGGCGAGTTGTTCCCCGGTCTGGTGTGCATTTACCCCGGTGGAACTGTCCCAGAGTGGCCACTTGTTCCCCGGTAGGAGGTTTCCCATGCTGACCGACAAGCAATGCAAAAACGCTGTTTGCCCCCCTGACAAGACCCGCGCCCGCTTCACCGATGGTGCGGGCCTGTACCTGGAAGTCAGCCCGGCAGGTTCCAAACGCTGGTTCTGGAAAACGTACCAGGACGGCAAGGAAGGGCGCTTGGCGCTGGGCAGCTACCCCGCTATGAGCCTGAGCGATGCCCGGCGGGCGCGTGATGCCGCCAAGATCGTCAAGGCAGAGGGCCGCAACCCGGTAGAAGTGCGCAAGGTTGAAAAGCTCAAGGCCGCCAGACCGGGCGGGGATACCTTCAAAGCTGTTGCCCTGGAGTGGTATGCCAAGCAGGCCCCACAGTGGAGCGCAAGTCATGCAGAGCGCACGCTGCGCCAGTTGGAGCGCGATCTATTCCCCTGGATTGGTGCACGGCCTATCGCTGAGATTCATGCGATGGAGCTACTGGCTGCTCTCCAGAAGGTGGAGGAGCGCGGGGCAATAGAAACTGCAGACCGTGTGCGCTTGGTTGCTGGCATGGTGTGGGACTATTGGTTACCCACGGCAAACGTGCAGCAGCGCAACATCACCGAGGGCCTGAAAGCGCGACTGACCCCCTACCGTGGCAAAACCTTTGCTGCCATTGTGGAGCCCGCCCGTTTTGGTGAGCTGTTGCGGGCGCTGATGGCCTACAAGGGCGGAGCTATCGTACGCACGGCCCTGCAGCTCGCGCCGCTGCTGTATCAGCGCCCCGGCAACTTGCGCGAAATGGAATGGGCAGAGCTGGACCTTGATGCCGCTCTGTGGGTAATCCCAAGCGCAAAGATGAAGCGCACCAAGCTGGAGAAAGAGCAGGGCGACGCCCACGCCGTACCCCTTCCCACCCAAGCGGTGGAGCTGCTGCGCAGCATCCAGCCCCTGACCGGGCACGGGCGGTATGTGTTCCCCGGTGAGCGCAGCCATGACCGGCCTATCTCTGACAACTCCGTGCGCAGCGCCTTGTATGCGTTGGGCTTTGGCAATGAGCAGACCTGGCACGGCTTCAGAGCCAGTGCTCGCACGATGATGGTGGATGAGCTGAACCTTGACCCGCTGGCCATTGAGGCGAACCTTGCCCATGCTGTAAAGGATGCCAACGGGCGTAGCTACAACCGCACACAGTACCTGGCGCAGCGCTTTGAGCAAATTCAGAAGTGGGCGGATTATCTAGACAAGCTGCGCAAGGGGGCAGACGTTATCGCCATGCCGACACGTGCCGCCTGAGATCCCCGGCCAGTCCCAACGCAAACCGCCTGCACCAGTTGCGAGGCGGTTTTTTTGCCTGTGAAACCGTGAAATTTCAGCCGGACGCTCGTTTTTGTAGGGGACACAGGGGACAAACTGCGTTTCAGAGGAGAAATGGCAGAAAACTGTAGGGGACTAGCAGGGGACTAATAGGGGACTAATAGGGGACAAACTCTCTCTATCTCATCTATTGAAGTTTCTTCACTTTCAAGCTCTTCACACGGCTCTATACCGGGCCCATGCCGCCCGCTTCCCCTGCTTGATTGCGGTCCCCCTTGGTGCTGTTGTCTTTGGATGCCTGCGCACCTTGCCGGAATTGAGCGCGATTGCATTTCCTCTCGTGCCAAACCCTCAGCGAGAATACTGCTCAGCAGATGAACCCGAGGCGATATCTCTCGGAAAAACAAGTGTGAGGGAGTGTGCATGGCTTACAAAATTTTTGATTCCTGTGTTTTTGTTCCGGGCTTGAGTACAACTGAATGTGCAAGCTGGGTGCAGGCAATTGGCTCACTAATGGCAATTGCTGTCGCTTGGTTCATTGCCAGCAGGCAAGCAAATCGTCTTGCAGCTGAGAAAGTTTTCGATGAGGCTCAGCGAACTATAGAGAAAGTAGCGCCGGCAATTGCCATCATTGAAGAGGCTGTTGCAGATTTGAAAAGTATTCACGATGAGACACTCAACTCTATTGAGCGTGGCGCATTTCGGCCGCCGTTTGATGCGCTTGATCGAGCACGGCGTTACGCAGAAGTCTTCAACACAATCCAAATTGCAAATATGCCATCGGTGGAGTGCGCAAAGGTGGCTCTCAGAGTCCGTAAGCTACTGAGTGATTCAGATGGTGTCTTGAACCTGACCATAAACAGGCTTGATCCCCAGCAAACTACTCTTGGCGCAACTGAAGACGTAATTGGATTTCACATAAGCGTCTTGGAAGAGCAAGTTCAAAAACTCAAATCTGAGCTTGTACGAATCAACGCCCGTTAGGTCGACCATGTGCTTCCGTATGTGCGCACATATGTAGTACCCCAGAGCCTTGCTAGGTATCAGCTTCTGAGCAACTAAAAAACTGTTCTCTATTCGCTATTTGTATTTCTTGGCTGATCGGGCGCTCTTGTCTTTGGGCGCAAAGTGCAGAGATATACAGAAATGCCAGACTCTGAAGGGGACTCCGAGGCTTTCATGTTCTTGCTCAGTTATGAAGCCCCATGGGCCCCGCCTATTGCAATCGCTATAGGTTGTGCCCTCAGAATCAAATTGCTCTTTGAAGTGCTCTTTCCAGTCTGCAACATGTTTTGCTGCCCGAGATCTGCGAAGGTAGCCAATCAGTCCACCATGTACCAAGTTAAGAGAGCCGCTGCCTGGTGAATAACGAGTCGAGAGCTGAAGGTAACCTTCTCTCATGTCGGCAACGCTTTTAAAGCGTTTAGCCTCGCCGATCCATTTGAAGCCCCGCTTGGGGAGTTCGACAGTAATGTCTACAGCCCCGCCAGACTGTGCGTCATGTGAGGCTTGATACTGAAAACCGAAGAGTATTAGGAGAAGCTTCTCAGTCGTAGCGTCCTCTTCGTCCTCTAGGTGTAGTTGAGGATTTTGTTCAAGTCTCTCAGTCGCCAGTTTCAGGTCGTCATACAAAACCTCAACAAAATCACTGTAAGTCTTTACTGTCAGCCTGCGGAGCATGTTGGCCAAGAAGACATCTTGAGTGGCCAAGGCTTCTAGCTTTTCAATGGTTAGCGAGTTGTCAGCCATTCAGTTTCCGCGCCCCGCTGGAGAGCTCTCGCTTTCAAGCATCAAGCGCATGGCTGTGGTTGGCCTAAAGTAGATCGACACCTTACTTCCAATCTCAGGGTCGACTTCGCCATTTACGGGGTTGATCTTGTCATCGATCACGGACTTGACCTCATCGACCGTCAAGTCGTAAGGTGTCATTTCATCCAAAACCAGTTCAAAGCAACTATCAAGCAAACCAATGCCCTCAGCCGACAGGAACTGGAGTGTTCTGACGATGCTTGTGTCGGAGGGTTTGAAGAGCTTTGCTTCAGCAATGCGCCTCGTTAGTTGCAATGTGATGTGGCTCGCCTCGGGATGCTCGTTCAAGTACTCAAACAAATGCTTGGCCGTGATGCATTCGGCACCGCTGCCAAAAATGCCTTCCAGCTTGTCAAGTATCTGATTGGAGCTTTGCATCTCAGTTCGAGGCGTACGACACCAGCTTGTTCACTACAACTGTTACTGCATTGTCGCCACGCGCATCAATAATTCTTGCGTGTCGAACGTGGAAACTATCTGTGGCCAATCCGGAAATTGGCATGCCAACTTGAACACTTACGGCACCAGTGACATTGATTATTGAGTCCCAAGCGACTGTCACATCGTAGGGAGTGACCTCGCCCACAATGTCAATACCACCCTGGATGAATGCATCGACTCGCAAGTCTTCAGATGCCTTTGCGCCTCGGTTAACTAAACCAGTTGGCGTTCTGAAGCTGAGGTGACTCACTCGACCTTCCCGCTTTGCAAGATAAAGGCCGCTGATGCACGGCGCTAGATTTAACGGCGTGTTTGCATGATAAATGGCCTGCAACACATCTGAGTAGTGTGCCAACCTGCCCAATATCGCAACGCCCCGTTTCTCGTTAGTTTCAGGTGGTCGCAGTTTGGTTGGCTGGTCCACCAGCACTTCGATTCGATGCAAGCTCTTGCGTAAGTTCACGACATCAAAGACTTGGTAATTGGATCTTTTGATGGTGACAAATTCATCGAACCCATCAAAGGCCATCTTCACCGCTTCGGTAACCTCGTTGTACTGGTAGGAGGTTCGCTCTTCTTCACTGCGTTTCGCGCACAAAATTAGCGAAATATCACCGTTTGAGTGCGTAACCTTTTTTACTAGCTTGTGATCTGTTGACTCGTTCGCAAGTTGTGTCGGAGAAAGAGGGAATGGATAGGAGTCTTGATAGCTGCTCTGAGAGACTTCAATCCCCGTGAGGGCTGCGTGCAGGGCCTCTGTTTGAACTTGATCAAGTGGGTATACAAAAATGTCTTTTGTCCCCGCAATAACGATATCGCTGTAGAGATTGCCGATCATTCTTTCGACATTGCTGATTACCGAAGCATCAGCTTCTCTGAGCTTATCCAATAGCTTGTCCCAGCCGCCGCCATGTGGCAGTCCAGCCACCTTCAACAGTGCTGAAAGCTCCCGAAATTGAAAGCGATCTCTGAGATTGTTCAAAAGCCGGACATACCTGTCCGGTGGATTTCCAGTAGCCAAACCAGCCCCCTATTTTTTTGCAGAGCATAGCATTGCTGGTTTGGGGATTGCCGTGCAATAATCTACACAAGCCAGCAATGGCCCGGTGCGTAAGAACACCTTTGGATAAGCGGTGCAGCCTCCCCGATAGTGAGGTTTTGTCACGTCTGGATATGGCGAATGGCCCACCCGTGGGGCGTTCCGAGTTTTGGGCGGGATGGCCTCAGTGGTAACACCTGGCGCACGGCTTATCCCGTGTTCTTAACATCCCGTCCACCCGTTGTGCGTAAGAACACACCGAGTGGTTTTGAAGTCTCGATAAGGAGCATGAAACCATGGCGAAAGCTATTCAACTTGCCAGCCCCAGCGCTGGTGCCCGTCCTGTGCTGACAGTGCAGACGTTTAGACAACAAACTCCCGACCTAGTAGCCCGCCAAGCGGCCATTGAGAACGCCCTAAGCATGGCGCTTCACTTCGTGCGTTTGCCGGGTGAGTCTGCCGCCAATCTCTGGGCCGCTACAGCCCGCGCAAATCGGGCGCTCACGCTGTTAAAGCAGGCGAGTGAAGGCGTGGGGCACACCAGCCCTGCAAACGTGTCTGGGAGGGCTTGAATCATGGTCCGTAAGACTCAATCCAAGTCGGGCAGCTCATTGCCTGCACTTTGCACCCAGCTTATTCAGCTTGCCTTTCAGATGCCCGGCGGCCTGAAAGTGAAAGTCAAAGACCAATTGATGGCAGCCCACCGAGCTTTGTGCGCTCAATCTGGACCCGATCTATCGGCGGCACAAGCTGCCATGGCGGCAGCGTTGAGCGCCTGCATGGAAAACCGCTTGCTTGATGAACGCCCAGAGACTGGCTTGGTCTACACCGTCGCCAATCTGTTGGCAGATTCGCAGGGAAGGGCTTGAGCCATGACACTTGCCACCGTGAAAAACATTGAATACGGCCGGGCGCACAAGGTTCTAAAAAAGGCCCCGGCGCATCGCCACGTGAAGTGCGTTGAACTGTTGAAAGAGCAGGCGTCTTTGGTTGATCGCCTGGTGACTGTTCGTTGCATGTTGAACGCTTTGACCGACACCGACCCGCAACCAATTCAAAAGCAGCCGGGCAAAGTGTTCCAACTCCGTGATGGTGCGAGTCCGAAAGGCAAGCCCGAATCTCAGTGCGGGAGGGCTTGAGCTATGGCCTCAACGATATCTAACCAAGCAACACCCCGCACACGTGCAAAGGCCCGCACCATGGCCAGCGAAGCTGTGCCAGCCTATGGCTTGGGCGACGGTGTGTTGTCGTTCCGTCATAGCCTGCTGGCCCGCGAGCGCAACGCAATCGACCGGGCGTTAGAGATTGTGGGGCGTTGCCTGCGTGAAACCCATTCCCAGTTCACATCTCCGGACGCGGTGAAGGCATATTTACGTCTGCACATGGCTGGTGAACAACGCGAGCGCTTTGCTGTTTTGTTTTTGGATTCGCAAAATCGTGCGCTAGCCTTTGAAATTATGTTCACTGGAACACTGACGCAGACCAGCGTCTACCCCCGTGAGGTAGTGCAAGCCGCCATACATCATGGCGCGGCAGCCGTGATTCTTGCTCACAACCATCCCAGCGGCGCTGTGACGCCAAGCCGAGCTGACGCGGCACTGACGCAGACCCTTAAAGCTGCCCTGGCACTGGTGGATGTTCGGGTACTAGATCACATGATTGTTGGCGGCACGAGTGCGTTCAGCATGGCCGAAACCGGAATGTTGTAAGCCTATGACAGCTAAGGTAATACCCATGAAGCCCACGAAGCCCGCCAGCCCTCCAACAGTCACGCCTCCAGCGAGCTGGAAAGTTGTCTCTGCTTATGGCAGCTTGCAGACACGTGCGGGTGTTGATCTCGTTCGGCTTGAGGAGGTGCATGCCTCAATGTGTGAAAAGGGGATACCGCCCAAAGAAGCTACCTACGACATTTTTGCCCCGTTCTATACCGAGTGCATTGCTGCCGTTGGTGGGCATAAGGTCGATGCCCCGTTAATCGAACAATTGCATGCTGCTTGTGCGCTAGATCGGCCAATAACCTTGTTCCGCGATGGCGCACTCAGCAGGCATGAACATGCGCGGCCATACGGGTTACTCCCCGAGCTGGGCCACGTGCGATTGACCGACGGAAGCCCTGGAGGAGTTCTCTACACCCTTGGGGAAGCTGCCTTACGCGTTTGGGTTGGCAGTGCCGATCGCACAACCGACCATGCAGAAGTTTGGAAGGCGAAGCGTACAGCGACAGAGGAGCAAAAGTACGGTATTGAGTGGCCATCAGATGACGCGCTATGCAAGGTGTTGGGGCGTATTGCAGTGAGCCATGACCTGGCGCACCGGCTTTGGGGCTGGGGGACGGTGGGCGTTGCTGCTATGGATGCGTCCCAAAACCAAGTGGAATCATTGGTCGGCACAGTGGCTAAGTCTAAAGTTGCGCAACGTGAGCTTGCCCCGGACTGGTCGGGTGAAAGGCTGGCCAAGCGACAGGCCGAGTTGAAGACTGAATGCCTCGCGCAAGGCCTGCGAAATTTCACTGCGTTATTGGCGACAGAGTGCGGACTACCCATACGGGAAGTGACACGGCGTATCAAGGCAGTAAAAGGCAATTCTTTGGGTGCCATGGCCGAGCAATTGAAGCGCCAAGCCAAATAGAACTTTGCCGAGTGCTTTTGTCCGTCGCCCCTTGTGGGAGTCGGCAAAACGAGTCGGCAAGCCCGTCCATTGATCGGCAACTTTTGCCGTTCTGAAATTCCTCACAAGCCCGCTGACTCCATTCCGGTATCGAGGGCTTCCAACTCTGAGGAAAACCCACCATGAAAGCTGTTACCCCTTCCGTGGCGCCGCTGCCGATGCATATCGCTGCCAGTGCCGCACCCGTTATTCCCCGTGACCGCATCCTGCGATTGCCGGACGTGGAGCGCATAACTGGCCTGAAAAAGTCCACTATCTACGCCCTTGCAAAAGACAAAGAGTCCAACTTTCCGCGCCAGATCCACATTCATCGGCGTCTGACTGGCTGGAGCGAAGCCGCTGTGCTGACCTGGGTGCAATCCCGCTTGCAGGAAGGTGGTGTGCAATGAACGGCGAAACCTGGCCAAAAGAAGAGCAACGCCTTTGCAATGGTGCCTGCGGGCAAGTGCGAGCAGTTGCAATTGATGGTGAGGCTTTTCCATTGCCTCAACAGGTTGTGGAGGAGGCAAATATTGCCATCGACATTGCAGACCACATGGCAGAACAGTCGATGGATTACGCAAGAAATGCCATTGGGCTAAACCTCGCAAAGACTGCCCACGTCTCGAATGTTGTGCATCTTGCTGCTGCCCACTTGGAGTGCGCCAGCAGGGTGTATGTCGCACGGCAGCACGTGGACGCCTTGCGCGATGTCGGCATTGAAAACGCAGGCGCGATAGACAGTGCTGGCACTGTGATCGGTGCAGGCCTTGCTGAAGGTCTGCAAGTGGCTTGCAACGGCCGAACATGCCGCCGCCGTACCTAAGCCTACGTCCATCCCCTAAAACGGCGCAGCGTCCCGGCTGGGGCCTGCGCAAGTCCTGACACCCACCCATGAACACCCCCACCCCTGAGCTGATACGGCAGGCGCTTCAACACATACCGGCAAACCTGCCCCGCGATGAGTGGGCGCGTGTCGGCATGGCGATCAAATCCGAATACCCAGACGATACGGGTCGCGAACTGTTCACAGATTGGAGTGCTACCGCCGATGGCTTCAACCAAAAAGACGCGCTCGATACCTGGCGCAACATCAAGGCAGGCGGCGGGGTAGGCATTGGCACGCTGCTGTACCTGGCAAAAGAAAACGGGTTCACCATGCCAAAGACTGGCCAGCCCCAGAGCAAGCCCGACCCGCAAGCCGCTGCACGCATTGCCCATGAGCGTGCGGCCGTACAGCTTGAAGAGCGCGACCAGCAAGAGGCAGCGCACCGACAGGCAGCAAGCGAGGCTGCAAGCGTATGGGAGCAGGGCGGCGAGACTGGCCAGAGCGCTTACCTGGTGCGCAAAGGTGTGCAACCCTATGGCGTGCGCTTTGGGGCAGGTGGCTGGCTGCTGGTGCCCGTGCGCGATGCTGCGGGCGAGCTGTGGAACGTGCAGCGCATTGCCCCTGACAAGCCCACCAGCGGGCCGGATAAGTTGTTTCTGAAGGGCGGGCGCAAGTCGGGCTTTTGGCACCTGTGCGGCGACCCTGTAAGCGCAACGGTGCTGCTGGTGGCTGAAGGCTATGCCACGGCAGCGAGCTTGCATGAAGCCACAGGGCGCCCGGTGGCCGTGGCCTTTGATGCGGGCAACCTGGCACACGTTGCCAAGGCTCTGCACCAACATTACCCCGCTGCGCTGCTGGTGCTGTGCGGTGATGACGATGTGCAGACGTTTGCACAAAAGGGCCACAACCCCGGCAGGGACAAAGCCACGGCAGCGGCCATGGCAGTGCAGGGCATTGCTGTATTCCCTGAGCAGTTGCCAGAGGGGGGCAGCGACTTCAACGATATGCACCAAGCGGCGGGGCTGGATGCGGTGCGGACGTTGGTAGAGGCCGCAATTGCAGCGCACCAAACCCAGCAACAGGCTGCGGAAAAGCCAAAAGCTGGCCAGCGCACCCAGCGACAGCAAAACGAGCACACAGAGCGGCAAAGCGCCGCGGGCTTTGAGCGCTTCCATGTGGCTGACGGCGATGGCCTTTACTACACCCCGCCCGGTGATGATGGCGGCGCACCCCGTAGGGTTTGCGGTGTGCTGCGAGTGGTGGGCATGGCACGGGACAGCCACGACAACCAAGCGGCCCTGCTGCTGGAGTTTGTGACCCAGTTCGGCAAGGTGCGGCGCTGGCTGATGCCGTTGGCAATGCTGGCCGGGGATGGCAACGCCTACCGCACTGCGCTGCTGGGGCTGGGTTTCATGACGCCCACCGATGGCAAGCGCCGTGCGTGGCTCACTGAATACCTGCAGAGCCGCAACCCTGAAGCCTTGGAGCTCGTGCGCCATGTGCCCCGCGTAGGCTGGGCGGGCCGTTGCTACGTGCTGCCCGACGAAACACTGGGCACCAGCCACAGCGGGGAGCGGGTCATATTCCACAGCGAAGCGGGCATAGAGGCCAACTTCAGCAAGCGCGGCAACCTGGCGCAGTGGCAACAGGATCTTGCACGCTTGTGCGTGGGCAACTCCCGTGCTGCCTTTGCGGTGGCCACTGCCTTTGCGGGGCCGCTGCTGGCATGGGCCAATGGTGTGACAGGCGGCGGGGTTCACTATGTCGGGCCTACGTCCATTGGCAAAACCACATGCTTCCTATTGGCTGCGAGCGTGTGGGGGAAGGGCACCGAGAAAGACCCAGACAGCTACATGCAGAAATGGCGGGCAACGTCCAACGGCTTGGAGTACCAGGGCGAGCAGCACAACGATTGCACGCTGATCCTGGATGAGCTGGGGCAGATGGACGCCGGGGACGCTGGCAACGCTGCGTACATGCTTGCCGATGGCATGGGCAAAACACGGGGCAAGGGGGCTGGCGGGCTGCGGCCTAAGCCTACCTGGCGGCTATTGTTCCTGAGCAGTGGCGAGCTGACCCTCGCCCAGCACATGGAGACGGTGGGCAAAAAGATGAAGGGCGGGCAGGAGGTGCGCCTGATCCCGATACCAACCGAGGTGCGGGAAGGGTCTGCCCTGGAGCAGTTCCACGAATTCAGCAACGGGCACGAAATGTCCGGCTGGGTGCAAGGCCACGCGGCCCGCTGCTATGGCGTGGCGGGCCGTGCTTGGCTCGAATACCTGGTTGCCAATACAGAGGGGCTGGCCGCTGGCCTGCGTGCCCGTATGGACGCGATAGAGGCCCAGATTGTCCCGGCCAATGCTTCGGGCCAAGTGAAGCGGGGCGGGCGGCGCTTTGCCCTGATTGCTGCAGCCGGTGAGATGGCCACGGCAGCGGGCATTACAGGATGGCCCGCTGATGAAGCAATCAACGCTGCACAGGTCTGCTTTGATGCGTGGATCAAGTTGCGGGGCGGGGCTGGCAGTAGCGAGAAAACCAACATGCTGCGGGCGGTTCGTTCGTTCCTGGAGACGCACGGTGATGGCCGGTTTGCAATGTGGCACAGGGCGGCAGATGACCACGCCCCCAAGACGTTGCAGCGGGCCGGTGTGCGGCGCATGTTGAACGAAGACGGTGAGCCCATCAAGACCAACAGCCAGCACGCGGTGGAGTTCGGTGAGCGGATGCCCGCTGCGGTAGGCGAGGCAGTCAGCTTTGAATACTTCGTACTGTCGGAGACGTTCAAAGCTGAGGTGTGCAAGGGCTATGACGTACAGGCCGTGTGCGCTGTCCTGGTGGAGCATAGTTGCTTGACTGTGAAAGAGCCGGGGCGCTACAGCATCAAGACCAAGCTGCCCGGCATTGGGCCTGCACGGTGCTACCTGGTTACGCCTGCAATCTTTGATCTTGACGTGTAGGCAGGTGGGGCGCTGTGGGTGTGGGGCTGGGTGCATTGCTTAATGCCCCAGCACCACAGTGCTAGCGCCTCTGATCAATGGCTACTGAGTAGCTGCACGGGCCGCGCGTGGGGGCGGTGTGTGCGAAGCCCTTTCGCGCTGCAAAAGCGGGTCTGTGTGCCCCCTTGATGTGCCCCAAGGAAAACAGGGTGCAAGGCGTCTGGATTGTCCTGGTGCTGGCCTTGTCGCCGCTGCGGTCTGCGTAACTTAGTTACAGAAGCAGCAGCGGCTTCAAGTGTTGCCGGGTTCGCTCTGTTCTCTTGGCTTGTCACCCTGCGCAGTTGCACATTCCGGTGCGTTGGACTTCGGTGGACTTCCTGCTGGCTGTTTGTCCCCTGCTGTCCCCTGCTTTCTCAGATGCCGGGGACCGCGCAAACCCGCATGGATAGGGGCTGTCCCCTATGTCCCCTGTGTCCCCTACAGAAAAAGCGGGTGGCCGAACTTTGCGCGGTGCTGCGTTGGACTATTCCGTAACGGTGTTACTCACATTCGTGCTGTGCTTGTTGTAGATGTGTGGGGAGGGGATGCACTGGGTGTTGAACTGCGGCCTCAGACGCATAACTGCTGGGGCTGGGTTGTTGGCCTTGCCTGGGCCTGCACACAGGGTGGGGCAGGGGTGGTCAAAAGTGCGGCTGTTGTCGGCCGGAAACCGACCGCTTAGCAGCATGTTTATGGGGAAATGAAACTACCCCCCTGGGGTTTGGGGTGGGGCCGCTTCGCTATGGCTATGGCTTGTAGTTGTAGGGCTGGCCTGTGCGCCCGGTGGGACAAGGGGAGGGGGGGATTAAAAGTCTGGAACCCATAGACCGGAAACCGGCCGCTTAGCCAAATTTTTGTGTGCGCAAGTTATGGGGAGGGGGGGGGTGCCCGGCTTACGTTGTCATACTAACGTCGGGTTGCTACTGAATGTTGACCATGTCGGCGCGGCGCAGTGGCAAATCAAGGGAGGGGAAAATGGCTAAATTTACAATTCGCGTCGAACTTCACGACGCCCAAGCGAAGGACTACGCAACTCTTGAGAAGGCGCTTGCGGCCAAAAACATTACGGATGTGATCACTAGCGATGGTGTTAAGTACAAAATGCCACCGGCGGAATACCAATGCCATGGTGAACTGACTGCCGCGCAAGTTCGAGATATAGCTGTTGCCGCTGCGGAGTCGACTGGAAAAAAACACGCAGTTCTTGTGACTGAATCAGCGTCCAGGGCATGGGTCGGTCTGAATAAGGTCTAAACCAAAGATGAGCTAGGTCCAATTAAAGCCTTGCACGAAAGGATCCCTGCGATGTGACCAGCGCCTGAAGCGGGGTAGCAAAACCGAAACCGGGGAACAAATCGGGGAACAAACTCAAAGAAAGAATGCTTTTCTTTAGGTTTCATGCGGGTTCTGGGGCTTCTTTCAATTGACGCCAGCCCATACCTCCTGACAAGAGTCGCCAACCCGCAAGGGGCGGCGGCTTTTTTCTTGCCTATTCCACGGGTTTGCCACGTTGGGCTTTGATGGCTGAGCGTTGAGTTTTGGTCTGCAGACGGCGCTGGCGGGACGCGTAGGTAGGCTGGGTTGCCTTGCGGGGCTTGGGTGGTGTGGCAATACTGTTGACCAGCGCATGTAGCCGCGCGAAGGCGTCCAGCCGATTGAGCTCTTGTGTACGAAATTGCTGTGCCTTGATGATCATTACACCCTCGCGGGTGATGCGGCTGTCTTGCAGGAGCAGTAGTCGCTCCTTGATGCCATCAGGCAAAGAGGACGCTGGTATGTCGAAGCGCAGGTGGATGGCGCTGGATACTTTGTTGACATTTTGTCCTCCTGCGCCTTGTGCACGAATCGCCGTTGTTTCTACCTCGGCTTCCTCTATTTGAATTTCGATTGCCATGAGCAGTGATGGGCCAGTTAAACTGGATTGACCTTACCACCATCATCAAGGAGTCACTATGGCAAAGGGTCAGCAAAAATCCAACAAAGAAGCGAAGAAGCCGAAGAAAGATACTTCGCCACCCAAGCCCGCCAGTGGGGGCGTGGATCCGGTGCGTGCGACCATTACCACTGCAGTGATTCCCCGCGGCAAGCTCAAGAACAAGTAATTTCAAGCAGCCGCTTGCACTTCTGCATACGTAGGGGGTTGGCAGCCTGCGCGCGAACAGTTGATGGCAGCTGCGCGCATGGCCTCCTGCAATGTTTGACCCACACGCAAATGCGCGTCTGCAGGTCTCAGCGTCCAATCACCCAGGCAGTTTCCCCAAAACGTATCGCCAGCGCCAACCGTGTCGACGACCCGGGTTGGGGGTACGTCGGCGTCGGCGCTGGCGCCATCCACTCCCAGCCAAGCGCCTTCTGCGCCAAATGTCAGAGCAATCCGGCGGGTTCCTTGTGCTGCGAAGTGAGCAGCAATTTTTGCGCCATCTGCACGCGTAGGCCGGGTGAACCCTAGCAGCTCCAAGTCTTCGTCGCTGGCTTTGAGCCAATCCGCATGTCGGGCGATCTGCTCCACAGCTTTCACATACTGGGCCAGGTCAGCCGCAAGCTTGGGGCGCAAGTTCACGTCCACGCTAAGGGTCCATCCCAACGATTTGGCTCCGGTGAGAATCTCCAACACTTTGTGATGTTCTGGCGGCACCAGTAGCAGGGACCCCGTGTGCAGCACACCCGCGGTTTGCGTTTGTAAACGACGCAAAACCGCATCTACGGAGTAGTCCCGATCGGCGATGCCTTCACGGTAAAAGCCGTAACTAGGCTGTCCATGGTCAATTTGCACCACTGCGAGTGAAGTGGGAAGGGCGGTGGTGGCGCTCAAAGGCGTAACTCCGTCCAGTTCCAGTCGCTCGCGCATGCGCTGGCCAAACTGGTCGGTGGACAATGGATTGATATAACCCACGTGTGCGCCGCGCAAGGCGGCCGCCCGCGCCAGATTAAAGGGGCTGCCGCCCATGAAGGGACGCAATGTCCCGTCGGGCTGCGCTACGCAGTCCATGAGGGCTTCACCCAGAACCCAGATTGATGCTGTCATGTGTTTCTCTTGTGATAGTCGCCACACCTGCTTGGGGCGGATCCACGTTGCAGCTTAAACCAGCATCGCACGTCTTGTTGTGCGGGAAACCTCATTTGTTGATATCCAGTTGCAAGCGATCGTTGCGGGTGGTGGCTAATAAAGACGAAAGAGTATTAAACCAAAAAATACACATAAATAAATCAAGTGGTTTTACTAATATGATTTGCGTATGGTGTCTGGCATGCTCAGCCAGTGCCCAATTTCAAGTCTCTCATGCACAGAAATTCAATGTATTTATTTTTCTCTGTTTTCGCGTTACGAACGACCTATACACTTTCTTCGGAGCCTATCGCATGCTAAAAGGTATTGATCCTCTCCTAACTCCTGAGCTTCTCATGCATTTGTCTGCCATGGGGCATGGCGAATGGGTGGCTGTGGTGGATGCCAATTTCACAGCCGATTTTTTGAGTGCCGGGAAACCACTGGTTCGCCTTCCGGGGCACTCGCTGGAACGTGTGAGTCGCGCGGTGCTATCGGTCATTCCGTTGGCTGATGACATGGCGTGTCCCGCAGCGTACATGCGTGTCTGCCACCAACCTGATACACACCGCACAGACGCGCAGTTGGCGGTATTGCGTTTGTTGCAAGCAGAGGGTATCGCGCCAGAGCGCGTCGAGCCCGTGGAGCGGTTTGCCTTCTACGACAGAATCAAGGGGGCGAGCTTGATCGTACAAAGCGGCGAGTCGACGGCCTACGGTAACGCGATGTACGCCAAAGGCGTCATTCTCTAAATCACAAAGGACTGCGCAGTGAAGATTTACCTGGATTCGGCCCAGACTGGCAGTTGGAAGCTCCCTGCGGGCTGTCCGTCCGTGCAGGGTGTTACGACCAATCCCAGCCTTGTCCATCAAGCGGGTTTGCCGGTCAACCTGCCGACTTACCTGGATTTGTTGCAGGCTGCAGCAGACCACGGATTCTCCGAGTTGATGCTTCAGCTACCCAGCAGTGACCTGGCGCTTGCGGCTGCTTGGTTGGATGCATTACGGGCTCTGTCGCAACGTCTCTCCATACAGCTCACTGTGAAACTACCCTGCGCTCCCGAATGGGCGACCTGCATTCAATGGGTCAAGAAGCAGGGGCAGCCAATCTTGTTGACCGGTTTGTCCAATCCCGTGCAACTGCTATGGGCCCGTGAGATGGAGGCCGACTATGTGGCACCCTACGTGGGACGCTTGGTCAATGACGGGCGCAATGTTTGGGCGCTCATGCAGGCGTGTGTGGCGCAGCAAAATGCTGGCCCGCAGTTGCTGGCTGCAAGTATCAAGTCGCCGGACGTTTTGGCCCAGTTGATGGGTTTGGGGGCTGCGGCCGTTACTTTGCCGCCGGCCAGCCTGGTTGCCTGGAGCTCCGATGCTTTGACGCAAGCCGCTATCCAGCAATTTGATCGGGATATCCAAGCCAGCCTGCGTGGGGTCTGAGTGCCCACGGCGGACGCCCGAGTCTCAGCCAAGCGCTACTTGAGTTCGCTGAGCCGGCTGTCCAGAGGACTCACAAAAGAATTCAGTTCCCAGCCAGAGGCCAGGCGGCTTTCGGGAAAGTCAGGCATGCTCAGGGGGCCGAGCTCTGAGGGGGTGGCCTCGGTCACTTTGCTTTGACGGCGCTTGGTCACTACTGCTTGCAAATGTTCCCGCACATCTTGGAACCGTGAATCCAAGGGTTGGCTGGCGCTCGTCCGTGCAGCCTGTTCGCCCAAAAAGGCCGCCCGAATTTGGCTCAGGTGTGGCAGGTTGCTGGGGTCCACCACCACATACCGGATGCTGCATTGGTCCAGCAGGCTGTGCTTGAGGGTCTGGTTGCCCATGGACAAGCCATTGGGCCCCGGGACATCGACGCAGCCTATCACCCGACCGTCCAGGCTGCAGATGGTGAACGTGCAATAGACGCCGTTGAGCAATTTGTACCAGTGGGTAGCCTCAGCTTGGCTGGCTGGCGAAGTAAACCGGGTCACGGGAAGTTTGATAAGGATCTGTTGGTCGAACATCACCTTGGTGAGCCAAATCCAGACGCGCCTCTCCTGGCTGTTGACCAAGGGACGGGTTTTGAGTGGCCAGCTGGCCGGAATCCGGCGACGCTGCCGCTCCACGTGGCGGTTGCGCCAGAAGAGCAGGGCGGCTCCTACCAAAATCCCCACAACAAAAGAAATGAACATCTCACACCACCCTAAAAATGAAGCCATCTGGCGTGGCTCTACTACTCGGGTGAAAGTCTACGCAATCGCTTAATCAGCGTAAATAGTCCCAATGGCTTGGCGTTGGGTGTTGACTAGTGCGATGAGTTGTGGATCAAATTGCAGGCCGGATTCTGATTGCAGGTAGTCTAGCGCGGCCTGTAAGGTCCACGCAGGCTTGTAACAGCTGGCGCTGACCAAAGAGTCCAACACATCGGCCACGGCCGCAATCCGTCCGGGCAGGCTGATGGCTTCGCCTGCCAAGCCGCGCGGGTAGCCGGTGCCATCCCAGCGTTCGTGGTGTTCCAGTGCCAATTGGGCCCCCAGCGTGTGAACACGGGAGCGGGAGTGCGACAGCAGTGCGTGCCCTTCTTGGGCATGGGTCTGCATGGTGGCCCATTCCTCGGGCGTCAAGGGGCCGGGCTTGGTCAGAATGTGGTCGGGAATGCAGGCTTTGCCCACATCGTGCAGGGTGGCGGCCACCCGCATCAGCTCGACTTCTTGCTCGGTTCCACCAGTGGCTGCAGTCAACAGTGCAGCGATGTCGCCCACACGCTGCAAGTGCAGTGACGACTCGCTGCAGCGTTTTTCGATAGCGCCGCCCAAAATGCAGATGGTGGTGCGCTGGGCCGTTTCAGTATCTTCGCGCAACAGCAGGCCGTCGTAGGTGATGGCCACATTGCGCGAAAACAGCTCCAGCAGTTCGCGGGCCTGCGCCCCAACGGGCTCCACAAATTCCATGTAAATCAGGCTTTCACTACCAGCTTTGGTTTTGAAATAGCCGGCGTAGTAACGCTCACCATGGTGACTGACCTTTTCTTGTAGCGCCCGGGTGATCGCCGCTTGCACGCCCTCCGGCAGGTTGCGCACTTCTTCATCCACCATCAGTTGTGAATAGGCTTCAGTCGCGGCCAGCACCTTGAGCTGGCCTTGGGTGGCATTGGCCGTGTACGCAGATACACGGCTCGCGCACAAGCCTTCGCCATGCAGGTCCAGCAAAAAGTTGACTTGCTCCAGTACCGCTGAGGCAAAACCGCGCAGGTTGCGCGAGTCGCAGACCTGGCTGATGGCCTCGATGGAGCGGCGCAGCCCCAGGCTGGCCTGTTCGATCCGCATCAGGTCGCGGTAAGCACGCAGTCCGGCGTAAAACACGGTGATCAGCTTGCGACGGGTGAGGTCGGTTTTTTCCTTGTAGTCGTTGATGTCGTAATCTCGGATCACCTGCTCTTCGGGGGCCTGCCCGGGCTGGCCTGTGCGCAGGATGATGCGCACATTGAGGTTGCCCAAGTCTTCGCGGATGTGGCGCGCCAAGTCCAGCCCGGCGTGTTCAGACTCCATCACCACGTCCAGCAGAATCAGCGCAATATCTGTGCGCTCAGCCAGCACAGTTCTTGCCTCGGCTGCGCTGTAGCAGTGTGTGAAATGCAGCCCACGCCCGTCCATCTCAAAGTCCGACATGACCAACTTGGTGACTTCGTGCACGGCGGGCTCGTCGTCCACCACCAAAATCTGCCAGGGGGGCAGGGATTTGCGGCTGCTGGTTTCGGCTTGCTCGTCACTAAACACCAAATCATCGGACATGAGGCGGGCTTTCGTTGGGCGGAGGACTGCTTTGCAGTTTATCGGATTGTGGCTGCGATACTAGGGCCCATGCAGCTTCAGGAAATTCTCTATTCGCAGGGCTTTGGCACACGCCGCGTGTGTGCGGGTCTGATCCAACAAGGCCTCGTGCAGGTTTTTACGCCAAATAGCACTGAAGGCCCCGTCGTTGTTGCGCAAGCAGCTACTGAATTTGTAGCGGAAGGGCTGCGCTTCAAAGTGCAGGGAGTGGAATGGCAGTACTTCGAGAAGGCCTATCTGGTGTTGCACAAGCCGGCGGGTACCGAGTGTTCACAGAAGCCCTCGACCTACCCCAGCATCTACACACTGCTGCCATCGCCCCTGCGCTTGCGGCCGCAAAAAGCGGCGGTGCAGGGCGTGCAGGCGGTGGGGCGGCTGGACCAGGACACCACCGGCATGTTGCTGCTCACTGACGACGGCAAGTTCATTCACCGCATGAGCTCGCCCAAGCACCACGTACCCAAGGTGTATGAAGTGACCGTCAAACATGCTCTTGATGAGAAGCAGGTGCAGAAACTGCTCGCGGGCGTGGTGCTGGACGACGACCCCAAGCCGGTACGCGCCGCCGCCTGTGAAGCGGTCAGCGAGTTCCACCTGCGCCTCACCCTGACCGAAGGCAAGTACCACCAGGTCAAGCGCATGCTGGCTGCCGTAGGCAACCGCGTCGAAGGTTTGCACCGGTCCCGCATCGGAGGCGTGGCGCTGCCTGCCGACTTGGCGCCCGGCCAATGGCGCTGGCTCAGCGCCGAGGAGTTGGTAGCGGTGCAAGCCAAGGAGTAAGCCATGAATCCCATGCTTGACGCGTTTTGGCGATCCGTCGCCTATTGCCTGCACCCCAAAGTCATTGGCCTTTCTCTTTTGCCCCTGCTACTGGTCGTCGGTTTAATTGCTGGGCTTGGCTATTTCTACATGGACCCTGCGCTGGCGGCAGTGCAGGGCTTGCTTGAATCTTCGGACTTGCTTAACCAACTCTGGGCTTGGCTCGAATCAATTGGTGCGGGCAAGCTCAAGACGGTTCTGGTGCCCCTCATTGTGATTGCACTGGCCACCCCACTCATTGTGGTGGCCAGTCTGTTGTTCGTCGCCACTTTGATGACACCCTTGATCGTGCGCCTGGTCACGCAGCGCCGTTTTCCAACACTGGAGCGCACTGGCGGTGCGTCCTATCTGGTGAGTGTGTTGTGGGGGCTGGGGGCGAGTTTGACTGCTCTCGCCTTGCTGGTGCTTTCGCTGCCGTTGTGGTTTGTGCCCCCGCTGGTATTGGTCTTGCCGCCACTGATTTGGGGCTGGCTCACCTACCGAGTGCTGGCGTTTGACGCCTTGGCAGACCATGCGACGACCGAAGAGCGCCACATCCTGATGCGCCGCCACCGTTGGTGGCTGTTGGGCATGGGCATTTTTACCGGCTACTTGGGCGCGGCACCCAGCCTGGTGTGGTCGGTGGGCTTTGTGGCCGTGGCCTTGGCGCCGGTGCTGGTGCCCTTGTCGATCTGGCTGTACACGCTGATATTTGCGTTTTCTTCGCTGTGGTTCACCCACTACTGTTTGGCTGCCTTGCAGCAGCTGCGCCGAGAGACTGCGGCAGCAGCGCTGGAACCCGTGCCAAGCCCCGCTGAACAGGCTTTGGAGGTGTTATGAATTTTGGTCTGATCATCATTGGTGACGAAATTCTCTCGGGCAAGCGGGCCGACAAACACCTGACCAAAGCAATTGAGCTGCTCTCGTGCCGTGGCCTGTCAGTCGCTTATGCCGACTATGTGGGCGACGACCCAGAACGCATCACCCAGACCTTGCAGCGCGCGTTGGAATCGGGTGACGTGGTTTTTTCATTCGGTGGCATTGGCGCTACGCCAGACGACCACACGCGCCAGTGCGCGGGACGGGCGTTGGGCCTGCCGCTGGTGTTGCATCCGCAGGCCGAAGCCCTGATCCGTGAACGCATGCAGGATGTGGCCCGCGAGCAAGGCCAGCCCTACGAACCTGACCGTGCCGACAATGTGCACCGGCTTAACATGGGCATGTTCCCCCAAGGCGCAGAGATCATCCCGAACCCCTACAACAAAATTCCCGGCTTTAGCTGTGCCGGGGCACGTGGGGGGCACATCCACTTTGTACCTGGCTTTCCGGTCATGGCCTGGCCCATGGTGGAGTGGGTGCTGGACACCAAATACTCGCACTTCTTTGTTCAGCAGGCGCACCAGGAGCGATCCGTGATCGTCTTTGGTGCCATGGAGTCGGCGCTCACGCCGCTCATGGAAACCTTGGAACGCGAACATGCAATCAAAGTGTTCAGCTTGCCCAGCGTCGACCATCCAGAGTGGGGGCGCCATATTGAACTGGGCGTCAAGGGAGCGCCTGCTGCTGTGGAGTCGGCCTTTTCCGAACTCCATGCCGCCTTGCGCGCCATGGGGTTGTCGCTGGGCCCCGAATTGGTGCGTTGATGGCGAGGCACGTGTTTGGTGCGCCTTTTGTGCGCACCAAAATTGTGCGCAAATGCGGGGCGCAATCGTCAGCAAGGTGCTTCTTTCCGGTGCGCCGCCGAAAATCGCGACTTCTCAAGGCAAAATAAGGTCGTTTGCCTAATTGCCGGGGCTGTGGTCTTTGGCACAAAAGCTGCATTGTGGGCAGGGCAATTCTTTTTACAACCGTGCAACAGGAGTATTTGATGGCCAAGACCGTCGCAGACGTGATGAAGATGGTGAAAGAGAACGAAGTCAAGTTTGTTGACTTCCGTTTCACCGATACCCGCGGCAAGCAGCAGCACACCACCGTGCCTGTTTCGCATTTTGACGAAGACAAGTTCACTTCCGGCCACGCATTCGACGGTTCTTCCATCGCTGGCTGGAAAGGCATTGAAGCGTCGGACATGTTGCTCATGCCCGATCCCAATACCGCCAACATTGACCCCTTCTTCGAAGAAACCACCATCATCATGAATTGCGATGTGGTGGAGCCATCGGACGGCAAGGCCTACGACCGTGATCCCCGTTCCATCGCCAAGCGCGCAGAAGCCTACCTGAAGGCGTCCGGCATCGGCGATGCGGCCTATTTTGGTCCCGAGCCAGAGTTCTTCATCTTCGACGGCATCCGTTGGAGCACCGATCCCCAGAACACCTTCTACGAAGTGGAAGAGTACGAAGCCCCCTGGAACACCGGAGCCAAGCTCGAAGGCGGCAACCGCGGTCACCGTCCCACCACCAAGGGCGGCTACTTCCCCGTTCCTCCCGTTGACAGCACGCAAGACATGCGCGCCGAAATGTCCCTGATTCTCGAATCCCTGGGCATCCCGGTTGAAGTGTTCCACCACGAAGTGGCGGGCGCTGGCCAGAACGAAATCGGCACCAAGTTCTCCACTTTGGTTGAGCGCGCTGACTGGACCATGCTGCAAAAGTACGTGGTACACAACGTGGCCAACGCCTACGGCAAAACTGCCACCTTCATGCCCAAGCCTTACCACGGTGACAACGGTTCCGGCATGCACGTGCACCAGTCCGTGTGGAAAGACGGCAAAAACCTGTTCGCCGGTGACGGCTATGCCGGTTTGTCTGACTTCGCGCTGTACTACATCGGCGGCATCATCAAGCACGCACGTGCCCTGAACGCCATCACCAACCCTGGCACCAACAGCTATAAGCGCCTGGTTCCTCACTTTGAAGCTCCGGTCAAGTTGGCGTACTCTGCCAAGAATCGTTCCGCTTCCATCCGTATTCCTTTCGTGGCAAACCCCAAGGGCCGTCGCGTGGAAGCACGTTTCCCCGATCCACTGATGAACCCATACCTCGGCTTCGCTGCCTTGTTGATGGCGGGTCTGGACGGCGTGGAAAACAAGATCCATCCCGGCGAAGCCGCCACCAAGGACCTCTACCATCTGCCACCCGAGGAAGATGCAAAGGTGCCAACCGTGTGCCACAGCTTGGATCAAGCCTTGGAGCACCTGGACAAGGACCGCGCGTTCCTGACCAAGGGTGGTGTGTTCACTGACTCGATGATCGATGCTTACATCGACCTGAAGATGCAAGAAGTGACACGCTACCGCATGTCTGTGCACCCTGTCGAATACGACATGTACTACTCCCTGTAATCGCGGCTGCCTTACCGGCAGCGCTGCAGGCGAAAAGGACGGCGCAAGCCGTCCTTTTTTTTGCAAACAAAGTGACACAGATTCCGGTCCAATCCGCATGGATACTCGGTCACTTTCTTTGTTTTTGGGCACTTTTTGGCGCATACTGAATCCAGCGCTCAGGCCTTGATAGCGCGGACACTGCATGAAAACCACCTTTTTGATTTCTTGGATGACCTTGGCGTGTGCGACCACTGCGGTGGCGCAGGACCGCATTTACCGTTGTGGCAACGAGTACACCAACACCGTTACCGAAGCGCAGGCCAAGAATTGCAAGCTCGTATCCGGGGGCAATGTGACCGTGGTGCAGTCTGCCAAGCCCGCCGCCAACACTGGGGCCAAGGTTGCTTCCAGTGGCGGTAGCAGTGCCAGTGCGCCAGCGCCGCGGGTGGACTCCGCCGACCAGCGCGCCAAAGACTCCGATGCCCGCCTGATTCTGGAATCCGAACTCAAAAAGGCCGAGGCTCGCCAGATTGAGCTCGTCAAGGAATACAACAACGGCGAGCCTGAAAAGCTCGGACCCGAAACCCGCAATCACCAGAAATACCTGGACCGGGTGGCCGAACTCAAGGCAGCCATTGCCCGCAACGAGAGTGACATTGCGGGCATTCGTCGCGAACTGGGGCGTGTGCCTGCATCCAATGCGCCGCTGGCCTCCATGAAGTAAGTTTTCTGCTGCACCATTTTCTGTGCAGCGCTCTCATATCCGCGCCGTGAATCGACCTGAACTCGTACCCGAGCACTTTGCCTGTTTTGACTTGCTGGCCACTCTGGTAGCCGTGGTACACGCAGATGCCAATGTGTTGTTTTCCAATGCCGCCCTGGAGGACGCCTTGGGCACCTCGCGGCGCATGTTGCTGGGTTCCAACTTTGCTGAGTTTTTCACGGAGCCCGCATCCTTGCAGAGTGCGCTGGAAGGCGCTTCAGAAAATGCGTTTGCCGCACTGCGTTACGACGCCTGGCTCAAGCGAACAGCCCACGAGCCCATGCCCGTGCATGTGATCGTGACCCGCACCGAGCAGTCGGAAGACATCATCATCGAGATGGTGCCGCTAGAACAGCAGGCCCGCCAAGACCGCGAGGAACGTCTTGCCGAGCAGGCACAGACCAACAAAGAACTGATCCGCAACCTGGCGCACGAGATCAAGAACCCGCTGGGTGGCATTCGGGGGGCGGCGCAGCTGCTCGAGATGGAGATGGAGTCGCCGGAGCTGACCGAGTACACGCAGGTCATCATTCACGAGGCGGACCGCCTGCAAAGCCTGGTGGACCGCCTGCTGGCGCCACACCGTCGTCCGCACCTTGTGGGCGATGTGAATATCCACGAAGTGTGTGAGCGGGTGCGCTCGCTCATCCTTGCCGAATTCCCGCGCGGCCTGCGTGTGGTTCGCGACTACGACACCTCCATCCCCGAGTTTCGTGGTGACCGCGAGCAACTCATTCAAACGGTGCTGAATATCGCGCACAACGCGTGCCAGGCGCTCTCCGAACGCATCGCTGCGGGGGACGCCAACCTCACATTCCGTACCCGTGTCGCGCGTCAGGTCACGTTCGGCAAGCAGCGTTATCGGTTGGCATTGGAATTGCATGTAATCGATAACGGACCTGGCGTGCCAGATTCGATCAGAGACCGCATTTTTTACCCGCTGGTGTCGGGCAGGGAAGGTGGTTCGGGGCTGGGGCTGACATTGGCGCAAACCTTTGTTCAACAACACCACGGCCTGATTGAAGTCGATAGCGTGCCGGGCCGAACGGACTTCAAGATTCTGATTCCGTTACCGTAATAGCCAATGATTAAGGGTGCGCCACAACATGAAGCCGATTTGGATCGTAGATGATGACCAGTCCATCCGCTTCGTGCTGGAGAAGGCGCTGCTGCGCGAGCATTTGCCTACGCGCAGCTTTTCCAATCCACGCGATGTACTGAGTGCCTTGGCCACGGCCGCGGACGATGAAGGCCCGCAGATTCTGGTCAGCGACATTCGCATGCCCGGCGGTTCGGGTCTGGACCTGCTCGACAAGGTCAAAGCCAAACACCCTGGGCTGCCCGTCATCATCATGACGGCGTTCTCGGACCTGGACAGCGCCGTGAGCGCCTTCCAAGGTGGAGCTTTTGAGTATTTGCCCAAGCCTTTTGATTTGCCCAAGGCGGTCGAGCTGATCCGCCGTGCGGTGGAAGAAAGCCAGCGCGAAGAGGTGAGCGAGGAGCGCATGGCCGAGTCGCCCGAAATGCTGGGCCAGGCACCCGCCATGCAGGACGTCTTCCGCGCCATTGGCCGCCTGAGCCAGAGCAATGTCACGGTGATGATCACCGGCGAATCGGGTTCCGGCAAGGAGCTGGTGGCCCGCGCGTTGCACAAGCATTCCCCACGTGCCGATGGCCCGTTTGTGGCCATCAATACCGCCGCCATTCCCAAAGATCTGTTGGAGAGCGAACTGTTCGGCCATGAACGCGGTGCCTTCACGGGTGCGCAAACCATGCGCCGTGGCCGCTTCGAGCAGGCCGATGGTGGCACGCTGTTTTTGGATGAAATTGGTGACATGCCGTTCGAGCTGCAAACGCGTTTGCTGCGCGTCTTGAGCGACGGGCACTTCTACCGCGTCGGCGGCCACAGTGCGGTTAAATCCAATGTGCGCGTGATTGCCGCCACCCACCAGGATCTGGAGCAGCGGGTCAAGGATGGCGTGTTCCGCGAGGACTTATTCCACCGCTTGAACGTTATCCGCTTGCGCCTGCCAGCGCTGCGCGAGCGCAAGGAAGACGTGGCCATGCTCACGCGCCATTTCCTGCAGCAAAGTGCCAAGCAGCTGGGCGTGGAGCCCAAGCGCATCTCGGACGCGGCGCTGGCTTGGCTGGAAGGCTTTGGCTTTCCGGGCAATGTGCGTCAGCTGGAAAACATCTGCCACTGGCTCACGGTGATGGCGCCAGCGCAGGTTATTGAGCGTAAGGACTTGCCGCCCGAGGTCAGCCTGGGGCGCTCGGAAACTGGCGAGCCTTTGCAAACCAAACCTGTGCTCACCGCCGCGCCAGAAGCGCAGCTCAAGGACGTTCCGCAAGACCCCCACACTCACGGCCACCCGGCAGGGGAGGCGGAAGACCTGTCGCATGTGCTGGCCCGTGCCGCCGCAGCGCACGGCCCGTTGGAAGGCTGGGAGGCTGAGCTGGAAACTGAGGCCGTGGCCCTGCTGGGCGCCGGCCAGCCCGAGGTGTGGGACACGCTGACGCGCCGCTTCGAGTCGCGCCTGATTTTGGCGGCACTGGCCAACACCAAGGGCCGCCGCATCGAGGCAGCGCACAAGCTGGGCATTGGGCGCAATACCATCACCCGCAAGATCCAGGAGCTGGGCTTAGAGTAATTTTTAGTGCTTTAGGGCTCCAAAGCTCGTGAATGCTGCGCAAGCAGCTCCTGAAATCATAGCAAAAAGCCGACGCATGCGTCGGCTTTTTGTTTATGCGGCCGGTGCTATCTCCACCACCACCGGCGCGTGGTCGCTGGGGCGCTCGTTTTTGCGAGGTTGTTTGTCGATCTCGCAAGCCGTCACGCGGGGGCGCAGCGCCTCGCTCACCAGGATGTGGTCGATGCGCAGGCCGCGGTTGCGCCGGAAGCCCGCGTCGCGGTAGTCCCACCAGCTGAAGCTTTTGGGCGGCTGTGCAAACAGTCGGTGGCTGTCGTGCAGGCCCAAGGCGATGAGGGCACGCAGGTGGTAGCGCTCTTCCTCGGTGCAGTGGATGCTCTCGAACAAGCCCTCGGGGTCCCACACATCGTCGTCGTCGAAGGTGATGTTGTAGTCGCCCATCAGCACCAGCTGCGGGTGGCGGGTCAGCTCGTCCTTCACCCAGCGGCGCAGCGCGGTGAGCCATTCCATCTTGTAGTCGAACTTGTCGCTGCCGGGCTCCTGCCCGTTGGGAAAGTAGGCGCCAATCACCCGCACGCCGTCTACCGTGCCGGTGATCACGCGTGCCATCTCATCGTCAAAACCGGGAATGTTTTTGAGTACTTCAGTGGCTGGAGTACGGCTCAGCAGGGCCACGCCGTTGTAGGTCTTTTGGCCGAACCACTGTGGGTGGTAGCCGATCGCCTCAAAGGCATCTGCGGGGAATTTGTCGTCGCTGAGCTTGAGTTCCTGCAGCGCCAGCACGTCGACCGGGTTGCTGGCCAGCCAGTCCAGTACCTGCGGCAGGCGCACGCCCAAAGAGTTCACATTCCAGGTGGCAAGTTTCATGGCAGTTTGCAGGGTAGGGTGGGCAAAAAAGAGGCAGGGCAGTGCACCACGGGCCCAATGCCACAATGGACGCTCCTCATCCAGCGGCGAATTTTCGCACCTTGCCCATGCGGTGCTGGCCTGCTTAGAAAAATCTTCACATCGGCTTCCCCGCTGCTCCATGCACACCGCCACTGCCACCTCTGCTCCGTGCCCCGCATGCCAGCAAGCGCTGCGCCATCTGGTGCTGGAGGGGCACTATGCCAAGTCAGTGGAGGTGGAGTTGTGCACGGCCTGCTATCTGGTGTGGTTCGATGCCTTTGAGTCGGTGCGGCTCTCGGGCCTGGGCTGGGTGCAGCTGCTGCGTGCCATGGTGCTGCAACCGGCGTCTCGCGCCGTATTACCGCCCAACATGGCCTGTGTGCGTTGTCGCAAGCCGCTTTCCGCTGTGCGCAACCAAACACGGTTTGGCCACACGGCAGCCCTGGAGTGTGAGCAGGGCCACGGGCAACTGCAAACCTTCTCCTTGTTGCTGGCGGAACGCGGCCTGCTGCGCCAGGTGCTGCCCGCTGACCGAACCAGTCTGGCCCAAGAGGGGCGGGCACTGCAGTGTCTGCAATGTGGCGCCGGGGAGCACGCCCCCCAAGCCAGTCTGTGTGCCTACTGCCAGAGCCCCCTGCGCATGGTGGATGTGCCGCGCCTGGCCTCCGCCTTGTTGGTGCGCCATGGCGATGTGCTGCAGCTGCCACCCGGTGCCAACCCCTTGGCCATGGCGTGCCGGGGTTGTGGCCACCCCCTGGACCCGACGACCGAGACCTCTTGCCCGCGCTGCGACCACGTGCTGGTGTGGGCCGACTGGACCAGTGTCCGGCCCCTGCTGGACGCGGTGGAGCCCTTGCTGCGTGCGCAACAGCCCCGACAAGCCAAGCCCTGGGGCAGACGCTTGCGGGAGCAGCAGGGCGACCACCGTGCCACCCAGTTCCACCGCTGGCTCCGGCACGCCAACCTGGTGTCACGGCATGACGATGGTGGGCAGCGTGGCCTGATGGGCCGCCTGCGTGATTGGCGCAATTGGCTGGGCCTGTTTGTGCTGGGCTTAGTTGGCTGGGGTTTCTTCAGGTAGCGGTGTGGCCTTGTCGGAGGGCGCGGTCCCGGTGCCGCTCTCAGGGGCGGATGGCGATGTCGTTCTTGACCGCCCTCACGCCCTTGACACCCAAGGCCAGGCTTGCAGCCGTGGCTTTTTCTTCCGCGCTCTTGGCGAAGCCCGACAGCAGCACCGTACCGTTGAGCGTTTCCACACTGATGGCTGCGGCATCTACCACCTTGTTTTCCACAAAGCGTGCTTTGACGGAGGCCGTGATGGCGGTGTCGTCCACGTAGGCGCCCACTGTGGATTGTCCGCGTTGCACGGCACAGCCGGTTGCGGTGAGGGTGAGCAGGGCGGCAAACGCCAAGGCCAGAAAGGTGCGAAAGTGCATGGTGTGTCTCCAATCGGTAGTGAACAAAGTCCGCTGTGGCTTGGCCTCGGGTTGCCCCCAAAGCCGACGGTTTTGCGGCAGGGCTCCAGTGTTCATCCAAGCCGCACCGGTGCGAATCAGCAGGGTGGCCGTATGGGTGTGGGCGCAGAGCGCGCACGCGCGTAGGACAGTTCCGACACGCCTAGGCTACGGGCGCTGTGTGCTCGGGAAGGCGTGCCAGAATCTGTGTGCCTTGCCCTGGGTGGGACTGCAAGTGCAGGCTGCCGCCTTCTGCGCTGACCCGAAAACGCATGCCCACCAGCCCATAGGCGGAGCTGGGCTTGGCCGCGGTGTCAAAGCCCACGCCGTCGTCACGCACCGATACCTCCACCTGGCCGACGTGCGGGCATAGCGTGATCCAGACATTGCGTGCTTGTGCGTATTTGGTGATGTTGGTGATCGCCTCTTGCACCAGGCGGTACACCACCAGCTCGGCCGATGGGCGCAGCGCCACCGGCTCCAGCTGGCAATGCACAGCCACGCCCGATTGGGCCGCATACTCCCGCGCCAAAATTTCCAGTGCGGCCACCAAGCCCAAGTTGCTTAGCGAAGAAGGCCGCAGATCTTCGATGATGCTGCGCCCCAGCGCAATGCCGCTGTTAAGCGTGCCCACCAGGTGGGCCAGCAACTCCAGCGCTTCAGGTGCCGTGCTGGCCAGACGGGATTTGATGCGTGCCGCGTCCAGCTTGGCCGAGGTCAGCAGTGAACCCAGCTCATCGTGCAGGTTGCGCGCCAGACGTTGGCGCTCGTCCTCCCGGGTGGTCTGTAAATGCTGCGCCAGCGCAATCAGCTCGGCCGTGCGGTGGCTCACTTCCACTTCCAGACGGTCACGCTCCAGCTGCACCACTCGCTGCAGTTCCGCTTGCTGCCGCTTCAACACCTGAGACTGGCGCAAGTAGAAAAACAGCGCCAACAAGCTCAGTGCACTCAGCAGCGCCACGCCAAACCGCCCCAGCGCCAACGTGCGGTCCAGCTCGGCGCGGCTGGCGCTGACCGCTCTGGTTTGGTATTCCAACAACTCGGCACTGGTGGCGCGGATGGCATCCATCTTCTCGCGGCCAATGTCGGTCATCAGGATTTCCTGCCCGGCCTTCCCACGGCCTTCTTCGTAGAGCTGCAGCGTCAGCGCCAGCTCAGACAGCTTGGTTTCCGTCAGAGTGTGCAGGCGCTGCAGAAGGGCTTGCGATTCAGGGTCGGTGCCATAGTAGGCGTCCAGCACGCGGTAGGCCTCGTCGATACGCAGCAAGGCCTGGGCATAGGGCTCCAGGTATTCCTTGCGCCGCGTGAGCAGGTAGCCGCGCTGGCCGGTTTCGGCGTCCAGCATGCTGCGCTCGAGCACCTGGATCTGGGTTCGGGCAGCCCCCATGTCGGTGAGCTCTCGCAAGGTGCCGGCCGAACGCCAGTACGAGGCCTCGCTGATGAAGAGCACCGCTGCAGCCGCTGCCAAGGCCAGGGCCATGACCAGCGGGGGGCGTTGAAAAAAGGGCGGTGTTGTCATGTGCCAAGTGTGCGGCGAAGTGTGGGATCATGCCGCATGAACTTGTTGCTGCACCCATGATCCGTATTGCTATTGTTGACGACCATGCCATGGTGCGCGCCGGGCTGCGTCAGTTTTTTGCAGACCAGCCGGACTTTCAGGTCGTGGCCGAGGCGGGAAACGGCCGCGAGGCGCTGGACATCGTGCGCCAAGGCGAGGTGGACGTGATGGTGATGGACATTGCCATGCCCGACCACAGCGGGGTGGACGCGCTGGTGGCCATCAAGGCACGTGCCCCCGATCTGCCGGTGTTGATCCTGAGCGGCTTTGCTGAGGTGCATTACGCCACCACCTTGTTGCGTCAGGGCGCCAGCGGCTACCTCAACAAGGACTGCGACCCCGAGGACATCGTCCAGGCCATCCGCACCGTGCACCGTGGGCGCAAATACATCACCCCTGGCGTGGCCGAACTGCTGGCAGAAGGGCTGAGCGAGGACAGTGACAAACCGCTGCACACCCAGCTCTCCGAGCGCGAGCTGCAGGTCTTTCTGCGCCTGGCGCGGGGCGAGACCGTGGGCCACATTGCCACCAGCATGTCGCTGAGCGTAAAGACTGTCAGCACCTACCGCACCCGTGTGATGGAGAAAATGCGCCTGGAGTCCAACAGCGACCTGACCTACTACGGCCTCAAGAACGGACTGATTCAGTAGCCCCATCAGGCAATGACTGTGTCAGCCCTTGCCGCACCGGCCAGAGTTTGGCAGTACAAGATCAGCGCCTCGATTTCGGTGGATTTGTCGAACACGCGCTGCGCCCCCAGCGCCAGGCAGGTGCTGCGCATGTCGGCCGTTGCGTAGTTGCTTAGCACCACCATGGGCCGCTGCGGCCAGCGCTGGCGGCCTGCCCGCAGCACCCCCAGCCCTGAGCCGCTGCGCAGGAAGATGTCCACGATGACCAAGTCCGCCCCATGGGTGGGCTGTGCGAGCCAGTGCAGGGCCGCCTGCTCGTCCTCTGCAACACCCACCACCATTACCGGGGCAAGCTCTTGCAGCGTGGCAATCAGGCTGTGCTGAATAACTGGGCTGTCCTCGACAAGAAAGGTGCTGAGCGCAGGCATGGCGGGGTGTAGAGCGTATCTGTTGACAGTGTGCCTGCAAACCCGATGGTCGGCCATGGGCCACCAACCCGACTGCGTGTAGGACAAGACCTACAGCCGTTTGCGGTGCTGTCTGCTACCCGCCGCAAGGGCGCGTGCAGATACTGCAGGCATCAGATTCTGCTGATGCTTCATAACAAGGTCGTTCCATGAAAAAAACATCCATCTCTCTGCGCGGCACTGCTGTTGTGCTGGCACTTTTGGTCCTCAGCGGTTGCGCGGGCATGACCACGCGTGAGAAAAACACCGCTGTGGGCGCCGCCATCGGCGGCGTGGCGGGCAACATCATTGGCGGCGGTAGCGTGCTGGGCACGGCAGCCGGTGCGGCTGCGGGCGGCGTCATTGGCCACCAGTCCACCAAGAAGTAACTCAGCCGCGGGTGTAGGTCACAAAGCTGAAAGCCAGCCCGCTGGCCGCCAACTGGTGGTCGCGGGCGCTTTCTTTCCAGGCCGGGCCCAGCGTGGGGGCAAACGCGTCGCCCGCAAAGTCCTGTTCAATCTCGGTCACCACCGCAGTGCTGGCCAGCGGCTCCGCCAGCGCATACAGCTGGGCACCGCCAATCACCCACACATCGCTTGATTGCTCGCAAAGTTGTAGCGCTTCACGCAGATTCAGTGCGGTCTGAGCGCCTGTTTCGTGCCAATTAGGCTGTCGCGTCACCACAATGTTGGTGCGCCCCGGAAGCGGGCGAAACTTGGGTGGCAGCGAGTCCCAAGTCTTGCGTCCCATGATCACCGGGCAGCCCAGTGTGGTGCGCTTGAAGTGGGCCAGGTCTTCGGGCAAATGCCAGGGCAGGGTGCCGTTGATGCCAATCACGCCGTTGGCAGCGCGGGCATAGATCAGGTGCAGACGGGGCATGCCGCTTACACCGCCACCGGTGCCTTGATGGCGGGGTGGCACTCGTAGCCTTGCACCTCAAAGTCTTCAAACTGGTAGTCGAAAATGCTCTCGGGTTTGCGCTTGATGTGCAGGGTGGGGTAGGCCATGGGCGCGCGGCTCAGCTGTAGCTCCACCTGTTCGGTGTGGTTGCTGTAGATGTGGCAGTCGCCGCCGGTCCAGATGAAATCGCCCACGTCCAAGTCGCATTGCTGGGCCACCATGTGGGTTAGCAGCGCGTAGCTGGCAATGTTGAAGGGCACGCCCAAAAAGATGTCGGCGCTGCGCTGGTAGAGCTGGCAGCTCAAACGGCCCTTGCCGCCCGGCTCGGTGGCGGGTGCCACATAGAACTGGAAGAAGGCGTGGCAAGGCATCAGCGCCATCTTGTTGAGCTCGGCCACGTTCCAGGCGCTCACGATGATGCGGCGGCTGTCGGGGTTGCTCTTCAGGGTCTTGATGACATCGGCAATCTGGTCGATGTGGCCGCCGTCTGGTGTGGGCCAGCTGCGCCACTGAACGCCGTACACCGGCCCCAGGTCGCCGGTTTCGGGGTTGGCCCATTCGTCCCAGATGGTGACGCCACGTTCTTTGAGCCAGTTGTTGTTGCTGGAGCCGGTCAGGAACCACAGCAGCTCCTGGATGATGGAGCGCAGGTGCACTTTTTTGGTCGTGACCAGCGGGAAGCCTTCGTTCAAATCGAAGCGCATCTGGTAGCCAAACACACTCTTCGTGCCAGTGCCGGTGCGGTCGGCCTTGAACACACCCGTGGTGTGCACATGGCGCATGAAGTCTTCGTACTGGCTGCGCACGGGGCGGAGTGAGGTGGTGCTGGTCATGGGCGGAATTTTAGTGGTCTGTGCGCGAGGGCGAATGTCAGGTCATGCGGTCCAGCGTCGAGGCCAGTACCAGCAGCGCCAGCAGGATGAGCACCACCACCGGCATCACCGCCCCCAGCCCGGCCCAGGTGGCCAGCAGGCCGAAGGCTGCGGGAATGATGGAGCCGCCTACGTAGGAAAAGGTCATTTGCCGGCCGATGACGGTGCGTGCCACATCGTCGGGAAAACGGCGCGCAGTCTCATGCATCAGGGATGGGAACACCGGCGCGCAGCCCAGGCCCATGAGTACGAGGCCGACGCTGGCCGCACCGCCAAACACGGCGGGCAAGGCAAACACCAAAGCGCCCGCGCTGGCCACTGCAATCCCCAGTCGCACCAGCCGGCGGTTGCCCAGACGGTTGGCAATCAGCCCCACGGCAAAGCGCCCGGCGGTGATGGAGCCAAAGTAGACCGACACCCAGACTCCCGCCTGGGCTTGCGTGAGGCCACGGTCGGTGACCAAGATGCTGGCTGCCCACAGGCCGGTGCCCATTTCGGCGGCTACGTAAAACAAAAACAGTGTGGGCGCCAACCAAGTGGCGAGCGGGCGCACCGGTTTGAAGGTGGCCGTGCCATGGGCGTCTTCTCCTGCGGGCGGCTTGGAGTGTTCTTTGGCCCAGAGGGCCAGCGTGGCAAACAGCACCACGGCCAGCGTCAGCTGCATCAGGCCAATGCTGCGCACGCCCAGTGCCCAGCCACCACTGCTGGCCAATGCCAGACCCATGATCAGCGGGCCGGTGGTGGCGCCCACCCCCCAGAAGCCGTGCAGCCAGTTCATGTGGCGCGAGGAGTAGTGCGCCGCCACAAAGTGGTTCAGGCTGGCGTCCACCGCGCCTGCGCCCAGACCCAGCGGCACCCCCAGCGCCACCAGCCAGCCAAACGATGGCGCTATCGAGAATCCCAGCAGCGCGAGCGCTGTCATCAGGCAGCTGGCGGCCACCACCGCACCGGTGCCCACGCGCTTGGCAATGACCCCTGCAAAGTAGCTGGCCGTGGCTGAGCTGATGGTCATGGCGATGGTGATGGCGCCCACCGCTGCCAGGGGCTGGCCCATGTCGGCCCGAATGGCGGGCCAGGCCACGCCCAGAATGCCGTCCGGCAAGCCCAGGCTGATGAAGGACACATACACAATGCCCAGAAGAATGAGGTGCGCCACGGCAGATTCCTGAATGCGAAGTTGATGGAGAGGGGTGATTTTTATGCCAAATATGACCCAAGACCCCGTGTTATTTGCGCAAGCAGCTACTCTATTGATAGCACTCTTCCTGGATTCATCAGATTTTTCGGATCTAGCGCGCCCTTGATGGCGCGCATGGCGTTCAGGGCGACCGGCGATTTGTGGTGCGCCAGCTTCTCGCGTTTGAGGCTGCCAATGCCGTGCTCCGCAGAAATCGATCCGTTGTAGCGGTCCACCACTTCGTACACCAGCGCATTGATCGGACCTTCCTGGTCGCGCAAGAAGGCTTCGGCATCCGCTCCTTCCGGGGCCTGCACGTTGTAGTGCAGGTTGCCGTCGCCCAGGTGGCCGTAGTTCACCAGCCGCACACCGGGGAAGTGCTGCGCCAGCAGGGCGTCCACCTCCGTCACAAAAGCCGGAATGCGTGACACGGCAATCGAGATGTCGTGTTTGATGTTCAGGCCCTCTTGGGCCTGCGCCAGCGGAATGCTCTCGCGGATGTGCCACAGCGCGCGCGCCTGGGCAATGTTTTCGGCCACCACGGCGTCCAGCACGCAGCCTTGCTCCAATGCGGCTTCGAGCAGGCGCTCGAACTGTTCGCGGGCGTGGCTTTCGGATTCGTGGTCGGAGTTTTCGAGGACGACACAGTAGGGTGACAAGCCGCCAAACGGCACGTTCTGCTGCGGAAAGTGTTTGCGCACCAGGCTGAGCGCAAACTCGCCCATCACTTCAAAGCCGGTCAAGCCCGCGTTTAGGTACTGGTGTGCCAGGCCCAGCAGCTCCACGGCTGCATCCAGCGAGGGCACGGCGGCAAACGCAGTGAGCTGGGCGGCGGGCAGGGGGTACATGCGCAGCGTGGCCGCGGTGATCACGCCCAGCGTACCTTCGGAGCCTATGAACAGGTGGCGCAGGTCGTAGCCGGTGTTGTCCTTGCGCAGGCCGGTCAGGCCGCTCCAGACCTCGCCCTGCGCCGTCACCACCTCCAGGCCCAGGCACAGCTCGCGCGTGTTGCCATAGCGCACCACCTGCGTGCCGCCCGCGTTGGTGGCCAGGTTGCCGCCTATGGTGCAGCTGCCCTCGGCGGCCAGGCTCAGGGGGAACAAAAAGCCTTCCTTCTCGCACGCCTCTTGCAGCGTCTGCAGCACGCAGCCCGCTTCCACGGTGACCGTGAGGTTGGCCGCGTCGATGGTGCGGATGCGGTTCAGGCGTTGCAGGCTCAGCAGCACCTGGGTACCGGATGCATCGGGGATGGAGCCCACCACCATACCAGTGTTGCCACCCTGAGGCACCAGGCTCACGCCGGCCGCCGCGCAGGCTTGCACCACAGCGGCCACTTCGTCGGTGCTGCCGGGGCGCACCACGGCCAGGGCGCGGCCGCGCTCGCGTTTGCGCCAGTCTTGCTCAAAGGCGGTGAGGTCGCCGTCGGTGAGTACATGGGCGTCGCCCACCAGGGTACGCAGCGTGGCGCGCAGGGTTTCGGTGTCGGTCATGGGGCAGTGCGGGTCGTCGGTTCGTCAGGGGTTGCAGCCTGCTTGGCGTGCTTTAGGCGCAGGCGGATGTGGGCGGTGCACGCTACAAACAGCACGATGCACAGCAGCACCTCCAGCAGGGCCAGCCAGTTGCCGGGCGCCTTGTCGCTCCAGGCGCGCACCACGCCTTCGGTGAAATACAGCCACACCATCAGGCTGACCCAGCGGTAGGTGTACATGCGGTTTTTGAGCATGCCCGCCAGCGGAATACACAGGGGCAGCACCTTGATGGCCAAGGTGCCGCTGCCGGTGGGGGCCAGCCACAGCTCCCACAGCAGGCCCAGCAGAATCAGGCCCAGCGTACTGGCGACGGCCACCCAGCGGCTGAGCTGCACGGTGTGGGAAGAAGAGGGGGTGGGGGGAGTAGCTTGCATAGGTTAGCCGCGTAGCTTAAAACAAATGCTGGTGCCGGGCGGCCCCGCCGGCTTCATGCCCCGGCAGGGGGCCGGTTTTCCCCTCTTGCTGGCGGGCAGCGATAGGAATAGGCTGGGCCTGCCCCTTGGGCGCTGGGAGTATGGCGATGGCAGCAAACCTTCTGCGGTGGTTGGCATTCGGTGGCTTGTGGCTGGGTGTCTGCGCGGGGGCGCAGGCACAGTGCAACCGCGTGATCGTTACAGCCGACCCGTCTTACCCGCCCATGCACTGGTACGACGGGGAAACGCTGCAGGGCGCCAGCATCGAGATTGCCAAACGCGTGTTGACCGACCTCGGCATCGCCTACGAGGTGCGCTACCAGGGGCCGTTTCCGCGCATCATGACCCTGGCCGAGCGTGGCGAGGTGGACATGGTGGCCACCCTGAAGAAAACGCCCGAGCGTGAGGTGTTTTTGCTCTACCCCAAGACGCCTGCGCTCTCCAACCCGGTGGCGGTATTCGGCTTTCGCGAGCATCCGTTTGAATACAAAGACCGCGTGGACCTGGTGGGCCTGCGCGGCGGCATTACCCGGGGCAATGTGTTTGGCAGCGGGGTAGACGAGTACCTGCGTGAGCGCCTGAACATCCAGGAGTCCAACAGCCCAGAAAGCAACTTTGACAAACTTGCGCTGGGGCGGCTCGATTACTTCATCACCGGCTACTACACCGGCATGGCGCTGCTGCTTAAGCGGGGCGACGAGGAGCGCTTTGTGGTGAAAACCCCGTTTTTGACCGACACGCCCAACTACTTGGTGCTCACCCGCAACGGCAAATGCGCCGACAAGCTGGAGCAAATCGACGCCCGCCTGGCGCTGCTCAAAAAGAATGGCGTGCTGGAGGAGTTGATCCGCAAGAGCTTCCAGAAATGGAAGGCCCAGCCCACGCTGGTCGAGCGCTAGCCGCTGCCCCTGCGGTGGCTGGTGGCATCATTGGCGGATGCAACTGATCGAACGTCTCAAACCCTGGCTGCACGACGTGGCCAGCATCCCCTGGCGGGACGCCGCCCTTACCCTGCGCGAGCGCTTCCGCGAAGACCGCCTAGGCCTCACTGCCAGCAGCCTCACCTTCACCACAACCATTGCGCTGGTGCCCTTTATTACCGTGGCGCTGGCGGTGTTCACCGCCTTCCCCATGTTTGCCAAGTTTCAGGACGTGCTGCAGAAGTGGCTGATTGAAAGCCTGGTGCCCGACAACATCGCCCGCCAGGTGCTGGGCTACCTGAACCAGTTTGCCGGCAAGGCCAGCCGCCTGGGCGCTGCGGGCCTGGCCATTCTGCTAGGCACCGCGCTGGCACTCATCTTCACCATCGACCGCACGCTCAACAGCATCTGGCGCGTGCGCAAGCGCCGTCCTCTGGGCCAGCGCGTGCTGATCTACTGGGCCGCCATGACCTTGGGGCCGCTGCTGCTGGGGGCCAGCCTGTCGCTCACGTCGTATGCCGTGTCGGCCTCCAAGGGGGTGGTGGGCGGGCTGCCCGGTGGCGTGAGCCTGCTGCTGGACAGCCTGCAGTTTGTGCTGGTGGCGGCTGGCATGGCGGCCATGTTTCACTACGTGCCCAACACCCAGGTGCGCTGGGGCCACGCCTGGATGGGTGGCCTGTTTGTGTCGGCTGGCATGGAGCTGGCGCGCAAGGGCCTGGCCCTGTACCTGAGCAAGGTGCCCACCTATTCGGTGGTCTACGGCGCCTTTGCCACCGTGCCCATCTTGCTGATCTGGATCTATGTGGCCTGGGTCATCGTGCTGCTGGGTGCGGCGCTCACCGCCTATCTGCCCAGCCTGATTGCCGGTGTGCCGCGCCGCCGTTTGGGCCACGGCTGGCAGTTCCAGCTGGCGCTGGAATCCTTGCAAATGCTGGAGCGCGCCCGCACCAGCGCCGACAAGGGCCTGACCCTGACCCAGATGCGCACCATCATGCAGGTGGACCCGCTGCGCCTGGAGCCGGTGCTGCAAATGCTGGTGGACCTGGACTGGGTGGGCCAGCTCAGCGAAGCCGGTGCGCATGGCGCCCAAGCCCGCTACGTGCTGCTGGCCGACCCGGACAGCACGGTGCTGGAGCCGCTGATGCGCGCGGCGCTGCTCAAGCCCGATGCGGTCACCGAGAATTTATGGAAAATTGGCCGCTGGCCTGCAACTACGCTGCGTGAGGCGCTACAGAAAGAGTAGCAATCGTTGCGTTGCAGTCGTGGGTGTTACGGGGGGCTGTGGTTGCCGCCTCTCGCTTTAACTGGCAGGAGTTTTGGCGGTATGCGACCCGAAGCGGTCTTATGACATCTCTGATTCAAGGCTGGAAAGCGTACGCTCAAAATAGCCCCAAAAAGGCGGATTCAGTATCTTTGACTCTGATTCAGGGGAATGCGACTAGGATGGCTTGCTCAAAAGCCAGCGCGCGGCTACACAGAGTCGTTAAGTCGCCCCATCGCGTGGCGACCGCGTTTGCAGCGGCTAGGCGGCTCTTGCGGTCCTTCTTGTTAACTCGCTGATTGAGCGGTAACACCGACATCTGGGCTTCAATGGTTGGGTTGCACTCGAGACTCGCGAGCAAGGCGTGACCGGCGGGCAACTTGGCCGCAGCCTGCCAGGCGCCCGTGTTCATTGCGGGGATGCACACCACAGTCTTGGCACCGGGTATTGCCGGATCCAGCCAAGACTGCAACACAGCGTTCAGGTCGTCAGGCGGCAGGAGTGCGGGAGGGCAGTGGGTAGGGCATGGCAAAGGTTGCCAGCCTTCGGCGGTGACACTGGCGTTCGTGTAAGGTGGGCGCAGGTTTGCGTAAGAGAAAGTAGCTACGTCAGCATCCAGTTGGATTACGATGCCATCGAAGGTCGATAGGGTGGGGTCGTCCTCTACTAGGCCCCCATTTGGGCGGCATCGGGCAGCCTGTTGCTTGCACCACTTCAGGACCCCGCCCCAGCCGGTGCCCATGTCGGGCCTAGTAGCTTCGGGCTGTAGTTGATTCAACACGAAGGTACGAGGAGCAAGAATGCTCTTCAGTGCAGCATGAATTACATCCAACTCTGTCTTGCCTTCGGCGATCAAGGCAATTCGCAACGGACTAGACATTCGGTACCGCCCCCAGGTGCCCCATCATCCACAAGCGCGAAAGCGGGTATTCACGATTCAGGGCTTTCAGCTCTACCGTCGGGTTCAGCCTTCGCACCACGGTGTGGCCGTTACTGTCCCTGTCAACGGCGAATAGCCGAACTTCGTCATTGTCCAGATCCAGTCCGTCCAGCACTGCAGGGTTGTGTGCCGTAAACATCAGCTGCCGCTTGGGTCTGGACGAACCTCTATCTGCGCCCGAACGTACCTGAGTAAGCCAGCTCACCAGTCGCTCGGTCAAAGCGGTGACCAGCCGAGGGTTCAAAGCCTGATCCAGATTGTCGATGGCCACAAGTGCAGGGCTGCGCGGCGACAAGCACAGCGCGGCGGTAAACAAAACGTACAGCACACCTTCGCTGGCGTCAAAAGCCGTCAGTTCGTTGCGGCTGGTGGCCATAAAGCGGTCGGTGAACTTTAAGACCTCTTGGCTGCGAGCCACCGATGGCGAGAGGAGCGCCTGCACGCTGCGCGAGGTGCCAACGTCCGCAGCCCAATCCACAAGGCCAAGGAGGTCCTCCAGCAAATCACCTTGGGACTCGTCGGCGAAACGTTTCAAGTCGGCTACCGCCTCCGCTAACCTCCCCCCTGACAAACCCAGCGGTTCACGTGTCTGCGGGTCGGGCAGTATGCCGCGCAAAGTGGGCGTATTGGGGCAGTAGATCGCGTACTGCTGCAGTTGTTGCAGCATCCAAGTCGCTGGGCTTTCAGCGGGCAGTTCCACTAACTTGAGCGCCGCGAGGCCGGCTTTTGGGTTGAGATTGCCTTTGCTGCGAACCCCATCGGTCAGGATGGTTTGCAGGCCATCTGTCAGCGTCTCGGTCTTGAACGACCAGGCTGGATCTGGGGAATCCAGCGGGTTCAATAAGCTGACCTTATAGGTGGCACCACTCTCAGCCACAGCTTCCAGACCAATGTGCGGCAGACTACGAAAGTCATGAAAAGACGATTTGAAAAGTCGCGGCAAGCCTGGGCGCACGCCACGTCGCTGCAGTGCCTCATCGTCCACGGAGCCATTGGCGGCGGCCCCCAGCACGCCCAAGGCCTCCAGCACGTTACTCTTGCCCACGCCGTTCGCGCCAATGAAGCAGTTCACCACACCCAGCTCAATATCTAGTTCTGTGATGGACTTGAAGCCGCGAATCTTCAATTGTCGAATCATTCATCTTCTCCGGTGTTTACTTACATTGGAAGACCAATCATGCTTGAAATAGAGGTTGTCCTCCGCATGCAAAAGCGAATCTAACTATCCGTGCCAGCTGACAGAGCTATCGCCTCTTTTCTCTAAGCCCGAAGTCGCCTGAGCTTCCTCCACGCGTTTGCGATATTGTCGCCGCGCTTTATGGCTAGTCCGGTTCAAGGTCGAGTGAATCCGCTCATTTGGGTGAAATCCAGGATCCACCGGGAGCCAACCGCGATGCAGTGGGTTCGCGGGCATACCCAAGAGCTGTCGATCGGAAACGGCAGCTCCGGTGGCCCGGAGAAGACTCCTGGCTACCAAGCCTTTGAGCACTATTTGCAGTCCACAGATTTTGCCGCTGTTTTTTTTAAAGAAAAGAAGCCTCTAGCGTCCATCCCATCTGCGCGAGCAGCTACAAAATAAATAGCGAAATACGGCCTCCGGCCAGTTTGCTTGTCTGGCTCAAAACCGAATCTTCCCGACCCAGATGTCCCGGTACATGCACCAGTCCCCCATAAAGCTGTAGAGCGGGCGTTTGAAGCTGGCGGGCTTGTTTTTTTCAAAGCCGAAGTGGCCGACCCAGGCGAAGCCGTAGCCGCACAGCAGGCCGTACAGCAAGTACAGTGGTTTGCCGGTGGCCAGCAGCATGGCCAGGCACACCAGGGTGAGCGTGGAGCCCACAAAGTGCAGGCGGCGGCAGGTGGTGTTGCTGTGTTCGCCCAAATAGAAGGGGTAGAACTCCGCAAAGCTCTGGAAGCTGCGCGGGTCCACGGCGGTGGGGCTGGGGGTGTTGGTGGCGTCCATGGTCGCTCTCCTGATCGGTAGTGCGCCATGGTCGGGCAGAGCGCTTGCACTTGGCAAGCGCGTTTGCCCTAGGGGCTGGCCAAAAACTGTCGCAGGGCGGACAGGGTTTGCTCCGGCGCTTCGGTCATCTGGTGGTGGCCCACGGGCACCATGTGCAGCTCGGTGCGGGCTGTGCGTTGGCGGGCTACGGCCAATAGCAGCTGTGCGGCTTTGGGTGTGGTCATCTGGTCTTGTTCACCCAGCACAAACAGCACTGGGCATTGCACCAGTGCCATGGCTTCTTCACCGTGTGCGTAGTTGTTGCAGGCCGAGAAGCCGCGGTGGAACACATTGACGGCCGTGTTGCTGGCCAACACACGCCGCCCCAGCGCCATGCCGCTGCCAAACACCCAGGTGCCCGGCCCCAGTGCCGAGGGCGGCGCGGCCAGCGTGCTGCGTGAAAACACGTTCACCATGGTCAGCGCTTTCAGGGGTTCATTCAGGGATGTCTCTAGCAGCGCGGGCGACACCTTCATGGGATAGGCCGTGCCGACCAGCACCAGGTGGGTGGCGCGCTCTTTCAGGCGTGCAGCCGCTTCCAGCGCAATGAGCGAGCCCCAGCTGTGGCCCACCAGTGCTGCTTTGCCCACGCCCGCAGCATCCAGCAGCGCGACGATGAAATCAGCCGCTTCTTCCACGCTGGCAGGAGCTTCGCCGCCGCTGCGGCAGTGGCCGGGCAGGTCCACGGCGAGCACGTTGTAGCCGTGGTGGGCTAGGTATCGGCTTTGCAGAATCCAGACGCTGTGGTCGTTGAGCACGCCGTGGATAAACACCACGGTGGGTTTGGCAGCGTCAAAAGGTTTGCCACCGGTGTAGCAGTAGGCCTTGGCGCCGTTGACGAAGAGTTCCATGGTCAGGCTCCTGCTTTCTCGGCCGCCTTGAGCGCGCGTTTCAGGTCGTCGATCAAATCGTCCGGGTCTTCCAAGCCGATGGACAGGCGGATGGTGCCCTGGGTGATGCCACCGGCGGCCAGTGCCTCGTCGCTCATGCGGAAGTGGGTGGTGCTGGCGGGGTGGATGACCAGGCTGCGGCAGTCGCCCACATTGGCCAGGTGGCTAAAGACCTTGAGTGTTTCGATGAACTTCTTGCCTTGTTCGCGGTTGCCCTTCAGGTCAAAGCTGAACACGGAGCCGGCGCCTTTGGGCAGCAGCTTTTGCGCCAGTGCGTGGCTGGGGTGGCTTTCCAGCAGCGGGTGGCCAACGCGGCCCACAAAGGGCTGGCTGGCCAGGAATTGCACCACCTTCTCGGTGTTGCTGATGTGGCGCGCCATGCGCAGGCCCAGCGTTTCGATGCCCTGCAAAATCAGCCACGCAGTGTGTGGGCTCATGCAAGCGCCAAAGTCGCGCAGGCCTTCGCGCCGTGCGCGCAGCAGGAAGGCGCCCACGGTGCTTTCCTCGCTGAAGTTCATGTGGTGGAAGCCCTCGTAGGGCGCGGCCAGCTCGGCAAATTTGCCGCTGGCCTCAAACGCACGCGCCCAGTCAAAGCTGCCACCGTCCACCACCACACCGCCAATCACGGTGCCGTGGCCGCTGAGGAACTTGGTGGCCGAGTGGTAGACCAAATCGGCGCCTTGGCTCAAGGGCTGTACCAGCCAAGGCGAGGTGAGGGTGGAGTCCACCAGCAGCGGCACGCCGGCCTCGTGCGCAATCTGTGCAATGGTGGGCGTGTCCAGCACGTCCAGGCCGGGGTTGCCCACCGTCTCGCCAAAAAACAGACGGGTGTTGGGGCGCACCGCGGCGCGCCAGCCGTCCACATCGCCCGGCTTCACAAAGGTAGTTTCAATGCCAAAGCGCCGCAGTGTGTAGTGCAGCAGGTTTTGCGAGCCGCCATAGAGCGCGGTGCTGGCCACGATGTGGCCGCCCGCGCCCATGAGGGTGGCGATGGCCAGGTGTAGCGCGGCCTGGCCGCTGGAGGTGGCAATGGCGCCAATGCCACCTTCGAGTGCTGCCATGCGTTGCTCAAACACGGCGTTGGTGGGGTTGCTGATGCGGCTGTAGACGTGGCCTGCGCGCTCCAGGTTGAACAGCGACTGCGCATGTTCGCTGGACTCGAACACAAACGAAGTGGTGAGGTGGATGGGCACTGCGCGGGCACCCGTGGTGGGGTCGGGCGCGGCACCGGCGTGCAGGGCCAGGGTGTCAAAGCCGGGGTCAGCGTAACCAGGCATGGGGTTCTCCGGTGAAAGTCACTTGGTAATCGGGATGAAACTGGGGCATTGTGGGCTATATTTGATGCACTGTTTCAATCCCTGTGCCACGAGGAAACCCCATGAAAGTCAGCGATATCCTGCGCGTCAAAGGCGGTACGCTTTTCACCACCACGCCAGAGGACAGCCTGGCCGATGCCGCCCAGCTGATGGCCGAGAAGGATATTGGCTCGCTGGTGGTTATTTCCCACGGCTTGGTGGTAGGCATGCTGACCTTCCGCGAGGTGATTCAGGCCGTCGTCAAAAACGGCGGCTCCTTCGGTACCACCAGCGTCTACCGCGCCATGGACCCCGGCCCACTGACCTGCACCATGGAAACCGAGATGGACGAGGTGCGCCGGATGATGCTGGAGCGCCACGCGCGCTATATGCCCGTGATCGACAACCGCCTGCTCATGGGGGTGATCAGTTTCTACGACGTGGCCAAGGCCGTGGTGGACAGCCAGAATTTCGAGAACAAGATGCTCAAGGCCTACATCCGAGACTGGCCTGAAGGTGAGGCTGAAAAGCCCCAGGCAGAAAACACCTGAGCCTAGTTGTCGTTTGCGTGGATCATGTCCCGCACCCGCGGGTAGATTTGCTGGTTCCACTTGCGTCCACTGAACACACCATAGTGCCCGACCCCGGTTTGCACATGGTGTGTTTTTTTATAGGGGCGCACGCCGCTGCATAAATCTTGCGCAGCCACCGTCTGGCCCACGGCACAAATGTCGTCGCGCTCGCCTTCCACGGTCATCAGCGCCGTGCGGCGAATGGCTGCAGGGTTGACGATACGGTCTTTGTAGCTGAGCTTGCCTAGTGGCAGGTCGTAGGTCTGGAACACTTTCTCCACCGTCTCCAGATAAAACTCGGCCGGCAGGTCGTTCACCGCGAGGTACTCGTCGTAGAACACGCGGATGATGTTGGCTTTCTCCAGATCACCGTTCACCAGGTGCTGGTACAGGTCTTTGAAGGACTGCTTGTGGCGGTCCAGGTTCATGCTCAAAAACGCGCTGAGTTGCACAAAGCCCGGGTAGACGCGGCGCATGTAGCCAGCGTGCGGCAGGGGTACGTGGCTGATCAGGTTCTTCTCAAACCAGTCAATGGGTTTGCTCACCGCCAGCTTGTTGACCTCGGTCGGGTTCACGCGGCAGTCCACCGGACCCGCCATCAGCGTCAGGCTGCGCGGTTGGGCCGGGTCGTCGTCTTCGGCCATGAGGGCCGTGGCCGCCAGTGCTGCCACGCAGGGCTGACACACCGCAATCACATGGGTGCCCGGGCCGATGGTTTGGGTGAAGCGGATCATGTGGGCTATGTAATCGTCCAGCCCAAACGGGCCATGGCGCAGCGCCACATCGCGGGCGTTGTGCCAGTCAGTGATGTACACGTCGTGGTCTTGCAGCAGCGTGCGCGCGGTCTCGCGCAACAGCGTGGCAAAGTGGCCGGAGAGCGGCGCCACCAGCAGCACCTTGGGCTGGGGCTCTGCCGTGGCCTCCTGTTTTTGGAAGTGGAGCAGGGTGCCAAAGGGCATGCTCAGCACGGCGTGTTCTGCCACCGCAATCTCACGGTCGCCCACCTTGACGCTGTCGATGCCATAGGCGGGGCGGGTGTGGGTGAGCCGCAGGCGCGACAGCACTTCCATACCCGCGGCCATTTTGCGCAGCATGCTGCCTTCGGTCTGGTTCATCCACAGCGAGGCGCCCAGGCTTTGTGCCATCAGGCGCAGGGGCGAGGTGAGGTCGGACTGGGTTTGGTAGGCCTGGTACAGCATGGTGGTCCTGTGGTCAAAGCGGCTTGTGGCCGGGTGAACAGCTTGCAGGCAAGTTATGGGCCAAGGTGTTGGCACAAGCCTTGCGACGGGACGGGCATTCCCTTTTCCGCGCGAGGAGCATCCCATGGCCAAGGCAGTTCTGACCATCAGTAGCAAAAACTATGGGGCTTGGGCCTTGCGCGGATGGCTGATGGCCAAGCTGGCAGGTCTGGATTTCTCTGAAAAGGTGATTTCCCCAGACGACCCGGCCATGAAGGCGGAGATGCTGCTGCTCTCCAGCAGCATGTTGGTGCCTTCCTTACAACACAACGGGGTGAACGTGTGGGACACGTTGGCAATTGGGGAGTACCTCAACGAGGTCAAACCCAAAGCCGGGCTCTTGCCCGCTGACATCAAGGCGCGCGCGCACTGCCGCGCAGTGTGTGGCGAGATGCATTCTGGCTTTGCCTCGTTGCGCGGTGCTTTGCCCATGAACCTTAAGGCGCATTTCCCGGGGTTCAAGGTCTGGTCGCGCGCGCAGGCTGATATCGACCGTGTGTTGGCCATCTGGACCGAGTGCCTGCAGCAGTATGGCGGCCCCTACCTGTTTGGCAAACAGCCTTGCCTCGCGGATGCGATGTACGCCCCCGTAGTGACGCGTTTTCTGACCTACGACGTGGCCATCGACAAGGCGGCTGCGGCCTACTGCAAGCGCATCATGGCGCTGCCTGCCATGCAGGAGTGGGTGGCGGCTGCGAAAGCCGAGCCCGAGGAAATCGACGAGCTCGACGCGGAGTTCTGAAAATTATTCCCACGGCGTGGGCGCTGGCACCGCACATACCGGGTCCACGTCAATCGATTTGAAATCGGCGGGCGAGACGATTTCCAGATATTCCATGTCCGGCGAATAGTCGAAGAGGTAGTGGCGGATGCCGGGGCGTTGGTGCACCACGTCACCGGCCTGCACCAAGGTCTCTTTGTCCTCGTACATGAACTTGGCCCAGCCCTTGGTCATGATGACAATCTGGAAATCTGCCTCATGGCGGTGCCATCCGGTGCCTGTTTCTGGTGCCATATTCGCCTTCACCAGGTGCGCAATCACCTTGCCGTGCGTGGCTTCTGCCACACCGAGATCGCGGTACAGGAAAAAATCGCGCAGTCCGCCCGACACAAATTGCGTGTCCTCAGGCTTGACGTGGGAAAACTGGGTGCTGGTGCGGTCTAGCATGGCTCACTCCTGTTCAAACAAGCGGGAAACACTGAAATGGTGCGCTGCAGCACGATGCATAAAGTGTTCCAGCCTCAGGTGCGTGTAGCCCGGTCTGGGATAATTCGCCCACTATGAGCGGCAACACCTTCGGACACACCTTCACCGTCACCAACTTTGGTGAATCCCACGGCCCGGCCATTGGCTGCATCATTGACGGTTGCCCCCCCGGCATGGCCCTGACAGAGGCTGATATCCAGATCGACCTGGACCGCCGCCGCCCTGGTACCAGCCGCCACGTGACCCAGCGCAACGAGCCCGATGCGGTGCAGATCTTGAGCGGTGTGTATGAAGGCAAGACCACCGGCACGCCGATTGCGCTACTCATTCAGAACACCGACCAGCGCAGCAAGGACTACGGCAACATCCTGGAGACCTTCCGTCCCGGCCACGCCGACTACAGTTACTTCCAGAAGTACGGCATCCGCGACCCACGTGGTGGTGGCCGCTCCAGCGCCCGGCTGACAGCGCCCATGGTGGCGGCCGGGGCCGTGGCCAAGAAGTGGCTCAAGGAAAAGTTCGGTACCGAATTCCGCGGCTGCATGACCCAAGTGGGCGAGTTGCCCATTGCCTTTGAGAGCTGGGAGCACGTGCCCCACAACCCGTTTTTTGCCCCGGTGGCCGATGTGCAGGCGCTGGAAGACTACATGGACGCACTGCGCAAGGCGGGCGATTCTTGCGGCGCCAAAGTGCGCGTGACTGCGACCAACGTGCCCGTGGGCCTGGGCGAGCCGCTGTTTGACAAGATGGATGCGGACATTGCCTACGCCATGATGGGCATCAACGCCGTCAAGGGCGTGGAGATTGGCGCCGGTTTTGCCAGCGTGGCGCAGCATGGCACCACGCATGGCGACAGCCTCACCCCCAATGGCTTTGCTAGCAACAACGCGGGTGGCGTATTGGGCGGCATCACCACCGGGCAAGACCTGGAAGTGAGCATTGCCATCAAGCCCACCAGTTCCATCATCACGCCGCGCGACTCCATCGACTCGCAGGGGAACCCCACGCAGGTGATCACCAAGGGCCGCCACGACCCCTGTGTGGGCATACGTGCCACCCCCATTGCCGAGGCCATGCTGGCCCTGGTGGTGATGGACCATGCGCTGCGCCACCGCGCGCAGTGCGGTGATGTGGTGCCCGCGCTCACGCCCATCGCAGGCAGCGTTTGAGTACCGTGGCCGCGTCCCCGGCGCAGCCTGGCAAGCGCCACCAGATCATGCCGTTCGCCGCGCTGACGGCGGCCTACTGCGCCCATGCGGGCTTCTTCAATCCTTTTCTTCCGCTGTGGCTCAAAGACCTGGGCCTGAGCCTGGTGGTCATCAGTGTGCTGACCTCGGTGCAGGCGGCCACGCGCATGTTTGCGCCCTACGCCTGGGGCACGCTGAGTGACCGTACCGGTGAACGGGCCAAGCTCTTGCGCTGGGGCGCACTCACGGCGCTGGTGGCCTCGGCGGGGCTCTGGTTCAACGGCGGGGCGTGGTGGCTGGCGGCGGTGCTGCTCATCATGTTCACCCAGACCAGCGGCATGATGCCCATGACCGAGGCCGCAGTGGCCCATGTGGTGAGTCAGGGCGGGAGCTTTGATACCAAGCTCTATGGCCGTGTGCGCCTGTGGGGCTCCTTGGGGTTCATGCTGGCGGTGCTGGGCGCCGGGGCCTGGTTTGAGCATGTAGGCATGCGCAGTTTTCCGCTCATCGTGAGCGTGAGCCTGGTGGTGCTGGTGGTGTTTGCCTACCGCATGCCCGATGTGAAAGAGGCGCACCACGCCACGGCAGGTGCAGCATCGCTACCCATGGGCCCGGTGCTGGCGCAACCCGCGGTGCGCTGGCTATTTGCCTCGGTGTTTTTCCATGTGCTCTCGCACATGGGCATCTACACCTTTTTCTCGCTTTACATGGATTCGCTGGGGTACAGCAAAACCATGATCGGCCTGCTCTGGGCGGTGTCGGTTACCGTAGAGATTGGCTGGTTCTTTACCCAAAGCCGCTGGATGCCGCGGGTGAGCCTGACCGGATGGCTGGTGTTGTGCGCCTTGGTGATGGTGTTCCGCATGGCGGTGACCGCCTCGCTGGCCTCGGTGCTGTGGGTGCTGGTGATCGCCCAGGCCCTGCATGCGCTGACCTTTGCGGCCCACCACAGCGCCTGCATTGCGCTGGTGTCGCACCACTTTCCGGGCAGCCTGCGCGGGCGTGGCCAGGCGCTGTACATCATCATTGGCTATGGCATTCCGGGCGTGCTGGGCGGGCTGCTGGGCGGCCAGCTCAGCCAGCACTTTGGGCTAGGCAGTGTGTTCTGGGGCACATCTGTCATGGCGGTGTTGGCCACGGCCTGTGCCTACAAAGTCTGGCGTTTGCGCCACCCTGCGGCGCTGCCTGCCGCGTAACCGTTTTTCTACAAGGACGTCCTCATGAAAACCGCACTCATCCTCAATGGCCCCAACCTCAACCTGCTGGGCACGCGCGAGCCCCAGGTCTATGGCTCGCAGACCTTGGCTGATGTGGAAGCGCTGTGCGAACGCGCCTGCCAGACCCACGGCTTCACGCTGGACTTCCGCCAAAGCAACCACGAAGGCACGCTGGTGGACTGGCTGCATGAAGCTGGACGCCTGCATGCGCAGGGCAAGCTGGCTGGCGTGATCCTGAATGCCGGGGCCTACACCCACACCAGCGTGGCCCTGCACGACGCCATCAAAGGCACCGGCATCACGCTGATCGAGCTGCACATCAGCAACGTGCACGCCCGCGAAGCCTTCCGCCACCACTCCTACATCTCGCCCGCCGCCAAAGCCGTGATGGCGGGCTTCGGGGTCAATGGCTATGCCTTGGCAGTGGCTGCGCTGGCGGGGATGCAATAAGAAAGTTTTAAGCCTTTTGGGCCTCTAGCCCTTGTGATACATGCGCAAGCAGCTATTGAATTCATAGCAATTTTGCATCTGGTTCACGGAGCTTACGCCGCTGACAGCACGGATACGCCCAGTTTTCGAAACCCATGCACCGTCGCCGCGGCCGTGTCGCTCGGCACCACCAGCGCCGCCAGTGTGTTGACCGGCGCAATCACAAACGCGGACGCGGTCATGAGTTTTTCGCTGGAGGCCAGCACCACTGTCTCTGCAGCGCGCGCGCTGAGTGCGCGCTTCACATCGGCTTCCTCGCCGTCGCCCGTGCTCAGGCCCGCTTCGGGGTGCACGCCCGTCACGCCCATGAAGAACAGGTCTGCGCGGTAGCGGGTGGCCGCGTCGATCACGGCGGCGCCTACGTTCACCATGGAGTGGCGGTACAGGCGCCCGCCCAGCATGATGATGTCGATGTGTGTGTGCTGCGCCAGTGCCACGGCCACCGTGGGGCTGTGGGTGACGACGGTGGCGCGCAGGTCGGGGGCCAGGTGGCGCGCCACCTGCAGCGCGGTGGTGCCGCCATCCAGCAGCACCAGCTGCCCAGGTTTGACCATGGCTGCACCGGCGCGGCCCAGTGCCACCTTGTCGGCGGGCGACACCGTGCTGCGCGTGCCCAGGTCGGCCACCGCCGCGGAGGCGGGCAGGGCGCCGCCGTGCACGCGCTGCAGCTTGCCCTCTTGCGCCAGCTCGCGCAGGTCGCGGCGGATGGTGTCTTCGGAGGTGCCCAGCTCTTCGGCCAGGGCCTTGGCCAGCACCTGGCCCTGGGTGGCCAGGCGTTGCAGGATCAGCTGTTTGCGTTGGGTGGTGAGCATGAAAGTGGGTGCACATGTTTGCACGAAATTGCGCGATAGTGCATGATACTGCGCAATCAGGAGGTTTCCATGTCCCCGTCCGTTTCTGCCCCCACGCTGGCGCCCGCACCCGCAGTGCGCATCATCGACACCGAGCTGCTGTCCAACAACTGGTACAGGCTCAGCAAGGTCACGTTTGACTTTCAGCGCCGCGACGGTAGCTGGCAGCGCCTGAGCCGCGAGGCCTATGACCGGGGCAATGGCGCCACGCTGCTGCTGTTCAATGCCCGGCGCGGCACGGTCATCCTCACGCGGCAGTTCCGCTTGCCAACCTTTGTGAATGGCAATGCCAATGGCATGCTGATCGAGGCCTGCGCGGGCCTGCTCGATGGCGCCGAGCCCGAGGCCTGCATTCGTCGCGAGGTGCAGGAGGAAACCGGCTTTCAGATCGAGTCACCGCGCAAGATCTTTGAGGCCTATATGAGCCCCGGCTCGGTGACGGAGAAGCTGCACTTTTTTATGGCCGAGTACGAGAGCCACCAGCAAACCGGCGAAGGTGGGGGCCTGGCCCACGAGGGCGAAGACATTGAGGTGCTGGAGCTGCCGCTGGCCACAGCGCTGGCCATGGTGCAGAGTGGCGAGATTCAGGATGGCAAGACCATCATGCTGCTGCAGCACGCGGCGCTGCAGGGGCTGGCGGGCTTGCGGGTTTAGGGGCGCTTGCCTGCGGTGATGCCACGCACATAGTTTTGCGCGACCGCCTGGACGTCCACTTTCTTGAGGCCTGCATTCAGGGTCTGTAGCATGGCTTGGGCGCGCGGGCTGGCGTTGAAGCACACATACAGGGGCAGGCGGCCAGTGACGGGTTGTTTGGCCAGTTCCAGGCCGTGTAACTCGTGTTCCCGTTGGAGGTAATTAAAAACCAGCAAATCAACCGAGGCATAGTCCACCCGTTGTGCCAGCACCTTACGCAGGTTGGCCAGGTCGTTGATGGCGACATCGGCTAGGACTCGTTTGCTTTCCATCAGCGTAGTCAGTTCCGGGCCATTGTCATAACCCTCCACCACGCCCACGCGTTTGCCTTCCAGGTCTTGGGTGGTTTGCCATTGCGGCCTGCCTTTGGCTTGGGCCAGGCCAAACTGGAAATAGCCAATCGGGTCGGAGGTGGTGCCTTTGGCAGCGCTGCATTCGAGCCGGGAGGCCGAGTAAAAGCCGAGTACCGTGTTGCTGCCCCCCATGGCGGTCTTGACTGCGCGGTTCCAGGGGTAGACCTGCACTTGCAGCGTGTGGCCGCTGTAGGCCAGGGCCTGGCGCAAGACCACCGACAGAAAGCCCTGTTCGGCAATCGCGCCGGAGTAGGGTGGCCAGTCCAGCGTGGCAAGTTCCACCTTCTCCGCCCACGCCGCTTGGCTGCAGCCCAGCACCAGCGCCATGCCAGCCAGTACGGTCCGTAGCATGCAGTGAAGGCGTGGGAGGCGGTGGATCAAGATGTCAACAAAAGTAAATGTATTTAGCAAAGATTCTGGCATGCCCGCCCTGCGCCAGCCTTACTTAGGCGCGCCACAGGGGCAACTCAAACGCATTGGCCAGAAAGTCCACCATGGCGCGCACCTTGCCCGGCAAATGTTTACGGGTGGGGTAGACGGCGTGGATGCCCAGTGTTGGCCCGCGCAAATCGGGCAAGACCCGCACCAGACGGCCTGCGCGTACATCGTCGTCCACCAGAAAACCGGGCTGGTAAATCAGGCCCTGGTCTGCCAGCGCGGCGGCGCGGCAGGTGTCGCCACTGTTGGCGCGCAAGCGGGGGTGCGTGGTCACGCTGTGGGGCTGGCCTTGCGCATCGGTCAGCGTCCATACATCACCGCCAGACCATAACGAGTAGGCCATCACACTGTGCTGGGCCACATCGTCCAGCGTGGTGATGGGCGGCGCGCTGCGCAGGTAGGCGGGCGAGGCGCACAGCAGCACTTCGTCGTGTGCCAGCGCGCGCGACACCAGCGACGAGCTGGCCAAGAGCGCAATGCGCACCGCCATGTCGTAGCCCTCGTCCACCAGGTCCACTACGCGGTCGGTCAGCGTGATGTCGAGTTCCACCTGCGGGTGCAGCTTCAAAAACTCACCCCACAGCGGCGCCAGGTGCAGGTTGCCAAAGGTAAGCGGCGCATTGATCTTGAGGCGCCCACTCACCACGCCGGTGCCTGCGCTCACGATGGTGTTGGCGTCGTTCACGTCTTCCAGAATCTGGCGGCAACGCTCTACGTACTCGCTGCCTGCGTCGGTGAGCGAGAGGCGGCGTGTGGTGCGGTTCAGCAGCCGGGTGTTGAGCGCGGCTTCCAGCTCCAGCACCAGGCGGGAGACCACGGCCTTGGAGGTGTCCAGCCGCTGGGCGGCCTGCACAAAACTGCCGGCCTGCACCACAGCCACAAAGGCCTGCATCTGGCGAAACTGGTCCATGGCGCTGGTCGTGTTTGTGCGGCTTCAGGGCACGATGGTGGTGAACAAATAGGTGGCCAACAGCACCAGGTGCACCGTGCCTTGCAGCACCGTGGTGCGCCCGGTACTCAGCGACAGGCTGCAGACAAACAGCGACAACAGCAGCAGCACGCTGGACTTGATGTCCAGGCCTAACGTCAGCGTCCAGCCAGTGGCCAGGGACACGATGGCCACGGCCGGAATGGTGAGGCCAATGCTGGCCAGGGCCGAGCCCAGCGCCAGGTTCAGGCTGGTTTGCAGGCGGTTGGCCCGCGCCGCGCGGTAGGCCGCCAGGCCTTCGGGCAAGAGCACCACCATGGCAATGATGATGCCGACCACCGCCTTGGGGGCACCCGCACTGGCCACGGCCGCCTCAATCGTGGGGGCCAGCGCTTTGGCCAGCAGCACCACAGCCACCAGGCCTAGCAACAATAGGCCGGCGCTGATGGCGGCGTGTTTGCCGCTGGGCGGTTGGGCATGCACTTCTTCGTTGGTGGTGGCCTCGGTGGGCAAAAAGTAATCGCGGTGGCGTACGGCCTGCACCAGCACAAAGGTGCCGTAGAGCACCAGCGACACGATGGCTACAAAGGCCAGCTGGCTGGGGCTGTAGACCGGGCCGATCACGCTGGTGGTGTAGTTGGGCAGCACCAGCGTGAGCACCGCAATGGCGGCCAGCGTGGTGAGCGATGCGCTCACACCCAGCTGGCCAAAGGTCTGCTCGCGGTAGCGGCTGCCACCGGCCAGCAGGCAGATGCCCACAATGCCGTTGAGGATCAGCATCACCGCAGCAAAGACGGTGTCACGCGCTAGCGCCGTAGTCTCGGGGCCGCTGGCCAGCATCATGGAGACGATCAGTGCGACCTCAATGACCGTAATCGCCAGTGCCAGCACCAACGTGCCATACGGCTCGCCCACTTTGTGCGCCACCACCTCGGCATGGTGCACCGCCGACAGCACGGTGCCCACCAGCCCGGCGGCCAGCAATGCCACCCACCAGCCGCCCGACAGGCCGAACATGCTGCCCGCCAACAACACGCAGCCCACGATGGGCCAGGCCACAGACCAAAGAGGGAGGGGGACTTGCTGGTGCATACGGGGCTTTCTTCAAAAATGGCGGTTGGACCATATTGTCAATAAAACAAGGACATTGAATCAATGGCTTGCATATTTATCTTTGGTTTATGCGCTTTTACAGTGCAGGCATTACTTTTGAACTCCGCAAGGAATTGCCATGCCCACGTTGCCCAGCCTATTTGTCTCCCACGGCGCGCCGCTTTTTGCGGTGGATACTGGCACCACTGGCCCTGCATTGACGGCTTGGGGGGCGACCCTGCCGGCCGACTTGCGGGGCATCGTCATCATGTCGCCGCACTGGATGGCGCGCAGCCCTGCGGTGATGACCACCGCCCAGCCCAGCACCTGGCACGACTTTGGTGGTTTCCCGCCCGCGCTGTATCAGCTGAATTACCCCGCGCCAGGCAGCCCGGCGCTGGGGCAGGAGGTGATTGCCGCGCTGCAGGTGGCTGGGATCGGCGCCAAGCCAGACGACACCCGCCCGATGGACCACGGCACTTGGGTACCGCTGATGCACCTGCTGCCGCAGGCGAAGGTGCCGGTGGTGCAGGTCGCTTTGCCCATGGGCTATGGCCCGCGCGAGGTCTACGCCATGGGCGCGGCCCTGGCGAGCCTGCGTGCGCAGGGGGTGCTGGTCATGGGCTCGGGCAGCATGACGCACAACCTGGCGGAGTTTTTTGGGGGGGAGCGCGAGGTCGCTCCCTATGTCACCGAGTTCAGCCGCTGGATTGAAGACAAGCTGAGCAGCGGCAACCTGGATGCGCTCTTGACCTACCGGGCCCAGGCGCCCCATGCCAGCCGGGCCCATCCCAGCGAAGACCATTTCTTGCCCCTGTTTTTCGCGCTTGGCGCCGCAGGGCCCGATGCCCGGCCCGACTACCTGAGCCGCGAGGTGATGTACAGCATGCTGGCCATGGATGCGTTCACCTTGCAGTAATCGGCCAATTTAAGGCTCCAATTGGCCTTGGAGGGCGTGGATACTGCGCGAATAGCTCCTGAATTAGGAGCAAAAGTGCCTGCTTTCGCTTGCCAAGTGAGTTAAAGAAGTTTTGTATTTATTTCGATTGTTTCGAATTTGTCGTATTTGCAAGTGACAATAGGGGCCTGAACAACTCGGGCGCAGCCACTGCGCGCACACCATGGCCCCACCCAGCGCTACCGTCGGCAACCCGCTGCCCACCTTGCAGGGCCTGTTTGTGCAACTCAAAACCACGTTTGCACAGCATGTGGAGGTTGCCGATGGACCTAAAAACCGGCTGCTGCGTGTGGCCGGGCTGGAGCTGCCCCTGCCGACGGACGCAGGCGAGTCGCGCGCACTGTTGGACGCCGTGTGCGAACGGCTGGCTGAGGTCGCGGCGTTTGGCATCGCCTCGGCGCTGACTGAGGCGTCGGCCCACGGGACGCGCCAGCGCATGGAGCTGGTGAGTGCCCTGGCCCAGTTGGAGGCCACAGCCGGCAGCGTGCCCGCACAGCCATCCGCCCGCCGGGTAGACGCGGCCAGCGACCTGCTCACCACCGCCGAAGTAGCCGCCCAACTGGGGATGAGCCGCCCCTATGTCTCCATGCTGTGCGACCAGGGCAAGCTCGGCGAGGTCACCCGCTCTGAAGGTGGCCACCGCCGCATTGCCAAGCAAGCGGTGGACGACTACCTGCGCACCCACGCGCAAGCCCCCAACCCTGTGCCCTGAGACACCATGGAACACTCTCTCAGCCTCATCACCACCCTTGCCGCCGGTTTTGGCTTGGCGCTCATCCTCGGCTTTGTGGCCGCCAAGCTCAAGCTGCCTGCGCTAGTGGGCTACCTGCTGGCAGGCATCATGATCGGCCCGGCGACGCCGGGCTTTGTGGCCGATGCCCAGATCGCCTCCCAGCTGGCTGAGGTGGGCGTGATGCTGCTGATGTTTGGCGTGGGGCTGCATTTCTCCATCGACGACCTGATGGCCGTGCGCAAGATTGCCCTGCCCGGTGCCATCGTGCAAATCGTGGTGGCCACGGCGCTGGGGGCTGGTGTGGCGTTGTTCTGGGGCTGGTCGCTGGGGGCGGCCTTGGTGTTTGGCGTGTCGCTGTCGGTGGCCAGTACGGTGGTGCTGCTCAAGGCGCTGGAGAGCCAGGGCCTGACCGATGCGGCGGATGGCCGCATCGCCATTGGCTGGCTGGTGGTGGAAGACCTGGCCATGGTGCTGGTGCTGGTGTTGTTGCCTGCATTGGCGCCCTCGCTGGGGGGCAAAGCGGCGGCTACTGACCGCAGCACGGCCATGACGATTGCCATCACGCTGGGGCAGGTGGGGGGCTTTGTCGCCTTCATGCTGGTGGTGGGGCGGCGCCTGTTTCCGTGGATTCTCTGGCAGGTCACCAAGACGGGTTCGCGCGAGCTGTTCACCCTGAGCGTGGTGGCCGCGGCGGTCAGCATTGCCTATGGTTCAGCGGCCTTGTTTGGCGTGTCGTTTGCGCTCGGCGCTTTTTTTGCCGGTATGGTGCTACGGGAGTCCGAATTCAGCGCCCGCGCGGCAGAGCAAACGCTGCCGCTGCAAGATGCATTTGCGGTGCTGTTTTTTGTATCCGTGGGCATGTTGTTTGACCCCATGGTCCTGGTGGAGGAGCCGCTGCATGTGCTGGCCACGGTGGCGGTCATCGTCTTCGGCAAAACGCTGGCCGCCGCCGCGCTGGTGCTGGCGCTGGGCTACCCGGCGCGCACGGCGCTGGTGGTGGCGGCGAGCCTGGCCCAGGTGGGGGAGTTTTCTTTCATCCTCGCCGGCCTGGGCATGGCGCTGAACCTGCTGCCCAAAGAGGGGAACAGCTTAATCCTGGCCGGTGCACTGATCTCCATCGCCCTCAACCCCGTGGTGTTTGGCACGGTGCAGCCGTTGCTGCAGTGGCTGCAGCGCCATCCCAAGCTGGCGGCGCGCCTGGAGCTGGCGTCCAACCCTCTGGCTGAGCTGCCCATGAGCACCGAGGCCAAGTACCTGGCCAACCAGGTGGTCTTGGTGGGCTGGGGCCGCGTGGGCAAGCTGATTGCCGGCGCGCTGACCGAGCGTGGCATTCCCTTTGTGGTGGCCGAGTCCAACCGCGAGGCGGTGGAGTCTTTGCGCGGGCAGGGCATCCCGGCTGTGTGGGGCGACGCCACCGAACCCATGGTGCTGGTGCAAGCCCATATCCGCGAGGCGCGCGCCCTGGTGATTGCCACCCCCGAGACCCTGCAGGTGCGCGGCATGGTGGAAGTGGCGCGCACGCTCAACCCCGACATTGCCGTGGTGGTGCGCAGCCACAATGTCGAAGAAGCCACACGGCTGGAGCGCGACGGCGCAGGCACCGTGTTTGTAGGCGAAACGGAGTTGGCCAAATCCATGATTGGCCACGTGCTGGGCCTGGTGGCACCGGCAGCAACACCCCGCCACTGATTGCATTGGCCATCGCAAATATGCATGAAAGTGGGCTCTAGAGCCGATGGAATGTGCGCAAACAGCTCCTGTTTTAGGAGCAATTTTTGACAGGATCACCCATGTCCTATATCGATTGCTACCTCGCTCCGGTCCCCCGCGAGCACCGTGTGGACTATGAGGCGCTTGCGCGCTTGTCGGCCATGGTGGTCAAGGCACATGGCGCGCTGCGGGTGATGGAGGCTTGGCTCGACGATGCCGGGCCGGACGCCTCAAGCTACCATGGGGAGAGCACGCGAGCGCGGGCGCATGCATATGGAAGTTTTGTACGCGCCGCCGGTGCGCAGGACGGAGAAACCGTGGTCATGTCCTGGGTGGTGTGGCCTGACAAAGCCACACGGGACGCGGGCATGGCCGCGTTCACCAGTGACCCGCGCATGCAACTGGAAGGGCAACCTCCTGTCTTTGATGGCACCCGCCTGATTGCTGGCGGGTTCTTGCCCATGCTGGCAGACGAGGCCTGAACCCTTGCATCGCTCTGGGCTTTAGCACTCCACAATATTCACCGCCAGCCCGCCGCGCGCCGTCTCCTTGTATTTGGTCTTCATATCCGCGCCGGTTTCGCGCATAGTCTTGATGACTTTGTCCAGGCTCACGAAGTGGCTGCCGTCGCCGCGCAACGCCATGCGGGCCGCGTTGATGGCTTTGACGGAGGCAATGGCGTTGCGTTCGATGCAGGGGATTTGCACCAGCCCGCCCACCGGGTCGCAGGTCAGGCCCAGGTGGTGTTCCATGCCGATCTCGGCTGCGTTTTCTACCTGTTGGGGCGTACCGCCCATCACGGCACATAGTGCCGCAGCGGCCATGCTGCAGGCCACTCCCACTTCACCCTGACAACCGACTTCAGCCCCGCTGATGGATGCGTTTTCCTTGTAAAGGATGCCGATGGCGGCGGCGGTGAGCAGGAAGTCGATGACGCCCTGGTCATTCGCGCCGGGCACAAAGCGCGTGTAGTAGTGCAGTACGGCGGGGATGATGCCGGCTGCGCCGTTGGTGGGCGCAGTGACCACGCGGCCACCGGCGGCGTTTTCCTCGTTCACGGCCAGCGCGTAGAGGTTCACCCAGTCCAGTACCTGCAGCGGGTCGCGCAGAGCCTCCTCAGGTTTGCTCACCAGTGCATCGCGCAGGGCTTTGGCGCGGCGTTTGACCTTGAAGCCGCCGGGCAACACGCCCTCGGTGGCGCAGCCGCGCTGCACGCAGGCCTGCATCACCTGCCAGATGCGCAGTAGCCCTGCGTCGATGTCCGCATCGCTGCGCCAATGTTGCTCGTTGCGGCGCATGATTTGCGCAATGCTGAGGTTGTGTTGTGCGGCCAGCTGCAGCAGTGCCTCGCCGCTGGTGAAGGGCAGGGGCAGCACGGTGGCGTCGGGCGCAATCACTTTTTGCCGCGTGCCATCGGCCGCTACCTCGTCACTCACGATAAAGCCGCCGCCCACCGAGTAGTAGATGCGCTCTTGCAGCTCATTGCCCGCCGCATCCAGCGCCACAAAGCGCATGCCGTTGGCGTGAAAGGGCAGGGGTGCGCGCATGAAGAGCAGGTCGTCCTTCTCGTGGAAAGCGAAGCCGTGCACGCCACCCAGTGTGATGCGCTGGCTGCTGCGGATCTGCGCCAGCGTGGGCGCAATCTGCTCCACCTCCACCGTGTCGGGCTCCATGCCACTGAGGCCCAGCAGCACTGCCACATCGCTGGCGTGGCCTTTGCCCGTTGCCCCCAGCGAGCCATGCAACCAGCAGCGCACCTTGGCGGTTTGCGCCAGCAGGTTTGCGTGCTGCAGACGCGCTACAAACTGCCGCGCCGCCCGCATGGGCCCCACGGTGTGCGAGCTGCTGGGGCCGATGCCGATCTTGAAGAGATCAAATACGGATACTGCCATGGGGTGCTCCTCGTGGGTTAAGTGTGGATGAAGTAGCTTGCGTTGCAAAGTGCTGTTGCACATGCCCTACCAATTGGTGCGCGGTGATGGCCGACAACGTCCAGCCCAGGTGGCCGTGGCCGGTGTTGTAGAACACATTGGCGCGCTTGCCCCGGCCCACGCGCGGCAGCATATTGGGCATCATGGGGCGCAGGCCGGCCCAGGGTTCGGCCCGGCGGGTACTCACGCCGGGGAAGCATTGGTTGACCCATTGAATGAGCGGGCGGATGCGGTCGGCGCGAATGTCGTGGTTGAGGCCGTTGAACTCGGCGGTGCCCGCCACGCGGAAACGGTCCTGGCCCAGGCGGCTCGTCACCAGCTTGGTTTCGTCGTCCAGCAGGCTCACCTGCGGCGCAGCCAGCTGACTGGCTTCGTCGCTCAGGTGCACGGTGATGGAGTAGCCCTTGACCGGGTAGATGTTGAGCCGGTCGCCCAGCTGCGCGGCAATACCACGGCCATGCACACCGGCGCACACCACGATGCCGTCAAACGTCTGGGTCTCGGTGCCGGCTTCACTCTGTAGCACCAACTCGGCGCGTGTGCCATCGGCAGATGCCTTCAACACCTGATGGCCATACAAAAACGTCACACCCAGCCGGGCGCAGGCCTGCGACAGGCCGTGCGTGTATTTGTGGATGTCGCCCGTGGAATCGCTCTCGGTGTAGTAGCCCCCGTAGTACTGGCCCTGCAGTGTGGGCTCGATCGCGCGCATCTCGTCAGGCGTTACCGCACGGCGCGGCAGGCCACCGGCCGCCAGCATGGTGGACACGGTGCCTGCATGGTCAAAACCTGCCTTGTTGCGGTAGATGTGCAAGATGCCTTTGCGCTTGTGGTCGAAGTCAATGCCTTCTTTTTCGGCCCAGCCAAACAGGTGCTCACGCGCAGCAATGGCCAGGCGCGCGGTGGCCTCGGTGTTGTCGCGGTAACGGGGAATAGCGGCCACAAACTCGGCCATCCAGCTCAGCTTGTGCCAAGTGGGCGTGGGGTTCATCAACAAGGGCGCGTCCTTGGTGAACATCCATTTGAGCCCCTTCACGATCGTGCTGGGGTGGGTCCAGACCTCGGCATTGGACGCGGAGAGCTGGCCGCCGTTGGCATAGGACGTCTCCATGCCCGCGTAGCGGTGTTTCTCAATCAGGGTGACCTGGTAGCCCGCGTTGGCCAGGGTGTAGGCACTGGTGACGCCGGTGATGCCGCCGCCGATGATGGCTATGTGTTTCATAAAGCACTCTCGCAAAGAACAGTCGCAAACAAAGAAGTCGCCCACCCACACACCATGTGCCGGTGACGACCCCCTCTGTTTGAGACCTGAGAGATTCACCGCCGGCCTTGTGGGCCAGCGGCTTGCTCCTGCGGTGTGCCGCGGGACTGACCGCGACAGCTCTTCAGAGTGCTCAGGGATGCAAGATCCCTACCGTAGCGGTCCTGGTTGCCTGAGAGTTTCCGGGGTGGTTGCTCCTTCGGCGCTGGTGCTGGTAAGGCACCAGGCTCTCCCGCTACGGTGCCAGGTCGGGCCTGGCCAGGGTGGCTGCACGCAATGCAGTGCCACCCTGAATTTCCAATTTAGCCTTCTGCGTATTCCGCCAAGGGCACGCAGCTGCAGAACAGGTTGCGGTCGCCATAGACGTTGTCTACGCGGCCCACACTGGGCCAGTACTTCACGGCTTTGAGGCTGGCCACCGGGAAGGCACCCACCTCGCGGCTGTAAGGACGGTCCCACTCGCCGCCCAGCAGGCTGGCCGCTGTGTGCGGAGCATGCTTGAGTGGGTTGTTGTCTTGCGGCCATTCGCCTTTCTCCACGCGTGCAATCTCGCCACGGATGGCGATCATGGCGTTGACGAAGCGGTCCAGCTCGGCCAGCGTTTCGCTTTCGGTGGGTTCCACCATCAGCGTGTTGGGCACCGGGAAGGACAGCGTGGGTGCGTGGAAGCCGTAGTCCATAAGCCGCTTGGCCACGTCTTCGGCCATCACGCCGCAGGTGTCCTTGAAGTGGCGCAGGTCCAGAATGCATTCGTGCGCAACGTGCCCGTTGGCGCTGGCGTACAGCGTGGGGTAGTGGTCGGCTAGGCGCGCGCTGATGTAGTTGGCGGCCAGGATGGCGGCTTCGGTGGCGTGCTGCAGGCCGTCCGGGCCCATCATGCGGCAATACATCCAGCTGATCGGCAGCACGGCCGCATTGCCCAAAGGCGCGGCACTCACCGCACCGGTGCCGGGCACACCACCTGTGGCGTGGCCAGGCAGGAAGGGCACGAGGTCAGCTACCACGCACACGGGGCCCACGCCAGGACCGCCACCGCCGTGGGGAATACAGAAGGTTTTGTGCAGGTTCAGGTGGCTCACGTCGCCGCCAAACTCGCCGGGGGCCGCAGTGCCCACCAGGGCGTTCATGTTGGCGCCGTCCACATACACGCGGCCGCCGTGCTGGTGTACCAGGGCGCACAGCTCTTTCACGGAGGTTTCAAACACACCGTGGGTGCTGGGGTAGGTGATCATCACAGCGGCGAGGTTGGCGCTGTGTTGCTCGCACTTGGCTTGCAGATCGGCCATGTCCACGTTGCCGTTCTCGTCGCACTTGGTCACTACCACTTGCATGCCCACCATCTGCGCGCTGGCCGGGTTGGTGCCGTGGGCGCTGCTGGGGATCAGGCAGATATTGCGATGTGCCTGGCCCTTGCTGGCATGGTAGGCCTGGATCGTCAACAGACCCGCGTATTCACCTTGGCTGCCCGCATTGGGCTGCAGGCTGATGCCGGCGTAGCCGGTGGCGGCACACAGCCAAGCGCGCAGCTGCGCGTCCAGCTCGGCGTAGCCCTGGCGCTGGTCCGCAGGAGCAAAGGGGTGGATGTTGGCGAACTCGGGCCAGGTGATGGGGATCATCTCGCTGGTCGCGTTGAGCTTCATGGTGCACGAGCCCAGCGGGATCATGCTGCGGTCCAGCGCCAAATCCTTGTCGCTCAGCATGCGGATGTAGCGCAGCATGCCGGTTTCGGAATGGTGGGTGTTGAAGACCGGGTGCGTCAGGAACTTGCTCGTGCGGCGCAGCGCGGCGGGGATCAGCGTGTCCACGCTGCCTTCCAGTGCTTCCACCGTGGGCAGGGCCTGGCCGTCTTTGGCAAACAGGCTCCAGATCAGCGCCAGGTCAGCCCGCGTGGTGGTTTCGTCCAGGCTGATGCAGAGGTAGTCTTTGAAGTAAATGCGCAGGTTAGCCCCCGCAGATACTGCGCGAGCAGCTATGGAATTTGTAGCGCCGTCAGTCTTCAGTGTCACCGTGTCAAAGGTGGCTTGGGCGCGCAACGGGGCGCCCAGTTGCTCCAGGCCCTTGGCCAGAATGGCGGTGAACTTGGCTACGCGCTGGGCGATGCGGGTCAGGCCTTCGGGGCCGTGGTACACGGCGTACATGCTGGCCACGACGGCGGGCAGCACCTGCGCAGTACAGATGTTGGAGGTGGCTTTTTCGCGGCGGATGTGTTGTTCGCGCGTTTGCAGCGCCAGGCGGTAGGCGGGGTTGCCATGCGTGTCGATGCTGACGCCCACAATGCGGCCGGGCATGGAGCGCTTGTACTCGTCGCGGCAGGCCATGTAGGCGGCGTGGGGGCCGCCGTTGCACAGCGGCATGCCGAAGCGCTGGGTGGTGCCGACCACGATGTCGGCGTCAAACTCGCCGGGGGGCGTGAGCAGGGTCAGCGCCAGCAGATCGGCGGCCACGATGAAGGCGGCGTTCTTGCTGTGTGCCAGCTTGACGTCGGCGCGCAGGTCATCAATGCGGCCGCTGGTGGCGGGGTACTGGGCCAGCACGGCGAAGTAGTCGCCGGCCATGGCAGCTTCCCACTCGGGTGCGGAGTTGGCCAGCGCGACGGTGATGCCCAGCGGCTTGGCGCGGGTCTGGATCACCTCGATGGTTTGCGGGTGGCAGTCGCCAGCCACCACAAACACATTGCTCTTGCTCCTGACCGAGCGCTTGGCCAGCGTCATCGATTCGGCCGCGGCGGTGGCTTCGTCCAGCATGGACGCATTGGCCATGGGCATGCCGGTCAGGTCGCAGACCATGGTCTGGAAGTTGACCAGCGCTTCCATGCGTCCCTGGGAAATCTCGGCCTGGTAGGGCGTGTAGGCGGTGTACCAGGCGGGGTTTTCCAGGATGTTGCGCAGGATCACGCCAGGCGTGTGCGTGCCGTAGTAGCCCTGGCCAATAAAGCTCTTGAGCACCTGGTTCTTACCTGCCAAAGCCTTCAACTCTGCCAGCGCTGCCGCCTCCGTAATCGCTGCGGGAATGTCCATCGTGCTGCTGCGCGCGATGGAGCGCGGCACGATGCTGTCGATCAGCGCGCGGCGCGAGGTCTCGCCAATCGCTTTGAGCATCAGCGCTTCGTCAGCCGCGTCGATGCCGATGTGGCGTGCGTGGAATTCGCTGGCGTTTTCCAGCTGGGCGAGAGTGGGGGCAGAGGTCGTTGGCATGGACGTTCAGGCTTGTTGTTAGTGGGTGAGAAGGCAATTTTTCGACGGGCCGCCCCTAGAAAAATTAGCCCCCTCGGGGGGCAGCGACCCGCGCAGCGGCGGAGCGTGGGGGCCAGCTTAGCCCGCGGAGAAGGCGGTGTAGCTGGTCTCGTCCATCAGGCCGTCGAGTTCGGCGGCATTGGACAGCTTGACCTTGAAGAACCAGCCAGCGCCCAGTGGGTCGGTGTTGGCCAGACTGGGGTCAGCGCGCAGGGCCTCGTTGACTTCGGTGATCTCGCCAGTCACGGGCATGTAGACGTCGGCGGCGGCCTTGACGGATTCCACCACGCCGGCGACGGCCTTGGCGTCGATGGACGCGCCGACTTCGGGCAGATCCACAAACACCACGTCGCCCAGCGCATCTTGTGCGTGGTGCGTGATGCCGACGGTGGCGATGCCGCCTTCAACCTTGAGCCATTCGTGGTCGGGGGTGTATTTGATCGTCATGGGAAACTCCTGAAAACGGGTAATAAATGGAAATGAAACAATAAAAACGAACCTGCCAGGACAGACTTTAGCCGCCCCGGCCTGTGGTTTGGCCGCGGTAGTAGCGCGTGGGCACAAAGGGCAAGGGGCTGACCTCCATGGGCACGGGCTTGCCGCGCACGATGGCCACCACCTTGCTGCCCACAGCCGCCCATGCGCTGTCCACATAGCCCATGGCAACGGGCTTGTCGATGGTGGGGCCGAGCAGGCCGCTGGTGACTTCACCAATCTTGTTGCCGGCGCCGTCTTGCAGCTCGGTGTGGTCACGCACGGGGATGCGCTCCAGCGCAATGAGTCCTACGCGCTTTCTAGTGCCTTTTGTGCCGCTAGCCCCCGTGGCATCTGCGAGAGCAGCTAGTATTTTTGTAGCGCCTGGGAAGCCACCTTCGCGCGCACCACCGGCGCGGCGCACCTTTTGCATGGCCCAGTTCAGGCTGGCCTCTACAGGGTTTGTCGTCGTATCGATGTCGTTGCCATACAGGCACAGGCCGGCTTCCAGCCGCAGGGAATTGCGGGCGCCCAGGCCAATCGGCTTGACTTCGGGCTGCGCCAGCAGGGCGCGGGCCAGGGCTTCGGCGTGGTCGTTGTGGACCGAGATCTCAAACCCGTCTTCCCCGGTGTAGCCGCTGCGGGTCATGAACACATCAATCTTTTGCGCGCCAGTATCCACGGTGAAGTTGCCACCGGTCATGAATACCAGCTTTTCCATCCCGGGCGCCAGACGAGAGAGCGCGGTGACGGCCTCGGGGCCCTGCAGCGCCAACAGCGCGTAGTCGGGCAGGGGGATGACCTGGCAACGGCTGCCAATCTTGGCTTGGATGTGCGCGATGTCGCCCACCTTGCATGCGCCGTTGACGATCACGAAAAGCTCGTTGTTCCCTTTGTTGAAGAACATCAGGTCGTCAATGATGGTGCCCTCATCGGTGAGCAGCAGGCCGTAGCGCTGCTTGCCCACGGGCAGGTCGATCACGTCCACCGGCATCAGGGTCTCGAAGGCTGCTGCGGCATCGGGGCCGACCAGGCGCAGCTGGCCCATGTGCGACACATCAAACAGGCCGGCAGCCTTGCGGGTGTGGTGGTGTTCGGCCATCAGGCCGGCCGGGTATTGCACGGGCATGGAATACCCGGCAAAAGGCACCATGCGGGCACCCAGCTCGATGTGCAGCGCGTTCAGTGGCGTGGTCAACAGGGATTCGGTGGAGGGAGCGGACATGGCGGCAATCCAGATAGGGGCAAGTCAAAACCCGAGGCACACGCATCGCTGCGCACACCCGGTGCTGCCCCCGCTGTCCGCTTTACCTGAGAGATTCGCCGGGCCTGCGTGCACAGCGTGCGCAGACTGCGGGTTGCTCCTTCGGTGGGCTGCAAAGTCTGCAGCCTCTCTCCAGTGGGGTCTCGTTGGCAGCCAAGCCACCAACGGATGTCAGTCCTTTTGCCTGAGCGTTCAGACCGCTGCAATCAGCCGTCCTGCGCCTTCGGCGGCTTCCGCGGGGGAAGCTCTCTCCTGACTGGACGGGATTCTAAACGAGGTGCTCATGACTTCTGCAAGCCCCCGGCATTTGTGCTTTCCACAAGAGCTGATTTGTCGCAATCGTGGCCAACTCGTGCTCATCTACACTGCTTTGCCGTTGCTGGCGCTCCGTGGTGGGTGTCGCGTGTCATCTCTTCTTGCTTCCTTATGCTCCAAATCCTGCGCTTGTGTCTGATCGGGCTCCACTTTCTCGTTGCAGCGGTGATCAATTTCCTCATTTGCCTGGTGCGCCCCTTCAACCCGGACAACTCGCGTTTGTGTGGCTGGGTGTATTCGGCGCCTGCCTTGCGTATTTTGGGGCTGAGCATGAAGCTGGATACCGCCGATATGCTGCGCCAGCCCAACCCTTTTGTGGTGGTGGCCAACCACCAGTCAAACTGGGATCTGTGGGTGCTGGGTTGCTCAGTGCCACGGCGCACCGTGTCTTTGGGTAAAAAGAGCTTGAAGTGGGTGCCATTTTTCGGGCAGATTTATTGGCTTGCAGGCAACATACTGATCGACCGTGGCAATGCCTTCAAGGCCAAACAGGCCATGCTGAAAACCACCGATGTGATGTTGCACCAGGACACCTCGATTTGGGTCTTCCCGGAAGGCACGCGCAACCTGGGCAAGGGCTTGTTGCCTTTCAAGAAAGGTGCCTTCCAGATGGCCATCAATGCGGGCGTGCCGATTGTTCCCCTGGTGTGTAGCAATTACAAAAGCACCATGCGGCTGAACCGCTGGCACAGCGGCCGCATTGTGATCAAGACCTTGGCGCCCATCCCCACCGCGGGGATGACGCTGGAGGACATGCCCGCGCTGATGGAGCGTTGCCGTGAACAGATGCTGGCCTGTCTGGCGGAGTTGGATGCACAGATTGCTCAGGCGTAAAAAAGGGAGGCCTTGGGCCTCCCTTGTTACTTGCACCTGCGTGCGTTACATGCCCGCGTAGTTTGGTCCGCCGCCGCCTTCGGGCGTGACCCAGACGATGTTCTGTGTAGGATCCTTGATGTCGCAGGTCTTGCAATGCACACAGTTCTGCGCGTTGATCTGCAGGCGATCGCTGTTGTCTTCGTTCTTGACAAACTCGTAGACACCGGCCGGGCAGTAGCGGGCTTCGGGACCCGCGTACTTGGCGAGGTTGATGCCCACGGGCACCGAGGCGTCTTTGAGCGTCAAGTGCGCGGGTTGCTGCTCTTCGTGGTTGGTGTTGCTGATGAACACGCTGCTCAAGCGGTCGAAGGTGAGCTTGCCGTCCGGCTTGGGATACACGATGGGCTTGCACTCGGCAGCGGGCTTGAGGTACGCGTGGTCGGGCTTGTCACGGCGCAGCGTCCAGGGGATGTGGCCGCGCAGCACGAACTGCTCGAAGCCGTTCATGAGCGTTGCCACCGTCAGGCCGTGCTTGAACCAGTTTTTGAAGTTGCGGTCCTTGTTCAGCTCCGTGTGCAGCCAGCTCTTCTCAAAGGCTTCGGGGTAAGCGCTGAGTTCGTCGTGCTGGCGACCTGCCACCACGGCATCAAAAGCGGCTTCAGCGGCCTGCATGCCCGTTTTGATGGCGGCGTGGCTGCCCTTGATGCGGCTGACGTTCAGGTAGCCAGCGTTGCAGCCCACCAGGCAGCCGCCCGGGAACACGGTTTTGGGCAGGGCATTGATGCCACTGGCGTTGATCGCGCGTGCGCCATAGGACAGGCGCTTGGCGGTGACTTCGCCTTTGTCGTTCTCGAAGTAGTAGCGCACATTGGGGTGCGTCTTCCAGCGCTGGAATTCCTCAAACGGGCTCAGGTAGGGGTTGCTGTAACCCAAGCCGGTGACAAAGCCCAGTGCGACCTTGTTGCCGTCCAGGTGGTACAAAAATGCACCGCCGTAGGTGTCCGATTCCATGGGCCAGCCGGCGGTGTGCATGACAAAACCGGGCTTGTGGCGGCTGGGGTCGATCTCCCAGAGTTCCTTGATGCCAATGCCGAAGCTTTGGGGATCGCGGCCTTCGTCAAGTTTGTACTTGGCAATCAGCTGTTTGCCCAGGTGGCCGCGTGCGCCTTCGGCAAACACGGTGTACTTGCCCAGCAGTTCCATACCAAGCTGGAAGTTCTCTGTGGGCTCGCCGTCCTTGCCGACGCCCATGTTGCCGGTAGCCACGCCCTTGACCGAACCATCGTCGTTGTAGAGCACTTCTGCCGCAGTGAAGCCGGGGAAAATTTCCACGCCCAGGGCCTCGGCTTGTTCTGCCATCCACTTGGTGACGGCGCCCAGGCTCACGATGTAGTTGCCATCGTTGTGGGCGAACGGGGGCAGGAACATGTTGGGTACGCGCACGCCGGTTTTTTCGCCCAGGAAAATGTAGGCATCATCGGTCACAGGCTGGTTCAGCGGTGCGCCCAGTTCTTTCCAGTTGGGGATCAGCTCGGTCAGCGCCTTGGGGTCCATGATGGCGCCGGACAAAATGTGCGCGCCAGGCTCGGAACCTTTTTCCAGCACGACGACTGATACCTCTTTGCCTTGTTCGGCCGCAAGCTGCTTCAGGCGGATTGCCGTTGCTAGACCACCAGGGCCACCGCCTACGACGACCACGTCGTATTCCATGGATTCACGGGGGCCGAATTGCGCCAGAATTTCCTGGTTTGTCATGGGGTGTCTCGCTTAATAATGGGTGGTCTTCGGGTCGCTTTGCCCGTACACGGGGCACATCGAACTGGAGTGGGATTTTATTCGCTGAATTTTCAAAAAAGAACGATCGTTCTTTTTATTTTGAGGAGGCACTCTAAATGGCTTACAGCATCGATCTTTCAGGGCGTGTTGCATTCATCACGGGTGCATCTGGCGGGCTGGGCGCGCAGTTTGCGAAAACTTTGGCCGCTGCGGGAGCCGCCGTGGTGCTGGCCAGTCGCCGGGTGGACAAACTCAAAGACCTGCGTGCCGAAATCGCAGGGCAGGGCGGCGAAGCGCATGTGGTGGAACTGGATGTGACCGACCATGATTCGATCAAGTCTGCCGTGGCCCACGCTGAGACGGAAGTCGGCTCCATCGACATTCTGATTAACAACTCAGGTGTTAGCACCACGCAGCGCCTGCAGGATGTGTCGCCCGACGACTATGACTTCATGTTCAACACCAATGTGAAAGGCGCGTTTTTTGTGGCCCAAGAGGTGGGCAAACGCATGCTGGCGCGCGCCAAGGGCGCGGCGCCCGGCAGCTACACCGGAGGGCGCATCGTCAACATTGCATCCATGGCGGGTTTGCGGGTGCTGCCGCAAATCGGCGTCTATTGCATGAGCAAGGCCGCCATCATCCAGATGACCAAGGCGCAGGCCTTGGAGTGGGGCAAATTCGGCATCAATGTGAATGCGCTGTGTCCGGGCTACATCGACACTGAAATCAACCACCACCACTGGCAGACCGATGCAGGCCAGAAGCTGGTGCAGATGTTGCCTCGCAAACGTATCGGCCACCCGCAGGACCTGGACGCGATTCTGGTCACACTATGTTCGGACCAAAGCCACTTTATCAATGGCGCAGTGATTGCTGCGGACGATGGTTTTGGCGTTTGAGGGTTTGCATGTGACGCGTCGGGTGCGGGTTTGTTAGTCGGCATTCTGGCCGGGCTGGCGGCGGGGGCGCTGTGGGGCTTGGTGTTTGTGGCGCCAGCACTGGCGCCTGGCTTGACTTCGGTGGATCTGGCGGCAGGGCGCTTTGCCAGCTATGGCCTGACGGCGCTGCTGGTGATGTTGCTTGCGCGTGGCAAGCGGCGTTGGCCCACGCCAAGTCAGTGGGGTGCCGCCCTGGGCTTGAGCGTGTTGGGTTTTTCCGGTTACTACTTGTTGCTGGTGCTGTCCATCCGCGACGCAGGAATCGAGGTGCCAACGCTCATCATCGGCACCATTCCCATTTGGGTGATGCTGCTGGGCAAGCCCGAACACTTGCGGTGGCGCAGTCTGTTGCCGGGTTTGCTGCTCACCGTCTTGGGCGTGCTGTTGATGATGGGGGCAGAGACGGCTGGTGCTGCGGAGCTTGCCGCGCAAGGCTGGGTGTACTGGCGTGGCATCGGTTTTGCGCTCTTGTCCATGGTTTGCTGGACTGCGTTTGCGGTACTGAACTCGGCTTGGCTCAAACACCATCACGATGTGAATGTGACGGACTGGACCAACTGGTTGGGTGTGGCGTCCGGGCTCGGTGCCATCGGGCTCTGGCTGATGCTGGGTTCAGAGTCAAAAGCACTGTTAGCCCAGGCGGATATTGCGCAAGCAGCTATGGTTTGTATAGCGACCGGGGTGGGGTCGGCATGGCTGGCAACGGTGCTCTGGAATATGGCCAGCCGCCGCCTGAGTGCCAGTCTGTGCGGTCAGCTGATTGTGAGCGAGACGCTGTTTGCCCTGCTCTACGCGTTTGTGGGATACGGCGTCTGGCCCCACTGGCTGCAATGGTTGGCGAGCGCGACGTTCGTGATGGGGATCATCGCAACCGTTCGCGCGCACAAGTAGGGCCCCCACGAGCAACCGCTACGCGGGGCTGTCCGTATGCAGTTTGTCCGTCCCTACGCTCCGCAATTACCCTATCGGCTTACTTCGGTGCGAGACGAATTGCACCGTCCAGGCGAATCACTTCGCCGTTGAGCATGTCGTTCTCAAAAATGTGCACCGCCAGTTTGGCGTAGTCCTGCGGCGTGCCCAGACGGGACGGGAAGGGCACACCAGCGGCCAGTGCGTCTTGCACCTCTTGCGGCATGGAGAACAGCATGGGCGTGCCGAAGATGCCGGGGGCAATCGTCATATTGCGAATACCGTTGCGTGCAAGGTCGCGTGCAATCGGCAATGTCATGCCAACCACCCCGCCTTTGGACGCGCTGTAGGCAGCCTGGCCAATCTGTCCATCGTAGGCCGCAACCGATGCGGTGGAAATCATAGCGCCACGTTCACCGGTTGCCTCCGGTTCGTTCTTGCTCATGGCCTCTGCGGCCAAGCGAATCATGTTGAAGCTGCCAATCAGGTTGACGGTGATGGTCTTGCTGAAGGAGGCCAAAGCGTGCGCACCGTTCTTGCCCACTGTTTTTTCGGCCGGCGCGATGCCGGCGCAGTTCACCAACCCCATCAGCTTGCCCATGGAAACTGCTTTGGCCACCACCGCTTGTCCATCCGCTTCATTGCTCACGTCGCATTTCACAAATGCGCCACCAATGTCCTTGGCGATAGCTTCGCCTTTCTCTGCCTGCATGTCTGCGATCACCACCGTGCCGCCCTTGGCCGCCAGCATGCGCGCGGTGCCTTCGCCCAAACCCGATGCGCCACCGGTCACGATGAAGACTTTGCCTGCGATGTCCATAGAAAACTCCTTGCTTGATGGAAGATATTACGTTTACGTAAACGTCAATTATGGCGCAGGCCTTTGCAACTTTTGTGGGGCTTGAGTTCAAGAGCCCCAATTTATGCTGCTATACTTCTGCCTCTCGGATACTGTAGGCGCATAGCTCAGCTGGTTAGAGCACCACCTTGACATGGTGGGGGTCGTTGGTTCGAGTCCAATTGCGCCTACCAAAGTTCCAATATCTCCTGCTCCTAGGGTAATCCTAGGTCGATGCCAGGCGGTCACTCCCTAGAATGTGCTGCAGTGCAACACCATTTTGGCTCCCACGTTCAGTGTCGAGCGATCGCAATGCAAAAAACCTCTTCCAAAGATTCCAAGAAGTCGCAGCGGGTTATCAAAAAATACCCCAATCGCCGCCTCTACGACACTGACACGTCCGCCTACATCACGCTGGCAGAAATCAAGCAGTTGGTGATGGACAGCGAAGTGTTTTCGGTGGTGGATGCGAAGTCGGGTGAAGACATTACGCGCAGCATCCTGCTGCAGATCATTCTGGAAGAAGAGGCGAATGGTTCGCCTATGTTCACCACGCCCGTGCTTTCGCACATCATCCGTTTTTATGGCCATGCCATGCAGGGCATGATGGGTGGGTACCTGGAGAAGAACATGCAGGCGCTGATGGACATGCAGGCACCCATGGTGCAAGGTGTCATGAGCAACAACATGTTCCAGCAAATGCAGGAACAAATGCAGAAACAAACAGAGCAGTTCCTCGGCACTTTCGGCCTGAAGCGCTAGTCGCATTCTGGTTGGGGCGGTGGTGGGCTCTTGCTTCTATGGATTGATGGATATGACAGACGTTTTGACCTCCACCCCACCCGCGCACGCCGCACCCAAAGTGGGGTTCGTCAGCCTGGGCTGCCCCAAGGCTTTGACCGATTCCGAGTTGATCCTCACGCAACTCAGCGCCGAGGGCTACCAAACTTCCAAAACCTTTCAGGGTGCGGACTTGGTGATCGTGAATACCTGTGGCTTCATTGACGATGCGGTCAAGGAGAGCCTAGACACCATCGGCGAGGCACTGGCCGAAAATGGCCGCGTGATCGTGACTGGCTGCCTGGGGGCAAAAACTACCGATGGCGGCGAGAACATGGTGCGCCAGATGCATCCCAAGGTGCTGGCAGTCACTGGCCCGCATGCGACGCAGGAGGTGATGGATGCGGTGCATCTGAATTTGCCCAAGCCCCATGATCCGTTTCTGGATCTGGTGCCGCAGTCTTTTGGTGTGGCGGGCGTCAAGCTCACCCCGCGCCACTATGCCTATTTGAAAATCAGCGAAGGCTGTAACCACCGCTGTACCTTTTGCATCATCCCCAGCATGCGTGGTGACTTGGTGTCGCGCCCGATTGGTGATGTGCTGACGGAGGCCTGTGCCCTGTTTGAGGGAGGGGTGAAGGAATTGCTGGTGATCAGCCAGGACACCTCAGCGTATGGCGTGGATGTGAAATACCGTACCGGCTTCTGGGATGGCAAGCCGGTGAAGACCCGCATGCTGGAGTTGGTGCAGGCCTTGGGCGACATTGCCGAGCCCTATGGTGCTTGGGTGCGTTTGCACTATGTGTACCCTTACCCGAGTGTGGACGACATCATTCCCTTTATGGCCACAGGGCGCGTGTTGCCCTACCTGGATGTGCCGCTACAGCACAGCCATCCCGATGTGCTGCGCCGCATGAAGCGCCCCGCCAGCGGCGAGAAAAATCTGGACCGTTTGCAGCAATGGCGCGCAGCCTGCCCAGAGCTTGTGGTGCGCAGTACTTTTATTGCCGGCTTTCCGGGTGAGACAGAAGCCGAGTTTGAGCATTTGCTGGATTTTATCCGCGAAGCGCAGATCGACCGCGCGGGTTGCTTTGCCTACAGTGCTGTGAACGGTGCGACCGCCAACGATTTGCCGGGCATGTTGCCTATCGAGTTGCGCGAAGAGCGACGCGCGCGTTTTATGGCTGTAGCTGAAGAAGTATCGGCAGCGCGCTTGCAGCGCCGTGTGGGTTCCGTGATGCAGGTGTTGGTGGATTCCGCGCCAGCCTTGGGTCGCAAAGGTGGAGTGGGGCGCAGTTATGCCGATGCGCCTGAGATCGATGGCGTAGTGCGATTGCTGCCACCCGAAAAAATCAGCAAGACCCTCAAGGTGGGGGAGTTCACAAAGGCGCGCATTGTGAGTGCGCAGGGGCACGATCTGGTTGCGGTCCCGATCTGAAAGACTTAGGAAAACCGAGGGCCCGTAACAGGGCCCTTTTCATGGCTAGCAAGGATAAACAGGCAAAGAAAAAGCCCTGTGACTTTCGTCACAGGGCTCGTCTATCGGTGGTGCCCAGGAGAAGACTCGAACTTCCACGGTCTTGCAACCGCTAGCACCTGAAGCTAGTGCGTCTACCAATTTCGCCACCTGGGCATCGAATTGAATTGTAGCACGGTTAAAAAGCTGTTTTGGACTCGCGCCGCACTTTTTGAAATGGTTGTGACAGCGTGAGCTGCGATAGTGTCTGCATAAGCTGTCGCATTTCTGGCGCATACTAGTGGTCAAGAGGAACCAACAACCTTTCGGCCCGGGCTACTCATGAAAGCGAGAGATTTCATTAAAAACGTCAGCCAAACCAGCGGCATGCTGGACGAAGTAGAAGGCATTGTTCAGGGGCACCGCGACGGACACGGTTTTGTGTCCCGTGACGATGGCGCACCGGACATCTATTTACCCCCGAACGAGATGCGCGCGGTGCTGCACAAGGACCGCGTCAAGGTGCGCATTGTGCGCAGTGATCGCAAGGGCCGCCCCGAGGGGCGTGTGGTGGAAATTGTGGAGCGATCCACCCAACCCATTATTGGCCGTCTCTTGCAAGAGAGCGGTGTTTGGCTGGTGGCGCCAGAAGACAAGCGGTATGGCCAAGACGTATTGATTCCCAAGGGCGCGATCAGTGCGGCCAAACCCGGCCAAGTGGTGGTGGTGGAACTGGTAGAGCCCCCGGCGCTGTTTGGCCAGCCAGTCGGTCGCATCAAAGAGGTGCTGGGCGAGGTGGATGACCCCGGCATGGAGATTGAAATCGCCGTGCGCAAATACAGCGTGCCGCATGAATTCTCCGATGCGTGTATCGCGTTGGCTCGTACGCTACCGGACAAGGTGCGTTCGCAGGACAAGCTGCAGCGCATTGATTTGACCGATGTTCCGTTGGTGACTATCGATGGCGAGGATGCCCGCGATTTTGACGATGCGGTGTACTGTGAACCCGCTACCAAGGGCCGCGGCAAGACGGCGCAAAAAGGCTGGCGCCTTCTGGTGGCCATTGCGGATGTGAGCCACTATGTGGAGACAGGTTCTGCCATCGATGTGGATGCCTACGACCGCGCTACCAGTGTTTATTTCCCGCGCCGCGTGATTCCCATGTTGCCGGAGAAGCTCTCCAATGGGTTGTGTTCGCTGAACCCGGAGGTGGATCGTTTGTGCATGGTGTGCGACATGTTCGTGACCACCGAGGGGGAGGTTGATGCATATCAGTTTTACCCAGCGGTGATGTGGAGCCATGCGCGCTTTACCTATACCGAGGTGGCGGCGATCCTGGGCAATACCCGTGGACCTGAAGCGAGCAAGCGGCGTGCGTTGGTTCCCCAGTTGTTGGACTTGCATGGCGTGTACCAGGCACTGCTGAAGTCGCGCCACAAGCGGGGTGCGGTGGACTTTGAAACCACCGAGACACAGATCGTGTGTGATGAGAATGGCCGCATTGAGAAGATCGTGCCACGCACGCGCAACACTGCCCATCGTTTGATTGAAGAGGCCATGTTGGCGGCCAACGTGTGTAGTGCGGATTTCATTGCACAAAACAAGCATCCGGGCTTGTTCCGCGTGCATGAGGGCCCAACACCCGAGAAGCAGGAGATCCTGCGTAACTATCTCAAGGCCAGTGGCATTGGCATGAGCATCAGCGAGAAACCCGCGCCCGGCGAGTTTCAAGCCATAGCGATGGCGACCAAGGACCGGCCCGACGCGCAGCAAATTCACTCTATGCTCTTGCGCTCCATGTCACAGGCGATTTACACGCCAATCAACAGTGGCCACTTCGGACTGGCGTTTGACGCCTATACCCACTTTACGAGCCCAATCCGCCGTTACCCCGACTTGCTGGTGCACCGGGTCATCAAGGCGATTTTGGCCAAGACCAAGTACCAGCTGCCGGTGTTGCCCACCCCGGGTGAGGCCCATGCCAAGCTGGCACGCCGTCTGGAGAAAAACCTGGCCGGCCGGGTGGCAGAATCTGGCACCAAGCCCAAGAAGATGAATGCCGAGGGCACGGCTTGGCAAGCGGCAGGCCTGCACTGCAGTGCCAACGAGCGCCGTGCCGATGAGGCCAGTCGTGACGTGGAAGCATGGCTCAAGTGCAAATACATGCGCGAGCACCTGGGTGAGGAGTACTCGGGGGTGGTGACGTCGGCCACCACCTTTGGGCTGTTCGTCACGCTGGACGCCATGTATGTGGAAGGCTTGGTACATATCACCGAGTTGGGTGGCGAATATTTCCGCTTTGATGAGGCACGCCAGGAGCTGCGTGGTGAGCGCACGGGCATACGCTACGCCATTGGCACACGGGTACGTATCCAGGTGAGCCGTGTCGACCTGGATGGCCGAAAGATTGACTTCCGTCTGGTGCAAGAGGGCCAGAGCCTGCAGCCGCGCGCGGCTGCAGACAAAGGGGTACTTCGCGAAGTCAAGGGACGTGCTGAGTTCTCGGAGCGCGCGGAGACTTCCGGTGGCGGGGCCTTCAAGGGCAAGGAGCGACAGCGTGCCAGCGTCAAGACGCCACGCAGCGCCCGGTCGAATGAAAAGCCCTCCGGAGCTTCCAAAAAGACAAGTAAGAAGCAACGGCGCTGACCGGGATGTGCCAAGAATGCTATCTAAAAGATATCTGCTTGCGCATATTTTTCGGGGGCTAGAGGGCTATTTGTATCAAATCTGGCGTGCCAAGTCGGCTGCAGTCAATGTGGTGGAAGAGGGCCACCGGTCTGCTGCCTGTCCGTGTCGGTAGCACGCATGGCAGGCGGCTTCGAAGGCGCTGTACCCTTGGGCCATCAAGCTACCCAGCAGGCCTGCCAAGACGTCACCGGTCCCCGCAATGGCCAGCCGCGCATTGCCCGTCGGGTTGATGCGAGGGAGTTTGCCAGGACTGGCGATGATGCTTCCAGACCCTTTCAGAACGACGGTGCAATTGAATTGCTGCGCCAGACTCTGGGCACTTGCCAGGCGGTTCGCCTGTACCTCTGCGGTGCTGCAGCTTAGCAAGCGTGCGGCTTCCAACGGGTGCGGCGTCAGAGCGGTCGTGCCATCCGCACGTGCTGCCAGCACCTGGCCCCATGCGGGGTTGCGAGCCAGGGCATTCAGGGCATCGGCATCCAGCACTAACTGGCGTGCGCCAGACAATAGGCGCGGCATGTATGCATCGATGGCCTTACCACCGCCGCAGCCTGCCACCACGGTCATTTCCTCTATTTCCAGCCGGTCTACGCTGCTCTGCATCAATGCGGGGTAAGAGGCAAAGACTGAACGGTGGTCGCCTTCGTCCAGCAGTGCCAAGTAGATGCGTCCGGCACCGGCATGGAGCGCTGCGGTGCCTGCCAGCAGCGCCGCCCCCACCATGCCAGTGGCTCCGCCTACGGTAACCACGTCACCAAAATTGCCTTTGTGCGAGGCATGTAGGCGTGGGGAGTGCGGGGCGGCGCTATTCAGCCACGCATCTGGCGCGTGGGGTGTTTTGGCGCCCAGGGGGTTCAGCCAAATGTCACCGCAGGCGTCGCGCCCATGGGCAGTGAACAGCCCTGGCTTAAGCGCTAAAAATGACAACGTCGCCCTCGCCCGTACGCTGGCGCCGAGTGCCTGGCCAGTGTCGGCGTTCAGGCCGCTGGGAACATCGACCGCAATGATTGGGGCACTGCTTGTCAACATAGTCTGGAGGGCTGCCAGTGCTGCCCCGCGCGGCGCGCCTACCTGACCGAGGCCTAGCAGTGCGTCGATGCACACGTCCCAGTGCGGTGGTGGTTCTGTGTGGATGCCGATGCCTGCAGCAAGGGCCCGTTGTAGTGAGGCTGCCGCGTCGGCGGGTGGGGTGCGGGTCGCAGCAGGCAGCGACAGTCGGACAGTTTTCCCCCACTGTTGCAAATGCAGGGCGGCTTCGAGCCCATCGCCTCCGTTGTTGCCCCCACCGCACGCGATCCACACGGTCTGGGCGTGTGGTGCGTAGGCGAGGGTAAGCCGTGCTACGGCCAGTCCGGCACGTTGCATCAAGGTGTGGGGCGGGAGCTTGGCCGCGGCTTCTTGCTCCAACGCACGCAGTGTGGTCGCGCTCAGTAGCTGGTAGGCGGTGGGGTGCAAGGGGCCTTGCGGCCCCACGACCCACTCAGAATTCGTAGACATCGCCCTCGCGGGCCAGGCGTATGTCCATGCCTTGTGCCAATGCGGCGTTGGTGCTCAGTGCTTCGGCGAACGCGACCTCCAGCGCATCGTCACTGCGGGTGGGTTCATGGTGGGTGCAAAACAGCACCTTGGCTCCTGCGCCGCGCGCGCTGGCTATGCTGGTGCTGAATGTGCCGTGGCCCCAGCCTTTTTTGGAGGGGTATTCAGTGTCGGTGTAAGAGCTGTCCGCAATGTAGACGTCGACGCCGCGGATGGCTTCCTGGATGGAACGCTCCTTCTCGTCCACAAACACCTGGTACTCGTCGTAGGCCTCGTCACCGGGCTCGTAGATGTTGTACGGCGGCTCGTGGTCGCCCGTAAAAAATACCGACTTCCCATTGCATTCAATCCGGTAGCCAAAATCGATCACTGGGTGATTCAGCAAACAGGGCGTGACGGTGGCCGAGCCGATCTGGATCGGCTGGTCTGGCATCAGGGTGACGTATTCGATGCGTGCTTTCATTTCAGCCTCGCGCACCGGAAAGTAGCTGTACTGCAGCTGCACTGCCATGACTTGCTCAATCCCCTTGCCCGACACCGGGTCGAAACACCCATGCAGGCGCAGGGTGTTGCCGGGGATGAAGTTGGGAATGAAGAAGGGCAGGCCCTGGATGTGGTCCCAGTGGGAGTGGGTGATCAGCACATTGGCAGTTACAGGCATTTCTGCCAACAGCGTTTGCGAGAGAGGAAAAATGCCAGTGCCGGCATCGAGGATGATGAGTTCGTTGTTGTCAGTGCGGATTTCTATACACGTCGTGTTGCCGCCGTAGCGCACGGTCTTGGGGCCTGGTGAGGCGATGGACCCACGGACGCCCCAGAACTTCACCTTCATGCCGTCTCCTTCATTTCAAAGTTTGGCAAATACCTGGGCTTCTGCAAACAGGTGGTCCAGATTTCCCATGGACGCAATCACCGCCTCCAGATCGCCGCCAAGGCGCTTTTGTACAGTTGCAGGAAGTTCTTCGACCTTGTGGTTACCCGCAAATCCATATTGCAGTTTTTTGCTGATTTGGTTGGCGGCAAAGACGCAGGCAATCATGTCTGTATCTTTCAGATTGTCCATCCGCTGGTGCCGTATGGTGTCGATCAAATGGGGTGCAAAGCGCCACTTTTCCACGAGCATGGCGCCAACGACCGCATGGTCAGCACCAATAACGGTTTGTAGCGCGGTGTGGAGTGAGCTGTGTCCTTCTTCGCTGAGTTGTAATGCTTTCCGGAATTCCTCGGGCATAAACTGTGCAAATACAACCTTGCCAAAGTCGTGCAGCAAGCCTGCAATAAAGCAGTCCATGGGATCGGCATCATCGACCTTAAGCGCCAATTGCTTGGCAATCCCAGCGGTAGCCAGAGAGTGAAGCAGGTACTGCTGCACGTCAAAGCCCGCTGCGTTGTCCTTTGGCAGCATGCCAATGGCGGCAATACTCAATGCCAAATTTTTGATGGTGTTGAAGCCCAGGTACACCACGGCATGCCCGATGGTGGTAATTTGTTTTGGCAGGCTGTAGTACGCCGAATTCACCACCTTGAGAACCTTGACAGTCACCACCGGGTCCTTGTCAATTACCTCTACCAGGTCTTTGGGTGTGCTATTGACGTCGCGTGTCAGTTCCAGAATGCGCTGCACGCTTTTGGGAAAAGCCGGCATGCCGTCGACAGCAGCAGTCAATTTTTGCGAAAGTTCAGGACTCATGGAAAAAGCGTCTCCCTCGTCCCATTGTGTCAGCACCGCAGGGGGCTGGACAACAGTTTTTTAGCGTGAAAGCCGGTCAGGCGACATCGAGGTCAATGTCAATGTCGTCGGCCGTCCCGCGATTTGATCCGCTAGCAACCGCGCCGAACCACAGGCCCAAGTCCAGCCACATGCGCCATGCCCAATGTTTAGCCACACGGAAGGGACTCCACTGGGACCCACTGCGGGCAGTCCATCGGTAGTGGCATGCCGCGTACCATGCCAGACTTGGGTCCCAGCTGGGTAATTGGCAGCTCCGGGAAAGTACAACTCCAGGGCCCGGTACATGGCGTTGACCACCTGCTCATGTTTGACCTGTGGTTTTGGGCCCAGTTCGGCTCCCGCGCTGACGCGGATTCGGTTGCCTAGGCGGTTAATAACCAAGTTGTCATGCAGCACATGCACTGCGCTGCGCGGTGCGTTCAAGGGCTCTCGTACGGCCACACTCAGTGCATAGCCATGCAGTTCTACCAGAGGAATGTGCAAGTGCTGTGTCGCCAGCAAGGGGCGTGGTACTTGACTGGTGCACAACACCACGTGATCGGCAGTGAATGTTTCGGCGCCTTGGGTGTTTAGCAACGTCAATGTAGGGTGTGACTGTTGGCCCAGGTCCTGCAGGTCTGCGCCGAATTGGTAATTCACTCCCATTTTTTGGGTGATGGCTTTTAGCTCCAGGGCAAACTGCCGACAGTTGACCACTTGGTCAGCGGACAAGTGCAGCGCAGCGTGGAAAGGGGCGGCGCTGTGCAGGGCCGGCTCCAGTTTGCGAGCCTCATCCGGACTGAGCACTTTGCATGCAATCTCCAGATTCTTGAGTGCTTCCAGGTCTGTCTGAAAACGTTGCAGTTCTTGCTCAGTGCGGACGAGCACCAATTGTCCTTCGCTGCGTTCGACCTCCATTTGGTTGTAATCGAGCACATGCGCTAAACGCTCCGCGCTGTATCGTCCCAGTTGCCGTGCAATGCCAAGTTGCTTGGCATGGGTCTCCGGTTTGTAGGCGTGAGTCCAACGTCGCAATGACTTCATCTGCTGCAAGGAGCGCCATGGACTGAGTGTTAATCGCCGACCCGTGTCCAGAAAACGCAAGACCGCGCTGCCTTTGGCACTGGGAAGTGCATAAGGTAAGAACATGCTTGGCGCGACAAGGCCGCTATTGGCAAAGCTTGCCTCCTCACAGGCGGCGGCAGATTTGTCAAAAACTGTGACTGTATGGCCGTCTGTTGCCAACTCATACGCCGTGGCTATGCCGACGACGCCGGCGCCCACTACTGCTATTTTCATCGTTACCTTCAGATACTTTGTCGCATGCTTTGCGCTTGCACTGAGTGCTATTTTTTCACAAGCGCGGGCAAATTTGGGCGCATTGGTGCGGTTTCGTGGGAAAAGCTGTCCTCTTGGCCAGCCTTTTGTCGGAATCTCCCGCGTGGTATACTCGATTGGCTTTGCTAGAGCTTTTTCCGCTATGGCAATGCAAATCACAAACCGGTTCACCAAGGTGTTGTGCCTGCTGCGTGCAGGGGCGATGTTCGGACCGGATTTAAGACCTAACCTTTGGAGTTAATCATGGCAGTTACTATGCGCGAAATGCTGGAAGCCGGCGTTCACTTTGGACATCAAACCCGCTTCTGGAATCCCAAAATGGCCCCGTTCATCTTTGGCCATCGCAACAAGATTCACATCATCAACTTGGAAAAATCCTTGCCGATGTTTCAGGAAGCTGCAAAGTTTGTGCGCCAGCTTTCGGCTAAGCGTGGCACCATTTTGATGGTGGGTACCAAGCGCCAAGCGCGTGAAATCCTGGCTACTGAAGCGCAGCGTGCGGGTGTTCCGTTTGTCGACCAGCGCTGGTTGGGTGGCATGCTGACCAATTTCAAGACTGTCAAAACATCCATCAAGCGCTTGAAGGACATGAAAGTTCAGCAAGAGGCCGGTTTGGAAAGCATGAGCAAAAAAGAGCAACTGATGTTTGCCCGTGAACTGGAGAAGCTGGAAAAAGACATCGGCGGCATCCAGGACATGAACACATTGCCTGACGCTATTTTCGTGATCGATGTGGGCTACCACAAAATTGCTATTGCCGAGGCGCGCAAGCTCGGCATTCCTTTGATCGGTGTCGTTGACTCCAATCACTCTCCCGAGGGCATCGATTACGTGATCCCCGGTAACGATGACTCCTCCAAGGCAGTCACTTTGTATGCCCGTGGTATCGCTGATGCGATTCTGGAAGGCCGTGCGAACGCCGTGGACGATGTGGTCAAGGCGGTCTCTGCTGAAAGCGAAGACGAATTCGTCGAAGTGAGTGAAGCTTCCGCCTAAGGCGCTGCGTCACCCTTCAAAAGGGGGCTTTGTTGCCCCTTTTTTTTAGCTCTTACTTAAACTACTGAATTACGGAGAATCCAAATGGCAGCAATTACAGCAAGCATGGTGGCAGAACTGCGCGGCAAGACCGATGCCCCGATGATGGAGTGCAAAAAAGCCCTGACCGAAGCTGAGGGCGATATGGCCAAAGCAGAAGAACTGTTGCGCGTAAAGCTGGGTAGCAAGGCTGGCAAGGCCGCAGCTCGCGTCACAGCAGAGGGCGTAGTCGCTACTGGGATGGACGGTGCCGCTGGTGCGCTGATCGAAGTCAACTGCGAAACCGACTTTGTGACTAAAAACGATAGCTTTTTGGCATTGGCCCACGCAGCAGCTTTGTTGGTGGCTAAGCACAATCCGGCCGATGTGGCGGCCTTGGGCGCTCTGGCCTACGAACAAGATGGTTTCGGCCCTACATTGGAAGATGTGCGTAAAGGTCTGATTGGCAAGATTGGCGAAAACATGACCTTCCGCCGTTTCAAGCGTTTTGATGGCTCGTCCAAACTGGCTTCCTACCTGCACGGCACCCGTATTGGCGTGGTGGTGGAGTTTGAAGGCGAAGAGGTGGCTGCCAAAGATGTGGCCATGCATGTGGCCGCTATGAAGCCTGTGTCTCTGTCCTCTGATCAAGTTCCTGCCGAGCTGGTGGAGCGTGAGCGTTCCGTGGCCGCCGCCAAGGCTGCCGAAGATGCCGCAGTGGCAACAGCGGCTGGCAAGCCCGTGCAGTCCGCTGACATCGTCGCCAAACGCATTGAAGGTGGCGTGCAGAAGTTCCTCAAGGAAGTGTCCCTGTTCAATCAGCCTTTCGTGAAAAACGACAAGCAGACCGTAGAGCAGATGCTGAAGGCAGTCAACACCACGGTGAAGGGTTTCACACTGTATGTGGTTGGCGAGGGCATTGAGAAGAAAGTGGATGACTTTGCGGCAGAAGTTGCTGCGCAAGTCGCTGCTGCCAAGCAAGCTGCTTGATTTCCAGACGTCGCCTATCACTATCCATTGTTCAGGAGTCGCCCATGAGCCAAAATCATCCCGCCTATAAGCGCATTTTGTTGAAGCTGTCGGGTGAGGCGCTCATGGGGGATGACCAGTTCGGGATCAATCGCGACACCATCGTTCGAATGGTGGATGAAATCGCCGAAGTCACGCGACTGGGGGTGGAGGTCGCGGTAGTGATTGGTGGCGGGAATATTTTTCGGGGTGTGGCGGGCGGTTCCGTCGGCATGGACCGTGCGACCGCAGACTACATGGGGATGTTGGCGACAGTGATGAATGCGCTGGCGCTCGGAGACACTATGAACAATGCCGGGCTCACTGCCCGTGTAATGTCAGCCATTGGCATTGAGCAGGTCGTCGAACCGTATGTCCGCCCTAAGGCCTTGCAGTACCTCGAAGAGGGCAAGGTCGTTATTTTTGCGGCAGGTACTGGAAATCCGTTCTTTACTACGGACACCGCTGCAGCATTGCGTGGCGCAGAAATCGGTGCCGAGATTGTGCTCAAAGCAACCAAGGTGGATGGTGTCTACTCTGCCGATCCCAAAAAGGATCCGGCTGCCACCCGTTATTCTCAGATCACATTTGATGCTGCAATGACGCAGAACTTGGGCATCATGGATGCCGCAGCATTTGCGTTGTGTCGCGACCAGAAGCTGCCCATCAAGGTCTTCTCTATCTTCAAACACGGCGCCCTCAAGCGCGTCGTCATGGGCGAAGATGAAGGCACATTGGTTCACGTTTGATTGCCAAGGAAGTCATCATGTCACTCGTCGATATCAAAACCAATCTTGAGACCAAGATGGACCAGTCCATCGCTGCCTTTAAGAATAATTTGACCAAAGTCCGTACAGGACGTGCCAATCCAGCGCTGTTGGACACTGTGCAAGTTGACTATTACGGCGCAATGCTACCCCTGAGCCAAGTTGCAAACCTGTCCTTGATTGATGCGCGAACGATCAGTGTTCAGCCATGGGAAAAGGGCATGAGCGCAAAGATTGAGAAAGCCATTCGTGAAAGTGATTTGGGCTTAAATCCTTCCAGTATGGGGGACTTGATTCGAGTGCCTATGCCGGCGATGACGGAAGAGCGTCGTCGCGAGTTGACAAAGGTGGTTCGTTCTGAAGGCGAGGCGGCAAAAATTGCTGTGCGCAACTTGCGGCGGGATGCCAACGAAGCTGTAAAGAAACTTGTCAAGGAAAAGCTCGCGTCGGAAGACGACCAGAAGCGCTCGGAAGCCGATGTTCAGAAGCTTACAGACAAGCACATCGCCGAAGTGGACAGGCTCGTTGCGTCCAAAGAGCAAGACATTATGGCCGTTTGACGCTCGGTTCCTCCATGGCACATCCCGATGCTGGGCCGCAGCATATAGCCATCGTGATGGATGGTAATGGACGTTGGGCCACTAAACGGTTTTTACCGCGTATTGCTGGTCACAAACAAGGTGTTGATAACTTAAAACGCATAGTGCGTGCTTGTGCGCAGCGACAAATTGCTGTGCTGACTGTATTTGCTTTTTCGTCTGAGAACTGGAGCCGGCCTCAGGAAGAAGTGACAGGTCTTATGGATCTTCTTGCGGGAGCATTGTCGCGGGAGGTATCCCAACTCAAGCAAGACGGTGTGCGTTTGCGATTTGTCGGTGATCGCTCTGGCTTGTCGGATCGTGTCCAAGCAGGCCTGACCCGTGCAGAGTTGGATACGATGGATAACCGTTTGTTGACACTCAATGTGTGTTTCAACTACGGCGGACGTTGGGAAATTGCGCAAGCCGCAGCTGATCTCGCTGCGCGTGGCGAGGCAATTACTGAAAGCTCCTTGTCCCAGGTATTGCTGCGGAACATTGAGTCAGATCCCGATCTCCTGATACGTACAGGAGGGGAGTTCCGTTTGAGCAATTTTCTGCTTTGGCAGGCCGCTTACACAGAGCTGCATTTCAGTCCGGCCTTTTGGCCGGATTTTGACGAACACGCGTTGGACTTGGCGATTACCGAATACCATGCCCGTGAACGGCGTTTTGGCAAAACGTCGGCCCAAGTAGCGCAAGCCAGCGTTCCACCTCTTTAAAAGGATACCCATGTTGCGGCAGCGCGTGATCACGGCTTTGTTGCTTCTGGCGGTGCTGCTGCCCGCCGTTTTTTATCCTCAGCCCTTGGCTTTTGCAGTCGTGGCGACACTTCTCATTGCGGCGGGTGGTTGGGAATGGGCTCGTTTGAATCAATTTGGCAATTTCGAAGCTTTAGTCACGGGTGTGGTTTGCGTCGCAGTGTGCACTGTATTGCTGTACTTTTCCGACGGAGATATGCCTGTGGCTGGCCTTTGGCTTGCTGTTGCTGCGCTGTGGGTTTTGGGGGGTAGCTGGTTGCTTGCCCGTGGTGCTGCAAGTTGGATATCACTTCCGAAGCCCGTTCGCTGGTCAGCCGGTGTGGCCTGTCTTTGCGCCGCTTGGTTGGCGGTCACGCAGGCGCGTGTAATAGGTATTAATTTCCTCTTTTCGGTCATGGTGTTGGTGTGGGTGGCTGACATCGCTGCATATTTTTCAGGCCGTCTGCTCGGGGGTAAATTGTTTGCTCGTAAGCTTGCCCCCACCATTAGTCCGGGTAAAACTTGGGAGGGGGTATTGGGTGGCTTGTTTGGGGTGGCGCTGTGTGCACTGCTCTGGATATTGGTGGAGCAACGTGTGCGTTTGGACAGTGTCAGCATTTACAGTCGGCTCTGGCAGCGGGGTGCGCTCGTCACTGCGGTAGCCATTGTGTGGATGGCGGCTTGGAGTGTAGTGGGAGATTTGGTGGAGTCACTGATCAAACGTAGCGCGGGCGTGAAGGACAGCAGCAACCTGTTGCCAGGCCATGGTGGTGTGTTGGACCGTTTGGATGCGCTGTTGCCCGTGCTTCCCATGGCCATGATGTTGCAGTCACTATGAGTGCCCTTCCACGTCGCATTGCCGTGCTAGGGGCGACAGGATCCATTGGCGTGAATACGCTGGATGTCATTGCGCGGCATCCGAACCAGTTCGAGGCATTTGTATTGACGGCCTCGACGAACGTTGAGGCAATGCTGGCCCAGTGCCTGCGCCACCGCCCTCAGTTTGCTGTAATGGTCAGTGAGCAGCATGCCGTTGAGTTGCGCACGCGTCTGCGTGGCGCTGGCGTATCCACTGAGGTACTCAGTGGCGCGACCGCCCTGGAAACCATGGCTTCGCATCCGGATGTAGATACGGTCATGGCTGCGATTGTGGGGGCAGCAGGGCTGCCATCGTGTATGGCGGCTGCACGGGCAGGTAAGCGTTTGCTCTTGGCCAACAAGGAAGCTTTGGTGGTGGGCGGACAGCTGTTCATGGATGCGGTGCTGTCCGGTGGTGCTACTTTGTTACCCATTGATAGCGAGCACTCCGCGATCTTCCAGTCGCTACCAGAAAGTCGTTCACTTTGGTCCACAACGGTGGACAAAATTATCCTCACTGCATCTGGCGGTCCTTTTCGCACGCGTGACCCTAAGACACTGTATCAGGTGACTCCCGAGCAAGCCTGTGCCCACCCCAACTGGGTAATGGGGCGGAAAATTTCGGTAGATTCGGCCACCATGATGAACAAGGCACTCGAAGTCATAGAGGCGCGTTACTTGTTCGGAATGCCCGCTGAACGGATTGAGGTGGTGATTCATCCGCAAAGTGTGATTCACTCCATGGTGCAGTTTATAGACAATTCCGTAGTTGCCCAGCTAGGAACCCCCGATATGCGTGGTCCGATTGCGTATGGATTGTCTTGGCCGCACCGCGTTGTGTCTGGATCTGCGGCCATTGATTTCTCCCAATTGGCTGGTTTGAGTTTTGAGGCCATTCATGCCCATGACCACTCGGAGCGCTTTCCTGGTTTGCAACTGGCTTGGGATGCCATGTCTGGTCCTCAGGGCACGACTGCCGTTCTCAATGCCGCCAATGAGATTGCAGTGGCAGCGTTTCTTGGGCGTGAGATTCGGTTCGACCAGATTCATCGGGTCAATATGGAAACTCTCGCCTCAACCAAATTTTCCGCCCCGCGGTCTATTGACGATCTTTTGGAGATTGATCAGTCGGCCAGGCAGATAGCCCAGCGGACCATATCTAGGCTGGCACCTTAACCACGAGGAGGCATTGCCATGCAAACGGCTGCTGCGTTCGTATTTGCACTTGCGATCTTGATTGCTGTGCATGAATGGGGGCACTACCGCGTGGCGGTGGCGTCAGGTGTCAAAGTTTTGCGCTTCTCGATAGGTTTTGGTCCGAAGATTTGGGGGTGGACCTCTCCGCGGTCTGGCACGGAGTTTGTGTTGTGTATGTTGCCTCTTGGCGGCTACGTAAAAATGCTAGATGGGCGCGAAGGCCCCGTAGACCATGCCGAGTCTCATCGCGCTTTTGACGCCCAAAGCTTGCGAATCCGCTCTTGCATTGTGGCCGCTGGTCCGCTGGCCAATTTGGTGCTGGCTATTATGCTCTATAGCATCGTCTACTGGTCTGGCTCCGTACAGTTGGATGCTGTGCTTTCTCGTCCGCTGGCCGGCTCTGTTGCGGCCCAAGCCGGGTTCGTGGGGGGGGAGCGTGTTTTGGCTGCTGGCACTGACCCCAGCACTATGGAGCACGTCCAGTCGTTTGAAGACTTTCGGTGGTGGTTGACGCAGGCCGCGCTGGCCAAAGCCAATTTGTTTGTTGAGTACCAAGAGTCTGCCTCTGCCACAGGAGATGCAGGTACCGTACTGAGACGCACACTGGACTTGGGTGCCTTGGACACGCGGCTTGCGGACGCCCGTCTCTTTCGCGCCATCGGCTGGCAGGGGCCTTTGTCGGCTGCGCTTATTGGGGATGTTGTTCCAGGTGGGGCCGCCGACTACGCGGGTTTGAAGGCAGGTGATTTAGTCACCCACGTGGACGACATTCCAATGGTGGACGCCGCGCAGCTGCGTGAACTGATTCGTTCGGCAGGCATTGCCAACCCTGTTGCTGCCCAGCGTTGGCAATTGGACCGTGATGGTCAGCGAGTTGTTCTATGGGTCAAGCCCCGCCAAGAGTCGGTGGATGGACAGTTGATCGGTCGAGTGAACGCAATGGTGGGTGACAAGCCTCTGACGGTAATGGTTCAATACGGCTTGTGGGAGGGTGTGGAGCGATCGCTGGTGCGCACCTGGGAAGTGTCTATATTGACGCTCAAAATGATGGGCAAGATGGTCGTCGGAGAAGCTTCCCTGAAGAACCTTAGTGGCCCCCTGACTATTGCTGATTACGCTGGTAAATCGGCGGCAGTGGGATGGTCCCAGTATTTGGTGTTTTTGGCACTGATCAGCATCAGCCTTGGTGTTCTGAATTTGCTGCCCATCCCGGTCCTCGATGGGGGACACCTGATGTATTATCTTTGGGAGTCGTTGACAGGGCGCCCTGTGTCTGATGCATGGATGGGTTTCCTGCAGCGTGCTGGCTTGGGTGTGCTCTTGGCAATGATGTCGATTGCGGTATTCAACGATGTGGCCCAACTCTTGAGTTGAGCGTGTGCCTACAGGCTGCGCAGCCCACACTTTTAGAACTGGCAACTATGTATTTCAAACGATCTTCTTTGCGCGCTGTCGCTTGCTCCTTGGCGATTGGGCTGGTGGCGCAAGCTGCGATGGCGCTGGAGCCATTTGCGGTCCGCGACATTCGCGTGGAGGGCTTGCAGAGGGTGGAAGCTGGAACCATTTTTGCGTCTTTGCCTGTGCGTGTGGGGGACACCTACACAGATGACAAAGCCGCAGCGTCTATCCGCGCTTTGTTCGGCTTGGGATTGTTCAAGGATGTCCGGATTGAAGCGAACAACGGCGTTTTAGTGGTTATTGTTGAAGAGCGTCCCACGGTCGCCGATGTGGACTTCACCGGCACCCGTGAGTTTGACAAGGACGTGCTCAAGAAAGCCTTGCGCGAAACTGGGCTGACTGAAGGACGGCCTTTTGACAAAGCCTTGGTAGACCGGGCTGAGCAAGAGCTCAAGCGCCAGTACATCAATAAAAGCATGTATGCCACCGAGGTTGTCACGACAGTGACGCCCATCGAGCGCAATCGCGTCAACTTGAGTTTTGCGGTTGTGGAGGGGGAGACCGCAAAAATCAATGACATCAAAATTGTGGGGGCCAACGCGTTTTCACAGAGCACTTTGCGGGATTTGTTTGATTCCGACACGGGTAATTGGTTGAGTTGGTACACCAAGTCCAACCGCTACTCGCGCACCAAGCTCAATGCAGATATTGAGTCTTTGCGCTCTTACTACCTTTCACGCGGCTACCTGGAGTTCAAAGTGGACTCCACGCAGGTTGCCATTTCCCCGAACAAACAGGACATTGATATCACCATCAACGTTACAGAGGGCGAGCGGTTTGTAGTCTCCAGCATCAAGCTGGCGGGCAATTACTTGGCCAAAGACGAAGAGTTTCAGTCCCTGATCGCGATCAAGGCCGGGGAGGCCTACAACGCGACCGAGGTAACACAAACGACCAAGGCCTTCAACGATTACTTTGCCAATTTCGGTTACGCCTTCGCGCGCACCGAAGCGCGGACTGACATTGATCGCACGACCAACCGCGTTGCGATTACGCTGGTTGCAGAGCCCTCTCGCAGGGTGTATGTGCGGCGTATCAATGTGGCTGGCAACGACCGTACGCGCGATGAAGTGATTCGCCGTGAATTTCGACAACTGGAGGCGGCGTGGTACGACGGTGAAAAAATCCGCCAGTCCCGCAATCGTGTTGACCGCTTGGGGTACTTTACAGAAGTCGGTATCGAAACGCAGGAGGTGTCTGGAGCGCCGGACCAGGTGGACCTGACTGTAAACGTGACTGAGAAGCCCACCGGCAGCATCAGTCTGGGGGCCGGTATTTCGAGCGCGGATGGCTTGGGTTTGTCTTTCGGCTTCAAGCAGGAAAACGCATTTGGTTCGGGTAATTCTCTTGGGGTAGAGATCAACACAAGCAAGACCAACCGTACGGTGGTCTTCAGTACCACCAACCCCTACTTCACAGAAGATGGCGTGTCGCGCTCGATTGACGTGTACCAACGTACGTCTCGTCCTTATGACGATGTCGATACCTATGCGATCGAAACCACAGGCGCGGCTGTGCGCTTTGGGATTCCATTTACCGATTCGGACACCGTATACCTAGGCGTTGGTGCAGACCGCACCCGCATCATTCCCGGTACGTTGTTGCCAACCGTCTACCAAGATTACGCGAACGAATTTGGCTACAGCAGCACAGCACTGCCGTTTACGCTTGGTTGGTCACGTGACACGCGTGACAGTGCCTTGGTACCCAGCACAGGCAAGGTGCTGCGTACCAGCGCGGAATGGAGTGTTGGCGGCGATTTGCGGTACGCACGTGGTACGGCGCAGTATCAGCAGTTCTTCCCCATTTCCCGCAAGGTCACTGCAGCCTTTAACTCAGAGATCGCATTGGGAGCTGCGACTGGCAGCACCACCTATCCGGTGTTTAAAAACTATTACGCGGGCGGCTTGGGCTCCGTGCGGGGTTTTGAGCAGGGCAGCCTGACCACTGCAGCTCAGCGTGCGGGGTCCTTGACAGCCACTGGCGGCACAAAGCGCATCACCTTCAATGGAGAACTGCTTGCGCCACTGCCCGGTGGCGGCAACGACCGTACCTTGCGTGTGTACGGTTTTGTGGATGCCGGTGGCATTTACGGGGCTGACGAATCTATCCAGCTGGGCGACATGCGATCTTCGTTTGGTGTGGGTATCAGCTGGATTTCTCCGGTGGGCCCTCTGCGTTTGGCATTTGCCCGTCCCATTACCAAATTTGAAGGCGATAAAATCCAAGGTCTTCAATTCCAGATCGGAACAACTTTCTAATGAAACACTTCAAAGCAATGTGGGCCGCAGCACTGGTTCTGGCATTTGCCGCCGTGGGTGCCCATGCCCAGGACTCCAAGATCGGGTACATCAACACCCAGCGCATCACCAGTGAGTCGGGGCCGGCAAAGGCCGCCCAAGCGAAGTTGGAGCAAGAGTTTTCCAAGCGTCAAAAAGAGTTGGCAGATCAACAGCAGTCGCTTAAAACTATGAGCGACCGCTTCGAGCGTGATGCTCCCACGCTGACCGAAACCCAGCGCGTGACACGCCAGAAAGAATTCGCCGAACAAAATCGTGATTTTCAGCGCAAGCAACGTGAGTTTCAAGAGGACCTGAATGGTCGCCGCAACGAAGAGTTGCAGCAGGTTTTGGACAAGGCCAACAAGGCGGTTAAGCAAGTAGCCGAAGCCGAGAAATACGACTTGGTGATTCAAGAGGTGGTGTACAGCAACGCACGCCATGACATTACCGAGAAGGTTCTCAAGATTCTCAATAACGGCACCAAGTAAGTCTTGGATCGCCGCGCGCGGGGGGAGTGTATGGATCTTGCCTCCATAGTGCGAGTATTGGGTGGTCAGCTGCACGGAGATCCGGCAATCCCAATCCAAGGGCTGGCACCGTTGGAAACGGCCGGGCCCCAAGAGTTGAGCTTTCTTAGCAACCCCAAGTACCAGCAGCAACTGGCGGCCTCCGGGGCCGCTTGTGTCATTGTGTCACCCGCCATGCAAGAGGTGGCGCTGGTACGGGGGGCGTGTATCGTCACCTCACAGCCCTATCTCTACTTTGCCAAGGTGACACAGCTTTGGAAGCTGCATCGCAGCCAGCAAGGTGACGTGGCACCACAACCCCAGGTGCATCCCAGCGCCGTGATAGACGCAACTGCCACTGTGGATGCGACGGCACGGATAGGCCCGCTATGCGTGGTCGAGGCAGGTGCCCGTATTGGTGCCGATACGGTTCTCAAGTCCCGCGTCACAGTGGGTGAGGACTGTGTGGTCGGCGAACGCTGCCTGTTGCACTCTGGGGTCGTCGTTGGTGCCGATGGCTTTGGCTTTGCCCCTGATGGCGAGCGCTGGGAAAAAATAGAGCAGCTGGGGGCCGTACAGATTGGCAACGATGTGGAGATTGGTGCCAACACCTGCATTGACCGTGGTGCCTTGCAAGACACGGTCATTGAAGATGGCGTCAAGCTCGATAACCTCATCCAGATCGGACACAACGTACGCGTAGGCCGTAACACTGCCATGGCTGGTTGCGTCGGCGTGGCGGGGTCGGCCACCATCGGCCCCAACTGCACCATCGGTGGCGGCGCCATCGTGTTGGGGCATTTGAAGGTGGGGGCGGGGGTGCATATTTCTGCGGCCACGGTAGTCAGCAAATCGATTTTGAAGCCCGGTCAGTACACCGGCATGTTCCCGATTGACGAGAACGCCTCGTGGGAGCGCAATGCAGCAACGCTCAAGCAGTTGCACAGCCTGCGCGACCGTATCAAAACCTTGGAAAAAGAGTTACAAAAATCATGATGGACATCCACAAAATCCTCAAGCAATTGCCCCACCGCTATCCCTTTCTGTTAGTGGATCGTGTGGTTGCGCTGGACAAGGGCAAGACGATCAAGGCACTGAAGAATGTCACCATCAACGAACCTTTTTTTGAGGGCCATTTTCCGCATCGCCCCGTCATGCCGGGTGTGTTGATGCTGGAAGCGCTTGCGCAGGCCGCAGCCCTGCTGGCATTTGATGCACTGGACACCGCACCCAATGACCAGATGGTGTATTACTTTGCCGGCATTGACGGTGCGCGTTTCAAGCGCCCCGTAGAGCCGGGTGACCAGTTGATGTTGAATGTGGAAATGCTGCGTATGAAGGCTGGCATCTTCAAGTTCAAAGCCAGTGCCACCGTGGGTGACGAATTGGCCTGCGAGGCAGAGCTCACCTGCGCCATGCGCAGCATTGCCTGAGGAGTCGGCGCGTGAGCAATATCCACGCCACTGCCATCGTGGACCCTCAGGCCGAGCTCGACAGTTCGGTGACTATTGGGCCCTACAGCATCATTGGTCCTCATGTTCGTATTGGCGCTGGTACCGCGGTAGGGGCGCACTGCGTCATTGAAGGCCACACCACGATTGGCCGCGATAACCGCATCTTCCAGTTCAACTCGTTGGGTGCGATTCCACAAGACAAGAAGTACGCGGGTGAGCCTTGTGAGCTCATCATCGGTGACCGCAATACCATTCGCGAATTCTGTACCTTCAACATCGGCTCGCCTGGCGATGTTGGCAAGACAGTGCTGGGTAATGACAACTGGGTCATGGCCTATGTACACCTTGCACATGATTGCTTGGTGGGCAACAACACCATCTTCGCCAACAACTCGCAGCTGGCTGGCCATGTGCACATCGATGACTGGGTAATCCTGGGCGGCTTTACCGTGGTACACCAATTTGTGCGCGTGGGCGCCCACGCCATGACGGCGATGTGCTCCCTGCTGTTTGCCGATGTGCCACCTTTCGTAATGTGCCAGGGCCAGCCTGCGGGTGCTCGTTCCATGAACTTCGAAGGGCTGCGCCGCCGTGGTTTCTCGGCTGAACGCATCAGCGGTGTCAAGGCCATGCACAAGGCTCTGTACCGTGACGACCTGACGCTGGAACAGGCGCGATTGCGCATTGCAGAGCTGGAAGCCGCGAATCCCGCGACCTCCCCCGACGTGGCCATGATGAATGGCTTTCTGGACGGTGTTTCGGCCCAACGCGGCATCGTGCGCTAGGCATGGCAGCTGCTTCGTCGGCCCCCGCGCTGGCCATGGTGGCCGGCGAGGCCTCCGGCGATCTGCTGGCTGGCCTTTTGCTGCAGGGCGTACGTCAACGTTGGCCTGCGCTGACCACCCATGGCATCGGCGGCCCACAGATGGCCAAGCAGGGCTTTGCCGCCTGGTGGCCGCACCACAAGCTGGCCGTGCATGGCTTCAGCTGGGAGTTGCTCAAACGCTACCGCGAGATCGTGGGCATACGCCAGCAGTTGGGCGACCGCTTGCTGCAGCAACGGCCCGACGTCTTCATCGGCGTGGATGCGCCCGATTTCAATCTGGACCTGGAAGCCCGCCTCAAGGGGCAGGGCGTCAAGACGGTGCATTTCGTTTGCCCCTCCGTCTGGGCGTGGCGCCCGGAGCGGGTCGAAAAGATCTACCGCAGCGCGGACCACGTGCTGTGCCTCTTCCCCTTTGAGCCAGCCTTGCTGGCAGCCCACGGCATCGATGCCACCTATGTGGGTCACCCACTGGCCAATGTGATCCCCATGGAGCCGGACAAGGCCGCCGCACGCCGAGCGCTGGGCTTGGCGGATGAGGACAAAGTAGTTGCCATCCTGCCGGGCAGCCGGCAGTCCGAGATCCGGCACCTGGCTTTGCGCTTCTTTCGGGCTGCAGCCATTGTCCAATCTGCGCAAGCAGCTACCAAATTCATAGTGCCATGCGTGCCGGGCTTGATGCCTGAAATCGAAAGTCTGGCACAACAAAGCGGTATGCAAGGGCGTTTGCAGCTGCTCTCTGGCCAGTCGCATACCGCGCTGGCCGCTTGCGACGTCACGCTGATTGCCAGCGGCACAGCGACTTTGGAGGCTGCACTGTTCAAGCGCCCCATGGTCATTGGCTATCACATGACCTGGTTGTCCTGGCAGATCATGCGGCGCAAGCGACTGCAGCCGTGGGTCGGTCTGCCCAACATCTTGTGCGAGCGTTTTGTGGTACCCGAGCTATTGCAGGATGCCGCTACGCCCGAGGCGCTGGCCCATGAAGTCTTGGCTTGGCTGGATGCCCCGTACCACAACCCTGCGAAAATGGCGGACTTGTATTCCACCTTTTCTGCCCTGCATGCCACGCTGCAGCGCGACACTGCCACCCTTGCCGCTGATGCCATCGAAAAAGTCCTCCAAGCCTGAGCCCGCCCATCAGGTTGCCTTCGCCTGGGATCTGCCCGGGCTCATCGCGGGGGTAGACGAGGCCGGCCGCGGCCCACTGGCCGGACCGGTGGTCGCGGCTGCTGTCATTTTGGACGACCTGAACCCCATTGCCGGGCTGAACGACTCCAAGAAGCTCAGTGCTGCGCGCCGAGAAAAACTGTTTGATGAAATCCGGGCCAAGGCCCTGTGCTGCTCGATCGCGCAGGCCAGTGTGGAGGAGATCGACGAGATCAACATCCTGCAGGCCACGATGCTGGCCATGCGCCGCGCGGTGGAGGGCCTTCGCCTGAAGCCCGCCAAGGTACTGGTGGATGGCAACCGCCTGCCGGTGCTGGATGTGCTGGCAGAGGCCATTGTGAAGGGCGACGCCACCGTGCCTGCCATTTCAGCCGCCTCCATCTTGGCCAAAGTCACGCGGGACCGCTGGTGCGCCCAGCTGGACCAGCAGTATCCGCAGTACGGCTTTGCCGGCCACAAGGGCTACGGCACGGCCGAACACTTGGCGGCGCTACAAGCCCACGGTGCTTGCCCTGAGCACCGCAAAACGTTTGCACCTGTCACCCAAGTGCTGGGTGTGACGCGATGAGCGAGCCCGTCTTGATCACCTCCCGCGAAAACGTGCTGCTCAAGGAGCTGCGCAAGCTCAGCACGGACAACACCGCCTACCGCAAGGCCGGGCGCTACTGGGTCGAAGGCGACCACCTCTGCAGCGCCGCACTGCTGCGTGGTCTGCAACCTGCTGTTTTGGTAGTTTCAGAGTCATTTTGGCCTATGGCCCCCGTCGAATATGCGCGAGCAGCTATCAAAATAGTAGTAATTCCGGATGTGATGTTCCGTGAATTGAGTGGCCTGGAGTCGCCTGCCAAGGTGGGCTTTGTGCTGGAGCTGCCGCAGGACATCGCGCTCCAGCCACGTGTGGCCACCGTTATCCTGGACCGCGTGCAGGATGCGGGCAATGTGGGCTCCATCCTGCGCAGTGCCGGTGCTTTTGGGTTTCGCCAGGTGCTGGCGCTCAAGGGCACGGCCGCGCTCTGGAGCCCCAAAGTACTACGAGCCGGCATGGGGGCGCACTTTGGCTTGCAACTCATTGAGGGGCTGGAGCTCGCCGATATGGATACCTTGGCCGTTCCCTTGGTTGTCACCAGTTCCCACCAAGGGGAATTGGTGCAGACGCTGGACTTGCCCCATCCCTGCGCCTGGGCCATGGGCCATGAAGGGCAGGGTGTTTCCAGCGAACTCATGGCGCGCGCCAGCGTATTCGTCCGGATTGGTCAGCCCGGCGGCGAGGAGTCCCTAAATGTGGCCGCCGCGGCAGCTATTTGCCTGCACGCTAGCAGTTTGAAGCTTGCCTGAAACTGAATTCGGGTTTGCCCTCGGTTATAATCAGAGGCTTTCCAGAAAACAGCCGTCCCAAGCGCAACTCTGCACATTCCCTCGTAAAAAGCATCCGCCAGGAGTCATCTCCCGCGCGGCACCCGCCAAGAGCCTGTCTTGAGCGCGTTTGGGCGTACCCGTAAAACATTCGGAGAAACCAGTGCTTTTGTCTCTCAAGGGAACCACCCCACCCGCCATCCTGGCGCTCGCAGACGGCACGGTCTATATTGGCAATTCCATCGGAGCTCCCGGCTCCACCGTCGGTGAGGTGGTGTTCAACACCTCCATGACCGGTTACCAAGAGATCCTCACGGATCCCAGCTATTGCCAGCAGATCGTCACGCTCACCTATCCCCACATTGGCAACTACGGCATCAACCCCGAGGACGTCGAGTCCCACAAGGTGTTTGCCGCCGGTCTGATCATCAAGGACCTGCCGCTGGTGGCCAGCAACTTCCGCAGCACCCAGACGCTGACCGAATATTTGGTCGCTGAAGGCACCGTGGCCATTGCCAACCTCGACACCCGTCAGCTGACCCGCCAGCTGCGCACCCAGGGCGCGCAGAACGGTTGCATCCTGGCGCTGGCGCCAGGTGAGTCCATCACCAAGGACGCCATCGACAAGGCCGTGGCCGCCGCCAAGGGCGCGCCCAGCATGGCCGGCCTGGACCTCGCCAAAGTGGTGTCCAGCAAGGCCAGCTATAGCTGGACGGAAGCCGAATGGACACTGGGCCAAGGCTACGGCCAGCAAACGGCACCCAAATTCCATGTGGTCGCCTATGACTTTGGTGTGAAGAAAAATATCCTGCGCATGTTGGCTGAGCGCGGCTGCAAGGTGACTGTGGTGCCTGCGCAGACTTCGGCCGCCGAAGTCCTCAAGCACCAGCCTGATGGCGTGTTTCTGTCCAACGGCCCAGGTGACCCAGAGCCTTGTGACTACGCCATTGCTGCGGCCAAGGAGCTGATCGAAACCGGCACGCCCACGTTTGGTATCTGCCTGGGCCACCAGATCATGGCCTTGGCCAGCGGTGCCAAGACCTTCAAGATGAAGTTCGGCCACCACGGTGCCAACCACCCGGTCAAGGATCTGGACAGCGGCCGCGTCTCCATTACCAGCCAGAACCACGGTTTTGCGGTGGACGAGAAGACTTTGCCGGTCAACCTGCGCCCCACGCACATCAGCCTGTTTGACAACACGCTGCAGGGCCTGGAGCGCACCGACAAGCCAGCCTTCTGCTTCCAGGGGCACCCCGAAGCCTCGCCCGGCCCGCATGACATCGGGTACCTGTTTGACCGCTTCATCGGTCTGATGGAAAAGAAGGCAGGGTAAGTAGCCATGAGCTTCTACGGTGTCACCGACCTCTGGACCTATGTGATTGGCGCCATCGGCATCATTTTGCTGCCCGGCCCTAACTCGCTGTATGTCCTGTCGGTGGCCACCGTGCGGGGCGTCAAGGCGGGCTACCAAGGGGCGTGCGGCGTGTTTCTGGGCGACACCATTTTGCTCTTGCTCACCGCGCTGGGCGCTGCCAGTTTGCTGCGCACCTACCCAGCCCTGTTCATGGTGGTGAAGTACGCAGGAGCAGCCTACCTGACCTGGGTGGGCGTGAACCTGTTGATCGCTGCGTTCAAGAAGTGGCGTAGCGCCGATGTGGCAGATCTGTCTGTGCAGTCAGCGGTAGGCGAGGCGGCTTCCAATATGCAGCAGCCCTTCCAGCGCGCACTGGTCATCAGCCTGCTCAACCCCAAGGCCATCTTGTTCCTGCTCTCGTTCTTTGTGCAGTTCATTGATCCGAGCTACGAGACACCTGCAATCCCCTTCCTGATCCTGGGCTCCATCATCATGGTGTTCAGCGCGCTGTACCTGTCAGCCTTGATCTTTGCCGGCGCCCGTCTGGCGCAAGGCTTTGGCCGTCGCAAGCGACTGTCTGCCAGCCTCTCCAGTGCCGTGGGCGGCCTGTTCATGTGGTTTGGCGCCAAGCTGGCCACGGCCAGTCTGAATTAATTTGAAAAGTAAAGAGCACCGAAATGCCAAAACGTACCGACATCAAAAGCATTCTCATCATCGGCGCCGGCCCCATCATCATTGGCCAAGCCTGCGAGTTCGACTACTCCGGCGTGCAAGCGTGCAAGGCATTGCGTGAAGAGGGCTACAAGGTCATCCTGATCAACAGCAACCCTGCCACCATCATGACCGACCCGGCCACGGCCGACGTCACCTACATTGAGCCCATCACTTGGCAGACGGTCGAGAAGATCATCGCCAAGGAAAAGCCCGACGCCATCTTGCCCACCATGGGCGGCCAGACCGCGCTGAACTGCGCGCTGGACCTGTGGCACCACGGCGTGCTGGACAAATACAAGGTCGAACTGATCGGCGCCACACCCGAAGCCATCGACAAAGCCGAGGACCGCCTGAAGTTCAAAGATGCCATGACCAAGATCGGTCTGGGCTCTGCGCGCTCGGGCATTGCCCATAGCATGGAAGAGGCTTGGGGCGTGCAGAAGACCGTAGGCTTCCCGACTGTGATCCGCCCCAGCTTCACGCTGGGTGGCACGGGCGGTGGCATTGCCTACAACTCTGAAGAGTTTGAGACCATCTGCAAGCGCGGTCTGGAGGCTTCGCCCACCAATGAGCTGCTGATTGAAGAGTCGCTCTTGGGCTGGAAAGAGTACGAAATGGAAGTGGTGCGCGACAAGGCGGACAACTGCATCATCGTCTGCTCGATCGAGAACCTGGACCCCATGGGCGTGCACACGGGGGACTCCATTACCGTGGCACCCGCGCAGACCTTGACTGACAAGGAATACCAGATTCTGCGCAACGCCTCTTTGGCTGTGTTGCGCGAAATTGGCGTCGACACGGGCGGATCGAACGTGCAGTTCTCCATCAACCCCAAGGACGGCCGCATGGTCGTCATTGAAATGAATCCGCGTGTGTCGCGTTCGTCTGCGCTGGCCTCCAAGGCTACCGGTTTCCCCATTGCCAAGGTCGCAGCCAAGCTGGCCGTGGGCTTCACGCTGGACGAGCTGCGTAACGACATCACTGGTGGTGCCACGCCCGCATCGTTCGAGCCCAGCATCGACTACGTGGTCACCAAGATCCCGCGTTTCGCGTTTGAGAAATTCCCAGCAGCCGACAGTCGCCTGACTACCCAGATGAAGTCCGTGGGCGAGGTGATGGCTATGGGCCGTACCTTCCAGGAGTCTTTCCAGAAAGCCCTGCGCGGCCTGGAAGTGGGCGTGGATGGCATGAACGAAAAAACCCAGGACCGCGAAGTCCTGGAAAAAGAGCTGGGCGAGCCCGGCCCCGAGCGCATCTGGTATGTGGGTGACGCATTCGCCCAAGGCATGAGCGTGGACGAAGTGTTTGCGCTGACCAAGATCGACCCTTGGTTCCTGGTGCAGATCGAACAAATCGTGAAGCTGGAGTTGGAAATCGAGCGCCTGCCCCAGCCTGCCAGCGGCTCGGCCTTGGATAAGATCGATGCGCCCACTTTGCGCGCCTTGAAGCAAAAAGGTTTCTCGGACCGCCGCTTGGCGCGCCAGTTCAAGACCACCGACAAGGCTGTGCGCGAAAAGCGTCGTGCCCTGGGTGTGCGCCCCGTATACAAGCGCGTGGACACCTGCGCGGCCGAGTTCGCTACCAACACCGCGTATATGTATTCCACTTACGAGGCCGAAGGCTCCGAGTGCGAAGCTGCGCCGACCGACAAAAAGAAGATCATGGTGCTGGGTGGTGGCCCCAACCGTATCGGCCAGGGTATCGAGTTTGACTACTGCTGCGTGCACGCCGCGCTGGCTATGCGTGAAGACGGGTACGAGACCATCATGGTCAACTGCAATCCCGAAACCGTATCCACCGACTACGACACGTCCGACCGCCTGTATTTCGAGCCGCTGACGCTGGAAGACGTGCTGGAAATCGTGGACAAGGAAAAGCCGGTCGGTGTGATCGTGCAATACGGCGGCCAGACGCCCCTGAAGCTCGCGCTTGACCTGGAAGCCAATGGCGTACCCATCATCGGCACCACGCCCGACATGATCGACGCCGCCGAAGACCGCGAGCGCTTCCAAAAGCTGCTGCACGAACTCAAGCTGCGCCAGCCACCCAACGCCACGGCCCGTACCGAGCCCGAAGCACTGGAAAAAGCTGCAGCCCTGGGTTACCCCTTGGTGGTGCGCCCCAGCTATGTGCTGGGCGGCCGTGCCATGGAAATCGTGCACGAGCAGCGCGATCTGGAACGCTACATGCGTGAAGCCGTGAAGGTGAGCAACGACAGCCCCGTGCTGCTGGACCGGTTTCTGAACGATGCCATCGAGTGCGATGTGGACTGCATCCGCGACAGCTCCGGTGCCACCTTCATTGGCGGCGTGATGGAGCACATCGAGCAAGCCGGTGTGCACAGCGGTGACTCTGCCTGCTCGCTGCCGCCATATAGCCTGGCCGCCGACACAGTGGCCGAGATCAAACGCCAGACTAAAGCCATGGCCGGTGCCCTGAATGTGGTCGGCCTGATGAACGTCCAGTTTGCGATCCAGAATGTGGATGGCAAAGACGTGATCTATGTGCTGGAGGTGAACCCCCGCGCCAGCCGCACCGTGCCCTTTGTGTCCAAGGCCACCGGCATCCAGTTGGCCAAGGTGGCCGCACGCTGCATGGCGGGCCAGACCCTTGCCAGCCAGGGCATTACCAAGGAAGTGACACCGCCGTACTTCAGCGTGAAGGAAGCGGTGTTCCCCTTCGTGAAGTTCCCCGGCGTTGACACCATCCTTGGGCCGGAAATGAAGTCCACCGGTGAAGTGATGGGCGTGGGCAAGACATTCGGCGAAGCCTTTGTGAAGAGCCAGCTCGGTGCCGGTGCCAAATTGCCCCGCGGCGGCAAGGCCTTCATTTCCGTCAAACAAGCCGACAAGCCGCGCGCCGTGGAAGTAGCACGCAAGCTGGCCGCCATGGGCTTCGAGATTGTGGCCACCAAGGGCACTGCCTCTGCCATCACCGCTGCAGGTGTGGCCTGCGGCGTGGTGAACAAGGTGGCAGAAGGCCGCCCGCACATCGTGGACATGATCAAGAACGAAGAGATCTCCATGGTGGTGAACACGGTGGAGGAGCGCCGCAATGCGATTGCGGACTCGCGCCAGATCCGTACCTCGGCTTTGCTAGCCCGCGTGACGACCTACACGACCATCGCCGGTGCCGAAGCCGCGGTGGAGGGTATGAAGTACCTGGACAGCCTGGGTGTGATCTCGGTGCAGGAGATGCACGCAGAACTTCAGGCCTGAAGCGTCTTTTTTAACGCCGGGCCGTCCCAAGCTAAAACGCGGCTCCCTTTTGGGGGCAGCGACCCGCGTAGCGGTGGAGCGTGGGGGCCTAATAACTTGGCATAATCCTGCCAACTGCATGGGACAGTGCCGCGCGCAAGCGCCGCACTGTCCTTGTACTTTGAGGCCCCCAATACCGAGTTAGAGACACCATGGCAACTTATCCCATCACCAAGCGCGGTGCAGAAATGCTCAAAGCCGAGCTGCACAAACTCAAGACCGTGGAGCGTCCCTCCGTCATCCAAGCCATTGCCGAAGCGCGCGCCCAGGGTGACCTGAGTGAAAACGCCGACTACGACGCGGCCAAAGAGCGCCAGGGCTTTATCGAAGGCCGCATCCAGGAAGTGGAGGGCAAGCTGTCCGCCGCCCAGGTGATCGATCCTTCTGCGATTCAGGCCGACGGTCGCGTGGTGTTCGGTGCCACGGTGGAGCTGGAAGACGAAGACAGCGGCCAACAGGTCAAATACCAGATCGTGGGCGAGGACGAGGCTGATCTCAAGCAGGGCCTGATCAACATCAGCAGTCCGATCGCCCGTGCCCTGATTGGAAAAGAAGTAGGCGACACCGCCGTGGTCCAAGCGCCCGGTGGTGAGCGAGCCTACGAAGTGGTCGCCGTCCACTACATCTGATGCGCCAACTTCCCCTTTGGCTGGCTGCGGCCTGGGCCATGAGCCTGACGGTGGTGGGGCTGATGGTGGTGCCGATGCTGTTCGTGCACCTGCCCACGCCTGCGATGGCCGGTCAGATGGCGGCTAAATTGTTCGCTGCGCAAACCTGGGTCTCGGTCGTATGCGGTGCTCTGTTGCTCATGACTTTTAGGTCAAATCAACCTCTAATGCCCGTGAATACTGCGCAAGCAGCTACTCTTTTTGTAGTTGCCGGAGTGCTGCTGGCCTTGCTGGTGGAGCTGGCAGTGGCGCCACGCATCGTGGCACGTGACAACCTGGCACTCTGGCACAAAGCGGGCAGCGCTATGTACTTCACCCAGTGGGTGTGTGCATTGGTTGTGTTTGCTAAGTTGGCAGCGGCGGCCACCAAAGCATCGCACACTGCGCCCGAATCGGCATAAAAAAACCGGAGCGCTTGGCTCCGGTTGTCAGTTCTTTCAGGCCCCGATCAGGTCTGGCTGCGTTTCTTTAAACTGGTTTTTGGCTTGGGTTTGGCACGTTTGACGTTGCCGCCCGGTGTCAGGCGCTGGTTGCCCAGCACGCGCAAGGTTTTCACTTCGGGGCGCTGGCCGGGGCGGCCGAATTTCAGCACCTTGAAGTCACGGGGACCGGGCTTGCGGTCCTCGTCGATGACTTTTTCCTTCTCGGGTTGGGGGCGCCACAGCACCAGCAGCTTGCCGATGTGCTGGATGGGCGCTGCGTTGAGCTCATCCGCGAGGGTCTTGAACATCTCTTCACGGGCCGTGCGGTCGTCCGAAAACACGCGCACCTTGATCAGGCCGTGGGCATTGAGAGCCGCATCGATTTCTTTTTTGACGTTGGCCGTCAGGCCGTCGCCACCGACCATGACCACGGGGTCCAGATGGTGGGCGTCAGCGCGGTGATCCTTGCGCTGGGCGGGAGTTAGTTGTATTTGGGGCATGTGGGTATTATCGACGCAATGAATACGCAGAGCAAAAGCAGCAAGCCGGATAACAAGGCCGGCAACAAAAAGGTCAACAAGGCCTGGTTGCACGACCACATCAATGATCCCTACGTGAAGCTGGCCAACAAGGAGGGTTACCGTGCCCGCGCCGCCTACAAGCTCAAGGAGATCGACGAGACCCTGCACCTGGTCAAGCCGGGGCAGCTGGTGGTGGATTTGGGTTGTACGCCCGGCGCCTGGAGCCAGTACCTGCGCCGCCGCATGTCGCCCCAAGGGGCGGCGGTGGGCGATCTGAACGGAACCATCATCGGCTTGGATTTATTGCCCATGGAGCCGATTGAGGGCGTGACTTTCATTCAAGGCGATTTTCGTGAGGCCGACACGCTGGCCCTATTGGAGACAGCATTGGGTGGTAAACAGGCGGATCTGGTGGTGTCGGACATGGCGCCCAATCTGTCGGGGATTTCTTCGGCGGATGCTGCCCGGGTGGAATACCTGATCGAGCTCGCCATCGAGTTTGCCCAAAACCACATGAAACCCCAGGGCGCCCTGGTGGCCAAGGTGTTCCATGGCAGCAGCTACAACGCCGTGGTGCAGCGCTTCAAGCAGGCGTTTGTGACCGTCAAACCCCTCAAACCCAAGGCTTCGCGCGACCGTTCGTCCGAAACTTTTCTGGTGGGCCTGGGCCTCAAGCCGGTCTGAGCATTTGTCCGTCAATTCCCATGCTGTTTCTGAGGCCGTACGGCCGGAAATAAGCGCTTTCATCGCTTGAAACGCCTAAAATGGGTCCCAAGTACGCAAGGTTCGTTTACTTGCGCCAGTATTGGAGCTTCGCTTGAATAATCAGTGGTTTTCTAAAATTGCAGTGTGGTTGGTGGTGGCCTTGGTGCTGTTCACCGTGTTCAAGCAATTTGACACGCGTGCGGCGGCATCGGGCACGGTCAGCTACTCCGAGTTCCTGGACATGGTCAACAATGGCAGCATCAAGAGCGCCATGATCCCCGATGGCGCTGGCGGCGGCGAGATCACGGCGATCACGACCGATGACCGACGCATCAAGACCAACGCAACCTACCTGGACCGTGGCCTGGTCGGCGATCTGCGCAACAACAACGTCAAGTTCGACACCAAACCCCGCGAAGAAGGCTCCCTGCTCATGACCTTGCTGGTCAGCTGGGGCCCCATGCTGCTGCTGATCGGCGTGTGGGTGTACTTCATGCGCCAAATGCAAGGCGGCGGCAAGGGCGGGGCATTCAGCTTCGGCAAGAGCAAAGCCCGCTTGCTGGACGAAAACACCAATACCGTGACCTTTGCCGACGTGGCCGGTTGCGATGAGGCCAAAGAAGAGGTCAAGGAAGTCGTGGACTTCTTGAAGGATCCCTCCAAGTTCCAGAAGCTGGGCGGCCGCATTCCGCGTGGTCTGCTGCTGGTCGGCCCTCCCGGTACCGGCAAAACGCTGTTGGCCAAATCCATCGCGGGTGAAGCCAAGGTGCCTTTCTTCAGCATCTCGGGGTCCGATTTCGTGGAAATGTTTGTCGGCGTGGGCGCCTCCCGCGTGCGCGACATGTTCGAGAACGCCAAGAAGAACGCGCCCTGCATCATCTTCATCGACGAAATTGACGCCGTGGGCCGCCAACGTGGCGCAGGCTTGGGCGGTGGCAATGACGAACGCGAGCAGACACTCAACCAGATGCTGGTGGAGATGGACGGCTTTGAGACCAACGTTGGCGTGATCGTGGTTGCTGCCACCAACCGTCCTGACATTCTGGACGCTGCGTTGTTGCGCCCCGGCCGTTTTGACCGCCAAGTCTATGTCACGCTACCCGATATCCGTGGCCGCGAACAGATCCTGAACGTGCACATGCGCAAGGTGCCGCTGGGCCAAGACGTGAGCGCCATGACCATTGCCCGCGGTACGCCCGGCATGAGCGGTGCTGATTTGGCCAACCTCTGCAACGAAGCGGCCCTGATGGCGGCTCGCCGTAACGCGCGCCTGGTCGAAATGCAGGACTTCGAGAAGGCCAAGGACAAGATCATCATGGGCCCTGAGCGCAAGACCATGGTCATGCCCGAAGAGGAGCGCAAGAATACGGCCTACCACGAGTCCGGCCACGCGCTGATCGGCAAGCTGCTGCCCAAGTGCGACCCGGTGCACAAGGTCACCATCATTCCGCGTGGCCGTGCCCTGGGCGTGACCATGAGCTTGCCTGCGCAAGACCGCTACAGCTACGACAGCGAATTCATGCTGAACCAGATCAGCATGCTGTTTGGTGGCCGTATTGCCGAAGAAGTGTTCATGAACCAGATGACCACCGGCGCCAGCAACGACTTTGAACGTGCCACCTCCATCGCGCGCGACATGGTGACCCGCTACGGCATGACCGATGCGCTGGGCCCCATGGTCTACGCCGAAAACGAGGGTGAAGTGTTCCTGGGACGCAGTGTGACCAAAACCACCAGCATGAGCGAACAGACCATGCAAAAGGTGGATTCGGAAGTGCGCCGCATCATCGACCAGCAATACGCCTTGGCGCGCAAGCTGATCGAAGAAAACAGCGACAAGATGCACGCCATGGCCAAGGCCTTGCTGGATTGGGAAACCATCGACGGTGAGCAGCTCGATGACATCATGGCTGGCCGTGAGCCACGTCCACCCAAGGACTGGACACCCCGCACACCCAACAACGGTGGTGGCGGCAGCGGTGGCGCCCCGGCTGTAGCGTCTGACCCCGCACCCACAGCAGCCTGATTAGTCTGCACTGACATCCACAGGGCCTTCGGGCCCTGTGTTCGTTTTGGGGCTTTGTCTCCTGAGGTACCCCTTCGGCAACACCGATAATCCTCCCCATGCACTGGCAAACCTCCCGTTTCGACATCGATCTCCGAACTCCCAAGGTGATGGGCATCGTCAATGTCACGCCCGACTCATTTTCGGATGGCGGGCAGTACGCGGCGCGCGACTCGGCCCAGGCCCACTGCGATCGTCTTCTGAAGGATGGTGCCGATATTCTGGACATTGGTGGCGAGTCCACCCGACCCGGTGCGCCGCCGGTCACGCAGGAGGAAGAGTTGGCGCGTGTGCTCCCGGTAATCCGCCATGCTGTGACGCTGGGGGTTCCCGTCTCCGTGGATACCTACAAACCTGCAGTCATGCAGGCCGCACTGGATTTGGGGGCGGACATCGTCAATGACGTTTGGGCCCTGCGCTGGCGCGACGGGCAGGGCGGCCCCTCGGGCGAGTCCGTGGTGGCGGGGCACCCGCGCTGCGGTGTTTGCCTGATGCACATGCACCGCGATCCGCAGACCATGCAAGTGGCCCCGATGGAGGGCGATGTGGTGCCCCAAGTGCTATCTTTTTTGGAGCTGCTTGCGCAGCGTTTAAAAGGGCTGGGGGTCCATTCTTCGCGCATTTGCCTGGATCCTGGCATTGGTTTTGGCAAGACGGTACAACAAAATTTCTCGTTGCTCGCTCGGCAAGCCCAGGCTGTACCTGCGGGTTATGCGGTGCTGGCGGGTTGGTCCCGCAAATCGTCATTGGCAGCGGTGACGCAAACTTCGCTGAGCAATGCGGCCAGCATGGATGTGGACCAACGCCGTGCACCCAGCATTACGGCTGCAGTGCTGGCAGTGCAAAACGGTGCGAATGTGGTGCGCGTGCACGATGTGCGCGACACTGTGGCTGCCATGAAGGTTTTGGCCGCCATGCAAGCTGTGGCCTGAAGCGCCGTCATCTACACAAACAACAACACTACAGGAACTCAAAAATGGGACGACAGTATTTCGGTACCGATGGCATTCGCGGTACCGTGGGGCAGGCCCCCATCACCCCCGACTTTGTGCTGCGTCTGGCGCATGCCGTGGGCCATGTGCTCAAGGAAACCGAGGCGCGCCCCACGGTGCTGATCGGCAAGGACACGCGCATCTCGGGCTATATGCTTGAAAGTGCGCTGGAGAGTGGCTTCAATTCCGCGGGCGTGGATGTGGTGCTGCTGGGCCCGCTGCCTACACCGGGCGTGGCCTACCTGACGCGCGCGCAGAGGGCCTCGCTGGGCGTGGTCATTAGCGCTAGTCACAACCCCTTCGCGGACAACGGTATCAAGTTCTTCAGCGCCAAAGGCAGCAAGCTGCCCGACGCCTGGGAGCTGGCGGTGGAAGCCGAGTTGGAGAAACCACCGGTGTGGGTGGACTCCGCCAGCTTGGGCAAGAGCCGCCGCTTGGATGACGCAGCGGGTCGTTACATCGAGTTTTGCAAGAGCACCTTTGCCAATGATTTGACCCTCAAGGGTTTGAAGATTGTGGTGGATGCAGCCCACGGCGCGGCGTACCACATCGCGCCCAAGGTGTTCCACGAGTTGGGTGCTGAAGTGATCGCCATTGGCTGCTCCCCCGATGGCCTGAACATCAACAAGGGGGTGGGCGCCACCCACCCCGAGGCGCTGGTGGCGGCCGTGAAAGAACACAAAGCCGACTTTGGCGTCGCCCTGGATGGCGACGCCGACCGTCTGCAACTGGTGGACGCGGACGGCCGCCTCTACAACGGCGACGAGCTGTTGTACCTGATGGCGGACGACCGCTTGGGCCGCGACGAGCATGTGCCCGGTGTTGTGGGCACACTCATGACCAATATGGCGGTGGAAGTGGCGCTCAAAGCCCGCGGTGTGCAGTTTGTGCGCGCGAAGGTGGGTGACCGTTATGTGCTGGAGGAGCTGGAAAAGCATAAGTGGATCTTGGGTGGCGAGGGCTCAGGCCACCTGCTGGCGCTGGACAAGCACACCACGGGTGACGGCCTGGTGTCGGCCCTGCAGGTGCTGCAGGCCTGTGTGCGCAGCGGCAAGACCATGGCGCAGCTGCTGGGAGGCGTAACGCTGTTTCCGCAAACCCTCATCAACGTGCGCCTGACTCCTGGCCAGGACTGGAAGAGCAACGCCCGCATGGCCGAGGAAACCAAGGCCGCAGAAGCTGCCCTGGGAAACACCGGCCGCGTGCTGATCCGTGCCAGCGGCACCGAACCCTTGGTGCGTGTGATGGTGGAAGCGCGCGATGCCGCACAAGCCCAAAGCTGCGCCCAGCGCATTGCCGACACCCTGAAAGTGTGAACCCGATGACGAATGTGATCCGTGTAGTCCGTGCCGACTACGCCAACCCCGTGTATGCCGCCGCGCTGGTGATGCTGTTGGACGCTTATGCCAGCGACCCCATGGGTGGTGGCGAAGGCCTGAGCGACTTTGCCAAGGCCAACCTGGTGCCTTCGCTGGCTGCGCGCCCGCAGGCCTTCAGCGTGCTGGCCTTTGCGTCGGCAGACGACAGCGTACCCGTGGGCCTGATCAACTGCATCGAAGGCTTCTCCACCTTCGCCTGCAAGCCGCTGGTGAATGTGCATGACGTGGCGGTGCTGCCCGGCTACCGTGGCCAGCGCATTGGCGAGAAGATGCTTGCGCTGGTGGAGCAGATCGCTTTGGAGCGCGGCGCCTGCAAGCTGACGCTGGAAGTGCTGTCGGGCAACGGCGGCGCGGTCAAGCTGTACGAGCGTGTGGGTTTTGCCTACTACGAACTGGATCCGGCCATGGGGCAGGCCGGGTTTATGCAGAAGTGGCTGGCTTGAAAGGTCTATTTTTAAGCATTTTAGGCCTCTAGCGCCCGTGGATATTGCGCAAGAAGCTCCTATTTTGATAGCGAAGTCAGCGCGCTAAGCGCTGCTATGCCCACCGGCCGCTCGGCCAGCCACGGCACCAGGTAGGTGTTGCGGGACAGTCCGTTGGCAATTCGTTCCATTTGTTTTTGTTCACCCGCCAGCCGCGCGGCCAGCAGCGGGTCATGCGTGCCAGCAGCAGCCATGCTTTTGTTGATGACCCAGGCGAAGGGCTCTATCTTGGCGCGGCGCAGGTCGTCCTGCAGCGCGGCTGCTTGCGACACGGGCGTGACCTCGGGCAGCGTGACCAGCACGATGCGGGTGTGTTGTGGGTCTTGCAGGCGCATCAGCGGCGTGACCAGACGTCCTGGATTGGCCTCGCCATATTCGCGCAGCATCTGGCGGTGGTAGGCGCCAGTAGCGTCCATCAGCAGCAGGCTGTGGCCGGTGGGCGCGGTGTCCAGCACCACAAAGGCGCTGCGCGCCTCACTCACGATGCGCGAAAACGCGTGGAACACCGCCACCTCTTCGGTACAGGGCGATTGCAGGTCTTCGTGCAACAGCGCGATGCCCGCCGCGTCCAGGTCTGGCGATTTGGCGGCCATCACCTTGGCGATGTATTTCTCGGTCTCCGCCTTGGGGTCGATGCGGTCGACCTTGAGGCCGGGCAGGCTGCCGTCCACGGTCACGCGCAGGTGGTCTGCCGGGTCGGTGGTGCTCAGGTGCACCGAATGGCCGCGCTGTACCAGCCCTGCGGCAATGGCCGCGGCCACCGTGGTTTTCCCCACGCCGCCTTTGCCCATCACCATGATGAGTCCGCGCCCCGGTGCGGCGAGTGCGTCGGTCAGTGCGGTCAGCGTGTGGGTTGCGTCGGCCAGCGGGGTAGGCGCGGAGGAAGTTGCTGGTGACATGTTGTCAGGTGTTTGCAGCAGCGCGCGCAGCGCAGGCAAGCCCACCGTGTCAAACGCGCGCAGCGGAATCTGGTCTTGCGGCAGCGCCTGCAAGTGGGCCGGCATGGCCGCCAGTGCCTGTGTGCCCAAGGCTTCAAATGCGGTGGCCACTGCATCGTCAGCCATGCTGGCATGGAACACACCGTTGATGGCCAGCCGCTGGTTGTGCAGGCCCAAGTCTTGAAGCTCCAGCGAGGTGCGGGCCGCCTCCTTAATCGCACCCACGTCGGGCCGAGTGACCAACACGACCGTGGTCTGCGCTGCGTCGCTCAAGGTCTGCAAGGCCTGGGCAAACCGGGCCTCCTGCATCTTGAGGCCGGAGTGCGGCCCGAGGCACGAAGCGCCGCGGTCGTTGCCCTCCAGAAAACCGGTCCATGCTTTGGGCAGGCTCAAGAGGCGCAGCGTGTGGCCGGTGGGCGCGGTGTCAAACACCACGTGGTCAAAGCCCGCCGCATCGCCGCTCAGCAGGTTGGCAAACTCGTCAAACGCGGCAATTTCGGTGGTGCAGGCGCCCGATAACTGCTCCAGCACCTGGCTGCGGTCCGCCTCCGTGCTGGTCGGGTCCATTTGGGCCAACACGCGAGCGCGGTAACTCTGGGCGGCATTGTCGGGATCGATGTTGAGTACCGACAAGCCGGGCACACCGGGCACCGGCACCGCGGTGTTGGCCAGGGTGATGCCCAGCATCTCGTCCAGGTTGGAGGCAGCGTCGGTGCTCACCAGCAGCACTTGCTTGCCACCGTCGGCCAGCGCAATGGCGCAGGCGGTGGACAGTGAGGTTTTGCCCACGCCGCCCTTGCCGGTGAAGAACAGATGGCGTGTGGGGTGGTCTAACAGTTGGAGCTGTGGCACGGTAAACGTTCCTCTAGTGCGGGTGGGACGGGCGCGTCTGGCACCCACATGACCGGGGCAAAACCGCCGCCCTCGGTGCGGAAGTTGGTGGTCTGCCCGCTGTAGGTGCGGGCGGCTAGCAACTGAACCTTGCCGGCGTAGGTGTAGGCACGCAGGTCAAACTTGAGTTCGGTGGCTGCATCACCCACTTGTATTGCACGCAGTGGCGGGGGCACCAGCGCTTGTGCGATGTAGTCACCTTGTTGGATTTGTTCCCACACTTTTTTGGTGAGTTTGTCGCCGCGGTACACCGCCCGTGCGCCAAAGCCGTCCAGTGGTTTGAAGAACAGCTGTTTGCGTTGTTCCCAGAGCGCTGCGGCGTTGTCGACACTGACGCGTTCGCAGGCAGGCACTGTGGCCAGCAGGGTCTGCTGGTCCGCTGGCGGGACGCCCAAGGCCTGCAGCGTTGCCGCCTGACCCAGTGTGACCAGATGTTGCTTGTTCGCGCGCAAGGCATGGGCGCGTGGGTGCGGCGAGACTGCCACCACATCTTTTTCGTAGGCCTGCGCCAGTGCCGCGTGTATTGGTTCCGACAGGTCAAAATCGGTCAGGCGGTTGTAAACGAGGTCCAGCGCCAGTGCACCGCTGTAGAGCACGCCGTCGCGCAGTTGCAGATTGCTAGGGTCGGCCACCACGGCCTGGATGCCATGGCGCTGGAACAGCTCGGCAAACAGCGCGAACTCGGGCGCAAGGTACTGGCTCTGGGGTGCTTCGTCCACGATGGCAATGCTGCGCAAAGCGCGAGGTGCCTGCCCGCGCGCGCGGTTGAACAAGTCCCACTCGGCTTGGAACATGGCCACAAACTCGTCTTCCAGCGTGGCCATGTTGCGGTAGGCATTGAGGGCCGGGTTCATGAGCCCGCAACACACGGCTTGCGCGCGCAGCAGCACCGCGTTGAGCATGGCTCCGCCTGCATTGGTGTTGATCTCAATCAGCTGCGGACCTTGCGGCGTGATGTGGAAGTCGTAACCCATGAACACGCCCAAGGGCCCATGGTCTGCCTGTGCCAGCGCGCTGGCACCTGGCAGCACCTGCTGGGCCCAGGCGGGCAGGGACAAGGTGCGCTCTAGCGCCGCCACCGCTGCCTGCACGGCTTGCACCGTAGCCTGCGAGGCAAATACGGCTGTGTTGGAGAACAGGTGCGGATGGGTGACTGCCAGCGTGTCCGCCACATCGCGCAGGCCCGCATCTCGGCCCAGTTCGCGCTGCAGCTGCGCTGCATCCAGCGTCTGGCAGCGGCAGCCGTGGTTCAGTGCATCTGCCAGAGCCGTGGGTGTGTGTTGCATGGGTTGAGGGGGCTTGTTGCTACAGGCTACGCTGATTGACCCGTTTCGTCAGTTGCTCAGCACTCTCTTTGCGCTCCGAGTAGCGGTCTACCAAGTAGTCCGATGCGTCACGGGTGAGCAGGGTGAACTTCATCAGTTCTTCCATCACATCGACCACGCGGTCAAAGTAGGCAGAAGGCTTCATGCGGTCATCGTCGCCGAACTCCATGAAGGCCTTGGCCACGGAGCTTTGGTTGGGGATGGTGACCATGCGCATCCAGCGGCCCAGCACACGCATCTGGTTGACTGCGTTAAAGCTTTGCGAGCCGCCGCTCACCTGCATCACCGCCAGCGTCTTGCCCTGGGTGGGGCGCACCGCACCGCTGTTGAGCGGAATCCAGTCAATTTGCGCTTTCATGATGCCGGTCATGGCGCCATGCCGCTCGGGCGAGGTCCAGACCATGCCTTCGGACCACTGCACCAGTTCGCGCAGCTCTTGCACTTTGGGGTGGGTGTCGGGCGCGTCGTCGGGCAGGGGCAGGCCGCTGGGGTTGAAGATGCGAGTCTCCGCCCCCATGGCTTGCAGCAGGCGGGCGGCTTCTTCGGTCAGCAGCCGGCTGAAGGACCGGGGGCGCAGCGAGCCGTAAAGCAGCGCTATGCGCGGCGCGTGGGTGGACGGCGCCGGGCGCAGTGCGGCAGCATCCGGCAGGCGGAAGTGCGCGGCCTCCAACTGGGGCAGGTTGCTTTGCAACTCAGACATGCAATCAGACACGTTGGCCTTTGTCGTTCACCACTGCTTCGCCGTCTTCTTTGGTGAAGGCGGCTTGCTGGGCCTGGGGCAGGATGTCCAGCACCAGCTCGGACGGGCGGCACAGGCGGGTGCCCAAGGGTGTTTCCACCACGGGGCGGTTGATCAGGATGGGGTGGGCCAGCATGAAGTCCAGCAGCTCGTCGTCGGTCCACTTCTCGTTCGCCAAATCCAGCTCGGCGTAAGGCGTGCCTTTTTCGCGCAGCAGGGGGCGGGGGCCGGTGCCCATGGCGGTCAGCAACTCTTGCAGGCGGGCCTTGGTGGGTGGGGTTTTGAGGTATTCAATGATCGTGGGCTCCACGCCGCTATTACGGATCATGGCCAGGGTGTTGCGCGAGGTGCCGCAGGCAGGGTTGTGGAAGATGGTGATGGTCATACAAAGGTCTTCTTGGGGGAGAGCGCGTTAGCCAAGGCTACGCCGAGGAATGCGCCTATGGTTTGCGCCAGCACAAAGCCCGGCGCACTGGCCGGCGCAATGCCTGCAAAGGTGTCGCTGAACATGCGGCCCATGACAGCCGCGGGGTTGGCAAACGAGGTACTGGCGGTGAACCAGTAGGCCGCGCCGATGTAGCAGGCCACCAAGGCGCTGGCTTTGCCTTCAGGTGCACGCAGGATGGTGAACAACAGGCCGCCGGTGGCCACGGCTTCTGCCACCCACTGGCCCCAGCCGGTGAACTGGCCTGCAGCATCCCAGCCGCCGCGCATGTTTTGGCTGAAGTGCAGCAAGGGCAGCTCAAACATGGCGTTGGCCAGGGCAGCACCTGTCACTGCGCCGGAGAGTTGTGCTGCTATAAAAAGAGTAGCTGCTTGCGCAGTATTGGTGGGTGCTAGCTGCCCTTTTGACCACATAACCAGGGTGACCAGCGGGTTGAAGTGCGCGCCACTGATGGGGCCCAGGCTTTCAATCAGTACATACAGCGCAAACACCGTAGCCAGCGTGTTGGCCAGCAGGGCGATGCCATCGTTGCCACCGCTGATGCGTTGCGCCATGATGCCGGAGCCTATGACGGCGCAGAGCAGGGCGGCGGTGCCGACGAACTCCGAGAGCAGTTGCTGTGTGAGGCGCCTGGGCGGCAGAGCGTTCTGCTCCGTGTCCTCCGCCCGCTGCGCGGGCTCCCCCTTAACCTGCGCAGAACGCTCTGCCGCCCAGGCTTCTGGGGGGGCGCTATTGGTCGATGCCATCTTCGTCGATTCGCTCATGCTTTCGCCAAGTCTTTCGCGGTTTGTTGGATGGCCATGGCTTCGAGCTTGTCGGCGGGCAGGTTGACCAGCAAGTCCAAGCGGCGGCGGATGGCGTGCAGGGTGTTTTTGAAGGCTTCGGCTTTTTCTGCGTCCGTGCCGTCACCGGCAGACGGGTCGGCATACCCCCAGTGGGCGGTGGCGGGTTTGCCGGGCCAGAAGGGGCAGACTTCGCCGGCAGCGTTGTCACAGACGGTGATGATCAGGTCCATGTGGGGTGCGTCGGGCAGGGCGAACTCGTCCCAGCTTTTGCTGCGCAAGCCTTCGATGCTGATGCCGGCATTGCGCAGGGTTTGCAGGCCGATGGCGTTGGGCTGCTGGTTCTCGCGTGGGCTGCTCCCAGCGGAGAAGCCCTTGAAACGGCCGCCACCGATGTGGTTGAGCGTGGCCTCGGCCAAGATGCTGCGGGCCGAGTTGTGGGTGCACAAGAAGAGAACGTTGAGTGGTGATGAGGACATGGGGGCTCCTGGGTTGACGGGGAAAATGGGATATTTGCTATGAATTCAGTAGCTGCTTGCGCATAATCCAAAAGGTCTAGAAGCCAAATTGGCTTGTAAATGCAGAGTGGGCTAACAGCTGGCGCAACCCGCCGGGCTGTCGCTCACCTCGCAGCTTTCGCCCTGGCAGCAGTGCATGGTCATATAGGCCAGCAGGCCATTCATCTGGGCAAAGTTGGCGCGGTAAATCAGGTTGCGTCCGCGCTGCTCAATGTCTACCAAGCCGCTGTGGGCCAGTTCCTTGAGATGGAACGACAGCGCGCTAGGCGCGCTGTCCAGCTGCTGGGCTAGCGTGCCCGGTGTTAAGCCTTCGGGGCCCGCCACCACCAGGGCCTTGAAGGCACGCAGGCGTTGGGCCTGGGCCAGGGCGGTCAGGGCCTTCAGGGCTTGGGTTTCGTTGAAGGTGTTGCTGTTCATATTTCAATAATACTTGAAATATTGAAATGAAAACCTGATGCTGGGGTGTGTCACAAAAACTTCACGCCGCTGCCACAGATGGGTCACAGGGGCTCCCCACACTTCCCGGTCAGTGCAATCACGCTTGAAGGAAGGGGACAAGAATGCCAACAACATCCGCCGCTGCCGTGCCAACACTGGCCGCACCCACACTGCACCCGATTGCGGTGCAAACCACCAGCCCATTGCAGGCAGCGCCCGCGCGCAACGGCATTGAAGTGTCGTGGGCCCGCCACCAGGACGAAGTGCGCGCCGCCCAGCGCCTGCGCTTTGACGTGTTTGCCGGTGAAATGGGCGCCCGCCTGAACACCCCGATTGCAGGCCACGACGTGGACCTGTTCGACAACTACTGCGAGCACCTGATCGTGCGCGACCAGGCCAGTGGCCAGGTGGTGGGCACCTACCGCGTGCTCACACCCACCCAGGCCAAGCGCGTGGGCAGTTTCTACAGCGACACCGAATTCGACCTGACCCGCCTGCGCAGCATGCGCGAGCGCATGGTGGAACTGGGCCGCAGCTGCGTGCACCCGGACCACCGCCACGGCGGCGTCATCATGGCGTTGTGGGGGGCATTGGCTGAGTTCATGGTGCGCAACCAGTTGGACACCATGATTGGCTGCGCCAGCATTCCCATGCTGCACAACGGCGTGGTGGGTGGCGATGTGGCGGCCAGCATCTGGCGCCAGGTGGAAGCTACCCACTTGGCTCCCATCGAATACCACGTGCGTCCCCGTCTGCCGCTGCCGATTGAGCAGCTCGACAGCACATTGGACGTGGAGCCGCCGGCGCTCATCAAGGGCTACCTGCGCCTGGGCGCCAAGGTGCTGGGCGCGCCGGCCTGGGACCCGGATTTCAATTCGGCCGACCTGCCGATGCTCATGCGCATCGCCGATCTGCCTTCCCGTTACCGCAAGCACTTCCTGGGGGCCTGATGCGCACCGCCTTCGACGCTCTGGGAGCCAACTGGCAGGGTTTGGCGCCAGGCGCCGAAGCCGATGACGACGAGGTGGGCCACCGCCGCTACCGCGCGGTGTTTGTCTCCGACATCCACCTGGGTACCGCAGGCTGCCAGGCCAAACCACTGCTTGACTTTCTGAAACACCACCCCAGCGACCACCTGTACCTGGTGGGCGACATCGTGGACGGCTGGCAGCTGCGCCGCCGCTGGTTCTGGCCGCAGGCCCACAACGACGTGGTGCAGAAGCTGCTGCGCCGCGCCCGCAAGGGCTGCCGCGTGGTCTACATCCCCGGCAACCACGACGAGTTTGCCCGGGCCTTTGTGGGCCACCAGTTTGGCGGCATCGAGGTGTATGAGGACACGGTCCACACCACGGCCGACGGCCGCACGCTGTGGGTGACGCACGGTGACTACTTTGACGGCGTGATCCAGTGCGCCAAGTGGCTGGCCTACCTGGGCGACAGCGCCTACGAGTTCACGCTCAAGCTCAACCGCTACCTCAACACCCTGCGCGCCCGCATGGGCTTGCCGTACTGGTCACTCTCGGCATACCTCAAGCACAAGGTCAAGAAGGCGCTCAACTACGTCACCGACTTCGAGAAGGCGGTCGCCCACGAAGCTCGCCGCCGGGGCCACGACGGCGTGGTGTGTGGCCATATCCACCACGCCGAGATGCGAACCATTGACGGCACGCTCTATTGCAATGACGGCGACTGGGTGGAGAGTCGAACCGCGCTGGTGGAGCACCTGGACGGCCAGCTCGAACTCATTTACTGGGCGGGCACACCCACCCCGCCGGCCACCGCCGTGGCCACCCCCCATTTGCAGGAAACCCACGCATGAAACTCGCCCTTATTACCGACGCATGGCAGCCCCAGGTCAACGGCGTGGTCACCACCCTGGCGGAGCTGGTGCGTGAACTCGAAGGCCTGGGCCATGTGGTGGAGGTGATTCACCCCGGCCTGTTCAAGACCCGGCCTTGCCCCGGTTATGCGGGTATCGATCTGGCTGTGCGACCGGGCAAAGCTTTGGCGCAGATGCTGGACGCCTGCACGCCCGATGCGATTCACCTGGCTACCGAAGGCCCGCTGGGCTGGGCTGGACGCAGTTACTGTCGCAAGCGCAAGCTGGCCTTCACCACGGCATACCACACGCGTTTTCCCGAGATCCTGCAGGCTGCGCTCAAAATTCCACTGTGGATGGGGTACGCGCTGTTTCGTCATTTTCACAAGCCATCGTCGGGTGTGATGGTGCCCACGCCCAGCGTGCTGCGCATGCTGGACGCGCAGGGTTTCCGCAAGCTGCGCAGCTGGACACACGGTGTGGACGTGCAGCTCTTCCCCTATCAGGAGGAGCCGCGTGTGTACGCCCCACTGGGATTGTTGGCGCGGCCAGTGTCACTGTTTGTGGGGCGTGTCTCGTACGAGAAGAACATCGACGCCTTTCTGCAGATGGATGTGCCCGGCACCAAGATCGTCTGTGGCGTGGGGCCGCTGGAAGCGGACCTGAAGGCACGCTACCCCCATGTGCGCTGGCTGGGCGTGCTGCCCCGCGACGAGCTGGCCAAGGTCTATGCGGCGGCAGATGTGTTTGTCATGCCCAGCCGGTCCGAAACCTTTGGCTTGGTGATGCTGGAGGCCATGGCCTGCGGCACGCCCGTGGCCGCCTACCCGGTGGAGGGGCCCAATGAAGTGGTGGGCATTCCGGCGCAGGGCGGGGTGCTGCAGGAAGACTTGACACAGGCTTGGTACGGCGCGCTATCCGTGCCGCGGCATGAGGCGCGGGCCCGGGCCCTGCACTTTGGCTGGGCCTATGCCGCGCTGCTGTTCGCGGGGCACTTGGTCCAGACACGTACTGCGCCAGCCAGCACCGTACGGGGGGCGAATGATGTCACATCACTGTCATCTTAGGCGTCAACAATTCTTCACCATAGTGTCACAAATGGGTGAGTCTTCATGTTGTCCGTGCTTCGCAAACGCCTTGTCAAACCCGCCCTCACTGCCCCCGACCTGTTGGACCGTGACCACAGCCTGTTGGCCTTTAATGAGCGGGTGCTGAACTGGGCCGAGCGTGAGGATGTGCCGCTGCTCGAGCGCTTGCGATATCTGTGTATCGTTTCCTCCAACCTGGACGAGTTCTTTGAAGTGCGCGCCGAGCCCCACCTCTCGGCCAGCCAAGCGAACGACCACAAAGGTCAGTTCACTGTCGAGTCGTTCGAGCGTTTGGCTGACGCCCTGCACACCCTGGTGGCGCGGCAGTATGCCTTGTTCAATGAACAGCTGATGCCCGCTTTTGAACGTGAGGGCCTGCGCATCGTTTCGCATGGTGACCGTAATGCGGCCCAACGCGCCTGGGTTCGCCAGTACTTCGAGCGCGAGGTGCGTCCCTTGCTGATTCCGGTGGGGCTGGACCCGGCCCACCCCTTCCCGCAGGTGGCCAACAAGTCGCTCAACTTCATTGTGCGTCTGGGGGGCAAGGACGCTTTTGGGCGAGAAAATGAAATCGCCATTGTGAAAGTGCCACGGGTGCTCCCGCGCCTGATCCGCATGCCTGACAAGGTGGCTGGCAAGCGAACCCTGTTTGTGTCGCTCTCCAGCATCATTCGCGCGCACCTGGACAGTTTGTTTCCAGGGCGCGTGGTGGGGCAGTTTTCGCAGTTCCGCGTGACCCGCCACTCGGATTTGGCGGTTGACGAAGACGATGTGCAAAACCTGCGCACCGCGCTGCGCCAGGGCCTGGTGCACCGCCACTATGGGCAAGCGGTGCGGCTGGAAGTGTCGGCGGGGTGTTCCGAGCATTTGGCAGATTTTTTGCTCAAGCAATTTGCCCTTCCTGCCAAAGCACTCTACCGCGTACACGGCCCCGTCAATCTGGGGCGTCTCACCCAGCTGATTGATCTGGTAAACCGGCCGGACTTGTGTTTTCCAGCCTACCGTCCGTCGTACCCTGTGCAGCTGCAGCAGGGCCAGTCGCTGTTTGCGCAGCTGCGTCAAGGCGACATCCTGATGCACCAGCCCTTTGAGAGTTTTGACGGGGTGTTGGCCTTTCTGCGCGAAGCTGTGAACGACCCCCAGGTGTTGGCCATCAAGCAGACCATTTACCGAACAGGTGCGGACTCGGCGCTAATGGACCTGCTGCGCGAAGCCGTGCGCCGCGGTAAAGAGGTGACTGTGGTAGTGGAACTTAAGGCACGCTTCGACGAAGAAGCTAACATCAACTGGGCGGAGATGCTGGAGTCGATTGGCGCGCAGGTGGTCTACGGCGTGGTGGGCCTCAAGACCCACGCGAAGATGATGCTGGTCACGCGGCGCGAGGGCAAGGCACTCAAGCGTTACGGCCACCTGTCCACCGGCAATTACAACCCGCGCACCGCCAAGCTGTACACCGACCTGAGCCATCTGACGGCGGACGCCGCCATTACCACCGACATGGAGCATGTGTTTGTGCATCTGGCCAGCCAGAGCAAGCTGCCACGCCTGACCAAGCTGTGGATGGCGCCTTTTCACTTGCACCGCAACCTGGTGGCCAAGATTGATGCGCTGGGCGACGCAGCCGGACGGGGCGAGTCCACCCGCATCGTGGCAAAAATGAACTCGCTGACTGATGAAGCCCTGATCCGTAGCCTGATGCGGGCAGGAGAGCAGGGCGTGCAGGTTGATCTGATTGTGCGTGGCGCCTGCATGCTGCCCGCCCAGGTGCCAGGCCGCACCGCGAACATCCGCGTGCGCTCGGTGATCGGCCGCTTCCTGGAACACTCCCGGGTTTTCTACTTCCGCCAAGGTGAGGTGGAGGATCTGTACTTGTCCAGTGCTGATTGGATGAACCGCAACATGGTGCGCCGCGTGGAGCTGGCCTGGCCCGTGACCGATCCGGCCTTGCGCCAGCGGATTGTGGATGAGTGTCTGGTGGCTTATTTGCACGACGGCGTGGATGCCTGGGATTTGGGTGCCGATGGTCGTTACCTGCGCGTTCCACACACACCGCATGTGGCAGCCCATGGTGCACAGGCCGCACTGATGGCGCGCTATGCACGCAGTGACAAGCACTGAACTGGGGGGGCGACCGCGATGGATTTGATTCTCTGGCGCCATGCGGAGGCGATTGATCTGGATCTTGTGGGCGACGACATGTTGCGCACCTTGACCAGCAAAGGCGACAAGCAGGCTACCCGCATGGCCGCCTGGCTGGACCGGCAGCTGCCAGATGGCGCGCGTATCTGGGCCAGTCCGGCGGCACGCACTGACCAAACGGCGCAAGCGCTGGGCCGCAAGTTTAAAAAGCACGCCGCCCTTGCCCCGCTCGGGAGCGTGGACGACTTACTGAATTTAGTGCAGTGGCCGCATGCCAAGGGCTGCGTTCTGGTGGTAGGTCACCAGCCCACGCTGGGGCAAACCATCTCGCGGCTGCTGGGCCTCAACGAGAGCGAGTGCGCCATCAAAAAAGGCGCAGTGTGGTGGTTGCGCTACCGAGAGCGCGAGGGTGTGGGGCAAACGGTGGTGGTGACCGTGCAATCCCCCGAGTTGCTCTAGGCCCTCACGCTCCGCCGCTGCGCAGGTCGCTGCCCACCGAGGTGGCTAACTTGGTTATCGCCGCTGGCCGACCAGCGATCCAGAGGCCTTGGGGCGGCCCGGCGGCAAATTGCCTTTCCCTGGGCGCTCAAGCCTTCTTGGCCTTGGCGGGGCGGCCGGTCTTGAGGCTGGGTACTGCCAGCAGGGCCTGCTTGAAAGCAGCGTCTGACAAGGCTGCAATGGCTTTCACGCCAGCACGGATCAACTCGGTTTTTTTGACAGGGTTGCCCAGCTTGGCTGCGCGCAACTTGAGTACGTCCAAGACATCGTATTCCGGTTTGGGGATGGTGAAACTGTCGCGCACCATCTTGGGTTTCTTGGCTTTGGGGGCCTTTACGGTTGCGGGCTGGGCTGCAGGTTTGGCGCTGGCTTTGGTCTTGGCGGCGGCCGTACCAGCTTTCTTGGTGACATTGGCTGCTGCCTTTTTGGCAGCTGGGGCCTTGGGCGTGGCTGCTGCGACGGTCTTGCTGGATTTGGCAGCTGGTTTGGCAGCCGTGGTGCGTGCAGGCTTTTTGCTGGTCGCGGTTTTGGCGGGTGCGGAATGTGCGGTGGCGACGACGGGTGTCGCTGGTTTTTCAGTCGATGTCATATGGAAAATCCTTGTGATAAGTGAAACTGTATATACGGTTTATACCGTTTAATTTTATGCAGAAATTTCGTCCGCAAACACTGTCATCACTTTGTCACCAAGGCTTCATAAACTCGCCTGCCCAAGTGTTCTGGAGATCCTGCCATGCAAGCACAACCTTTGCGATTGGTGACGCGCCAAGCACCTCGGGCTACGGTGCCGGGGCCCTTGCAGCAGGTGTTGCAGAGCAGCAGCCTGTACCCCGTGTTTCAGCCAATTGTGAATTTGGCGGATGCTTCCATTCATGCACACGAAGCCCTGATTCGCGGGCCTGCTGGTACACCTTTGCACACTCCGGATTGTCTGCTGCGTGCAGCGGCGCAGGAGGATCTGCGCTATGAATTTGAGAATGCTTGTGTGGCGTCTACCTTGCGACACTGGGGGTACCTGCGCAGCGGTGGTCGCCTGTTTGTCAACATCAGTGCCAATGCTCTGGTGCGCGTGTTCAACTTGCGCGGACGCGAGGGCTTGCTACGCTGGATCTTGGAGTTGCGTGTCATGCCACGCACCTTGGTGCTGGAGATCACCGAGCACGAGCGCGTGGACAGCATGGACCGCCTTGCCGAAGTGGTGCAGGAGATTCGCTCCGCGGGAGTTTCGCTGGCATTGGATGACTTTGGCGATGGCCACTCCAGCTTGCGCCTGTGGTCCCAACTCAAGCCCGAGATCGTCAAGATCGACAAGTACTTCACGCGCAATATCAGCGCCCATGGCGACAAGCTCAAGACCATCCAGGCTTTGCAGCAGATAGCCACCATCTTTGGCAGTTCACTGGTGGCGGAGGGCATAGAAACCGCCGAGGATCTGCGCGTGCTGCGTGACCTGGGTATTGAATATGGGCAGGGCTACTTTCTGGGTCACCCGGATCGCAAGCCACTCAAGTACTTGGGTGTGGATCCACAGCGGGTGCTGGGTGAGCGCCAGGTCGCAGTGTTCCCGGAGCTCGGGCGCATGTCGCAGGGCGGGCATTTGCGCAGTCTCTCGTTGCTGCGTGCGCCCACAGTGACGCCAGACACACCCAATGATGCCCTCGCCGAGATTTTTCTGGACCATCCCACTTTGCATGCGGTGGCGATGCTTGAGGGAGAGTGCCCGGTTGGGATCATCAACCGGGCACTGTTCATGAACGAGTACAGCAAACTCTACTATCGCGAGGTGTGGGGCCGCAAACCCTGTGGCATGCATGCCAACCTGGAGCCGCGCCTGATTGAGCGGGAGCACAGCGTCGATGAGCTGGTGGGTATCCTGACCTCGCAAGACCAGCGTTACTTGAACGACGGCTTTATTGCCACCGAGAACGGGCGCTACGTGGGACTGGGTACAGGTGACCAACTGGTGCGTTCAGTGACGGAAACCCGTATTGAGGCGGCCCGCCACGCGAATCCTCTGACCTTCTTGCCTGGCAACATCCCTATCAGCCAGCACATGGAGCGACTGCTCAAGAAGCAGGTGCGATTTGTGGCGTGTTATGCAGACCTGAACAACTTCAAGCCCTTCAATGATTACTACGGCTATTGGCGTGGCGATGAAATGATCCGGCTATTGGCGCGCGTCGCCATGGAACAGTGCGACTCGCAGCGCGATTTTCTGGGGCATGTGGGGGGTGACGACTTCATCATCCTGTTTCAGAGCCCCGACTGGAAGGAGCGTTGTCAGCGCTTGGTGACCGAGTTTGCCGAGCGCGCTCTGGCCATGTTTGACGATGAGACCCGTGCGCGCGGGGGCATTGAAGCTGAGGACCGCCACGGAGTTCTGCGCTTTTTCCCATGTACCACGTTGTCTATTGGTGCAGCAGTGATTGATGGCAGCCAGTTTTCGCGGGCGGAGGATGTGGCCAATCTGGCGGCCATGGCCAAACATGCAGCCAAACAGGCAGGGGTGGGGTTGTGGGAGCGTGAGGCCCATATGTCGTGATGGGCAGCGCTTGGGCTTAAATGAACAATGTTTGGCTCGCTACCCGTTGCACACATTCGCTCAAACGAGTCAGCTCAGGCAGAGGCAGCTTGGCGACCTGCCAGTACAGCGGGATATCCAGCCTTCGCTCGGGCAGCAGCTCCACCAAGCGACCGGTTTCCAGTTGGTTCTTGACTAGCAAGGTGGGATTCATGCCCCACCCCACACCCGCCAGTGAGGCGTCCACAAATCCTTGGGACGAGGGCAGGCGGTGGGCCGGCAGGGGAACGTCTTTGCGTACTGCGCGACGGACCCACTGCTCTTGCAGGCGGTCGTTGCGGTCAAACACCAGGCTGGGAGCCCGGGCCAGGCTCTCCGCATTCACGCCTTCGGAAAACCAGCGCTGCACAAACGCTGGCGAGGCAGTGGCGCAATAGCGCAGGGCCCCGAGCTTGCGACTTCGGCAGCCTTGTACCGGCTTGCCCAAAGAGCAGACCGCGGCCAGCACCTGGCCGCGCCGCAGCCATTCGCTGGTCTTGTCCTGGTCGTCCAGCACCACGTCCAGTAGTGTGTTGCCGCCTTCGCAAAAGAGTTGCAGGGCGCGCACAAACCAGGTCGCCATGCTGTCTGCGTTGATGGCGATGCGGATCGTCGCGGATGGGGTGCCTTCGCTTCGTAGCGCTGGCATCTCTCGGTGCAACTCGCTCTCTAGCAGCGCCACGGTATCGGCGTGGCGGCACAGCCGGGCGCCAGCCTCCGTGGGCATGCAGGGCTGGCCGCGGACGACCAGTACGGTGCCCACGCGCTCTTCGGCCAGGCGGATGCGTTGGGACACCGCGGATGGTGTGATGTGGAGGGTACGTGCAGCACGCTCGAAGCTTCCTTCGCGTACAACGGCAGCCACAGTAGCCAGCAATGCAGTCTCGAGCATAGGTATGCGTTATTTAGTTTTGCTGTTTCTACATTAGCAGCTTTCACTAGCAAATGCACGCTCGGAGGTGGATACTTTCCCAATGTTTTCTTCTTTCAGTTCCTCTGTTTTCCTGACGGGCCTCACGCTCAGTTTGTCTCTCATCATGGCCATTGGAGCGCAAAACATGCATGTGTTGCGTCAGGGACTTCGACGTGAACATGTGGCCGCTGTGGTGGCTGTGTGTGCTCTTCTGGACGTCGCCTTGATGGCAGTGGGCGTCAGCGGCCTGGCGGCCTCTTTGGTGCAGTACCCGCAGGTACTGGATGCCTTGGGGTTGCTCGGGGCATTGGTATTGGTTGTTTACGGTGCGCAAGCTTTGCGTCGTGCGGTGCGACCTGGAACCCTGCAGGCTAACGCTGGTGGCGGCGCAGTACCAGTGGGGCGCATGGTGGCGCAGACCTTGTCCCTGAGCTTGCTCAACCCCCATGTCTACCTGGACACGGTGGTGCTGGTGGGGGCAGTGGGAGCACAGCAGCCCTTGGGAACGCAAGGGGCCTTTTTGCTGGGTGCAGGGGGCGGGAGCGTGTTGTGGTTTGTGGTGCTGGGCTTTGGTGCACGCATGCTCAGGCCCCTGTTTGCCAAGCCCATGGCATGGCGTCTGCTGGACCTCCTGGTGGCGGGCATGATGTGGAGCATTGCCGCCGGCTTGGTGGCGCGCAGCCTGCACCTGTGAAATTCAGCCGCCGGCCATGAGTTTGTGGACCAGGTCGGCCGTGGTCGACGCCTTGTACTTGCGCATCAGCCGGGCGCGGTAGATCTCCACGGTGCGATGGCTGATCTCCAGCGTTTTGCCGATGTGTTTGGAGGTCAAGCCCTGCATGAGATGGGCAGCGACCTCGCGTTCACGCGGTGTCAGCTCGGCCTTCACGGGGCGGCGTGCGCTCAGGTCTTCAAAGCTCCAAATGCCGGCTTCGTGCGGCGCCTCGCGGTTGAGCGCACGCCCGGTCACATGGCACCAGAATGTTTCGCCCTTGAAGCGGCCGTCCAGACGTTTCATGATGCGGTCATCGGCATAGGTGCCACTGCGGTTGAGGATGGGGCTGATGCGTGCCCCGGTGCGCTCGTACTCGTCTGCGCTGGGGTAGAGCACTTGGAAGGACTGGCCAATGAGCTGGCTCCGATCGGCACCGAACATTTCACACAGGCGCTGGTTGCAGTCCACGATGGCGCGGTTGCGTGAGAGCGCCAGGCCGACAGGGGCCATGTCGAACGCCAGGCGGTAGTCAATGTCCATAGGGTTGGGCTTTACGAAGAACTACGTAGGGTCATACGTAGTATCGTAGCGGCTATCGCTTCTTTTTATGGAGACCCTGCTGTGAACAAAATTTACCCCAGTGCAGCCAAGGCACTTGAAGGCATAGTGAAGGACGGCCAATTGCTGGCTGTGGGCGGCTTTGGCTTGTGCGGAATTCCTGAGGCGCTGATCGAGGCGCTCAAAGACAGTGGTGTTAAGAATCTGACCGCCATTTCCAATAACGCAGGGGTGGATGGTTTTGGTTTGGGCAAGCTGCTGGAGACACGTCAGATAAAGAAGATGATTTCGAGCTATGTGGGCGAGAACAAGGAGTTCGAACGCCAGTACCTGGCGGGTGAGTTGGAGCTGGAGTTCACGCCCCAAGGCACCTTGGCTGAGAAGCTGCGTGCTGGCGGTGCCGGCATCCCTGCTTTCTTCACCAAGACCGGTGTGGGCACCATCGTGGCCGAAGGCAAAGAGTTGCGCGAGTTTGATGGCGAGACCTATGTGATGGAACGGGCCCTGGTGCCAGACGTGGCGCTGGTCAAGGCGCACCGGGCTGACAAGTCTGGCAATCTGCAGTTCCGCTTTACGGCGCGCAACTTCAATCCTGCCGCAGCGATGGCCGGCAAGATCTGCGTGGTGGAGGTGGAAGAAATCGTGGAAACCGGGGCGATGGCGCCAGACGAGGTGCACCTGCCCGGCATTTACGTGCACCGCATTGTGCTGAACGCAAGGCCTGAAAAACGCATCGAAAAACGCACCATCACCGAGAAAGCAGGAGTCTGATCATGAGCTGGAGTCAAGATCAAATGGCCGCACGCGCGGCGCAAGAGCTGGAAGACGGCTTTTATGTGAACCTGGGCATTGGTATTCCCACCTTGGTGGCCAACCATGTGCCGGCCGACAAGGAGGTGTGGCTGCAGTCCGAGAACGGCATGCTGGGTATCGGCCCTTTTCCCACCGAGGACGAGGTGGATGCCGATCTGATCAATGCCGGCAAGCAGACCGTGACCACCATCAAGGGCAGCAGCATTTTTGGCAGCCACGAGAGTTTTGCCATGATCCGCGGCGGCAAGATCAACCTGTCCATCCTGGGCGCCATGCAAGTGAGTGAGAAGGGTGATTTGGCCAACTGGATGATTCCCGGCAAGATGGTCAAAGGCATGGGCGGGGCCATGGACCTGGTGGCCGGCGTCAAGCGCGTGATCGTACTCATGGAGCATGTCGCCAAGAAAAAGGACGGCACCACCGATCTGAAAATCCTGCCCCAGTGCACCCTGCCGCTTACCGGCGTGGGCGTGGTGGACCGCATCATCACCGATCTGGCGGTGATGGACGTGACACCCGAGGGCCTGAAGGTGGTAGAGCTGGCGCCGGGCGTCAGCCGTGAGGAATTGCAAGAGAAAACAGGGGTTCCCCTGCTCTGAAGCGGCGTAGTCCCGGGGTAAGATACTTTTGCCAAATTTCTAACCCCGGGGAAAACATGTCCAGAGCGCTCAAATTCCTGATGTTCATCTACTTCGTGGTGTTCCTCACCACGGGGACCTTCATGGTTCTGATCGTCAATGCGGATGAGGGCTCGCAGCCTTGGGTCACTCTTCTGGTTCGTAACCATGCCATCGTGTACGCATGGCATCTGGTGTGCTGGATGGTGTTGGGCATGTTCACCAACTACTACTGGGATCTGTTCAACATGGGCAAGGGCATCGAGTCCATGCAGGTCTTGCGCATCGTGTTGCCACTGCTGGTTTCCCCCTTTGTCTTCATGCCGACCTACAACCTCTGGCTGGCCTCCAGCTCGCAAAGTTATATGTTGTTTGCCGTGATTGCTATCCAAAGCGGCTTTTTCTGGCAGGCTCTGTTGGCCAAAGTGGCTCCCTTGGACAAGCCGGCCAACATTCCCTGGTCGGTGAACAACGGTGCCAGCCGTGGCAGCCGTGCAGCAGCAACGCCCAATGGGCCTGAGCTAAGCTGAACGGCTTGTGTTTCAACAGAAAACGGGGCCTTGGCCCCGTTTCTTTTTGCTATCAATTTAGTAGCTTTCCGCGCAGTATCTACAAGGGCTAGGTGTCTATTTGGCGCAAATTTCGCTTATTTCAGGATGTCGCCCAGGCAGAGGTATTTCACCTCCACATAGTCGTCCATGCCGAAGTGCGAGCCTTCGCGGCCCAGGCCGGACTGTTTGACGCCACCGAAAGGCACGTGTTCTGTGGCCAAAATGCCCACGTTCACACCCACCATGCCGTACTCCAAGGCCTCGCCCACGCGGTAGATGCGGCCGATGTCGCGGCTATAGAAGTAGCTGGCTAGGCCGAATTCGGTGGCGTTGGCGGCGTCAATGGCTTCCTGTTCGGTGCTGAACTTAAACACTGGGGCAAAGGGGCCAAAGGTTTCTTCGCGGGCGCAGAGCATGTTGGCGGTGGCACCGGACACCACGGTGGGCTCAAAGAACTGGCCTTGCAGCGCGTTACCGCCGGTTTCCACCTTGCCGCCCTTGGCCACGGCGTCCGCCACGTGGCGCTTCACCTTCTCCACGGCGGCATCTTCAATCAACGGGCCTTGCACCACGCCGTCTTCAAAGCCATTGCCCACCTTCATGGCTTTCACTTTGGCACTGAACTTGGCGACGAACTGGTCGTACACGCCGGCCTGTACATAGAAGCGGTTGGCGCACACGCAGGTCTGGCCGGCGTTGCGGTACTTGCTGGCGATGGCACCTTCCACGGCGGAGTCCACATCGGCATCGTCGAACACGATGAAGGGCGCATTACCACCCAACTCCAGGGAGAGTTTTTTGACGGTGGGAGCGCTTTGCGCCATCAGGATACGGCCGACTTCGGTGGAGCCGGTAAAGCTCAGGTGGCGCACCACATCGCTCGCGCAAATGACCTTGCCCACGGCAATCGACTGCTCGCTGTCTGCGGTGATCATGTTGAGCACACCGGCTGGAATGCCGGCGCGAATGGCCAACTCGGCGGCAGCCAGGGCGGTCAGGGGCGTCAGCTCAGCGGGCTTGATGATGACCGGGCAACCTGCGGCCAGCGCAGGCGCCACCTTGCGGGTGATCATGGCCAGCGGGAAGTTCCACGGCGTGATGGCTGCGCACACGCCGATGGGCTGCTTGATGACCATCAGGCGGCGGTTGTTGTCGAACTGGGGCAGTGTCTCGCCGTTGACGCGCTTGGCTTCTTCGGCGAACCATTCCACAAAGCTCGCGCCATAGGCAATCTCGCCCTTGGCTTCGGCAAAGGGTTTGCCCTGCTCGGCAGTCATGATGCGGGCCAGGTCTTCCTGGTTGGCCATCAGCAGATCAAACCACTTGCGCAGGATGATGCTGCGTTCTTTGGCGGTCTTGCTTTTCCAGGCGGGCCAGGCGGCGTTGGCGGCGGCAATAGCGGCTTCGGTCTCTTTGGGGCCGAGGTTGGCCACGTCGGCCAAGTGCTGGCCATTGGACGGATCAATTACCGCGAAGCGTGACGTGCCGGCTATCCACTGGCCGTTCACCAGGGCATCGGTCTTGAGGAGGGTCGGGTCTTTGAGCTGGGCAAGGGGGCTGGTCATGGGGCTCTCGGTGGTCAAAGCAATAGACAAAAGGGCAGAAGAGCTATGTTACTTCCGCCTCTGGTTTCAGGCCTGCAGCGCAGTCGCCAAGGCGGCTTCCAGCATGTCCAAGCCTTCGTCCACGATGGCGTCGCTGGCGGTTAGCGGTACCAGAATGCGAACCACATTGCCATAGGTGCCACAGGACAGAAGGATCAGCCCCTGCTTGGTGGCCTCGGCACAGAGGCGTTTGGTCAGATCCGCATCGGGTTGGTGCGCATCGCCGTTCTTGCACAGCTCCAGCGCGACCATGGCGCCAAGGCCGCGCACGTCGGCGATCACGGAGTGCTTGGCGGCCAGCGTCTGCAGGCGTCGGGTGAGGCGTTGTCCCAGGGCCTGGCTGCGCTGCAGCAGCTTTTCTTTCTCAAAAATCTCCAGTACCGCCAGCGCGGCCGCACAGCCGAGCGGGCTACCCGCGTAGGTGCCACCCAGGCCGCCGGGTGCCGGCGCGTCCATGACCTCGGCGCGGCCCACGACTGCAGAGATGGGAAAGCCCCCCGCCATCGACTTGGCCATGGTGATCAGGTCTGGCGCCACGCCGCTTTGTTCGATCGCAAACCAGGTGCCGGTGCGGCCCGCGCCGGTCTGGATCTCGTCGGCGATCAACAGGATGCCGTGCTGGTCGCACAGCGCGCGCAGGCGCTGCAGAAAGTCAAACGGCGCCACGTTGAATCCGCCTTCGCCCTGCACCGGCTCCACGATGATGGCTGCCACCCGGTTGGCTTCGATGTCGTTCTTGAAGATTGTCTCAACCGAGGCCAGCGCATCGTCCACGCTCACGCCATGCAGGGCATTGGGGAACTGGGCATGGAAGATCTCGCCGGGGAAGGGGCCAAAACCCACTTTGTAGGGCACCACCTTGCCAGTCAAGCCCAGTGTCATCATGGTGCGGCCGTGGTAACCGCTGGTGAAGGCGATGACGCCAGAGCGTTTGGTGTGGGCACGGGCGATCTTGATGGCGTTTTCCACCGCCTCGGCGCCGGAACTCAAGAAGAAGGTTTTCTTGTCAAAGTTGCCGGGTGCCAACGCATTGATGCGCTCGGCCAGCTCCACATAGGGCTCGTAGGCCAGCACCTGGAAGCAGGTATGGGTGTAGTGGTCCAGCTGGTCTTTGACTGCGGCAATGATCTCCGGGTGGCGGTGCCCGGTGTTGAGTACCGCAATGCCGCCGGCAAAGTCGATGTAGCGGCGGCCCTCTACGTCCCAGACCTCGGCGTTCTCGCCCTTGGTGATGAAGACTTCGTGGCTTTGGCCCACACCGCGGGGAATGGCCGCGCGGCGGCGGGCCATGAGGGCGGCGTTGGTGGCTTGGGTGGTATTGCTCATAAAAACGTGCTCACAAAAAAGGGGTGAATCAGGCGTTGTGTTTCACCATGATATGGCGTGCGCAGCTGTAGTCTTCCAGTGCGTAGACCGACATGTCTTTGCCGTAGCCCGAATGCTTCATGCCGCCGTGCGGCATTTCCGATACCAGCATGAAATGGGTGTTGACCCAGGTGCAGCCGTACTGCAAGCGTGATGCGATGTTCATGGCGCGGCCCACATCGCGGGTCCACACCGAGCTAGAGAGGCCATAGTCCGAATCATTGGCCCAGGCCACGGCCTGTTCGGCGTCCTTCACGCGGGTGATGGACACCACCGGGCCAAACACCTCGCTGCGCACAATCTCGTCGTCCTGGAGCGCGCCGGCTACCACCGTGGGCTTGTAGAAAAAGCCCTTGTTGCCCAGGGTGCTTCCTCCAGCGGTGATTTCCACATGCGGAAGTTGGGCCGCACGGTCCACAAAGCTGGCCACGCGATCACGCTGGCGCGCCGAGATCAGTGGGCCCATCTCCACACCGGGCTCCTGCTGGGTGCCGGTCTTGATGGTGGAGACCGCGCTGCTGAGGTCGGCCACCAGCTTCTCGTAGATGCCTTCGGTGGCATAGACGCGGCAGGCGGCGGTGCAGTCTTGGCCTGCGTTGTAGTAGCCAAAAGTGCGCAGACCGTCCACCACTTGCCCCAAGTCGGCATCATCCAGCACGATGACCGGGGCCTTGCCGCCCAGCTCCAGGTGGGTGCGCTTGATGCCGCGTGCAGCCGACTCCATGATCTTGCTGCCCGTGGATACATCGCCGGTCAGCGAGGCCATGCGGATGCGTGGGTCGCGGATCAGAGGTGCGCCCACGGTGTCACCACGGCCACAAACAATGTTGACAACGCCCGGCGGCAACAGGTCGGCCAGCAGCTCGCCCATGCGCAGGGTGGTCAGTGGGGTGTTTTCTGATGGTTTGAGCACCACCGTGTTGCCCATGGCGATGGCCGGTCCCAATTTCCAGGCCGCCATCATGAGCGGGTAGTTCCAGGGGGCGATGGAGGCCACCACGCCCAGCGGGTCGCGCCGGATCATGCTGGTGTGGCCGGGCAGGTATTCGCCAGCCAGTGCGCCCGACATGTTGCGGATGGCCCCGGCAAAAAAGCGGTAAACGTCAGCAATCGCAGGGATCTCGTCGTTGCGCGCCGCAGCCAGAGGCTTGCCGCAATTCAGCGACTCCAACATGGCGAATTCATCGCCATTCGCTTCAATGGCATCGGCAATCTTGAGCAAGTAGGCGCCCCGGTCGCGCGGGGTCAGCGCAGCCCAGGCTGGAAAGGCGGCGTGGGCGGCATCCACAGCCAGGCGCAACTGTTCGGCACTGGCTTCCCGCACTTCGCACAGAAGCTCGCCGGTGGATGGGTTCAGAACGGCTTCGGCACGGCCTTCGCCAGTGACGCGCTGGCCATTGATCAGGAGTTGGGTGGGGAAACGGGTTGCAGCCATGGAGTGCTCCAAAAGGGTGGGGGAGAAAGAGAGGGCAGTTAGCGGGTATTGGGGCTGGCATCACCATCGCGGGTGAGGCGCCAAGCCAGAAGGATCAGGGGCATGGTGATGACCATGATGGCCAGCGCCACCACGTTGGTGATGGCGGATTCGCGTGGCCGGCCCAGCTGGCCCATGAGCCAGATGGGCAGGGTTTTGTCGGCGCCTGCGGTGAAAGTGGTGACGATGAGTTCGTCCACCGACAAGGCAAACGCCAAGATGCCACCGGCCAGCAGCGCCGTGCCCAGCTGCGGCAGGATGATGTAGCGCAGCGTGGTGAGTGTGTCCGCGCCCAGGTCCATGGACGCCTCCCACAGGCGGTTGGGCAGACGGCGCAGGCGCGCCACCACGTTGTTGTGCACGATGACCACGCAGAAGGTGGCGTGGCCCACCACAATGGTCCAGAAGCCCGGGTTGACCTCCAGCATCTTGAAGGCGGCCAGCAACGCTATGCCGGTCACGATGCCAGGCAGCGCAATGGGCATGATGAGCATGGTGGTGAAGGCGTCCTTGCCAAAAAAGCGGTCGCGGTTGAGGGCTGCGGCCGTCAACGTGCCCAGCACCATGGCGATCACCGTGGCCATGGCCGCTACCGACAGGGACAGGTAAATCGCTTCGTGGATGTCTGTGCGTTCCAGCGTGCGGGCGAACCAGCGCAGCGTGAGCCCCTCCATGGGGAAGCTGTAGTTGCTGTCCGCATTGTTGAAGGCGTACAGCGCGATGAACAGCAAAGGCAGGTGCAGAAAAGCCAAGCCTGCATAGGCGGCCAGGCGCAGCCAACGTTTAGAGTGCATTGAAGGCTCCCAGTCTGCGTGCGATCGAGAGGTAAATGGTGATCAGCACAATCGGGACGCAGGTGAAGGCCGCGGCCATGGGGATGTTGCCAATCGTGCCCTGCATGGTGTAGACCATGCTGCCTATGTACAGTCCCGAGGGCCCCACCAACTGGGGAATGATGTAGTCGCCCAGCGTGAGTGAAAAGGTGAAGATGGAGCCAGCCACCACGCCCGGAAAGGCCAACGGCCACAGCACGTTGCGGAAGGTCTGCCAAGGGCGAGCGCCCAGGTCCCCGGAGGCCAGCAGCAGGTTGGCGGGTACCCGCTCGATGGCGGCCTGGATGGGTAGGACCATGAAGGGCAGCCAGATGTAGGTGAACACCAGGAAACGCCCAATGTTGGAGGTGGCCAGGGTGTCGCCACCAATCACCGGAATGGCCAGCACACTTTGCAGGACGGTTTGTAATCCCAGTGCGTTCACTATCCAGTAAATCACGCCGCCCTGGGCCAGCAGCACGGTCCACGCGTAGGCCTTGACGATGTAGCTCGCCCACATGGGAAGCATGACGCCTACATAAAAAAAGCCTTTCTCGGCCGGGCTGGCATGGTGCGCCATGTAATAGGCCATGGGAAAGCCAATCAGCACCGTACCCAACGTGACGGCGATGGCCATGCCCAGCGTGCGTAGCACGATGTCCAGGTTGGCGGGTACCAGCAAGTTGGCAAAGTTGTCAGTGGTGAACTCGGTCACGACGGACATGCTCATGTCGTCAAACACAAACAGGCTCTGGCTCAGCAATGTGAGCAGCGAGCCCACGTAAACCACGCCAAACCAGAGCAAGGGCGGTGTGAGGATAAGCAGCAGCGTGAGGGTGCGCCGCTGGTAAAACAAGTTGGAGAGGGTGCGCATGGCAGGGATCTCAGGCGTCCAGCATCACCATGTGCTGCTGCGACCAGCTCAGCGCCACACGTTGGCCTGGCTGGGTGTGGGCAGCCAGGGCCGAGGCGGCCTCGTTCTCGGCCTGCTGGGCGGTGATAACCTGCCCACCGACTTGGACTTCCAGGCGCTGGCTGGCACCCAGGAACTGGATGGCCAACACTTCGCCGTCCACTTGCCAGCGGCCCGGCACTGGGGCTGTGCCCATCGGGTGGATGGAGATGTTTTCCTGGCGCACGGCGAAGGCCTGCGCGGCGCCGGTGATGGTCTGTGCCAGCGGCGTATCAATCACGTTGGCGCTGCCCACGAAGTCGGCCACAAAACGCGTGCGGGGCTGGTGGTAAAGCTCTCGCGGGCTGGCGATTTGCTCGATCTTGCCCCGGTTGAAGACCGCAATGCGGTCGGACATGGACAGGGCCTCGCCCTGGTCGTGTGTGACATAGACAAAGGTAATGCCCAGCTTGCGGTGCAAGACCTTGAGCTCCACCTGCATCTGTTCGCGCAGCTTCATGTCCAGCGCGCCCAGGGGTTCATCGAGCAGCAGGATGCGGGGGCGGTTGACCAGGGCACGGGCCAATGCCACGCGCTGGCGCTGGCCGCCGGACAGTTGGGCCGGTGTGCGCTGCGCATGGTCGGGTAGGGCGACCATGGCCAGGGCTTCGCGGGCCCGGGCCTGGCGTTCGGCCAACGGCACCTTGCGCACCATCAGCCCGTAGGCCACGTTGTCCAGCACATTCATGTGCGGAAACAACGCGTAGTCCTGGAAGACGGTGTTGACGTCGCGCTCATAAGGCGGTGTGCCAGCAGCCTCCTGGCCCATCAGGGTCAGGCTGCCACTGCTCGGTTGTTCAAAGCCTGCCATCAGGCGCAGGGAGGTCGTCTTGCCGGAGCCTGATGGCCCCAGCATGGAGAAGAACTCACCCTCCTGGACGGTAAAGCTGACGCCGTCCAGCGCCTTGACCTCACCGTAATGCCGGGAGATGTCCTTGAACTCGATTGCAACTGGCATACACACCTTATGTTGAAGACAATTTCTCTGCCGTCGTCTGGGGGCTGGTTTCAGCGCCGGGCCGCCCCAAGCTGAAACGCACCCCCTTGGGGGGGGGCAGCGACCCGCGCAGCGGCGGAGCGTGGGGGCTCTATTTAGCGGCCACCCATGATGGCGATGTAGTCCATCGCCCATTTTGCGTACGGGACGCACGTGCCTTGGGTGGTGCACTTGGCCTGTGGGGTCTTCCAGAACTTGATCTTGTTCAGGTCGTCAAAGCCGTTGACTTTGCAGAAGTCGCTGCCACCGGGGGCTTTGGCCTTGCAGGCAGCGGGCGTGACCGGCACGGTTCCAAACCATTCGGCCAAGGGGGCCTGCAGTTTGTCGCTGAGCTGGTGCTCCATCCACTGGTAAGCGCAGTTCACATTTTTGGCATTCACGTGCAGCATGGTGGTGTCGGCCCAGCCGGTTGCCCCTTCCTTGGGGACCACAGACGCAATGGGTTTCTTTTCGCCCTTGAGCGAGTTCACCATGAAGCCCCAGGAGCCTGACGCGACGACACCTTCATTCTTGAAGTCGTTCATTTGCACGGTGGCGTCGTGCCAGTAGCGATGGGTCAGCTTTTTCTGGGCGCGCAGCAGTTCCAGTACGGCGGCATATTGTTTTTCGTTGAGTTCGTAGGGGTCCTTGATGCCGAGTTCGGGCTTCTTGGCCATCAGGTACAGCGCGGCATCGGCCATATAGATGGCGCCGTCATAGGCCTGCACACGGCCCTTGTTGGACTTGCCGTCGGGCAGGTTTTGCTCTTCAAACACCACGGCCCATGAATCGGGGGCTTTCTTGAAGACGTCGGTGTTGTACATCAATACGTTGGGGCCGGACTGGTAGGGCACGCCGTAGTGTTTCCCGTCGATCGTGTGCCAGGGCGCGTTTTGCAGGCGACTGTCGATGGTTTTGTAGCTGGGCACCAGACCAATGTTGACTTCCTGCACCAGCTTGGAGGCAATCAGCCGTCCGCTGGCATCTCCGGAGGCGGTGACCAGGTCGTAACCTCCGGCTTTCATCAGCGAAACCATTTCGTCGGAGGTGGCTGCGGTCTTCACGTTGACCTTGCAACCCGAGGACTTTTCGAAGCTGGTGGTCCAGTCGTACTCCTTGACGGTTTCCCCGCGCTCGATGTAGCCGGCCCAGGCAATGATATTGAGCTGTCCCTCCCCCTTGCCAAGGGCCTTGGGGGGAGCTGCGAGGCTGGCGGTGGCAGTGGCCACGGCCAGCAAACCGGTAAGAAGTGCGCGGGTTGGGGACATGTAGAACTCCTGACGTTGGATGTTGGGGCGCGCAAGTGCGGGCCTGAAAGGCATCTTAGGTTTTGCCCCGGACTTGAACCATATCGCCTAAGCAATACAATCCATCGGTAAAACAGAAACCTCGCACCAAACTACGTTTATTTAATGGTTAACCCTAGGCTCTAAAGCGGTGCATCTGCGGGTTTACCCTCTAAATGGGCCAAAAAGGTGCCTGAAATGAAGAAATAGCGAAATGAGTACGTCATTCAAGAGCATTCGGTATTTCATTGCAGTAGCCGAATCGGGCTCCATTTCAGCCGCCATCCAGGAGTTGGGGGTCTCCCAGTCGGTGGTTTCGGCTGCCATCGCCCAGATCGAGGCGGACTTGGGAACCTTGCTGTTCGAGCGGCGGGCGCGCGGCATGTCGCTCACCCATGCGGGCCACCAGTTTCTGCGCCACGCCCACCAGATTGAGGTGGCCATGCGCAATGCGCGCGATGCCTTGGCCTCACGCCCCCATACCGTCACCGGCAGCCTCAACATCGGAGTGACCAGCCTCATGGTGGGCTACTACCTGCCGTTCCTGCTGGACCGGTTTCGCCGTGTGTTTCCGCGCATCCAGGTGCAGATCACCGAAGACCGGCGCGATTACCTCGAGCATTTGTTGGTCAGCGGCGAACTGGATGTCGCGCTCATTGTGGTATCGCAGTTGCAGAACTACCGCGCATTGGAAACCGAGACCATTTTGCGGTCCGGCTGGCGGGTATGGTGCCCCGTGAACCACCGGCTGGCTGGGGAAGAGCGGATTCAGGCTGCTGAGCTGGCCCAGCAGTCGCTGATCCTGCTGCAGGTGGACGAACTGGGGGACGCCACCACCGCACTGTGGAATGCCGGTGGGTCTGACCCTAATGTGCTGATTCGCACCTCGTCCGTCGAGGCTGTGCGCAGCTTGGTGGCCACCGGCGCTGGCTGTTCGGTGCTGCCCGACATGCTGTACCGCCCCTGGTCACTGGAAGGCGATCGCATCGAGGCCCGCCCCTTGGTACAGCCCTTGCCACCGCTGGATGTGGGGCTGGCATGGCGCAAGGGGGCAATGTTGCCGGAGTCCTTGAGTAATTTCTTGACGGCGGTGCGACCTACGCTGGACGGACATTTGCCAGCGACAGGGGGGCATTTGCGGTAACTCGTTTTCTTGGGGCTGCCCTGTTTTTTAAACGTCCAGCACCCCTTAAAAATTCAGAGCAATCCACGCTTCGCCAAGTTGCGCATTAGGTGTGAAGCCCCAAAGGTCCAAGGTGGGCAATGGTCCGTATGCTGCATGCGGTTGCGCAGCGTGCCCAGCTTGGCACTGGTGATGGTTACCAGATCGCCCAGCTTGTGGGTGAAGCCACTGCCAGGCGCATCGCGGTCTTGCACCGGTGCGAACAACGTGCCCAGGAACAACATGGCGCCGTCCGGGTACTGGTGGTGCGGCCCCATCAGTTGGCTCGCCAAGGCCAGCGGGTCGCGGCTGATACGTGCCATGGACGAATACCCGTCCATCACAAAACCATCCTCACCCTCTACGCGCAGGTTCAGCTCAGCCTGGCGCACATCGTCGATGCTGAAGCTCGCGTCGAACAGGCGAATAAAAGGGCCAATGGCTGCTGATGCGTTGTTGTCCTTGGCCTTGCCAAGCAAAAGGGCCGAGCGGCCTTCCACATCCCGCAGGTTCACGTCATTGCCCAGCGTGGCACCCACGACCTGGCCGCGTGAATTGATGGCCAACACCACTTCAGGTTCGGGGTTGTTCCAGTGGGACGCCGGGTGCAGGCCCGCATCGGCACCGCAGCCAACGGCTGCCAGCACGGGGGCTTTGGTGAATATTTCAGCATCCGGGCCAATGCCCACCTCCAGGTACTGGCTCCACACGCCTTGTGCAATCAGTACTTGTTTCAGTGCCATGGCCTGTTCAGAGCCAGGCGTGAGTTTGGAGAGGTCGTCGCCGATCAGCGCCTGAATTTCAGTGCGGATGGCAGCAGCCGCAGCCGGGTTGCCACGCGCTTTTTCTTCAATCACACGCTCGAGCATGGAGGTGGCAAAGGTCACGCCTGCCGCTTTGATGGATTGCAGGTCGCAGGGTGCCAGCAGCCAAGGCTGAGTGGGCTGCTGCTTCGCGGCATTGCTATTGGCCAACAAGGCCTGTACGCTGCAGATGGGTTCTCCGTTTGCCGTACGCAGGGCCGCAGCGGGGTCCGGTGATTCGCACAGATCGCGTACCGTGGGGTAGCTGGTACTGATGTCCACCACCATGCCATCACGTACCGCCACCACGCTGGGACCTTGCACATCAGGGCGCCAGATGCGGCCTACCAGCGCACCGTGGGTGCCGTCAATCGGAAGGGTGTTGTCGGGGGTGAGTTGCATAGTGGGTTTATCCGGTGACATAGCCCATGGTCTGGGGCAGCCAGAGCACGATTTGGGGGAAGCAGGTGATGGCCAGCAGCAAACACAGCAGCATGACCAGGAAGGGCCAGCCTTCCTTCAACATCTCGCCAATCGGAATGCCGGTGAGCGCCTTGGTCACAAACAGCAGCATGCCGAAAGGTGGGTGGATCAGGCCAATCATCATGTTGAGCACCACCAGCACGCCAAAGTGCACCAGATCCACACCCAGCAGCTTCGCGGCGGGCAACAGCATGGGAACAAAGACCAGCAACAGCACCGACACATCCAGGAAGCAGCCTAGTACCAGGAACATGACATTCACCAGCAGAAGAAACTGGATCTTGGTGAGGTCCATGCTGTCCACCCACATCGCCATGCTTTGCGGCACACCTTCGGCGGTGAATGCGTAATTGAGCATGAAGGAGCCGGCGAGAATGATGGTGATGACTGCGCTGCCACGGGTGGACTCCAGCACCACACCCCAGAAGCTGCGCCAGGTGAGCGCCCGGAAGAAAACCGTCGACAGGATCAAAGCGTGCAAAGCTGCAACGGCGGCTGCTTCAGTGGGGGTGAATGCGCCCGAGTAAATGCCACCGAGCAAAACGATGGGCATGGACAGAGGCAGGGCCCCGCGGAAGATCAGGCCCGCCCACTCCGAGCGAGGCACGGGTTCGTCGCGCGGCATATTGCGTTTGACGGCAATGATGTGCACGACAAACATCATCAGTCCGGCCATCAACAGGCCCGGCACCACGCCACCCAGAAACAGTGCACCCACCGACGCTCCAGACACCAATGCATAAATCACCATGGGTATGCTGGGTGGGATGATGGGGCCCAGCGTAGCGCTGGCAACCACTACGGCACCCGCAAAGCCACGCGTGTATTCGGGCTTCTTCAGCATTTGCCGGATCGTCACCAGACCGGGGCCTGCTGCGTCTGCAATCGCGCTGCCACTCATGCCGGAGAAGATCACGCTCACCAGAATATCCACCTGTGCCAAGCCGCCGCGCATGCGGCCCACCAGAATCCGGCAGAAGTCAAATATACGTTCACTCACGGTGCCAGCGTTCATGATGTTGGCGGCAAACACAAACAGTGGCACGGCCAGCAGCACATAACTGTTGTAGAGGCCATTGCCCACCTGCTCCGCCACCAATCCCAAATCCTGGCCCTTGACCAGGAGATAGGCCACGCCAGACGCCAGCATCGAAAAACCGATCGGCAAGCGCAGCAGCAAGCCCGCCGCCATCACGGCAACGAGAGTCCAGATTCCAGAAGTCATAGTCGTAGTTCCGCTTCCAGGCCTATGCCACGCACGGCGTTCCAGATGGCCCAGGCACTGCGAATGACCAGAGCGATCAAGAGCAGTACAAACGGCAAGAAAATCCACATAAATGGCAGGCCCAGTACGGGCGAGCCTTCGCGAGCCATGAAGCGCACGTAATCCCAACTGGCGGGAATAGCGACCAGTGCCAGCCCTCCCAGCATCAGGTTGCCCACAATGCGCATGACCAGGCGGGTGCGGGTATTCACACTGTTCCACACCAAGTCAAACATCACGTGTTCGCGCTCCGGTACCACCGCAGCAGCGGCCCACAAAATTACCCATACGTACAGAATCACTGCCGCTTCATCGGTCCAGGGCAGCGGCTTGTGGAAGCCAAAGCGCGCCACGATCTGGATGATGAAGACAACGAACAGGATCAGAAAAAGGCCGCCGCCCAAAAGGTTGGCGGCCTGTTGCAGTCGACGCAGCATGCTGGGAGCGTCTTACTTCGTCGCGTTGATGCGGTCCAACAGACCCTTGGGCCAGACCTTGGCGTACTCCGAGTTCTGGTAGGCCGTCTGCACTGTGCTGCGGAAGGCGTTCACATCGGGGGTGATGACCTGCAGGCCTTCTTTCTTGAAGAATTCCACCAGCTGGCCTTCTTCCTTGATGCGGTTTTCGTTGTTGTAGGCAGCAGCGGCTTGTGCAGCTGCAGTCACTTTCTGCTTTTGCGCTGCGGTGAGTGCGTTGAAGCTCTTGTTGGAGATGGCAATAAAAATGCCGTCCACCAAATGGCTGGTCAGCACCAGTTGTTTGGTCACTTCGTAGAACTTGGCGGCGCGCACCGAAGGCAACGGGTTGTCCTGGCCATCGATGGTGCCGGTTTTCAGGCCCATGTAGACCTCGCCGAAAGCCAGTGGAGTGGCTGTGGCACCCAGGGCTTCGCCCAAAAACAGCCACTCTTTGGAGCCAGGCATGCGCAGCTTCACGCCTTTGAGGTCCGCCGGTGTCTTGACGGGCTTGGCTTCGCGCATATTGACCTGGCGGGTGCCCAGATAGACGGTTGCCAGCGGTGTGACATCCATTTTTTCGGACACCAGCTTGAAGAGCTCGGCACCGATGGGGCCGTTGAAGATCTTCTGTTGCTGGTCAGGGTCGCGCACCACGTAGCCGGCTGTGAAGATGGAGAACTCGGGCACCAGCTTGGCGATGTCAAACGCCGAGATGCTGGAGAGTTCCAGGTTGCCACGTGCCATGGCTGCGGGCTCGGTGCCCTGTTTGAACAGGGTGGCGTTCAAGTTGATCTGGACATCGAATTCGCCGGGCGCTGTTTTTTCCAGTTGCTCCTTGAACACTGTCCACATCTTGGCGTGCCAGTCGTCCGGCACGGCGGGGGTGGAAATGCGCAATACCGTTTTGGTTTGCGCCATGGCGGGCAGGGCACTGGCGCCCAGGGCGGCAGCGGCACCCAGGAGGGCGCGGCGGTTCAGGTGGGAAGTGGTCATGGTTGTGTCTCCTTTAGTTATTGCAATATCAACTCACAGGTGGCTCAAAGCGCTACCGATGGCACGATAACCGCTGCGCACGGTTTCCAGCTCGGTGTTATCCAAGGGGCTCAGTGGCGCGCGCATGGTCAACCATGCATCATCGCCGGTCTGTTCTGCCAGCATGGCCTTGTACACACCCACAAAGGGCATGCCGGGCTTGATGGAGAGCAGCTTGAGCAAGTCCAAAATCAGTTGTGCATCGGCGGGGGCCACTGTATCCGGTGCGCCCATCACGCGCTTCATCAGACGTGGGGCAATATTGGCCAGCCCGTTGATGGAGCCGGAGCCGCCTTCACACATCACGGGTGCCACATCGGGCTCTGCACCGACCAGAATGGCCAGTTGCGGAAAGGCACGTGCCAGAGCCAAGGAGTGCGCGCGGTCACCACTGCTGTCTTTCACGCCCACCACCTGGCCGGGGTGTCGGCGCACCAGCTCGGCAATGGCAGCGTGGGAGAAGCCAAAGGTGCTCATTGCGGGGAAATGGTAGAGCAAGAGTTTGAGGCCATCGTCCCCAATGCCACGCACCACCTGCGACACGGCTTCAATGATGCCCGCGTCGCGCGGTTGGTTAAAGAAGAAGGGTGGCATCAACATTTGGCGGTGTACGCCTAGGCGGCTGGCGTGCTGGCCCAGGTCGATCGCTTCACCCAGCGCCAGCGCGGTGGTCGTGACGATGATCTGGTCGGCGCGGATGCCCGCACCCAGCATGGATTCAAGCAGGCCCTTGCGCTCCGCCATTGTGAAAGCCGGGCCTTCGCCCGTGGTGCCAAACAGGGTGACGCCATCGCAGCCCGCGGCCAGCATGCGTCGGGCATGGGCAATGGCGCGTGGGGTGTCTAGTGCGCCTTGGGCGGTCAGGGGCAAAAGCAGGGCAGGCCAGAGGCCGTGGATGTCGGGGTTCAAACGTTTCTCCTGGTGGTGTGGGGGGTGTTCCATTCGTTGAGCACTTGCTCCAGCGGTGCATTCATCACGCGGCTGCGGGCACTGCTGATGTGATCTTCGAGCAGCTCCACAGCCAGTGCGGCGTTGCGCTGGCGCAGGGCTTCAATAAAACGCAGGTGCTCCTGCATCGCCGGGATCAGGCGGCTGGGCGTGATTACGCTGTGCTCCAGCTTGATCAGGCGCACGCGCAGGCTGTTGACGCGGTACTGCTCGGAAATGATGTCGTTGCCCAGCGCATCGACCATGCGGTCGTGCAAGCCCCAGTCCACGGCCTGGGCATCGTCCAGTAGCGCGGCGTCGTTCACGGCATCGGTGGCTTCGGCGCGCTGCAGGATGTCGCGGTGGCTGGTCTCGATGGCGGACAGCTCTGTGTCGCTGGCGCCGCGCACAAAGTTCAGCACCGCCTCGCGCTCGATCATCGAGCGCACCTGGAATGCATTGCGGATCAGTTTGAGGTCCACATGCGCCACCTGCAGGCCGCGTTGGGGCACGGTTTTCACCAGCCCTGCCGCTTCCAGGCGCGGAATCATCTCGCGCACAGCGCCCAGTGGCATGTCCAGCAAAGCCATCAGCTCGCGCTGCGAGATGAATTGCCCAGCTCGGATGCCGCCAGTAAAGATCTGCTGCGTGAAACCTTGGTAAGCCCGCGCGCGCTGGCTGGTGGTGTCGTCGGGGGCATTGGCTACAGCCTGTATCATGACTGACATGTTAGTTAAATTTCATGGCGGACTGCATGGTGTTTACCCGCATAACGAGGCTTCAGGGTGCTGAACGGGGCGGCCTTCCGGGGCGGCGATAATAGAAGGCTCTATTGACCTCCACGCGCGAAGAAACCCAGACATGACCCAGCCCGTAATGAGTGTTGCCGACATTCGCAAATCCTTCCTTGACTTCTTTGCCTCCAAGGGCCATACCGTGGTGGCTAGCAGCCCGCTGGTACCGGGCAACGACCCAACGCTGATGTTCACCAACTCGGGCATGGTGCAGTTCAAGGACGTGTTTCTGGGCACCGACAAGCGCTCCTATGTGCGCGCCGCGTCCGTTCAAGCCTGCCTGCGTGCGGGCGGCAAGCACAACGATCTGGAGAACGTGGGCTATACCGCGCGCCACCACACCTTCTTCGAGATGCTGGGCAATTGGAGTTTTGGCGACTACTTCAAGAAGGAAAGCCTGAACTGGGCGTGGGAGCTGTTGACCACCGTATACAAGCTGCCCGCCGACAAGTTGTATGCCACGGTCTACCAGGAAGACGATGAGGCCTACGCCATCTGGGAAGACATCTTCGTCAAATCAGGCTGGACCCCCGAGCGCGTCAAGCAAGAGGGGCGCATCATCCGCATTGGCGACAACAAGGGTGGCCGCTACAAGAGCGACAACTTCTGGATGATGGCTGACACCGGCCCCTGTGGCCCCTGCTCGGAAATCTTCTACGACCACGGCGCCCACATCCCTGGTGGCCCTCCCGGCAGCCCCGAAGAAGACGGCGACCGCTTCATCGAAATCTGGAACAACGTGTTCATGCAGTTCGACATGGCGGCGGACGGCTCGGTCACCAAGCTGCCCGCGCCCTGTGTGGACACCGGCATGGGCCTGGAGCGCCTGGCGGCCATCTTGCAGCACGTGCACAGCAACTACGAGATCGACCTGTTCGACACGCTGATCAAGGCCGCCGCCCGCGAAACTGGGTGCACCGATCTGGGCAACAAGAGCCTGCGCGTGATTGCCGACCACATCCGCGCCACTGCGTTCCTGGTGAGCGACGGTGTGATCCCCAGCAACGAAGGCCGCGGCTACGTGCAGCGCCGCATCGTGCGCCGCGCCATCCGCCACGGCTACAAGCTTGGCCAGAAGACGCCTTTCTTCCACAAGCTGGTGAAAGACCTGGTGCAGGTGATGGGCGCCGCCTATCCGCACATGGCATCGCAAGAGGCCCGCATCACCGAAGTGCTGCGCGTCGAAGAAGAGCGCTTCTTTGAAACCTTGGCCACCGGCATGCAGATCCTGGACGAAGCTTTGGCTGGCGGCGTGAAAGTGCTGCCCGGTGAAGTGGCCTTCAAGCTGCACGACACCTACGGCTTCCCGCTCGACCTCTCGGCCGACGTGTGCCGTGAAAACGGTGTCGAAGTGGACGAAGCCGGCTTCAAGGCCGCCATGGAGCAGCAAAAGGCCAAGGGCCGTGCCGCCGGCAAGTTCAAGATGGACAAGGCGCTGGAGTACAGCGGCGTTGGCAACACCTTCGTGGGCTACGAGCACCTGACCCAAGCTGCAAAAATCGTAGCGCTCTACGCAGACGGCACGCCGGTTAGCGAGCTGAAGGCCGGTCAAGACGGCGTGCTGGTGTTGGACACCACCCCGTTCTACGCCGAGAGCGGCGGCCAGGTGGGCGATGAGGGCGCAGTGTTCTCGGATGCCGGCCTGTTTGAAGTGGGCGACACCCAGAAGATCAAGGCCGATGTGTTTGGCCACCACGGTACGCTCAAGACCGGCAGCCTCAAGGTGGGCGACAGCGTGACCGCCCATGTGGACGCCGCCAAGCGCGCCGCCACCGTGCGCAACCACAGCGCCACCCACTTGATGCACAAAGCCCTGCGCGAAGTGCTGGGCGAGCATGTGCAGCAAAAGGGCAGCTTGGTGAACGCCGAGCGCACCCGCTTTGACTTTGCGCACAACGCACCCGTGACTGACGCGCAGATTCGCCAGATTGAAGCCATCGTCAACGCCGAAGTGCTGGCCAACGCGGCTGCGCAGGCGCGCGTGATGGACATCGAATCGGCCCAGAAAACCGGCGCGATGATGCTGTTTGGCGAGAAGTACGGCGAAACCGTGCGTGTGCTCGACATCGGGTCGAGTCGCGAACTCTGCGGCGGCACGCACGTGCAGCGCACGGGTGACATTGGTTTGTTCAAGGTGGTGGGCGAGAGCGGTGTGGCTGCTGGCGTGCGCCGCGTGGAAGCCGTGACTGGTGCCAACGCGTTGGCCTACCTGCAAGACCTGGAAGACACCGTGGATACCGCGGCCGCTACGCTCAAGACCCCTGTGGCCGAGTTGGGTAGCCGTCTGGGTCAGGTGCTGGACCAGGTGAAGGCCCTGGAAAAAGAAGTGGCTGCCCTCAAGGGCAAGCTGGCCTCCGCCCAGGGCGACGAATTGGTCGGCAGTGCTGTCGACGTGAATGGCGTGAAGGTGCTGGCTGCCAAGCTGGACGGTGCCGATGCCAAGACCCTGCGCGACACCATGGACAAGCTCAAGGACAAGCTGAAGACCGCCGTCATCGTGCTGGGCGCGGTGGACGGCGACAAGGTGCAAATTGCAGCCGGCGTGACCAGCGACACCACGGCCAAGGTCAAGGCGGGAGAGCTCGCCAACTTTGTGGCGGGCCAGGTGGGGGGCAAGGGCGGTGGCAAGGCCGACATGGCCATGGCGGGTGGTACTGAGCCTGCCAAGCTGGCCGGCGCGCTGGCTAGCGTGCAGGGCTGGGTGACCGCCAAGTTGTGATTCGGCACAGAGTGCTATAAAAAGACAAGCTGCTCGCGCATATTCCACGAGGGCTAGGGCCGTATTTGATGCATAAATGCGAATGAAGCGTCGGCAGGTGTTGGGCCTGCTGGGCGCCGCCAGTATGGGGCCGGTGATGGCCCCTGCTGTAGCCAACCCCGGCTACGACGTGCAGCCTTGGGGCGCCAAGCAGGCGGTGCCAGTGGGCGACTTGGTGGATCTGGAGGGGCAGCACTGGAGCTTGCCCGATCTGCGGGGCCGTGTGGTGCTGCTCAACTTCTGGGCTGGCTGGTGTGAGCCTTGCCGCGCCGAGATGCCCGCGCTGCAAACCCTGGCTGCCCGGGAGTCACAGCGCATGGTGGTGTTGGCGATCAACCTCAAAGAATCGTTTGACGCGATCGCCCGCTTTGTCCAAGCCACGGGCTTGATGCTGCCCGTGGTGCGCGACGTGCAAGGCGAACTTGCCAAGGCTTGGGGCATCCGCATTTACCCGTCCACCGTGTTGATCGACACCGAAGGCCAGGTGCGCGGCATCGTGCGTGGCGCGCTGGACTGGGCCGGGCCCGAGGGCGAGCGCCTCTGGCGACCCCTGTTGCAGCCTCAGGGCGCGCGCAAGCGCTGAGCCAAGGCCACCACCTCTGGCGCCTGCACAGGGCGGGCGTCTGCCGCGCTGCTGGACTGGATGAGCCGGCGCAGAGTTTCGAGGTGGGGCATCACGGTGCCAAAAAACTGGGGCTGCTCACCTTGCGCAATCAGGATGGTCGGAAAGTTTTCCACCTCGACGGGGTCCACCAGATCGGCCTGGTCTTCAATGTCCACCCATTCAAACCGAGCATTGGGAAAGTCGGCCTGCAACTGCGCAAACAGGGGCTGGTACTCGGTGCAGGTGCCGCACCACTGGGCGCACAGGCAGGCCACCAGCAGCGGGGCGGATGCGGTTTCGGGCAGGGTCGGGGCGTAGGACATAGTGGTCGGCTAATGACTCAAATCAATATCGATATAACAAGGCGCTGGGGTATGGAGTTTTACAATATAGGGCTTCGCCCTGGCCGTAAGTGGCCGCGGGCCCTCCCCAACGATTGACCTTCACCAAGGCCCCCATGAGTGCATTTCTGGAAGAAACAGTTTTAAGCGTACACCACTGGACCGACCGTTTGTTCAGCTTCACCACCACTCGGGACCCGGCCCTGCGTTTCTCCAATGGCCACTTCACCATGATCGGCCTGATGCAAGACAACGGCAAGCCCTTGCTGCGCGCCTATTCCATCGTCAGTGCCAACTACGAAGAGCATCTGGAATTTTTGAGCATCAAAGTGCAGGACGGCCCGCTCACTTCCAAGTTGCAGCACATCAAGGTGGGCGACAAGATTGTGGTGGGTCGCAAGCCCACTGGCACCTTGCTGATCGACTACCTCTTGCCCGGCAAAAACCTGTACCTGTTGGGCAGTGGCACCGGCTTGGCGCCTTTCCTGAGCGTGGCCCGCGATCCTGAGACCTACGAGAAGTACGAGAAGGTCATTGTGGTGCATGGCGTGCGCGAGGTCAAAGAGCTGGCCTACTACGACTACTTCAAGAACGAGTTGCCCAAGCACGAGTTTTTGGGTGAGATGGTCACGAACCAGATGCTGTACTACCCTACGGTGACCCGCGAAGCCTTTGAGAACCAGGGCCGCATCACCACGCTGATTGAGAGCGGCAAGCTGCCCGCCGATCTGGGCCTGCCCCCGCTGGACCCCGCCACCGATCGCATCATGATCTGCGGCAGCCCCGGTCTGAACAAAGACATGCGCGAAATCCTGGACGCCAAGGGCTTCAAGGAAGGCAACACCACCACGCCTGGCGACTACGTGGTGGAGCGTGCGTTTGTAGAGCAATAAGCGCTTCGGCCCACGCGGCCCGCGTGTCACCTGAAAGGCCTGCTTGCAGGCCTTTTTTCAAGGCACTGGAATTGGGTTGGCTGTGTGTCGGTGAGGTTCAGGCCACTGCAGCAGCGAGCAAACAGAGTATTGCCGCGAGCGTCAGGTGCAGGCGCATGGGTAGCCAAGCTGTGAGGCCGTACGCCGGGTAACTGCGCCGGTCCACCGCCAGGCAGATGCCCAGCAGCAAGGCCAGCGTGACCAGGCCTTGTGCCACTGGCAACAGCAACGCCACCCATGCCACCAGGCTGGGGAATACGCCCCACACAAATGGCCCAGGTTGCGGTGTGAGCGGCCCGCGCATGGCCAAGCCCCAGTGGATGGCCCCCATAAAGCTGGCAATGCTGGCGCCGTAGGCCAGCAGGGCCAGCACCGCTTGGCTGCGGTAGTCGGCTGGTGCCCACCAGGTAGCGGCGGCCAGCGCAACAAACGGCAGCGCACCGGCATAGCCCAGCCGGGCTGCCCAGCGCGGAAGGGGATGGGACTGGGGTGGGGCGGCAGTCATGGGGCGTCCTGAATGTCCGTATGCAAAAAAGTTGCTAGCCACTGTGGCAGCATTCGGAGCCCGTATTGTGTGGGAAACCTCGCCATGTGTGTCCGTTGGGGGCCATTGTGGTGCCTCTGAAAGCGATTTGAGAATGACCGCCTTGAATGTCTTAGGTACCGCCTTGCAAGCCTGCTCGTTTGACCCCCTCACCGGGTTTTTCCGCGATGGCTGTTGCAACACCGATGCCCACGACCATGGCACCCACGTGGTGTGCGCCAAAGTGACGGCCGACTTTTTGGCGTATTCATTGCAAAGGGGCAACGACCTGAGCACCCCGCGTCCCGAATACCGCTTTGTGGGCTTGCGCCCTGGCGACCGTTGGTGTTTGTGCGTCAACCGTTGGTTGGAGGCATTGCAAGCGGGCGTGGCCCCACCTGTGCATCTGGAGGCGACTCACATCAAAGCCTTGGAGCGTGTGACTCTGGAGCAACTGAAGGCCCATGCTTTGCAATAACGTTCGGTGCTGTACCGATGAAGTCTGGCGCACATGCATACTGCGCGCATGAAACAACACTTTCTTCTGTGGGCACTTTCTGCAGCTCTCGCCAGTGGCGTGGCAATGGCACAAAGCGACAAGCCGCCCTTGCAGCCCATCCCATCGCTCGATGTGGCGCGCTACATGGGCACCTGGCATGAGATTGCCAAGTACCCCAACCGCTTCCAGAGTAAATGCGTCCGCAACACACGCGCCGAGTACCAAGCCATGCCGGATGGCACCGTGCAAGTGCGCAACCGCTGTGTCATGTCCGATGGCCAAACCACCGAAGCGCTGGGCGCCGCCCGCCAGATAGGGGCTGCTGACTCCCCCAAACTGCAGGTGCGATTTGCGCCCGCGTGGCTGTCGTTCTTGCCCATGGTGTGGGGCAACTACTGGGTCATCGACCTGGACCCGCAGTACCAACTGGTGGCCGTGAGCGAGCCAGAGCGCGAATACCTTTGGGTACTCTCCCGTACCCCCAAGGTGGAACCCGCCGCTTACCAAGCCTTGCTGGCCCGCCTGGCCCAGAGCGGTTTTGACATGACCCGTTTGGAACTGAGCCCGCAGGAGTAAGCATGATTGACGGATTGATTGCCGGTCACCTGGTCGGTCTGGCCGAAACCCGCCAAGGCAAAAACGGCAGCACGTTTGCGCTGGCCAAGGTCAAAGCTATGGCGGGCGATGGAGAGAGCCTGATCGTCAACGTGATTACATTCGCAGCTGAGGCCAGCGCTGCACTGATGGCTCTAGACGATGGCGACTCGGTGGCACTGGCCGGCGCACTGACGCCCAAGGTGTGGACCGACAAACAAGGCAACACCCGCCCTGCGCTGGACATGGTGGCTACCCAGGTGCTCACCACCTACCACGCGGCACGCAAGCAGCACGTGCTGGGTGGATTGGGCGAGGCGCCCCTCAGTCCTTGAGCTCCACCCCCAGCGCCTGCAGTTTCTTGGCATACGAATCCCGGCGCTTGGCGGCCTTGGCTGCCGTGTCTGTGGCAGCCTGAATCGCTTTGGGCCCTTTGTTGGCTGCCGCCTTGATCAATCCGAACTTGTGCGTCGCCTCGGCCTCCGCCCTGCGGTAAGTGGCAATTAGGTCAGCGTGGGCGGGGGAGGATGTCACAAGTGCTTTCAGTGCAAAACTGTATTTTCTACGCTGCGTTATTACCCATGCACCCCGATTGAGATCCCTGCACCTGTTGGAGGTGCTGTCGCGAACATCGGTAAATGACGAGACGGATATAAATCACGCATTCAATATTAATAGTTAATAGGAGACCATCTTGAGTCCATGCCACATCGCTCCCGTCGGGGGGCGCCACAGTCCCAGCTCCTCAGGCGGCCATCCATGACCAGCCGCTATCGACGAATCGTGGCAATCCGCATCATGCCCGCCGCCTTGTTGTCTATGCTCAACTTGGCTGCGAATGGCGAAGTTGCCAAGGGCGCCCATCCTGCCTCCACACTCCTTACAACTATGCGTGATCTGAAAATCCTTCTTGAGGTTTTCGCCGTCCTTGCCAGAACCAGAAACTTCGACGAGGTGATGCGGCAGGTGGGTGAACTTTCCACCCGCCCCCGGCGGACCGAACTCGCGGATTGGGGTGCTGCCTACCTTGCTCAGCACCCTGTCGTGTCGGAATTCATGATTCACCGCGAGCGCACCGCGCCGGGCCAACGGCAAGAAAAATTCCGCCAAGTTGTCGCGATCCAGGCAGTCTTGCGACCGAATACGGTTCGCCTCAGTGATCTCGAGGCCACGTTTGGCGCGTGGTATCGGGATCCGCCCGACGGAGACAAGGTTTCGCTTGCGTCAGCGTACTTCAATGCAAAGTTGATTCACCCCAAGGCCAGTTATTTCTTGCTGGCGACCACAGGGGCTGGCTACGAAGAAACGCTCTCGAAGTCGGAGTACGCGCAAACGCTGGTGGCCACGTGGTCTGATGACCGATATTCCACGAAGGGGCGGCCTTGGTGACGCACCAAGCCAGCGGCGTTGGGGGCTGACGCGTGTCGCGTGGGCAGCTCCAAGCCTATGGCATTAGGCCAGCACCCGCGTCCCCAGCTTATACGCCGGCAATCCCGCCAACATGCGTTTGCCATAACTCGTCTGTGTGAGCCGCTTGTCGTAGCAAATCACTTGGGCGCGGTCTTCTTCGGTGCGGATGGCGCGGCCGGTCCATTGCAGCAGCTTCACGCCCGTGGCAGGGATCACCAGTTCGTTGAACGGATCGCGCCCCACGCTGCGTAGCCATTCGGCGCGGGCTTCGTCCACGGGGTCGCTGGGCGGCGCGAACGGCAGTTTGGCGATGAACACGGTCTCGCACAGTGCGCCAGGCAGGTCCAGCCCCTCGCCAAAACTTTGCAGCCCAAACAGCACCGATGGCATACCGCTCTCCACGCGCTCGGCGTGGGCCGCCAGCAGGCGTGTGCGGGACTGCGTGCCCTGTACCAGCACCATGTCCATGAGGTGGCCGGGCAGGGCGTCGGTGGCGGCGCGCATCTGCGCACGGCTGGTGAAGAGCACCAACGCGCCACGTTTCACACCCTCAATGTCTTCCATCAGCGCGCGCACCATCTCGGCGGTGTAGGCGTCAGCGTGTTTGGGATCGGCCTGGGTGTGCACCACGGTCAGGCTGCCTTGTTTGGCGTAGTTGAAGGGGCTGGCCACTTCCAGCGCGGTGACATAGGGCTTGTTGGATAGCCCGGCTTCTTTCAAAAAGTAATCAAAGCTGCCGCAGCTGGTGAGCGAGGCACTGGTCACGATGGCGCCACGTACCTGGCTCCACAAAAACTGGCGCAGCAGGTCGCCAGGGACGATGGGGCAGGCGTGGGCGGTCATCGTCAGGTAGCCGTTTTCGCTCTCGGCCTGCAGCCATTTGGCCAAGGGCTGTTCGCCATGCTCCAGCAGCAGCTGCGCGGTAGACACCAGGCTGCCCAGGCGCGGCGCAATGCCGCCCAGCTGCGCATAGAGCTGGGCGCACAGCACTGCCTGGCTGGGGTCGTCCTTGGCGATGGCCTTCACGTCCACACCCAGCGCTTCCAGGGCTTTGGACAGTCCGTTGGCTTGCGCGTGGATTTGGTTTACTGGCTCATGCATGGCCTCGGGCAGCACGCCATTGGCAAATCGCAGCGTGCCATCGTTACCTTCGCCGCGCGCGTTCTGGCCGGTGTGGGCCCACACCAGGTCCATGGCCATGCGGGCCAGCGTGGTCAGTGCGCCCTTGAGCTGGCTGGTCACGGTTTGCACGTCTTCGCCCACATGCAGTGCCAGCTTGCCGGCTACTTCGTTCATGGCCTTGGGCAGCTTGTCCAGCCAGCGCAGGTTGCTCAGGTCCATGGCGTTGGAGAACTGGTCCAGCGCGACGGCGGGCAGGTGATGGCCTTCGTCAAACACCACCAGGCAATTGTCCAAGTCGGGCAGGGTCTTCATGCCCAGGCTAGCCAACACCAGGTCGTGGTTGGCCACGATGACATTGGCCTCGGCCAACTTGGTACGTGCGTTGTAGTAGCTGCATTCCTTGTAACGCGGGCAGTGGCGCGCGGTGCAGGTGTGGCGCTCGGCGGCTACGGCCGACCAGTCGCGTGGGTCGGGCGTGTCGGGCAGGGTGTCGCGGTCGCCATCCCAGCTCACCACGGCCAGCTTGTGGGCCATGCCCTCATAGAGCGATTGGCGGCGCTCTTCGATGGCTTCTTGCGACAGGGCAGACACCTTGGGCTGCGGCAGGTCGTCGTCAAACATGTCGTCCTCGGCCGCGCCGCTGCCCTCCAGCCGCTCCAGTTTCACCTTGCAAACATAGCGGCCCCGGCCCTTGGCCAGTGCGTAAGCAAAGGGCTGGTCCATGCTGCGCGCCAGGGCCGGCAGGTCTTTGGTCATCAGCTGCTCTTGCAGGGCCACGGTGGCGGTGCTGATGATGACGCGCGTCTTGCGTTCCAGCGCCATGGCAATGGCCGTGCTGGCATAGGCTGCGCTTTTGCCCACGCCGGTACCCGCCTGGATGACGGCAATGGCTTTGGTGGGGTTGGGGTGCTCGCCAATGTCGGCCTGCGCCAGCGTGGCGGCCACGGTCTCGGCCATTTGGTGCTGGCCGGGGCGGCGACGAAAACCGGACGTGCTGCCCACCACTTGCTCAAAGGCGTGCAGGGCGTGCTGGGCCAGGGCAGCGCTGGCAGGCGGCAGGGAGGAAAAGTCAGACAACGGGGAGGACCTTCAGCGCGGGGGAGGGCTGAATATACAGGCAGCAGGGATAATCGGGCCTGCGCCACCCCGGGGTACTTTGTGTTACGCCGTACGCGCTGCCTTTTCATCCACCCGGAGATCTCTGTATGACCCCCGTTACTTCCTCTGCCCCCGTGGCTTCCCGTGTGGCTTCGCGCCGTAAATTTATGGCCAATTCGGCTGTAGCCATCGTGGGTACTGCGCTACCTGCTATTAATTTTGCACAATCGACGAGCGCGGCCGAGCGCCAGTTCAGCCCCAAGCCGGGCGCGTGGCGCACCTTTGAAGTGACCACCCGTGTGGACATTGCCAAGCCCCAGGGCGCCACCCGCCTGTGGTTGCCCATTCCCTCGGTCAACAGCGACTGGCAAAAGTCAATGGAGAGCAGCTACCAGACCAATGGCACCGCCCGCTTGGAAGACGACAACACCTATGGCGCGCGCATGTTGTTTGTGGAGTTTGCGGCTGACCAGGCCAAGCCTTTTGTGGAGCTGACCAGCCGCATCCAGACGCAAAACCGCGCCCAGGACTGGACGCAAAAGTCCACCCCCGCCGAAGACGCCGCCAGTCTCAAGTATTGGACCCAGCCCACCGAACTGCTGCCCACCGACGGCATCGTGCGCACCACAGCCCTGGAAGCCACCCGCGGCGCCAAGACCGATGTGGAGAAGGTGCAGAAGTTGTATGACTGGATCGTCACCAATACCTTCCGCGAACCCAAGGTGCGCGGCTGCGGCGAGGGCGACATCAAGACCATGCTGGAGACCAACAACCTGGGTGGCAAGTGCGCTGACCTGAACGCACTGTTTGTGGGCCTGTGCCGCGCGGTGGGTGTTCCCGCACGTGACGTGTACGGCCTGCGTGTGGCGCCCAGCGCCTTTGGCTACCGCGAGCTGGGTGGCAACTCCGCTAGCCTCAAGGGCGCGCAGCACTGCCGTGCCGAGGTCTACCTCAAAGGCCATGGCTGGGTGGGCATGGATCCGGCCGACGTAGCCAAGGTGATGCGCCAGGAAACCCCCGAGTGGATCAAGTCCGCCAGCAACCCCTTGGTCGCGCCGGTGAACAAGGGCCTGTTTGGTGGCTGGGAGGGCAACTGGATGGCCTACAACGTGGCCCACGACGTGGTGCTGCCCCAGTCCACCGGCCCCAAGCTGGGCTTCTTCATGTACCCCACGGCCGAGACAGCTGCGGGCCGCCTGGACTCCTACGCGCCCGACGACTTCAAGTACCAGATCAGCGCGCGGGAAATCACCGCGTAACATCCGCACTGCCTATGCCCCATCCCCATGCCCTGATCGATTTTGCCAATCCCCGACAGCCTGCTGGCACTGCCGTGCCACTGGCGTTTGGGGAGCCCGATCAGGTGCTGGTGGCGCATGCGGTGCACGAGGTGGCCGCTGTGCTGGCGCAGGTGGATGCGTTGAGCCGCCAAGGGCGCTGGTGCGTGGGCTATGTGCGCTACGAGGCGGCGCCCGCGTTTGATGCGGCGCTGCAGGTGCGTGCGGCCGATGGCCCGCTGGCCTGGTTTGGGGTGCACACGCAGCCGCTGCCAGAGTACACCGCCGAAGACCAGTCGGAGCCCACCGTGCATTGGAATACGGGCGTGAGCCGGGCCGTGTTTGACCAGAACATGGCCGAGATCCACCGCGCCATTGCGGCTGGTGAGCTCTACCAGGTCAACTACACCGCGCCACTGCAGGCGCAGTTCTCTGGCAGTGCCCTGGCCTACTTTGCGGCGCTGCGCCGCGCCCAGCCCCGCGCCTACAGCGCCTTTATTGACGCAGGCACTGAGCAGGTGTTGTCGGTGTCCCCTGAGCTGTTTTTTGATTGGGATGGCGAGCGCATCTTGAGCCGCCCGATGAAGGGCACGGCCGCACGCGGCGCCACGCCCGAGGACGATGCTGCCAATGCCACGCAACTGCGCAACACGCCCAAGGAGCGGGCCGAGAACGTGATGATCGTGGACCTGATCCGCAACGACCTGTCGCGCGTCGCACAGCCGCACAGCGTAAGGGTGCCGCGCCTGTTCCACCTGGAGGCACTGCCCACCGTGTGGCAAATGACTTCGGATGTGGAAGCGAGCACGCGCCCCGGTACCACGCTGCTGGATGTGTTCACTGCGCTGTTCCCCTGCGGCTCCATCACCGGTGCGCCCAAGGTGCAGGCCATGCGCATGATCAAAACCCTGGAGCCTGCCCAGCGGGGTGTGTACTGCGGCGCTGTGGGCGTGGTGCGGCCCGGTGGCCACGCCACTTTCAATGTGGCGATTCGCACCGTCACCGTGCAAGGCGACACGGCCCGTTGCGGCATTGGCAGTGGCATCACCTTCGATGCGCAAGCCGAGGGTGAGTGGAATGAGTGGCGCAGCAAACGCATGTTTCTGGAGCGTGCCAGCCAGCCCTTTGAACTGTTGGAAACGCTGGCGCTGTGCGACGGGGAGTTGCCGCATGTCGATCTGCACCTGGACCGCATGGCGGGTGCTGCCCAGCACTTTGGCACGCCGTGGGACCGCACCCGCGCGCTGCAGACCCTGCAGGCTCTGGCGGCAGCGCACCCCCAGGGCGCGTACCGCGTGCGCCTGCTGCTGTCGGCCAACGGGCACTGTCAGGCCCAAGCCTTCGCGCTGGCGGACACGCCGCAGCCCGTGCGCCTGCAGCTGGCGAAGGCGCCGATTGCCGAGGCGCACAGCGAGTTTGTGCGCCACAAGACCACGCGCCGTGCCCACTACGACGCCTTCACGCCCACCGACGCCACGGTGTTCGACACCCTGCTGTTCAACGCGCAGGGCGAGCTGACCGAGTGCACGCGCGGCAATATTGCGGTGCAGCTGGACGGCCGCTGGGTCACGCCGCCGCTGGCCTGCGGCTTGCTGCCGGGTGTGGGCCGCGCGCTGCATCTGCAGAGCGGCCGCCTGACAGAAGCCGTGGTGCGTGTAGAAGACTTGCCACGTGCGCAAGGCCTGGCGTTTATCAACAGTTTGCGAGGGTGGCTCGATGCAACGCTGGTGTAGCCGTTGGGTGGTGCTGGGGCTGCTGCTGTCGGCTGCATGGGCGTGGGCGCAACAAGCGCCCGAGCCGCCCCAGACTTCGGTGCCGCGTATTGCCGGGCGGCTCACCGCGGCCGATGTGGGCCTGGTCATCAACACCGCCGACCCCTATTCGGTGGAGGTGGGCGAGTACTACGCGGCCCAGCGCGGCATTGCCCCCGAGCACATCGTGCGCGTGGAGCTGCCGGTGCGCAACAGCCTGAATGTGCTGGAGTTTGGCGCGCTCTACAGCCAGGTGCGCGAGCAAATGCCGCCCCAGGTGCAGGCATTGGCGCTGGCGTGGACGCAGCCGTTTGCCGTGGAGTGCAACTCCATCACTTCGGCCCTGAGCCTGGGCTTTGAGCCCGAGGCCTGCCGCAAAACCTGTGCACCCAGCCGGGCGTCGCCGTATTTCAATGCACGCACCCACAAGCCCTTCACCGAGCTGGGTATCCGCCCGTCCATGCTGCTGGCCTCGCGTTCGGTGGCCAGTGCCAAGGCCCTGATTGACCGTGGCGTGGCTGCCGATGGCAAGTTGGGCAAACTGGGGGCACCCTCGGCCTTTGCGGTGTTTGTCAACACGCAGGATAGGGCGCGCAATGTGCGTGCCGCCCTGTTTCCGCCCGCCGGGCGCATGGGCCAAAGCGGCGTGGCCGTGGTGCGGCGCGAGCAGGCCGACCCCGACCCGCTGCGCCGCGTGGTGCTCTACCAGACCGGGCTGACCCGACAAAACCCTATCGACCCCCAGCAGTGGATTCCCGGCGCGCTGGCCGACCACCTCACCTCCTTTGGCGGGCAGCTGATGGATGGCAATGGTCAGATGAGCGTGCTGGAGTGGCTGGAAGCGGGCGCCACCGCCAGCTACGGCACGGTGAGCGAGCCCTGCAACCACCTGCAAAAGTTTCCGCACCCGCAGGTGCTGCTTTTGCACTACCTGCAGGGCGCCACCGCGCTGGAGGCCTATTGGAAAAGCGTGGCCTGGCCCGGCCAAGGCGTTTTGGTGGGCGAGCCGCTGGCCGCGCCGTTTGTGCTGCGCTAAGAGCATCGCCTTGCCATGCAGAGCAGCCCCCACCGTTCGCTGACCGATCTGATGCGCGCGCCAGCGTCTGCCGCGCCGGTGGTGTGCGGGGTCATCGCACTCAATGTGGCGGTGTTTTTGGCCATGCTGCTGGCCGGGGCCGGCTGGTGGCATGCGGCCCAAGGTGTGCCGCTGGCCTGGGGCGCCAACTTTGGGCCCGCCACGCAAGACGGCCAGTGGTGGCGCCTGATGACGGCCATGTTTGTGCACTTTGGGGTCATGCACCTGGCGCTCAATATGTGGGCGCTGTGGGATGTGGGCCGCCTCATGGAAGGCCTGCTGGGCCGCGGGCGCTTTGCGGCGCTGTATCTGGGCAGCGGCGTGCTGGGCAACGGCGTGTCGCTGGTGGTGCAGGGCAACCAGGCGGTGTCGGGCGGGGCCTCGGGCGCCGTGTTCAGCCTCTATGGGGCCTTGCTGGTGTGCCTGTGGCGCGAGCGGCGGCAGGTGGACCGGTCAGAGTTCCGCTGGCTGTTTGGCGGGGCGCTGTTTTTTACGGCGCTGATGCTGGGCCTAGGCCTGGTGCTCCCCGGCATTGACAACGCGGCGCACGCGGGTGGCCTGTTGGCCGGTGCGCTGCTGGGCGGCCTGCTGGCCCAGCCCTGGACGGCGCAAAGCCCACCCGTGCGCAGCTGGCGGCGCGGCAGTGTCGCCGCTTTGGTGCTGCTGGTGGTGGTGCTGTGGCGCGCCTTGCCCGCGCCGCCCTACCTGATGGGGGAGGAGCTCAAGGCCCGCGCCAGCATCGCCCGGTTTTTGCAAGACGACGAGCGGATCAGCCAGCGCTGGGGCAGCCTGGTGCAGCGCGGCCCGCAAGAAGGGCTGAGTTTTGAGCAACTGGCCGGGCGCTTGGACGAAGTGGCCGTGGGCTACGAACGCAGCTTCGACTACCTGACCGCCGCCACCCCGGCCGGCCAGGCGCCATCTGCTGCCACCTTGGAGGCGCTGCAGGCCTATGCGGTGCAGCGTGCGGAGGCGGCGCGCGCCCAGTCAGAGGGCCTGCGCCGGGGGGATGCCACCGCGCTGCAGCCAGCCCAGCCTGCCGCATCGGCCCCGGCGAGCGCGCCGTAGCCCGGCTGGGGCGTACTTCTGCTATCGAATTAGGAGCTGCTTGCGCAGTAACCACGGCCTTTAAGGCCATATTTCTTATAAATTTTGCAGTGTCAGCAGGCTGCGCTGGCTGGCAAAGCTGCGGGCTTCGCCGGTGATGGGGTCGGTGAAGGCAATGTGCTGCGCCAGCAGCTGCAGTGGGCGGCGGTAGTCGGTGGCGTCCTCGGGCGTCAGGGTGGGGTAGATGCCGTCGAACAACAGCGGCAGGCCCAGCGCCGCCATGTGCACGCGCAGCTGGTGGCGCTGGCCGGTCAGGGGGCGCAGCTGGTAGCGGGCCCAGGCGCCGTGGGTCTCCAGCACGTCGATGTCAGTGATCGCGTTCACGGGGCCCGGCACCTCGGCTTGCTGCATGAAGTGGGCGCCCTGGCCAATGCGGCTCTCGCGGTGGATGGGCCAGGGCAGGGCGGGATTGCTGGGGGCAATGCACTGGTAGGTCTTGTCCACCACCCGGTCGCGAAACAGCGCCTGGTAGGCATTGCGCGTGGCGGGGTTGACCGAGAACAACACCAGCCCGGCCGTGTCGCGGTCAATGCGGTGGATGGGCGAGAGGGCATCCAGCCCCAGCTGCGCCTTGAGCCGCACCAACAAGGTCTCTTGCACGTATTTGCCCGAGGGGATGACCGGCAGGAAGTGCGGCTTGTCCACCACCAGCAGGTGTTCGTCTTGCCACAGCACCGTGGCCTCGAAGGGAATGCGTGGCTCGGCGGGCACGCTGCGGTAGTAGTAGAGGCGCCGCCCCGGCGTGGGTGCGTCGTGGGCGCTAGCGGTCTGGCCCTCGGCGTCCACCACCTCACCAGCCTCCAGCCGGGCCCGCCAGTCTGCTGGGGGCACGGATGGAAAACGCTCCAGCAAAAAATCCAGCAGCGTGGGCCAGGGGCCGGCGGGCAGCACCACACAGCTGGGGCTCACCCCCTTGCGCGCGGGCGGGGCGTTGGGCCGGTGGCGGGCCATGCCAGCGGGTTTAGACGCGTTCGAACACCACGTCCCACACACCGTGGCCGAGCTTGATGCCCCGGTTCTCAAACTTGGTGAGCGGACGGTAGTGCGGCTTGGGCGCGTAGCCAGCCAGCTCGGGGTGGTCCGGCAGGGCGCGGTTCTTGAGCTTGGGCTCGGCGCTCAGCACTTCCAAAATCTGCTCGGCGTAGGGCTGCCAGTCAGTGGCGGCATGCAGGTAGCCCCCCACCTTCAGGCGCGCGGCCAGCTTGGCCACCAGCGGGCTCTGGATCAGGCGGCGCTTGTTGTGTTTGGTCTTGTGCCAGGGGTCGGGGAAGAAGATGTGCACGCCATCCAGGCTGCCCATCGGCAGCATGTGGTCAATGACTTCCACCGCGTCGTGGTTGCAGATGCGGATGTTGGGAATGTTGTGCTCGCCAATGCGCTTGAGCAGCGCGCCCACGCCGGCCTCATGCACCTCGCAGCACAAAAAGTTGGTGCCCGGCAGCGTCAGCGCAATTTGCGCCGTGGCCTCGCCCATGCCAAACCCAATCTCCAGCACCACCGGGCGCTGGGTTGCAGTATTTGCATCTTTTGGTCCGCTAGCCCCCGCAGCACCTGCGAAAGCAGCTTCGAAATTGATAGCGCCCGGCTGGTAAGGCAGCAAGAACTTGGGCCCCAACTCTTCCCGCGCTTTGATCTGCCCGCTGCCCATGCGGCCCGCGCGCTTCACAAAACTCTTGACGGTGCGCATAAAGGGCTTGGCGCCTTCGTCGGCAGGGTTCTCGGGCGGGGTGGTGTCGGGTGTGGAGGTGGTCATGGTCAGCAGTCGCGGCAAAAAGGCCGGGCCTGCATTGTATGCAGGGGCGATGGGCGGGAGTAGGTCGACAGCCGCTGAGGGCCGGGTGCATTCCTTTCCAGGTGACTGCTTTGGAGCTGTGTGATCCAGCCTGAAACTTCGCTCATTCAACTAGACCAGGAGTCCGGGTAAGACTGCAAGCAGGCGTTGGTCGATATCTGCCAGCAGATACTTTATCCGCCTCATCAGGCAGAGAGCTTGCCATGAAGTAGTTGTTTCAGAAGTCCCCGTTATTGCCCATGTCGCTGAACGTCCTAGTGCCGGTTAACTTCCGCAAGAAACTTCTCCCTGTATTTCGCTGCAGCCTGAGTGCGCCCCATTACCTCTGCCGCCGCTTCGAGTCGCCGCCAGAATGCAGCCTTGCAAACCAATTCCTCCGCAATGCTGGCAATCTCGCCCAATGCCAAGCCCAGTTCATTCTGAGAAAGATATTCGTCAAACTGAGTCAATGAATAGCGATCTGAGTCGATTTCAGCAATCGACTCGACCAGGTATCGACGAGCGTCTTTTAAGTTCGCCTCGGCAACTCCCCAGATCTTCCACAAACTTGGATCAGTCATGATGTTTGAAGGTCGTTTCGATTTTGACAATTCAGCCAAGCCCTGAATATCCCCCGTTCGGGTGAATTCGCTAGCGTCCGCTTCCGCCGCATAGGCGACCTCGGCAAGCCCACCTCATTTGTAACAGATCGGATGTCTGCTTTTGGGCAGGTATTCCAGGGGCTCAGAAGTCCGCTTTGAGTGGCGCTATGGGATGTTGAAGATTCACTACACACGCTAGGTGGCTGCCATCCATGCCAGCAAATCGTGTGAAGATCAACGGAATCTGCCCCACTTGAATCGCCCCCACATGACATACCGCTGGTCTGAATCTACCGACGCCCTGGACTGGGACGAACTTGCTGCGCTCTACCGTGCTGCGCCCTTGGGTAACAAGACGCCGCAGGGGCTGAAGGTGGCGTTTGGCAACAGCATGTTTTGCTGTTTTGTGTACGACGGTGAGGTGCTGGTGGGCGCCGGGCGTGTGCTGGCGGATGGTGTGGACTGCGCCTACCTGTGTGATGTGGCGCTCTTGCCCAGCCACCAGGGCACGGGGCTGGGGCAGCAGCTGGTGGCGCGCTTGGTGGACATGTCGGGGGGGCACGGCAAGATCATTTTGTATGCGGTGCCGGGCAAGGAGCCGTTCTACCGCAAGTTTGGCTTTCGCCGCATGCGTACGGCCATGGCGATTTTTCAGGACCCCGAGGCTGCAGCCTCGCGCGGTTATATCGACGAAAACTAAAGGAAGTCCGAATGTACAAATTGCATTGTTTCGCCCAGTCGGGCAACAGTTTCAAGGTGGCCTTTTTTTTGCGCGCCCTGGGTCTGCCCCACGAATTGGTCTATGTGGACTACATGCATGGCGCTACACGTGAAGCGGCTTGGCGAGAGTCCAGCAACGAGATGGGCGAAGCGCCCATTCTGGAAGACGGTGCGCGCCGCATCACGCAGTCCGGCGCCATCCTCAGCTACTTGGCTGACAAGCACGGCGCCTATGGCGGCACCACGCCCGAGGAAAAGCTGGAGGTGCTGCGCTGGATTTTGTTCGATAACCACAAGTTCACCAGCTACTTTGCCAGCTACCGTTTCAGCAAGTCCTTTGGCCCTGCTGCGCCCGATCCGGCCGTGATGGGCTGGCTCAAGGGCCGACTTGAGGCAGCCTACGACATCGTGAACAAGCACCTGGCAAAGCAGCCTTACATGGTAGGCGAAGCCCCCACAATTGCGGATTTTTCGCTCAGCGGCTATGTCTTTTATCCCGAAGAGGAAAGTGGTTTGGATCTGCTGACGCGCTACCCCCATGTGGGCGCCTGGGCGCAGCGTATGGCAGCCTTGCCCGGCTGGGTGGCGCCGTACGCACTGATGCCTGGCGACCGCATTCTGCCCAAGTGGTGAATCGGCTGCTGGCGCTCTCGGGTGCCCATGCAGCGCATCCGCTATAGCGCTGCCGCCCCTCGGCCCGAGCCTGAACGCCAGGCGCGGGTCCATAGTGCAAGGCAGTCGCCTTGGCTGGAAGCGGGCGGTGCTTCGGGTAGCCCCAGCAGGTGTGCGGCCTGGTGCAATGCCCGCAGCGTCGCTTCTGGCGTGCCGGTGTCCAGCGCCTGCGCGCCGTTTTGTTTGCTGAGCTTTTCGCCATTCGCGCCCAGCACCAGCGGCGTGTGCAGGTAGTGCGGGGTGGGCAGGCCCAGTGCGCGCTGCAGGCCGATTTGCCGTGCGGTGTTGTCGGCCAGGTCTTCGCCGCGCACCACATGGCTGATGCCTTGCGCCGCATCGTCCACCACCACGGCCAGCTGGTAGGCCCACAGGCCATCGGCCCGCTTGAGCACAAAGTCGCCCACGGCCTGCGCCACCTCCTGGCATTGCGGGCCCAGGCGGCGGTCGGTCCAGTGCAATGCACTGCTTGGGTTTGCTCCTGATTCAGGAGCTGCTTGCGCAGTATTTACGGGGGTTAGAGGCCAATTTGGCTTAAAAATGGCAGTGTCGGTGTGCAGGCGCCAGGCGCGGCCAGGCTTGCCGTGCAGGCCGCCTCGCTCGGGTCTGCAGGTGCCGGGGTAGACCAGTTCGCCGTGGCGCGGCTTGCCGTCGCCGCGCGCGGCCAGGGCGTGTTCAATGTCTTTGCGGGAGCAGGCGCAGGGGTAGGCCAGGCCCGCGCTGACCAGCTGGTCCAGCGCCTGCTGGTACAGCGCGCTGCGCTGGCTTTGCCAGACGGGCGGCGCATCAGGCTGCAGGCTGCAGGCGGCCAGCTGTTGCAGGATGAAGTGGTCCGCACCGGGCACGCAGCGCGGGGTGTCCACATCTTCGATGCGCACCAGCCACTGGCCGCCGTGGGCACGTGCGTCCAGCCAGCTGGCCAGTGCAGCAACCAGCGAGCCGGCGTGCAGCGGGCCCGTGGGGGAGGGGGCGAAACGACCGCGGTACTTCAAGCGACTTGCAGTGCCAGCTCCAGGCCGGAGATGAATGCGTCTTCCACACGGTGGCCCAGGCACCAGTCGCCGCATACGCCCAGGCCGGCCTTGGCGTCCAGCAGGTGGCTGTGGCCCAGGGGCTGCTCGGTTTTGGCGTACATCCAGCGGTGCACTTCGGCGTGGGCCGGTTCGGCGCGGATGCCGGTAATCTCGGAAAAGGCCTTGATGAGCTTGGCCTGCACGCGGGCGGGGTCGTCATTCAGGTGCTCTTGCGACCACGCGGCGCTGGCCTGCACGGTCCAGCGCTCCACGCGGCCACGGCCGGGTTTGCTGGATTCACGCGTGAGCCAGGCAATGCGGTGGTGCGTACTGCGTGCCGCGTTCCACTGGGGGCCCAGCGTGGTGAGGCCGGGCTGCACCGCTTGCGGGAAGGCCAGCATCAGCGTCCAGCAGGGGGCCACGGAGACTTTGTTGGTTTTCTTGGCCAAGGCTTCGCCCTTGGGCGTGGTGGCTAGCAGGGCCTGTGCTTGTGGGTGGGGGATGGCCAGCACCACGGCGTCAAAGCCGCTGTAGACGTGGCTGCTGTCGTCTGCACCGGTGGTGTGCAGCTGCCATTGCTTTTTGTTGAGGGCATCGGGAGCGATGGCCATGACGCGCGTTTGCAGTTCTACAGAGCCCGCATCCACCAGGGGCTTGGCCCAGGCGCGCACCAGCGCGTTCATGCCGGGCGAGGGCACCCAGTGTGGCTCGCGGGCGGGCAGGCCGGCGGCGGCCACGCGGCCATGCGAGTCCAGCACACGCACGGTGTTGGCGCTCCAGGGGCGGCACAGGCCGGCGGTGGTTTGCAGGGCCAGCGCAAAGCGCGCGTCGCGCACGGTGAAGTACTGCGCGCCGTGGTCAAAGGTGCCAAACGCGCTGTCGCGTGTGGACATGCGCCCGCCCACCCCTCGGCTTTTTTCAAACACCGTCACCCGGTGGCCTGCTTGCACCAGGGTGCGTGCGCAGGTGATGGCGGCCATGCCGGCGCCCACGATGGCGATGTTTTTGGGTTGGGTCATGGGCGCGATCTCCAATAGTTGTAGTGGTCTCTTTATACACGCTGGCCAGGGGGTGCTGGCTTACGCGCTGCGGTGTTCTTCGAGCAATGCGTCGCGCGTGGCCTGGCTCTCCAGCTGGCTCAGCCACCATTGCAGGGCGCGGCCTTGCTGGGTGGTTTTGCTCAGGCGCCAGGCGTAGTGCAGGGGCACTTGGCGTTGGGCGCGTTCGGTGCGTTTGACGACCAGGCGGCCAGTCTCGATGTAGCTGTCGGCCATGCAGCGTGGCAAATTGCCGCCGCCCAGGCCGCGAAGCTGGGCGTCCAGCTTGGCGTGCATGGTGGGCACGGTGAACACGTCTTGCCCGCTGAGCAGGCCAAAGGTCTGGCCGGCGCCACGGCTGATGGAGTCGGCCACGGCCACGGCGCGGTGTTTCTGGATCACCTCGTCCGACAGCGGCTCGGGTGCATTGGCCAACGGGTGGTGCGGCGCCACGGCGTACACAAAAGTGATGTGGCCCAGCGGCTTGCTGTGCACACCAGCGGTGCGTGCTGAGTCCGGGCCCACGCCAATGGCCAGGTCGGCCTGGCCACGCGTGAGTGCCTCCAGCGTGCCTGAGAGTGTTTCTTCGCGCAGGCGGATGCGCGTGGGCGGCGACTGGCTGAAAAAGCTCTCGCACAGTTCCATGATGGTCGGCTTGGAGATGACGGTGTCGATGGCGATGGTGAGCTGCGGCTCCCAGCCTGTGGCCACACGTTTGACGCGGTTGGCCACGGCGTCAATTTCCTCCAGCAGGCGTGCGCCCTCGCGCAGCAGCTCGGCGCCAGCCTCGGTGAGTTTGGCTTGGCGGGAGCTGCGGTCATACAGCAGCACATCCAGCGCATCTTCAATTTGCCGCACCCGGTAGGTCAGCGCGCTGGGCACCATGCCCATCTCGCGCGCCGCGGCGGCAAAGCTGCCGGCCACGGCAATGGTTTGCAGCATGGCGAGCGCGTCAGGGGTCAAGAAGTCGCGGGCGTTTTGCATGAAGCGGGTGTTTAAGTTGAATTGCTTTGAATGATGCCATCAAACAGCGTGGATGGAAAACCCCTGCTCGAAGCCTAAAGTTCAACCCATCAGCAAGACACACAACAGAAAGGACTTCGCTATGTTGACCTTACGCAAATCCCAAGACCGCGGCCACGCCGACCATGGCTGGCTCAAGTCGTTCCACAGCTTTTCGTTCGCCGGCTACTATGACCCTGCCCACATGGGCTGGGGCAACCTGCGCGTGATCAACGAAGACCGCATTGCCCCGGGGACCGGCTTTGGCACCCACGGCCACCGCGACATGGAGATCATCAGCTACGTGATGTCGGGCAACCTGGCGCACAAGGACAGCATGGGCAACGTCAAGGGCATTCCGCCCGGTGACGTGCAGCGCATGAGTGCAGGCACCGGCGTGCAGCACAGCGAGTTCAACCACGCCCAGGGCGAGACCACGCATTTCTTCCAGATCTGGATTGAGCCCAATGTGCGCGGAATCCCGCCCAGCTACGAGCAAAAGAGTTTTGCCACTGAAGAGAAGCAGGGCAAGCTGCGACTGGTTGCTTCACCCGACGGCGCAGATGGCAGCGTGCTGATCCACGCCGATGCCAAGCTCTACAGCGGCCTGTTTGACGGCGCCCAGAGTGCCGAGCTGGCCTTGGACTCTGCACGCAAAGCCTATGTGCAGGTGCTGCGCGGCGGTGTGGAAGTGAATGGCGCCAAGCTCTCGACCGGAGACGCCGCGCTGCTGGAGGGCGAAAGCCGCATTACCCTGGCCCACGGGGCAAACGCCGAAGTCTTGGTGTTTGATCTGGAAGCCTGACGTTTGAATTTTTTACCTACGAAGGAGAACCCCATGTTTGACAAATTCCAAAACCCCCTGGCCCTGGTGGCCCGCGTGCTGCTGGCAGCCTTGTTTGTGCCTGCGGGCATCAGCAAGATTGCCGGTTTTGCCGGTACCGTGGGCTATATCGGCTCCGTAGGCCTACCCCTGCCCGTCGTGGGCGCTGTGCTGGCTATCGTGGCCGAGGCGGGCGGTGGCATTGCGCTGTTGCTGGGCTTGCAGACCCGCATCGCAGCGCTGGTGCTGGCCGTGTTTACGGTGGTTGCCGGTGTGTTTTTCCACGCCTTCTGGGCCGCGGCCCCCGAGGCTGCGCAAATGCAGCAGATCATGTTCATGAAGAACATCGCCATCGCCGGTGGTCTGCTCATGCTGACTGCCTTTGGCCCCGGTACCCTGAGCCTGGATGCCAAGCGCGGTAACTGATTTCCCCTTGGACCCGCAGGCTGCGGGTCTTTTTTGTTCGCCTTAACCTTCACCTTTTTCAAGGAGCTTTGACATGGCAAAAGTAGCAGTGGTATTCCATTCCGGTTACGGTCACACCCAGCGCATGGCGCAGTCGGTGGCGCAGGGCGCTGGTGCCGACCTGATCACCATCGACGCCGAAGGCAACGTGCCCGAAGCCGCCTGGGACACGCTGGCCGCAGCGGACGCGATCATCTTCGGCTCGCCCACTTACATGGGCAGCGTGAGCTGGCAGTTCAAGAAGTTTGCCGATGCATCCAGCAAGCCCTGGTATGTGCAGGCCTGGAAAGACAAGATTTTTGGTGGCTTCACCAACAGCGCCAACGTGGACGGCGACAAGCACTCCACACTGCACTACTTCATGACCCTGGCCATGCAACACGGCGGCCTGTGGGCGGGCACTGGCATGGCCTACAACAACCACAAGGGTTCGCAGCGCACCGATGTGAACTACATGGCGTCCAACGCCGGCCCCATTGCCCAAACCCCGGGCGATGCCAGCGCCGACGAAATGAACGCCGGAGACCTGGAAACCGCACGCAAATATGGCGAGCGTATTGCTGCCTTGGCGGGCAAGCGCGGCTAATCGCATAGGCGCCTTGGAAAACCGGGTGGGGTGCTGCGGCACCTGCCCGGTTTTTTTATGCGCCTTGCTAAGATGGCGCTGGCACTTTTGCCAGCAACCCGAGGTTCCTGCTCGTATGCAACACCGTCGTGCTATTCATTTGCTAGCTGCTTGCGCAATATCCATGGGCGCTGCAGTCCCTTTTTATGCCCAAGCGCAGACTGACGCATCGGCGTTTAGCGCCTTGTCCACCATGCCGGTGGCCTCGGTGGTAGGGGCCAGTGCAGGTGCGGTGGTCGCGGTGCCGGTGGCCTTGTCGACGGCGGGTGCAGTGCTGGTGATCAAAGGGGTAGAGGCCTCGGCCAAGGGCACGGTGTACCTGCTGGAGCGGGTGTCGGACGGCGCGCGCGTGAGCGTGGAGGCGTCGGGCAAAGTGGCCAGCGGCGTATCCACTGCCGTGGGTACCGTGGTCACCGTGAGTGTGATTGGGGCTGGTGTGGTGCTGTCGGTGGCGGGCACCGTGATTGCGTTTATTCCCAACGAAATTGGCAAGGCATTGCTGCACAACGAGCGAGTGAGCCGATGACACGCCCCTGTATCGGCGGCGCAGCAACAGCCCTGCTGTCGCTGGCCCTGCTGGCCCCGGCCCACGCCGGGCGCCCTTGCAATGAGCCCCAGGCGCTGAAGGCCGAGACGCTGGAGCGATCGCTGGGCCTGGCACTCAGCACCCTGAAGACTCTGGATGCCAGCGGCGCCAGGGTGGTGGTGATGGCACGGGCCGGGCAGGACCTCAGCAAGTACGGCCTTCGTTACTCGCACCTGGGCTTTGTGTACCAGCAGCCCGACGGGCAGGGTGGCCAGGTGTGGCGCGTGTTACACAAGCTCAACCAGTGTGGGACTTCGGAATCAGCGATCTACCGCCAAGGCCTTGGCGAGTTTTTTATGGACGATTTGTGGCAGTACGAGGCCGCCTGGCTGGTACCCACCGAAGCGGTGCAAAAGCGATTGCTGGCCGTGTTGCTGGACGAGAAGCAGGCGCTGCAGCTGCACCACAAGCCTTACAACATGGTGAGCTACCCGTGGGCGCAGAAGTACCAGCAGTCGAACCAGTGGGCCATGGAGACTGTGGCCCTGGCCATGACCGCCGAGAGCAAGGCGCCCGTGGCGGACCGGCAGCAGGCCCAAGCCTGGCTCAAGGCGCAGGACTACCAGCCCAGCACGCTCACCATCACTGCGCTCACCCGCTTGGGGGCACGCATGACCAAGGCCAATGTGGCCTTTGACGACCACCCTGATGTGAAGCGGTATGCGGACAAGATCGAGACCGTGACGGTGGATTCGGTGTTTGACTGGATGCCGCGCGCCGGGCTGGTGGACAAGCCGCTGGTGACCCAGCGCTAGACCGCTCAGGACGCCGCGGGTTCGGCCTGCAGGCCTACGGTTTGCAGGTCGGCACCCAAGGCGCGGCGCTCGTCGAATACAAAGCAGCCGCCGTGGTAGTGGCTGCCGTCGGTTTCTTCAAAATATTTGAGGATGCCGCCTTCGAGCTGGTAAACGTGCTCCAGCCCTTCCTCGCGCATCAAGATGGCGGCCTTCTCGCAGCGGATGCCGCCGGTGCAAAAGCTCACCACGGTTTTGTCTTTCAGGTCGCCCAGGTGGCTGCGCAGCGCATCGGGAAACTCGGTGAACTTGGTGATGCGCCAGTCAATAGCACCATCGAACGTGCCCTCATCCACTTCAAAGTCATTGCGCGTGTCCAGCGTCACCACTGGGCGGCCGTTGTCGTCAAAGCCCTGGTCCAGCCAGCGCTTGACGGTGGCAGGCGCCACTGCTGGGGCTCGGCCATTGGCGGGCTTGATGGTGGGGTGGTTCATGCGGATGATCTCGCCCTTCACCTTGACCAACATCTTCTTGAAAGGCTGTGTGTTGGACCAGCTCTCCTTGGGCGCAATGTCGGCAAAGCGTGGATCAGTCTGCAGCTGGGCCACAAAGCCCCGCACGTCCTCGGCCGGGCCGGCCAGGAACATGTTGATGCCTTCTTCGGCCAGCAAGATGGTGCCCTTGAGGTTCAGGGCCTGGGCACGCTGCAGCAACAATTCGCGCTGCGCAGGGGCATCGTGGATGGGGACGAATTTGTAGGTGGAGATGTTCAGGATGGAGTTCACCCTGCGATTTTAAGATTGTCCGACGCGATCGAGTTGTTCTTGCAGCCAGCGTTGCGCACTCTGCAGGTCCTGGAACACCTGGGCATCAATCACTCCGTCCAGCAAGGTCTGGTAACGAGGCCCGAGCAGACTGGCGCCTTCCACGTGGGGGCCAATGACAAATGCCACTGCCTGCAGGCGCGACGCGGCGGGGCGGGAGGCATAGTCTTGCCGTGCGCTGGTGTACAGCGCTTCGCTGTAGACCAGTGTGTCATGCAGGATGTTGCAGATGGCCCAGGGGCCGGCTGAATTGAGTGCGGGGGCGTAGGCACGTATTTGCTGCGAGGTCTGATTGCGCATTTCTGCATTCCAGTCGCCACGCATGTGCACCGTCAGGATGGCGCCGGACAGCTCTACTTGGGCAGTACCGTGCGGGCGGAAGGCGGTTGGGGCCATGTTTCTTGCTCCAAATTGGATCGATGCGGGGGTTCCCGCTTTTTTGACTCCTCTGCCTTGATTGTGCCGCATCGCCCTGTGTCGGCAGGCGTGTGGCGGCGGCGGCAAAACTACAATCAAGCCATGTTTGTACACCTGCGCCTGCACACCGAATTTTCCGTGGTGGATTCCACCAACCGCATCGACGAGGTGATCAAGGCGGCAGCCAAGGACGGCCAGCCGGCCATGGCCATCACCGACCTGAACAACCTGTTCGGCGCTATCAAGTTCTACAAGGAAGGCCGGGGCAAAGGGGTCAAACCCCTGATCGGCGCCGAGCTCATCATCGAAGGGCTGGGCGGTGACCCGGCTGCACTGTCACGCATCATTGTGCTGGTGCAGAACAAGCAGGGTTACCTGAATATCTCGGAGCTGATTGCGCGCGCGTTCACGAAAAACGTGGTGAAGAACCAGGCCGTGGTGAAGATGGCCTGGATGAAAGAGCTGAACGAGGGCCTGATTTGCCTGGCCGGTGCACAGGCCGGCCCGGTGGGGCAGGCGCTGGTGCAGGGTGACACGGCCCGCGCTTACGAAGCGGCCATGCAACTGGCCAGCGTGTTCCCGCATCGCTTTTACCTGGAAGTGCAGCGGGCTGGTCGTGCTGATGACGAGGCCCATGTGGTGGCCACGGTGCAACTGGCCGCGCGCATGATGCTGCCGGTGGTTGCCACACACCCCATCCAGTTCACCGAACCCGATGATTTCGAGGCGCATGAGGCCCGGGTGTGTATTGCCGACGGCGAGATTCTGAGCAACCCCAAGCGGGTGCGGCGTTTCACACGCGAGCAGTATTTCAAGAGCGCGGCCCAGATGGAGGCGCTGTTCGCCGACATCCCCTCGGCAATTGCCAACACGCTGGAGATCGCCAAGCGTTGCAGCCTGACGCTGGTGCTGGGCAAGCCGCAGCTGCCCGACTTCCCCACGCCCGAGGTCAACGGCCAGCGCATGACACCGGAGGAGTATTTTCGCTACGCGTCGTTTGAGGGCTTGAAAGAGCGCATGCTGCACCTCTACCCCAAGGCGGACGAGCGCGAGGCGCAGATGGCGCGGTATGTGGAGCGCCTGGAGTTCGAGCTGGCCACCATCCTGAAAATGGGCTTTCCGGGCTACTTTTTGATCGTGGGTGACTTCATCAACTGGGCCAAGAACAACGGCTGCCCGGTGGGGCCGGGCCGTGGTTCGGGTGCGGGCAGTTTGGTGGCGTATGCGCTCAAGATCACTGACCTGGACCCGCTGCAGTACAACCTGCTGTTCGAGCGGTTTTTGAACCCTGAGCGGGTGTCCATGCCCGACTTCGACATCGACTTCTGCCAGACCAACCGCAACCTGGTGATCGACTATGTCAAGGACAAGTATGGCAAAGATGCCGTGAGCCAGATTGCCACCTTCGGTACCATGGCTGCGCGCGGCGTGGTGCGCGATGTGGGGCGTGTGCTCGACATGAGCTACACCTTTTGCGACGGCATCAGCAAGCTGATCCCCAACAAGCCGGGCACCAACGTCACGCTGCAGCTGCCGCCCACGGACGGCAAGAAGAGCGACAAGTACGTCTATGCCACTGAGGCCGAGCCCATCTTGGCCGAGCGCGAGGAGAAAGAGGAAGACGTCAAGACGCTGCTGGAGCTGGCCCGCAAGCTGGAGGGCATGACCCGCAACATCGGCATGCACGCCGGGGGCGTGCTGATTGCGCCCGGCAAGCTGACCGATTTTTGCCCGCTGTACCAGCAGCCCGGCAGCGAGTCTGCGGTGAGCCAGTACGACAAGGACGATGTGGAAGCGATTGGCCTGGTGAAGTTCGACTTCTTGGGCCTGGCCACGCTCACCATCCTGGAGATTGCGCGCGAGTTCATCATGAAGCGCCATCCTGGCCAGGAGAACTTTGCGTATGAAAACCTGCCGCTCAACGATGCCAAGGTGTACCGCCTGTTCAGTGAGGGCAAGACCGAGGCCGTATTCCAGTTTGAAAGCGTGGGCATGCAGCGCATGCTGGTGGATGCCAAGCCCAGCCGCCTGGAAGACCTGATTGCGCTGAACGCCTTGTACCGCCCGGGCCCGATGGACCTGATCCCCAGCTTCGTGGCACGCAAGCACGGTAAAGAGGAGGTGGAGTACCCGCACCCGGCCGTGGCTGAGATGCTGAGCGAGACCTACGGCATCATGGTCTACCAGGAGCAAGTGATGCAGACCGCGCAGATCCTGGGCGGCTACTCGCTGGGCGGTGCCGACTTGCTGCGCCGCGCCATGGGCAAGAAGAAGAAAGAGGAGATGGACCAGCACCGGGACATCTTCCGCGCCGGTGCGCTCAAGACCCATGGCATTCCGCAGGAGAAGGCCGACGAAGTCTTCGACCTGATGGAGAAGTTTGCGGGCTACGGCTTCAACAAATCGCACGCCGCCGCCTACTCGCTGCTGGCCTACCACACGGCCTGGATCAAGGTGCACTACACGGCCGAGTTCTTCTGTGCCAACATGACTGTGGAAATGGACGACACCGACAAGCTCAAGGTGTTGTTTGAAGACGCAGAAAGCATGGGCCTGAGCTTTGAGCCGCCCAACATCAACCGTGGCGTGTACCGCTTCGAGCCGATCTCGAACAAGGAAATCCGCTACGGTCTGGGCGCGATCAAGGGCACCGGCGAGCAAGCCATCCAGGCCATCGTCGCCGCGCGGGAAGGCCGCGGTCCCACCGAAGAGGCGGGGCCCTTCAAGAGCCTGTTTGACTTTGCGCGCCGGGTCGACCGCACGCGCCTGAACAAGCGATGCGTGGAGGCACTCATCAAGGCGGGGGCTTTTGACAGCATCCACCTTAACCGTGCGGCCCTGGTGGAAAGCATGGACCGCGCCTTCGACTTTGCCGCAGCCAGTGCCGCGAATGCCAACCAGCATGGCTTGTTTGACATGGGCGGCGAAGACGACCATGGCTCCAGCACGCAGGAGCCTGATTTGGTGGAAGTGCTGCCTTGGGGCGTGCGCGAACAGCTGACACAAGAAAAGTCTGCGGTCGGTTTCTACTTGTCAGGTCACCTGTTTGATGAGATGGCGATGGAAGTACGCCGATTTGCCAAGCGGCCGATTGAAGAGGTGCTGGAAACCCGCGAACCCCAGGTGTTGGCCGGCATCATCAGTGGGTTCAAGGTCATCAACGGCAACCGCGGCAAGGTGGGCATCTTCACCCTGGATGACAAATCCGCGGCCATTGAAGCCACCGCAGACGAAACCATGCTCACCACCTACAGTGAGCTGCTGCGCGATGACACGCTGGTGATTGTGAGCGGCCGCCTGCAACCGGGACGCAATGGCTTTGCGGCGCGGTTTGTATTGCAGCAAGTGTGGAGCCTGGAGCAGGCGCGCTGCCGCTTTGGCAAGTTTCTGCGTGTGGCGGTGCAGCTGGGTGGGCCGCAGCGTGCGCCGGATCTGCACGCCTTGTTGCGTGAGTTTCCGGCACAGCGCGAAATGTCGGAGCAAGGCGAGTTGGTGCGTGGCTTGCCGGTGCGCCTGCAGCTCCAGTGCCTGACGCCTGCCGGTGAGCTGGAGGGCGCGGCGGTGGACCTGCATCTGGACGAACGCGGCAAGTTCTTCCCCAGCGATGCAGCCCTGGCCAGTTGGCGCGCCCAAGCCTACCAAGGCAAAGCCGCCATCGTCTACGATTTATAAGCCTTTTAGGTCTCTAGGCCCCGTGAATACTGCGCGAAAAGCTACTAAATTTGTAGCAATTGCGGGGCTCAGGGGCCTAGCAGCGTTTGGGGTGACAGCACAATTACCATCGGTGACCAGACCTTGCCATTGTCCAGGGGCAACTTTTCGGTCTTGTCGATGGCGTTGAGGGCGGCGTTGTCCCAGGCGGCGTTGCCACTGCGCTTGCTGATGCGGCGGCTCAGGATGTCGCCGCTGGGGCTCAGCGACACTTCAATTTCGGTGACCGGGTTGCCCGAAATGATGTCGGTGTACGTCACATTGGGCTTGATGCGGGCCGCCACCCGTCCGAAGTAGCTGGCACCGGGGCCTGCACTTTTGGCTGCTGTGCCAGTGCCGCCGGAGCCAGTGGTCTCGCCGCCGGCCAAGGCGGCCATGCGTTTGAGCTGGTCTTCACGGTTTTTCTGGGCTGCCAGTTCGGCTGCTTTGGCGGCCTTTTGTTTGGCCAGTGCCTCAGCTTTGGCCTTGTCGTTTTTCTCCGATTTGGCGAGTTTCTCTGCCTTTTCGCGGGCGGCTTTGGCGTCCTGCTCCTTGCGCAGCTTCTCCGCAGCCAGCTTGTCGGCCGCTTGCTTCTCACGTTGCAGTTTGTCTTTACGCTCCTGCTCCAGCTTGGCCTGTTGCAGCTCTTTCTCTTTTTCCTGGCGTGCCTTTTCCTTTTCTTTCTCTTTGGCCAGTGCAATGTCGGCCGCCTTGGGCGCGTCCACGACGGGTGGCGCGGGCGGCGGTACAGGGCGGGTCGGCAGCGGGGGCTCGGGCGTTGGTTCGGGGGGCTCGGGTTCCGGCTCTGGCGGCAGGGGGGCTGCCTCTTGCGGCACTGCGGCCCAGAGTTCGGCCTCCACGGCTACGGGCGGAGTCTCGCGTTTCCAGGCCACGCCGATAGCCAGTACAGCGACGAGTACCAGGTGGGCCACCAGTGCCAGCAGCACGGCACGCACCAAACCCGGCGTGGCGGGCGGGGCAAACTCCAGGTGGTGGCGTGTGGCGCTCATGTCGCGGTGTATCAGTTCGCCAGCTGTACCGACAGGCCCACGCGCTGGATGCCCGCGCGCTGCAGGGTGTCCATCACCTGGACCACACTTTCGTACTTGACGGCCTTGTCGGCGCTAATGACCACGGCCGAGTTGGCTGCGGCGCCGTCCTTAGGGGCCGGTGCATTGGCCTGCGCACGTTTGACGGCGGCCGCCACGTCCTTGAGGACGATGGAGGTGGTTTGCTCTTTCACCTTCATCTCCAGCTTGTCATCCTTGCCAATGACGATCTGGATGATTTGGTCGGGCTGGCGTGCCGCCTTGCCCACACTGGGCAGGTCGATCATGCTGGGCGTGATCAGCGGTGCGGTGACCATGAAGATGATCAGCAGCACCAACATCACGTCGATGAAGGGCACCATGTTGATCTCGTTGATGGTGCGGCGGCCTCGGCCGCGTCCGGCTACAGCGGGCATGGAGTGGCTCCTGGCGTTGGCTTAGCGGGCAGCCGGGGCCGAGGCCTGCGCGCTCACATTGCGCTGCAGGATGTTGGAGAACTCTTCGATGAAGGTCTCTTGCTGGATGGCAATACGGTCCAGGTCCCGTGCGAAACGGTTGTAGGCCACCACCGCTGGAATGGCGGCAAACAGGCCGATGGCGGTGGCCACCAACGCCTCGGCAATGCCGGGGGCCACGGTGGACAGGGTTACCTGCTGCAGCGAGGCCAGGCCGGTGAAGGCGTGCATGATGCCCCACACGGTGCCAAACAGGCCGACATAGGGTGAGACCGAGCCGACGGAGGCGAGGAATGAAAGGTTGCTTTCCACCGAGTCCATCTCGCGCTGGAAGCTCGCACGCATGGCGCGGCGAGCACCGTCCATCAGCGTGCCCACATCGGCGACGCGGCGTTCGCGCAGCTTTTGAAACTCGCGCATGCCGCTGGCAAAAATGCGTTCCATGGGGCCGCACTGCTGTGCATTCTTGCTGGCCGCACTGAACAAGTCGTTGAGGCTGGAGCCCGACCAGAACTCGCGTTCAAACGCCTCGTTCTGGGCTTTCACCCGGTTCAGCGCAAACAGCTTGCGAAAGATGGCAGCCCAGCTGGCAATGGACACCAGCATCAACAGCAGCATCACGGCCTGCACCACGATGCTGGCGTTGAGGACCAAATGGAGGATGGAGAGGTCTTGGTTCATCAGGATGGTTCAGGTGGTCAGGTGGAGAGCATCGCACGCAAGCGGGCAATCGCTGTTTCCAATTGTTTCATCGAGCTGGCGGTGGAAAAACGCACAAACTGGGCCGTCTGCGCCGTGCCGAAGTCGCGCCCCGGCGTGATGGCCACATGGGCGCGGTTCATCACCTCAAACGCAAAGTCCCAGCTGTCCTTGATGCCCAGCTTTTGGCAAAGTTCCGAGCAATCGGCCCAGGCGTAAAACGCACCATCGGGCATCACCGGCACCTTGAGACCCAGGGCATTGAGTGCGGGAATGAAGTAGTCGCGCCGCGCTTTGAACTCGGCTCGGCGCTGCTCATAGAGCGCAATGCTGGCGTCCTCGAAGCAGGCCAGGGCCGCATGTTGGGCGATGGTGCTGGGGCAGATGAACAGGTTTTGCGCCAGGCGCTCCACCACGGGTACCAGTACCTCGGGCACCACCATCCAGCCCAGACGCCAGCCGGTCATGTTGAAGTACTTGCTGAAGCTGTTGATGCTGATGATGTGCTCATCCAGCGCCAGCGCGGTTTGGCCAAACTGATTGTCATGGCTTAGCGCCAGGTAAATCTCGTCCACCAGCGTGATGCCACCACGCGCTTGCACGACCTGGTGGATGCGGCGCAGTTCGTCGGGATGGATGGAGGTGCCGGTGGGGTTGGACGGCGAAGCGAGTAGCACGCCGCGTGTGCGCGGGCCCCAGGCCGCCTCGACCTTGGCCGCGCTGAGCTGGAAGCGCTCTGCGGCTGTGGTGGGAACCAGCACCGCCTTGCCCTCTGCCGCACTCACAAAGTGGCGGTTGCAGGGGTAGCTGGGATCGGGCATCAAGATCTCGTCGCCCGACTCGATGAGGGCCAGGCAGGCCAGGTGCAGCGCAGCCGACGCACCGGCCGTGACCACAATCCGGCTGGCCGGCACCTGCACACCAAAGCGGCTGGCGTACCAGGCACTGATGCGCTCGCGTAGCTGAGGCAGGCCGGTGGCCGGGGTGTATTGCGAGTTGCCGTTGTGCACGGCGCGCTCTGCAGCTTCTTGCACCAAGGGGGGCGCCGTGAAGTCGGGTTCACCGATGTTGAGAAACACCATGGGCGCATCGGTGTTCGCCACCTGGGTACCTAGGGCAGAGGCGGCCTTGGCCACTTCCATCACATAAAACGGCTCAATATTCTGTGCGCGTGTGGAGATTTGCATGGGTCCGTGGCGGCGCAATCAGGCCTTGCGGGGTTTCTTGGCCTTGTCGGCTTCCACTTCCAGCGCACGCAGGCTGGGTGCCAGACCGTTCAACACGCCGTTCACATACTTGTGGCCGTCGGTGCCACCAAATTCCTTGGCCAGTTCCACACACTCGTTGAGCACCACGCGCCAGGGCACATCCAGACAATGTTGAAATTCATACACGCCGATCCACATTACGGCATGTTCGATGGGCGAAATCTCGGCCCAGGGACGGTCCAGCAGCGGGGCGATCAGGGCGTCCATGGCCTCGCCCTGTGCCACGCAGCCGTGCAGCAGCGCGTCAAAGTGGGCCGCATCGGCTTTGTTGAAGCCGGCCAGGTCGCGGGTGAATGGGTCAATGTCGTCCACCGCATTGCGGCCCACCAGGCTTTGGTAGAGGCCTTGCAGCGCAAATTCGCGGGCGCGGGTGCGGTTCGACTTGGCGGCGGCTTTGCGGGCACCCGTGGCGGTCAGACCGGTGCGGGACTGGCGGGGAGGGCGCTTGGCGGTCGTGGGTGTAGGGGTGTCGCTCATCAGATGGCCTCCAGCAGATTGGCCATTTCCACGGCCACCTGGGCAGCATCGCGGCCCTTGTCAGTCTGGCGGGCCTCGGCCTGCTCCAGGTTTTCGGTGGTGAGGATGGCGTTGGCGATGGGCAGCTGGTAGTCCAGGCCCACACGGGTGACCGCAGCGCCCGACTCATTGGCCACGAGTTCAAAGTGGTAGGTCTCGCCGCGGATGATGCAGCCCAAGGCGATCAGTGCGTCGTACTTGCCCTTCTCGGCCATGGCCTGCAGGGCCACCGCCACTTCCAGGGCGCCGGGTACGGTGACGTGGTCAATATCTTTGTCAGCCACGCCCAAGGCCAGCAATTCGGTCTTGCAAGCATTGAAGAGGGCGTCGGTGATGCCCGCGTTGAAGCGCGCCTGGACGATGCCAATGGAGAGTTTCTTGCCGTTCAAACGGTCTTCGGCAGTAATGCCTTTGTCTGCGCCAAACATAGTCAGAGTCCTTTCATGTCGGGGACAGCGCTGTTGGGCTGTCCCGCAATGTGATTTATTTGCAGATGTAGCCGGTGATTTCCAGACCGTAGCCGGTCACGCTGGGCATGCGGCGTGGGCTGCCCATGAGCTGTACTTTGTGCACACCGCATTGCAGCAGGATCTGTGCGCCAATGCCGTAGGTGCGCAAGTCAATGCGGCCACGCTCGGGCGCTTGCGAGGCGCGGGCCGTGCCTTCAAACTGGGCCAGCAGCTGTTCACCGGTTTCGCCGCAGTTCAGCAACACCAGCACGCCTTGGCCTTCTTTGGCAATGTGGGCCAGCGCGGTGTCCAGGCTCCAGCTGTGCATGGAGCGGTTGATCTCCAGCGCGTCCAACACCGACAGCGGCTCGTGCACGCGGGCTGGCACCACCGTGTTGGCATCCCAGCTACCCTTGACCAGCGCCAAGTGTACGCCCTGGCCAGTGGTGTCACGGAAGGCATGGGCGATGAATTCGCCATACGCAGTCTGCATGGGACGCACGCCCAGTTTTTCAATCAACGATTCAGTACGACTGCGGTGTTCGATGAGGTCGGCAATGGTGCCGATTTTCAGGCCGTGTTCGGCGGCAAACAGCTGCAGGTCAGGCAGGCGGGCCATGGTGCCGTCGTCCTTCATGATTTCGCAGATCACGGCAGCCGGTGTGCACCCGGCCATGGCCGACAGGTCGCACCCGGCCTCGGTGTGGCCGGCGCGCATGAGCACGCCGCCGTCCACTGCTTGCAGCGGGAAGATGTGGCCGGGTTGCACCAGGTCGTTGGCCACGGCACCTTTGGCCACGGCGGCTTGCACTGTACGGGCGCGGTCAGCGGCAGAAATGCCGGTGGTCACGCCTTCGGCGGCTTCAATCGAGACAGTGAAGGCGGTGCTGTGTTTGGTGCCATTGCGTGTGGCCATGGGCGGCAGCTTGAGCAACTCGCAGCGTTCGCGGGTCAGCGTCAGGCAGATCAGGCCACGGCCAAACTTGGCCATGAAATTGATGGCTTCGGGCGTAACGTGGTCGGCCGCCAGGACCAGATCGCCTTCGTTTTCGCGGTCCTCCTCGTCCACCAGGATGACCATGCGACCTGCGCGCATGTCGGCGACGATGTCTTCAACCGGGGAAATGGGGACAGGGGAGAAGGCAGTCATGCGCGAAGTACTTTCAAAAGAGCGGTCCAACAAGGCCGTGCCGATGGCAGGCGTGGCCCCGATTATCGCCGCAAACCCCGTGCAAATGCCTTGCGAAGGGTCAATCGAGAGATGCGCTCCAGCGGTCGCCCCAGCCTTTGTCCAGGGCGCGCCGCTCACGTTTGGTGGGGCGGCCATGCGCAATGGCATGCGCTGGCTCAGCGGCTAAGCGGTTGCGCTCGGCAATCTCGGCACGTTTGGCAATGCTTTCGGGCGTTTCTTGGTACAGCTGCTGTGCAACTGGGGCTGGGCCGCGCTGGTCGCTCACCGCCAGGACGATCACGGTGCGTGGCACCTTGGCTTGCCAAATGGTCAGCACATCACCCGCACGAATTTCCTTGGACGGCTTGATGTCATGCTGCGCCATCTGCACATGGCCTTTGGTCACTTCCTCCGTGGCCAGCGAGCGGGTTTTAAAGAAACGCGCGGCCCAGAGCCATTTGTCGATGCGGGTGCTGTCCATGCGGGTTCAGGTGGGCGAGGTGGGGAGGGGCAATCGTACACAGGCGTCCAAGCCCACACACAAGCCCTGTTCGTACAGGTTGGTGAGCGTGATGCTGCCGCCCAGTGCCTTGACCATCTCCCGTGTGATCGTGAGGCCCAAGCCGGAGCCCGAATGGGCGTGGCCTGCTGCGAAGGGCTGGAACAGGCGCAGGCGCAGTTCATCCGAGATGCCGGGGCCGCTGTCCTCGATGTGTAGCTCGGCCATGCCGTCCTGTGGCATCAGGCGCACGCTGAGCCGGCCACCCCGCGGGCTCAGGCGTATCGCGTTGTGCAGCAGGTTGCGCGCCATTTCGCGCAGCATCCATTCGTGGGCGTGCACCAGGCACGTCTCGGTGCGGATGTCAAAGTCCAGGTCTTTCTCGGCAATCAGGGCCGACACATCCAGCGCCACGGCGCGCAGCGGTTCGGCCCAGTCCATGGTGGCGAAGTCCTGTTGCTGCTTGACCTGCTCCACCTTGGCCAGCGAGAGCATCTGGTTGGCCAGCTGGGTCGCGCGGTCCACAGTGGTCTGGATTTCCTGCAGGGCCTCGGTCGGCGCTACATCGCCGCGCAGCGCGGATTGCACTTGCACCTTGAGCACCGCCAGCGGCGTGCGCAACTGGTGGGCCGCATCACGCACGAAGCGTTTTTGGTGGTCTAGCAGGTGCTGCAGGCGCTGCATGACCTGGTTGGTGGCTTCGGTCAAGGGGCGAATTTCCAGCGGCAGGTGGGTGGCGTTGAGGGGCGTCAGGTCATCTTCAGGGCGCTGTTGCAGCTCGCTGCTCATGCGGCGCACCGGGCGGGTCACTCGCTGCACGACGATCAGCACAACCGCGGTAATGACGGTAATCAGAATGGCTTGCCGTTGCAGTGTGTCGATCAGGATCTGCCTCGCCAGGGTGCGGCGCAGCTCCAGCGTTTCGGCCACCTGCACCATGGCCATCGTGCGTTCGCGCCGTGTGGCCACAGGCTGCAGCAGCACCGCGACACGTACCGGGTCGCCGCGGAACGTGTCATCGTAAAAATCCACCAGAGCAGCATACGGTCCCTGGTTGGGCAGAGTGCCGCGCCAGGCGGGCAAGTCCTCGGCGCCGTCGACCCACTGCCCTCTAGCATCGGAGATGCGGTAATTCATGCGACTGCGGTTGTCAGCCTCAAAAGCCTCCAGGGCAGCATAGGGCACCTGCGCCCGCAGCCGGGCCTGGGGGCCGTCGCCCTCGATGTCGAGCAATTCCCCGATCGCCTTGGCGGATGCCAGCAAAGTGCGGTCATAGGCCGTGTTGACCGCACCCAGGGCCTGGCGGTAGAGGCTGATCGTGTCCACCACCACAAACAGCAGAATGGGCAGCAGAATGCCCAGCAGCAGGCTGCGTCGCAGCGACAGGGGCGCGCGGTCGCTGGGGGGCATCTCAGCCTTCCGCCTTAAGCAGGTAGCCCAGGCCACGCAGGGTGACCAAGGCCACACCGGTGGCAGCCAGTTTTTTGCGCAGGCGGTAGACCACGACCTCGATAGCTTCAAACTGCACGTCCGCCTCGCCGGGGAAAACCACCTCAAACAGGCGCTCCTTGCTAACTGCGTGGCCGGGGCGCGCCATCAGCGCCGCAATCAGAGCCAGCTCGCGCGGGCTCAGGTCCATGATCTGGTGGCGGTGGTAGAGCGCGCCGCTGCTTTTGTCCAGACGCAGGTTGCCCAATTGCAGGTCAGGGCTGCTGCTGGCAGTGCTACCGGAATGGCGGCGGTAGAGCGCGCGCACCCGGGCTTCCAGCTCGTCCAGGTCAAAGGGTTTGGGCAGGTAGTCGTCGGCACCGGCATTCAGGCCCAGCACCTTGTCGCCCACGGTGCCGCGGGCGGTGAGGATGAGCACCGGGGTGCGCATACCCTGGGCGCGAGCTGTCTTCAGGATGTCCAGGCCGTCCATGCCGGGCAGGCTCAGGTCCAGCACCACCACGTCGGGCTCGGCGCTACGCCAGTGGTCCAGCGCCAGGCTGCCGTCGCTGCACACATCCACCCGCATTTGCGCGCGCACCAGGCTGCGCTGCAAGGTGGTGTGCAGGGCCGGGTCGTCTTCGATCAGCAAGAGATGCATGGGGTTTTCCCTAGGCGTTTGGACAGCCGTTTGACAGGCTGGGCTCGCATCATAGGGCCTGCATTCAACACAAGGAGACATCCCATGCGTCGTGATACCTTTCTGAAGTCCATGGCCGTTATGGCCGCAGCTGGCGCTCTGCCCCTGTCAGCCCGTGCCGCTGCCAACCTGAAGATGATGATCCCCGCCAACCCTGGTGGTGGCTGGGACGGCACCGGCCGCGCCTTGGGCAAAGCCCTGATTGATGCCAAAGCAGCAGACACCGTGCAGTACGAAAACAAGGGTGGCGCTGCCGGCGTGATCGGTCTTGCCCAGTTTGTCAACGCAGCCAAGGGCGACCCCAATGCCATGTTGATCACCGGCGCCGTGATGGTGGGCGGCATCATCACGGGCAAGCCTGCGGTGTCCCTGGACAAGGCGACCCCCATTGCCCGTATCACCAGCGAATACAACGTGTTCGTGGTGCCAGCCGACTCCCCGCTCAAGACCATGAAGGATGTGGTCGCCCAAATGCAAAAAGACCCCGGCAGCGTGAAGTGGGGCGGTGGTTCGCGTGGTTCCACAGAGCACATCTGTGCTTCCATGTTGGCCACCAAGGTCAACGTGGACCCCAAGAAAGTGAACTACGTGGCATTCCGCGGCGGCGGTGAAGCGACTGCGGCCATCTTGGGCGGCAACGTCACGGTGGGCGGCAGCGGCTACAGCGAATTTGCCGAATACATCACCGCTGGCAAGATGCGCGCGATCGGCGTGACCTCCGAGAAGCGCCTTCCCGGCATCCCCAACATTCCTACCTTGAAAGAGCAGGGTTTTGACGTGGTGCTGGGTAACTGGCGTGCCGTATACGGGGCCCCCGGCATCACGGCGGAACAGCGTGCAGCGCTGACCGAGATGGTGGTCAAGGCCACCAAGTCCAAGTCCTGGGCCGAGTCGCTGGAGAAGAACGGCTGGACCCCGGCTGTCCTGACCGGCAAGGCGTTTGACGACTTCGTGGACAACGAGTTCTCCAGCCTGCGCGGTGTGATGCACCTGGCCGGCATGTTGTGATGCGTGCGGTGATCAAAGTGCGCCAGCAAACGGCGTTGGCTCTGGGGGTGCTCCTGATAGCACTCGGGCTGGCCAGCGGGGCCTGGGTCATTCCCTCGGAGGCAGGGTACGCGGGCGTAGGCCCGGACTTCCTGCCCTGGGTGGTCTCCGTGGCTCTGTTGCTGTGTGGTGGCTTTCTCCTGTGGGAGGCCCGCACGGGTGGTTTTCGGGACCTGGAGGTTGACGAAGATGAACCAGCGCCGTACTGGCTAGGCTTTGTCTGGATGTCGGCGGGTCTGCTGGTGAATGGCGCTTTGATCACCACGATTGGCTTTATTTTTAGCTGCACCTTGTGTTTTGTGCTGGCTTCACGGGGCGTGCGCATGTCCCAAGGACAGCCCGCTGGGGGCGCACGGTCCTGGTTGCTGGACGCCGTCGTCGGTCTGCTGATTTCCGCTCCGGTGTACTGGATGTTTACCAAGTTTCTGGCCATTAGCTTGCCAGGTTTGACGCAAAGCGGGTGGTTGTGATGGATATTTGGAACCAACTCCTGCAGGGGTTCATGACGGCGGGTACGCCGGTCAATTTGTTGTGGGCATTTGTGGGCTGCGCACTGGGCACCGCTGTGGGGGTGTTGCCTGGCATTGGGCCGGCCACGGCAGTGGCCATGCTTCTGCCCATCACCACCCAGGTGGAGGCCACGGCCTCCATGATTTTCTTCGCCGGTATTTATTACGGCGCCATGTACGGTGGCTCTACCACCTCCATCCTGCTCAACACCCCGGGCGAAACCTCCAGCATGGTCACGGCCATGGAGGGCAACAAGATGGCCAAGAGCGGTCGTGCCGGGGCGGCCCTGGCCACCGCGGCGATTGGCTCCTTTGTGGCCGGCACCATTGCCACCATCGTCGTCACCCTGTTTGCACCGCTGGTGGCAGAGTACGCGGTCAAGCTCGGCCCACCTGAGTATTTCTGCCTGATGCTGTTGGCTTTCACCACCGTGAGTGCGGTATTGGGCCAGAGCACGCTGCGTGGCCTTACGGCCCTGTTCATCGGTCTGGCCATTGGGCTGATTGGCATGGACCAGATCACCGGCCAGGCGCGCTATACCGGCAACATGCCGGAGCTGCTCGATGGCGTGGAGATCGTGCTCGTGGCCGTGGGCCTGTTTGCGGTGGCCGAAGCCCTGCACGCTGTGCTGTTTGAAGGTAAGGTGGTGGAGACCGAAAACAAGATGAGCCGCGTGACCATGACGCGCTCGGACTGGAAACGCTCCATCCCGGCCTGGATTCGCGGCAGCGCGATTGGCGCACCGTTTGGTTGTATCCCCGCCGGTGGTACCGAGATCCCGACCTTCCTGAGCTACGCCACCGAGAAAAAGCTGGCCAAGCCTAAGCACCAGGCCGAATTTGGCACCAAGGGCGCGATTGAAGGGGTGGCTGGCCCGGAGGCAGCCAACAACGCGACGGTGACCACCGCCATGATTCCCTTGTTGACGCTGGGCATCCCGGTTTCCAATACCACTGCAGTGTTGCTCGGTGCCTTCCAGAACTATGGCATCCAGCCCGGTCCGCAGCTGTTCAGCAGCTCCTCGGCCCTGGTGTGGGCGCTGATTGCCTCGCTCTACATTGGCAACATCATGCTGCTGGTGTTGAACCTGCCCATGGTGGGCCTGTGGGTCAAGCTGCTCAAGGTGCCCAAAGCCCAGTTGTACGCCGGCATCTTGATCTTTGCCACAGTGGGTACCTATGGCATGCGCCAAAGCGCGTTCGACCTCTTCTTGCTGTACGCCGTGGGCTTGCTGGGATTGCTGATGCGCCGATTCAATTTCCCCACCGCACCGGTGATTGTGGGCATGATCCTGGGCCCCTTGGCGGAGGCGCAGTTGCGCAACGCCATGTCCATTGGCGAGGGCAGTGCCATGGTGTTCCTGCAGCGGCCCATGTCCTTGACGCTGCTGGTGGTGGTGGCTGCCGTGCTGGTCTTGCCACGCGTGTTCAAGCGCATGTCGCGCAAAAACATTGAGGCCATCGGCTGACCGCAATTTGGCATGAAATAGGGCTCTAGCCCTCATGGATATTGCGCAAACAGCTCCTGAATTCATAGCGATTCAGGGGCTGTTCCTGCGTTAACATCGTCGCATGCCCACCTCAGACTCCCTGCCGCGCGACGCCCAGAGCATTCTGGAGCTGGCTGCGCGCTCCATGTTTGCGCTGTTCTCCAGCGCCAGTGAAGGCATGATGCTGGTGGACCGGCAGGCCCGCGTGGTCTGGATCAACGAGCAGTACAAACGGTTTTTGCCGGCCCTTGGTTTTGAGCGCGAAGAAGACTTTGTCGGTCACCCGGTCTCCATGGTGGTGCACAACACACAGATGCACCAGGTGCTGGAGACTGGCAAGCCCATCCTCATCGATCTGCTGACGAACCGCGCTGGCACCTTTGTGGTGAGCCGTATTCCGCTGCGCGATGCGGCTGGGCAGGTGATTGGGGCCTTGGGTATCGTGCTGTTTGACCACGCCGAGACCACGCTGCAGCCCCTGATCGACAAATTTGCGCTCTTGCAGCGCGACCTGGACGACGCCCGCCGCGAGCTGGCCACCCAGCGCCTGCAAAGCCCCGGGCAGCGCCAGTCCAAATACACCTTTGCTAGTTTTGTCGGCTTGAGTCCGGCCGCAGTAGAAGTCAAACGCCATGCCCGTCGCGCTGCGCTCTCCAGCAGCCCGGTTCTGCTGCTGGGCGAAACTGGCACCGGTAAAGAGCTGCTGGCCCATGCCATCCACGCTGCATCCAGTCGGGCACGCGGCCCCTTCATCAGCGTCAACATTGCAGCTGTGCCCGAGACGCTGCTGGAGGCCGAGTTTTTTGGCTACGCACCGGGCGCCTTTACCGGAGCCGACCGCAAGGGGCGTGACGGCAAGTTCCGCCTGGCCGATGGTGGCACGCTGTTTCTGGATGAAATTGGCGATATGCCGCAGGCCTTGCAAAGCAAGCTGCTGCGTGCGTTGCAAGAGGGCGAGATTGAGCCGCTGGGCTCCAACAAGCTGCTGCCGGTGAATGTGCGCGTGATTGCTGCCACCTCCCGTGACCTGGCGGGCTTGGTACGTGCGGGCAGCTTTCGCGAGGATTTGTTCTATCGCCTCAATGTCTTGCCCATTCGAGTGCCTGCATTGCGTGAGCGGCAGGCCGACATCGCCGCGCTTTTGGAGGTGCTGGGTGAGGATGTGGCCCTGCGCAGCGGTCTGCCGCCGCCTGAACTCACCCCGGAAGCGCTGGCCTTGTTGGAGGCGCAGCCTTGGCCCGGCAACATCCGCGAATTGCGCAATGTGCTGGAACAGGCCGTGATGCGCAGCGAGTCGGTACGGGTGGAGGCCGAGGTGTTTTCCTTGGTGCTGCGCGAATCGGGTGTGCAGCCACTGCAGGCAGCTCCTGTGCGCACCGCCCCGGTGACATCTGCTGGGGCTGCTGAGGCGCTGCCAGTGCGTCCATTGGCAGAGCAGGTGGCTGCCTTGGAGGCGCAGGCCATCCGTGATGCCATGGTGGCCCTGGGCGGCAACAAAGCGGCGGTAGCCAAGGCACTGGGCATCTCGCGTGCCACTTTGTATGCGCGTCTGGGAGTGTCTAAAACATAAACATGTGCATAAATTTCATGCACATGAAATGTATAAAAATAAGACATTTGGAGTGCTTGTTTATGGTCGCTTAGAAAAATCCTGAGTGAAATCAAGCACTTGCGTAGTGGCACGTATTGTGCAAATTACTGCATGTCAAACCACAATACAAGGAGACAGACATGCACCCAAGCCACTGGGCCCCTCGGGCCACACTTTTTGCCGCAGGCCTTTGCGCGGCGTTGATGTCCGGCACGGCCTTCGCGCAGTCCAAGGAGATCAAGATCGCCCACATCTACAGCAAGACCGGCCCGCTGGAAGCCTATGGCAAGCAGACCCAGGTCGGTTTCATGATGGGGCTGGACTACGCCACCGGCGGCACCATGACGGTGGCCGGCAAAAAAATCACCGTGATCGAGAAAGACGACCAGGGCAAACCCGACCAAGGCAAGAGCTTGCTCGCCGCAGCCTATGGCGACGACAAGGTGGACCTGGCCGTGGGCCCCACGGCATCGCCCGTGGCACTGGCCATGCTGCCCGTGGCTGAGGAATACAAGAAGATCTTGCTGGTGGAGCCCGCTGTGGCCGATTCCATCACCGGGGACAAGTGGAACAAGTACATCTTTCGCACCGGTCGCAACAGCAGCCAGGACGCGATTGCCAATGCCGTGGCGCTGGACAAGGCCGGTGTGACGATTGCCACCATGGCGCAAGACAGCGCCTTTGGCCGTGATGGCGTCAAGGCCTTCAAGGAAGCCATCAAGAAAGCCAAGCTGGTGCACGAGGAGTACCTGCCTCCTGCCACCACCGACTTCACGGCCGGCGGCCAGCGCCTGATTGACAAGTTGAAGGACCAGCCCGGCCGCAAGGTGATCTTCATCATCTGGGCTGGTGGCAACCCCTTCAAGATTGCCGACATGGACCTCAAGCGCCATGGCATCGAGATCGCCACGGGTGGCAACATCCTGCCGGCTATGGTGGCCTACAAGCAGTTCCCTGGCATGGAGGGCGCGGCTTACTACTACTTTGGCATGCCCAAGAACCCGGTGAACGAAGCCATGGTGTCGCGCCATTACAGCCAGTTCAAGGCCCCGCCGGACTTCTTCACCGCCGGTGGTTTTAGTGCTGCCATGGCGGTGGTCACCGCGCTCAAAAACAGCAATGGCGACACCAGCGCCAACACGCTGATCAAGACCATGGAAGGCATGAGCTTTGACACACCCAAAGGCAAGATGACCTTCCGCAAGGAAGACCACCAGGCCATGCAGAGCATGTACCACTTCAAGATCAAGGTGGACCCGGCCTTTGCTTGGGGCGTGCCTGAGCTGGTCCGCGAGATCAAGGCCGAAGAGATGGCCGTTCCGATTCGTAATCAGCGCTAAAAGAATGTGCCCGGCTACCGTGCAGTCGCCATGCGGCGTTGCGCGGTGCTCGGAATCCTCACGTACACAAGTACGTTCCGGTTCCTGCGCTCCGTGCGCCTTGCCTGACAACTGCCCGCTACACCGCTCCCATCCTTTTGGGAGCCCTCCATATGCTTGAAACCAAAGACCTCACGATCCGCTTTGGCGGTCACGTGGCGGTGAATGCTGTCAGCTGCAATTTCCTGCCTGGCACCTTAACCGCCATCGTTGGCCCCAATGGCGCTGGCAAAACCACGTACTTCAACCTGATCTCGGGCCAGTTGCAGGCCACGCAGGGCAGGGTGTATCTGAATGGCGCCAATCTGTCGTCCCTCAGCCCCTCGGCACGCACACGCGCCGGGCTGGGCCGGGCGTTCCAGCTCACCAACCTGTTCCCCAACCTCAGTGTGCTGGAGAACGTACGCCTGGCCGTGCAGGCCGCGAAGGACGGCAAGCATTTGCGTGGGCTCAATCTTTGGAGCATCTGGAGTGACCACAGCGCCCTGACCGAGCGTGCCCTGGAGATCCTGCAGGCCGTGGCATTGCGCGACAAACAAGATGCCACCGTGGCCAGCCTGCCGCATGGCGACCAGCGCAAGCTGGAGGTGGCGCTGCTCATGGCGCTGGACCCCGATGTGTTCATGTTTGACGAACCCACAGCGGGCATGAGTGCCGACGAAGCGCCGGTCATCCTCAACCTGATCCGTGCGCTGAAACAAGATCCGACCAAGATCATTCTGCTGGTGGAGCACAAGATGGACGTGGTGCGCGAACTGGCGGATCGCATCATCGTGCTGCACAACGGCACGTTGGTGGCCGATGGCGACCCGGCCGAAGTCATCGCTTCGCCGGTTGTGCAAGAAGCGTATTTGGGCGTGAGCGCCAAGGAGGCTGCATGAGCGCCGCAGCGAACAACCTGCTCACGTTGGAAGGCGTGCACACCCACATTGGCGCGTACCACATCCTGCATGGCGTGGACCTGGCCGTGCCGCGCGGCCAGCTCACCATGCTGCTGGGGCGCAATGGCGCGGGCAAGACCACCACGCTGCGCACCATCATGGGCCTGTGGCACGCCAACCAGGGCCGTGTGGTGTTTGACGGCAAAGACATCACCGCCGCCGAGACCCCGCAGATTGCCAGCCTGGACATTGCCTATGTGCCCGAAAACATGGGTATTTTTGCCGACCTGACCGTGCAGGAAAACATGCTGTTGGCCGCCCGCAAGGCCAAGCGTGTGCAGCACATCGATGGTGAACGCTTGAAGTGGATTTTCTCGCTCTTCCCCGCGGTGGAGAAATTCTGGAACCACCCGGCGGGCAAGCTTTCGGGTGGGCAAAAGCAGATGCTGGCCGTGGCCCGCGCCATCGTGGAGCCGCGCCAGCTGCTCATCGTGGACGAGCCCAGCAAGGGCCTGGCGCCCGCCATCATCAACAACATGATCGATGCGTTTGCCCAGCTCAAGCAGACGGGCACCACCATTTTGCTGGTGGAGCAGAACATCAGCTTCGCCAAGCGCCTGGGCGACCATGTGGCCGTGATGGACGATGGCCGCGTGGTGCACACCGGCCGCATGCAGGCCCTGGCCGAAGACGAAGCACTGCAGCAATCGCTGCTGGGATTGGCGCTATGAAAACACTGGATTTCGACTGGAAGCCGCTTGCGCTGGTGCCGCTGTTGGCCCTGATCGCGCTACCCCTGATAGGCGCGCCCACCACCTGGCTCACCCTTACGGTGGCGGGTTTGGCCATGGGCATGATCATCTTCATCATTGCCTCCGGTCTCACGCTGGTGTTTGGCCTGATGGACGTGCTGAACTTTGGCCATGGCGTGTTCATCGCGCTGGGCGCCTTTGTAGCCACCACAGTGCTGGGCCTCATGGGCGACTGGACGGGTTCTGCCGAGCTGTGGCGCAACCTGGTGGCGGTGTTCCCGGCCATGCTCGTGGCTATGGCGGTGGCAGGCGCGCTGGGCCTGGTGTTCGAGCGCTTTATTGTGCGGCCTGTGTACGGCCAACACCTGAAGCAGATTCTCATCACCATGGGCGGCATGATCATTGGGGAGGAGCTCATCAAGGTCATTTGGGGCCCGGCACAACTGCCGCTACCGCTGCCCGAAGCCATGCGCGGCGCCTACTACCTGGGCGATGCCGCGGTGGAGAAATACCGCCTCATGGCGGTGGTGGTGGGGCTGGCCGTGTTTGCCGCGCTGGCCTGGGTGCTGGGCCGTACCAAGGTGGGCTTGCTGATCCGCGCTGGCGTGCAGGACCGCGAGATGGTGGAGAGCCTGGGTTACCGCATCAAGCGCCTGTTTGTCGGCGTGTTTGTGGTGGGTAGTGCGCTGGCAGGTCTGGGAGGCGTGATGTGGGGCCTGTACCAGCAGACCGTGACGCCGCAGATGGGCGCGCAGGTCAATGTGCTGATCTTCATCGTCATCATCATCGGCGGTTTGGGCTCCACGGGCGGTGCGCTGATTGGCGCCTTGTTGGTGGGGCTGATGGCCAACTACACCGGCTTCCTTGCCCCAAAGGTGGCACTGTTCTCCAACATCGCCCTCATGGTCGCCATTTTGTTGTGGCGACCGCAGGGGGTCTATCCCGTGACCAATCGATAAGGAGGAAAGCCCATGCTAAACCGCATTCTTTCCAATGACCTGCCGCGCAGCCGCTGGCTTGCACTGCTGCTGGGCACCCTGGTGCTGGCGCTAGCCTTCACGCCGTTTTTGTTTCCTGGCGTCAAGGCGCTCAATGTGGCGGCCAAGGTGCTGGTGTTCATCGTGCTGGTAGCCAGCTTTGACCTGCTGCTGGGCTACACCGGCATCGTGAGCTTTGCGCACACCATGTTCTTTGGTATCGGCGCCTACGGTATTGCCATTGCCACCACGCGCCTGGGCGCCACCTGGACTGCGCTGGGGCTGGGGCTGGGGGTGTCGCTGGTCGTCTCGTTGCTGCTGGCTTGGCTCATTGGCCTGTTCTCGTTGCGCGTGCGTGCCATCTTTTTCGCGATGATCACGTTGGCCGTGGCCTCGGCCTTTCTTACGCTGGCCTCGCAGCTGCATGAGTTCACCGGCGGCGAAGACGGACTGACCTTCAAGGTGCCGGCCATCCTCTCGCCCAGCTACGAGTTCAGCGAGACACCGTTTCTGGGCGCTTCACTGGACGGCCGGCTGCTGTGCTTCTACCTGCTGTTCGTGGTGGCCACGGTGCTGTTCCTGGCGCTGCTGCGCATCGTGAATTCGCCCTTTGGCCGCGTGTTGCAGGCCATCCGCGAAAACGAGTTCCGTGCCGAGGCGATTGGCTACCGCGTAGTGGTGTACCGCACCATCTCCAGCATCCTCTCAGCCCTGTTTGCCTGTGCGGCCGGCGCCATGCTGGCGCTTTGGCTGCGCTACAACGGGCCGGACACCTCGCTGTCCTTCGAGATCATGATGGACGTGCTGCTCATCGTTGTCATTGGTGGCATGGGCACGCTGTATGGCTCCATCGTCGGGGCCGTGCTGTTCCTCATCGCCCAAAGCTACCTGCAAGACCTGCTGCGTCTGGCCAGCGAGGCGGCCAGTGCGCTGCCTTGGCTGTCGGCGCTGCTGTCGCCCGACCGCTGGCTGCTGTGGCTGGGCGTGCTGTTTGTGCTGTCGGTCTATTACTTTCCCACCGGGGTGGTGGGGCGGTTGCGGACAGCGGCCAGCCGGGGGAGACAAGTATGAGCACACCCACCTCCCACTACGTGCGCTGCGCGGGCTACGAGCTGCACTACACCGCGTGGGGCGCGGCCGATGCGCCAGTGGTTATTGCCTGGCATGGCCTGGCGCGCACCGGCCGCGACATGGACGAGCTGGCCCAGCACTTGAGCCCACGCTACCGCGTCATTTGTCCCGACACCCTGGGCCGCGGCCTGAGCCAATGGAGCCGCAATCCGGCTCAGGAGTACTGCTTGCAGTTCTATGCACGCATGGCGGCTGATCTGTTGGATGTGTTGAAGATCGAGCAGGCCCATTGGGTGGGCACCTCCATGGGCGGCGCCATTGGCACCGTGTGCGCCAGTGGCCTGTTTGAGCCGCAGCTGCAGGGCCGCATTCTCAGCCTCACGCTCAACGACAACGCGCCTGAATTGGCCCGTGCGGCTATCGACCGCATTCGCGCCTACGCGGGCAGCCCGCCAGCGTTTGACACAGTGCTGGAGCTGGAGGCTTTTTTCCGCCAGGTTTACAAACCCTACGGCTGGCTCAGCGACGGGCAGTGGCGCCGCCTGACCGAAACCTCCGTGCGCCGCCTGGCGGATGGCCGTGTGACGCCGCACTACGACCCCGCCATGGTGCAGCAGTTCACCGAGCATCCTGACGACTACCGCATCTGGGACCACTACGATCAGCTCCGCCTGCCGGTGTTGTGCCTGCGTGGTGCCGAGTCCGATCTGGTGTTGCCAGAAACCGTGCAGGCCATGGCCACGCGCGGGCCAGGCCGTGCAGGGCGCTTGCAGTTGGTGGAAGTGCCAGGCTGCGGCCACGCGCCGGCATTGAATGTGACTTCGCAGCTCGCGCTGGTCTCGGACTTCATCGATGCGGTCCAAGCTGGGTTCGCCAGAAATTAAGCCAAACAGGGCGATAACCATTATGGATACTGCGCAAGCAGCTCCTGAAATAGGAGCATTTCCGGGCTAAGCACCCACGGCCAGCACCACGGCCGCATCGTCAAACTGGGCCACCGCTGCCTGGCCCACCCGCAGCGGCAGGCCCGGCGCGGCAAAGCCCACTATTTGCAGTCCACCGGCCACCGTCAGCACCACCTCGTCCCCTGCGGTGGAGCGCGCCAGCCGCGCCACCGTGCCATGCAATTGGTTGGGCTGTCCTGCTGCCTGGTTGGGGTCCGCCGTGATGGCCACCGCCGTCGCCTTGGCCAGTGCCAGCACCTCCACGCCCACGGCCAAGCCCAGTAGTTCCGCGCTTTCGCGGGTAATGCGCGAGACCAGCGTGCTGCCATCGCTCAGCCCCAGGCGGACGTGTACGGCGCGCCCGGCGCGCCGCAGTGCCAGCACCTGGCAGGGCAACTGATTGCGCATGCTGGTGCGCAGGCCCAAGCCCGCCAGGCGCGGTGCTGCGCCGTCCGTGGAAGTGCTGCGCTGCGTTACCTGGGCTAGCGCCTGCTGGCGCAGGGTTGCCAGAGTGTCGGCTGCGTCCAGAAGCTGTTGTCCGGTGGTCGTGAGCTGGGCGCCGCCGCCGCCGCTGCCGCCCACGGTGCGTTCCACCAGCGGCGCACCGGCCAGGTTGGTCAGTGTGTCGATGGCCTGCCAGGCGGCCTTGTAGCTCACGCCTGCGCCGCGCGCGGCTTCGGAGATGGAGCCTGCCTGGCCAATGCGGCGCAGGATGTCCAGGCGCTTGTCTGCGGCCTCATGGCCCAGGGCGCCGGCCAGGGAAGAAGAGCGTGTCATACCGGCTATGCTACGCTATCCCTTTTTGGAATAGCGAGATGTCCATGGTCCTGTTGAAGTCCATGCTGCGTTGGGTAGCCGCCCTGGCTTTGCTGGCTGGTCAGGTCCTGCATGCCGAAGAAGTGACCGTGGCCGTAGCGGCCAACTTCAGCGCCCCGGCCCAGAAGATCGCCACGGCCTTTGCCGCCGCCACTGGCCACAAGGCCACGGTGGTGGTGGGCTCTACCGGCAAGCTCTATGCGCAGATCAAGAACGGCGCCCCATTCCAGGTGCTGCTGTCGGCCGATGACGAAACCCCCACGCGCCTGGGCAAAGAGGGCGCAGGTGTGACGGGCTCGCAGTTCACCTACGCCACGGGTCGCCTGGTGCTGTGGAGCCGCCAGGCAGGAGTGGTGGATGACAAGGGCGAGGTACTGCGCAGTGGGCAGTTTGCGCACCTGTCGCTGGCCGACCCCAAGCTGGCCCCGTATGGCGCCGCCGCAGTGGACGTGATGGCCAAGCTCGGGCTCACGGCCAGCCTGCAACCGAAGCTGGTGCAGGGCGAAAGCATTGGCCAAGCCTACCAGTTTGTGTTCAGCGGCAATGCCACACTGGGCTTTGTGGCCTTGTCGCAGGTGATGGTGGAGGGCAAGATTACCCAAGGCTCTGCCTGGGTGGTGCCGGCCAACCTGCACAGCCCTTTGCGCCAGGACGCCATCGTGCTCAACGCGGGCAAAAACAGCGCAGCCACAGCCGCCTTCATGGCCTTTTTGCGCAGTGATGCCGCCAAGGCCATGATCCGCCGCTTTGGCTACGAAGTCTGAACCGGCCGCTCCATGCCCCTGAGCTCTGACGACCTGGGTGCCATCTGGCTCACGCTGCGCTTGGCCAGTGTGACCACCGTCTTGCTGCTGCTCCTGGCCACGCCGCTGGCCTGGTGGTTGGCGCACACCGGCTCCCGCTGGCGCGGACCGGTCGGGGCGGTGGTGGCACTGCCACTGGTGCTGCCGCCCACGGTGCTGGGTTTTTACCTGCTGGTGAGCCTGGGGCCGCAGGGGCCGTTGGGGCAGATCACGCAGGCGCTGGGTTGGGGGCTGCTGCCCTTCACGTTTGCCGGGCTGGTGCTGGGTTCGGTGGTCTACTCGCTGCCGTTTGCGGTGCAGCCGCTGCAGCATGCGTTTGAGTCCATGGGCACGCGTCCCATGGAGGTGGCGGCCACTTTGCGGGCCAGTCCGCTGGATGCCTTCTTCACCGTGGCCGTGCCGCTGGCCCGTCCGGGTTTTGTCACCGCCGCGGTGCTGAGCTTTGCGCACACCGTGGGGGAGTTTGGGGTGGTGCTGATGCTGGGCGGCAATATCCCCGAGAAAACCCGCGTGGTCTCTACCCAGATCTACGGCCACGTGGAGGCACTGCAGTACACGCAGGCCCACTGGCTGTCGGCCGGCATGGTGGTGTTTTCCTTTGTCGTGCTGCTGGGCCTGGGCTGGCTCAACCCGCGCGGCAGCAGGGTGCGCCCATGAGTCTCGGCACCAACCACATCCGCCTGCACTTGCCCCGCCCCGGCTTCACGTTGGACGTGGACCTGCGCTTGCCTGAGCGCGGCATCACCGTGCTGTTTGGCGCCTCGGGATCGGGCAAGACCACGGTGCTGCGCTGCGTGGCCGGGCTGGAGCAGGCCGCGCAGGCACGCATCTGCCTGCGCGGCCAGCTGTGGCAGGACGATGCCCAGGGCATCACCTTGCCCGCCTGGCGCCGCCCGGTGGGCTATGTGTTTCAGGAGGCTAGCCTGCTGGCGCACCTGGACGTGCGTGGCAACCTGGCCTATGCGCACAAGCGTGCTGCCAAGGCCAGCGGCCGCTCCCAGGCCCTGCTGGCCGTGGACACCGCCATTGACTTGCTAGGCCTGGCCCCATTGCTCACACGGGCCACTGGCGATTTGTCGGGCGGGGAGCGCCAGCGCGTCGCCATTGCCCGTGCGCTGGCGACCCAACCCGAACTGCTGCTGCTGGACGAACCCCTGGCCGCGTTGGACCCGGCGCGTCGCCAGGAGGTGTTGCCCTGGCTGGAGCGGCTGCGCGACGAGTTACACATCCCCATGCTCTATGTCACCCATTCTGTGGATGAGGTGGTGCGCCTGGCCGACACTTTGGTGGTGCTGGCCCAAGGGAGGGTGCAAGCCAGCGGCCCGGCGGCCCAGGTGCTGGCGCAAGTCGATGTGCCCTTGCGCCTGGGCGACGAAGCGTCCACCCTGTTGCATGCCCATGTTGCGGAGCTGGATACCCGTTGGCACCTGGCCCGGCTGGCGTTTGCCGGGGGCAGCCTGTGGCTGGCGGACGCAGGCATGGCAGTGGGCGCCCCGGTGCGTCTGCGCGTGCTGGCGCGCGATGTGAGCCTGGCCACGCAGGAACCCGTGCACACCAGCATCCAGAACGTGCTGCTTTGCACCGTGCTGGCCATTGCCGAGGACAGCCATCCGGCGCAGGCCCTGGTGCAGCTGGGCTGCGGCCCGGACCGCCTGCTGGCGCGGGTGACCCGGCGCTCCGTCCACACGCTGGGCTTGGCGGTGGGGCAGCCTGTGTGGGCGCAGGTGAAGGCCTTAGCTCTGGCTAATTAAAACCGATTGATTAAAAATCACCCTGCAAATTCACCCGTTTGGGGGAGTGACAGCGGCGGGGGACGGGACTACGCTGGTGCCTTCATTTTTGATGCGCTGCAGCACCTTTTCTTTCATCCCCCTATGCCCGTTTACGCGCCGCCCGACTCCTCGGTGCCTGTGATGCAGGTGCTGCACCAGGCCCAGCTGGCGCTCAAGCACGGCGACGTGACGCATAGCCTGGTGCTGGCCAAAGCCGCGCTGTCCCGGGCCCAGGCAGCGCATGACCTGCCGACCGAGGCGCGCGCCCTGCTGGCCTTGGCGCAGGCGGATCGTCTGGTATCGCGTTTTCGGCGTGCGCAAGAAACCGCTCAGCGTGCGGCCACGTTGTTCCAGATGTGTGAAGACACCCGAGGCGAGGCCGAAGCCTTGGCCACCTTGTCGCACACCCTGAGCGTGATGGGCCACAGCGAAGAGGGCGTGGAAGCCGCGCTGTTAGGCCTCAAGCTCAACGCCGATGCACCGGCGCTGTCACAAGCCCTGTCGTACAACTACCTGGGCGTGGCCTACACCCATGGTGGCAACTTCGACCGAGCCGATGCTGCCTATCGCACGGCCATTGGCCTGCTGGAAGACGGTGGCCACTGGATGGAGGCCTACCTGCCGCGGGTGAACCAGCGTCTCATGGAAGTCAGCCGCTGCTTTTTTGACCGCTACTACCAGGGCCAATTCACCGGCCTGCAGCGGCTGGCAGAGCTGCGTCGCGCCAGCGCCCGATCGGCCCAGGCCGCTCCCAATTTGCTGGTGTTCCAAGGGGCCCAACTCAAGACCCAGGCCATGCTGGGCCTGGGTGATGGTTTTGAGGCCTGCTGGCTGGGTGAACTGGTCGTGGCACAAACCCACGCCGACTTTGCGCAAGCCGCCGAGACCCGGGGCGATCCCAATCCCTCGGTCACCCTGATGGAGCTGTGGCTGCGCGCTGAAATTGCTTGGGCTGCGCGCGACTGGTCCTTGGCCGAATACCACTGCCACCGCATGATGCAGCTGGCCATGTCCATCGACCACGAACACCTGGTCGGCATCTCGTACCTCTTGCTCGCCCAAATCCTCAGTGCCCAGGGCAAAGAGCGCGCTTCGCAAGCTCAGCTGCGTGCGCTCAAGCAGCGCGAAACCGATCTGCGCCATGCCGCCTTGCAGCAGCGCGAAGAGCGCATCGAATGGCAGCTGCAGGCCCGTGCCAGCCGCGCCACGGCACGCCGTCTGGCGCAGCAGGCGCAGCAGCTGGAGCAGCTGGCAATGGAAGATTCGCTGACCGGCCTGTTCAACCGCCGCTACCTGGAGCGCATGGTGCCTGAGCTGCTGCGCAAGGGGGCAGACCGCGGCCTGACACCGGCCATGGCCTTTGTGGATGTGGACTACTTCAAACACATCAACGACCACTATTCCCACCAGGTGGGTGACGCCGTGCTGCAGGAGCTGGGTCACATCTTGCGCAGCTTTGTGCGTGAAGGTGATGTGCCCGTGCGGCTGGGCGGCGATGAATTTGTCGTTGCGTTTGCCCATGTGGACGAAGCCGCAGCCCACGGCCTGGCCCAGCGCATCCAGGATGCCGTGGAGAGCCATCCCTGGGACCGCCTGCGCCCTGGGCTGTGCGTCAGCGTCAGTGTGGGTGTGGCCGGTGCGCAGGGCGGAGACTGCCTGAAGAGCTGGCTGCACCGCTGCGACGTGGGCATGTATGTCGAGAAAGACACCAGGCATCAAATCCTGGGTTAAAGCCCATGGATACTGCGCAAGCAGCTCCTGATTTGCTAGCGATTCAGCTCTTGGCGCCCGCCATCAATGCGGCAAAGCCCACAAACACCCCGCCGGTCAGCCGGTTGAAGGCGCGCATCACATTCGCCCGCTGCAGGTAGCGCGCCAGTTGTTTGCCGCTGGCGGCGTAGACAAAATACCAAGCCACTTCCACCACCGCGAAAGTGCTGAGCAAGATGCCGAACTGCGGCAACTGGGGGAGTGCCGGGTTCAGAAACTGCGGGAAGAAGGCCGCTGCAAACAGAATGGCCTTGGGGTTGCTGGCCGCCACCAGCGCACCCTGGCGGTACAGCGCCCAAGTGCTCAGCGCTTCCCCTAACTTGCTGGGGGCGCCACCATCGGCAGGGGCCTCTTGCACCGGACTGCGCCACACCTGCACGCCCAGGTAAGCCAGGTAGGCGGCACCGGCCAGGCGCAGCGCGTCAAACACGGCAGGGAATGCCTGCAACAGCGCACCCAGGCCCGCGGCCGAGAGGCTCAGCATCAGCATCAGCGAGGTCATGCAGCCCGCCATGCTGGTCACCGCGCCGCGCAGTCCCTGGCGTGCGCCCGTGCTCATCACCAGCAACATATTGGGGCCGGGTGTGGCCGACACCACAAACGTCATCATCACAAACAGCCACCAGGTATGCAGGCTCATGGGTTCAATCCTTGGAAGTCGAAAAGTGGGTTAGTAGTGGGGTGGCAATTCGTCACGCAGGTTGCGCGCCGTGGCCGGTTCGCTGGCCTGCTGACGCATATGCGTGATCTCGCGGATCAAGGCATCGATTTGCGCCTGCTGGCGAACAATGATTTTGTCGAGCTGGTCCAGCGCGTCTTCGGCAAAGCTGGCCTTGATTTCCAGCTCGGTCAGGCGGCGTTCGGTACGTTCTGTGGTGTCCATAGAGCCCTATTGGACACCATGCAGCGCCTGCTTTTCAGCTGGCGCTTTGCGCCGCCGCCAGCGCTAGCGGCAAATACTGGGCCAGCTTCTTGTTCTGGATGTCGTCCAGTGACCTTAGCTTGAGATGCCGTCGCCCCTTGCCCGCGCCTTCCAGATGGCCCCAGGTGTCGTTGATGCGCGCACCATGGCTGAACTCCACCGACACGTGTTCTTTGTACGCAAACGCCCCGCAAAACTGCACCCCGGACGCAAAGAGAATGCCGCCGTACTTCACCTCTTCGGAAAAGGGCTTGAAGCTTTTCTTCACCAAGGCACGCACCGCCTCCACCACAGCGTGGCGCTCCTCGCTCACGAGGCGGATGTCTTCGAGAAGGGTTTGAACGGATTTGGTGGGCATGGGGCTGTCAATAGAAGAGTCTGCAGATGGATTGAGCACTTTCAACAAGCCCCCAATGTGTCAACGTCGCTTCTCTGCCGGAGCCGGAGGCGAAGGCGGCCGGATACAGCAGCTTGTTAAATCGAATGCGCTCACAGCTTCACCACCGTTTCGACCATCATAAGTACTTCTCCGCCGTAATTGATATAAGCAACGACCGCATCACCGAATTCATCAAGGAGGGCCATTCCCGTTGAATCAACTTCGTTTTGCGCACTTAGGCGCAGAACACCATCGCGCCATTCGCAGGCCACATCAAGCTGCCATGGACGTTGCTCAAACTCAGACAGCATATCGGTAACAGCTTCTCGCGCCTCTGTTTCCGTAAGTCCTTTGCAAATAACGGTGGTCCGGTACATGCGCATTAACGTTCAAAATCACCGGCCTTGCGCGGCTTCTTGCGCAAGGTCCAGTGCATTGTCGGGTTGAGCATCAGTCGCATACTTGGACAAGTCTTCGGCGAATAGGCTTTTCAACCGGTCAATTGATGCTTTCACCTCCGCCTTGTTTCGAAAACTCTTTAGTTCCGCGAAGCGAAACCTCTCGGATTCAAGTGCAGCGGAAAGAACCTGTAATTCGGCAATAAGCTGAACATATCGTTGGCTCTTTTCTTGTTGGAGCTTCGCTTCCTTGAAACCCTCTTCAACAACTTCAGTGTGAGCGTGTTCAATTCTGGTCGTAGTTAGCTTGATTTTGATTGCATCGGGAATTTGCTTTACCAATACAGCGTTTGCGCTCGTGAAGAATGCCATTGCAGATTGATATACCGACCAGTATTCGTGCGTTCCGACAAGGGTAAAAAGTCTGTGGTGGGCAACGATGTTGAGATTGCTTGACTGAAGTTCGACGAACCCCTTTTCGAATTCGGAAGGGTCGAAATCACCTTCCAGATCGCGGTAAGAAGCCAACATGCTGAGGCAATGCGCCCAGTTGTGATGAAAGGCCGCGTTCACCCTTTCGGCTTCCGCCGCTTACAAATCAAGCCCGCCTTCGAGATAGCGGGAAAGGATCAATTCATATTCACGCTCTTGATAGAACTTCTGAACCGCAAACCATCCAGCAAGGGCGGCTGCGAACAGGGCAAGGCTTGTTTGGAGAAGTACGTTCATGTTCGGTCACTCTTCTGACGCTCAACGTAATTTATGCCGCAAAGTGCTTCGGTATAAAGTGGGAGAGTGATCAATCAAAAGTGGTATCAGCTTATATCCAGTCTGCACAAGTTGCTCTCATAAAAATAGCGACAAACCCGGCAGTCTGCAAGACTTTATTCTGACGATGCAGTGAGTGTCTGCATATCCCCCGATCGGGGGATCTTGTGAGTGGCGGCATTAAACTTAGCCGCCACGCAAACCCGCCCACCCACGCTGCGGTCAGCAAAGCAAAATTGCTACTCTTTTAGTAGCTGCTCGCGCATATTCCACGGGGGCTAGAGGCCAATATCACCAATATTTAGCCCACCAGCCGCACTCCAGCAACCCAGCCTACTGCTTCGCCCCCAGCGCCAACGCCGCCGCCCGCGATGCCTGCAACTCGGCCGCATCCGGGGCTTCCAATGTGGGCCAGCCTTGCAGGTGCTTCTGCGTCAGGTTGCAGAGCGCCGTGATCCACTCCGGGTCGTCGTTGAGGCAGGGGATGTAGTGGAACTCTTTGCCGCCTGCGTGCAGAAACGCCTCGCGGCCTTCCATGTTGATTTCTTCCAGCGTCTCGAGGCAGTCGCTGGTGAAGCCGGGGCAGATCACGTCCACGCGCTTCACACCCACCTTGCCCAGGGCGATGAGGCTGGGTTCGGTGTAGGGCTCCAGCCACTTGGCGCGGCCCAAGCGGGACTGGAAGGTGACCTGGTACTGGTCTTTGGGCAGGTTCAAGGCCTCGGCCAGCAGGCGCGCGGTCTTGAAGCATTCGCAGTGGTACATATCGCCCAGGTGCAGCGTGCGCTCGGGCACGCCGTGGAAGCTCATCACCAGTTTGTCAGGGCGGCCGTGGGCCTTCCAGTAGCGCTGCACGCTGGCGGCCAGTGCGCTGATGTAGCCCGCGTCATCGTGGTAGCGGTTGATGAAGCGCAGCTCGGGGATGGCGCGCGTCTTGGCGGCCCAGGTGTAGACCGCATCGCACACGCTGGCCGTGGTGGTGCCGCTGTACTGCGGGTAGGCCGGAACGATGAGCACACGGGTTACGCCTTCGGCCTTCATGGCGTCCAGCTGCGAGGCAATCGACGTGCTGCCATAGCGCATGGCCCAGCGCACTTTGACCTGGTGGTTGCGCTGGCCCAGCCAGCCTTGCAGCAGCTTGGCTTGCTTTTCGGTCCAGACCTTGAGCGGGGAGCCTTCTTGGGTCCAGATGCTGGCGTATTTGGCGGCCGACTTGGCGGGGCGCACCCGCAGGATGATGCCGTGCAGGATCAGCAGCCACAGCAGGCGCGGAATCTCCACCACGCGCGGGTCGCCCAAGAATTCGGCCAAATAGCGGCGCACGGCGGGGGCGGTGGGTTCGTCGGGCGTGCCCAGGTTGCACAGCAGCACGGCGGTGCGCGGCACCTTGCCGTGGGTGAAAGGAGGCTCGGGCTGGAAAGGGGATTGGAAGAGCATGCGGTATTCTCCCGCACCTATGCTGCAACTCTCCACCATCAAGGCCATAACCCTGGACCTGGACGACACTTTGTGGCCGATCTGGCCGTGTATCGAGCGGGCCGAGCAGGTGTTGCATGTCTGGTTGCAGCACTACGCACCGGCCACCGCCACGCTGTATGCCGACCCACACGCACGCCGCACGCTGCGCGAAGACACCGAGCGCCAATGGGCCGCCCAGGCGCACGACCTGAGTGTGCTGCGGCGCGAGTCCATCCGCCTGGCGCTGGAGCGGGCGGGCGATGACTCCGACCTGGCCGATCCGGCCTTTGACGTGTTTTTTGCCGAACGCATGCGCGTGGAGCTGTTTGACGACGCGCTGGAAACGCTGGACTGGATGGCGCAGCGTTGGCCGCTGTATGCGGTGTCCAACGGCAATGCCGATGTCAACAAGGTGGGGCTGGGCGCCTACTTTGCGGGAGCGATAAGTGCGCGTGATGCGGGCGTGGGCAAACCGGACCCCAAGATATTTTTGGAGGCCGCGCATGCCTTGCAGGTGGCACCGCAGCACATCTTGCACGTGGGCGACGATGCGGCGTTGGACGTGTTGGGCGCGTTGGGCGTGGGCATGCAGGCGGTGTGGGTGAACCGCGCCGAGCACCTGTGGAGCCACGCGCAGCACCCGCATGCCACGGTGGCCAGCCTGACCGAGCTGCGCGACTTGCTCAGCGCACCCTAAGCCCGGGTCAGGGTTGGCGCTCAGGGCGCCGGTTTGAAGCGTAGGCGGCTCTTGGTGTGGGCCTGCACATCGTCTTCGCTCAGGTGCTGGGGCACGTAGCCCCCAGCCATGTAGCGCTCGGCCTGGTCGGCATAGTGTGTGTCAAACAGCACACCGCTTTGGCCTACCGGGTTGATGCCCACGGCAAGGCTGGCGTCGGCAAAGTCAATCACCCGGCGTGTGGAGGGCCCGTAGCTCACGGCCCAGGGCGCTGGGCCCACGGGGTTGGACAGGTTGTTGGGCGTTTCGCGCCCGCCCGGTGCCGGGAAGGGCCCCACGTTAAACAGCAGGTGCAGCGGCTTCTGACGGCCCAGCGGATGCACATGGGTGACGGTGTGTGCAGCACCCCAGCGCCAGTCCAGCAGGCTGGTGCCATACAGGCCCTGCAGGTGCTTGAGCGTGTTGGACCAGGCGATGCGCACGGTCTCGAAATGGCTCTCTGGGGCCTTGGTATTGACGTTGTCCCACCAGGGCGATTTGGGATCGGCCACCAGCAGGGGCAGGGCTGCGTCCAGCGCGCGGGTGTTGAGCAAGTTTTTGAATTGCACGTCGCCCAGCTCGTCTTCAATGGCGGCTTTGGCCAACTCGTACAGCATCTGGCTGAACAGGGTGGCAGCGATGCTGTCGGTGCTGTAGTTGCCGTCCCACTTCTCCAGTGGCTCCATGAAGGCTTTGTCGTTGGGATCGGTCACCACGGCCTGCATCACGGGCAGCAGGTTTTGCAACACGCGGCGGCCATAGCCATTGCTGGTGTCCAGCTGCAGGGTTTGCGCAGCTTTGCTGTCCCACAGGGTTTTGGGGTTGGAGAGCACGGCGTCCAGGCGGCGCGCGCGGTCTGGCAAGTTGTAGTAGCCGGGCACAGGCACACCACTCTTCGGCTGTGGCTGGTGGTTGGCCGACATGATGTAGCCGCGCGTCGGGTTTTCTTCCTGCGGGTTGAACATGAAGGCGTAGAAGCCAGGCTTTTCAGCCTCGCCTTTGGCGGCGTCCAGGATGAAGGTGGGGTTCACGCCCTCGGGGCGCTGTGGCAGCTTGGCTGCGGCCCACCAGCCGATGTCACCCGTGGCGTCGGCCCATACGATATTGAGGCCAGGCGCGTGGATTTTGCTGGCGGCCTCGCGCGCTTTGTCACGTGTGTCGGCGCGGTTGAGCTCGTAGAAGGCTTGCAGGGCAGGGTTTTCGGTTTCCAGAAAGGTCCACCACATGGCAATCGGCGTGTCGCCCAGGCTGTCCTTGAAGGCGTCGTTGATGATGGGGCCGTGCGGTGAGCGGCGCAGGACCAGCTGCACCGGTGCGGCGCCTTTGACGGTGATGGTCTCCGAGCGTGTGCTGAGGTTGACCCATTGGCCCTGGTGCCAGACCTGCTGCGGGTTGGCAGGGTTCACTTTCTCGGCTACCAGGTCCATGTCGTCGTTCTGGAACATGGTCAGGCTCCAGCCAAAGTCCATGTTGTGGCCCAGCAGCGAAAACGGGCTCAGGGCCTGAAAGTGGCCGTAGAGCTCAAAGTCGGGCGCGCTCAGGTGGGCCTCGTACCAGACGCTGGGCGTGGAAAACCCGATGTGCGGGTCACCCGCCAGCAGCGGCTTGCCACTGGCCGTGCGTTTGCCCGAGATGGCCCAGGCGTTGCTGCCTTCAAACAGAGGCACACCGGCCAAGTCCATGGCGTCCTGGCTGATGGCGGCGATGCGGTTCAGGCTGTTCCAGTCGCGGGTGCTGAGTTGTGCCAGCGGAGTGATCACGCCTTCGGGATGCCAGTCGATGTCAAAGGCGCGCAGGTAATCGGGGCCTAGCTTGTCGCGGATAAAGGTCATGGCCGGCTCGGTGCGCAAGGCGGCGGCAAAGCTGTAGGCCAGGTAGCCCGACACGGCCAAGGTGTCCTCGGGTGTGAAGGGCTGGTGCGGGATGCCCAGGATGTCGAACTCGATGGGTGAGCGGTTGTGGTCCTGGTACTGGTTGATGCCGTCCAGGTAGGCCAGAAGGGCCTGGTTGGCCGGGGTCGTCATGTCCAGCTTGGCGGCGGTGGCCTTGGCATGGGCGCGGATGCCCAGGGTGCGGAACAGGGTGTCCACCTCCACCAGTTTGGGGCCCAATATTTCGGCCAGCTCCCCCTTGGCAAGGCGGCGCACCATTTCCATCTGGAACAGGCGGTGCTGGGCATGCACATAACCCAGGGCACGGTACATATCCAACTGGTTCTCGGCGGTGATGTGGGGCACGCCGCGTTCATCAAACTGCACACTCACCGGAGCACTGAGTTTGGACATTTCCAGCGTCCCACTGCGCACGGGTTGCTTGTGGTACAGGTACCAGCCGCCCAGGGCGACCAGCCCCAGCACGAGCAGGCCCAGCAGGCCGCCCACTAGTTTGAGAATCAGTTTCACGTGTCGTCTCCGTGGCGTGTTGTGGTGTGTGTGGCCCAAATCATAGTGGGCCCTTGGCTAGGAAGACAGCGCCTGCGCGACTGCCACCCCGCTGCGCACCGCACCCTCCAGCGTGGCAGGGTAGGGGCCGACTACGTAGTCGCCGCAGGCCCACAGGCCGGGGGCGATGGCCGTGCCGGGGCGCACCAGGCCGGGCGTGCAGGCGAAGGTGGCGCGTTTTTCCACCACGGTTTGCAGCGGTGTGAGCGCCAGGCCCAGTTGCGCCTGCGCTTGGGCCAGTACCCGGGCCTGCAGGGTGTCGCGATCACCCTCGCTGGCGCTGACCACAAAGGCCAGCAGGCCCAACGGGCCACCGAGCTGGCCGCGGTCGAACACAAACTGCGCCGGGTTCGCCGCATCGCTACGCAGCGCCAGCATGGGCTGGCTCAGGCGCGCGCCAGCGGCGTGGGCGTAGACGGTGGCAATCGCTTCAAACTGCAGCGCGTGCGCCGTGGTAGCCCATGCCTGCATTGGAGTTGCTATGGTTTCAGGAGCTGCTTGCGCAGATTCCATGAGGGCTGAGGCCGCATTGGAGGATGAGGTGGCCCAGAAAATAGCGTCAAACGGCTGGCCGTTGACCAGCCAGCCTGCGCCTTGCGGCGTGATGGCGTCCACGCGCGTACCCAGGTGCACCATGCCGCCCTGCGCCTGCAGCCAGGTGGCCGCCGCCTGGGGGAACAAGGCGCCCAAGTCGGCCCGCGGCAGCAGCAGGTTGGAACTGCCGCGCCCTCCAAACAGCGAGTCGCGCAGCACGGTGAGGAAGACCTGGCCGCTGGCGCGATCGGCTGGCGTGTTGAGGGCGGACACGCACAGCGGGTCGATCATGGTGGCCAACACGGTGGGCGTGAGGGTACGGCATAGATCGGCCACGCTGGTCTGCGGCGCGCAGGCAAAGCCGCCCAGTTGCCAGCCCGTGGCGGCGCGCAGCAAGCTCCATTTGTCACCCCAGGTCCAACCCTTGGCCGTGGCAATGCCGGCCAGCGCATCCAGCGGGCTGGGCCAGTCGGGCAGGGCCAGGCCGTCGCCGTCAGGGAAGAGCAGGGTGAGTGGCAGGCGCAAGAGCACGGACTCTGGGTCCACGCCCACGGTGCGCATGAGCTTCAGGGTCTCGGAGTAAGCGCCAATCAGGATGTGCTGGCCGTTGTCCAGCACCACCGGCGTGCCGTCCGGCAAGGTGCCATTAAGGGCCCTGGCCCGCCCCCCGACTGCGCGGGCTGCTTCAAAAACGGTAGCGTGGTGGCCGGCTTGAGTAGCGGTCACGGCCGCCGCCATGCCAGCCCAGCCGGCGCCAACGATTGCAACTTTCATGTACGAGTTGAGGCAGGTTTTGCCGCCGGGCCGTCCCAAGGCAAAACGCGGCCCCCTTGGGGGGCAGGGAGCCACACGCAGTGGGCGACCGTGGGGGGCATGTTCATAGGCGGCCAAGCGCCTGGACTTTCCAAGCCAGCCAGAGCTTGCGCAGCGGAGTGAGCGCAATGCGCTGGTGAAGCACCTGGAAGTTGTCGGTCTCGATCTCGCGCAGCAGCGCGCGGTAGATGCTGGCCATCATGAGGCCGGGCTTTTGCGTGCGGCGGTCAGCGGCGGGCAAGAGTGCCAGGGCTTCGTCGTACAGGCCTTGGGCGCGCTGCGCCTGGAACTTCATCAGCGCGGTGAAGCGGTCCGAATACGTGCGCTTCAAGATCTCGTGCGCCTTCACATCGAACTGCTGCAGCTCGTTGACCGGCAGGTAGATGCGCCCGCGCATGGCGTCTTCGCCCACGTCGCGGATGATATTGGTCAACTGCAAGGCCTGGCCCAGCTTGTGGGCGTAGGCGGTGGTCTGCGGGTCGGTCTGGCCGAAGATGCGCGCCGCCACCTCGCCCACCACGCCAGCAACCAGGTGGCAATAGCGCTGAAGGTTGGGGTAGTCCAGGTAGCGGGTCTGCTCCAGATCCATCTGGCAGCCTTCGATGACGCCCAGCAGGTGGCGCGCCTCGATGCCGTAAGTGGTGGTGTGCGGCATCAGGGCCTTCATCACCGGGTGGCTGGGCTGGCCGGCAAAGGCTTTGCTGACCTCGCTCTGCCACCAGGCCAATTTGGTGGCCGCCACGCCTTGATCCACCATGTCGTCCACCACGTCGTCCACCTCGCGGCAGAAGGCATAAAAAGCGGTGATGGCCGCGCGCCGGGGCGCGGGCAGGAACAGAAAGGCGTAGTAGAAGCTACTGCCGCTGGCGGCGGCTTTGTCCTGGACGTATTGCTCTGGAGTCATGGCGGGGATTGTTACATCCCGCGGTCCTGCGCTGGAGCGCGCAGGCGCATTGTGGTCGCAGGCTTACATGCGCGCGGCGCGCCAGAGCAGAAGGGGAAAGTCCCAGGCCCGCAGCACCGGGCGCTGCGTGAGTGTGGCGTAGTCCAGCGCGGCGATCTTGTCCAGAATGCGCAGCCCACCTTGCACCACCAGGCGCAACTCCCAGCCCGCCCGACCCGGCAGGCGGTGTACCAAATTGGCGCCTTTTAGCATGCTAGCCCTTGCAGAATCTGCGCAAGCAGCAATTAGTTTTGTAGCATTTTCGGTCTGGCGCTGGGCCAGTACATCGGCCTGTGACACACCAAACTGTGTGCGGGCTGCCTCTGTGAGGTAGTAGCGCCCGCGCGGGATGTCCACGCTCAGGTCTTGCCAAAAGTTGATGAGCTGCAGCGCGCTGCAGATGGCGTCACTCTCCACCAGGGCGTGGGCATCGTGCACGCCGTACAGGTGCAGCAGCAGGCGGCCCACCGGGTTGGCTGACCGGCGGCAGTAGTCCAGCAGTTCGGCGTCGTTGGCGTAGCCGGTGCCATCGCGGGTTTTTTCAATGTCTTGGACAAAAGCGTCCAACAGGTCGTGCAGCAACTGCACCGGCAGCTGGTGCGCAGCAATCGCAGCCTGTAGCGGGCCAAATACCTGGGGCCAGTCGGCAAAGGCGGTGCCACCCTCGGCCGCCTGTTGCAGGGCCTGGCGGTAGGCCAGCAGGCTGGCCAGGCGCTGGGCCGGGCTGGCGTCACCCTCGTCGGCAATGTCGTCCGCGGTGCGGGCAAAGTGGTAGAGGGCAGCAATCGGTGTGCGCAACTGCGGCGGGCAGAGCCAGGAGGCGACCGGGAAGTTCTCGTAATGCGTGATGGGGGCGGCGGCCGTAGTGGCAGGCTGGGGGCTGGGCATGGGCGCCATTGTGCCTTTGGGCCCATTCGCGCTGCCGTGCCTTGACAAATATCAGGGCTTACCCTAAATTACTAACCATTCGGTCATTAGTGGTGCTGGTCAGGTTGTCCGGCACCGTGTGTTTTTCTTTATTTGCCTCCCACCACCATGCGCACCAGAACTTTCACCACCGCAGGCGCCGTGCTAGCCACCGCGTTGTTCGTCACCGCCTGCTCCAAGCCTGCCCCGTCTGAGGAGCCGGTGCGTGCGGTCAAGATCAGCACGGTGGGTATGGCCAGCATCCAGTCGGGGGCGGAGTTTTCGGGCGAGGTGCGGCCGCGCATTGAGTCGCGTCTGGGCTTCCGTGTGGCTGGCAAGCTGGTGCGCCGCCCGGTGGAACTGGGCCAAACCGTGAAGGCCGGCCAGGTGCTGGCGCAGTTGGACCCGCAGGATTACAAGCTGGCGACGGAAGCCGCGCGTGCCCAGGTTGCCGCTGCCGCCACCAACCGAGATCTCGCGGCCGCAGATTTCAAGCGTTTCAAGGAGCTGCGTGACCAGAACTTCATCAGCGGTGCTGAGCTGGAGCGCCGCGAGGCCACGCTCAAAGCCGCCCAGGCCCAGCTCGACCAGGCCCAGGCCCAGCTCAACAGCCAGGGCAACCAGGCGTCTTACACGACGCTGGTGGCCGACATGGCGGGCGTGGTGACGGCCATCAACGCCGAACCTGGCCAGGTGGTGAGTGCAGGGGCCCCCGTGGTGCAGATTGCCCAGGATGGCCCGCGCGACGTGGTGTTCTCGGTGCCCGAGGACAAGGTGGCCATGATCAAGGCAGGTTCCGCGGTGGATGTGAAGGTTTGGGCCAGCAAGACCACCGTGAAGGGCGTGGTGCGCGAAGTGGCTGCCAGTGCCGACCCGGTGACCCGCACCTTTGTGGTGAAGGTGGGGCTGGATGCCAAAGACGCTTTGGCACTCGGTACCACGGTGTCCGTGGTGCCGCAGGCGTTTGACCGCAGCGGTGTGCAGGTCATCAAGCTGCCCACCAGTGCACTGGTGCAGAGTGGCAAGTCCACCGCCGTGTGGGTGCTGGACAGTGCCAGCATGACTGTGAAGCTGCAGCCCATCACCGTGGCCACGGCCGATGGCAACGAGGCCGTGGTGGCCGATGGTTTGCAGCCGGGCATGCAGGTGGTGACGGCGGGTGTGCATGTGCTGTCGCCCGGCCAGAAAGTCTCCATTTACAAGGAAAAGTTGGCTGTAGCCGGCGCGGATGCTGCGCGAGCAGCTCCTGAAACTGTAGCGCCCGCTGCCGCCAAGGCCGCCAGCGAATCTGCTGCGAAGTGAGGCGCGCATGAACCTCGACGAACCGAAACCAGGCTTTAACCTCTCCAAGTGGGCGCTGGACCACGCGGCGCTCACGCGCTACCTGATGATCGTGCTGCTGTTGCTGGGGGTGGCGTCTTACTTCCAGCTCGGGCAGGACGAAGACCCGCCGTTTACCTTCCGCGCCATGGTGGTGCGCACCTATTGGCCCGGCGCTACGGCGCAGCAGGTGGCCGAGCAGGTGACCGACAAGATTGAGCGCACGCTGCAGGAAGTGCCGTACGCCGACAAGATCCGCAGCTACTCCAAACCTGGTGAATCGCAAATCATTTTCCAGATCAAGGATTCCAGCAAACCGTCGGATGTGCCCAACGTGTGGTACAGCGTGCGCAAGAAGGTGGGCGATATCCGCGGCACTTTGCCCGGCGGTGTGGTGGGCCCCTTCTTCAACGATGACTTCGGTGATGTGTACGGCGTGATCTACGCACTGGAGGCCGACGGCTTCAACTACGCTGAACTCAAATCCTTTGCAGACGACGTGCGCCAACGCCTGCTGCGGGTGCCCGATGTGGCCAAGGTGGAGCTGTTTGGTGCGCAGGACGAGAAGCTGTACATCGAAATCTCGCAGAAGCGCTTGGCCCAGTTGGGGTTGGATCTGAACCAGGTGCTGGCGCAGCTGGGCCAGCAGAATGCGGTGGAATCTGCCGGAGCGGTGCAAACGCCGCTGGACGTGGTGCAGGTGCGCGTGGGCGGCCAGTTCAACCGCGTCGAGGAGCTGCAGGCCATGCCGATCCGCGGCGCCTCTGGCAACCAGTTGCAGCTCAAAGACATTGCCACCATTGCCAAGGGCTATGTGGACCCACCGTCGGTGAAGGTGCACCACCAAGGCAAGGAAGTGATCGCGCTGGGGGTGTCCATGACCAAGGGTGGCGACATCATTGCGCTGGGCAAGTCCCTGGAGAAAGCGTTTGTCGGTATCGAGCGGGATCTGCCCGCTGGCATCAAGCTGGTGCAACTGCAGGACCAACCGAAATCGGTCACATCTTCGGTCAATGAATTTGTGAAAGTGCTGATTGAGGCGGTGGTGATTGTGCTGGCGGTGAGTTTTATCTCGTTGGGCTTGCACAAGCGCCCTGGCAAGAATCCGCTGTGGAAGCGCTGGATTCTGGACATACGCCCCGGCTTGGTGGTGGGCATCACCATCCCGCTGGTGCTGGCGGTGACCTTTTTGGGCATGTACTACTGGGGCATTGGCCTCCACAAGATTTCGCTGGGATCGCTGATCATTGCGCTGGGTTTGCTGGTGGACGATGCCATCATTGCCGTGGAAATGATGGTGCGCAAGATGGAGGAGGGCTACGACAAGGTGCGTGCGGCCACCTTCGCGTATGAAGTGACCGCCATGCCCATGTTGACAGGTACGCTGATCACCGCCGTAGGCTTTTTGCCCATCGGTCTGGCCAAGTCCACTACAGGCGAGTACACCTTTGCGATTTTTGCGGTGACGGTGCTGGCGCTGATCCTGAGCTGGTTTGTGTCTGTGTACTTCGTTCCCTACCTGGGGACTCTGTTGCTCAAGGAGCACAAGCACGTTGCGGGTGAGGAAAGTGTGCATGCCGAGCACTTCGACACGCCGTTCTACAACATCTTCCGCAAGACGGTGAGCTGGTGCGTGCAGCACCGCTGGCTAACCATTGGCGCCACCATTTTGGTGTTCGCGCTGGGCATTGTCGGTATGGGCAAGGTGCAGCAGCAGTTCTTCCCCGATTCCAGCCGCCCCGAAGTACTGGTGGACATCTGGTTCCCGGAAGGTACGTCTTTCGCGGCCAACCAGGAAGTCACCCAGCGCGTCGAAAAACGCCTGATGGCGGAGGAGGGCGTGAGCACCGTGAGCACCTGGATTGGTTCGGGTGTGCCGCGCTTCTACCTGCCGCTGGACCAAGTGTTCCCGCAGACCAACGTGTCGCAGTTCATCATCATCCCCAAGGATTTGAAGGTGCGCGAAAGCCTGCGGGTGAAATTGCCGGCGCTGCTGGCCAGCGAATTCCCCGAGGTGCGTGGGCGCGTCAAGCTGCTGCCCAACGGCCCGCCGGTGCCCTACCCTGTGCAGTTCCGCGTGGTCGGCCCCGATCCGATTGCCTTGCGTGATCGGGCGGACGAGGTCAAAGCCGTGATGCGCGCCAGCCCCAACACGCGTGGTGTGAATGACAACTGGAATGAGTCGGTCAAAGTGCTGCGTCTGGAAGTGGACCAGGCCAAGGCCCGCGCTCTGGGTGTGACCAGCCAGTCAATCGCCCAAGCCTCCAAGACGGTGCTGGCCGGTACGACCGTGGGCCAGTACCGCGAAGGTGACAAGCTCATTGACATCGTGCTGCGCCAGCCGCTGGACGAGCGCAACGCGATTACTGACATTGCCAACGCCTACCTGCCAACGGCCAGTGGCAAGTCGATCCCGCTGACGCAGATCGCCAAGCCGGTGTTCACTTGGGAGCCCGGTGTGATGTGGCGCGAGAACCGCGACTATGCCATCACCGTGCAGGGTGACATCGTGGAAGGCCTGCAGGGCGCCACTGTGACGGCCGAACTGCTGCCCCAGCTCAAAACGCTGGAAGCCAATTGGCAACAAGCCAACCTGCATGGCTACCGGATTGAGGTGGCTGGCGCGGTGGAGGAGAGCTCCAAGGGATCGGCGTCTATTGTGGCCGGTGTGCCCATCATGCTGTTCCTGACCTTCACGCTGCTGATGCTGCAGCTGCAAAGCTTCAGCCGCGCACTGCTGGTGTTTATCACCGGGCCCTTGGGTATTGCCGGTGTGGCGGGCGCGCTGATCCTGTTGGGCCGTCCCTTTGGCTTTGTGGCGCTGCTGGGGGTGATCGCCCTCATGGGCATGATCCAGCGCAACTCGGTGATCCTGATCGACCAGATTGAGCAGGACCGCGCCAACGGCATCCCGGCCTGGGACGCGATTGTGGAGTCCGCCGTGCGGCGCTTGCGCCCCATCGTGCTGACCGCCGCGGCTGCGGTGCTGGCCATGATTCCGCTGTCTCGTTCGGTGTTCTGGGGGCCTATGGCCGTGGCCATCATGGGCGGTCTGATCGTGGCAACCGTGCTGACTTTGCTGGCTTTGCCGGCCATGTACGCCGCCTGGTTCCGGGTCAAGAAAGAGCCATCTGCGGGGACTTGAGGAGAGTCGGTCTTTCCGCAGGTTAAAATAGCGGGCTGACCGATTTCAAATGGGTGGTCTGGGCCTTGCAAGAACTCCTCGCAAGCGCACTTGGCCTCCCTTTTCTGTTTTTTGCGCGGGTGGCGAAATTGGTAGACGCACCAGGTTTAGGTCCTGACGGTGGCAACACTGTGGGGGTTCGAGTCCCCCCCCGCGCACCAACCTTAAACAGGCACCGTTGATCGGTGCCGCAGGTGAAAGTCCTGCCAACACCAACATTAGGAGCTAACCATGGCCGTTACTGTAGAAACTCTGGAAAAACTGGAGCGCAAGATCACCCTGACACTGCCTGTGGGTGTGATCCAGTCTGAAGTAGACAGCCGTCTGCGCAAGCTTGCCCGCACGGTGAAGATGGATGGTTTCCGTCCTGGCAAAGTGCCCATGAACGTGGTGACACAGCGCTATGGTTACTCTGTGCACTACGAAGTGATGAACGACAAAGTGGGCGAGGCTTTTGCTACTGCTGCCAATGAAGCCAAGCTGCGCGTGGCTGGTCAGCCCAAGATCACCGAGAGCGAAACTGCGGCAGAAGGCCAAGTGGCTTTCGACGCTGTGTTTGAAGTGTTCCCCGAAGTTAAAATTGGTGACTTGGCGACCGCCGAAGTCGAAAAGCTGTCTGCTGACGTGACCGACGAAGCCATCGACAAGACTATCGAAATCTTGCGTAAGCAGCGTCGCACCTTTGCCCAGCGTGCGCAGGGCACTGCGGCGCAAGACACTGACCGCGTGACTGTAGACTTCGAAGGCAAGATCGATGGCGAGCCCTTCGCTGGCGGCAAGGCCGATGACTTCCAGTTCATCTTGGGTGATGGCCAGATGCTGAAGGAGTTTGAAGACGCCACCCGTGGCATGAAAGCTGGCGAAAGCAAGACTTTCCCGCTGGCATTCCCTGCCGATTACCACGGCAAGGACGTAGCCGGCAAGACCGCTGACTTCCTAGTGACCTTGAAGAAGCTCGAAGCTGCCAACCTGCCCGCCGTGGACGGCGAGCTGGCTAAGTCACTGGGTATTGCCGAAGGCACCGTGGAAGCGTTGCGCGCCGACATTCGCAAGAACCTGGAACGTGAAGTTAAGTTCCGTCTGCTGGCCAAAAACAAGCAAGCTGCCATGGATGCCCTGGTTGCCAAGGCTGAACTCGATTTACCCAAGTCCAGCGTGCAAGCCGAACTCGATCGCATGGTTGAGAGCGCCCGTGCAGACCTGAAGCAACGCGGCATCAAGGATGCTGACAAGGCGCCGATTCCAGACGACATCTTCCGTCCCCAAGCCGAACGCCGTGTGCGCTTGGGGCTGGTGGTGGCTGAACTGGTGCGCGTGAACGACTTGGCCGCCAAGCCTGAGCAGATCAAGGCCCACGTGGATGAGCTCGCGGCCAGCTACGAGAAGCCTGCTGATGTGGTGCGTTGGTACTTTGGCGACAACCGCCGAATGGCTGAAGTCGAAGCCATCGTGATTGAAAACAACGTAACCGAGTTCGTATTGGCCAAAGCCAAGGTCACTGCCAAGGCGGTGTCCTTTGATGAATTGATGGCCCAGAACTGATTGGCCGTGGCATTGGCGTGCCCGGCACGCTGAACCGCAAATGGGGCTTGCGCGGGACTTGCAGTCTGGCGGTCAAGCCCCATTTGCATGGAGGAGCCGGTTTTTTCGGTACAGTTAGACCATTCAATTTGGAGAGCATATGAACGTGAAGTATGGAATGTCCGGCGCAATGGATACGCAGGCTTTGGGCATGGTCCCCATGGTCATCGAGCAGTCGGGTCGCGGTGAGCGCTCCTACGACATCTATTCACGTTTGCTCAAAGAGCGCGTGATTTTTTTGGTCGGTCCGGTGAATGACCAGACCGCCAACTTGGTGGTGGCCCAGCTTCTCTTTTTGGAAAGCGAAAACCCTGACAAGGACATTTCGTTCTACATCAACTCCCCGGGTGGTTCTGTGAGTGCTGGCATGGCGATTTATGACACCATGAACTTCATCAAGCCCGATGTGTCAACGCTATGCACCGGCATGGCCGCCAGCATGGGGGCTTTCCTGCTGGCTGCGGGCGCCAAGGGCAAGCGTTTTTCGCTGCCCAACTCCAAGGTCATGATCCACCAGCCCTTGGGCGGCACCCAGGGCCAAGCCACTGAGATCGAGATCCACGCACGCGAAATCCTCAAGACGCGTGAGCAGCTGAACAAAATCTTGGCTGAACGTACAGGCCAGCCCTTGGAAAAGATCGAGCGTGACACCGAACGTGATTACTACCTGTCTGCGGACGAAGCCAAGGAATATGGCTTGGTGGACCAGGTGATCGCCAAGCGTCCCTGATCGAGCGGCTTCAGGCCCCCAACGGTGTCTTTCTGCTGGAAAGGCACCGTTTTTATTTGGTTATCATTGCTCAACTTAGCGAAAAGGCAGACTTCACATGGCCGAGAAAAAAGGCGCAACCGGCGAAAAAACCTTGTACTGCTCTTTCTGCGGCAAGAGCCAGCACGAGGTTAAAAAGCTGATTGCTGGCCCGTCGGTGTTTGTGTGCGATGAGTGCATCGAACTCTGCAACGAAATCATCCGCGATGAGTTGCCAGCAACCACCGAGAGCAAAGACGCACGCAGCGAGTTGCCCACGCCTGCTGACATCAAAGCCAACCTGGACAATTACGTCATTGGGCAAGAGCCCGCGAAGCGCACGTTGGCGGTGGCGGTGTACAACCACTACAAACGCCTGAAGCACAAGGAAAAAGCCAAGAAGGACGATGTCGAACTGGCCAAGAGCAATATCTTGCTGATTGGTCCGACGGGTTCTGGCAAGACGCTGCTGGCACAGACTCTGGCTCGCATGCTGGACGTCCCGTTTGTGATGGCTGACGCCACGACTTTGACGGAAGCCGGTTACGTGGGCGAGGACGTGGAGAACATCGTTTTGAAGCTGCTGCAAAGCTGCAACTACGATGTGGAGCGCGCGCAACGCGGCATTGTCTATATTGACGAGATCGACAAGATCTCGCGCAAGTCCGACAACCCCTCCATCACCCGTGACGTGTCCGGTGAGGGCGTGCAGCAGGCCTTGCTCAAACTCATCGAGGGCACCATGGCCAGCGTGCCCCCCCAGGGTGGGCGCAAGCATCCCAACCAAGACTTTGTGCAGATCGACACCACGAATATTTTGTTCATTTGTGGTGGCGCGTTCGCAGGTCTTGAGAAGGTCATTGAGCGCCGTACTGAGTCTTCGGGCATCGGCTTTGGTGCAGCGGTCAAGAGCAAGCAACAGCGCGCCTTGACTGAGGTGTTTAAGGAAGTGGAGCCGGAGGATTTGATCAAGTTCGGTTTGATTCCAGAACTGGTCGGGCGTATGCCTGTGGTGGCCACCTTGGCGGAGCTGACAGAAGACGCATTGGTGCAGATTCTGACGGAGCCCAAGAACGCATTGGTCAAGCAATATGCCAAGTTGTTGGCCATGGAGGGTGCGGAGTTAGAAATTCGCCCCGCTGGCCTCAAGGCGATTGCCAAGCGTGCCTTGGCGCGCAAGACCGGTGCCCGTGGACTGCGTTCCATTCTCGAGCAATCGCTGATTGACACCATGTACGAGTTGCCCAATGCGGGCAATGTGGAAAAAGTGGTGGTCGATGAATCCACCATCGAAGAAAACCAGCCGCCCTTGCTGGTCTACCGCGAGTCGGCCAAGAAGGCGTAGAGCATTTCCGCCCAAGGGTTCAATTAACAGGGCTTTTGGGCGAGTACACCTGAAATTGCAGGCCAAGTTGCCACCCATAATGGCACTGCGCTTGAATTTCAGGCAACTCGGTCCATATTCAACAGGTAACGAAAAGGTTCCCCATGTCTGGCCACACACCACTGCCTGCTACCCCCATTGATTTGCCATTGTTGCCTTTGCGTGACGTGGTCGTTTTCCCCCACATGGTGATCCCCCTGTTTGTCGGGCGTCCCAAGAGCATCAAGGCGCTGGAAGCTGCCATGGAGTCAGATCGCCGCATCATGTTGGTGGCGCAGAAGGCTGCGGCCAAAGACGACCCCGTCGTGTCGGACATGTTTGATGTGGGCTGTGTCTCCACCATTTTGCAGATGCTGAAGTTGCCTGATGGCACCGTGAAGGTCTTGGTGGAGGGGCATCAGCGCGCTACTGTCAATGAAATTGTGGAAGGCGAGCAGCACTTCACTGCAAACGTTACGCCCATTGAGGTTGTGGATGACAACAGTGATGTGGCGCGCAAAGCAGCCAGCGAAGTGGAAGCGCTGCGTCGAGCCGTGATGCAGCAATTCGACCAGTACGTCAAACTCAACAAGAAGATTCCGCCAGAGATTCTGACCTCGATTTCCAGTATTGACGATGCCGGTCGTTTGGCCGACACCATTGCTGCCCATCTGCCCCTGAAGCTGGATAGCAAGCAAACTGTGCTGAGCTTGCCGTTGGTGAAGGACCGTCTGGAAAATCTGTTCGAACAAATTGAGCGCGAAGTTGACATCCTCAATGTCGACAAAAAAATTCGTGGCCGCGTCAAACGCCAGATGGAGAAGAACCAGCGCGACTTCTATCTGAATGAACAAGTGAAGGCTATTCAGAAGGAGCTGGGCGAGGGCGAGGACGGCGCGGATATCGAGGAGATCGAGAAGAAGATCAAATCCGCCAAGATGCCCAAGGAGGCCTTGAAGAAGGCCGAAGCCGAACTCAAGAAGCTCAAGCTGATGTCGCCCATGTCAGCCGAAGCCACAGTGGTACGCAACTACATTGAAGTGCTGACCGGCTTGCCCTGGACTACCAAGACCAAGATCAAGCACAACTTGTTGAATGCTGAGAATGTGCTGAATGAAGACCACTATGGTCTGGACAAGGTAAAGGACCGTATCCTGGAATACCTCGCAGTGCAACAGCGCGTGGACAAGGTAAAGGCGCCCATCCTGTGCCTGGTCGGCCCTCCTGGTGTTGGCAAGACTTCGCTGGGGCAATCCATTGCCAAGGCAACGGGGCGCAAGTACGTGCGTATGGCATTGGGTGGTATGCGCGACGAGGCGGAAATTCGCGGCCACCGCCGTACCTATATCGGTGCCATGCCAGGCAAGGTTCTGCAAAGCCTGTCCAAGGTTGGTACGCGCAACCCACTGTTCTTGCTAGATGAGATCGACAAACTGGGCACGGACTTCCGCGGCGATCCCAGCAGCGCTTTGTTGGAGGTATTGGATCCCGAGCAAAACAACAAATTTGGCGACCACTATGTAGAGGTTGACTACGACCTCAGCGATGTGATGTTCGTGGCCACCAGCAACTCCATGAATATTCCTCCGGCGTTGCTGGACCGCATGGAAGTGATTCGGCTCTCGGGTTACACGGAGGACGAAAAAACGAACATTGCCATCACCTATCTGTTGCCCAAGCAGATGAAGAACAATGGCGTGAAGGCTTCCGAGCTGGCAGTGTCGGAGGATGCAGTACGCGACATCGTGCGTTATTACACACGGGAAGCTGGTGTTCGTTCTTTGGAGCGTGAACTCTCCAAGATTTGCCGCAAAGTGGTCAAGGGCTTGTTGCTCAAGAAGCTGGAACCCCAAGTGGTTGTAACCGTTGACAACCTGAACGACTTTCTCGGTGTTCGCAAATACACCTATGGTCGTGCGGAAGAGCAGAACCAGGTTGGCCAAGTCGTTGGGTTGGCATGGACCGAAGTTGGGGGAGATCTGCTGACCATTGAAGCGGCGTTGACACCTGGCAAAGGCGTAATCACGCGTACCGGATCTTTGGGCGATGTGATGAAAGAGTCGGTCGAAGCAGCCCGCACTGTGGTGCGCAGCCGTTCACGCCGCCTGGGCATCAAGGATGAGGTGTTCGAGAAGAAGGATATTCACATTCACGTGCCAGATGGTGCAACACCCAAGGATGGGCCCAGTGCGGGGGCCGCGATGGCGACGGCGTTTGTTTCCGCGCTGACAGGTATCCCCGTGCGTGGTGACGTAGCCATGACAGGTGAAATCACCTTGCGTGGCGAGATCACTGAAATTGGTGGTCTCAAGGAAAAACTGCTGGCAGCACTGCGCGGAGGCATCAAGACGGTATTGATTCCCGAACAGAATGCCAAGGATTTGCAGGACATTCCCGAGAATGTGAAGAACGGACTCGAAATCGTGCCGGTTCGCTGGATTGACCAGGTGTTGGAACTGGCGCTGGAGTCTTTGCCTGTGCCTCTTCCCGAAGAGGATGCAGCGCCTGCAGCGGGTGTTTCTGCACCTGTTTCTGAGGTAGAATTATCGGATTCGATCAAGCACTGAAGCAGTACGTATTTCGAAAGTGGCAAGAGCAAAAAGTTTTCAACTATTTGCCAAGTAGCTTAAAAATACGCTACAATTTGAGGCTTGAAACGCGGGAATAGCTCAGTTGGTAGAGCGCAACCTTGCCAAGGTTGAGGTCGAGAGTTCGAGACTCTTTTCCCGCTCCAATTCCGAAAAAGGGAAGCAGCTGCTTCCCTTTTTTATTAGTCACAGGTCCGATCTCGGATTTGGGCTAAATGAAAATTGGCGCGGTAGCAAAGCGGTTATGCCCCGGATTGCAAATCCGGTTAGTCCGGTTCGACTCCGGACCGCGCCTCCAGATTTTTCTGGTTACAAACGCCTCGTCGGCCTCGGTTGGCGGGGCGTTTTTGTTTGACAATAGACCCACGTGCCCGAGTGGTGAAATAGGTAGACACATCGGACTTAAAATCCGCCGCTTCGTGAATAACGGGCGTACCGGTTCGATTCCGGTCTCGGGCACCAACCACACACTGCTATGTCGAACTACAACGCCCCATTTGAAATCCATGTCCACGGCCAAGTGATGTTGCGCGCAGACGTGACCTTTGCGCAATTGCAGGATGCGTTGAAACCGATGTGGAAATATGCCGGAGCCAAGTCGCTGACGGATGGTGCCAAAAGCAGCTATGAAGATGAGCCGGGTATCCAACTTGATGCGCACGATCACGTACTACAGATGTGCTGGACGGTCGCCGGTGATGACGACTTTCGCCAGACCTTGGACGAGGTTTGCATGAGCCTGAATGAATTGGCTGAGGCCGGTGCCGCGATTGAAGTCACTTTCTACGACGCAGAGTTCGACGAGGAAGAGGCCTCGCCTGGTGCGGCGTCAAGAGACGATTTTCTTGTCTTGTTCGTTGGTCCCAACCCGGCTTCCATCATGCAGGTCCAGCGCGATCTTTTGGTGCAGGATGTCATCAACCTGATGGAGCGCCATTTTGATGGCTCGGAGTTGGGTGGTGTGGTGGCGGAGGTGGACAAGCTGTTTACCCAACGCTTTGACGCTCTGGTCAGTTCGCTCGAGATTGGCAAACCCCCGCGTGGATCCGGTGGCGGCTTTGGCAGCGGACATGGCGGCGGACGCAAACCACGCCATTTGCACTGAGCCCATTTTTTTTGCGAGTTTTGGCACGCGGGCACGTATACTGAATTCATCGTAGACCATGTAGCCTGATTCTCGGATTGTCCGTGTCGTTGCGCGTTTCCAAAAACAAGTCCATGCTCAAAAAAATCAGCGTTCAGCAACTGACAGTGGGCATGCACCTCAAGGAGTTTTGTGGCTCCTGGATGGAGCACCCGTTCTGGCGTACGGGCTTTGTGATCACTGATCCGAAAGACATCACCACCATTCTTGCCAGCAGTATCAAGGAAGTCTGGATTGACAGCAGCAAGGGGTTGGATGTTGCCGACGGCCAGTCGGCAGTGACAGAGTCTGAATCCGAAGAGCAAGTTGAGGAAGAGTTACGCCAGGCGGTGTCGGCACAGCGGGAAGTTGCGCCAGTCACTATTGATGTGGAATTGCAGCGTGCGGCAAAGATTTGCTACCAGTCCAAGCAGGCGGTGATGTCCATGTTCCAGGAAGCCCGAATGGGCAACACGGTGGACGCGGGTGGCGCCAAGCAGATGGTGGAGGAAATCACCGACTCGGTCACGCGCAATCCCGGTGCGTTGATCAGTTTGGCCCGACTCAAGACGGCTGACGATTACACCTATATGCATTCCGTGGCGGTGTGCGCCATGATGGTGGCGCTGGCCAAGCAATTGGGCCTCGATGAGGAGCAGTGCCGTTTGGCCGGACTCGCAGGCCTGATGCACGATTTGGGAAAGGCTGCCATGCCCATGGATGTGTTGAACAAACCGGGTAAGCTGACCGACGCCGAGTTTGCGATTATCAAGACCCATCCGCAAGAAGGATACCGCCTGCTCAAAGGGGGCAAGGATGTTGATCCTGTTGTTCTCGATGTCTGCCTGCACCACCATGAAAAAACCGATGGTTCTGGCTACCCTGAAGGCCTGAAGGCAGAGGAGATCAGCCTGTTCGCCAAGATGGGGGCAGTTTGTGATGTGTACGATGCCATTACCTCCAACCGGCCTTACAAAACGGGCTGGGACCCCGCGGAATCGCTGCGCAAGATGGCCGAGTGGGCCAATGGGCATTTCGACGGGAAAGTATTCCAGGCCTTCGTGAAAAGTTTGGGCATTTACCCGATCGGCTCTTTGGTGCGCCTGAGTTCGGGGCGCTTGGGCGTTGTGGTGGAGCAGACTGCAAAATCCCTAACTACGCCGTGTGTGAAGGTATTCTTCTCTACCAAGTCCAATATGCGTATCGTCCCTGAGTTGGTGGATTTGTCCAAGCCCACCGCAAACGACAAGATCGCCAGCCGCGAAGATCCTGCCAAATGGCGCTTTACCGACCTGAATGAGCTGTGGTCGGGGCTGCCCAATGCCCCTTGGTAGGGGGAAATCTAAGTCAAATCCGGATCTAACCCCCGTGGATGTTGCGTGAATAGCTATTAAAAAGGGAGCGAGTGTCTTGGCACTCGCTCCCTTTTTTCGTTTAGCAGCCGCGGGTGATGGGCATCTCTACCGGCTTGGGGTCGAGTGCGTACTTTCCTAATTCCAGTTTGGCGATCGCGTTGCGGTGCACTTCGTCCGGACCGTCGGCAAAACGGAGCGTGCGAGCTTGTGCGTAGCTGTAGGCCAATGGGAAGTCGTCGCACATGCCACCACCACCATGGACTTGCATGGCCCAGTCAATCACCTCGCAGGCCATGCTGGGCGCGACCACCTTGATCATGGCGATCTCATTCTTGGCGAACTTGTTGCCTGCCATGTCCATCATCCAGGCTGCCTTGAGCGTGAGCAGGCGGGCCATATCGATTTTGCAGCGGGCTTCTGCGATACGCTCCTGTGTCACCGTCTGAGCCGCGATGGGCTTGCCAAACGCAATACGGCTGGATGCACGCCTACACATGAGTTCTAGTGCGCGCTCAGCCAGGCCGATGAGGCGCATGCAGTGGTGAATGCGACCGGGGCCGAGGCGGCCTTGTGCGATTTCGAAGCCGCGGCCTTCGCCCAACAGGATGTTGCTGGCGGGCACACGCACGTTCTCGAAGCGCATTTCCATATGGCCATGGGGGGCGTCGTCGTAGCCAAACACATTCAGGGGGCGCACCACAGTGATGCCCTTGGTGTCGGCAGGTACCAGCACCATGCTCTGTTGCGAGTGGCGGGGCGCTTCGGGATCAGTCTTGCCCATGGTGATGTAGACAGCGCAGCGTGGATCACCGGCACCGGAGATCCACCATTTGCGCCCATTGATGACATATTCATCCCCTTGGCGTTCGATGCGGGTCTCGATGTTGGTGGCGTCGCTGGACGCCACATCGGGTTCGGTCATGGCGAAGGCCGAGCGGATCTTGCCTTCCAGCAGCGGCTTGAGCCAGCGAGCCTTGTTGTCATCCGAGCCGTAGCGGGCGATGGTTTCCATGTTGCCCGTGTCGGGCGCTGAACAGTTGAACACCTCGCTCGACCACATGACGCGCCCCATGATTTCCGCCAGCGGGGCGTATTCCTGGTTGGTCAGGCCCGCGCCGTGGTAGCCCGAGGCCTCCGCGCTGTCCACGGGCAAAAACAGGTTCCACAGGCCGGCGGCCTGGGCTTTGGGCTTGAGGGTTTCAATCGTCTGCAGCGGCGTCCAACGCTTGCCCGCGGCGGTGTTGGCCGTGATTTCTGCATGGTAGGCCGCTTCGGACGGGTAAATGTGCTCGTCCATGAACTTGAGCAGGCGGGCCTGCAGCTCTTTGGTCTTGGGGGAGTAGTCAAAATCCATGGAGTCTCCGGGAGTAGGGCGCGTATGCAGTACGAAAAAGGGGTCAGGCTTGGCGGGCAAACGTCCAGGCCATCTGGGCTAACGGGCGGGCGCCCGCGGCTGAGCTGACCGCTTGCGCACTAGAGGCGGTGCCGGCTTCTACGCGCTTGGCGATGCCCTGCAGGATGGCCGCAATGCGGAACATGTTGTAGGCCATGTAGAAATTCCAGTCCGTCTTGAGCTGCTCGGGATTGGCCAAGCCAGTTCGGTCACAGTACATACGGATGTAGTCGTCTTCAAGGGGAATACCTAGCGCGGCAAAGTCCAGCCCGCCGATGCCGCGGAAAGCACCCGGTGGAATGTGCCAAGCCATGCAGTGGTAGCTGAAGTCGGCCAGCGGGTGGCCCAGCGTGGAGAGTTCCCAGTCCAGCACCGCGCGGACTTTGGCCTCGGTGCTGTCGAACATCAGGTTGTCCAGCCGGTAGTCGCCGTGCACGATGCTGACCATGCTGTCGTCACGCGCCATGGTGGGGATGTTCTTGGGCAGCCATTCCATGAGCTGGTCCATCTCGGGAATGGGCTGTGTGATGGAGGCGACGTACTGTTTGCTCCAGCGGCCAATCTGGCGTTCGAAGTAGTTGCCGGGTTTGCCATACGCGGCCAGACCGCGCTCAGCGAATTTCACCGTGTGCAGCGCAGCGATCACGCGGTTCATTTCGTTGTAGATGGCGCCGCGTTCCTGCGGCGTCATGCCCGGCAGCGACTGGTCCCATAACACGCGGCCTTGCATGAACTCCATGACGTAGAAAGCGCGGCCTATGACGGACTCGTCTTCGCACAAGCAGTGCATCTGCGGCACTGGCACATCGGTGCCGTGTAGGCCTTGCATTACCGCAAACTCACGCTCTACGGCATGGGCCGAAGGCAGCAGCTTGGCCACGGGCCCAGGCTTGGCCCGCATGACATAACTTTTGCCGGGCGTGTTGAGTTTGTAGGTCGGGTTGGACTGGCCGCCCTTGAACATCTCCACGTCCAGCGGGCCACTGTAGCCAGGCAGGTGCTGGTGCATCCACCTGTCCAGGGCCGCGATGTCAATGGCGTGCTGGCCTGAGACGGAACGGGTGCCTACAAAATGGTCAAAGTCGCTCATGCAGATGGTTTGTTCAAAGTGGGGGCGTGCGAAGGCCGAAAACTAGTTGTCAGCGTCAATGATGCGCATCAGCGCGGCGCGGTCGCGAATCACTAAACCGCCCGGTTCGATGCGAATGGCATCCTCGCGCTCCATGGCCTTGAGCTCCTGGTTCACGCGTTGGCGGGACGCACCCAACAACTGCGCCAGCTCTTCTTGTGCCAGCTGCAGGCCAATGCGCACCTCGCTGCCATCGCTGAGCGAGGGCACTCCGTAGCTGCGCACCAAGTGCAGCAATTGCTTGGCCAGGCGCGCGCGCAAGGGTAGGGTGTTGAGGTCTTCCACCAAACCGTAGAGTTGGCGAATGCGTCGTGCGTGCAGGCGCAGCATGGCTTCGTACAGCTCCACATGATTGGCCAGAATCTTGCGGAAGTCGGCCTTGGCCACGCACAGAATCGTCGTGTCCCCATGCGCGTACGCATCGTGCGTCCGTCGGTCCCCGTCGAAAATTGCCACATCGCCAAACCAGATGCCAGGCTCCACGTAGGTCAGCGTGATTTGCTTGCCCGATATGGACGTGGAGCTCACGCGCACTGCACCCTTGGCACAGGCAATCCATTCCTCGGGCGGCTCGCCGCGCGCTGCAATCAGCTCGCCGTCTTTGTAGCGTTTGACGTAGGCGCATCGAAGAATGTCGTGTTTGAGAGAAGGAGAGAGGGATGAAAACCAGCGCCCTGCGTTGATCGCAGTACGTTCATCAATGGTAAGAATGGGTTCGTCCATGGCCTGTCTTTTGGGTGACTTGCAGAAGGGAAATCGCGCCCACATTGTCACCCCCGAGACCGTGCGCCGATCCCGGGGTTGTCACCAGTGCGTCTGGTACAGGCTTACTCTTCTTCGTGCAGCAGGCTCAGGCCAATGGCTCCGCGACGGCGCAGCCACGGACTGGGGCGATAGCGCGTATCACCGTACACCGTTTGCATGTTGAATAGCACTTCCAGCACATTGGTAGGGCCGCACAGGTTGCCCAGGGCCAATGGCCCCATCGGGTAGCCCAGACCGATGGTCACAGCGGTTTCCAGATCGCGGGGGCTGCAAATGCCTTGCTGGCACATGTCAGTGGCAATGTTGACGATGTTGGCCACGACGCGTTGGGTCACAAAACCACCGCTGTCGCGCACCACGCTCACTGCCTTGCCATCGCGCGCAAACAGGGCGTGGGCGGCGTCACGCATGTCGGTCCGCGTGGCCGGGTTGGTTGCCAGCACGCGGCGTTTGGTCGTGGCATCGTCCAGCAGCATGTCGATGCCTACGGTGCGTGCGGGGTCGAGCCGTTCCACCACGGCCACGGTAGTGATGTCAAAGCCCAGTGGGGCCACCAGCGTCAGTGCGGCGGGCGAGGGCGATTGCCCGGTTTCGATCTTGGCGCCCAGATTCTTCAGCAGCATCAGCAGCTCCATGCGGCGCGAGGCACGGGGTGACAGCCATACCGGTGGCATCTCGTCCACCACGGGCACAGGTGCCTCGGCGGGGAGTGTGGCTTGCCCGTCGCTGTAGCGGTAAAAGCCCTCGCCGGTCTTGCGGCCTGTCAGTCCGCCAGCCAGTCGCTGTGCCGTAATCACACTGGGGCGATAACGTGGCTCTTCGTAGTACTGGTGGTAGATCGCCTCCATGACGGGGTGCGACACGTCCAGCCCGGTCAGGTCCATCAGCTCGAAGGGCCCGAGCTTAAAGCCGACCTGGTCGCGCAGAATGCGGTCGATGGTGGCAAAGTCCGCGACTCCCTCGGAGGCAATTCGCAGCGCTTCGGTGCCGTAGCCCCGGCCCGCATGGTTGACGATGAATCCCGGTGTGTCTTGCGCCAGCACGGGGGTGTGGCCCAGGTCCTTGGCGTATTGCTGCAATGCTTGCACCACTGCAGAGGCCGTTTTAATGCCGGGAATGACTTCCACCACTTTCATCAGCGGTACCGGGTTGAAGAAGTGAAAGCCCGCCAGACGTTCCGGGTGCTGGAGTGTGGCCCCCAGCGCTGTGATGGAGAGGGACGAGGTGTTGCTAGCCAGCACGGTAGACGCGGGGGTGCATGCTTCCAGGGCTTGCAGCAACTGGGTCTTCGCATCCTTCCGCTCCACCACGGCTTCCACCACCAATTCGCATGGCGCCAGGTCTTCCAACCCGCTTGCTACGTGAATGCGGGAGAGGTAGGTCTCTGCATCCGCGGGCTGGATACGCTGTTTGGTCACCAGCGTGTTCCATTGCGCGTGCAATTGTTCCCTGGCGGCTCGGGCGGCGTCCGGGTTCAGGTCAAACAGCCAGACGGTGCTGCCTGCCTGTGCTGCAATTTGTGCAATGCCGCGCCCCATGGCGCCGGCACCGACGATGCCGATGTGTTCAAAGTGTGGTTTCATGCCCGGATTATCTGGCGTAGCGGCGAAGATGGAGGGGGCATTTCGGTTGGCAGGGGCGCTTTTGCGCACGCTTGGGGTGTGCGAGAATTGATTGCATCAATGAAGCCGGTCTTTCAAATTAACCATTGCGCCCTTGGGGCGGTGCTCCTGTGTGCCGCCATGGGCAGCAGTGCACTGACGCTGGGCCGCGCCCGCGGAGCGGCCTTGTTGGGGCAGCCTTTGCAGATCACGGTACCCGTGCAGCTCGCGGCGGACGAAGACGCCAGTGGGGTGTGTTTTGAGGCGGATGTGTTCTATGGCGACGTACGGCAAGAGGCCACCCGCGTGGCCATCACGCCCGAGCGCAATGCTGCGGGCCAGCCCACGGCTGTGCGTATTCAAGCCCGTATGCCGGTTGATGAGCCAGTGGTGTCGATCTACCTTCGCTCGGCCTGTGGCGTGTCCACTTCCCGCCGCTACGTGTTGCTGGCCGATTTGGTCTCCGAGATCAGTCCGGCAGTGGTGCCCATTGCTCCTGCCCAACTGACACGCCCATCTGCAGCCCCGCCCTCGGCGGAGCGCTTGCCATCCAGCGCCCCTGCTGCAGTGGAGACAGGAAACGGTACCTCTGCCGCTACAACGACGGCCAAGCCTGTTCCAGTTCCTGCGGTGCCCGCCAAAAGAACTACGCCGCGTGCGGATGCTCCCAAGTCCGGTGGCAAGACGCCAACCACGAGTCGGTCCCGGCTCAAACTGGCCCCTCTGGATTTGTCGCAGGATTGGGAACCCGCGCTCAAGTCGTCCTCGGAGTTGTTGGTCCCTCCGGTGGAGGATGTGCAAAAGCGCCTTGCGGCGGCAGCGCTCTGGAAGACCTTGAACCTCACACCGGAAGAGGTTTTGCAAGACGCTGCGCGTTTGCAAGGCCTCGAACAAAACGTCAGCAAGCTAACTGAGCAAACCGCACAAAATCAGCGCCAGGTGCAGAGCTTGCTGGCGCGGCTGGAAAAATCAGAATCCGAGCGGTACGCCAATCCACTGGTGTATGCCCTTTTCTTGGCACTGTTGGCCTTAGCCGGTGGCATGGGGTGGTTGTTGCACCGACTCCGCAATGCAGGCGATGCACCTTGGTGGCGTGGGCAAGGCGATTCCCAGTTGACGTCTTTGGAACGTGAAACCACTGCCGAAGACAACATCCTCGCAGCCCATCCTCCGCTAGCTGCTGCGCCTGTGGCGGTCATGCCGCCTCCGGCAAAGTCTGAGCCAGCGGTTAGCCGCAAGCCCTTGACCGATGTGGACATCGACTTGCACTTGGACGAGTTGTCGCCACCGGCCCCCGTGGTGACACCGACTGCTTCGGCCCCGCTCTCCTCCCGCATGATGGGTTTGCGCGATTTTTCGCCCAGCATGTCCGGTTCGCTGCGCTCCATCAACACCCAAGAGGTTGTGGATGTACGCCAGCAGGCAGATTTTTTCATGACGCTTGGGCAGTATGACGATGCGATCGCTTTGCTGGAGCACAACATCTCCGACCACGCGGAGTCCAATCCACTGGTCTACCTGGATCTTCTCAAGGCCTTGCATACGCTGAGCCGCAAAGCGGCGTTTGACCGCTATCGCGATGAGTTCAACGCGCTCTTCACCGGCGAAGTGCCTTCCTACAACCAGTTCAACCAAGCCGGACAAGGGCTGGAGATGTACCCTGAGTTGTGTGCCCATATCGCTTCGGTGTGGCCGAGTCGGGCAGCTCTAGAGTTCATTGAAAAATGCCTGGTACGCGACCCCAATGCAGCAGCGGAGGTGCGCTTCGATTTGGAGGCCTTCCGCGAGTTGCTGCTTTTGCACGCGCTGCTGACACGCCTGTCAGGGGAAGCCACCAGTGGTGTGGCACCGTTCAGTACCGCCAAATCGGCTGAGCCGTCTCTGCCACCTGCAGACACTGGCCCGGTTCCAGTGGAAGCCGCATTGCCTGCTACCGACATCGACTTGGATTTGTCGGAGTCTGTGCCGGCCCAAGACAATCTCATCGAATTCGACGCGTCGGGCTTATCATCCCTCACGCCACCCTGGACGCCGCGGCGCTAGAGCCGGGACCGCAGTTAACGCCGTACTTGCAGCGCGCCTGGATTAATGATGTTGGAGGGAGTACCTTTGATGAAATTCACCACGTTGTCGAAGGCCGCACCAAAGTACATCTCGTAGCTATCTTGCTCTACATAGCCGATGTGGGGCGTACAGATGCAATTCTCCAGCCTCAACAGCGCATGCCCTTGTAGCACCGGCTCGGTTTCAAACACATCCACTGCAGCCATCCCCGGGCGACCGCGATTCAGGGCACCAATCAGGGCATCTGCCTCAATCAGTTCCGCCCGTGAGGTGTTGACCAAAAGGGCTGTACTTTTCATGCAGGCGAGGTCTGAGCTGGTGACAATAGCTCGCGTACTGTCGTTCAGCCGCAAATGCAGGCTGAGTACATCGCTGCGGGAGAAGAAATCTTCTCTGTCGGCTGCGCTCTGGTAACCATCTTGCACAGCCTTTTGGCGCGAACTTTCACTGCCCCAGACCAACACGTTCATGCCAAATGCCCGGCCATAACCTGCGACCAATTGGCCAATGCGGCCATAGCCCCACAGGCCTAAAGTTTTTCCATGCAGGACGCTCCCCAGCCCGAAATTGGCAGGCATCGAGCCCGCTTTGAGCCCGGACTGCTGCCAAGCACCATGCTTGAGGTTGCCGATGTACTGGGGCAAGCGGCGCATGGCGGCCAGTATCAGGGCCCAAGTCAGTTCCGCGGGGGCGACAGGGGAGCCCACGCCTTCGGCTACGGCAATGCCGCGTTCGGTGCAGGCCTGTACATCGATGTGTGCACCAGCACGGCCGGTTTGGGCGATGAGTTTGAGGCGGGGAAGTTTTTCGATCAGCGCTCGGGTGATCTGGGTGCGCTCGCGGATCAGAACGATCACGTCCGCGTCCTTGAGCCGAATGGACAGTTGGCCCATGCCCTTGACCGTGTTGGTGTATACCTTGGCCGGGAAAGCATCCAGTTTGGCAGAGCATTGCAGCTTGCGCACCGCATCCTGATAGTCGTCCAGAATCACAATATTCATACTTGCCATTGTGCCTTGGGATGCTGGCTGCCCAAGAGGGCGCAGGGCAAATGTGCCCTGCTTTTGTTACGCGGCTTCGCAGGCGGCCAGGCGGTCCAGCTCGGCACACACGTCTGCCATGCGGCCAGAGATCACCATACGCCCGACCTCGGTGCGGGATTGCCCGCTTTCCAGCACACGGACTACTCGCAGTGGCTTGGATTTAAGGCCATTTTGGCATCTAGCCCCCGTGGATTGTGCGCGAGTAGCTATCAAATAAGGAGCGAATTTGGGCTCCATGGCACGTGTCGCTGGAAAGCCCGGAGTACATATAGGGCGGTTGGGCAGCAACCAGGCGAGCAGTGGACGCAGGGGCGCCAGAAAGTCAGGTTTCATCACGAGGGCAGTGGTCATGGCAGGGCTTTCTGGCGGAATTACATCAACATGGTGTTACGAATCAGGCCCACAGCCAAACCTTCGATTTCGAAGGGTTCGCCCGGCTCGACGACGATGGTCTGGTAGTCAGGGTTTTCAGGGTGCAGTTCGATCAGGTGTTTGTTGCGGCGAAAGCGCTTGACGGTGACTTCTTCTCCCAGGCGGGCCACGACGATCTGGCCGTTTTTGGCGTCCTTGGTGGCCTGCACCGCCAGCAGGTCGCCGTCCATGATGCCGGCGTCGCGCATGGACATGCCACGCACCTTGAGCAGATAGTCAGGCTGGCGCTGGAACAGGCTGTTTTCGACGTAGTAGGTCTGGTCCACATGCTCTTGGGCCAGGATGGGGGAGCCCGCGGCCACACGGCCAACCAGGGGCAGCGCCAGCTGGGCCAGGCCGGGCAGGGGCAATGCAAACTGCTTCATGCGCGACTCTTGCATGGAGCGCAGCACATCGCCCTTGAGGCGGATACCGCGGGAGGTGCCGCTGACCAGTTCGATCACGCCTTTGCGGGCCAGGGCCTGCAAATGCTCTTCGGCGGCGTTGGCCGACTTGAAGCCCAGCTCGGAAGCGATTTCCGCACGGGTGGGGGGGGCGCCGGTGCGCGCAATGGCGCCCTGGATCAGATCCAGAATTTGCTGTTGGCGGGCGGTGAGTTTGGGGCTTTCAAGCATACTGACTCCTTCGTGTTGGGTCGGTGCTGGCTGTGTGTCTATACACACTGTTTTCTCATCCAGTAGCTGTATTTTTAACCAGTTTTTATGCAAATGCAAGCGAGGCGGTGATTTATGGGTAAAAAAGTGGTGGTTTTGGGCACGGGGGGCACCATCGCGGGCCGCGCGGAACGAGGATCAGACAACGTGGGCTACAAGGCCGGGCAGGTGGGGGTGCAGTCGCTGCTGCAAGACATTGCGCCCTTGCAGGACGCCTTGTGTGGGCGTGCGTTGGTCGCCGAGCAGGTGGCCCAGGTGGACAGCAAGGACATGGGCTTTTCCGTGTGGGCTGCCCTGGCGCAGCGCTGCGCTCAGCACTTGCAGGATGCCGAGGTGGATGCGGTACTGATCACCCATGGCACGGACACCTTGGAGGAAACGGCCTACTTTCTGGAGCAAGTGCTGCCTGCCACGCTGTTGCAGTCCAAACCCTTGGTGCTGACCTGCGCCATGCGCCCTGCGTCGGCCCTGACGCCCGATGGTCCGCAAAACGTGCTGGATGCGGTGGCCGTGGCGCTGGACGACATGGCACGTGGCGTGTTGGTGGTGTGTGCCGGCGCGGTACACAGCGCCCGCTTGGTGCAAAAGTGCTACACCTACCGCGTGGATGCGTTTGATTCGGGCGATGCTGGGCCCTTGGCGCTGGTGGAAGAGGCTCGCGTGCGTTGGTTGGGCAACCCTGATCTCGCGCCATCACCCCGCATGGTGGACTTGCCGGCACTGGCCAACGCCCCATGGCCACGGGTGGAGATTGTGATGAGCTACGCGGGCGCTTCAGGTGCAATGGTGCGCAGCTTGGTCGCACCCGATGTCACGGTTCCCCCACTGCGCGGTCTGGTGGTAGCGGGTACGGGCAATGGCACGCTGCATGTGGATCTGGAGACCGCCTTGCTGGAGGCACAGGCACATGGAGTGCAGGTGGTGCGAGCCAGCCGCTGCGCACGCGGTCAGGTGGTGGCGGGGGATGCCCCTGCAGCCTTGCCCCACTCGCAGGGCCTTTCGCCGGTGAAGGCGCGCATCGCGTTGATGCTGGAGCTGATGGCGTAAAAAAAGCCGCAGATGCGGCTTTTTCGGGCGGTGCCAGTAGCGCTTATTGGGTCAGCGCTTCAAACACCCGGCTGGTGATCGCATTCACATCGCCCATGCCGCTGATGGCGCGGTATTTGGGGGCTGCAACAGGGTCTTTGGCTGCCCAGCTGGAGTAGTACTCCACCAGCGGGCGGGTTTGGGCGCTGTAGACATCCAAGCGCTTCTTGACGGTCTCTTCCTGATCGTCAGGACGTTGCACCAGAGGCTCCCCGGTCACGTCGTCTTTGCCCTCCACCTTGGATGGGTTGAACTTGACGTGGTAGGTGCGGCCCGAGGCGGGGTGCGAGCGGCGGCCGCTCATGCGCTCGATGATGGCGTCAAATGGCACATCGATTTCGACCACGTAGTCCAGCTGCACGCCAGCGGCCTTCATGGCGTCAGCTTGGGGGATGGTGCGAGGGAAGCCGTCAAACAGAAAGCCCTTGGCGCAGTCGGGCTGGGCGATACGTTCCTTGACCAGGTTGATGATCAGGTCGTCGCTGACCAGGCCACCGGACTTCATCACGGCATCGGCCTGCAGGCCCAGCGGGGTGCCGGCCTTGACGGCGGCACGCAGCATGTCGCCTGTGGAGATTTGGGGAATTCCGTACTTTTGACAAATGAAGGTGGCTTGCGTGCCTTTGCCAGCGCCGGGTGCGCCCAACAGAATCAGTCTCATGGATATCCTCGGATAGAACAAAAACCTTTGGCGCTTCTTTGGCACCTTGCTGGTGCATTTTTTCTTGCGCGCGTACAGCGCTGGAGAATAGCACGGGCTGCCCCGTGCCTAACTTACAGCTTGGGTGCCATGCCCGCGATGATGGCGCGCACACGCGCCAAATCTTCGGGCGTGTCCACGCCGGGGCCGGGCGCATGCGGGCTCACATGTACCGCGATGCGGTGGCCATGCCACAGCGCCCGCAGCTGCTCCAGCGCCTCCACCACCTCGATCGGCGCCTGGGGCAGGCGCGGAAATTCGCGCAGAAAGCCGACGCGGTAGGAGTAGATGCCAATGTGACGCAAGGGGGCCGGCGAGGGCAGGCTGGAGATGCCATTGGCAAAACCGTCACGCCACCAGCTGATGGGGGCCCGGCTGAAGTACAGGGCGAGGTGCTTGGCATCGTGCACCACCTTGACCACGTTGGGGTTGGCAAAGTCGGCCAGTTCGGTGATGGCGTGGGCTGCCGTGCCCATGCTGGCTTGCGGAGTGGTCTGCAGCAGGGCTGCCACAGCCTGCACGAGGTCGGGGTCCATCAGCGGCTCGTCACCCTGCACGTTGACCACAATGTCCTCGTCGGCCAGGCCCAGAATGTCGCAGGCCTCGGCCAAGCGGTCGCTGCCCGAGGGGTGGTCCTGGCGGGTCAGGATGGCTTGTACGCCATGGGCGGTGCAGGCCTGCACGATGGAGTCGCTGTCGGCGGCCACCACCACGCGGGTTGCCTGGGGCACGCCCTCACGTACGCGCTGGGCCACACGCACGACCATGGGCACGCCGCCCAGGTCGGCCAGGGGCTTGTTGGGCAGGCGGGTCGAGGCCAGGCGCGCCGGGATAAGAACGGTGAAGCTCACAGGCCGAGCTCCGCATCGCTCAGGACGCGCGCTTCATTTTCGAGCAGGATGGGGATGCCGTCGCGCACCGGGTAGGCCAGGCGGGCGCTGCGGGAGATGAGTTCCTGCTGGTCGCGGTTGTATTCCAATGGCCCTTTGGTAACGGGGCAAACAAGCAGTTCGAGAAGTCTGGTGTCCATGTCAGGATGATAGCGGGGCAGGGCGGTGGGGCTGCAGGCAGCGGTCCAGCGCGGCATAGAACTCGGGCGGCGCGGTTTGCACCAGTGGGACGGCGCGCGCCTGCGGGGCAGGCTGCCAGAGCTTGGCGGCATCTTTTTCGGTGCAAATCAGGGTGTAGCCCTCATGGTTATTGCGTGACCAGCTATCAAAATCATAGTGATCTGGCAGCGCCAAGGCACTTTCCAGAGGCCCCCCCTGCGCGCGCAGCATAGAAAAAAAAGCCTCGGGTTGCGCGATGCCTGCCACCGCACGCACGGGCCGGGCTTGCGGAGCCCACAAGGCGGCCAGCGGCTGCCTGTCGCCCGCTGCGCCTAGGGTGTAGTCGGCCAGCTGGCGGCTGGCGCTGTAGCCGGGTATGGCATTGGGGCCGGTGTTGAGTACCAGCAAGTGCTCCGCGCGTTGGCCCACAGCGTGCAGCGCATGCAGCGGCCAAGGCTCGCGCAGCGGGCCGGCTGGCAAGAGCCAGCCATTGCCGGTGCCGCGGCTGTCGAAGACGCACACCTCCACGTCGCGGTAGAGCGCGTAGTGTTGCAGGCCATCGTCGCAGACGATGAGCTGCGTCTGGGGGTGCGCTTGCAGCAGCGCCCGTGCAGCTGCTGCACGCTGGCGCCCCACGTAGACAGGAACCCCGGTCTTGCGATGCAGCAGCAAGGGTTCATCGCCTACCTCTGCAGGCGAGGCAGCGGCGTGCACCGCCAGAATGGCATCGCCATGGCGGCCGTAACCGCGTGAAACGATGCCGACTTGCCAGCCTTGGGCTTGCAAATGCGCAACGATCCCCATCACGGTGGGGGTCTTGCCAGCACCGCCAGCCAGCACATTGCCGACCACTATGACGGGAACAGGCAGGCGCTGGCTGGGCAGCCAATGCCAACGGTACAGCGTACGCCGCAGCGCCACCAACGCAGCATAGACACCGGCGATCGGACGCAGTGTCCAGGCCAGCACACCGCGACCCGTCCAGGCCTGCAGCAAGGCCTGTTGCAGGCCGGGGCGCATGGTCTATTGGCCGCCCGCCTGGGCGGAGGACTGGGTGGCGAAGGTGATCTGGTTCAGCCCGGCACGGCGGGCGGCTTCCATCACGGTGACCACGGCCTGGTGTTTGGCACTGGCGTCAGCACTGATGATGACCACGGTGTCTTTGCCAGCCTTGGCGTTGTCTGTCAGGGCCATAGCCAAGCTGTCGAGGTTGCGGCCTGCAATAGCGTTGCGGTTAACGCTGTAGCTGCCGTCAGCGCTCACCGCGACGATGAGTTCTTTGGGGTAGTCGCGTTGGGCATCGGTGTCGGCGACGGGCAGCTTGAGCTGTAGTTCGGTGAACTTGCTGTAGGTGGTGGACAGCATCAGGAAGATGAGCACCACCAGCAACACGTCAATAAAGGCGATCAGATTGATCTCGGGCTCGTCCTGGCGGCGGTGGCGAAAGTTCATGATGTAGCGTGTCCTGCGGTGTCTCAGCTCACTTGCGCATGGCTTTGAGGTGCCGGTTCAGGTGCTCGGCAGCCAGCTCCAGGGTGAGCAGGTAGCTGTCGACCCGGGCGCGGAAATAGCGCCAGAAAATCAGCGAGGGGATCGCCACAATCAAGCCAAACGCGGTGTTGTAGAGCGCAATCGAGATGCCGTGCGCCAGCTGCGCGGGGTTGCCCCCCGTGCTCCCGCCAGGGGCTTGCGAGCCGAAAATCTCAATCATGCCCACCACGGTGCCGAACAGACCCAGCAGCGGTGCAGCCGATGCAATGGTGGCCAAGGCGCCGAGATAGGTTTCCAGACGTTGGGTGACCTTGCGCCCAGCACCCTCCATGGTGGCGCGCACATCGTCTTCCGAGATATGCGGATCCGCATTCACGGCGCGCAGACCGCTGGCCAGCACTTCACCCAGGGCCGAGTTTTTTTCGAGCTGGGAGACGACGTCTGGGGCCGGCACGCTGGTGCGGGTGACGCTGAGCACCTCTTCCAGCAAGCGGGGGGGCGCAACCTTGGCCACTTTGAGGCTGATGAACCGTTCAATCACAATGGCCAAAGCCAGAATGGAGCAGGCAATCAAGGGCCAGATCGGCCAGCCTGCGGCTTGTATGATGGAAAACAAGAGTGAAACCCCACGCAGAGTAAAAAGCTGGCTGATTATGGCGTACCCAGGTGTGCCCATTTTTCACAAAATGTGTGGATAAGTATGTGGGCAACTGCACCTGCCAAGCCTCCCAGGCCCGTCTGCATGCGGGTGCGAACAGTTTGATGACAAATACAGCAGTGAAAAAACCAATCCATTCAACCACTTGCCACGCACGCCTGTGCGGTGGCGTGTACCGGGGCTGTGTGTATGGCCGCGTTTGAGTCCGCGCTTCCCACGCGGCGTGTATGGCCGGTGTCGGCACTGTGCCGCGACTTGGCAGATACCCTGGATGCCCGCTTCAATCCGGTGCGGGTCACCGGGGAACTGGCCAGTTTTACGCGCGCCAGCAGCGGGCATTGCTACTTCACCCTGAAAGATGCGCAGGCCCAGTTGCGCTGCGCCATGTTCAAGCGCGCCGCCTCGCAGCTGGATTTCGCCCCCCGCGAGGGCGAGCTGGTGGAGTTGACAGGGCGTTTGGACATCTATGGCCCACGGGGAGATTTGCAACTCATTGTGGAAAGCATGACGCGCCAAGGGCAGGGCAATCTGTTTGAGCAGTTTATGCGCCTGAAGGCGGAGTTGGAGGCCGAGGGGCTGTTTGATGCAGCGCGCAAGCGGCCATTGCCTGCGGTGCCACGTTGCATCGGCCTGGTGACCTCGTTGGGCGCAGCGGCCCTGCACGACGTGGTGACCGCTCTGCGCCGGCGGGCCCCCCATGTGCAGGTGTTGTTGGCGCCGTCCTTGGTGCAGGGCGAGGGGGCTGCTCCTGCGCTGGTGCAAGCCTTGGAGTCGCTCTACCGTTATCGGGGCACCCAGTCGGGTGGTGTGGAGGCCATTATGTTGGTGCGTGGAGGCGGCTCCATGGAGGACTTGTGGGCCTTCAACGATGCGACCTTGGCCCGCACCATTGCCGCTAGCCCCGTTCCTGTGCTCAGCGGTGTCGGGCACGAGACAGATTTCACTATTGCCGATTTCGTGGCGGATGTGCGAGCGCCTACGCCCACGGCAGCGGCCGAGATGGTCAGTCCTCCAACTCAGCAGCTGAACGACTTGGTGGATAGCCAGCAAAACCGGCTGCAAACGGCCTTGATGCGCGTGGTGGACCGGCAGGCGCAACGTTTGGATGGTGTGGCTGCCCGCTTGGGCCGCCCTTCGTCTATGGTGGTGCAGCGCAGGGCAGGATTGGAACACTTGCGCCAGCGTCTGCGGCATGCGGTGGCCTCCGAAGTGCTGCGAAAGGGCGCTGCCGTGCAGCATGCCCAGCAAGGCTTGTTGCCCAGCTTGGCGCGGGCCCACCAAGCCCAGCTGGAGCGCACTGCCCGTGCAGGCTTGCGCCTAGAGCTGCTGGACCCCAGCCTGGTGTTGCGCAGGGGTTATGCCTGGCTGAGCGACAAGTCCGGCCACGCCGTGACCCGGACCAGCCAGCTTCATGCCGGTGACCCCGTTCGTGCCACCCTTGCTGATGGCGCGGTTGATTTTGTGGTTGCCCAACAGGCTTCCAATTAGTTTCTACAATTCTGCTTTCTTGCTAACCAACCCAGAGGACTCCATGGAACATACCTTGCCCGCCCTGCCTTATGCGATCGACGCTTTGGCTCCTGCCTACTCCAAAGAAACCTTGGAGTTCCACCATGGCAAGCACCACAATGCCTACGTGGTGAACCTGAACAACCTGCAAAAAGGCACTGAGTTCGAGAGCATGACGCTCGAAGAAATTATCAAAAAATCCAGCGGCGGTATCTACAACAACTCTGCCCAGATCTGGAACCACACCTTTTTCTGGAACTGCATGAAGCCCAACGGTGGTGGTGAGCCCACCGGTGCGCTGGCTAGTGCCATCAACGCCAAGTGGGGCAGCTATGCCGCGTTCAAGGAGGCTTTTGTGAAGTCTGCTGTGGGCAATTTTGGTTCTGGCTGGACTTGGCTGGTCAAGAAACCCGATGGCTCGGTGGATATCGTGAACACCGGAGCTGCCGGTACCCCCCTGACCACGGCTGACAAGGCGCTGTTGACTGTAGACGTGTGGGAACACGCTTACTACATCGATTACCGCAACCTGCGCCCCAAGTTTGTCGAAACCTTTCTGGACAAATTGGTGAATTGGGACTTTGCTGCGCAGAATTTCGCCTGAGTCTTGCTTCGCAGATGCAAAAAAGGCCTACAGGGCAACCTGTTGGCCTTTTTTTCTTCGGGGCATGTCTTGGGCCCTAAAAAAATTTCATCGGAATGAAGTCAAATCCCGCATTGTGAGAATGCATTGCAAAAAACAGGGTTTGGGTCAGACCACTGAAAGCACAATCACGCAGTATCCGGTGGATAAAGCCTTGGGGTAGTGCAGACCCTTGGCGCCACCCCTATCTATTTTTTGGAGACAAGAGATGAGTACCCAGCAACCCACCATCATCTACACATTGACTGACGAGGCGCCCCGCTTGGCCACGGCGTCCTTCTTGCCGATCATCCGCACCTTCGCGGCGCCCGCAGGGATCAATGTGACCGAAAGTGATATCTCGGTGGCTGCCCGTGTATTGGGCGAGTTCCCTGAATGTCTGCCTGAAGCCCAGCGCGTCCCCAACACGTTGGCCGAGTTGGGCAAGAAGACCTTGCAGGCCGATGCCAACATCATCAAGCTGCCCAACATTAGCGCGTCCGTAGGCCAGTTGCAGGCCTGTATCAAGGAACTGCAGTCCAAGGGTTATGCTGTCCCGGACTACCCAGAAGCGCCCAAGACGGATGAAGAGAAGGCCATCCGGGCCCGTTATTCCAAATGCATCGGTTCCGCTGTGAACCCCGTGTTGCGCGAAGGTAACTCTGACCGCCGTGCGCCCAAGGCTGTCAAGGAATACGCTCGCAAGAACCCGCATAGCATGGCCGAGTGGAGCCAGGCCTCTCGTTCGCACGTGTCGCACATGCATGCTGGCGATTTCTACCACGGTGAAAAGTCCATGACCTTGGACCGTGCCCGCGATGTGAAGATGGAGCTGATTACCAAAAGCGGCCAAACCATCGTGCTCAAGCCCAAGGTGTCCTTGCTGGACCGTGAAGTGATCGACAGCATGTTCATGAGCAAGAAAGCCCTGCTGGAGTTTTACGAGAAAGAAATCGAAGACGCACGCAAGACCGGTGTGATGTTCTCACTGCACGTCAAGGCCACCATGATGAAGGTGTCTCACCCCATCGTGTTTGGCCACTGCGTCAAGATTTTCTATAAGGAAGCCTTTGAAAAACACGGCGCCTTGTTCAAGGAACTGGGCGTGAACGTCAACAACGGCATGGCCGACTTGTACGGCAAGATATCCAGCCTGCCGCAAAGCAAGCAAGACGAAATCAAGCGCGACCTGCACGCCTGCCACGAACATCGCCCCGAACTGGCCATGGTGGACTCGGCTAAGGGCATCACCAACTTCCACTCTCCCAACGACATCATCGTGGACGCCTCTATGCCCGCCATGATCCGCAACGGCGGCAAGATGTGGGACGCCAACGGCCGCCTGAAGGACGTGAAAGCCGTGATGCCTGAGTCGACCTTTGCCCGTATCTATCAGGAGATGATCAACTTCTGCAAATGGCACGGCAACTTCGACCCCAAGACCATGGGCACCGTACCCAATGTGGGCTTGATGGCCCAGCAGGCAGAAGAGTACGGCTCACACGATAAAACCTTCGAAATCTCGGAAGATGGCGTGGCCAACATCACCGACTTGGCCACCGGCGAAGTGCTGCTGAGTCAGAACGTGGAAGCTGGTGACATCTGGCGCATGTGCCAAGTCAAGGACGCAGCAATTCGTGACTGGGTCAAGCTGGCCGTCAACCGCGCGCGTAACTCGGGCATGCCCGTGGTGTTCTGGCTGGACTCGTACCGCCCCCACGAAGCGCAATTGATTACCAAGGTCAAGATGTACCTGCATGAGCACAACACCGTCGGTCTGGATATCCAGATCATGAGCCAGGTGCGTGCAATGCGTTATACGCTGGAGCGCGTGGTCCGTGGTCTGGACACGATCAGCGCCACCGGCAACATCTTGCGTGATTACCTGACCGATCTGTTCCCGATCATGGAGTTGGGCACCTCGGCCAAGATGCTGTCTATCGTTCCTTTGATGGCCGGCGGCGGCATGTACGAAACCGGCGCAGGTGGCTCGGCCCCCAAGCACGTGCAACAGCTGGTCGAAGAAAACCACCTGCGCTGGGATTCGCTGGGCGAATTCTTGGCTTTGGCGGTGTCTTTGGAAGACTTAGGCTTGAAAACTGGCAATGCCAAGGCCAAAGTCTTGGCCAAGACGCTGGATGCTGCGACTGGCAAGCTGCTGGACAATAACAAGAACCCCTCGCCAAAAACAGGCCAGCTCGATAACCGCGGTAGCCAGTTTTACTTGGCCCTGTATTGGGCGCAAGAATTGGTGGCACAAACCGAAGACGCTGCACTTGCAAAGCTGTTTGCCCCCTTGGCCAAGCAATTGACGGATAACGAGCAGACCATCGTGGCGGAGTTGGCAGCGGTGCAAGGTCAGCCAGCCGATATTGGCGGCTACTACCTGCCAGACACTAGCAAGCTGGATGCCGTGATGCGACCCAGCCAGACGCTGAACGCAGCTTTGAAGGTGGTCAAGGTCTGAGGTTGTATGCGGGCCTCTTGAGGTTCGCCGTTAGACATAAAAAGCCCCTGCAGACTTTCGCCTGCAGGGGCTTTTTTGGGGCGTCGCTTTTTCGAGAGCTAGTTGCGCTTGTCGAAAGGTACTCCACCCAACTTGCTGCCTACTTTGAAGCCGCGCTTGGCAAACCAGCCCTGGTTCATTTCTAGCACATAACGCACGGGTTTGCTGGCGCAATGGGAGTCGGTGGTTTGCGGCTTCATGTCCGCCAAGTTCACGATGGTGCCATCGTCAGCGACAAAGGCTGCAGTCAGCGGCAGCAAGGTATTCTTCATCCAGAAGCAAAGGCCGGAGGGTTGTTCGAAGACGAATAACATGCCTTCGTGTTGTGGCATCTCCTTGCGAAACATCAGTCCGATACTGCGCTGGTCTGGTGTTTGTGCCACTTGTGCGTCGATGCGATGCATTCCAGCACTGAGCTGCACACGCGGCAAATTCATTTGGGGCGCATCTTGTGCGAGTGCAGGCCCCGCGATTGTCAAGCAAAGCGTGAGGAGGTAGCTGCTGAGAGATTTCATGCGGTTTCATTCCGTTAGTTAGGCGAAAGCGATTTGAATTGTGCGTCATGCGCAGGGGCGGCTGCACAGACGTTTACAACTAAAATTCTCTCGTTTCAGCTTAGGCGTTGCACATGGTCGTGCAGCCTTGGGCATCCCATTGTTACCGTACCGAGCACGGAGTTCTGTTTCTATGTACCAGCACATCAAGGTGCCTGAGCAAGGCCAAAAAATCACCGTCAATGCTGACATGACATTGAATGTGCCGGACCAGCCCATCATTCCCTATATTGAAGGTGATGGAACGGGGATGGATATCACCCCGGTGATGCTCAAGGTGGTGGATGCCGCAGTAGCCAAGGCGTATGGTGGCCAGCGCAAGATTCAGTGGATGGAAGTGTATGCGGGTGAAAAGTCCACCAAGGTCTATGGCCCCGATGTCTGGCTGCCCCAGGAGACACTGGATGTGGTGCGTGAATATGTGGTTTCTATCAAGGGTCCCCTGACCACACCGGTAGGTGGTGGCATTCGTTCCCTGAATGTCGCGTTGCGGCAGGAACTTGATCTGTATGTGTGTTTGCGGCCTGTTCAGTACTTCAAAGGCGTCCCCAGTCCGCTGAAGGAGCCCGAGAAGACCAATATGGTGATCTTCCGTGAAAATTCAGAAGACATTTATGCGGGCATTGAATACGAAGCCGAGTCCGACAAGGCCAAGAAACTCATCAAGTTTTTGCAAGATGAATTTGGGGTCAATAAGATTCGATTTCCTGATACGTCTGGCATTGGGGTAAAACCTGTGTCGCGTGAAGGTACCGAACGGCTGGTGCGCAAGGCGATCCAGTACGCGATTGACAACGACAAACCCAATGTGACCATCGTGCACAAGGGCAATATCATGAAGTTCACCGAAGGCAGCTTCAGGGACTGGGCTTATGCCTTGGCCCAGAAGGAGTTTGGCGCTGAGCTGATTGATGGCGGACCCTGGTGCCGGTTCAAGAGCCCAAAGACTGGCAAGGACATCATCATCAAGGACAGTATTGCCGACGCATTTTTGCAGCAAATCCTGTTGCGCCCCGTGGAGTACAGCGTGGTGGCTACGCTGAATCTCAATGGGGATTACATCTCCGATGCGCTGGCGGCCCAAGTGGGCGGCATTGGCATTGCCCCTGGTGCCAATCTGTCCGACACTGTTGCCATGTTTGAAGCGACCCATGGGACCGCGCCCAAATACGCAGGCAAGGACTATGTGAACCCCGGGTCCGAAATTCTGTCTGCCGAGATGATGTTGCGTCATATGGGCTGGAAAGAGGCGGCCGACTTGATTATCCGTTCCATCGAAAAGTCCATTGCCAGCAAGAAGGTGACTTACGACTTTGCGCGCCTGATGGATGGTGCGAAGCAGGTCAGTTGTTCCGGCTTTGGGCAGGTCATGATTGACAATATGTAGGGTTACAGTGGCGTCCGTTTCGCCGCTGCTCCATTCGCTCCAACCGCTGATGCGCATATGCTCTCAGCGGTTTTTTTATGGATTGGCTTGAAACCTTGCCACTTGCCTCCAACTCAGAACAACATCGCCAGCGTGCACGGAAGTAAGCGCCCGATAAAATCCCTCGCATGGCTACGAAAAAACCTACCTCTCCCGTAATTTTGCCCCCCTCCATTGGTGAAGGAGATGGCTCCGTGGTGATGGAAAGGCTAACGCAGAAAGTGCAGCCACCGTCCATGTACCAGGTGGTGATGCTCAATGACGATTACACCCCCATGGAGTTTGTCGTAGTGGTGATCCAGGAGTTTTTTGGTAAAGATCTGGAGGCAGCAACTCAAATCATGCTCAAAATTCATCTGGACGGGCGTGGTGTGTGCGGTGTTTATTCCAAGGACATTGCCGCTACCAAGGTGGACCAGGTGATGGAGGCGGCGCACAAGGCTGGTCATCCCTTGCAGTGTGTGAGCGAACCGGTAGATTTGTAGGGTATTTGCGGCGTGAGCCTTTTGGGCGATGTAAAACGCATTACAGTCATTCAACATAGCAAGGCGAAAAGGAATTCACATGATTGCCCAAGAATTGGAAGTCAGCCTGCACATGGCGTTCGTGGAAGCGCGGCAGCAGCGACATGAGTTCATTACCGTGGAGCACTTGCTGCTGGCCTTGCTCGACAATCCGAGCGCTGCTGAAGTGCTGCGGGCATGCGCCGCAAACATCGATGATTTGCGCAAGTCCCTGAGTAACTTTATCAAGGACAACACCCCTCAAGTCGCTGGTAGTGATGAGGTTGACACTCAGCCAACCTTGGGTTTTCAGCGTGTAATCCAGCGAGCCATTATGCATGTGCAGAGCACTGGCAGTGGCAAGAAAGAAGTCACGGGCGCCAATGTGCTGGTCGCCATTTTTGGGGAGAAGGACTCTCATGCGGTGTACTACTTGCACCAGCAAGGTGTCACCCGCCTGGACGTAGTGAATTTCATCGCCCACGGTATCAAGAAGAGTGATCCCCCCGAAGCTGCCAAGTCCAGCGAAAACCCCGCAGAAGCGGAGGAGGGCGGTTCTGAGAAGAGCGAGAAGGCTTCCCCACTGGAGCAGTACACCCAAAACCTGAACCAGATGGCCAAGGATGGCAAGATTGATCCCCTGATTGGCCGAGAGTATGAGGTGGAGCGAGTCATCCAGATCCTGTGCCGCCGTCGCAAAAACAACCCCTTGCTGGTGGGTGAGGCCGGTGTGGGCAAGACTGCCATTGCGGAGGGCCTTGCCTGGCGTATCTCGCAAAACGACGTTCCCGAAATTCTGGCGGAGTCTGTTGTTTACTCGCTGGACATGGGCGCCCTGCTGGCCGGTACCAAGTACCGCGGTGATTTTGAGCAACGCCTCAAAGGCGTGCTGAAGTCACTGAAGGACAAACCCAATGCGGTGTTATTCATTGACGAGATTCATACGCTGATTGGCGCCGGGGCTGCGTCGGGTGGGACTTTGGATGCATCCAATCTGCTCAAGCCCAGCTTGAGTTCGGGTCAGCTCAAATGTATCGGTGCAACCACGTTCACCGAGTACCGTGGCATCTTTGAAAAAGACGCCGCCCTGTCTCGCCGCTTCCAGAAGGTGGATGTGGTGGAGCCCACCATCGACCAGACCGTGGAAATCCTCAAAGGACTAAAGTCCCGGTTTGAAGAGCACCACAACGTGAAGTACGCTCTCGCTGCTTTGCAAGCTGCAGCAGAGCTAAGTGCAAAATATATCAACGACCGCCATTTGCCTGACAAGGCGATTGACGTGATTGATGAAGCCGGTGCCGCCCAGCGCATCCTGTCGCCCAGCAAGCGCAAGAAAACGATCAGCAAGACTGAGGTAGAGGAAATCGTTGCGAAGATTGCGCGTATTCCCCCTGCCAATGTGTCCAACGACGACCGCAGCAAACTCAAGACGCTTGAGCGCGACTTGAAGAGTGTGGTTTTTGGCCAAGACAAGGCGCTGGACATCCTGGCCTCTGCGGTCAAGATGGCGCGCTCAGGGCTGGGCAAGGGAGACAAGCCGATTGGTTCCTTCCTGTTCAGTGGCCCCACGGGGGTGGGCAAAACTGAGGCTGCCAAGCAGCTGGCTTACATCATGGGCATTGATCTGATTCGCTTCGATATGAGTGAATACATGGAGCGCCATGCGGTTAGCCGCCTTATTGGTGCGCCTCCGGGCTACGTGGGCTTCGACCAAGGCGGTTTGTTGACCGAGGCGGTGACCAAGAAACCACATGCAGTGCTGTTGCTGGACGAAATTGAAAAAGCCCATCCAGACATCTTTAATGTGCTGCTGCAAGTCATGGACCACGGTTCCTTGACTGACAACAATGGCCGCAAGGCGGACTTCCGCAATGTCATCATCATCATGACGACCAATGCGGGTGCCGAGACCATGAACAAGGCCACCATCGGCTTCACCAATCCGCGTGAGTCAGGTGATGAAATGGTGGACATCAAGCGTCTGTTCACTCCTGAGTTCCGTAACCGCCTAGACGCCATCGTGGGCTTCAAGGCATTGGACGAGGTGGTGATCCTACGCGTCGTTGACAAATTCTTGCTGCAATTAGAAACGCAGTTGGCTGAGAAAAAAGTGGATGTCACCTTTACCGACAAGCTGCGCAAGCACTTGGCGAAGAAGGGGTTCGATCCGCTCATGGGCGCACGCCCGATGCAGCGGCTGATCCAAGACACCATCCGTCGTGCATTGGCAGATGAACTCTTGTTCGGCCGTCTGGTTGACGGAGGCCGTCTCACGGTTGATCTCGATGACACAGTGGCGGACAAGACCGAAGTGATTCTGGACATTCAACCATTGCCGAAAAAAGAGGGCAAGTCCAAGCCAGAAGAGGCAACCGCAGGCTGAGTGCGGTCTCGGTAATAAAAAGGGGCGCACGATGCGCCCCTTTTTTTATTCGAAATCGCAAATCAGTTGCTGTTGAACTGTGCGCGTATGGTTTCTACTCGCTGGCGATTCACGCCAAAATCCTTGCGCCCAATTCGGCTGGCGGAGCGCACATGGATCGTCTGCTTGGATAAGTCCAGCCAAAATTCGACGTCATCCGTGAATCGAAGCAAGCGAGTGGTGCTTTGGGCATAGATATAAGTGTCTGTCTGCGACACGATTACCGTACCCGGCTGGGCTTGCACCACACTCAAAAGCCGAGCCATGGCAGCTTTGCTGTCGCCTTGGTAGGCCAGTGGAGGAATGGCTGCGTAGTTGTTTTGTGGGTGGTCTGGGTACAGGTTGGCTTGGCTACTGACGCTATTGGGCGTTCGGGCGGGCGGTTTCAAGCGTCCTTCTTTGACACCCAAGTCAGTGGGGGCTGTCCCCTTGAGCATGCCAAGTTGGCCAACCAAGAGCAGTACCGCAGCAATCACCAACAGCAGCAAAGATACAAACCATATGACTTTCACGGTGACACTCCTTCAAGCTAAGGCATTGGGGGTTGCCTGCTCACGGCATCCAAACACGCAACCCCTGAAGCTTACTTGAAGCCCACGCGGTCCAACATTTGCTGAACTTTGACCTGGTTCATACCTACCACGCTGATAGGAATGGTTTCACTCTTGAATGAGCCGCCACCCATGGCTTGAAGTGCCGGATTGCTCGATTTCACACCTTTTGCGGTGGGCCATTCGTTGTTGCCGTTGGCGAAGTGTTCTTGGGCCGAGGGGCTGGCCAGATACTCCAGAAACTTGACGGCATTAGCCACATTTTTGGAATTCTTGGCCACTGCGCCGCCAGCAATGTTCATGTGGGTGCCCCACGAAGATTGGTTGGGGAACACGACACCCACACGCTCCACCACTGCCTTGTCGGCAGGCGCTTCTGAGCGCATCAGGCGTGCCAGGTAATAGGAGTTGGTGACCGCAATTCCACACTCGCCACTCGCGACAGCCTTGATTTGGTCGGTGTCTCCGCCTTTGGGCGCACGAGCCATGTTGTCGACCATGCCTTTGAGCCATTGCTCCGCGGCGGCATCCCCCAAATGTTCGGTCACCGAGCCAAACAGGGAAAGGTTGTAGGGATGGGAGCCGGAGCGAATGCACAACTTGCCCTTGTTTTTGGGGTCTCCCAACTCCTCGTAGGTGTCCACATCGTCTTTTTTGACCTTGACCTTGTCGTAGACAATCACACGGGCGCGTGTAGAGAAGCCATACCAGGGGGTGCCACCGTCACTGGCTGCTTTGCCACGCAATTGGGCGGGGATGGCTTCTTCCAGTAGCTTGGACTTGACGGGCTGAAACAGGCCATCGACCTCACCGCGCCATAGGCGGCTGGCATCGACCAGCAAGATAATGTCTGCTGGTGATGCCGTGCCTTCTGCCTTCAGGCGCGCCAGAATGCCTGCATCGTCTGCATCCACCCGGTTCAGCTTGATCCCGGTAGCTTTTGTGAAGTTGGTGTACAGCGCCTCATCGGTCGGGTAATGGCGAGCAGAGTAAATGTTCAGCGTTTGCTCCTGTGCCATGGCACCGGTTGCACTGAGGGCCATCAATGTGGCAAGAGTCATACGTGAGATTTTCATCGTGTGCAGTAGCGAGTTGTTGGAAACAGAATAGTAATGTAAACGAGAATAATTCTTGATTTGATAAGGTTAATTGATGCAAAGCAATGGATGGTTGGGTCGAAGCTGGGCAATGTGTGGTGTTGCCAGTTTGGTGTTGGTATTGGTTGGGTGCGCCACTGCACCTGTGGGGGAGCCTCGTGTTGTGGATGTCGTTCCTGCAGTACCCGTGGTGCCACCTATGGTGGTCAAACCACCGCCGAAGATTGGCTTGGCACTGGGTGGGGGGGCCGCGCGTGGATTTGCGCATGTCGGTGTGATTCAGGTCTTGGAGGAAAACGGTATCCGGCCGACACTGGTCACGGGCACTTCGGCGGGCAGTTTGGTGGCCGCCATTTATGCCAGTGGCAAGACCGGCGTGCAACTTCAGCGGGTAGCCGAAAACATGGAAGAGGCTGCGATTGCGGACTGGACTTTGCCCATCTTCAGCCGCGGCATGCTGCGGGGTGAGGCGTTGGCGCGTTACGTCAATACCCAGGTGGGGGCTCGCCGCATCGAAGACATGCCATTGCCTCTGGGCATCATTGCGACCGACTTGAATACGGGCAAAGATGTGATTTTCCAACGGGGCGATACCGGCACCGCAGTGCGCGCCTCCAGTGCTGTACCAGCCGTGTTCCAGCCCGTCAAGATCTCGGGGCGTGAATATGTAGATGGTGGACTGGTCTCGCCAGTACCAGTTGGCGCTGCGCGCAAGATGGGTGCAGACTTTGTAATCGCGGTTGATATTTCCAGCCCACCCGAAGGGAGTCTGACAGGTGGAACGCTGGAAATCCTGCTGCAGACCTTCTCCATCATGGGTAAAAGCATTAACACTTTTGAGTTGCGTGATGCCGATGTGGTGGTGCGTCCGGCCTTGCAGGGTATCGCCAGTTCGGATTTCAGCGCCCGCAAGCGCTCCATTGAAGCGGGTCGCCAAGCCATGTTGCGGGTGATTCCAGAGTTGAAGGCTGCCTTGGCGGAACGCATGCGCTAAGGCAGGGGGATGCCAAAAAAAAGGCCTCGTTTTGCAACGAGGCCTTGAAGGGATCCCTGAACCTGAAGGTTTCGAAAGGACCCGAGGAGACAACCGATGGAAACAAACCTTGTTTCCGATGACTAAATTATCTCAGGGTTTTCCCTTGGTCGCTAGGGAAAAGGCTCAAATAGTTAAAAAAACTTAGAGCCTGTACCTGAATTAACGCTTTTTGGCAGCAGCCTTGGTGGCGTTGGTCGCAGTAGCGGCCACAGCGTTGAAGTTGGCTTCGGCCACGTCGGTCGCTTGCTTCACAGCCTTTTGCACGGATTCCAGCGCGTTGTTAGCGGCAGCGACCGAGCTCTTTAGGATGGCCACAGCGGCTTCGGAGCCAGCGGGAGCGTTCTTGGCTGCGCTGTCGACCAGTCCGGCAAATTTCTTCTGGGCGTCAGCGGCTTGGCCTTCCACGGTCTTGGTCAGCTCGGCGCTGGCGCCGGAAGCGATGTCGTACAGGTGGCGGCTGTAAGCTGCGGTCTTTTCAGCCAAGGGCTGCAGCAGACTGGATTGCAGGGCCAGCAATTCTTGGGCGTCTTTCACGCTCAGGATGGATTGGGTGTGGCCAGCAACTTCGGACAGGGCTGCCTTGGAAGCAGTCAGGTTCAGTTCGACGATCTTTTCCACGCCTTCGAAAGCCTTGTTGGTCAGGCCAAACAGGGTTTCGATGTTGGCTTTGTGGGAAGCGATTACTTGTTCAACGGTCAGCATGTTCATTCTCCAGTAGTTAAGGTGAAAATCACTATCTGCTCCGTAACTTGGCCCCTAGGCTCTGTTCATGTTGCAGTGCAGCATGGGTTGAATTGTAGCGATGCTGCACTGCAATGCAAGCATTTTTTGTTGCAGTGCAACAATTTAGATGCAAAGGCCTAGTTCGGCACTTTTTCACGCCCTTGTCGCCTTGGGCAACTAGCGCGCGCCGCGCTGGCAGAATGGACCCATGGACCACGCACCCGCCAAACCCCATGCCGAACCGCGCAGCGCCTACAAGGTGTTTCGCCCCATCTCCACCCGTTGGTCCGACAACGATGTTTATGGCCACGTGAACAACGTCGTCTACTACAGCTGGTTCGATACCGCAGTGAACGCCTACCTGATTGAACAGGGAGTGTTGGACATCCAAGGGGGCAGCACCATCGGCCTAGTGGTGGAGACGCAATGCAACTACTTTGCCTCGCTGGCTTTCCCGCAGTCGGTGCAAGCCGGCATCCGCGTTGCCAAGCTGGGTACATCGAGCGTGCGTTACGAGGTAGGTATCTTTGGCGAGGGCGAGCTCACTGCCGCCAAGGGACATTTTGTACATGTCTATGTCGACCAGATCACCCGCAAACCAGTGGCGCTGCCGCCGGCCCTTAAACACGTATTGGAGACCCTCGTATGAACGCTTCCGTGGTGGACGACGCCATTGCCTCCCGCATGTCGGTGCGGGCTTTTACCGGGCAGCCGGTGGCGCGCACTGATATTGAAGCGATCCTCCAGGTGGCCAGCCGCGCGCCCAGTGGCACCAACTGCCAGCCCTGGAAGGTCTATGTGCTGCAGGGCGACAGCCGCAGTGCTTTGGTGGACAAAGTGTGTGCTGTCCACGACGCCATCCGTGCCAACCCGGCGCTGGCAGCCGACTACCAGGAAGCTTATGACTACTACCCAGCCCAGTGGGTCAGCCCCTATATCGACCGCCGCCGCGAGAACGGCTGGGGCCTGTACGGCCTGCTGGGCATAGGCAAGGCAGACAAGGACAAGATGCATGCCCAGCACCAGCGCAACTTCCGCTTTTTTGACGCGCCGGTGGGCCTGATGTTCACCGTGGACAAGGTTATGGGGCGTGGCTCGCTGGTGGACTACGGTGCATTCTTGCAGAACATCATGGTGGCCGCACGGGGCCGGGGCTTGCATACCTGCCCGCAGGCGGCCTGGAACGGCTTTGCCAAGGTGATCCTGCCGCATATCGGAGCCGGGGAGGGTGAGATGCTGGTGTGCGGCATGGCACTGGGCTACGCGGATGCGCAAGCGCCCGTGAATGGCTACCACACACCGCGCGTGCCGGTGGCGGAATTCACCCACTGGCTTGAATAAGGCCGAATATTTATAAGAAATTGGGCTCTAGCCCCTGGGGATGCTGCGTAAGCAGCTATTAATAAAATAGCAAAACAAGGCGCCTGCGCGGCGTCACCTGTGACACCATGATCATTGCCAGCCTTCTGGATACCGACCTGTACAAGTTCACCATGATGCAGGTGGTCTTGCACCAGTTTCCGGGCGCGCAGGTGGAGTACCGTTTCAAATGCCGCAACCCCGGGGTAAACCTAGCGGTCCATGCGGACGAGATCCGGCAGGAAATTCGCGCTTTGTGCAACCTGCGTTTTCAGGACGACGAACTGGCCTACCTGCGTTCGCTGCGTTTCATCAAGAGTGACTTCGTGGACTTTCTGGGCCTCTTCAAGCTCAACGAAAAGTACATCACCGTCACTGCGCTACCTACGGGTGAACTGGAGATCGTGATCGAAGGGCCGTGGCTGCACACCATCCTCTTTGAGATCCCGGTGCTGGCCATCGTCAACGAGGTCTACTTCCGCAACACCCAGCCCAAGCCAGATCTGGACGAAGGCCGACGACGACTGGACATCAAGATTGCCGAGCTGCGGGAAGCGGGGCTGGGGGATTTGAAGATTGCCGACTACGGCACGCGGCGCCGGTTCTCGCGCGCCTGGCACGAGGAGGTGCTGCGCGTGCTGGCGGCCAAGCTGGGTACGGTGCGCAGCCCGGGGCAGACCGGTGCTGCCCCGGGGCAGCTGGCTGGCACTAGCAATGTGCTGCAGGCCATGCGCATGGGCCTGTTGCCGTTGGGCACCATGGCGCACGAGTATCTGCAGGCCTCGCAGGCATTGGGGCCACGGCTGCGCGACAGCCAAATTTTTGCCTTCGAGTCGTGGGCGCGTGAATACCGGGGTGATCTGGGCATTGCGCTCAGCGACGTCTACGGCATGAACGCCTTCTTGCGCGATTTCGACATGTACTTCTGCAAGCTGTTCGATGGTGCCCGCCACGACAGTGGCGACCCCTTCACTTGGGGCGAGCGCATGCTGGAGCATTACCAGCGCAACCGTGTGAACCCGCGCACCAAAACCCTGATCTTTAGCGATGGCCTGACTGTGCCGCGCACCATTGCGCTGTACCAGCAGTTCCGTGGGCGTTGCCTGCTGGCCTTTGGCATCGGCACCAATCTCACCAACGATCTGGGTTACGAGCCCTTGCAAATCGTCATCAAGATGGTGCGCTGCAACGGCCAACCGGTGGCCAAGTTGTCGGATACTCCTTCCAAGAATATGTGCGATGACGAGAAATACTTGGCCTACCTGCGCCAGGTCTTCCAAATCACATCGCCCGCCTGATCGCCAGCTGCACCGTCCAGCGCCTTTTTCCAGGGAATCGCATGTCCATGTCCGCCGCCAAGCCCCGCATCCTTGTGGCCCGAGCCATTTTTCCAGAGGTGCTGGATGCCCTGTCCCAGCACTTCGATGTGGAGTCCAACCAAGCTGACGTCGACTGGGGGCCCGAGGAACTGGCCCAGCGCCTGCTGGACAAGGACGGCGCGCTGACCACGGGCAGCGTGCGCATCAGTGCTGAATTGCTGGCTGCTTGCCCGCGCTTGCGCATCTGCGCCAACATGGCGGTGGGCTTCAACAACTTTGACGTGGACGCCATGACGGCGGCCGGCGTGCAGGGTACCAATGCCCCCGACGTGCTGACCGAAACCACCGCTGATTTCGGCTTTGCCCTGCTGATGGCCACGGCCCGGCGCGTGACCGAGAGCGAACACTACTTGCGTGCAGGCCAATGGAAGCGCTGGCGCTATGACATGTTTTGTGGTTCTGACGTCCATGGCGCCACGCTGGGCATCATCGGCATGGGGCGCATTGGCCAAGCCATTGCGCGGCGCGGTGCCTTGGGCTTCGGCATGCAGGTGATCTACCACAACCGCAGCCGCCTGGACGCGGCCACCGAGGCCACGTGTGGTGCCCGTTATGTGGACAAGGAGACCCTGCTGCGGACAGCCGACCACGTGGTGCTGGTGGTGCCGTATTCGGCTGCGTCGCACCACACCATTGGGGCGGCAGAACTGGCCCTGATGCAGCCCACGGCGACCCTGGTCAACATTGCCCGGGGCGGCGTGGTGGATGACGCGGCATTGGCGCAGGCACTGCGCGAGCGGCGTATTGCGGCAGCGGGCCTGGACGTGTTTGAGGGCGAGCCGCAGGTCCACCCGGATTTGCTGACCGTGCCCAACGTGGTGCTCACGCCGCACATCGCCAGCGCCACGCTGCGCACGCGCCGTGCCATGGCGCAGCTGGCAGCCGACAACCTGGTCGACTTCTTTGCCTGCGGCACGGTACGTACCCCCATCAATACGCCACGGCCCGTGGCCCGACGCGCATGAAGTGGTGGCCGCAGACCGACGCCGACATCGGCGCGGGCGGCGCCTCTTCTGCGGATGGCATGGCAGGCATAGGCGCGGTTGCCCGCGGTTTTAACGCCAGCATTTTTGTGGTGTGCGGCTTGGTGATTGTGGTGGCCTATGCACTGGGCCTCTTCACCGATGGCTTGAATATGCGCAACATGGTGTTGCTCGTGTGTCTGGCCGCACTGGTGCAGGTGTTCCTCATCCGGGGCTGGGTGCGCTCCAGTTCGGCAGTGGTGCTGGTGCTGCTGTTTGTGGGGGTGTACTCCAGCATGTTGCGCTTTGGCTCTGTCAGCATTGCGCAGGCAGCCCTGGCGGGCATCCCGCTGATTTACTGCGTGGTGATTTTGGGGGAGCGTGCGGGGCTGGTCCTGCTCTTGCTCTCGGTGGCTGCCAGCGCGGGTATTACCTGGGCGCAGGTGACGGGGCGCTTGCTGCCTGTGGCACCCACGGTCCCTGCAGCCCAGTGGGCCATCCTCACCACCGGGTTTGTAGTCGCTTACCGCATGGCCGTGCTGATCAAGCGCCACCTGTTGGATGCTTCCCAGCGCATCAACGCGGCGCAAAAGATGCTGCTGGACGAGCGTGATGCCAGCAATGCGCGTGTGCTCAAGGCTTTGTCTGAGCTGGAGCGCCAGCGGTATGTGATCGACCAGCACGCCATCGTCACCATCATGGATCTGGGCGGCCATCTGACCTATGGCAACCAGCGTTTTGTGGAAATCAGTGGGTACGCGCCGCAAGAGTTTTTGGGCAAGAGCTACCGCATGATGGACTCCGCCCAGCACGACGAGCGTTTCTACGCCGACCTGCTGCACACCGTGGCGCAGGGCAAGGTCTGGCGCTCGGAGTTGTGCAACCGCGCCAAGGACGGCACCCTGTACTGGCTGGACACCACCATCGCCGCCTTCATGCACACCGATGGCACACCACGCGAGTACATCACGGTGAGCACCGACATCACCCAGCGCCGCCAGGCAGAGCAGTCGGCCCTAGCCGCCAGCCAGGCCAAGTCGCAGTTCTTGGCGAATATGAGCCACGAGATCCGCACGCCCATGAACGGCGTAGTGGGCATGGTGGACCTGCTGCGTGCCACCGAACTCACGCGCGAGCAGCGCCGCATGGTGGGCACCATCCACGACTCGTCGATCGCGCTGCTGCAGATCCTCAACGACATCCTCGACTTCTCCAAGATCGAGGCCGACAAGCTGGAAGTGGAGGCCATGCCCACCCACCTGCGCGAGCTGGCTGAAGGGGTTGGCCAGCTCATGGTCACCATTTCGGCAGGCAAGGACATCGATCTTTCGGTGCTGGTTGATCCTGATCTGCCCGCCTGGGTCTGGGTGGATCCGACCCGCCTTCGCCAAGTGCTCTATAACCTGGTCGGCAATGCCCTGAAGTTCACCCTAGGCCGGGCCGAGCGGCGCGGCAATGTGCGTCTGTACGTGCGTGCCGCACAGCAGACGCAGGGCGTGCCCATGCTGGAGCTGAGCGTGATGGACAACGGCATTGGAATGGCCCCTGAGCTGGTGGAGCGCCTGTTCGAAGCCTTTGCCCAGGCCGACGTGAGCACGGCGCGCCAGTTTGGTGGCACGGGCCTGGGCCTGACCATCAGCCGCCGCTTGGTGGAAATGATGCATGGCCGCATCCTGGTGCACAGCACCCTGGGCGAGGGCTCCATCTTCACCGTGCTGCTGCCACTGCAGGTGGCCACCGTAGGCGGCGAGGTGGCGCCCGGTGTTCGTCTGGACGACACGCAGGTGCTGCTGGTGACCGATGACCCGGACTGTGCCCAAAACCTGCCAGGCCACCTGCGCCTCGCCGGTGCCCAGGTGCAAACCGTGCACACCCTGGACCAGTCAGGCACCTGGATGGCGGCGGCCCAAGGCCAAGCGGTATTGCTGTTGGATGTGGACGCCGCCTGGGATGAATCGGTGGATCACTGGGCCCAGGCGCAGGCAGGCCGTGGCGTGGTGCGCTTGGTTCGGCAAAACCAGAGCAGCCTGCCGGGCCGCTCGGTCACGGTATGTGCCCGGCCGCTGCTGCTGCAAGAGTTGCTGCGTGGCATAGCCTTGGCTTGTGGACGCTTGTCGGTACCGGCTGTAGTGCCGCCGCCTGCTCCGGCGCCTGCGCTCAGCCCCTTACCTTTGTCGGTGGAGGCCGCACGTGCAGAGGGCCGGCTGATCCTGTTGGTGGAGGACAACGAAACCAACCGCGAGGTCATGCAGGAGCAACTGCGTATCCTCGGGTACGCCGCCGAAACTGCTGCGGATGGTGCCACGGCACTTGCGATGTGGCGCGATGGCCGCTACGGCCTGATGCTGACCGACTGCCACATGCCGCACATGGACGGCTTTGCGCTGACGGAGGCGATCCGCCAGGCCGAAGGTCCGCAGGAGCACATGCCCATCGTGGCGGTAACGGCCAATGCCATGGATGGTGAACTGCAGCACTGCCTAGAGCGCGGCATGGACGACTACCTGACCAAGCCTCTGCGTCTGAGCGAGCTAGGCGCCATGCTGGCCAAATGGCTGCCGCGCGATAACGGTGCGCAGGCCGCGCCACCGCAATGGGATAGCCAGGCGCTAAGCCGCATGGTGGGCGATGACCCAACCATGCACCGCCGCTTGTTGGACCGCTTTGTCACGACCACTTCGGCCCAGATGGGCGAGTTGGACGTGCTGCGGGGCGCGCAGGATCTCAAGGGACTGGCTGCCGTGGGGCACCGGCTCAAGTCCTCGGCCCACACAGTGGGCGCCATGCAACTGGGGGCCTTGTGCCAGGATTTGGAAACCCAAGCGCGCCAAGGCAAGGCCGACGAGGCGTTGGCCTTGGTGCCGGCTATCCAGCAGGCATTTACCGCGGTAGAACCGATGCTGCGTGGTCGATAGTCTGCTATGAATTCAGGAGCTGTTTGCGCACATTCCAAGAGGGCGGGAGTGCGTTTTTATTACTATTTGGGTGGGCGTGGCAATGCAAGGGTTTGATTGGTTGCTGCTAGGCCTGGCGGTGGTGCAGTTCGTGGTATTGGTGCTTCTGCTGGTGCGGCGCCCTGGTTCAATACCCCCCAGCCCCCTGCAAGAGATGCAGCGCCAAGAGCTGCTGGCCTTGGTCAAGACCAGCAGTGAGCGGCTGGAACGCGAACTGCGCCGCGAGGTCACCGAATCTGCCCGTGGGGGGCGCCAGGAGTTGGCGCAAAACCTGGCCACGTTTCAGCAAAGCCTGGTGCAGCAGAGCGCCGAGGCCACGCGCACGCAGAACACCCAGATCGACGCCTTTGGCCAGCAGCTGGCCTTGCTGCAAAAAACGCTGTCGGATACGCTGACCAACCAGCTCTCGGGATTGAGCGAATCCAACGCCCGGCGCATGAGCGAAGTGCGCGAAACGCTGGAGAAGCAACTGGCCCAGCTGCAAACCACCAACGCCGCCAAGCTCGACGAGATGCGTGCCACCGTGGACGAGAAGCTGCAGACCACGCTGCAAGCCCGCCTGGGCGAGAGCTTCAAGCAGGTGGCCGAGCGGCTGGAGCAGGTGCACAAGGGTCTCGGCGAAATGCAGACGCTGGCGCAAGGCGTGGGCGACCTGAAGCACCTGCTGACCAACGTCAAGACGCGCGGCATGTTTGGCGAGGCCCAGCTGGCCAGCCTGCTGGAGCAGGTGTTTGTGCCCGACCAATACGCCACCCAGGTGGCCACGCGCCCCGGCAGCAAGAACGTGGTGGACTTTGCCATCAAGCTGCCTGGTAAATCCGACGACGGTGCGCCGCTGTGGCTGCCCATCGATGCCAAGTTCCCCAACGAAGACTACGAGCGCCTGCTCGACGCCCAGGGCCGTGCCGATGTGCTGGCGACCGAGGCTGCAGGCAAGGCGCTGGAGATGCGTATCCGACTTGAGGCCAAGTCGATTGCCGAGAAATACGTGGAGCCCCCGTACACCACCGATTTCGCCATCCTCTTCCTACCCACCGAAGGCTTGTACGCCGAGGTGCTGCGCCGCCCTGGGCTGATGGAGGCCCTGCAGCGCGAGCACCGCATCACGCTGGCCGGGCCCACCACGCTCTTGGCCATGCTTAGTTCCTTGCAAATGGGCTTTCGCACGTTGGCACTGGAGAAGCGTTCCAGCGAGGTGTGGCAAGTGTTGGGTGCCGTCAAGACCGAGTTTGGCAAGTTTGGCGACGTGCTGGCCAAGGTCAAGTCGCAGACCGAGACAGTGCTCAAGACCCTGGACAGCGCCGAGGTGCGCAGCCGTGCCATGGGCCGTGCACTGAAGAAGGTGGACGCGCTACCCGACACGCAGGCCCAGGCCCTGATTCCGGCGGACCGCGACTTTGACCGCGATGCGGACAGTGGCGCGGCATGAGTGACGCTGCTGCGCAGGGCCACACCAACAGCAGCCTTTTGGGTCTGTTGCGCTTGGTTGCCGGCCAAGTTTGCCTGCACGCCAGCATGGCGGGCATGCGAATGGCGGCGCCGCTGTGGGCCTTGCAGCAAGGGTATGGTCCTTTGGCGGTTGGTTTTCTGCTGGCTTTGTTTTCACTGAGCCAAGTGTTCTTGGCTTTGCCTGCGGGGCGTTATGCCGACCAGCACGGCCTGCTGCGGCCCGTCGCGCTGGGGATCATCGCCTCCATGCTGGGAGGCGGGCTGGCGGCAGTGCTTCCGTCCTTTGCCACACTGTGTTTCAGCGCATTGCTCATGGGCGCTGCGACGGGTGCTGCATCGATCGCGCTACAGCGCCATGTCGGGCGTGCCGCCCATGGCGCACAAGAGCTGCGGCGCGTCTTTAGCTGGCTGTCGATTGGCCCGGCGGTATCCAATTTTCTAGGGCCGGTGTGTGTGGGGCTGCTGATCGACCACGCCGGGGTGTGGCTGGGGGGGCGAGCGGCGGATGCCAACGGTTTCCTTGTCGCCTTCGCGCTCACTGCTTTGGCGCCCGCGCTGGCCTGGCTGTGTGTACGGGGTGTAGCGGATATGCCCGCCGCGCCTGGAGATGCGGGCGCAGCACCGCCCAGCGTGTGGCCATTGCTGCGCGAACCCCTGATGCGCCGGCTGTTGCTGGTGAACTGGTTGTTGTCGAGTTGTTGGGACGTCCACACGTTTGTCGTGCCCGTTTTGGGCCATGAGCGGGGCTTCAGTGCCTCGGTGATCGGTACCATCTTGGGGGGCTTTGCGGTGGCTGCGGCGTCGGTGCGGCTGCTGATGCCTCTTTTGGCAGCCCATCTGCGCGAATGGGCGGTGGTGACAGGGGCCATGGTGGCCACTGCCGTCTTGTTTGCGGTCTATCCCTTTATGCCGGGCGCTTGGTCGATGGGCCTGTGTTCGGTGTTGCTGGGCTTGGCTTTGGGCACAGTGCAACCCATGCTCATGAGCACCTTGCACCAGATCACGCCACACGCATTGCATGGCCAGGCGATTGCGTTGCGGCTCATGAGTATCAACCTCTCTAGCGTGCTGATGCCCTTGCTGTTTGGCACTGCCGGCGTGGTGGTGGGCGTGTCCGTGGTGTTCTGGACCGTGGGCGCCATGGTGGGCATGGGCGCCCGCATGGCCTGGGGCTTGCAGCCCCGGTCTCTGCCGTAGTGGCTGCGGGCTTACAAGGGCAGGTTGTAGAAGGTGCGGATGGTGTCCCAAGCTTCCTGCGGGTCGTCGGTATAGCGCAGCAGGTCCAGGTCTTCCGGTGAAATTGCGCCTTCCTCTACCAGCACGTCCATGTTGATCAGGCGTTTCCAGTAGTCCGTTCCAAACAACACGATGGGCACCGGCTTGGCCTTGCGCGTCTGCACCAGGGTGATGACTTCAAACAGCTCGTCCAGCGTGCCAAAGCCGCCAGGAAAAGCCACCAGCGCCTTGGCGCGCATCATGAAGTGCATCTTGCGGGTGGCAAAGTAGTGGAACTTGAAGCTCAGCGACGGCGTGACATAAGGATTGGCCCGTTGCTCGTGGGGCAGGGCGATGTTCAGGCCCGGTGTGGGGGCGCCCATCTCAAATGCACCGCGGTTGGCCGCCTCCATGATGCCGGGGCCACCCCCGGTGCAAATGAACAGGCGGTCTTTCAGCGGTTTGCGCGCGCTGTAGCCGGCCACCAAGCGGGCAAACAGGCGGGCGTTGTCGTAGTGCTTGGCATTGCGCACATGGCGCTCGGCCAGTGCCAGTGCCTTGGCGTCACCACTGGTTTTGGCGGCCTTGAGTGCGGCATTGGCATCTTCAGGCGAGGGGAAGCGGGCGCTGCCAAACACCACCACAGTGTTCTCCACCCCTTGGGCCGCTTGGTCCAGATCCGGCTTGAGCATTTCCAGCTGGATGCGCAGGCCGCGGGTTTCGCGACGCAGCAGGAACTCGGGGTCGGCAAAGGCCAGGCGGTAGGCGTCGGCTTCCAGCATATTGCCCATATCAGCATGGGCTTGCAGGTCGGCCCAGGCGTTGGCCAGGCGGGCTTCGTTGAGGTTTTGCGTGTTTTCCATGGGCGCATTGTCACCTCATTTCGGCGGAGCGCAGCCCAACAAAAAAAGGCTCCCGAAGGAGCCCTTTTTAGCCGGTGAAAGACTTAGACGCGCTTGCGGTATTCGCCGGTGCGGGTGTCGATTTCGACCTTGTCGTTCTGCGCCACAAAAATTGGCACACCGATTTCGAAGCCGGTGGCAATCTTGGCAGGCTTCAGCACCTTGCCGGAGGTGTCACCCTTCACAGCGGGTTCGGTCCAAGTGATTTCACGCACCACGCTGGTAGGCAGTTCGACGGAAATGGCCTTGCCTTCGTAGAACACCACTTCAGCGGTCATGCCGTCTTCCAGGTAGTTCAGAGCGTCGCCCATGTTTTCGGATTCAACTTCGTACTGGTTGTAGTCTGCGTCCATCCAGACGTACAAGGGATCGGCAAAGTAGGAGTAGGTGCAGTCCTTCTTGTCCAGAATGATCTGGTCCATCTTGTCGTCGGCCTTGAACACCACTTCGGTACCGAAGTTGGCAATCAGGCTCTTGAGCTTCATGCGCACGGTGGCAGCATTGCGGCCGCCACGGGCGTATTCGGTTTTCAGGACGACCATGGGGTCTTTGCCGTGCATGATCACGTTGCCGGCGCGGATTTCTTGAGCGATTTTCATAGGGTTGCAGGAACGAATGTCGCCGGAGGCGACTGTAGGCCGCTGTTTGCGGCGGGGCATGACTTGCCCCAAAACTCAGGCGGCAAATTCAGCAAAGCCTTGGATTTTATCGTTTTTTCTGCACGAACCCGATGAGTTGGGTTGCCAGGTCGTTCATTTGCAGCAGAGTGTGGCGCCACCGCCGCGCCGTTTGCGACCACTCGGCCAGCGGCAAATCACCCCATGGCAGCGCTAGGTCCGTGCTTGGCAAGCCATTCCAGGCCACATGCGCCGCACGCAAGGAGGCGGGTGCCTGCATCTGGTCCAGCAGGGCATGGAGCTTGTCGGCGTGGGCGCCATCGTCTTGCGGATAGATGTGCCAGAGCCAGGGTTTGCCGGCCCAGATGGCGCGCACCAGCGAATCTTCGCCGCGCACTAGGTTCAGGTCGCAGGCCCAGAGCAGTTCGTCAAACGCGGTCTGAGTCAGTGGGGGCAATGTATGCAGGCTGAGTGTGCCAGTGCCGGTTGCTGGCATACCCAGCGGTGCCAATGCTGCCTGCACCGCGCGCTGTGCGCGGCCAGGAGTGATCAGCAGCAGCGAGGGCGTTGCACTTGCCGCGAATCCTTGCAGCAGTGTTGGCAGTGCTGCCGGCTCGTAACAAAACAGAGAGATAAGGCGCTGGCCCTGCCAGGCAATACCGTGATTTACCAGCCAGGTCGCGCGGGCGGTGGCGTCAAACGTTGCTTGGCGAGCGAGTGTGTCTGCTTCGCGCAGCAGCCCGCCGGTGCGTGGGGTGAAGCCGGGGTAGTAGAAATGTTTGGTCCAGCCCCGCGCCGGGCCCTGCATTACGGGCGAGGGCAGGGCGTGGCAGCGCTCGACGTAGGGCTCCGCCGAAAGATACTCCAGGTTAATCCAGACTGGTATTTTTGAGTTGTTTTGGCCTGTGGTTTCCGTATTTGCTGCGTGAGCAGCTATGAATTCAATAGCAATCTCGCAGCCAAATCCTTCCACCCATACGTCGGCAGGTGGCAGGGTTTGCAACAATGCGGGGTTCTGCGCATCGGCCCATTTCCGCACTTGCACGCCAGGCCAGCGCCCCTCTAGGGCGCCAGGCGCCATCCAGGCCAAGGCGCTGGCGTCATCCACCCACAGGCGAACGGAGTGACCGCGCCGTCCCAGGTCGGCAGCCAGGCGCCAACACACGCCAATATCGCCAAAGTTGTCGATGACTCTGCAGAAAATATCCCATTGCATGGCGGCTATTGTCCATGCTCGGATGAAGGCGCTGGGAGCAAGCACAATAGCGTCCCATGTCTGAAGACCAACCCGCTGAAACCCATTCGGAAGCGCTGCTGCGCGACGTGGCGGCCCTGCCGTCATTGCCCGGCGTGTACCGCTACTTTGATGCGGACAACCAGCTGCTCTACGTGGGCAAGGCCATCAGCCTGAAGAAGCGCGTCAGCAGCTATTTTCAGAAGGACCATGGCGGCACGCGCATCGGCCACATGGTGAGCAAGATTGTCCGCATGGAGACCACGGTGGTGCGCTCCGAGGCTGAGGCCTTGTTGTTGGAAAACAACCTCATCAAGACACTGAACCCGAAGTACAACATCCTGTTTCGGGACGACAAGAGCTACCCCTATCTCAAGATGACTGGCACGCCCCTGGTGCCAAAAAATCTGGCGCCTGCCGAGCCTGGTGCCAAGGCCCGGCCGCCACAACCGGTGGAGTTCGCCCGCGTGTCCTACTACCGCGGCGGCGTGGAAAAGAAGCACCGCTACTTCGGCCCCTATCCCAGTGCCTGGGCGGTGAAAGAGGCCATTTTGCTGATGCAAAAGGTGTTCCGCCTGCGCACCTGCGAAGACCCCGTATTCAGCAACCGCACGCGGCCTTGCCTGCTGTACCAGATCAAACGCTGCTCCGCGCCCTGCGTGGGCCACATCAGCCCGCTGGACTATGCGCAGGACGTCGCGAATGCTGAGCGCTTCTTGCGCGGTGAGGCCCAGGACGTCATGCGCGGCCTGGAGGCGCGCATGATGGCGCACGCCGAGAAGCTGGAATTCGAGCAGGCCGCCGAGCTGCGCAATCAGGTCGCGGCGCTCTCCAATGTCCTGCACCAACAGTCGGTGGACAACGTGTCGGACCGCGATGTGGACATCCTGGCCGTCAAGGTGCAGGGCGGCAAGGCCTGTGTGAACCTGGCCATGGTGCGTGGCGGCCGCCACTTGGGTGACCGGCCCTATTTCCCTGTGCATGTGGAGGACGCCACGGCCATGGGCGAGGCCGATGACAGCGAGGCCAAGAAGTCGGTTGAGGCACGCGTGCTGGAGGCGTTTTTGTCGCAGCACTACATCGACGTGCCCATGCCGGGCGCTTTGGTGGTGAGCGAGCCTGTGGGCAAGGGGCTGCTGCAAGCGCTGTCGGAGCAGACCGGCGTCAAGGTCACGGCGGTGCACCAGCCGCGCGAGCAGCGGCGTGCCTGGCTGGATATGGCGCAGACCAATGCCGGGCTGCAGCTGGCACGTCTGCTGGCGGAAGAGGGGTCGCAACAGGCGCGCACGCGCGCACTGGCCGATGCACTCGATCTGGCGCAGGATGATCTGGACGCCTTGCGTATTGAGTGCTTCGACATCTCGCACACGGCGGGCGAGGCCACGCAGGCCTCGTGTGTGGTGTTCCAGCACCACAAGATGCAGAACAGCGAGTACCGTCGCTTCAATATCGATGGCATCACCGGCGGAGATGATTACGCCGCCATGCGCCAGGTGCTGACGCGCCGTTACAGCAAGCTGGCCGATGCGCTGCGCGAGGCCAAGCATCTGGGCACCACGCCCAGTGGTACGGCACGCCTACCTGACTTGGTACTGGTGGACGGCGGTAAGGGCCAAGTTGCTATGGCGCGTGAAGTGTTTGAGGGCCTGGGGCTGGACCTCTCCCTCATCGTAGGGGTGGAGAAGGGCGAGGGCCGCAAGGTGGGGCTGGAGGAACTGGTGTTTGCCGATGGCCGCGAGAAGGTCTACCTAGGCGCCGACTCGGCCGCGCTCATGCTGGTCGCCCAGATCCGCGACGAGGCGCACCGCTTTGCCATTACCGGTATGCGCGCCGCACGCGCCAAGGTGCGCACGGGCGGTGGCAAACTGGAAGAAATTCCGGGCATAGGCCCCAAGCGCCGTGCCAAACTGCTGCAGCGTTTTGGTGGTGTGCGGGGCGTGGCGCTGGCCAGCGCGCAGGACATCGCCACAGTGGATGGCATATCCAAGGAACTGGCAGATGAAATCTACCGGGCCCTGCATTAGCCGTGCCACAATCCCGCCATGTTTATGACCATCCCCACCCTCATGACCTGGACGCGAATCTTCGCGATTCCCCTCATTGTGGGCGTCTTCTATTTGCCTGAATCCATGGCCTCGGTGTATGAGCGCAACTTGGTGGCGACCATCATGTTTGTTGTCTTTGCGGCTACGGACTGGTTGGATGGTTACTTGGCACGCAAGCTCAACCAGACTTCGTCGTTTGGTGCCTTTCTGGACCCGGTGGCGGACAAATTTTTGGTCTGCGCCTGCGTTCTGGTGCTGGTGCACCTGCAGCGCGCCGACGTGTTTGTGGCCCTCATCATCATTGGCCGTGAGATTGCGATCTCGGCTTTGCGCGAGTGGATGGCACAGATTGGTGCATCGCGCAGCGTGGCCGTGCACATGATTGGCAAAATTAAGACCGTAGTGCAAATGGTGGCCATCCCGTTTTTGCTGTTCGACGGTGTGCTGTTCGGCCTGATTGATACGCATCAATGGGGCGTCTGGCTTATTTGGGCGGCAGCTGTCCTCACCGTCTGGTCCATGGTTTATTACCTGCAGAAAGCACTGCCAGAAATCCGCGCCCGCACCAAGTAAGCCAGTGCTTTGATCGAGTGCCCCGAAGCGGTGCGCCCCGCGTGGCACCTACAATTTGTTGCATTTGAGCTTGTGTCACCTCGCAGAAAAAACTTCCACGCTGTGCCCGAATTTGGAAAGAATTGCGTCTAGAATTCGCCTCCGCGCTGTCGCAATGTTGCAGGGCATATTGACATGGTATGAGGCCGTGGCTTTAATGCAATGCAGCAGTTTCGGCTGCCACTGCCGAACCATGTGTGCGTGCGTTGTTTGACATGACGCAGCCTTTGTTGATTGCAGGCAGTAGAACAAAATTTGAAGAGACATTCCATTAATTTGCTTCCGTACAAGGGGTCTTTGTGAATAAAACAGAACTGATTGAGCACATCGCAAAACACGCCGATATTTCCAAGGCCGCCGCAACCCGCGCGCTGGAATCCACCATTGGCGCAGTGAAGACCACCCTCAAAAAAGGCGGCACGGTTTCTTTGGTTGGCTTTGGTACATTCGCTGTGGGCAAGCGCGCTGCGCGCACTGGCCGCAATCCACGTACCGGCGCTGCGATTAAAATCAAGGCTGCCAAAGTGCCAAAGTTCCGTCCAGGCAAAGCATTGAAAGATGCCCTGAACTAATTTTCGGTTTCGGTTTGGGTGATTAGCTCAGTTGGTAGAGCGTCTGCCTTACACGCAGAATGTCGGCGGTTCGAGCCCGTCATCACCCACCACCCACCCAGCAAAGGCGAACAGAGTGTTCGCCTTTTTTGTTGTTTACATGGAGAGTTAGTGCATGTTTGAATTTGTCCGCCGGAACACCAAGTTCATCGCGGCGCCATTGTTCTTGCTGATCATTGCCGCTTTTGTATTGGTGGGTATTGATGGATACAAAGGTGTTGTCTCCACAGGCGCTACCGTGGCCCAGGTGGGCAACACCAGCATTACCCAGGAAGAATGGGACTTTGCGCACAAAAACGAAGTGGACCGTTTGCGTGCTTCCATCCCCAACCTGGATGCGAAGTTGCTGGACTCTGCCGAAGCGCGCTATGCCACACTGGAGCGCTTGGTGCGTGAGCGTGTAATGGCTGCTGCCGTGAAGGATGCACACCTGACAACATCCGATGCGCGTTTGGCCCGGGAGTTACAGCAAAATCCGACGATCGCTGGTTTGCGCAAACCCGATGGCTCCCTGGATATGGACCGCTATCGCCAGTTGGCCGCTAGCCAGGGCCTGACACCAGAAGGTTTCGAGGCACGTGTTCGTACCGATTTATCGTTGATGCAGGTGGAGTCCGGGGTGACGTCGACCGCCTTTGCGCCCAATGCATTGGCAGACATGGCATTGAATGCTTTCTTTGAGCGTCGCGAAGTACAAATTGCACGCTTCAGCCCGGCTGACTTCGCTGGCAAAGTCAGCCCCACGGATGCAGACATCGAGGCTTTTTACCAAGCGAACCTGTCGCAGTACCAATCGCCTGAATCTGCCACCGTCGAATACGTGGTGTTGGACTTGGATGCCATAAAAAAAACGCTGGTTTTGAACGAGGCTGACCTCAAGTCCTATTTCGAACAAAACGCGAGTCGCCTGAGTGCCAAGGAAGAGCGCCGTGCCAGCCATATTTTGATCAATGCGCCGAAAGAGATGCCTGCCGCTGACCGCGAAAAAGCCAAGTCAACTGCGCAGGCCTTGCTGGAGCAAGCACGCAAGTCTCCCGCTACTTTTGCTGAGCTCGCCAAGAAGAATTCGAACGACATGGGCTCTGCTCCCAATGGCGGGGATCTGGATTTCTTTGCCCGCGGTGCCATGGTCAAGCCGTTTGAAGATGCCGCATTTGCCATGAAGAGAGGTGATATCAGCGATGTTGTGGAGTCCGACTTCGGGTACCACATCATCAAGCTGACGGATGTGAAGGTGCCCAAGCAGCCCGTGTTTGAGGAAGCCCGCGCCGGCTTGGAAGCGGAACTGCGCACCCAGCAGGCCCAGCGCAAGTTTGCCGAAGTGGCAGAGGCCTTCACCAACGGTGTGTACGAGCAATCAGACAGCCTCAAACCTGTGGCTGAACGTCTCAAGCTGGAAGTCAAGCAGGCCAGCCAGGTGCAGCGTCAGCCAGGACCCGATGCCAAGGGGGTGTTGGCCAATGAAAAATTGTTGGCTGCCATATTCAGTGCGGATTCCCTGGAAAAGAAACGCAATACCGAGGCGGTGGAAACTGCGCCCAGCCAGCTGAGTGCCGCGCGTGTGGTGTCTTACAGCCCGGCCGCAGCCTTGCCCTTGTCAGTGGTTCGGGCCCAGGTGCGGGAACAGCTGGTTGCCAGCCGTGCGCAAGAATTGGCCAAAAAAGAAGGCATTGCCAAGTTGGATGCTTGGAAAGCGGCCCCCGCAGCGGCGAATTTCCCCGCTGCTGTGACAGTGTCCCGTGAGGCCAACCAACCCGTACAGGGGCTGTTGCTTGATGCTGCCTTGCGTGCTGATCCGGCCAAGCTGCCCGCCACAGTAGGGGTGGACTTGGGGCGCCAAGGTTATGCGATCGTGAAGGTCAACAAGGTCTTGCCACGCAACCCTGTGGGGGAGGATGTGGCCAAGCAGGAGCGCAACCAATATGCGCAATGGACCGCCAATGCTGAGAGCCTGGCGTACTATGCGGCACTCAAAGAGCGCTTCAAAGTGCAAATCAAAGTACCTGCGCCTGCAAGTTCTGCCCCACCAGAGGCGCCATAAGGGTTTTATCGGGTTATAATTTCCGCTTCACGGTGGCTGTAGCTCAGTTGGTAGAGTCCAGGATTGTGATTCCTGTTGTCGTGGGTTCGAGCCCCATCAGCCACCCCAAAGTATTGAAAACCCTGTCTCCGCAAGGAGCCAGGGTTTTTTTACATCTCACCACTGTATTCGGGCTTGGCGCGCACCTGAAGAAACTTTCTCTGGCAACCCTTGTCTCATTCAACTGACCCGGGCGCGCAGCATGTGATGGCCGCAGCAGCCAGTGGGCAGTCGTTGGATGGAGAAAACACATGGTTGAAGACAGCATCTTTTTCAAGACGATTGATGCGGGCTTTCCGAACATTGGGAAGAAGATCAAACTGTTCTGGGGTCACCCGGAGTTTGTGGCGCTGATGCACGAGCTGCAGCACGACACGGGTAACAGGCCGCGGGCAGGCTTTCCTGCCGGGGTGTTGATGGCGATTCATGAGCTGTCGAACGACCACGATGCGATCTATCCGCATCTCGCGCGCAAAGATGCCAATCTCTGGCACCTTTGAGGTGTCGCGTTTTAGTTCACCATCACCAGTTTGCCCATCACGCCGCGTGAGCCCATGTGGGCATAGGCGGCTTTGAGTTCGGCCATGGGCATGGTGCGGTCAATCACGGGTTTGATCTTGCCTTGTCCGTACCACTGCGCCAATTCCGCCATCATGGCCGCATTGGCTTTGGGTTCCTTCTTGGCAAAGTCGCCCCAGAACACACCGACGATGCTGGCACCTTTAAGCAGTGCCAAGTTGAAGGGCAGTGCAGGTATGGGACCAGATGCAAAACCTACAACCAGATAGCGACCGCGCCAGGCGATAGAGCGGAAGGCGGGCTCGGCAAAATCACCGCCGACAGGGTCGTAAATCACATCGGGGCCCTTACCATTGGTCAGGGCTTTGAGGGCTTCGCGCAAGTTTTCGGTGCTGTAGTTGATGGTGGCGTCTGCGCCAATCGATGCGCAGAGCTCGCACTTCTCTGGGGTGGACGCTGCGGCAATAACGCGGGCGCCCACGGCCTTGGCGATTTGGATGGCTGCTGTGCCAACGCCGCCCGCGGCGCCCAGCACCAGCACGGTTTCACCCGCTTTGAGCTGTGCCCGGTCTACTAGCGCATGGTGCGACGTGGCGTAAATCATGATGAAGGCCGCAGCGTCCACCATGGGGAAACCGGGTGGCAGCGGCATGCACAAAGCTGCAGGTGCGATGGTGTGGGTGGCAAAGCCGCCCGTGCCGCTCAGGCAGGCTACGGCCTGGCCCACCTGGAGGTGCGTGACGCCTTCACCCACCGCCTGCACGATGCCTGCGTATTCCGAGCCCGGAACAAAGGGCAGGGGAGGCTTCATCTGGTACTTATTTTGCACAATCAGAATGTCGGGAAAGTTCAGGCTGGCAGCCTTGATTTCCAGCAGTACTTCGCCGGCCTTGGGCTGCGGTGTGGGCAGTTCTGTCCAGTTCAGGGCTTCGATACCGGTGGGGTTCTCGCATAACCAGGCGTGCATGGGGTGTCTCCAAAAGTTGGCGAATCATAGGTGTCGGATGGCTTGAAAAATGTCTCACGGGCGACCTGGCCTCGCACCCCCCACCTACAATGCTTGCACACTCTGCACTCCTATGAAAATCCTGATTTCCAACGACGACGGCTACCAGGCCCCTGGCATCGTGGCGTTGCATGACGCACTCAAAGACATCGCCCAAGTGGAGGTGATCGCCCCTGAACAAAACAACAGCGCCAAATCGAACGCGCTCACCCTGCATTCCCCGCTCTATGTGCATCGTGCAGCCAATGGCTTTCGGTATGTGAACGGGACCCCAGCCGACTGTGTGCACATTGCGTTGAGTGGCCTGCTGGACTACCGGCCCGATCTGGTCGTTTCGGGTATCAACAACGGCGCCAACATGGGCGATGACACCATTTACTCAGGTACCGTAGGCGCGGCCATGGAGGGTTTTTTGTTTGGTATTCCTGCGATTGCTTTTTCACAGGTCGAGAAAGACTGGGTGCAACTGGCCTCTGCTGCGCAAAAAGCGCGTGAACTGGTGCTCTCCATGCAGCAGCAACAGCTCATCAGCTCCAAGCCCTGGCTTCTTAACGTCAACATTCCCAACTTGCCGTTTGACCAGATCGGCGCAGCAAAGCTGTGCCGCCTGGGCCGGCGCCACGCGGCGGAAAAAGTGATCCAGCAGCAAAGCCCGCGTGGTGAAACCATGTACTGGATCGGTGCTGCGGGCCCTGCGAAGGACGATGCCGATGGCACCGACTTCCACGCCACGGCGCAGGGCCATGTGGCCATTACGCCGCTCAAAGTGGACCTGACCGACCATGACAACTTGGGTTATTGGGCGCAAACCGCGTCTCGTCTTGCACAGCATCCGACGGTTCTTGCATGAAGCCGCGCCCATCGTTCCCCGCCCGGCTGGATGCCACGCTGGCCAAAACGCGGCCTAACCCGCATGGAGCCGTCGCGAGTGGTGGGCTGCCAACGGTCAAACCAGTGTCCAAGACTGCGGTGCATGCCGGCCCTGTCAAGTCTGCTGCATTGCCCACTGCGCGCACCCAGCCGGGCAGCCATCCGCTGCCGCATGCGCCACAAGGACATGGCATGGACTCGCAGGCTGTGCGCCAGCGCATGGTGCAAAAGCTGGCCGGGCAGGGCGTGACCGATCCGCTGGTGCTGGGTGCCATGGGCGCGATCGAACGTCACCGCTTTGTGGACAGTGCCTTGGTCAACCAGGCCTATGAGGACACCAGCTTGCCGATCGGACTGGGTCAAACCATCTCCAAGCCTGGTGTGGTCTCACGGATGATTGAGCTGCTGCGCAACGGTGCCACCGGCCGTGTGGGCCGCGTTCTGGAAATTGGTACGGGCTGCGGTTACCAGGCTGCCGTGCTGAGCCTGGTGGCGGACGAGGTGTACAGCATCGAGCGCCTGCGGGGTCTGCATGACAAGGCGCGCGAGAACCTGCGCCACTTGCGCTTGCCCAATGTACACCTGCTGTTTGGAGATGGCATGGTGGGGTACGCCAAAGGCGCACCCTACGCAGGCATCATCGCGGCTGCGGGTGGGGAGGCTGTGCCGCAAGCCTGGGTGGACCAACTCGCCGTTGGTGGACGCCTAGTGGCACCCGTGGTCACAGGAGCCGGTACCCAGGCCTTGCTGGTGCTGGACAAGACGCCCCAAGGCGTGCGCCAGAGCCTGTTGGAGGCTGTGCATTTTGTCCCCCTAAAATCGGGCATTGCCTAAAGGGAAAGAAACATATGTTTGGTGTGCGTCGTCTTGCGTTGGTGGGTGCCTGTGTGGCGGTGGTGGTCCTGTCTGCTTGTAGCTCCACATCGGTGAACCGCGCGCCTGTGGAAGACCGCGGCAGCTCTGCAGGCAAGCCTGTTGCCGCAGCCGATCCACGCACCCAGGTGGCCAAGCAGCCCCCTGGTTTTGAAAATGCAGGCAAGGCGGGCTACTACACCGTCAAGCCCGGTGATACCCTCATGCGCATTGGCCTGGAAACCGGCCAGGGCCACAAAGACATCGCACGCTGGAACGCGCTGGACAACCCCGACAAAATTGAAGTGGGGCAGGTGCTGCGGGTAGTGCCACCCGTCGTGGACACGGTGGCCGTTGCCAAGCCGGTGACAAGTGCCTCGACGACCACGACCACTTTGCCTGCTGCTGGCGCTGCTTCATCTCCTGCATCTGCTCCAGCCAAAACAGCATCTAGCCCTGCTGCAGCACCTGCGCCCAGTACCCCTGCGCCCGCGGCTGCGGCGTCTGGTGAAGACGAGCTGGCCTGGATTTGGCCCGGTAATGGCCCGGTGGTGGCGGGTTTTGACGAAGTGAAAAACAAAGGCCTTGATATTGGCGGCAGCGCGGGTGATCCGGTGTTGGCGGCCGGAGAAGGCAAGGTGGTGTACGCCGGTGCCGGTCTGCGCGGTTATGGCAACCTGATCATCCTCAAGCACAACAACACCTACCTCACAGCCTATGCCCACAACCAAACCCTGCTGGTCAAAGAAGACCAGACGGTGAAGAAAGGCCAGAAGATCGCCGAAATGGGTAGCAGCGACGCGGACCGTGTGAAACTGCACTTTGAGGTGCGCCGGCAAGGCAAGCCGGTGGATCCGGCCAAGTACCTCCCCGCCAGATAGAGGCTCCCATGAAAAAGCCCCGCCCCCCCGCCCCGGATGACGCTCTAGCCCATCCACTGCACAGGGGGAGCGATTGGGCATCAAATATGCCTCTGGAGCGCATGGAATCTGCGCAAGAAGCTCCTGAAAGCATAGCAAATACAGGTTCTGACGGATGGGCGGCAGAGTTGGTGCAACCCGCGGCTGGCGAGGAGGTGGCCGATGCATTGGCGCTGTACCTGCGCGGCGTGCGGCGTACCGAGCTGTTTACCCCCGAAGAAGAGTTCGCCATGGCCACCCGCGCGCGTGCAGGTGACTTTGCGGCGCGCCAGAGCATGATCGAGCACAACCTGCGCCTGGTGGTCAGCATCGCCAAGGGTTACAACGGACGCGGGGTGCCCATGTCCGACCTGATCGAGGAGGGCAACCTGGGTCTGATGCATGCCATCGACAAGTTCGAGCCCGAACGCGGTTTCCGTTTCTCCACCTACGCCACCTGGTGGATACGCCAGTCCGTCGACCGGGCGCTGATGTACCAGGGCCGTGCCGTGCGTTTGCCGGTGAACGTCGTGCGCGAGGTGCAACAGGTGCTGCGCGCGCGCCGGGCGCTGGAAAACGATGCTGCGCTGGTGGCGCAACGCCCCGAAGGCATCCGTGTGGAAGACATTGCTGCCCTGCTGGGCCGTGAGGCACCCGATGTGGCGGACTTGCTGGCCATGTCGGAAGCACCGCGTTCGCTGGATGCCACGCTCGACCCGGGCGGTGAAGAACACTCGCTGGGCGACAGCTTGGTGGACGAGCTGGCGCTGGACCCGCAGGCCCAGGCCCACGCCCACGAAGTGGATGGGCTGCTGGAGGAGTGGATCGCCACGCTGTCGCCACGCGAACGAGAAATTCTGGAGGGCCGCTTTGGTTTGCATGACCGCGAACCCGAGACCTTGGACGTGATCAGCAGCCGCCTGGGCCTGACGCGTGAACGTGTGCGCCAGGTACAGAACGAGGCGCTGTTCAAGCTCAAGCGCCATCTGGCGCGGCGCGGCATCAAGCGTGAATTCCTGATGTAGGGCGTGGCCCCCACGCTCCGCCACTGCGTGGGTCGCTTTCCCCCCAAGGGGGCTAATTTTTCCCTTTCGGGGCTGACCGCCAGGCGGTTCAGAACTTGGGGCAGCCCTGCGGGAAATTCCCCTGAGTCTGACCTGAGACAATTGGGGGATGAGCGACGCAATTTCCCCGGACACCCAGTCCCCCATCTCCCCTGAAACCCCGACCGAACCCGCACTGCCCGAGGGCTGGCTGCGCGTCAAATCGCTGGACCTGGAGGCCCAGGGTGTGGCCCACCGGCCCGATGGCAAGGTGGTATTCATTGACGGCGCGCTGCCCTTTGAGGTGGTGAGCGCCCAGATCCACCGCAGCAAAAGCAGCTTTGAGAAGGGCACGCTGACCGACATCCACCAGGAGTCGTCTCAGCGCGTGCGCCCGGCCTGTCCGCACTTTGGTCTGCACGAAGGGGCGTGTGGCGGCTGCAAGATGCAGCACCTGCATGTGAGCGCCCAGGTGGCGGTGAAGCAGCGGGTGCTGGAGGACAACCTCTGGCACATCGGCAAGGTCAAGCCCGACAACATCCTGCGCCCCATTGAGGGGCCGGCCTGGGGCTACCGCTACCGCGCGCGCCTGTCGGTGCGCCATGTGCGCAAAAAAGGCCAGGTGCTGATCGGTTTCCACGAGCGCAAGAGCCGCTACGTGGCCGACATGAAGGAATGCCATGTGCTGGCACCCCACGTGAGCGCCATGCTGGTGCCGCTGCGCCGATTGATCGAATCGATGGACGCCGTGGAAACACTGGCACAGATTGAGCTGGCCATGGGGGACATGGCGCCCACTGCTGGCGCCAATGGCGGCGCGGGCGAAGTGATTGCGATGGTGCTGCGCCACCTGGAGCCCTTGTCCGAAGGCGATCTGGACCGTCTGCGCCAGTTCGCGGCGGCCAACCCTGGCCTGCAATGGTGGCTGCAACCCAAGGGGCCGGAGACTATCCACCGCTTGGACGAGTTACCTGGCCACACGACTGGCCAACTGGCCTACCAGCTGCCCGACTTTGGCATCACTATGCCATTTCGCCCCACCGATTTCACGCAGGTGAACCCGCACATCAATCGGGTACTGGTGTCGCGCGCGCTGGGTTTGCTGGCGGTGCAAAAGCATGAACGTGTGATCGACTGGTTCTGCGGCCTGGGCAACTTCACGCTGCCGCTGGCCACACAGGCACGCGAGGTGCTGGGGGTGGAAGGGGCTGAGTCGCTGGTGGCGCGCTCGCGCGAGAACCTGAAGCTCAATATGGCACCAAATTTAGTGCCAAATAGCACGCAAGCCCCCGCAAAATCTGCGCTGGCAGCTACGAAGTTTGTAGCAAGAAACCTGTTTGAAATGACGCCGGAGTTGTTGATTGGCGATGGCGCGGCCGACAAATGGTTGGTGGACCCCCCGCGTGAAGGCGCGTTCTCCCTGGTGCAAGCGCTGGCCGCCCTGCACCAGCAGCCCGAGCTGCGCAAGGGCTGGACGCCGCCCAAGCGGATTGTTTACGTGAGCTGCAACCCGGCTACGCTGGCGCGCGATGCGGGCGTGCTGGTGGCAGAGGCGGGTTACCGCTGTACCAAGGGTGGGGTGGTCAACATGTTCCCCCACACGGCGCACGTGGAGAGTATTGCGGTGTTTGAGTTGGCGGACTGAGCGGCCACACCGCGCGCCGGAATCAATCAGAAGATCAGGACTTGCCGCTGGCTTTGGCAGCGGGCTTGGTCTTTTCTTCTTGGGTCTCGGTGACGATTTCTTCTTGCGGCGGGGGCGGCTTCAGGCCCGAAGGGGCAATCCCTTCAATCTTGTTGTCCCGCATGTATTGGTCCATCTCTTTCCAGCCTGCAAACACGGCAGCCTTGGAAGCCTTTTCATTGAGCGCGTAGCAGTCTTCAATGCTGCGCAAGCCATGGCGGCAGGCGCTGCCGATGGCTTTGGCATCCGCTTCACGTTGGGCCACGCGTGGGTCCGCCAGCAGGGCTTCCAGGTCGCAGCCGGCCAGCAGCAGGGTAAGGGCGATGGGGAGTAGGCGCAGATACATGGATGCAAAGAGTGGTCTAGGTCGTATATCGGCCAATTTTGCGCCCTATTGAGCCTGCCATGCAAAAAGGCCCCGAAGGGCCTTGGTTTGCAGGGGTTTGATGCCACTCAGTCGCGTTCGCCACCGAAGATGCCCAGCAGGGCCAACAGGCTCTGGAACACGTTGATGATGTCCAGGTACAGGGCCAGGGTGGCGCTGATGTAGTTGGTTTCGCCGCCGTCAATGATCTGCTTAATGTCGTAGAGCATGTAGGCGCTGAAGATGCCAATGGCGGCCATGGACATGGCCATCATGCCGGCGGTAGAGCCGACAAAGGCGTTGATTACGCCACCCACCAACAGCACAATCACGCCAACAAACAGCCACTTGCCCATGCCGGACAGGTCGCGTTTGATCACGCTGGCCAGGCTGGCCATGACCAGGAACACACCAGCCGTACCGCCAAACGCCGTGAACACCAGCTCGGCGCCGTTGCGGAAGCCCAGCACGTGGCCGATCAGGCGCGACAACATCAGGCCCATGAAGAAGGTGAAGCCCAGCAGCACCGGCACGCCAGCGGCGGAGTTTTTGGTTTTCTCGATGGCGTAGATGAAACCGAATGCACCGGCCAGAAACACCACCATACCCAGAATGCCACCCAGTGATTGGGTGATGCCGGTTGCCACGCCAATCCAGGCGCCCAGCACGGTGGGTACCAGGCTCAGGGCCAGCAGCCAGTAGGTGTTGCGCAGCACTTTGTTGCGCTGTGCGGAAGATGCGCCATAGCCCAGGCTTTGGCCCATGGTGGTTATGCGATCGGTCATAGTCATAGCTCCTAGTTACTGCAATTTGCAGGTGCGACCATTCTAGGGATAAACAAGGCGCGTACTGCATTTGGCCTTGCGATTGGCCGGGTTTTGTGCAGGGGTGTTCTTCAATAACGACGGCCAAAGCGGTGTCGGCAAACGGTATGCTTGGGGGTTTTCCCTATCTGCTTCTTTTCACCTACAGGGTCTCGCCATGAAAACCAAATCCGTTCTCGAATTCGCTGACGTCAAAGCGATTGCCGCAGCTGCCGAAGCCGAAGCGCTGAAAAACAACTGGGCCGTCAGCATTGCCATCGTGGATGACGGCGGTCACCTGCTGTCGTTCCAGCGTCTGGATGGCGCCGCCCCCATCTCGGCCCACATTGCACCCGCCAAGGCCCATACGGCCGCCATGGGCCGCCGTGAGAGCAAGGTGTATGAGGACATGATCAATGGAGGCCGCGTATCGTTCTTGAGCGCCCCCCATCTGGAAGGCATGCTGGAAGGCGGCGTGCCGATTCTGAAAGACGGCCAATGCTTGGGTGCCGTGGGGGTGAGCGGCGTGAAGTCGAATGAAGACGCCCAGATTGCCAAGGCAGGTATCGCCGCGATCGGTTTGTAATTCCCGGTCCGTAGCGAGCAATCGCTACAAAAACAATAGCTGCCAGCGCACGGTGCACGTGGGTCGGCAGCTATTTTTATGCCTATTTTGTAAGAATCAGCTTGCCGGAGCGGGTGCTCTGCAGGCGGTAGCGTTGGCCGTTATGCTCAATTTCGATGGCCTGGCGTTCTCCCAGCAGCGCGCTGCTGGGCAGCACGGCATCTTGCGCGTGCCCCAAAGCCCATGGCAGGTTCGCACCAGGGGGTTGGGTCGAGCCACTGTCGCAGGACGTCAACGGGGTGGGTTCTGTCACGCCACCTCCCGCTAAGGTTTGGGCTCGGTGATAAAGCCGATCTTGCGCAGGCCGGCCACCTGGGCTGCGCCCATGGCCTGGGCCACAAACTCATAGCGCACCGCCTTATCGCCGCGGATGTGCAGCTCCGGCTGGGGCTCTTTGGCGGCCTCGGCTTGCAGCACCGCGGGCAGGGTGTCGGCCGCCACCGGGTTCAGGTTCAGAAAGTAGGCGCCTTGCGCATCCACGCTGAGCTGGATGGTTTCCGGCTTTGCGTTTTGCGGCTGGCTGGTGGCTGTGGGCAATTCCACGTTCACCGCATGTTTCATCACTGGCACCGTGATGATGAAGATGATCAGCAGCACCAACATCACGTCCACCAGGGGCGTCATATTGATTTCGTTCATCACTTCGCCGTCACTGTCTGCGGCGCCGTCTTGGATTCCGAAAGACATGGCCTTACGCCTTCTTCATGGCAACGACCTTGCCATCGTTGTGGTGCGCACCCACACGGGCACCCGTTACAAAGTAGGCGTGCAGGTCATGGGCAAAGCGGTTGAGCTTTGTCAGGATGGACTTGTTTCCGCGCACCAGCGCGTTGTAGCCCAGCACCGCGGGAATGGCCACGGCCAAGCCCAGCGCAGTCATGATCAGTGCCTCGCCAATGGGGCCAGCAACTTTATCGATGGTGGCGGACCCCGCAGCGCCAATGCCCATCAGCGCGTGGTAGATGCCCCACACGGTACCAAAAAGCCCCACAAACGGTGCCGTGGATCCGACCGAGGCGAGGATGGCCAGGCCACTCTGGAAGCGTGCTGTGCTGTCGTCAATGCTGTTGCGCAGGGAGCGGCTGATCCAGTCGCTGATGTCCAGCGCGTCATGCAGCTGCGTCTGGGTGTTGCGGTGGTGGGCCGTGGCTTCTTGCCCGGCCTGGGCCAGCTGCACAAAAGGGTTGTCTTGCTGGGGGCCCAGGGCTTTCATGCCCGAAGAGAAGTCTTCGCTATGCCAGAACGCCTCGGTGCGCTGGCTGAGCGACTTGAACTTGATGATGTCCAGCGCTTTGATCAGGATCACGATCCATGAGGCCAGGGACATGCCCAGCAACAGTATTGCGACGGCTTTGGTGACCCAGTCGCCTTGCGTCCAGAGGGTCATGAGTCCGAGTTGCGATTCCATTTACTACTCCACTAAAAAGATTCAGAAAAAATTACTGCAGTACCCAATTCACGGGTACGTCAAACCACATGGCCTCCGGAACGCCACCGCGCTTACCCGGCACATAGCGCCATTTCAGAACGGTGTTGAGCGCGGCTTGGTCCAGCCGTTCGAAGCCGCTGGACACCTTCACCGAGGCCTGAGACGCCTGGCCATCGGTGCCAATCAACACACGCACCACCACCTTGCCCTGTTCCTGCAGGCGTTTGCTCAGCGCCGGGTACTGGGGTCTGGGGTTGTTGAGGTAGTCCGCATCGCTGGAAGGCAACTCCACCTTGGGAGGTGCTGGAGGCGCCGGAGGGGCATTGGTCGTGCTGCCAGTGTTGGCGCTTGCGGTTGCAGCCGAGACTGCAGCCGGTGCCGCAGCAGACGGCGCTGGCGTATTGGCCGATGGCGCGATCGCAAGCGGTGCTGGGGCAGGCTGTGGCGCTACCGCGGGTGTTGGGGTGGGGATTGCAGGTTTTGGCGTAGGCGCCTTCACTTGCACCTTGGGTTGCGGCTGAGGTTTGGGCTCAGGCGCTGGTGGCGCAGGTGGAGCCATGATCTCCACCAAAATTTCGGCTGGCACCACGGCTTCAGCCACCCGGCGCAGCAAGCCGACCTGCATGGCCCACAGGACCGCCACGTGCAGGGCAATCACGCTGAAAACGATGGTGGTATTGCGGCTCATAAACAATGGGTTGACTGCCTTGAAGATCATCTTGTCAAAGTGGATTTGCCTTACCGGCTGGGCTTATGAGGGACTTGTGGTTGGCTGTGTCGAGCAGCGCGGGCGTTGCGTCCTGCAATGTGCGGCAGCCACACAGGGCCATGGCGACTTCCAACTCATCGCGCAGCAGACGCAACACGTGCGCTACGCCCATTGCGCCCGCGTTTGCCAGGCCGTAAATGTAGGGCCGACCCACTAACACCGCGTTTGCTCCGAGGGCCAGGGCCTTGAGCACGTCGGTGCCTCGACGGATACCCCCATCCACCAGTAGCGGCAGGGAGCCGCCTAAAGTGTCGGCTATGCGCGGCAGCACCGCAGCGGTGGAGGGCATGGTGTCCAGTGTGCGGCCACCATGGTTGGAGATCACCAGACCGGCAATGTTCAAGCTGGCTGCTTGGCGTGCATCGTCAGCATGCGTCACGCCCTTAAGCAATACCGGAAGGCGGGTCTGTGCTTGCAGCCAAGCTACATCGTCCCATGTTGCAGCGTGGTGCAGCAGGCTGTCAAACAAAGGGCTCTGACCAGCGTCAAGTGGTTCCGCTGATGGCATTTGCATGCCATGCAGATTAACGGCCCATATGCCTGCCGGCAGGTGAAAATTGGCCCTGCGCTCGCGGTCGCGCACACCACTGGTGGGGGCATCGACGGTCAGCACCAAGGCCTCATATCCGGCCGCCTCGGCGCGCTGGACCAGCTCGCGTGTGTGTCCCCGATCCGGCTGCAGGTAGAGCTGGAACCACAGCGGGCCGCGATCTAGCTCGTTCCGAATGGCGCTGGCAACGTGTTCCAAAGAAACACTAGACTGGGTGCTCAGTACCAGGCCGGCCCCCAGGGCTGCAGCGGCATGGGCCGTGGCCAACTCGCCATCGGCATGGGCTAATTTCTGATGGGCTACGGGTGCCAAAAGGATGGGGTGGGCCAGGGTACGGTTCAGCAGCTGTATGCGGGTGTGGCCGCCGGCGAGGGGGCGCAATACACGTGGCAACAATGCAATCTGATCCCAAGCTATGCGGTTGGTACGCAGCGTTAGTTCGTCTGCGGCACCGCCGCTGAAATAAGCCCAAGCATTGGAGTCGAGCTGTGTTTGTGCATGGCTTTCGTGGTCGGCCAGGGTCACAACACCGTCTGGCACGCGTGCCCGTGCAAGGGTCTTGCTCATGTGTCCGCCCACATGCGCAGGAGGTTGTGGTAGGTGCCTGTGAGTGCGGTGGTCTCTGCATTGTCACCGTGCTGCTGGCGTAAGCGCAGCAGGTTCATGTCCAGCTCATAGAGCAGGCGACGCTGCTCGTCGCTGCGCACCATGCTTTCAATCCAGAAAAAACTGGCAATTCGGTACCCCTGGGTCACTGGCATCACTTCATGGAGGCTGGAACTTGGGTAGAGCACCATGTCGCCCGCAGCGAGTTTGACCTTCTGGGCGCCAAAGGTGTCATGAATGGTGAGTTCGCCGCCTTCATACTCGTCAGGGTCCGCCAGAAAAAGCGTGCAGCTCACATCGGAGCGCACGTACTGGCTGGGACTGCGCGAGTGCATGATTGCTGCATCGATGTGTTGGCCGTAATGTTCGGTCAGTCCACCATATCGATTGAAGAGTGGGTTGAATATTTTTTTCGGAAGTGCTGCCGAAAAGAATATGGGATGCCGGTTGATGGCCTGCAATACCAGAGTCTGCAGGCGCTGCGACTCGGAACTGTCCTGTGAAAGCTGTTCGTTATTCTTGACCAGCAGGGCTTGTGGCCCCGCCGTCGCCCGACCATCCCGCCATGGGGCATGTGCAAGCTCCGCCCGAGCTTGTGCAAGCTCATTGGCGGTCAGGACATGGGGGATGTGTATCAACATGGAACAGGCCTGTTGTCAGTTTCTGTCGATTCGGTCTATTAGAACTGCAACTTGAGTGTGAGCTGGGCCGAGCGGGCTGCACCTGCGGTGTAGAAGCTGCTGTACAGACCATCGGCATAGCGCTCATCGGTGACGTTGTTGATATTGAACTTGAGCGATGTCATTTCGTTGATGGTGTACTCAGCCATCAGGTCCAGCGTAGTGAACTCCTTGGCATTCAGGTTTTTGTTAGTCAATGGAGTCTGGCGGCTGCGGTAGTTCAAGCCCGCGCCTACGCGAATCTGCGAGTCGATCTTGTAGGTGCTCCAAAGGCTGCCACTGTGTACGGGGGTCAGGCCTGGACGGTCTCCGGCCTGGGGGGTGTTCGCGTTGGTGGTGTAAACGGCATCAATGATCTTGGCATTCGGAATCCAGGTCCACGACAAGTAAGCCTCCCAGGCAGGTGTTATCCGGCCAGCGATGTTGATGTCCAAACCTGCGGTATGGCGTTTGCCGGAAAGTAGTTCCTGAGTGGCGGCGCTGTCAGGATCGGTGTTGCGCTCGTTGTACTTTTCAGAGAAGAACAGCGACGATGTCAGCATGAGCTTCTTGTCGAACAGGTCGAACTTGCCGCCAACTTCTATATTCCGACTTTTTTCCGGGGGCGTGTTCGCTGAGCGCGATGTGGGTGAACCGACGGCGTATTGGTAGGTATCTCCGGAAACGTTGTAAGACGTGCCGTAGGAAGTGTAGTAAGAGGACCAGTCATTGGGCTGGTATATCGCGCCGAGGCGCGGGCTCCACAATGAATCGTTTCGGTTGTTGCTGCCGCCGGCAGTCGTGTAGTAGCTGGCTGTGAATTGGTCGTTGCGCAGACCACCTACCAATTTGAGCTCCGGCGTGAGTTCCATCGTGTCTTGCAGGTACACACCGATGTTGCGAGCATTGAATTTGTTCATCGGGGCATCACCTCGTGTGTCCGTGCGGAACTCGCCATCGTTCGGCGTGCCAACTAATGTGGTGGACAAAGTGCCTGTTGCATTGCCTCCAGCATAGTTGTTGTTGCGCAGGGCGTCTTCGTTGGACAAGTCGACGCCTGTGATAATCTGATGCTTGAATCCCAGCCAAGTGACAGTATCGCTGTAATCGCTTTGCAGATTGGTTATCGTGCTGTAAGCAATGCGCCCTTTTTGGGTGCGGGAGATGGACGTGTTGTCGTTCACAACACTGGCGGATGCGGGTGTCGTGGTGAAACGCAGGGCACTAGCCCAAAGATCCCGGTAATACAGTCCGTGGCGCAGAGTAGTCTTCAATTCGGCGCGATCGTCAAAACGATGGGTATGGCTGGCGGTAGCGTAGTTTGCAGATCCGCGGTTGTAGTCGCTGGCGAGTCCGTAATAGTTCTTCGAATCCAAGATCGTCTGAATTTCACCACCGCTGGTTAGCCAGGGAAGGCCATAGACTGCCCGATTGTTGTATTCCAGATGGTAGAGGCTGACCAAAAACTCGTCTTGGGTCCCGATGCCCCAGCGATAACCTACAGCCGCTCCTGATTTTCCCACTTTGGCACCGTAATTGTCAGCTTCGTTGTTCATCAAATTGAGGCGCAGAGCCGCGTTCTCGTCGGTCTGGAAATTGAAATCTCCTGTCACTTGACGCTCATTGCCAGTTCCAACGGTCACGTTGACTTCGTGTGATGTCATCAATGAGGGGGTTTTGCTGACCTGATTGACTACGCCGCCTGTCGAGCCGCGACCGAACAACATTGATGCAGAGCCTTTAAGTACCTCGATGCGGTCGTTGTTGAATGTGTCGCGCTCATAGATCATGGAGTCACGCATGCCGTCGACATAGACATCACCTGATTGCGTGAGCGAAAAACCACGCAGGCGCACGTCTTCTTCGCCTGTTTCTCCTGCCAGAAAGCTTATGCCACCTGTAGTGCGCAACACTTCTTTAAAGTCGTCAAGATTGCGGTCATCAATCAGCTTTTCGGTGAGCACGGTGATGGATTGGGGGATGTCGCGCAACTCTTGCTTGCCCTTGCCGATGGACGTGGTGGTGGCGCGGAGACTATCCTTGCCTTGTGCCTCTTCGGCTTTTTCAATGATGGTGACCTGTTTGAGGGTTTTGACTTCCGCTTCATTGACTTGCTGGGCCAAGGCCCCCACCGAGCTGGCAAGCAGCATCGCCCCCAGCGGGAGTAGTCGAGTAGTTTGAACGGGGGAGGGGCGAGCGAAAGCAGGAGCAAGTGGTGGCATGGCGCTAAGTCTTCAGGGTAGAGGGCTGGCTGGCTATGTCATGGCTGCCGGATGGCAGCCAGGTGTGGCTTGCTGCTGTGGGTTAATAACAAGTAAACAAGAAGCGTTCTTGTTTACTATCAAAAAAAAGCGATCGATTTACCGGGACAGGGACACGGAAATTGGCATCCAGGTTTGCGTGGCGAGGCTGGCTTGGGCGTGGCATTTGTCGATGACGTCACGGGCGCATTCTTCGCAGCGGCCACACTGGGTCGCAACGCCAAGTTCAAACTGGATGTCGTCGAATCCCTTGCCCTCGCTGGCGTGCAGAGCAATCTCTTTCTCGGACACGCGGCGGCAAACGCAAACAATCATGGCAAATCGGGGGAGGCTGATATTGATGGGAGGATTCTAAATGAGAATCTATCCTATTTGTATTCTGTGTAAAGAAATATGTGGATTTTGTGTGGTCTGCGCAAATCAAGCAGCAGGCCGCGTGAACGTCGTCACGACGTCAAGCGGTTTTAGGTGTGAAATATGCCTGAAAACCAATCAAGTACTGCGTGGGCAGCTATCAAAAAGATAGTAGAGTAGCGTGGTTGTCCCAAGCCACCGGCAGGGGGTAGCGTTGGGGCAGAGGCAGGGCATCCCGGTATAGCAGGGCGGTGGCCTCCCCGCCCGCCAGCCAACGTTCACCCTGCGCAGCCAAGGCGCCTGCGCCTGCGAGTGCCTGTGTGCGCAGCATCTCGCCCTGGGTCGACCAGCTGGCTAGCCAACCCGCATGCGGGGCACTGGCCCAAAAGAGGTTTCCGGCCCAGCACACATCACCCGCGTAGCCGTCCCATGCTGCGGGAGCTTCGCCCGGGTTCCAGTCCACCGTACGCAGTTGATCGCCCCGCAGCAGGGCAAGCGCGGGGGCTTGGCGCCGGTCAGGGAGCGCCGGGTGTTCGGCCTGCAGCGCAATGCCCAGCGTGCCATCGGGCGCAAAGGCCAGGTGGCGCAGGCTGAGGTAGTGGTCGTCCAGCCGGTACTGCGCCAGTACCTGGCCACTGTGCACGTCCAGCCGGGTCAGGTTGGAATCCATGCGGCCAATATTGAGCTTGCGCCGCCCGGTTTCGGGCAAGTTCAGGATGCCACCGTTGGCCACGATCAGGGTGCCGGTGGGCTCCAGCAGCAGGGCGTGGGGGCCAATTCCGCCGCTGGGGAATTCGCGCAGCTTTTCCAGTGTCAGCAGGTCGCGCTCGGCGACCAAGCCCTGGCCGGTGTCGCCATCGGTTTCGGTGGTGAAAAACGTGTTGCCGCTGGCCGACAGGGCTGCGTGTCCACCGAGGTAGCGGTCGTCTTCCATGGTGTGCCACTGCAGTGCCTGGTTGCGCAGCGGGTCCATGCGCAACAGATATTCGCCGGGCCGGCGCGCCAAAACCAGCGCCTGCAAGGGCTGCTGGCCGCTGGCCGGCAGCACCAGCAGCTGGTGTGCGCGTGCGGGCAGGGCAATGCCGCGGGGGGATGTTTGGCCGGGTGTCCAGATCCCGGCCCAGGATTGCTCGCCGCGCATCCAGGCGGTCAGCACGCGGGGAGCTGTGTTGCGTGCAGCGGCAGCGTGGGCGCCCAGACCGGTACCCGCCAGGCCCAGCGCCATGGCTTGGCCCAAAAAAGCACGGCGCGTGCTTGTAGCACGCATAGCCAGTTCAGTCCCCATCGGCGTCGGTGAAGCCCATGGTGATGGTCAGCACGTCGCTGGCCAGGCCATTGGCCAGCGCAGAGACCTGGGCCAGCGCCGCCTGTGCTGCGCGTACCGAGGCGACGTTGCCAGGGCGCGCCGCCTGCACGGCACGCAGCAGGGTGGCCGTGCGCTCCTGCAGGGCCAGGCTGTCGCGCAAATGGCCACGGCCCAGCAGCAGGCTGTTCAAGCTGCCCGCCACCGGCCAGCCGGGCGTGGCAGCTTGGGTGGCCGCCTGGGCAGCGGGGGAGCCGAGCAAAAATGCCTGCAAGCCTTGGGCTTGGGCTTGCCAACAAGCTGCCGTTTGTCCGCTAAGGCCGCGCACCCAGGGGGCACTGTCCTTGCCACGGGTGTCCGCCACCATCTTTTTGATGCGCAGCTGATCCAGCCCGCCCACCGCCTGGCCAAACCATTCGCCGTACAGGGCCCAGGCGTCCTCCTCTTCCCGCTCGGTGCTGGCCAGGGTTTGGTAGCCTGTTTGAAGGGCTTGGCTCTCGGCCAGCACCTGCTGGGCTAGCACGCTGGCATAGGCCTGCGCGTGGCCGCTGCCATCGGTTTTCCAGAGCAGCCATTCCAGCGCGGGCAGGCCACGCGCGGTGGCGCCCACGGTGTCAAGCTGCGCCACCGCGGTGACGCTGCCACTCTCCAGCAGGCGCTGGATTTGGGCCGGGCGGGTGGGCCAAAAGTCAATCGCGCGGGCCGAACGGCGCTCCAGCAGCGGGCCCACGGCCACAGCGGCCAGCCGCTCCCAGGCCAGCATGGCGTTCACCCACAGGGGCCGGTGCTGTGCCCAGGGCGCTTGGGCCTGTGCCAGGGACTGCACCAGGGCCTGCGCGGCCAGCTGCAGGGCAGCAGCGCTGGGCAGCAAGTGCTGTGCCAGCAGGCCCTGCACCATCTGGGCCGATGAGATGTAGGGCGCAGCCACCTTGGGTGTTGCTATGGTTTTAGTAGCTGCTTGCGCAATATCCATAAGCACTAGAGCACTAGATGGCATATATTTCAGCAGGGCGCGTCGTTTCACAAAGACTCCACAAAAGCCACCAGCGCTTGCCGGTCGCGGGCATTGAGTTGCAGCACTTGCTGCTTGGCCGCCTGGGCTTCACCACCGTGCCACAGGATGGCTTCCAACACGCCATTGGCGCGCCCGTCGTGCAGCAGGCGGCGGTGGCCGTTGACGTCGTGCACCAGGCCCACGCCCCACAGAGGCGGGGTTTTCCACTGCTGGCCATTGGCAGCGTAGTCGGGGCGGCCATCGGCCAGGTCCGGGCCCATGTTGTGCAGCAGCAGGTCGGTGTAAGGCCAAATTTTCAGGCCCTGCACCTTGGGACTAGAGAAGCGCGGGAAGGGCGCCGCACCCGTGGTGTAGCTGGGCCGGTGGCAGGCACTGCACTGGGCCTGCGCAAACAGGGCCTGGCCGCGCAGCACTTGGGCGTCGTTCACATTGCGCCGGGCGGCCGGGGCCAGTGTGGCCTGGTAGAAGATCACATCCCCCAGCGTGCGGTCGTCAATTTCGGGGGTCTTGCTCTGTGCGCCACGGGGTGCGGCCAGGCAGTCCTTTTGCGCGGGCGTGCAAGCCTCGTCCGGGTGCTGGGCCGAGGTGATGCCGATGTCGCCCAAAAATGCGCCCGCGGTTTGGCTGGCCACGCTGGCCTGGTTGGCCTTCCAGCCAAAGCGGCCCAAACGCTTCGCCTGCGCAAAGTCGTCCCACACGTGGTTGGGCTGGCCTTTGATGGGGCCTGGACTTGCCGCTTGCGTGGCGGCGTTGGCCAAGATCTCGGATTCGGGGATGGCTTCGAGCAGGCCCACACCAGCCATTTGCGGCGCAATGCGCGGGCTGATCATGGCGCCGGGCGCCAGCGGGCCATAGGCTAGGTTCGTCAGGCTGTAGAGAGGCTTGCGCAAAGTGTAGGGCGTGCCATCGGCAAACTTTCCGCGCAGGGTTTGGTAGCGGATGCGCACCTGACCCTCAGGCTGTACGCCTTGAATGGCCGCGTTGTTGAATTGGTCGCCGTACACCGGGTCGGGCACCACACCGCCGTGGGCGCCGGTGCCGGGGATGGACAGGCGCATCAGCAGCGCCACGGGCGGATCGCTCAGGCCCTTGCGGAAGTCCGGCGGGGCGCCACGGCCGTCTTGCACATGGCAACCGCCGCACGAACGGGCGATGAAGTGCGGGCCCAGGCCGTCGCGCGCGGTGGTGGAGGCCGGGGCTTCCACCCAGTTGCGGCGGAAGAAGGAATTGCCCACGGCAAAACGCGCGCGCTCCTCGTCGTCCAGTGTGGGGAAGGGCATGGAGAACGCGTTGCGCCCGGTGGCAAAGGCTGTGGCCTCTGCGGCAGTGAGCTCACCCTGCACTGCACCGGAGAGGTCTGCGTCGCTATGGCCCCAGAGGGGCCACAGCAAACCTGCCACTGCGCCCGCCGCTGTCAGCACCAGGCCGACTTTTTGACGGGTGCGCAACTTCATTTGGCTTGGGCCAGCTTGGTAATGCCCAGCACGGCAGCCGCTTCGGTGATGTCCTTGGACTGTTGCACCAGGCTGTCGATGGTTTTTTGCACCCGGATGCGGCCAGCCGCGTCTTTGGCGCCCACGATTTCCCGGTCAAACGGGGCCTGGATGGCGCTGGCGTTGGTCACGCTCTGGGCAATCTGTTGGCTCACCTTGTCGGCCAGGGCAGCGTTCTTGGCGGCCACAAGCTCCTTGAGGGAAGCGCCTTGCAGCGTGCTGCCATCCAGGCGCTTGTAGCTGCCCAGCCAGACGTTTTCAATGCCCTGGGCATTGGTCACCACATCGCGGTGGGTGTTGTCGGAGAAGCAGGAGTGTTCGTCTTCCTTGTCCTGCGTGTTCATGGCCACTTCGAGGCGTTCGCCGGCCAGTTCACCGCGCGACAGGGAGCCCATGCCCACGATGATCTTGCGCACCGACTGGATGCCGCCTTGCTCAAACTTGGCGCGGTAATTTTTGGCGTTGGGGGCCCAGGCCTTGACCAGGAAGCCGAGGTCGTCGATCAGCAACTCGGTGGCCGTCACCAGGTAGGCGCGGCGGCGGTCGGCATTGGGGGCTTTGCCGTCCACAAAGTCTTCAAACGAGCGGTTGCCGGGGCCGGTGTCGCTCTGGTCCTGGCCCCACAGCGAGAACTCGATAGCGTGCCAGCCGGCAGCAATGTTCTCTTCACCGCCGCGCTCGTTGAGCTTGGCCAAGTTGGCCTTGGTGATCTTGATTTTGGGGTTGTTGATCAGGCCCGCCTTGGGCTTGCCCGCTACGCTGTCGATGTAAGACTCGTCCAGCGGCCAGGCGTTGATGCGGCCTTCCGGGCCGTTGTCATCGTCAATCGGGCCGCTGTAGAAGCGGAACACCTCGGTCTGGCCATAAAACTCGCGCGCCGCCAGCCAGGCTTTTTTGGCATCTTCTAGGCCCTGGGCGGAAGGTGCGGCGGTGAAGGAGACGATGGCCTTCTGCAGGGTCTGCGCGCTGGTCAACACGTCGCTGTAGTTGGCGTGCACCAGCGTGCTGTAGTGCAGCACCACCGCTTTTGCGTCAATAGATTGGGCTTGGGCCGGAAATCCCGCGAGCAGGGCAGCGCCGAGCAGGGTGGCTGTGAGGAAGTGTCGCTTTTGCATGCACGTCTTTCTGAAATTGACAAAGAGACTGCCAAGCAGATATGTGCACGGCAGGTACGATGTGTATGTTAATACAAATCGTTCTCATTTGTAGACAAAAGAAAGCGCCAGCGTGATCTGGCGCAAAAGCTGGGCGTCTAGCGAGGCTTAGGACAGTTCGCCCATTTGGCTCTGCAGGTAGTTCTGCAGTCCCACCTTGCCAATCAGGTCGATCTGGGTTTCCAAAAAGTCGATGTGCTCTTCGGTGTCATCCAGGATTTTTTGCAGCAAATCGCGGGATACGTAGTCGCGTACCGATTCGCAGTGGGCAATGCCGGCCTTGATGGTGGCCTGCGCGCCCATTTCTGCCTTCAGGTCGCATTCCAGTGCTTCTGGCACGTTTTCGCCAACCAGGATCTTGGCCATGTCTTGCAGGTTGGGCAGGCCGTCGAGCATGAAGATGCGGTCCATCAGCATGTCCGCGTGCTTCATTTCGCCGATCGATTCGGAGTATTCCTTTTTGGCGAGCTTCTCCAGGCCCCAGTGCTTGTACATGCGGTAGTGCAAGAAATACTGGTTGATGGCGGTGAGCTCATTTTTGAGTTGGGCCTGCAGATGGCCAATGACTTGTGCGTCGCCTTTCATGGGAACTCCTTGTAGTGAAGAGGGCGATTATCCCTAGGTGATCCGCTTCCCACGAATCGAGCGCCGCCGAATAACCCCCAAACAGAAACCATAAAAATATTGCAAATGAGAACGATTCGCATATACTGATTCGAGGCGCAGCGAAATCAGCGCACGGATCAGCACAAGGAGAGACTATGCAGAACACCCCGCAAGCCCACCCGAACGAGGAATACACCATGCCCTGTGCCGAGGCCTTGCTGGCCGGTACCATGGCGCTGATGACAGGCCACGTGCAGGCCTGCTGTGGAGCGCATCGTGAGGCCATGGTGGGCAAGATCGTCGCCAACCTCACTGCGCTGGCCGAGGATCCCTTGCTCTCGCCGGGTTTCAAGACCTTGCTGTGGGCCTTGCGCCAGCGCTGGCAAACCCAAGGCCAAGGGGCCCCACTGGCGCAGCTGCCTGCTGCCGAACGCAGCCTGTGGCACAGCAGCCCGGAGGCGGTGCAATGACGTCTGCGGTGGAAGCGCTACTGCAAGGTCACACGCCAGCCGCTCGCCATGGCAAACGCAGCGCGTACCGCCCCATGTGTGCATGCTGCGCGTCGGAGTCCGAAGTCCGCGAAGGCAAGCCCCAGCGCCAGAGCGGCAAGCGCCCGGTGCTGGCTTGGCGCACCCGCTTGGCCCAGCAGCCAACGCTGTCAGATGCTTCGCCTGACGCCCTCATTTAAGAGTCAAAAGTGCCAATAGCCATTACAGATACTGCGCAAGCAGCTATTGAAAACATAGCATTTGGAGGTCCTTCCGTGCTCAAGAATCTGCCAACACCCGAAGCCCTTTGCCACCACGAACACCCGGCGCCCGCTGCGTCGGGCTCACGCCGTCGGCGTTTGTGGGATTTGGACCACCATTGCCATTGCCCACTGGTCGGCGTGAGCTTGCCGATCGAAACCCTGCGCCGCTTGGTGAACAAGGCGCTGGGCGGCAGTGCCGTGGCCAACGACTACGAAGTGCACGCGGGCGCGGTGTCGGAGGCGGCGCGTCGTTGCAAGCTCTCGGAACTCATGCAGGCCGAGCTTGACGCCCGGTATGCGCGTGAAATCCAAACCTTCAAGTCCGCCAAGAGTGCTTTAGCCGTAGCGGAGTTGTGGATCAAATACCTGAAGGCGGGCGATGTGGCTGGCGCATTTTGGGCGGCGCTCAGCCACCCGCGTTGTGATGTGCCGCTTCAAGAGGCCATGTGCAAGGACTTGCACATGTTCCAGCACCAGGCGGGTGCCGGTGTGCGTCTGGAAATGGCCCGGTTCAACGCCCTGGCCGAAGAAAACGCTGTGCTGGGGCGCGAGCTGGGCAAAGTGCAAGAGCGCATCACCCGTGTGATGGCGCAAAAGACGTCGGAGCTGGAGCGTCTGCAAAGTGAGCTGCTGCAGGCCCGCGCGGAATGTATTGCCAAGGACAGCCGCATGGCCTTCATGGCGCAGGACTTGGAGGCTCTGCAAGCCACCATTCCGCAGTTGGAGGATCGGCAGCGCCTGCAAAAGCGTCTCGAACAGGTGACCCAGCGCCAGCAAGAGCTGGAGGCCCACAACGCCGACTTGCGACGGCGTCTTGCCGTGGCGGAGCGCGCGGCCTCAGAGCGCGCCGTTGTGGAGCGTTCAGCCCCTGAGTTGGTGGCCGTGCAAGACGTTCAGGCGGTCGTTGTGCAGCTCCACCAAAAGGTGGTGTTGTGCGTCGGAGGGCGCAGCGGCAACATTGCCAACTACCGCGACGTGGTGGAGCGCGTGGGCGGCAAGTTCGCCCACCACGACGGTGGGGTGGAGGACAACGCTTCGGTGCTGGACGCCAATTTGGCCGCTGCGGATTTGGTGATCTGCCAGACGGGCTGCATCAGCCACAACGCCTATTGGCGCGTCAAAGACTTTTGCAAACGCACGGGCAAGCGTTGCGTGTTTGTGGAGAACCCCAGCGCGTCATCTCTGGAGCGTGGCCTGGTCCAGATGGCATTGGCCAAGCCTGCGGTAGACGTTGTGGAGCAGGAGACCAAATAAAGTTGGCATTTGAATGTGAATGCGAATACTTCTCATGTAGAATAATTCACATCAAGTAGCAAGCCAAGCCAATAGGGGCGTCTCACCGGACGCCCTTTGCATGTGCCAAGCCAGCCAATGTGAAACAACCGTTTTTCCAAAAGGTGGTGTATGGCACGTATCCGTGTGTCCGGGCAGTTTTCGCTGACCCGGCTTTCTTTGTGTTTGGGTTTGGCGTTTGGTAGCCACGGGGTGTGGGCGCAAGACGCTGCCATGCCATCCATGGGGACGCTCAAAGAGGTGGTCATTAGTGGCAGCCGTGTGGAGCAGGACATTGATGAGGTGTCCGCGACGATTACGACCATAAATGCGGATGACATTACTAACAAGAACCCCGGGGATTTGTCGGATCTGCTGAAAGATGAAGTTGGCGTTTCTGTGCGCGTGCCTCCGAATCGCGCCACCGCAGGATCTAGTACCGGGCGTGGTGGCAATGAGGGTGTGAATATACGTGGCATGGAGGGGGACCAGGTGCGCTTGCAGGTGGATGGTGTGAGTCTTCCTGCCTCTTTTTCGAATGGGCCGCATTTTGTGGGGCGTGGCGATGCGATGGATCCGGAAGGTTTCAAGCGCGTTGAGATTTTGCGGGGCGCATCCAGTACGCAATTCGGTTCGGATGGCCTGGCGGGCGCCGTGAGCTTTATGACCAAAGATCCTGGCGATCTCTTGACCCTGGGAAACCCAACCCAGTTCAACGTCAAACTGGGCTATTCCTCCGCAGATCGTTCGTGGCAACTTGCGCCAAGCTTTGCCTTCAAGGGGGATACGGTGCAGGGCATGGTGTTGACCAGCCTGCGAAACGGTCATGAAACGGAAACCAAGGGCACGAATGCCACGGCTACGACAAGCCGCACAGCCGCCAACCCCACGGACTTCCAGTCTGGTTATTTGCTGTCCAAGTTCATTCTCACCCCCGATCGCACGCACCAGATCAAGCTCACGGCCGAAACGTTGCGCCGAGAAACAGAGTCGAACGTTCTCTCTGCACGCTCTGCAACCCAAACCAATTTCGCGACCGACGATGCCGTTGATCGCGATCTGCTCAAGCTGGACTATCGCTACACGCCGGCCAATGCGTGGTTCGATGTGCTGTCTACCAGCATCTACAACCAGCAGTATTACAACCAGCAGTTTTCGTTGGATGAACGGTCGGTCAACCCCTTGATGCGGACCCGAGACCGCAAGTTTTGGAATGACACTTGGGGTGCCAGCGTGCAGGCTGAAAGCAATTTTGGGAAAGACGCGGCGCACCGCCTTGTGACGGGCGTCGACTTCACATACTCTGACATTACGTCGATTTATTCCGGTGCCTATACACCGAGGAATGCTGCGCTTACAGGTTGTACTACCGTGGCATCTCCAGCCTCCTTGTGCGCTCCTTTCCCGACGCAGAAGAACTTTCCCGATACCAAGTATTTGACGCTGGGTGCTTTTGTCCAAGACGACATAGATTTTGGTGGTTTCAGTGTTGCGCCCGGTTTGCGGTACGACGCATTCAGGCTTGACCCGCAATCGGATGCGTATTACCAAGTGAGCAACACGGTGGCTCCATCTGCGTTGAGTGGCGGTGCCCTATCACCCCGACTGGGTGGTGTCTGGAAAATTTCACCGATGCTGCAGCCTTTCGCGCAGTACGCTCGCGGCTTTCGGGCGCCCAAGCCCGACCAAGTCAATGGTGGTAGCGGAACCAACTTGTCAGCAACATCGCCCTACATGTCTATTGGTAACCCGGATCTGAAGCCGGAAACAAGTGATACCTATGAGTTGGGTATGCGTGGCAAAGAGGCCACATACCGCTACAGTGCGACTGTCTTCCACAGCCGCTATCGCGATTTCATCAGCAACAAGATAGTGAGTGGGGCTGGAACGGTGGCGAGCCCCAGCGTGTACCAATCAGTCAACCTGAGCGAAGTCGTCATCAGTGGTTTTGAGCTGCGTGGTGACATTGCATTGAACCGCAACTGGAGCCTGTCTGCAGCCTATGCTCATGCGAAGGGCGACGTCTACGAAGGCGCAACCACCAAACCCCTCAATAGCATCGACCCCGACAAGCTGGTGGTCGGACTGAATTATTCCCGTGGTGCACTGTGGGGTGTCAGTATGAATGTGACCACTGTCGAGCGCCCAGATCGCCCTGAGACGACAACCCTAGTCAAGCCCGCAGGCTACACCGTGGTCGACCTGACGGGTTGGTACCAGTTTGGGAAAGCCACCTCTTTGCAGGCAGGGATCGGCAACCTGTTTGACGAGAAGTACGTTCAATGGGCTGATGTCCGGGATTTGGCTGCCAGCAGCACGATCATTGACGCCTACACCCAACCCGGCCGCAATTTCAAAGTGAGTTTGACCCACAGTTTCTGACGGTGAGGGCACCGTTTGCCGGAAGCGCTTTCGGGGGCTTCCGGCTTTTTTTCTCAAAGAATGCAATGACTGATATGACATGGTGCAAGGGCTGGCGCCGGCTCGTTTCCTGGGCAGCTTGGGTGCTGGGTGGCTGGCTGTTGCCGTCCATGGGCTTTGCCGCATCGCTGTTGTTTGTGACCACGGGCCCCATCACACCTGGCAAGTTCACTGTCCTGTCTGCAGCCGCTGCGCCTTACGGTGTCAAGGTCGAGGCCAAGTTCATTGAAAAGCTGGGTGTGGTTGATGCTCGCCTTTGGGCGGGGTATGACATGGTGTTGTTTGATGCACCGCGCGACCATATCCAGGACGCTGTGGCCGCTAAGGTTAAAGACGCGTTGCCCGCGCTGGCGCAAGCTAAAACGCCTGTGCTGTGGCTGCACACCAGCAAGCCCCAGTGGTCCCACCTGTCGGATGATCTTGCCAAGCGTTTGCATGCCTATTACGTGAATGGTGGGCGCACCAACAGTGCCGGTTTTTTTGCAACCGTAGCGGCCCATTTGGCCAAGAAACCATGGATGCATATAGCTGCGCCCCAGGTATTTCCGGCGACGGCCATCTACCATCCCAAGGCACCTGCGCTAGTGTTTGCGGATACGGCGTCCTATCTGCGCTGGAAGGGAGCTCCCAAGGGTAAACCGGTGATTGGCGTGGCCTTCCACCAGCAGGCGATTGCGGCCGAGCAGACCGGCATGATCGATGACTTCATCTCCCGCATCGAAGCTGCTGGGGCAGTGCCTTTGGCCTTTTACAGCCCGGTGATGGACAACGATGCGAACACCAAGATTCTTGCGCCTGGGGGCAAACCCCTGGCCGATGTGCTGATCACCACGCAGATCATGTTGAACCCGGAGGGGCGGCGCACCGAGTTCGAGAAGTTGGGCATTCCGGTGATCCAGGCCATGGCCTACCGCAAGGGCAGTGTCGATGCCTGGTGGAACGACAGTGCAGGGATTGCGCTCATGGATGTGCCGTTTTACCTGGCTCAGCCTGAGTACGCAGGGGTCCACGACATCATGGTGGCGGCGGCCACCGACATTGACGATCAGCTACGTGCGATTCCAGAACAGGCCGACGCGGTGGTGGGCAAGGCCTTGGGGCTGGCCCGCTTGGCCCGTGCTGCCAATGCGGACAAAAAAGTAGCCATCATGTTCTGGAACTACCCTGCTGGGGAGAAGAACCTGGGCGCTTCTTTCATGAACCTACCCACCAGCTTGCACAGCACATTGGCTGCCATGAAAGCCGATGGGTACCGTACCGACGCGATGGACGCAGCCACCCTGACGCGCAACCTGCAGCGGCTGCTAACGCCGTTTTACCGGCCCGGCGGCGTAGCGCACGAGATGGAGGCGCTGGTGCGCGATGGCCTGGCTGAGCTGATGCCATTGGCAACCTACAAAAAGTGGTTGGACACCCTGCCCGAAGAGCGGCGCGAGGTCTGGTCGTCCGCCGTCGCTCAGCCTGAAAAATCGGTGTTTCTGGTGCGCCGCAATGGGGAAGCCTTTTTTGCCATTCCGCGTCTCAAGCTGGGCAATGTGGTCATCATGCCGCAGCCGCCACGCGGAGAGCCCATCGGAGGAGGCTTGTATGCAAAGAGCAAGGAGATTTACCACTCCACCACGGCCGCGCCACCCCATTCCTACATGGCGGGCTACTTGTGGACCCGCGCGCAGTTCAAGGCCGACGCGCTGATTCACTTCGGTACCCACGGCACACAGGAATGGTTGCCAGGCAAGGAGCGTGGCCTGTGGGTGCATGACTACCCACTGATGGCATTGGGCAATGTTCCGGTGATTTATCCCTACATCGTGGACAACATTGGCGAAGCGACGCAAACCAAACGCCGTGGCCGTGCAGTCAACATCAGCCACCAGACGCCACCATTTGCGCCCGCCGGTCTGCACGCCGTGTTGACCAAGCTGCACGACGATTTGCATGCCTGGCTGGCCCAGGACCAAGGGGCGGTGAAGGAACAGCTGCGCCTGTCCATCACTGCCCTGGTACGCAAGGAGCGTATAGACCGCGACATGGCCTGGACGCCGGAACGCATGGAGCGCGATTTCCCAGCCTTTATCACTGCCTTGCACGACCACCTGCATGAGCTGGCCACCACGGCGCAGCCGCTGGGCCTGCACACCTTTGGGCAGGGTTCGGACGAGCAAGGACGCCTCTACACGGTACTTATGATGTTGGGCGCGCCGTTCTGGGAGGCGGCAGCCACCCTGGCCGATGGCAATGACCTGGAGGCTGACGAGGCGCTAATTGCAGATTACGCCAAGATGGCCCAGACGGCACCTTACAGGCTGCTGGCCAAGCATGCGGTACAAGGCCAGCCCACCGATGGTTTGCCGCCCAAGCTCAAGGCCATGGTTGAGCAAGGACGGCGCTGGTACATCGACTTGCAAGCCGAAGGTGAAACCCGCGGACTGCTGGCTGCGTTGAGCGGCCGCTACGTCCCCACGTCTTATGGTGGTGACCCGATCAAGAACCCCGACAGCCTGCCCACAGGGCGTAATCTGTATGGTTTTGACCCCACCCGTGTGCCCACCAAGGCCGCATGGGCGGCAGGTAAGGAAGCATTGGACAAGCTGGTGCTTGCACACCAGCAGAAGACCGGTGTGACGCCTTCGAAGTTCACCTTCACGCTCTGGTCCGTCGAGACCATGCGCCACATGGGGATGTTGGAGGCCCAGGCCCTGTGGGCCATGGGCGTGGAGCCGGTGTGGGATGCCGGTGGCCGCGTGACCGATGTGAAGCTGGTGCCGCGCAAAGACCTGGGGCGCCCGCGCATTGACGTGGTGCTGTCGGCCACCGGTTTGTACCGCGACCATTTCCCCAATGTCATGAAACAGCTGGCGCGTGCGGCACAACTCGCATCGCAGGCGACGGCCGAAGCAGACAATGCGGTGGCCAAGAATGCCAAGACCATCACCAGCCAACTGCAGGCCCAGGGCTGGCGTGCCGACGCGGCGCAGCGCGCAGGGGAGACGCGGATTTTCTCGGGCGCCTCGGGCAACTATGGCTCGGGGCTGGATGACGCGGCCTTGGCCACCGACACCTGGAAAACCAAGGAAGAGGGCGACCGCAAGATGGCTGAGCTGTATTTGCGCAAAATGCAGTTTGCCTACGGACCGGTGGAGGCAGATTGGGGTAAGAGTGGCAGTGATCTGGCCCGCGAGGCTGGAGGCAGCAGCGGAGGTGCCAGCATGAATCTTTACGCCGCCCACCTCAGGGGGACCCAAGGCGCGGTGCTGGCCCGCAGCTCCAACCTCTACGGCATGCTCACTACCGACGACCCCTTTCAGTATCTGGGTGGTATCGCTACGGCAGTGCGCTACCTGGACGGTAAAGCGCCTGAGTTGTTCATCTCCAATCTGCGCGGTACGGGCTCGGGCAAGGCCGAGGATGCCGCGGGCTTTCTGTCCAAAGAGCTGGCTACGCGCAACTTCCATCCAGGCTATATCCAGGGCTTGATGAAAGAGGGCTACGCGGGCACCCTGCAGATGCTGGACGGGATCAACAACTTCACCGGCTGGACCACGGTGGCACGCGAGATTGTGCGGGACGACCAATGGCAGGAATTCGCCGATGTGTATGTGCGGGACAAACACCAGCTCGGCATGCGCCAGTACATGGAAAAGAACAACCCCCACGCCCTGGCCCAGATGATGGAGCGCATGCTGGAGATGGCCCGTCAGGGGTACTGGCAGGCTGATGCCACCACCGTGGAGGAGCTGAAGGCGCGCTACACCGATTTGGCGCAGCGCTTTGACGTGCGCACCAGCAACACCACCTTCCAGGAGTTTGTCGGTTTGTCTGGCTATGGTCTGGGCCAATCGGTGGACGGCGCGGTGACCGCTGCAGCCCCGGCGTCCGCCCGTCCGGCCACGGTTGCACCGCCCTCTGAGGCTGCTGAGTCACGACGTGTGGAGCCTTCCGAATCTCCCTTGATTGAAGGTATGAAGCTGGAGAAAGTGAGCGAACCTGTGGTCCAGGCCTTGAGCACCATGCTCGTGTTGGCCATGGGTGTGTTGTTGATGACGCCGGCCATTGGGGCCTGGCGCCAATGGAGAAAAGCATGAGAAACCAACGATGGGCCATCACCCTGTGCCTTGGTCTTGGCGTATGCCTGAGCGGCGGCGCCATGGCCCAAACGCCGGCCCAAGCGCCGCACGCGCTGCAGGGCCGTATCTGGGATACACGCACAGAGCAGTTCATTTCCGAGCCCCTGCTGTACCAGCGCGCGGCGGCCGCGCGTTATGTGTTGCTGGGCGAGAAGCACGACAGCGAAGCCCACCACGCGCGGCAGTTGGATGTACTGCGAGGCATGGCAGCCTTGGGCGCGCAGCCTGCGCTGGCCATGGAGCAGCTGGATGCTGAGCACCAGGACGCACTGAGCCGCGCGCAGTCGGCCGGCCAGACGGATGCGGACGCCTTGGCCGATGCAGGCCAGCTCAACCGCAAGGGCTGGCGTTGGCCCATGTACAAGGACTTGATAGCTTTCGCGGCCCAGCGCCAGTGGCCCCTACGTGCGGCCAATCTCTCGCGTGCCGAAGCCCGCAAGATCGCCCTGGGCGAAGTGACCCCGGCATTGCATGCGGCCACATCCGCGCAGTTGGAGGCATTGGAAAACGACGTGGTGCAAGGCCACTGCGGCCACCGCCCCGAGTCTGCGCGTTTGGCCGGCATTGTGGCGGCGCAGCGTGCACGTGATGCACGCATGGCCCAGGTGCTGGATGCTGTGGCGGGCCCGGTGGTGCTGATTGCCGGAGCGGGTCACGTGCGCAGCGACCGCGCAGTGCCGCGTTACCTGGCCGCCCCCGATCAAGCCTTGGCGATTGCCATGGTCGAGACGGAAGTCGGCAAAGCTAAGCCTGACGAATATGACCGCGCGGGCTTTGATGTGCTGTGGTTCACCGAGCCCGGTGAAGTGCGGCCTGACCCGTGTGCCACGCCCTTGCCGGGCCTGGCGGCACCTGCTGCCAAACCCTTAGTCCCTTCAACCCCATCTCCCAATCCCAAGCCTTAAGGAAATCCCATGAGCCAAAGCTCGACGATTGAAATTTTCATGTACCAGGTGGGGCAGCTATTTTTGCTGCCGGTGCTGGCCCTGGTGGCCCTGCTGTTTGTGTATGCGCTGTATGTGCTGGGCTCGTTCACAGTGCAGGCTGTGCAACGTCGCAATCCTGCCAAGTTGGCGGGCTATCCCTTGATGCGCTACGTGGAAAACCGCCCCGAAGCCACCGAAGACGAGTTGGACCTGTTTGCCCACAAGCTGCTGGAGCCCGAGCGCCTGGCCAGCCGCATCGCGCCCATGCTGGGCTTGGTGGGCACGATGATTCCCATGGGGCCGGCACTCAAGTCCTTGTCAGATGGCAATTTGGCCCAAGTCTCTGGCAGCCTGACGGTAGCGTTCTCTGCGGTGATTCTGGCGCTGATCGCGGCCAGCATTACCTATTGGGTTGCCAATGTACGCCGCCGTTGGCTGGCCGAGGAGTTGGTCTCTCTGCAGCAAAGGAAAATCCTATGAGCTTGAAGTTGCTGCACGAACCCGAGAACGACGACCCCATCCTCTCGGTGGTGAACATCATCGATATCTTTCTGGTCATCATCGCCGCGCTGCTCATTACGGTGGCACAAAACCCCATGCTCAACGCCTTCAGCAAGCAGGACGTGACGGTGATCACCGACGCCGGCAAGCCCACCATGGAGATGATGGTCAAAAAAGGCGAGAAGATTGAGCGCTACAAGTCCAGCGGCCAGATCGGGCAGGGCGAGGGCGCCAAGGCAGGGACGGCTTACCGCATGAAGGACGGCGGTATCGTCTACGTGCCGGAATAGCCATTTGTTAGTGAGAGTGGCACCTGGCCCTCGTAGATATTGCGCGAGCAGCTATGAAAATCATAGTGAAATGTCTACGAGGATAGAGGGCAATTTGCCACTGTGCCGCCCCAAGGCCTCTGGACCGCTTGGCGGCCAGCGGCGATCGCCAAATTAGCCCCCTTGGGGGAAGCGACCCGCGCAACGGCGGAGCGTGGGGGCCTAGTACACCAACCGCTCCGGGTGAATCTCCTGCAAGATGGTGGTGGCGATCTCTTCGATGGACTTGGTGGTGGTCGATAGCCAGCGGATGCCGGTGCGCCGCATCATCGCTTCGGCCTCGCTCACTTCCATGCGGCAGTTCTCCAGCGAGGCGTACTTGGAGTTGGGGCGCCGCTCGTTGCGGATTTCGGAAAGGCGCTCGGGCTGGATAGTTAGCCCGAAAATCTTGCCTTTGTGCGGCACCAGCGCCGGCGGTAGTTGGCGGCGTTCAAAGTCCTCAGGAATCAGCGGGTAGTTGGATGCCTTGAGGCCGTATTGCATGGCCAGGTAGAGCGAGGTCGGCGTCTTGCCGCTGCGGCTCACGCCCACCAGAATCACATCACTTTGCTCCAGGTCGCGATTGCTCTGGCCGTCGTCATGCGCCAATGAGAAATTGATTGCCTCGATACGGTCTTGGTATTCTTTGCTCTTGCTGGCGTCGCTGAACCGGCCAATGCGGTGGTTGGACTTGATGCCCAGCTCGTTCTCCAGCGGGTGCACAAACATGCCAAACATGTCCAGCAGCATGCCTTGGCAGCCCTCCTGGATGACTTTGAGCACCTCCATGTTCACCAGCGTGGTGAACACAATCGGCTTGTTGCCATCCACCACCCCGGTGTGGTTGATCTGGCGCACGGCCTGGTGGGCCTTGTCGGCCGTGTCCACAAAGGGCAGGCGCACATGGCGTGCCTTCATCTCAAACTGCGCCAGGATGGCGTTGCCAAAGGTTTCAGCGGTGATGCCGGTGCCGTCGGAAATGAAAAATACGGTGCGTTGGGGCATGGTGCGGGGTCCTGGGTGTCAGTGATTTGCAAGCGCTCACGGGTTTTCCGGTGGTCGGCGGGCTGCGCCTGCCACCTACAATCAGTGCAATTTAGCGCATTTGGTAACTGCTTCGTAATTCCATAACAGCAACAACAGAAAACGAACGGTCGTGCGCTGCGGCAAGCGGGTGAGGTTTCCCCGCGGGGCCCTGTAAAGGTTTTAACTTCTGGAGCATCCTATGTCTAAACTTTTCAACCCGACCGACCTGGTCGTCCCCTTCGAGCTGCTGCGCATGGCCGATGTGGAATCCGTGGGGGGCAAAAACGCCTCCCTGGGGGAGATGATTTCGCAACTGCCGCAAGGCGTGAAAGTCCCCACGGGCTTTGCCACCACGGCGCACGCCTTCCGCCAGTTTCTTGCTCACGCCGGTTTGGCCGACAAGATCAGCGCCAAACTCAAGAACCTGGACACCGAGGACGTGCGTGCCCTAGCGCAGGTGGGTGCCGAAATCCGCGCCATGGTGGAGGCTCAGCCTTTCCCGGCCGATCTGGAAAAAGCCATCCGTGAAGCCTTTGCCACTCTGTCTGCGGGTAACGCCCAGGCCAGCTTTGCCGTGCGCTCGTCTGCCACGGCCGAAGATTTGCCCGACGCGTCTTTCGCGGGCCAGCAGGAAACCTTCCTCAACGTGGTCGGCATCGAAGACGTACTGCACAAGATGAAAGAGGTGTTTGCCTCCCTCTACAACGACCGCGCCATCAGCTACCGCGTGCACAAGGGCTTTGCCCACGACGTGGTGGCCCTGTCCGCCGGCGTGCAGCGCATGGTGCGCTCCGATCTGGGCGCTGCGGGCGTGATGTTCACCATCGACACCGAATCCGGTTTTGACCAAGTGGTGTTCATCACCAGCAGCTACGGTCTGGGCGAAACCGTGGTGCAAGGCGCCGTGAATCCGGATGAGTTCTATGTGCACAAGCCCATGCTGAAAGCTGGCAAGCGCGCGCTGATTCGCCGCAATCTGGGCTCCAAGCTGCTGCAAATGGTGTTTTCCACATCGGAGGAAAAGGCTGCGAGCGGCAAGCTGGTCAAGACCACCGATGTGCCGACTGAGCTACGCAACCGCTATTCGCTGACCGACGCCGATGTGGAGCAACTGGCCCAATACGCGCTGGTAATCGAAGAGCACTATGGCCGTCCCATGGACATCGAGTGGGGCAAGGACGGCGTGGATGGACAGCTCTACATCCTGCAGGCCCGCCCAGAAACGGTGAAGAGTCAGGCCGGCACCCAGGCCGAGTACCGCTACAAGCTCAAGGGCAAAGGCAATGTGCTGGCCGAAGGCCGTGCCATTGGCCAGAAAATTGGCACCGGCCCGGTACGCATCGTGCACAACATCAACGAGATGGACGCCGTGCAGGCGGGCGATATCCTGGTGACCGACATGACCGACCCGAACTGGGAGCCGGTCATGAAGCGTGCCAGCGCCATCGTCACCAACCGCGGCGGCCGCACATGCCACGCCGCCATCATTGCGCGCGAACTCGGCATTCCGGCCGTGGTGGGCTGTGGCAATGCCACCGACCTGCTCAAAGACGGTATGTTGGTGACCGTGAGCTGCGCCGAGGGCGATACCGGCTTCATCTACGACGGTCTGCTGGAGACTGAAGTGTCCGAAGTGCAGCGCGGCGCGATGCCCGAGATCCCCGTCAAGATCATGATGAACGTGGGCAACCCCCAGCTGGCGTTTGACTTCTGCCAGTTGCCCAACCAGGGTGTGGGCCTGGCGCGTCTGGAGTTCATCATCAACAACAACATTGGCGTACACCCCAAGGCCATCCTGGACTACCCCAACATCGACAGTGACCTGAAGAAGGCTGTCGAGTCGGTGGCCCGCGGCCATGCGTCACCCCGCGCCTTCTACGTGGACCGCGTGGCCGAAGGTGTGGCCACCATTGCCGCAGCGTTCTGGCCCAAACCCGTCATCGTCCGGCTGTCGGACTTCAAGAGCAACGAGTACCGCAAGCTGATCGGTGGTAGTCGCTATGAGCCCGAGGAAGAAAACCCGATGCTGGGCTTCCGTGGCGCCGTGCGTTACACCAGCACCGAGTTCGGTGAAGCCTTTGCCATGGAGTGTGAAGCCCTGAAGCGCGTGCGCAACGACATGGGCCTGACCAATGTGCAGGTCATGGTGCCCTTCGTGCGGACTTTGGGCCAGGCGAAGAAAGTGACCGAGCTTTTGGGCCGCCATGGCCTACGCCGTGGCGAAAACGAGCTCAAGCTGGTGATGATGTGCGAGATCCCAAGCAACGCCATCTTGGCCGATCAGTTCCTAGAGTACTTCGACGGCTTCTCCATCGGTTCCAATGACCTGACCCAGCTCACCCTGGGCCTGGACCGCGATTCCGGCCTGGAGCTGCTGGCAGCTGATTTTGATGAGCGTGACCCTGCTGTCAAGGCACTGATCAGCCTGGCCATTGAAGCCTGCAAGCGCCAAGGCAAGTACATCGGCATCTGTGGTCAAGGCCCCAGCGACCACCCTGACTTTGCGCAATGGCTGGAGCAGCAGGGCATTTCGTCTATCTCCCTGAACCCTGACTCGGTGGTTGCCACCTGGCAGCAGCTCGCCAGCAAATGACGGCGGCGGCAAGCCCACGCCGGTGGCGCCTGCATGCAGGGCTGCTGGCGCTGTGGTTTGCTGTGTCATTTGGCGTGGTGTTCTTCGCCAATGACCTGCAGCAGGAATTTTGGGGGTGGCCTGTGGGTTTCTGGTTTGCCGCACAGGGGGCTGTGCTGGCTTTCATTGCCATCGTGGTGGTGTTTGCCTGGCGCGTGAACCGGCGCAACACGGAAACCCTGGGCTTTGACCCGGATGCTTACAGCCGTTACGAGCGGCGCTTGCACCGTCGCTTTGCCCTCTACGTACTGCTTGTTCTGCTGTTTATTGCTGCATTGGCCGTGGCGGAGAGTATGGGCCTGTCCAAGCCCTGGGTGGCCGGCATTTTTCTCTCCACCACCTTGGTGCTTTATGCCGTCATTGGCGTGGTGGGCCGTACCGCCGATGCCAATGAATATTACGTGGCGGGACGCCGTGTACCTGCTATGTACAACGGCATGGCTACGGCCGCCGACTGGATGAGTGCTGCTTCTTTTATCAGCATGGCCGGTGGCTTGTACTTGCAGGGCTTTTCGGGGGCGGGAGGGCAGCCCGGTGGCCTGGCCTATGTCCTGGGCTGGACAGGCGGCTTTTGTCTGGTCGCGCTGCTGGTGGCGCCCTATCTGCGGCGCATGCGTCTTTACACGGTGCCTGACTATTTCGCCGTGCGCTTCGGTGGGCGCTGGCCCCGCATGCTGGCGGCCATGGCTGCGGTCTTGTGTTCCTTTACCTACGTGGTCGCACAAATCTACGGTGTGGGTTTGATCACTTCACGCCTGACAGGTGTGCACTTTGAGATCGGCATCCTGCTGGGGTTGGGTGGTGTCTTGGTTTGCTCCTTTCTGGGCGGCATGCGGGCCGTGACCTGGACGCAGGTGACGCAGTACGTAGTCATTATTCTGGCCTTTTTGATTCCGGTGTCTTGGCTGTCTTACAAACAGACAGGCAACCCCTTGGCGCCGCTGGCTTATGGGCAGCAATTGGCCAAGATTGCAGACTTGGAGCGGCAATTCAAGGCCTCTCCCCTTGAGCAAGAAGTCGTTGAAATTTACGCCCAGCGTGCACGCGAGTTGGAGCGCAAGTTGCAAAACGTGGAGGAGTCTCTACAGCACGAGCGCCAACAGCTGCGCCGCCAGCTACGTGCCCTCGGTGACCAGAAGGCCGATGATGCCCGTGCCCAGGAGCTGCGCCGCGAACTGGCAGCCTTGCCCAAAGATGCCAACGCGGCGCGTGAGCGGTGGGCCAAAGCACTGGCGGACAATCTGGAGCGTGCCCAGCCCTTGGGGGGCATGCCTGCCCACACGCGGCCTTACGCGGGTAGCCCGGAGGGCACGGTGCAGGATCAAGCCGACTTCGACAGTGCACGGGCCAATTTCCTGGCGTTGATGTTCTGCCTGATGGTGGGAACTGCCGGCCTGCCGCATTTGCTCACGCGTTACTACACCACGCCCTCGGTGGCCGAGGCGCGTCGCTCGGTGGCTTGGTCTTTGGTGTTCATTGCCTTGCTCTATTTGTCGGCCCCGGCGCTCGCTGTTTTGGTCAAGTACGAGGTGATGGCGCATTTGGTGGGGCAGCCTATGGATGCACTGCCGCACTGGATAGCCCAGTGGTCGCGCGATCCGTCTCTGCTGATGGCGGTGGATGTCAATGGTGACCAGATCTTGCAGTTCGCAGAGCTCAAGATCGGCCCGGATCTGGTGATGCTCGCCACCCCCGAAATTGGCGGCTTGCCCTATGTGGTGTCGGTGTTGGTGGCGGCGGGCGGTTTGGCTGCCGCACTGTCGACGGCAGACGGATTGTTGCTGACCATCGGAAATGCATTGGCCCATGATGTGTACTTTGAAGGCAATAGCAATAAAGCCCAGGCTATGCGCCGTGTCATGTGGTCCAAATTTGCCCTTCTGGTGGTGGCCTTGGTGGCCGCCTATGCGGCTGCGCAGCGGCCAGCTGGAATTTTGTATTTGGTGTCTGCGTCTTTCTCCCTGGCGGGGGCGGCTTTTGTGCCGGCCATGGTGCTCGGCATTTTTTGGCCGGGCATGACGCGATCGGGGGCTGTGGGCGGCATGTTGACCGGTTTGGGGGTCACGGTCTACTACATGGCCATTAACCTGCCTTGGGTACGCCAGAGCTTTGGCCTGCAAGGCGATGGGCTGTGGTGGGGCATTCAGCCTATTTCGGCAGGGGTGTTTGGTGTCTGCGCCGGTGTCATGGCGTGTGTATTGTGTAGTTGGCTGGGAAAACCTGACCCCGTCCCTGAGCGCGATTTGGCCCCGCATCTGGGCTGAGCTATAATCGCGGGCTTCGCCTTGCTGCACCCCGTTTTAGACGCCGGGGGCAGCTTTCACTCAGACCGGCACGCAAGTGCTGCGAAATCCTCAAGGAGTATCAATGCGTCATTATGAAATCATCCTCATGATCCACCCGGATCAGAGCGAACAAGTTCCTGCCATGCTGGAGCGTTACAAGGGCATGATCACCGCTGGCGGTGGCAAGGTGCACCGTGTTGAAGATTGGGGCCGTCGTCAGATGGTGTACATGATCAACAAGCTGGCCAAGGCCCACTACCTGTGCGTCAACATCGAAGCCGACCAGGCTGTGATGTCTGAGCTGGAACATGCGTTCAAGTTCAACGACGCCGTGTTGCGCCACCTCACCGTGCTGAAGAAGAAAGCCGAAACCGGTCCTTCTTCCATGATGAAAACCGTGGAACGTGAAGACGCACGCAAGGCCCAACAGGCCGAGTACCAAGCGTAAACACGCATTTGCCTGAGAAGGAGTGCAAACCAACTCACTGGTTTTAAGTGCTTGTATCGCAGAGGTTGAGTCCATGCGGTACACACCGGCCGGCATACCTGCCCTGAATCTGCGGCTCGAACACGAGTCTCAGGTGCCAGAAGCAGGAAGCCAGCGAACCGTGAAGGTGGTGGTGAAAGCAGTGGCTTTCGGCACATTGGCGGAGCGGCTTGCAAGGCAGGCCATCGGCAGTGTCTGGAGGTTTAGCGGTTTTCTTGCCAATGCGCGTCAAGGCAAATCCCTCGTGTTTCACATTCAAGAATTTTTGCCAGACTAATTTTTTAGGAGTCCATCATGCCCGGACCAAAACGTTTCAACAAAGACAAGCGCCCCAAGCGCAACACCCAATCGCTGCTGTTCAAGCGCAAGCGCTTTTGCCGCTTCACCGTGACTGGCGTTGAAGAAATCGACTACAAAGACATCGACACTTTGCGTGATTTCATTGCCGAGAACGGCAAGATCATCCCCGCACGCCTGACCGGCACCCGCGCGATTTTCCAGCGCCAACTGAACACCGCTATCAAGCGCGCTCGCTTCCTGGCGATGCTGCCTTACAGCGACCAGCACAAGATCTAAGGAGCTCCAACCATGCAAATCATTCTGCTCGACAAGGTTGTGAACCTCGGCAACCTGGGCGAAATCGTCAAGGTCAAAGACGGCTACGCCCGTAACTTCCTGATCCCGTCCGGCCGTGCACGCCGCGCTACCGAAGCTGCCAAGGCAGAGTTCGAAGCCAAGCGCGCTGAACTGGAAAAGGCCGCAGCGGCCAAGCTGGCTGAATGCCAAGCTCTGGGCGAAAAGCTCGGCGGCACTACCATCAAGCTGACCCAAAAGGCTGGCGTGGATGGCCGTTTGTTTGGTTCCGTGACCAACTACGACATCGCTGAAGAGCTGGCCAAGGGTGGCTACAAAGTTGCCAAGTCCCAGATCCGTATGCCCAACGGTCCGATCAAGATCGTCAGCGACAGCACCGTGAGCGTGGCTTTGCACACGGACGTGGTGGTCGATATCACCGTGTCTGTATACGGCGAAACTGCCTAACAGCACCCCGAAGACTGGCCCGGTAACGGGACGGTTCTCACCAAAAGCCGCCGGGGCAGGTCCCTTGCGGCTTTTGTGTTTTTGGGAGCGACTTATCCCGCCCTTTGCACAGTTTGCCCACAACTTGCCCCCAGCCTTTGCCCTCGACGTGTACCTGCGGGCCGCTTAGGATGCAAGGTTCCAAGGAAATTGACCATGTCTGCCGTTTTGTCTCCCAGCGAAGGTTTTGAACCCGACCGCCAAATCGCACAACTGCGGGTGCCTCCGCACTCCATTGAAGGTGAGTCCAGTGTGTTGGGCGGCTTGTTACTCGACAACGAGGCCTGGGACCGGGTGGGTGATGTGGTGGTGGATACCGATTTCTACCGCCACGAACACCGCTTGATTTACGCCTCGATCGGCACACTGATCAATGGCAACAAACCTGCCGATGTGATCACGGTATTTGAGCATCTCCAAAGCCAGGGCAAAGCCGAGGAGATTGGCGGGCTGACCTACCTGAACTCTTTGGCGCAATATGTGCCTAGCGCCAGCAATATTCGGCGCTATGCCGAAATCGTGCGTGACCGGTCTATCCTGCGCAAGTTGGTCAGCGCCAGTGACGAGATCGCCACCAATGCCTTCAACCCCAAGGGGCGTGCGGTGTCCGAGATTGTGGACGAGTCCGAGCAAAAGATCTTCAACATCGGTGAAGCCGGCAAGCGTAACAAGCAGGGCTTCCAGGCCATGGACACGCTGGTGGTCAACCTGCTGGACCGTGTGCAGGAAATGGCCGACAACCCCAATGACGTGACCGGTGTTCCCACTGGCTTTATCGACTTTGACCGCATGACGGCCGGTTTGCAGGCCGGCGACCTGATTGTGCTCGCCGCACGTCCGTCCATGGGCAAGACCGCGCTGGCCATCAACATTGCCGAACACGTGGCTTTGAACGAGGGCCTGCCAGTCGCCATTTTCTCCATGGAAATGGGTGCGGCCCAGTTGGCGGTTCGTATCGTGGGCTCCATCGGTCGCATTGACCAGGGCCATTTGCGTACCGGCAAACTCAGCGACGACGAGTGGCCGCGCCTGTCTGAGGCCATCGAGAAGTTGCGCACCATTTCCCTGCACATAGACGAAAGTGCGGGCCTGAACTCCAGTGAGGTACGTGCCAATGCACGCCGTCTGGCGCGCCAGTGCGGCCAGCTGGGTCTGATCGTGGTGGATTACTTGCAGCTCATGAGTGGCAGCAGCGGAGACGGCGAAAACCGCGCGACCGAGCTGGGCGAAATTTCCCGAGGGTTGAAGATGCTGGCGCGTGAACTGAAGTGCCCGGTGATTGCGCTCTCGCAGCTCAACCGCTCGGTAGAGCAACGCCCCGACAAACGCCCCATGATGAGTGACTTGCGCGAATCCGGCGCCATCGAGCAGGATGCGGACATCATCATGTTCATCTACCGTGACGAGTACTACACCAAGGACCAGTGCAAGGAGCCCGGCGTGGCCGAGGTCATCATCGCCAAGCAGCGTAATGGCCCCACGGGTACAGTCAAACTGGCATTCATGAACCGCTTCACCAAGTTTGAGAATCTGGCCCATGGTGGCATGGGCGGTGGCGACGACTACTGATTCTGAAGGTCATGAAAGACAAGGGCTGGATGCCAAATTGGCCTCCAGCCCTTGTCTTTATTGCGCGAGCAGCTATGGAATCAATAGCGCTTCACACCGGGGATCTCAGAGTACCTCGCTCGCAAAGTCCGCCAGGCGCGAGCGCTCGCCACGTGCCAGCGTGATGTGGCCGCCGTGTGGCCAGCCCTTGAACTTGTCCACCGCAAAGGTCAGGCCCGAGGAGCCTTCTGTGAGGTAGGGCGTGTCGATCTGCGCCAGGTTGCCCATGCAGATGATCTTGGTGCCGGGGCCGGCACGCGTGATCAGGGTTTTCATCTGTTTGGGAGTCAGGTTTTGCGCTTCGTCGATGATCACGTACTTGTTCAGGAAGGTGCGCCCGCGCATGAAGTTCATGCTCTTGATCTTCACGCGGCTGCGGATCAATTCGTTGGTAGCCGCACGGCCCCATTCGCCGGCGCTGGTGTCGGTCTTGCCCAGCACTTCCAGGTTGTCGTCCAGCGCGCCCATCCAGGGACCCATCTTTTCTTCTTCGGTGCCGGGCAGGAAGCCGATGTCCTCGCCCACGCTCACGGTGGCGCGGGTGACGATGATTTCGGTGTAGCGGCGGTCATCTAGCACTTGCGTCAGGCCGGCGGCCAGGGCCATCAGCGTCTTGCCGGTGCCGGCCGTACCAGTCAGGGTGACGAAGTCGACTTCTGGGTCCGTGAGCAGGTTCATGGCGAAGTTCTGCTCGCGGTTGCGCGTAGTGATGCCCCAGACTGCATTCTTCAGGTGGTTGAAGTCTTTCAGTGTCTTGAGCACTGCCGTGGTGCCGCGGATCTCGGTCACACGGGCATAGAGGCTGGGCTCGCCAGGAGACTCGAAGTAGACAAACTGGTTGATCAGCATGCTGGGTACCACGGGTCCGTCCACCTTGTAGAAGGTGTGCGGGCCTTGCTGCCAGCTTTCCACGCCTTGACCGTGGGTGGCCCAGAAGTCGGAGGGCAGGGCGAGCGCACCGGAGTACAGCAGGTCGCCATCTTCCAGGGTCTTGTCGTTCTGGTAATCGTCGGTGGCCAAGCCCAATGCGCGCGCCTTCACGCGCATGTTGATGTCCTTGGACACCAGAACCACCTCACGTGGGGCGTAGTGCTGGCGCAAGGCCTCGACCACGCCGAGGATCTGGTTGTCCGCCTTGCCTTGGGGCAGGCTGGTGGGCAGCGTGTAGTTCAGGGGCTGGGTCTGGAACATCAACTTGCCGCGCGCATCCTTGTGGCCTGTGCTGTCGAGCTGGAAACCGGCTGTGATGTCGGCGCCGGGGGTGCCTGCCAGCGCGTCGAGTGTGCGGCTGGTCTGGCGGGCGTTGCGCGCCACTTCGGTCATGCCCTTTTTGTGGCCGTCCAGTTCCTCCAGCACGATCATGGGGAGATAGATGTCATGTTCCTCAAAGCGGAAAAGGCACATCGGGTCGTGCATCAGCACATTGGTGTCAAGCACAAACAGCTTGGTAGGGCCACTGGCTGCGGACTTCTTGCTGCGGCGTACGGGTGACACTGCCGATTTCGGTGCTGTCGCAGCCGGCACCGGGGTACTCGCTGGCGCGGTGACGGGGCTATGTGTCAACGCTGCTGTTTGGGGCTTCTTGCTGGTTACCGAAGGCTCCGATTTGCTGCGTGTAACTGGGGCAGCAGGGGGCGGCGTTTCAGTCTGCGGTGTCTTGCGCTGGGGGCGCAGGGCGGCTCGTGCGGGTGCGTCAAAGTCTTTGGCGGTCAGGCGATCGGCGCGCTTGGACGGGGCAGTGGGCAATGGCATGGAGTGGGCTCGCAGAAGATGGAGAGTGAGAAACAGATGCCAGAAAAACGAAAAAGCCGCCTTGAGCCAAGGCGGCTTTTTGTGAGAGCGCGGTTGCGACGTTCAACGGCATGAAACCATTATGCATGAGCAAAATGGCGCTGTTGTTCTGCTTGTGCCGCAAAACAACAGCAGGAAAATCAGGCGGCTTTCTTCAGCGCCTTGACCGCCTTGAGCACGTCGTCCACATGCCCAGGAACCTTGAGGCCGCGCCATTCTTCTTTCAGAACGCCATCAGCACCTACCAAGAAGGTACTGCGTTCAATGCCTTTGACCTTCTTGCCATACATGATCTTGTTTTTGACCACGCCGAACATGTGGCACATTTTTTCTTCGGTGTCGGCAATCAGTTCGAAGGGCAACTCCAACTTCGCCTTGAACTCGTCGTGGGACTTCATGTTGTCGCGGGAGACACCGAATACTTCGGCTCCGGCTTTGACGAAGTCTTTGTACTTGTCGCGGAATTGCATGGCTTCGGTGGTGCAGCCGGGGGTGTTGTCCTTGGGGTAGAAGTACAGCACCATGGTTTTTCCGACGTGGGTGGTGTTGGTCACCTTGATGCCGCCGGTGGCGTTGGCTTCAAATTCGGGCAGGGGTTTGTTGACAACGATCGCCATAGGGTATTTCAGTCTCGCGTGCTTGATGTGTCAGTCGTAGTGCGGGGCGCCAAACGTGACAGCAATTCGTCGCCCCAGACCGCAACCCGCAATTTTACTCTGAAATGGCTACCGCCCTGCCACCAATTGCTAGTGGATTCCCTAGACCAACAGGGCGGCCACGACCTTGCGGCCCTCGCCGGCCAGGAAGTTGTAGGTGCGACAGGCGGCCTGGGTGTCCATGGTTTCCACGCCAATGCGTCGACCGTACAGGGCTGTCAGCCACTGGGGGGGCGGAAACTGGATGCGCTCGCCGCTTCCGAACAGCACCAGTTCGGGGGCCAGTTCGGCCAATTCGTCGAAATGTGTACCCTCAAGCCCTGAGAAGCTGGGGCTTCCCCACGGTCGGCAAAAACCCTCGCTGCTGACCAGCAGGCTGGTGCGGTGCTGCTCACCGTTGACAGCCACCCAGCCCGGTCCATAGCCGGTGATGGACAGGCCTTGCGCGTTGTCTGGGATGAATTTCATGGTGGACGGTGATTGCGCTGGTGCGCTAAGCGGTTGAATGGCAGCGCTCAGGCAGGAGATTGCCCAGCGTTCTGTGGTCAAATTATAGGTTTCACCCTGTGTAGCCACCTCCCGGAGGGACTTTGAAAACCATTCAGAAATCTGCCAAGCTGGCCAATGTGCTCTATGACATCCGCGGTCCCATCATGGACGCGGCGCGTCAGATGGAGGACGAAGGCCAAAAGATCATCAAGCTCAATTTGGGCAACTTGGCGGTGTTTGGTTTTGATGCGCCTGAAGAAATCCAGCAGGACATGATCCGCAATCTGCCCAACTCGGCAGGTTATTCGGATAGCAAGGGCATCTTTGCGGCGCGCAAGGCGGTGATGCATGAGACCCAAAAGCAGGGCGTTGCGGGCGTTACGCTCGATGACATCTATCTGGGCAACGGCGCCAGTGAGCTCATCACCATGGCGACCAACGCGCTGCTGGACAACGGCGACGAGCTGCTGCTGCCCATGCCCGACTACCCGCTGTGGACTGCGGCCACGAGTCTGTCAGGTGGTACACCGGTGCATTACCTGTGCGACGAAGCCAATGGCTGGATGCCCAATCTGGATGACATCCGCGCCAAGATCACGCCGCGCACCAAGGGTATTGTGGTCATTAATCCCAACAACCCCACTGGCGTTCTGTACTCGGACGAGTTGCTCAAGGGCATTATCAACATTGCCCGCGAGCACGGCCTGGTGATTCTGGCGGACGAGGTATACGACAAGGTGCTGTACGACGGCATCAAGCACACCGCGATGGCCAGCCTGTCCACCGACGTGCTGACGCTGACCTTCAATTCGCTCTCCAAGAGCTACCGCTCTTGCGGCTATCGCGCGGGTTGGCTGGTGGTATCGGGCGACAAGAAGGCCGCTTCGGACTACATCGAGGGCCTGAACATGCTCTCGAACATGAAGTTGTGCTCCAACGTGCCGGGACAGTGGGCCATCCAGACGGCGCTGGGCGGCTACCAGAGCATCAATGACTTGGTGTGCGAAGGTGGGCGACTGCGCCGCCAGCGTGATCTGGCCTTTGAGCTGATTACCGCCATCCCCGGCGTGAGCTGCGTGAAGCCCCAGGCTGCGCTCTACATGTTTCCCAAGCTGGACCCCAAGGTGTACCCCATCTCGGATGACCGCCTGTTTTTCCTGGAGCTGCTGCGCGAGACCCGCGTGATGCTGGTGCAGGGCACGGGTTTCAACTGGCAACAGCCCGACCATTTCCGCATTGTGTTTTTGCCCCACGAGGACGACCTGCGCGAGGCCATCGGTCGCATAGCCAAGTTCCTGGAGCAGTACCGAGCCCGCAACGGCAGCTGATTCACTCTGATTTTGATAGCGGCTCGCGCAGCATTTGCGAGAGCTAGAAGCCTTTTTACCTGATAAATATATGAAACCGATACAAGTGGGCATCATGGGCCTGGGCACCGTGGGCAGCGGTGTGTTCAATGTCCTGCAGCGCAACCAGGAAGAGATCAAGGGCCGCGCTGGCCGCGGCATCGAGGTGACCATGGTGTCGCGCCGCAACTCCGCACTGGCCAAGGACATCGTGGGCGACAAGGCGGTAGTGGTGGCGGATGCGCGCGAGATCATCCGCAACCCCGATATCGACATCGTGGTCGAACTCATCGGCGGCTACACGCTGGCCAAAGACTTGGTGCTCGAAGCCATTGCCGCAGGCAAGCACGTGGTCACCGCCAACAAGGCGCTCTTGGCCGTGCATGGCACCGAGATTTTTGCAGCCGCCTCTGCCAAGGGAGTGATGGTGGCGTTCGAGGCCGCCGTGGCCGGTGGCATTCCCATCATCAAGGCGCTGCGCGAAGGCCTGACCGCCAACCGTGTGCAGTGGATCGCCGGCATCATCAACGGCACCACCAACTTCATCCTGTCCGAAATGCGTGACAAGGGGCTGGACTTTGATGTGGTGCTGAAGGAAGCGCAACGCCTGGGCTATGCAGAAGCCGACCCCACCTTCGACATCGAAGGCGTGGACGCTGCGCACAAGCTCACTCTGATGAGCGCCATTGCCTTCGGCATTCCCGTGCAGTTCGACAAGGCCTATGTGGAAGGCATCACCCAGCTGGGCTCGGCCGACATCAAGTACGCCGAGCAACTGGGCTATCGCATCAAACTGCTGGGCATCACCAAGCGCATGGCCAATGGCATCGAGCTGCGCGTACACCCCACGCTGATTCCGGCCAAGCGCCTGATTGCCAATGTGGAAGGCGCCATGAACGCCGTGGTGGTCAACGGCGACGCCGTGGGTACCACGCTGTATTACGGCAAGGGCGCAGGCTCCGAGCCCACCGGCAGCGCCGTGATTGCCGACCTCGTGGATATCACTCGCCTGCACACCGCCGATGCGGCGCAGCGCGTGCCGCACCTGGCCTTCCAACCCGGTGCCATGAGCAACACGCCCATCCTGCCCATGGGGGAGGTGGTCACCAGCTACTACCTGCGCCTGCGCGTGGCCGACGAGGCCGGTGTGCTGGCCAAGGTTACCGGAATCCTGGCCGAGGCCGGCATCAGCATCGACGCGGTGCTGCAGCGCGAAGCTGATGAAATCAGTGGCGAAGCGGGTACCCAAACCGACGTGATCATCCTCACGCACGACTGCGCCGAAGCCAAGATGAACGCCGCCATCGCCCATATGCAGGGCCTGCCCACCGTGCTGGCGCCGATTACCCGCATCCGCAAAGAGGAGCTGAACTGATGCATTACCTCTCTACCCGTGGCAACCCCGACCGCAAGCGCTTCTGCGAAATCCTGCTCGAAGGCCTGGCGCCCGATGGCGGCCTGTACCTGCCTGAAAGCTATCCGCAGGTCGACGACGCCACACTGACGCGCTGGCGCAATGTTTACCATGAGCAAGGCTACGCCGAGCTGGCGTTTGAAATCCTTTCTCTCTACGTGGATGACATTCCCGCCGCCGACTTGCGCGCCTTGTGCGCCAAGACCTACACCGCCGAGGTGTTTGGCACCGGCGAGATTGTGCCGCTGCGCCACCTGGAAGACGGCGTGTGGATCGAAGCCTTGTCCAACGGCCCCACGTTGGCCTTCAAGGACATGGCCATGCAGTTGCTGGGCAACCTGTTCGAATACGAACTGGGCCGTCGTGGTGAAGAGCTCAACATCCTGGGCGCCACCAGCGGCGACACCGGCAGCGCGGCTGAATACGCCATGCGCGGCAAAAAGGGCGTGCGCGTCTTCATGACCAGCCCGCACGGCCGCATGAGCCCCTTCCAGCAGGCGCAGATGTTTAGCCTGCAAGACGCCAACATCCACAACATCGCCATCAACGGCGTGTTCGATGATTGCCAGGACATCGTCAAGGCGGTGTCCAACGACCTGGACTTCAAGCGCAAGTACAAGATTGGCACCGTCAATTCCATCAACTGGGCCCGTCTGCTGGCGCAGGTGGTGTACTACTTTGCGGGCTACATCCAGGCCACGGAAAGCAACACCCAAAAGGTGAGCTTCGCCGTGCCCTCGGGCAACTTCGGCAACGTCTGCGCTGGCCATGTGGCGCGGCAGATGGGCCTGCCGATTGCCAAGCTGGTGGTCGCCACCAACGAGAACGACGTGCTCGACGAGTTCTTCCGCACGGGCGTCTACCGCGTGCGCGGCACCGCCGATACGCACGAGACTTCCAGTCCCTCCATGGACATTTCCAAGGCCAGCAACTTCGAGCGCTTTGTGTTCGACCTGCTGGGCCGCGACGGTGCGCGCACCAAGTCCTTGTTTGGCGAAGGTCTGGCCAAGACCGGTCAGTTTGACCTGAGCGCGGATCCGGTGTTTGCGCAAGCAGCCAGCCTTTACGGTTTTGTCAGCGGCAAGAGCGTGCATGCGGACCGCCTGCGCACCATCCGCGAGACCTTTGAGCAGCACGGCATGGTGATTGACACCCATACGGCCGACGGCCTGAAGGTGGCGCTGGAGCAGCGCACTGAGGGCGTGCCCATGGTGGTGCTGGAAACCGCGCTGCCTATCAAGTTTGCGGGCACCATCGTGGAAGCCCTGGGCCGCGAACCCGAGCGCCCCGCCAAGTTCGAAGGTATTGAGGCGCTGCCCAAGCGCGTCAAAGTGATGGATGCTGACGTGGACGCCATCAAGGCGCTGGTGGCTGCCGAGTGCGGCTACTGAACCGAATAAGAATGAAATAGCTGTGTAAGCCGCATGGATTGTGCGTAAGCAGCTATATAAACCATAGCAAATCACCGCATGTCCACCGCCCCCCGCAAACCCCTGATGCCTCTGGACGATGCGCTGGCCCAGCTGCTGGCCAGCGTAGCGCCCCTCACTCAGACCGAAGCCTTGGCCACTGGCGATGCTGATGGCCGCGTGCTGGCGCAGGCCATCGTCTCGGGTCTGCAGGTACCGCCGTGTGACAACAGCGCCATGGATGGTTATGCGGTGCGTGTCGACGACGTGCTGGCCGCACAGGGGGCCTTGCCGGTGTCCCAGCGCATTGCGGCCGGCAGCGTTGGGACGCCTTTGCAGCCCGGTACGGTGGCCCGCATCTTCACCGGTGCACCGGTGCCTCCGGGGGCTGACGCGGTGGTGATGCAGGAGGAATGCGTGGTGGTGGATGCCGCTGACGCCGCCTCCGCTCACGTACAGATCCACAGCACTCCGCTGCCGGGCCAGAACATCCGCCGCTCGGGTGAAGACGTGGCCCGTGGCGATGTGGTGCTGGCCGCTGGCGCCCGCCTGGGGCCCGCCGCCCTGGGGCTGGGCGCCAGCGTGGGCATGGCCCAGCTGCAGGTGGTGCGCAAGCCGCGTGTGGCGCTGTTCTCCACGGGGGACGAGCTGGTGCTGCCCGGCACCGTGCCGCCCGAGCAGATGCCGCCCGGTGCCATTTACAACTCCAACCGCTTTTTCCTCAGCGCCATGTTGCGCCGCCTGGGTTGCGAGGTGACGGACTTGGGCATCGTGCCCGACCGGCTGGATGCCACGGTGGAAGCCTTGCAGCAGGCTGCGGCCAGCCATGACCTAGTGCTGACCAGCGGCGGCGTATCGGTGGGCGAAGAAGACCACATCAAACCTGCCGTGCAGTCCCTGGGCCAGCTGGACCTGTGGCAAATCGCCATCAAGCCCGGCAAGCCGTTTGCGCACGGCCGCATCGGCGCTGCGCATTTCATCGGCCTGCCTGGCAATCCGGTGTCCAGCTTCGTGACCTTTGTGTTGCTGGTGCGGCCTTTCTTGCTGCGCATGCAGGGTGTGCAGGATGTTGCTATGAAAAGCATAGCTGCTCGCGCAGATTTTGATTGGCCTAGAGCCGAAAAGCGCCGTGAATTCCTGCGTGTGCGGCGCAACGAGCAGGGTGGCCTGGAGCTCTTCACCAACCAAAGCTCCGGGGTGCTGACCTCTGCGGTGTGGGGCGATGGTCTGATCGACACCCCGCCGGGCGAGCCCATTCACTACGGTGCCACCGTGCGCTACATCCCGTTCAGCGAGTTGCTGGCATGAACATCACCCTGCGTTACTTTGCTTCCGTGCGCGAGGCCATGGGCACCGGCACGGAGCAGTTGGACACCGCAGCTACCACACTGGCCGCATTGCGTGCCGAGCTGGTAGCGCGCGGTGGTGCTGGCGCCGACGCCCTGGCGCCCGGCCGCGCGGTGCGCATGGCGCTGGACCAGGTGATGAGCCCCGAGTCGGCGCCGCTCACGCCGGGCTGCGAAGTGGCGTTTTTCCCGCCGGTTACCGGGGGCTGACCTCCAGCGCCGCACTGAGGGCCACCAGCCGCTCGGTGAGCGCTTGGGAGGCAACCGTCATCGGTGCGCGCAGGCCAGCCTGCAGCAGCCCCTGATGCGCCAGCAGCGCCTTCACCGGCGCCGGGTTGGGCTCCGCAAACAGTGCTTCGATCAAGGGTTGCAGCGGCCGCCACAGCGTTTGCGCGGCCTCCAGTTCTCCACGTAGCACGTGCTGCATCAGCGCCACCAGGCGCGCCGTGTGCACATGGCCACTGGCGGCAATCGCGCCGGTACCGCCCAATGCCAGGGTGGTGAAGATGTTGGCATCGTCCCCCGCCAGCACCTGCAGCTGCCCATCGGCAATTAGCGCCTGGGTCTTGGCCATATCGCCGCCGCAATCCTTGATGCCCACGATGTTGGGGTGCTGGGCCAAGGTACGCAGTGTGGACAGGCTCAGGGTCACGCCGGTACGTGCGGGAATGTCGTAGACCAATACCGGCTGCGCGCTGGCATCGGCAATGGCGGTGAACCACTGCAGCAGCCCGGCCTGCGAGGGGCGGATGTAGTGCGGCGCCGGCACCAGCAGACCCGCCAGGCCGCGGCTGCCCAGGGTGCGCACCCAGTCCAGCGTATCGGGCAGGTGGTAGCCCGACAAGCCCATCACCCGTGGCAGGTCCGGCGCAGCCTGGGCCACCGTATCGAAGACGGCCAATTGCTCCTCGGCACCTAGCGCGGCAGCCTCGCCCGTGGAGCCACACACCACGATGCCAGCAATGCCCTGGGGCTCCAAGTGTTGCACCAGTTGGCGCAGGGCCGTGTGGTCCACGGCGTTGTCTTGAAAGGGAGTGACCAATGGAATCCAGAGGCCGGAGAAGATGTGAGAGGAAGCAGTAGCGTGCACGTAAACATCCTTTGCAGAAACACGACCGATGGAAAGAACCATCGTCAGCTGCGCGGCGGGGTGCGGAAAACGGGGGAGGGGTGTTGTTCGCAGTTCCATCGCTCATCTGAGGACGGAACCGCAGCTCCGGTCAAATGAGCTTGGGTTTTTTGGATTTGTTCGCAGCCACCACACGTGCGCCGACCAGGGTCAAAGTGGCCGTGGCGAGGAGTGCGGTACATGCGAACATGGGCCACATGCTAGCACGGTGCCACAATCTGGCCATGCCTTTCGATGTCTCCACTGTCCCCCGTGTCCGTATCCAGCCACAACCCTTCGATGTGGCGCAGGAAATTGCTGCCCTGCAGGCCGGTGACCCGCGGGTTGGCGCCGTCTGCACCTTTGTGGGCACGGTGCGCGACCGCAATGCACCCGGTGCTGCAGGTTCGGTGCAGACTCTGGAGTTGGAGCACTACCCCGGCATGACCGAGAAGTCCATCGAGGCCATGGTAGATGACGCGTTTGCGCGGTTTGACATTCTGGGCGCCCGCGTGGTGCACCGGGTCGGCGTGCTGCGGCCCACCGACGGGGTGGTGCTAGTGGCAGTGACCTCGGCGCACCGGGGCCAGAGCTTCCAGGCCTGCGAGTTCCTGATGGACTACCTCAAGACCCAGGCCCCGTTCTGGAAAAAAGAGCAAACCCCTGAGGGCGCGCATTGGGTGGATGCCCGGGTGAGTGACGACGAGGCCCTGGCCCGCTGGGGTATCGAGGCGCGTAACGCTTAATCTACCTGCGCCAAAAAGCGTAGCACGCGGAGCCTGAAAACAGGCGTTTCGGGCCTGATCCTCCTACAATTGGTAACAGATTGAAGCGGTGCGCCCTTGGCCCCGCCTGGTTCCCGATTGAGCGCATTGAACAAGGTTGGACATGGACCTCCGGCGACTCGCACTGCGGCTATGGGTAGGAGTGGCGTTTACGCTTTGGAGTGCCTGGGCGTGCGGCGCAGCCTTGCCCGTGGAATACCGCTGCGACCTTCCGTCGATCCAGCAAATATTGGCCCAACCCGCCACGGGCTGGATTGCCGCCTCCGATGGCAAGGTGCCGGTGGACCCGGATGGCGGGGCCTGCTGGGTTCGTATCGCGCGGCTGCCCTCCGGCCAGGCCCAGGAAACCCCGCCTTGGTTGTCTTTCGCGGACTTGAATGTCCAGCGCGTCAACATTGCCTTGTTCGATGCCCAAGGCAAACCTTTGGGGCAGGCTTTGCGCCTAGGGCCCAGCAACGGGGCGATTGTCACTGGCTTGCGTGCCTTGTTTCCGCCCGCTGCAGCGACGTTTCCGCTCTATGCGCGTTTTGAGCCCGCCCTGGGGGCCTTGGCCTACCCGGGATTGGCACGCACCCTGTTGGTGGAGGCGGTGGCACCTGAAGAAAGCTTGCGTGACGAACACGGAACCGATCTGCTCAACCACAGTGGCGCGGTGTTCCTATTCACCACGGCGCTGGTGGCCTTGTTTTTCGGCATCACGCTGCGAGACCTGAACTACGCCATTTATGCGCTCTATGCCAGCGTGCAGTCGCTGACCATCTTTACCAAGAGTGGCCTGCCTTTTGTGCTCGATGTCAGTTCGCCGCTGTGGCTCAACGCCTGGATCTTCAATTACTTGGTAGGCGTGCTGTCGGTGTTGCTCAGCGTCCGCTTTGGGCGCTTTGCCAAGCACAGTCCCCGTACCACCAAGGTGGCCTACGGTGTTGCGGTGTTGTTTGCCAGCATGATTCCCTTGCACTACCTGTTGCCAAGCTTGGCCACGGTGTTGATCTATGGCTTGGTGCCACTGCATTTTCTGGTGCTGCTAACGGGCAATTGGCGTGGCTGGCGTGGGGGGGAGCGTGGTTGTGGCATTTTGTTGCTCGGGCTCACTCCCATTGCCATCTACTGGCTGACCTTTTTGCTCTACAGCGTGGTGCTGCGGGAGCCCATGCCCTCTGCGGTCGCGTTGGGTTCGACGTTTGATTTTGCGCGCACCATGCTGCTGCCGATCGCGTTTTGCTACGGCATTGCCGACCGCACACTGCGCCTGCAGCGCGAGACGGCTCGCATGGCGCGTTTTGATGCGCTTACGGGGCTGCTCAACCGTGAGGGGGCGCGGCAGTATGGCCAGTTGCGCATCGACCGAGGGGAAGTGCCCGCGGCCTTGATGCTCAACGTGGAGCGTTTTCACGCCATCAACGAAACGCTGGGCCCCACGCTGGGGGATCAGATACTCAAGGAGACTGGCCGCCGCTTGCAGGCCGTTTGCAAGGTCCACACAGCCGCCTGCGTAGGACGCATGCATGCAGACCAGTTCTGTCTGGTGTTTCCCAGCGATATCAGCCTTGCCGCCATGCGCGAAGAAGTGGACTACGCATTCAACAGCCCTGCAGAAATTGAAGGACAGGCCGTGGATATCACGCTCGCGGTTGGTGTGGCACTGCCGCCCGCAGACAACACCACCATGGCACAGCTGCTGCGCAACGCCGAAATTGCCTTGGATGCAGGGCGGACCCAGCACCGCAACTGGCTGATGTACCAGCAGGAAATGGAGACCAGCCAGCGCGCCGACCTGGATTTGTTGTCTGAGCTCAAGCGGGCTGTGGAACAGAATGAGTTGCGCCTGTACCTGCAACCCAAGGTGCGCCTGAGCGACGGCACCGTAGGCAGCGCTGAGGCCTTGGTGCGCTGGGAGCACCCGCGCCGCGGCATGATTCCGCCGGGCGACTTTGTGCCCTTTGCCGAGAAGACGGGGCGCATCACACTGCTTACGCGCTGGGTGTTGGAGCATGCGATGCGCTTGGCAGCCAGTTACCGCGCCCAAGGGCGCCCGCTGCAGATTTCGGTCAACCTCTCCACCTTCGACTTGGGCGAGACCGGCTTTGCAGCCCGTACCGCCATCCTCGCGCTTGAGATGGGGGCGGAGCCAGGTGATATCCGCTTCGAAATCACCGAAAGCGGCGCCATGCAGGACCCGGCTTCAGCACTGGAGGTCATGAACGCACTGCGCGCCAGCGGCTTCAGTTTGTCGATTGACGACTTTGGCACGGGCTACTCCTCGTTGGCGTATTTGCAAAAAATGCCGGTGGCCGAGCTGAAAATCGATCGTGCTTTTGTGCGCCATGTGCGCCCGGGCACCGATGGCGCTGCGCTTTTGGAATCCACCATTGCCATGGGCCATCGCCTGGGGCTTACGGTGGTGGCCGAAGGGGCAGAGGACGCAGAGGAGTGGTCATTGCTGCGTGCGATTGGCTGCGACTATGCGCAGGGCTGGTTTGCCGCAGCGCCCATGCCGGTGCCCGAATTTGATCGCTGGTGCGAGACCCAGCTGCCTTTTGTGCGCTGAACTTAAAAAACTATTCAGGGAGATGTGCCATGCATTGGCTGTCACACGGTGTGGAGCAACTGATTGCCAGCACCCAGGAAGAGGGCTATGCGCCCGAGGTGGTCGTGGTCGGGTCCGGTTACGGTGGCTCTGTCGCCGCTTTGCGTTTTGCCGAACATGGCTACAGCGTAGCCGTGCTGGAGCGCGGCTCGGAGTATGTGGCCGGCGAGTTTCCGACCGACTTTGGCCAGTTCGGCGGCTTTGTGCGCGCCGAGGTGGGTGGCAATGCTGATCGCGCCCAAGGCCCTTCGGCTATCGGCTATGAGGACGCACTGTTTGATTTTCGGGTGGGAACGCGCGCCACGGCCCTTGTCGGCAACGGCCTGGGTGGCGGCAGCCTGATCAATGCCGCTGTAGCGCTGCGCCCCGATGCACGGGTGTTTCAGCAAGAGGCCTGGCCAGCGCCGCTGCGCGACGCTTCACTGGATGCCGATTACGCGCGTGCTGCACAGGTGCTGGAGGTTCAGTCGCCTGAAGCCCAGCGTGCCTCACCGGCGTGCGTGCCGCAACACACCCTCAAGTACCAACGCATGCAAGAGATTGGCCAGGCCGCAGCCGACCGTTTTGGCAGCAGCCGCCTGCAGGTCCGCACCGAGGACGTGTCCCTGGCCATCGAGTTCCGGGCCCAGGCCCCAGCAGCTTTGGGCCCGCGCGATGCGTGTGTGGGCTGCGGTGACTGTTGCTCGGGTTGCAACCACAATGCCAAGCTCAGTCTGGACAAGACCTACCTGCCGCGCGCCGCACAAGCAGGCGCACGCATGTTTACCGGCGTCAGCGTGTTGTACGTGCAACATCGCCCTGATGTGGCCCACCCCGGGCGGGACTGGGAGGTGCACTGCGTGCGCACCACCGAACGCGGCGCCTGGGAACAGTCCTTTGATGCGCCTGAAGGCCCTCTGAACCTTGCGTACGAGTTTGTGCTGCGTACCGGCCGCGTCGTACTCAGTGCCGGAACCTTTGGCTCCAGCGAAATCCTGCTGCGCTCCCGTGCGCACGGGCTGCCCGTGGCCCACAGCTGGTTGGGCAAAGGCATTTCTGCCAACGGCGACGACCTCAGCGCAGCCTACGACATGGACGACCAGGCCAACGCCGTGGGCGAGGGCAGTGGCACGGTGCGCCCAGCGGGTGACAAAGTCGGGCCCACGATCAGTTCGGTGATCCGCTTTCACGACACACAAGACCACACCCAGAGCACCGTCACGGAAGACGGTGGCATTCCTGGCATGCTCGCGCCTATCGTGGGCGAAGCTTTGGCCACCCTGGGGGTGTTGCCGCAGTTGGCGCGATTCGGTGTGCGCCAATCTGGCGAGCGCGACCCTTTGGTCGCAGACCCGTTGCGCACAGCACGCAGCCTGGTCATGCTGGGGATGGGGCACGACAGCTCGGCCGGACGGGCCCACTTGGCCAAGCCACAGTCGCGCATTGCCTGGTCTTGGGAGCTGGGTGCGCAAGACCCGGCCCCAGGCCTGCACCGCAGCCGGGCGGCGAGTGTCGAGGGCGTCGGGGCCGAGTTCTTGCCCAACCCCGCCACCGGAGTACTGCCCGACAAAATTGCCAGCGTGCTCAGTGGCCCCAAGGCCGAACCCAGCTGGATCACCGTGCACCCGTTGGGGGGATGCCGCATGGCCGCATCGCCCGCACATGGCGTAGTCAACCACCAAGGCCAAGTCTTCTTGCCCGATGGCAGCGTGCACACCGGCTTGGTCGTGGTGGACGGCTCTGTGATCCCCACCTCGCTGGGGGTGAACCCTTTGCTCACCATCACTGCGCTGGCAGAGCGCGCCTGCCGCTTGCTGCTGCAAGACGAACCGGCCCGGGCGCCGCAAACACGCACTTTGCCCCCGCACCCGCCCATCGCCCCCACCGTGAAGGCCGGGCCCGATGCTCCCCGCGGGACAGTGTTGGCCGAGGTCTTGCGTGGCCCCTTGCAGCCTGAGCCGGAGGCCGTGCTGCCCTCTTGGTGGCCCACGGGAATCACCTCACCCGCGGCGGCCCTGTTTCTGGAAATGGACGTTGCCGACTGGACCCGGCTGTGGCAAGACCCCAGTCACACCCTGCTGGCATTGCCGGGAAGTGCCACGGCGCGTAGCCTCACCGCCTCGCGGCTGGTGATTGACGCTGCACACGGTCCGTCCACGGTGCTGCATGTCACCGGCGGCACGGTGCAGCTGTTCCGAGCGGCGCCTGAGGGTTTTATCGCTCGCGCCTGCCGCACCTTGCGCGCGGGCTTGACCTACGGGATCGCCCGCTGGTACCCCGACAGCAAGCGACCTAAGGAGGAGGGTGCCCCGAAGCAAAAACTGAAGGATCTGGTCTGGGATGGCCTCAAGCTGCTCTGGCACGCCAGTGCCGCGCGCACCTTTGACTACAGGCTCACGCTCAGCGATGGCGAACGCAGCTGGTACCTGCAAGGCAGCAAGTTGATACAACCTGCCCTGGGCTGGAGTGAACTCTGGGCTTGGGCGCGTAACAAGTGGCAACACGGTGGTTGGCCTGCGCCGCAGCGCCGCAGTGTGTGGGACGAACTCACACAACTCGATGTGCAACTGATGCAGGCCAAGGGCGGGCGTGTGTTAGCCACGGGCCGCCTGACCATGGATGTGCCTGAGATGGTGCGCCGAATTGCGCCGCAAATGAAACCCGGCCCGGACACAGTCAACGGGCTGGCAGCCTTCATCACCTACCCGCTCACCATCCTGCGTTACGTGGTCAGCAGCCGAATGCTGGACTTCCGCCTGCCCGACTACCGCGCCGACCTGCCCGCCGTAGACCCGGCCACACTCCCTGACAACGGCGACTTCGAACTGACCGCCGACCAGTATCCGCCCATCCGTCTGCCCGATGGCCACAGTGTGCAGCCGCAGGCTCCGGTGTGCTTGACCGTGCCCCTGCGTGCGGGGGAGGATGCGTCCGATCCCAAGACCGAAACCATCCGCATCGGTCTGGTGCGCTATGCGCAGCCGCGTGTGGAATCCAGCGTGACCCCGCAGGGCTTGCGGCGATTCAAATCCATCATCCTGCTCAACGGTTTTGCGCAGAACACCTTGCCCTTTGTGGCCGAAGAGCTGGGCGAACGTGCATTGGCGGCCATGCTCTACGCCCAAGGCTGGGACGTGTGGCTACTCGAATACCGCGTCAGTCCCTTTTTGCGCGCCTCGGCCCGGCTCTCCAGCATGGACGACATCGGCGCTTGCGACCTTCCTGCCGCCGTCAATCACGCACTCAGCGTATTGCAGTCCGAGCGCAGTGAGCCAGAGCTTCTGCCCGGCCAGCTCAGCGTGTTTAGCCACTGCGTGGGCTCGGCGTCCACCGCCATGGCCTTGCTGGGTGGCCACCTCATGCACGAGGCGGGCAAGCCCAAGGTGGCCGCCGTGCTGTTTTCGCAGTTCCAGCCTTATGTGATTGGTTCCGTTACCGCTCAGATGCGCTTGCAGGTGGCCTCGCTCATGGTCAATGCCTTGGGTCTGGAGTACGTGAACTTTGCTGCGGGTACGGCCCAGGCGGACGGTCTTCACGCACTCATGGACCGGCTGTTTGCCAGCTTCCATTACGACGAGGCCGAGCGTTGCCCGCACGAACACGACCTGCGTGTGCACCAGCCCGACAGCACCTCCTGCAAGCGCATGGCGGGTTTCCTCAGCCGCCTGTTCCGGCACGACCAGCTGATCGAAAGCCAGCCCGGCCGCCCCGGCACCCACGAGAAGCTGGACCTGTACTTTGGCCGCACTAACCTGGGCGTGTTTTTGCATGGCGCCAAGTGCGTAGAGTACGAACATCTGGTGGACGCTGACGGCCAGAACATCTATGTGACGGACGAAAACGTGCGTCGCTACCTGGGCATGCCTGTCATGTTGCTGCATGGTGCGGACAATGTCCTGTTCGACAAGGAATCCCTGCACGAAACCCAGCGTCAGTTCAGCCGCGCCTTTGGCGGCCAGCGGCTGGCAACAGGTCTCGACCGCTTTTTGGTCGCCCAAGACCACGCCCATTTCGACTGCACCATTGGCAAGCGTGCGCCCGAGGTCATTTTTGCGGAGGTCGTGGACTTCTTCAACAAGGCCCAAGCTGCAGACCTGCCCGAACCCGCTACGCAAAATCGCCTGCGCGCCCGTCTGCCGCGCACCGGACCGCTTACGGGCTGGGTGCGTCGCGAGGGGGCGGATACGGTGGTGCGCGTCTGGATTGAGGTGGACAACTCCCAGGCCGATACGGCTGTGGCGGCCATGACGCTGCTTTCGGTCGGGCGCCAGCGCACGGTGCAAGCCTGGCCACTTGTCAGCAGCCCGCTCGAAGGACTGGTGGGGGTGGCAAAGGATGCATCGCCCGACCAGAGCATTGTGTATGCGGTGGCAGATCTGCGTGTACCGGCTGAATGGCAAGGCGCCATCACCGTGGCCATGGTGAGCCTGCACCGCATTGCGGCCGACGCACCCACCGATACCCCGGCCGACGCACTGCATTGGCCTGCGCTGTGGGGTGCGCCCGTCACGGTGGCCGATGTGGCTCACAGTGGCGGGCGCAGCCCGGTGCCCGCGGTGCCCCCTTCGGCGGAGGCCGCGCATGCGGATTACCGGCACATCCTGGCGCAGGCGCAAGGGGCCGCTGGGTGGGAACTGGCTCCCACCACACGCGCTGTGCCCCATGCGGTAGGGCACGGGGCGCTACAGCCCTTGCCACTCGCATTGACCCTTGCCGACGCGGTGGCCCTGTTGCGCCCCCTAGCGGCTCTGGTGCGTGAGCAGCGTGCTGTGGCCTTGCGCGCGCAGCCCGGCACACTCTCACGCCAGCGCCGCAGCCTGCGCTGGATGCGCGATTGCGTGTTGCGTTTGCAGGGCCAACGGCTCGCGCCACACAACGGTCTGCGTTTCGTGGCAGCCACCTGTCGCCACCCGGGTATTACCGAGCTGGAGGCAGCCCGCAGTGACCACACCCTGCAGCAACTGGCCGCACGCCAGCGGCAGGCTCCCGCCTCGCTGATGTGGATGCTGGGCGACCAGATTTACGCTGATGCACGCGCCGGTCTGGCGTCCAGCGCCTCGCCCATCGAATCGCTGTTGCCGCGCTACCGCGAGGCCTTTGGCTCGCCGGGCTTCCGGCAACTGGCGCGCAGCCTGCCGCTTTACATGGCCATGGACGACCACGAGATTGCCGACAACTGGAGCCGTGACGAAGAACGCCTGGGCTTGGCCCGTGCGGTACTTACACGAAACGCCTTGAGCGCCTTTGCCGCATTCCAGCGTGCCCATGGCCCGGCCCCGCTAGGGCCGCAGGGGCACGATGGGGCGGTGTCGCACACGGCAGCGGCATTTCTCTCGCTCAACACCCGCGTGCACCGCAACCGCGCACTCGGCACACAGCGGCGCTTGCTGGAACCCGGTCAGTGGCCGGTGCTGGAGGCTTGGCTGCTGCAGGAGCAGGCGCGTGGTAACCATGCCAAGTTCATCGCCACCGGCGCCGTGCTGGCACCTGGGCTGGTGCAAGGGCTGGGCCGGCCCTCGCCAAGGTCGACTGACAACTGGCAGTTCGCCGAAGGCGACCGCCAACGTGTGCTCGACTTCATCGCTACGCAGCGCATCAGCAACGTGGTGTTCCTGTCGGGCGACTACCACTGCGCAGCCAGCGCCACCATTGTGTTCAGCCACAGCCCGGTCAAGGCTTATGCACTGGTCACGCCACCGCTGCACGCGCCGCTGCGTTTTGCCAACGTGGCCGCCAGCGATGTGCTGGCACAAGAGACCGTGCCGCTGGCAGGCGGTAACGCGCAGATTGAGGCGCAGGCCTGGAATGGCGACGGTTGGCTGGAGTGCGAACTGGCGCCACAGCCCGGTGGCGGCCAGCAGCTGCGCGCCAGTTTCAGCATGCGCCGCTTCGATGTGGCCACGCCAGATCAGGTGCAGGTCGACTGGCTCTTGGGCTAAGCGTGCTGGGGATTGGCCCGGCGTTTGATGTGGGTCAAACTCTGGACCAATGCCCGCTGGCGCTGGGGGGGCGGGCCTTGAAATGGGGCACCATGGCCCCAAGCTGGAAGGCATCTGAATCACAGTCGCGGGAGCAGCAATGCGAATCGAAAAACTCACTACCAAATTCCAAGAAGCCTTGAGCGAAGCCCAAAGCCTGGCCTTGGGCAATGACAACCAGTACATCGAACCGGTGCACTTGCTGGCGGCCATGATTCGAGTGGACGATGGCCCCAAGGCACTGATGAACCGCGCTGGCGTCAATGTGGCCGGTTTGCTGGCGTCGGCTGAGGCTGCGATCAAACGCCTGCCCCAGGTGCAAGGGCACGAGCAGGTGACGGTGGGCCGCGACATGGTGAGCCTGCTGCAGGCGGCGGAGAAGGAATCCATCAAGCGTGGCGACCAGTTCATCGCGGGCGAGCTGTTCTTGCTGGCGCTGGCCGACCACAAGGGCGACGCCGGCAACCTGGCCCGCGCCAACGGCCTGACCCGCAAGAGTCTGGAGGCAGCCATCGATGCCGTGCGCGGTGGCCAGGCTGTGGACAGTGCCGATGCCGAAGAGCAGCGCGAGTCGCTCAAAAAATACTGTATCGACCTGACCGAGCGCGCCCGCCTGGGCAAGCTGGACCCCGTGATTGGCCGCGACGACGAGATCCGTCGCGCCATCCAGGTACTGCAGCGCCGTACTAAAAACAACCCCGTGCTGATTGGCGAACCCGGTGTCGGCAAAACCGCCATTGTCGAAGGCCTGGCCCAACGTATCGTGGCCGGTGAGGTGCCCGACAGCCTGAAGGGCAAGCGTGTGCTGAGCCTGGATATGGCGGCACTGCTGGCCGGTGCCAAGTTCCGCGGCGAGTTTGAAGAACGCCTGAAGAATGTGCTCAAAGACCTGGCCAAGGACGAAGGCCAGACCATCGTGTTCATCGACGAGCTGCACACCATGGTGGGTGCTGGCAAAGGCGAGGGCGCCATGGACGCCGGCAACATGCTCAAGCCCGCGCTGGCGCGCGGCGAGCTGCACTGCGTGGGCGCCACCACGCTGGACGAATACCGCAAGTACATCGAAAAAGACGCCGCGCTGGAGCGCCGCTTTCAGAAAATTCTGGTGGGCGAGCCCACGGTGGAAGCCACCATCGCCATTCTGCGCGGCCTGAAAGAGCGCTATGAGGTCCACCACGGTGTGGACATCACCGACCCGGCCATCGTGGCTGCGGCCGAGCTGTCCAACCGCTACATCACCGACCGCTTTTTGCCCGACAAGGCCATTGACCTGATCGACGAAGCGGCCAGCAAGATCAAGATCGAGTTGGACTCCAAGCCCGAGGTCATGGACAAGCTCGATCGCCGCCTGATCCAGTTGCAGATCGAGCGCGAAGCCGTGAAGCGCGAGAAAGACGAAGCCTCGCTCAAGCGCCTGGAGCTGATTGACGAAGAGATCCAATCCTTGCAAAAGGAAATTGCGGACCTGGATGAAATCTGGAAGGCAGAAAAAGCCACGGCCCAAGGCAGCGCCCAGGTGCGTGAAGAGATTGACAAGCTACGCACCCAGATCGAGGGCCTGACCCGCAAGGGCGACCTGGCCAAGGTGGCCGAGCTGCAATACGGCAAGCTGCCCGAGCTGGAAAAGCAGCTCAAAGAGGCCCAGGAAAAAGAGGCTGGCAAGTCCAAAGGCGGCGAAGGTGCCACACGTCAGCTCTTGCGCACCCAAGTGGGGGCTGATGAGATTGCTGAGGTGGTGAGCCGTGCCACCGGCATCCCGGTCAGCAAGATGCTGCAGGGCGAACGCGACAAGCTGCTGCAAATGGAAGACAAGCTGCACGACCGCGTGGTCGGGCAGGACGAGGCCATTGCCGCTGTTGCCAACGCCATCCGCCGTTCACGCTCGGGCCTCTCCGACCCTAACCGTCCGACAGGCTCCTTCCTGTTCCTGGGCCCCACGGGCGTGGGCAAGACCGAGCTGTGCAAGGCGCTGGCCGGCTTCATGTTCGACAGCGAAGAGCACTTGGTGCGCATCGACATGAGCGAGTTCATGGAGAAGCACAGCGTGGCCCGCCTGATTGGCGCGCCACCCGGCTACGTAGGGTACGAGGAGGGCGGCTACCTGACTGAAGCCGTGCGCCGCAAGCCCTACAGCGTGCTGCTGCTGGACGAGATCGAAAAGGCCCATCCGGACGTGTTCAACGTGCTGTTGCAGGTGCTGGACGACGGCCGCCTGACCGACGGCCAGGGTCGTACCGTGGACTTCAAGAACACCGTCATCGTGATGACCAGCAATATCGGCAGCCAGCTCATTCAGAGCATGGTGGGGCAGGACTACGAGGACGTGAAGGACGCGGTGACCGGTGAGCTGAAGAACCACTTCCGCCCCGAGTTTTTGAACCGTATCGACGAGACCGTGGTCTTCCACGCACTGGGTGCTGGCCATATTGCCTCCATCGCCAAGATCCAACTCGCCACCTTGATGGGCCGCTTGGCCAAGATGGACCTGACGCTGGATGTGAGCGAGGCCGCGGTGGCGGAGTTGGCCAAGGTCGGTTTTGATCCGGTGTTTGGTGCGCGGCCGCTGAAGCGCGCGATCCAGCAGCGCATCGAGAACCCGCTGTCCAAGCTGTTGCTGGAGGGTAAGTTCGCGCCCAAGGCCACCATCAAGGTGGGCGTGGACCCCATCCTTGCGCCGGGGGAGTTCAGCTTCGCCTGACGCCAGCCCCCCCAAATGCAAAACGCACCGGAAACGGTGCGTTTTGCATTTGGGGGGGCTTTCAAGGTTTTTCGTTCATCTTGCGGCGGAAGAAGGCGCCAAACCACACCGCCATCGCCACAATAAACGCCAGCACCGCCAAGCTCATGAGGCCGTAGTCAGTGGAAAACAAATCGGACATCAGTTTCATGGTTTTCTCCTAAGTGACCACGCTATCCTAGGCCTGTGGCTGCTGCAGGTTCTGACCTGTATCAACCCCTGTGTCAGGCTGCCGTTGGGGCTGGGGCCATGCTGTTCCATGCGGCACCTGCCTCGGCGGCGTACATCAGGGCGGGGCCGCCGCCCATATAGACACACACGGCCAGCATTTCATCCAGCTCGGCGCGGGTGCAGCCCAGCTTGTGCAGCGCCTTGATGTGAAAGCCGATACACCCCGAGCAATGCTGGGTGATGCCAATGGCCAGAGCTATCAGCTCTTTGTGCTTCGCGCTCACGGCGCCATCGGCCATGGCCGCTTTGGCCAGTTGCCCAAAACCTTGCAGCGCATCAGGCTGCGCCTTGCGCAGGGGGGCCAGGTTGTCGTTGATGTTCTTGATCAGGGTGCTGTGGTCAAAGCTGCTCATGCGGTGCTCCGGAGGCTGAAAACCTCACTGTAGGCAGACAGCGACCGGGGTGCCTTGACCCGGCGCAAACAGGCTGCGATTGCCGTCAAGTTAGCTTGCAGAACGCACGATTTGGTGCCGAATTGGCATCTAGGACCTGTGGATATTGCGTGAGCAGCTATCAAATGTATAGCGATTTGCGGGCACTCAGCCTTGCCACTGAACGCGCCGCGCCAACCGCTCAAACGCCATGTCTGCCGCCACGGCCAGCAGGCCCACCAGCACGGCGCCTTGCAACACGTAGGCGGTGTTGAAGCCGGAGAGGCCGACGATGATGGGGGAGCCCAGCGTCTTGGCGCCCACGGTGGAGGCTATTGCCGCGGTGCCGATGTTGATGATGACGGAGGTGCGCACACCGGCCACCCACAGCGGCAGGGCCAGCGGCACCTGCACCCGCCACAGCCGCTGCCAGGGTGAGAGCCCCATGGCCCGTGCCGACTCCTGCACCGGCCGCGGCACCGACTCCAGCCCGGCCAGTGTGGCCTGCAGCACCGGCAGCAGGCCAAACAGCGACAGCGCCAGAAGCGCGGGCAGCTCACCAAAACCCACCGCAGGCACGGCCACGGCCAACACGGCCACGGGCGGAAAGGTCTGGCCCATGGCGGCGATGGTTTCCAGCAGTGGGCGGAAGGCTCGGCCTGCCGGGCGCGTGGCGGCCAGGCCAGCGGCCGTTCCCAGCAGCACCGACACCGCGCTGGACACTGTCACTAGCCCCAAGTGTTGCCACAGCAAGCTGGCCAGCGGCTCCTGCAGGTAGACCGGGCGCGGCAGCGCAGGGAAAAGGGCGGCAAACAGGGGCTGGCTGTGCGGCAAGCCATAGGCCAGCGCCAGTAGCAGTGCCACTGTCCACGGCAGGCGGTCGGCCCACCAGGCGCGGGCAGGCTGCGGTGCGTTCACCAAGTTCTTAGCCACGGTGCTGCGCTTCCAGCAGATCTGCCGCGCGCACCTGGCCCAGCACCTGCCCGGCAGCACCTACCACGCGCAGCGTGGACACCGCCTGCGCTGCCATGTGCGACAGGGCCTCGCGCACCGTGGCGGTGTCGGCAATCTGAGCAAGGGGCGTGGGCTCGGCCAGCGGCTGCACCAGTGGCGCAATGGGCCGCAGCGAGAGCAGCTTGAGCCCACGGTCGGCGCGGCCCACAAAGTCCGCCACAAAGTCATTGGCTGGCGTCGCCAGCAGCTCCAGTGGCGTGCCTACTTGTTCCACACGGCCCTGGCGCAGCAGCACGATGCGCGTGGCCAGCAGCAGGGCTTCGTCAATGTCGTGCGTCACCAGCACAATGGTTTTGCCAGACGCCTGGTGCACACGTTGGAGCTCCAGCTGCAGCGCGGTGCGCGTCACCGGGTCCAGCGCGCCAAAGGGTTCGTCCATCAGCAGCACATCTGGGTCAGCCGCCAGTGCGCGCGCCACGCCCACCCGCTGCAGCTGCCCGCCCGACAGCTGGTGCGGGTAGCGGTTGCGGTATTGCGCAGGCTCCATCGCAAACAGGGTCAGCAGCTCGGTCACACGCGCGTCAATGCGCTCCGCGCTCCAGCCCAGCAGCTGCGGCACGGTGGCGATGTTACGCGCCACCGTCCAGTGCGGGAACAGGCCCACCGACTGGATGGCATAGCCCATGCGCCGGCGCAGGTCCAGCACGTCAAAGCTGTAGATCTCTTGCCCGTCCAGCAGAATCCGGCCCCCGTCATGGTCCACCATGCGGTTGACCATCTTGAGTGCGGTGGACTTGCCCGAACCCGAGGGCCCGATCAGCACCAGCAGCTCGCCACGCGCAATGTGCAGGTTCAGGTCGGTAATGGCGGGGGCGCCGTCGTAAGACTTACTGGTGTGGTCGAAGGTGATCATGCGGAGGGCGCCTCCAGCAGGGCGCCCAAGGCTTTGAAACCGGCATCGGCCAACACGGCCAGCAGCATGATGGGCAGCACGCCCAGCATCACCAGCTCGTTGGCCGCGCTGAACAGGCCGTCAAACATGATGCTACCCAGGCCCCCGGCACCCACCAGCGCGGTAACAGCAGCCAGGCCCGTGGTCTGCACCACCGCCGTGCGCAGGCCGATGAGCAATACCGGTAGCGCGAGCGGCAGCTCCACCTGCCACAGCACCTGCCAGGGCGCCATGCCCATGGCGCGCGCCGCGGTGGTGGCCGCTACGGGCACCTGCTCCAGCCCGGCCAGCGTGGAGCGGGCGATGGGCAACAGCGCATACAGCAGCAGCGCCAGCACCGCAGGCGCCAGTCCCACACCGCTGATGCCCATTTGCCCCAGCACCGGCGCCTGCGCGGCGGCCCAGGCCAGCGGCGCCATCAGCAAGCCAAACAGCGCAATGGAAGGAATCGTCTGGATCACATTGAGCACGGGAAACAGCGTTTGGCGCAGCCGTGGCGTGCGGGCCATCGCCCAGGCCAGCGGCACGCCAATACCTACGGCGGGCACCGTGGCCAGCAGCACGATCTGCAGATGGCGCAGCACGGCAGCGCCAAACACATCGCTGCGGTTGGCGTACTCTTTGGCGATGGAAAGGTCTTGCCCAACACCCGGTGCGGCCAGTACAGCCAGCAAGGGCAGGGCGGTGGCTGCGAGTACGGCCAGGCGTGCCACGGTGCCCAGCCGCAGCCGTGCTACCGCATCCAGTGCCGCCAGCCAGGCCAGGCTCGCCAGCGTCCAGAAGCCGGCGCCCAGCGCTGTGCGGTGCAGGGGCGATTCGGTGTTTGCCACTTGCTGGGCGTGTGCGCCTGCCAGCAGCCACAGCCCGGCCAGCGTGGCGGCCATGGCCGTTAGCACCAGTGCGTGTGCGGCGCGGCGCTGGGCCTGCAGGGTAGCGAAGAGCAGCACCACAACCGTGAGCGCAGTGACCAGCCAGGCAACATGGCTCTGCAGTACGTTGACCAGGTAAACGGGCTCGCCTGATAGCAGGCGGTTGGGCGCCACGCGCACAAAGGGCAGAGCCCAAGCGGCAGTCAGTGCCAGTGCAGTGCACAGCGCCAGCACCGGGTTGCAGCGCTGGGTAGGCGTATCCGCCACGGCGGCGCTTATTGCAGGAAACCCTTGCTCTGCAAGAAGGTGGTGGCCACCTTGCGTGGGTCCTGTCCTTCCAACTGAATGCGGGCGTTCAGCATTTGCAGCGTGGGGCCGTCCAGCGCCTTGAAGATGGGGGTCAGCACCGTGGCAATGGCTGGGTACTGCTTGAGCACCGCTTCACGCACCAGCGGTGCGGGTGCATACACGGGCTGCACACCCTTGGGATCGTCCATCACTACCAAGCCCAGCGCGGCCACCGGGCCGTCGGTGCCATAGGCCATTGCGGCGTTCACCCCTGAGGTCTTTTCGGCCGCAGCCTTGATGGTGGCCGCCGTGTCGCCCCCGGCCAGCACCAGCGCCTGGTCGGCGCGCAGCTTGAAGCCATAGGCGGCCTGGAAGGCGGGCATGGCATCGGCACGCGCCATGAATTCGGCCGAGGCTGCCAGCTTGAACGTGCCGCCTTTGGCGATGTAGCGGCCCATGTCCTCCAGCGTGCGCAGCTGGTTGGCGCTGGCTACATCACGGCGCACGGCAATCGCCCAGGTGTTGTTGGCATTGGCCGGCTCCAGCCAGACGATTTTGTTCTTCTCCAGGTCCATTTTCTTGGCCAGCTCGTAGCCCGCGCGCAGGCTCTTCCAGGCCTTGTTGCCCTCGTCGCCCAGCATGAATGCACCGTTGCCGGTGTACTCGGGGTAGAGGTCAATCTCGCCGGCCAGCAGCGCCGTGCGCACCACCTTGGTATTGCCCAGCGCCACTTTGTTCTCGGTCTTGATGCCCTTGGCCTCCAGCGCCAGCACGATGATGTTGCCCAGCAGCTTGCCTTCGGTGTCGATCTTGGAGCCCACGCGCACAGGGCCTTGGGCCTGGGCGGCCCAGCTGGCCAGCAGGCTGGCAGCCAGCACCAGCAGGTGGCGACGCATGAAGAGGTGGGAGGTGAACATGGCAGGGCCTTTCAAGTGTGGGCACAGGATAAGCGAAAGCGGATGGCCCCGGTAGGCCCCGGACGGCGGCGCTGTGGTGAAAGCTGTGATGCAATGGCAGCCCCTGCATGCAACATCTGGAGCCCGCCATGAAAGCGATTTGGAACGGTACCGTAATAGCCGAAAGCAATGACACCGTGCTGGTGGAAGGCAGCCACTACTTCCCCGCCAGTGCCCTGAACCGCGACTATGTGCAGTTCAGCAACCACAAGACCAGCTGCGCCTGGAAAGGCCAAGCAAGCTATTACTCGCTGCTGGTGAATGGCGAGATGAACATCGACGCCGTCTGGTACTACGCCGATCCCAAACCCGAAGCTGAGATGGTGCGCGACCGCGTAGCCTTCTGGAAGGGCGTGCAGGTCACGGCCTGAGCCATGCGTTGACCACACCAAAAATTTGATGGGAGAACCGCTATGACAGACCAAGACACCCCCCACAACGGAGACTTTGCATCGCTCCTGGAGGCAAAGGCCAAAAATATGCCATCAGCGGCGGCCTCTGCCAGAGGCCCTGCTGGCGCCCCACCGGCTGCGGAGCCCTTCACACAGCGGCGCCAGACGATCGATGACGTACTGGTGCACGGCGAAGAACCCAGCGAAGAATTTTTGCAAGAGTGGAACGAGCTGAACAACCTGCCAGAAGTGTCCGACGAAGAGCTGGCGCAGCAGGCACTGAACGCCCCTGGGGCCGATGGCGACGTAAATACGCCTGAGTGAGGCCTGGTTGCTGATGGCAACGGCGTTGTAGGAAATCGCCTACGTCAAGTCGAGATGATGTCCTCTGGTGGTGGCCGCACAGGCCAGCCAAACTGGCGTTGAGATTGTTTCAATCGTCACAGAAGGACACTTTATGAACTCGTACCCCATTCAGACCAAACCAACCATCATTCCCCGCCTGCACCCCCTGGTGGCGCTTGCTGCCGGTTCGGTGGTGCTGGTGAGCCTGCTGGGCGCCGCTGCCATCACGGGCATTCTTCCCAACTCCAATGCCAAGGCGGCGTCCGATGGTGTTGCCATCAGTGCCCCGGTAGAGGTGTCTACCCCTGCTGCAAAAAACACCGTGCAAAAGGCCGCCAGCCAGAAGCAATCCGCGCCAAAGTCCTCCACCCCAGTAGCAGCAAACACCAACACCCCTGCGCAACCCGCTGCATCGCCTGCCGCTCCGGCAGAGAAAAACAGCGTCGTTGGCATCGGTGTGGGTGCCCTTGTGGGCGGCGCACTGGGCAGCCAGATTGGCAGTGGTGATGGCAAGACCCTGGCAACCATCGCAGGTGCTGTGGGCGGTGGCTACATTGGCAATGAAATTGCCAAGAAGAACGCGGCCCCCTGAGCTTCGCCCCGTCCCCTAACCAAACAGGCCTTCGGCGTCATGCGCTGGAGGCCTGTTGGCGTTGTGCTGCTGCCAAATTGGCTACCGGGGCATCCACGCGCCGCAGCTCCAGCACTGCTCAAACCCACCTTCCACCAGCTCGCCACATGCACACAACCACCGCCGCTGAGGTACATGCTGCAAGTGGTGCAGAAGCTCCCGGGCAGCAGCTTCCTGCTCCGGGTGGCGAATCCACACCTCTGGCAGGCATTGGTCGGGTGGCAGTTCACCCGCCGCACTGCCCAGAAATTGCCGCTGCACACTGGCTTCAATCCCCTCCGCCTGGAGCGCGTCTGCCCACAGCGTTGCAATTTGCAGATTGGGAGCTTGGGTCAGCCGTGGCATGGATATCGGGAATTATGGGTAAAAAGTGCCTCTAGGCACCGTGGAATATGCGCGAGCAGCTACTGTTTTTATAGTAAACAGCTTGCGCAAAATCCGCTTTCAGGCGCCTCGCCACTGGCGAATTTGCTCCAGCGTGGCAGTAGCGCCGCCGCACACGATGAACAGCACATTGCGGTAGGGTGCCAGCGCGGGGTGCGCCTCGTAGGCCAGCGCCAGGCTGGCACCGCAGGCTGGTTCCACCAGCACACGGTGGTCCGTCAAGAAGAGCTCGCAAGCCTCCAGCGCACTCGCGTCGGACACCAGCACACTCTGCACCGGACGCTGCTGTGTCCACTGGAAAGCCTGCTCGCACACACGCTTGGCCCCGAGTGAACTGGCAACGCTGGTGATGGCGTCCAGCGCGACCGTCTGCCCGGCCTGCATGGCCGCGTGCAGCGACGCGGCGCCCTCCGTTTCCACCGCAATGATGGGCACTTGCCCCCAGTCATTGCGCTCCATACCCTCGGCCACGCCAGAGAGCAAGCCGCCGCCGCCCACCGACAACACCACCGCATCGGGCATCAAGCCCGCCTGCGCCACCTCGTCCACCATGCTGGCGTGGCCTGCCCACAGGAGCGGGTCGTCAAACGGATGCAAAAACGCGTCGTCTGGCCCCACCAGGGAGAGGGCCATCTCATTAGCCTCTTGCCACGACGCGCCATGCACGATCACATCGGCGTCCTCCAACCGCAGCAGCTCTTGCGCCCGCGCCGTGGTGGTCTGTGGCACCACCACCGTCACGGGGATGTCCATCACCCGCCCCGCATACGCCACCGCCATGCCCGCGTTGCCGCCGGACGACGACACAAACCGCTTGGCCCCACGCTGCGCATGGATCTGGCAGGCGTGGCCAATGCCGCGAATCTTGAAGCTGCCGGGCGGTTGCAGAGCTTCCATCTTGAGCCAGACAGTGCGCTGTGCGGCGAGGCTGAGGGCGCGGGATTCCAGAGTTGGGGTTTGTAGGTGGAGGGGTGTTTTCGTCATGGAGGAGAGGTTAACGCACGGTCATATACTGCTGCCAAAGCAAGTAGAAACAACCACTAAGCTGCTGCTTGGGAGGCGCGCATCATGACAAACGAGCTGCGTTGTTTCGCATTTCTGCGGTCAATATCAATTTTCACTAAAGAGGTCTAGCGGATGATTTCCAGAAGGCACCTAGTTTTCATCGCTCTTGCTTCGTTCGTATGCATTTTTATAGCTGCGGCAACCGCAGCAAATGGCGATTACAAGGCAATAGCCTACGATCTAAGTGTTGGTTTCATCGTAAGCGCGATTTTCTATTGGATGGTTGTCTATCTCCCCGAAAGCAACCGTAAGAAAATAATTCATTCTGGACTCAATGAGCAATACGATAGTTTTAGAAGATCTTGCATAAGCAATTTTCTAATCCTGAGTAGCTCTCAAAGCTATCCGCACAATGACGCGCTTTTGGATCAAGAAGAATTTAAGCGTTACTTCAAAAACAAAAATGAAAAAGGTGAAAACCGGTGGGATGCCGTTGCCAACGGTATACAAGAGAATGAGTTCTATCTCAGAGAGATCGTTTATGAGTTGCGAATGCTCAACGATGAGATAAGGTTTGTTAGGTCAACGCTGAACATAAAGGACGTAGAGGTGTACGACTTTCTGGGGCGACTTTCAAGGGAAATTGCTCGCATGGAGTCCACCACTCAAGATTACGACGAAATAAAGTCATTCTGTCGGTTTTTATGGAGGATATTCACTGGGTGGAACTGGGTGAGCGGTTATAGCAAATCCAATCTTATTCAAGAGATGTTAGGAAGAGCAAAGTGAAACATCACGCTTTGTTCAGCTGCGATCGCCGCCGGACTTCCCCTTACCTCCAACGTTTGGAATCAAAACGACATCTATGCCACAATTGAACTGCTTCGACTGGAATGCGGTATCGGCAATTGCTAACGCAGTAACTGCAGCTGGACTCTTTCTTGCTCTGTGGCAACTGAGACTTACGAAGTCTGTTGCTCAACTTCAGTTCGAAGATTCGCTTGCCAAGGAGTACCGAGACCTAGCAGCTCGAATCCCTACAAAAGCCTTCTACGGAACCTCTCTATCTGAGGCCGAGCACAAGCAATCACGAGACGAGTTCTTTAGGTACATAGACCTATCGAATGAGCAGGTCGCATTGCGAAAGCGCAACCGCATCAGCAAGAAGGTATGGACTAGCTGGTGTGCAGGCATTGAGTACAACCTTAATCTCCCGGCCTTTCGCAAGGCGTGGGAAGAAATTAAGGAACGAACCAGCAGCTTCGAGGAACTCCGTCTGCTTGAAAACCAGAAGTTTGAAACTGATCCAAGGTGCTGGCGTGATGCCTAAGTCAAACGTTGACATTCTTTTATTCCCACGCTTCGGTCTAACACTGCATCAGCCTCTTTACCGCTCCCCGCGCTTCCGAGCGTAGCGCCCACACATCCACCCCCCGCAGCACATCGTTCTCGACAACTTGCTGCCCATTCACCCACAACCCCTTGAGCGCAGGCCGCCCTCCGCTGGCCACCGGGCCCACGGCCACGTCGTGCAAGCCAAAGGAGCGCGGGTCGACCAGCGCGTAGATGACTATGTCGGCGGCCTTGCCAGGGGCCTTCCGTCCAAGCCCACGGCCACGTATTGCCAAGACTTGTAGATCCCCGCATACTGTATTGGCACACGCTCGCAGAAGCGTTTTGAGGCAGAGGCGTTGGAAATCAAACGTTTTCGGTTTCAACAGGGAGATACATATGAAGTTGCTGAAAAACCGCTCCATCGCGACACGTATGCGCTTGGGCTTTGGTCTACTCATACTGGTGAGTATTGCGGTGGCCCTGTTCGGGCGCCTGGCCCTTGAACAGGTGGGTGGCCAGGTGCGCGCACTCACGGAACACAACCTGGTGGTGGTGACCGTGCTGTCCAACATCAAAGACAACGTCAACCTCACTGCCCGTGCCGCCCGCAACATTGCATTGCAGACCGATCCTCAGGGGAAGTTAGTCGAAAAAAACGTCATCGACGGTAACCGAGCCTCCACACGCGCCTTGCTCAAACAGTTGGAAGATTTGCTGACGCTTCCTGAAGAACAAGCCAAGTTCAAGGAAGTGTCCATCAAGCGCTTGGCGTATGCCGCCAAGTTGGACCAATCGGTAAAGCTGGGACTGGAAGGCAATAACGAGGCTGCACGTGACTTGCTGGTGGGCGAGGTGACGCAGCTGCAAAAATCGTATTTCACGGAGCTTGATGATCTGATTGCCTGGCAGCGGGAGCGCATGGAGACCGCGCGCAAAACAACGGATGGCACCGTACGCCAAGCGGGCTATGCCATGCTGGCGCTTTTGGGGGTGGCCATGGTGTCGGGCGGGTTGATTGCCAACTGGACTGCGCGCAGTGTCACGCGGCCACTATTGGCCGCGGTGCACGTGACCCAGCGCATTGCCGAGGGCGACCTGAGCACCCATGTGGAACCCGAAGCTAAAGATGAAGTGGGGCGATTGATGGATTCCCTCAAGCAAATGCAGGAGTCGCTGCGCAACCTGGTGGGCATGGTACGCAGCAGCAGTGACGCGGTGGCATTGGGGGCTTCCGAGATCGCGGCCAGCAACAGCGATATGTCGCACCGCACCGAGCAACAGGCCGCCAGCCTGGAGGAAACTGCCGCCGCCATGGAGCAAATCTCCACCATGGTGCGCAGCAGCGAAACCCTGGCCCAGGAGGCCAATGACTGTGCCAACGCCGCCAATGGCGCCGCACAGCGGGGGGGCGATGTGGTGAGCCAGGTGGTGAGCACCATGTCGCAGATCAACGTGGCGTCGCAACGCATTTCTGACATCGTGAGCGTGATTGACGGGATTGCTTTTCAGACCAACATCCTTGCGCTCAATGCTGCGGTGGAGGCCGCTCGCGCCGGGGAGCAGGGGCGCGGGTTTGCGGTGGTGGCGTCGGAGGTTCGCAGCCTGGCCCAACGCTCGGCGACTGCAGCGCGCGAGATCAAGACCCTGATCAGCAGCAACGTAGAAAAGGTGGATGCCGGTTCGCGCCTAGTGGAGACGGCGGGCACCAGCATGGTCGATATCCGGGACCAGGTGGGTCGGGTGGTGACCTTGATTGCCGAGTTGGGTGCCATGTCGTCCTCGCAGAGCAAGGACATCGTGCAGGTGAATCAGTCGGTGGCGGATTTGGACCAGGCTACCCAGCAGAACTCTGCCATGGTGGAGGAGTCTGCCGCCGCGGCAGACAGCTTGAGCCAGCAAGCGCGCTTGTTGGTAGACGCCATCAGCGCTTTCCGGCTCCAGCCGAGCGAACGCACACTTGCCGTTGTTTAGGCGGCTGCGGATGGAGAGGGCTGGAGGAAGGGATATGGCTCCATAAGTGTGCAGGGCGCGGCCGTTACGATTGGGGGATGACTCCTTTCACCCGTCGCGTTGTCCAAGCCGCCCTTTACGAAAGCATCGCCATTGCTGTGGTTACGCCCACGTTGGCCCTGGCCTTCGCCCATCCTCCCGGTTCGGCGTTTGTGTTGTCGGCCGTTATGTCCAGCATTGCGCTGGCGTGGAACTACATTTTCAACAGCCTGTTTGAGCGCTGGGAGGCGCGCCAGACCGTGAAGGGCCGCTCGCCCAAGCGCCGCTTTGTGCACGGCTTGGGCTTCGAGGGCGGCTTGGCCATCATTCTGGCGCCGGTGATGGCGTATTGGCTGGACATCTCGTTGTGGGCTGCCTTTGTGGCGGACCTGGGCCTGCTGGCCTTCTTCTTCTTCTACACCGTGGGCTTTACGTGGGCGTTTGACCGCATCTTTGGGCTACCGCAGTCAGCCCAATAGGTGAATTTTTAAGCGATTTTGGCCTCTGGCCCGCATGGATATTGCGCGAAAAGCTCCTGATTTGATAGCGGTTTAGGCCGCAACCTTGTTTTTCAAGCGTAGCAAGCTCAGGCCCAGCAGCACAAACAAGCCGCCCGAAATGCGGTTGAACAAGCGCTGCTTGTGCGGGTTGGCCAACTGGCCCTTGAACAGGCGCGCTACCAGCACATAAAACAGATGCGAGAGCAGTGACATGGCCACAAAGGTGCAGGTGAGCACGGCCACCTGCTCAAACACGGGTGCATCCGCCGTAATGAACTGCGGAAACAGGGCAGAGAAGAACAGGATGGCCTTGGGGTTGGTGAGCGCCACGCCCATGCCCTGGCCGTAGAGCCGGCGGGTGATGGCTTTGCCGGCCGGTGTGCCAGCCTCTGCGCTGGCCGAAGCCGCCGCGGCAAACGATACCGTCCGGCTGCGCCACTGACGGATGCCCAGGTAGACCAAATACAGCGCGCCCACCACCTTGAGCACGGTAAACGCCAGTGCCGATACGGCCAGGATGGCCCCCATGCCCGCCATGGCCACGCACGAGATGATGAACAGGCCCGTAGCATTGCCCAGCGAGCTGGCCACCCAGTCACGTTTGCCGTGCGCCATGGCGTTGGAGATTGCCAGCAGCACGCCAGGCCCAGGGCTGAAGGTGACCAGAAACGCAACGCCACAGAAAACGAGCCAGTTGGAGAGGTGCATGAAATTCCTTGGGGGTTATTTGGAGAGGGTTTTGGCCTGGAAGTGGCTGGGCGCCTTGCCCATGCTGTGCTTGAACATGGCGGAGAACGCGCTGTCGCTGGCGTAGCCCGCAGCCGCAGCCACTTGCGCAATGGGTACGCCGCGCGCCAGCTGGGGCAAGGCGTGGGCCAGCACAGCCTGGGTGCGCCACTGCTGGTAGCTGGTGCCCAGTTCGTCGCGGAAGAGGCGGGCCATGGTGCGTTCGCTGGCCCCTACGTCGGCCACCCATTCCTTGAGCTGGCCTTTTTCGGCCGGGTCGCGTAGCACCGCTTCGCAAAGGGCGCGCAGGCGCTTGTCCCCGTGCTCGGGGTGGGGCATGGGAACGCCCAGGGCCTGCGTGTCCGAGCGGGCCATTTCATCAGCCGTCAGGGCCATGAGTGCGGTGTCGCGCGGGCCTGGTTCGCTGCCTTTGAGTGCGTGCACCAGCTCGCGCAGTAGCTTGCTCACCACCAGCACACGGCATTCGGTCCAGCTGGCCGGTAGCACGCTCGGGTCTACGTCCACCGTGCGTAGCTCTGCGGTTTCCAGCACCACCACGTTGTGCTGCACGTGGGGCGGAATCCACACCGCGCGGCTGGGTGGCACGATGAAGGTCACCTGCCGCTCGCCCTGCGTCACCGTCACCTGCATGAGCCCACTGGCGCAGTAAGTAAATTGCGACCAGGGGTGTTGGTGGGGCTCGATATGCGCGTCCATGGCCAGCGAGCGGGAACGGCTGCGCACCGGGCGCTGGGCCGTGGGGGGGCGATTGGCCGAGGTGTCAAAGGACACAGGGGTGAGCGGGGCCTTGCGTTTCATGCGTGTTGATCGTTGGGTCAGGTTTTGGCAGGATTTCGACAATTATTGTCTTTTTGTCGTAATCAAGAAATCGCCTCCGACCGTACGATGCCCCTCATGACCAGCGCAACCCTCTCATCAGCCCCCGCCGCACCTTCCGTTCCCATCAAGCAAGACGCCACCGTGATTGGCCTGGTGGGCTTGGCCCATGCCAGTTCGCACTTTGGCCATTTGATCTTGCCGCTGCTGTTTCCCGTGTTCATGCAGGAGTTTGGCCTGAGCTACTCGCAGCTGGGGCTGCTGATGACGGCGTTTTTTGTGGTCTCAGGCGTGGGCCAGGCCTGCGCGGGCTTTGTGGTGGACCGCTTTGGTGCGCGCCCGCTGATGTTCATGTCGCTCACCCTGTTTGTGGTGGCCTGTGTGATCGCCTCGTTGGCGACTGGCTACTTGGGCTTGATGCTGGTGGCTGTGCTGGCGGGGCTGGGCAACGCCACCTTTCACCCGGTGGACTTCACCATCCTGAACCAACGTGTGTCTGCGCCGCGTTTGGGCTATGCGTTTAGCGCCCACGGCTTGAGTGGCAATTTGGGGTGGGCCTTGGCGCCCGTGTTCTTTGCGGGCTTGGGCGCCATCATCGGCTGGCGGCAGACGTATCTGGCTGCTGCGGTGTTGTTTGTGGTGGTAATTGCAGTGCTCGCCTCGCAGCGCCAGCACCTGCTCACCACTGTGGCCCGCAAGGCAGAGCCTGTGGCGGGTGGCCCCAAGGCAGAGCACGACATGGCCTTCATGAAGCTGCCGGTGGTGTGGTGGTGCTTCGGGTTTTTCTTGCTATCCACCATGACGCTGGCCGTGGTGCAGAGTTATGCGGTTTCCATCCTCAAGGCCATGCACGGCGTGAGCTTTGAGGCGGCCACCTACACCATCTCGTCGTACATGTTGTGCGGCGCGGTGGGCATGTTCATTGGCGGCTTTGTGGCAGCCAAGTCCCAGCATTCCGACCGCGTGGTGGCCTGGGCCATGGCGGCCGGTGCCGTGCTGCTGGCGCTGTGTGGCACCGGCTGGCTGGGTGCTACCGGCACCATGGTGGTGTTGGCGATTACCGGCTTTGCCGTGGGCATTGGCGGCCCCTCGCGCGACATGATGATCAAGAAGGCGACCCCCAAGGGCGCCACTGGCCGCGTCTATGGCTTGGTGTATTCGGGGCTGGACACCGGCTTTGCCGTCTCGCCCATCGTGTTTGGTGTATTCATGGACCGCGGCTGGTACGGCGCCACGCTCTTGGGCGCAGCGCTGGTGCTCCTACTGAGCGTGGGCGCGGCGCTGGGGGTGGGGCTGCGCACCGCCAAGCCCGCTTGAGCGCGGCTTAGTGCTTGAGGTGCTCCAGCGGCAGCTCTGTGCTGCTTTTGATACGGGCGAGCACGATGTTGGAGCGGATGCTGCCCACGCCTTGGATGCGGGTCAGGCGGCGCAGCACTTGTTCGGACAGTACGCTCAGGCTCGCCGCCACAATCTGCAAGATGTAGTCTGACTCGCCAGCTACCGAATAACACTCCAACACCTCGGGAAAACCGGCAATCTCCCGCTCAAAGGCCAGGCCCTCGTCACCGCTGTGGCGGGTGAGCGTGACGTACGAGATGGCGCGCACGCCCAGGCCGATGGCGGCGGGCTCCAGCAGTGCCACATAGCGGCGGATGACGCCTGCGGCCTGCAGGCGCTGCACCCGGCGGCTCACCTGCGAGGCCGAGAGGTGCACCTGCTCCCCGATTTGCTGGTGGGTGGCATGGGCGTCGCGCTGCAGTGCAGCAAGAAGGCTGATATCAAAGCCATCCAGCAGCGAATCTTCGTATTTTTCTATTTTCATGCACAAATTATGCATGGAAGGCACTAGTTGGCCTGCAACTTGCACACCCATTGCATGTCCAATTGACCACAATCAAGGCTTCAAAAACAGCGTTTGAGGAGCACGTATGGCCGATTTGTTTGACAACCCCATGGGCCTGATGGGCTTCGAGTTTGTGGAGTTTGCGGCGCCCGTGGCGGGCTTGATCGAACCCATTTTCGAGCGCATGGGCTTCACGCTGGTGGCCAAACACCGCTCCAAAGACGTGGTGCTGTACCGCCAGGGCGGTATCAACTTCATCGTCAACCGCGAGCCCAAAAGCGTGGCTGGCTACTTTGCCGCCGAACACGGGCCCAGTGCCTGCGGCATGGCTTTCCGCGTACGCGACTCACATGTGGCTTACGCGCGCGCACTGGAGTTGGGCGCCCAACCCGTGGAGCTGCGCCCCGGCCCCATGGAGCTGAACCTGCCCGCCATCAAGGGCATTGGCGGCGCGCCGCTGTATTTGATTGACCGTTATGAAGACGGCAAGTCCATCTACGACATTGACTTTGAATTCATTGAGGGCGTGGACCGCCACCCCGTGGGCCACGGCTTCAGCGTGGTCGATCATCTGACGCACAACGTGTACCGCGGCCGCATGGCCTATTGGGCCGATTTCTACAGCAAGCTGTTTAACTTCCAGGAGATTCGCTACTTCGACATCCAGGGCGAATACACCGGCCTCACCTCCAAGGCCATGACCGCGCCGGACGGCCTGGTGCGTATTCCGCTCAATGAAGAAGCGCGCCAGGGCGGCGGGCAGATCGAGGAATTCCTGATGCAGTTCAACGGCGAGGGCATCCAGCACATTGCCCTGCTGTGCGAAGACCTGCCGGGCGCCATCGACAAATTGCAGATGGCCGGTATCCCACTGCTCACCGCCCCCAACGACGTGTATTACGAGAACTTGGCCAAGCGCCTGCCGGGCCACGGCCAGCCCGTGGGCGAACTGCAGGCCCGCGGCATTCTGCTGGATGGCACCACCGAAGGCGGCGAGCCCCGTTTGCTGCTGCAAATCTTTTCGCAGCCGCTGCTGGGGCCGGTGTTCTTCGAGTTCATCGAGCGCAAGGGCAACTACCGTGAGGGCTTTGGCGAAGGCAATTTCAAGGCCCTGTTTGAGTCGCTGGAGCGTGACCAGATCAACCGCGGCGTGATTGAAGCGGCCAAATAAACCCCGACGGACCGAGGAGACACCCCCATGAAAATCGACCGCATCCACCACGTCGCCTACCGCTGCAAGGACGCCAAAGAAACCGTGCTCTGGTACCAGAAGATGCTGAACATGGACTTTGTGCTGGCCATTGCCGAAGACGTGGTGCCCAGCACCAAGGCGCCGGACCCCTACATGCACATCTTCATGGACGCGGGGCAGGGCAATGTGCTGGCCTTCTTTGAGCTGCCCACGCAGCCCGAGATGGGCCGCGACCCGAACACCCCCGCCTGGGTGCAGCACATTGCCTTCCGCGTGAAAGACCGCGCTGAGCTGCTGGAGTTCAAAGCGCACCTGGAAGCCAATGGGGTAGACGTGCTGGGCGTGACCGACCACGGCATGTTCCACAGCATCTACTTCTTCGACCCCAACGGCCACCGATTGGAGCTGGCCTGCCCGGATCCGGAAGAGACCGCCAAAATAGCCCAGGCCGACGCCGTGAAATGGGCCATGTTGGAAGAGTGGAGCGTGACCAAGCGCGCACCCAAACACGCCGCCTTTCTGCACGCCAAAGAGCTGGGAGGCCAGGCATGAGCGCTGCGCTGACCTCGCTGGACGCCACCCATGCCCCGGACACACGCAGCTGGGTGGAATCGGCCAACGCGCCTGACACCGATTTCCCCATCCAAAACCTGCCGTTTGGCCGATTTCGCCACAACCCGCTCGAGCCTTGGCAGATTGGTGTGGCCATTGGCGACCGCGTGCTCAACCTGCACGCTACGGGCCTGATCGACCACCACGACATGCAGCGCCTGATGGCCGCGCCGGTGACTGAGCGCCGCGCACTGCGCCTGGCCATTTGGGAAGGGCTGCGCGAGGGCTCGGCCCTGCAAAAAGTCTGGGCCGATGCGCTGTTGCGCCAAACTGAGGTGGAGCTGGGTCTGCCCTGCGAGGTGGGGGACTACACGGATTTCTACACCGGCATCCACCACGCCACCACGGTGGGCAAGCTGTTCCGCCCCGACAACCCGCTGCTGCCCAACTACCAGTGGGTGCCCATTGGCTACCACGGCCGTGCATCCAGCATAGGCGCCAGCGGCCAGCAGTTCCACCGCCCACGAGGGCAGACGCTCAAGCCCGGCGCCAGCGTGCCCGACTTCGGCCCCACCGCACGGCTGGACTATGAGTTGGAAATGGCGGCCTGGACCGGCATGGGTAATGCGCTAGGCGCTCCTGTTTCCATAGCGGATGCCGAGGAACATATCTTTGGCCTCACGCTGCTCAACGACTGGAGCGCGCGCGATGTGCAGGCCTGGGAGTACCAGCCGCTGGGCCCCTTCTTGGCCAAGAACTTTGCCACCACGGTGTCACCCTGGCTGGTGACCATGGAAGCGCTGGCGCCGTTCCGCGCCGCGTTTGAGCGGCCTGCGGCGGACCCGCAGCCGCTGGCCTACCTGGATTCGGCCCACAACCGTAGCGCGGGCGCCATCGACGTGCAGTTGGAAGTCTGGCTGCAAACGCCCGCCATGCGCGCTGCGGGTAGCGAAGGCGTGCGCCTGTCGCAGTCCAATCTGCGCGACGCCTACTGGACGCTGGCCCAGCTGGTGACGCACCACACGGTGAATGGCTGCAACCTGCGCAGCGGCGATGTGCTGGGCACGGGCACGCTCTCCGGCCCCAAGCCGGAGCAGGGCGGTTCTCTGTTGGAGCTGAGCCAGGGCGGCAAGCAGCCCATCACCCTGCTCAACGGCGAGACACGCACCTTCCTGCAAGATGGCGACACCGTCACCTTGCGTGGCAGCTGCGAGCGCGCGGGTGCGCGCCGCATTGGTTTTGGCGATTGCCGCGGCACCGTGCTGGCCGCGCGTGCCCTGTGAAGGAGGTGAAGCATGGAACGCATGGATCCCCATACCTTTGACAGCCTGCAAGCCGAATGGAGCCATTGGCACTTCAGCCCCGAGCGCGGCGGCCTGATGCAACGCACCCTGGTGTTTGCCGACTTTGCCCAGGCCTTTGGCTTCATGGCGCAGGTGGCCATCATGGCCGAAAAGCGCAACCACCACCCCGAGTGGCTCAACGTCTACAACCGCGTAGAGATCACCCTCACCACGCACGATGTGCAAGGCCTCTCGCAGCGTGATTTGGACTTGGCGTGCTATATCGACGCCGTGTTTGCCGGTCGGCCGCAGGCGGTGTCGCCATGAACGAGCAGCCTGCCGCCACCAAGCACGGCCTGGCCGCTGGCCTGTCGCCCACGCGTGCGGACTGGACCATCGATCAGGGCTGGAAAAACTACACCCCGCAGGAGCACGCCACCTGGAAGACGCTGTTCGAACGCCAAACCGCGCTGCTGCCCCAGCTGGCCTGCCGCGAGTTTGTAGAGGGCATGCGCGCGCTACCGCTCAGCGCGGAGGCCATCCCGGAGTTTGCTGCGCTGAATGAAGTGCTCAAGCCCCGCACCGGCTGGCAAATCGTTGCCGTGCCCGGGCTGGTGCCCGACGAGGTGTTTTTTGACCACCTGGCCAACCGCCGCTTCCCCAGTGGCAACTTCATCCGCAGCGCCGACCAGCTGGACTACCTGCAAGAGCCCGATGTGTTCCACGACGTGTTTGGCCACGTACCCATGCTCATGCATCCGGTCATGGCGGACTTCATCCAGCTCTATGGCGAAGCCGGCCTGCGCGCCCAGCGCATCGGCAAACTTACCGAGTTGGCGCGCGTGTACTGGTACACCGTGGAGTTCGGGCTGGTGAAGGAAAAGGTGCAAGGAGAGGCTGGCGTTGAAGATGCATTGCGCATCTACGGCGCGGGCATCGCCTCATCATTCACCGAGAGCGTTTTTTCGGTGCAAAGCCCGTCACCGCACCGCATCGGCTTTGACCTGGAACGCGTCATGCGCACCAACTACCGCATCGACGATTTTCAGGAGTGCTACTTTGTGCTGGACAGCCTGGACGACCTGCTGGCCCTGGCTCGTATCGACTTCGACCCGATCTACGAACGGCTGAAAAGCGGGTCCAACTATGCGCCGGAGGATGTGTTGGCTAGCGACACGGTGTTTCAGCGGGGGGATGGGAGCTATGTGCGGGCACAGGCGCTTGCGGCGGCGTGATTATTAAGGAAATTTGCCTCTAGACCGCGTGGATATTGCGCAAGCAGCTATCACAACGGTAGCACCGTAGTGCTCTTGATCTCCTCCATAGAGAACGCGGACGACACTCCCGCCAGTTGCGCGTTCTGGATCAGGCGCTTGTAGAAGCGGTCGTAGCCGGCAATGTCGGCGGCCACCACTTTGAGCAGGTAGTCCACATCGCCGCTCATGCGGTGGAATTCCATCACCTCGGGCATGCTGGAGACTGTGGCGGCGAATTTGCGCAGCCAGGCTTCGTCGTGCCGATTGGTGCGTAGGCTCACAAACACCGTCACCGGCAGTCCGGCTTGCGCACGGTCCACCAGTGCCACGCGCTTGGTGATGAGGCCGGCTTCTTCCATGGCCTTCACGCGTTTCCAGCAGGGCGTGGCCGACAGGCCGACCTTCTCGCCCAGCTGGGCGGCCGACAGGGTGCCGTCTTGCTGCAGGGTGCCCAGGATGGCGCGGTCCATGCGGTCTAGTTCTTTCATGCTGCTATTTAACGTAATAGAAGAACGTTCATTCTACGAATTTGCGATTTATCGGTAAATTCAAAACATCTGTTTGCACCCTACAAATCTAAGATTCCGGCATTCCTACAGCGCGGAGAGCTGCCATGCCTACCACCGAGATCTACCTGGACTGCAACGCTACGACCCCCGTTTTTCCCGCAGCGCGCGACGCCGCATTGCAGGCACTGGGCGCGCACTTTGGCAACCCCAGCAGCAGCCACTGCACGGGTCTACGTGCCCGCGCGCTGGTAGACGACGTGCGGGAGCGCGCCAGCCGCTTGCTCGGTGTAGGGGCAGGGCGTCTGCTATTCGTGAGTGGTGCCACCGAAGGCATCCAAACCGCGGTGCTGTCGGCTCTGTGCACTCTGCGCGAGCGGCGCGATGCGGGTGAGCGTGTGGACGGCCCATTGCTGGTGGGCGCCACCGAACACAAGGCCGTGCCGCAAAGCCTGGCGCACTGGAATGCAGTGCTGGGGCTGAACCTGCCCATCGTGGAGGTGCCGGTGGACCGCCATGGCCTGCATGACATGGCCTTTTTGCATGCCCATGTGGCGAACGCCGGCCTGCTGTGCACCATGGCCGCGAACAACGAGACGGGCGTGGTGAGCGACATTGCTGGCATCGAAGCGCTGCTCAAGGCCTGTGGCTCCCGCGCGCTGTGGTTGGTGGACTGCGTGCAGGCACTGGGCAAGCTGCAGTTGGACCTGCAGGCCACGCGCATCGACTACGCACCGTTCTCCGGCCACAAGCTCTATGCGCCCAAGGGCATCGGCATGCTCTATGTGCGGGCCGGTAGCCCTTTCACACCGCTGATGGTGGGTGGCGGGCAGGAGGCCGGCCAGCGCTCGGGTACCGAGAACATGCCCGGCATTGCTGCGCTAGGTGCTGTGTTGCGGGCCATGGAGGCAGGGGAGGGCGTAGTGTTCCGCTCCCACGCCTCGCTGCAGCAGGCCCGCTTGCGCCTGGCTGATGCGCTGCGTGCCGCCTTTCCGGGGCTGGTGTTCAACATGCCTTTCGAGAGCAGCCTGCCCACCACGCTGAATTTCTCTGTGCCTGGCCTGTCCAGCAAGGCATTGCTCAACCTGTTTGACGCCGCAGGCATGCGCATCAGTGCAGGCAGCGCCTGCAGCGCGGCCAAGGCCGAGCCCAGCTTTGTGCTGCGCGCCATGGGCCTGCCCGACTGGCAAGCGGAGGGCGCTGCGCGCCTGTCGATTGGCGCGCTGACGGACGATGTCCAGATCGACGAGGCCTGCGCGCGCATTGCCCGTTGTGGTGAGGCGCTGCAATGCGCCGCGCCCGCCGCGCAGGCGCTTGGCCCAGCGGCGCTGGCAGCGCCAAGCCCTGACACGCAGGACAGCACCTTGACCGCCGCTAGCTTGCCCGCCTTTTTGCACACCTACCCCAACGCGCTGTTGGTGGATGTGCGCGAAGCCTTTGAGCACGCAGCAAGCCAGGACCACCTGCCCTGGCGCGCGCAGGCCCTGTGCAATGTGCCCCTGGACCACCTGGGCCAGCACCTGCCTGCCTGGCTGGGCGAAAGCCATCGCCCACTGGTGTTTTTCTGCCGTAGCGGCGGGCGCAGCCTGCAGGCGGTGCAGGCCTTGCGTGCCCGTGGCCATGGGCAGGCCTGGCACCTGGCAGGTGGGCTGGCGCTGGCGGAAATGGCATAGGCTTGTGCGCCAAATACATATCTTGCGAAGGCACAATGGCGCACATGCAGACCCTTCATTCCTCCCCCGACGTGTCGTCTCCCGCGCTGGCTGGTCACCTGCTGGTGCAGTGCCTGATTGAACAAGGTGTGACCCACGCCTTTGGCGTGCCCGGCGAAAGCTACCTCGCAGTACTGGACGGTTTTCACCGTTACCAGGACCAGATCCGCTTCGTTATCAACCGGCAGGAAGGCGGGGCCGCCTTCATGGCCGAGGCGCACGGCAAGCTGACCGGGCGCCCTGGCATCTGCTTTGTGACCCGCGGACCAGGCGCCACCAACGCCAGCATTGGTGTGCACACCGCGTTTCAGGATTCCACGCCCATGATTCTTTTCGTGGGCGATGTGGCCAGCGACCAGCGGGACCGGGAGGCGTTTCAGGAGATGGACTACCGCGTGATGTTTGGCCCCAGCGCACTGGGCATGGCCAAACGGGTGGAGCGCATTGACGATGCGGCGCGCATTCCCGAATACGTCGCCCGGGCCTTTGCCACCGCCATGAACGGCCGCCCCGGTCCGGTGGTGTTAGTGCTGCCCGAAGACATGCTGACACAGACGCTGGTGCCCGATGCACGTGGCCGACTGCCGCAAGCGCTACCGCGCGTGGAGCCGGTGGAGGCCTGGAGTGACCCTGGTGCCTTGCGGGATCTGCGCCAGCTTCTACTGAAAGCGGAGCGCCCCTTCGTCATTGCCGGTGGTGGTGGCTGGACGCCCCAGGCCGCGCAGGCTCTGCAGCGCTTTGCCGAAAACTGGCGCCTGCCCGTGGGCAACGCCTTCCGCTTTCAGGACACCTTTGACAACCACCATCCGCAGTACGCGGGCGATGTGGGTATCGGCATCAACCCTGCGCTGGCCAAGCGCATCCGCGAGAGCGACCTCATCATCGCCATCGGCCCGCGCCTGGGCGAGATGACCACGGGCGGCTATACGCTGCTGCAGGCGCCCAAGGCGGCGCAGACGCTGGTGCACATCCACAGCGATGCCGAGGAGCTGAACCGCGTCTACCAGGCAGACCTGGCCATTCACGCCAGCATGCGGGCCGCCGCCCGCTCGCTGGAGGTCCTGACCGCGCCGGTCAACCTGCCTTGGGACGCCTGGACCGCAGGTTGCCACGCCGACTACGAAGCTAATCTGGTACCCAGCACCATCAAGGACTTGCCTGCCGACAACGAGAACGGTCTGGTGGACATGCCCAGTGTGATTGCCACGCTGCAAAAGCATTTACCGGCCGATGCGGTGCTGACCAATGGCGCGGGCAACTTTGCCAGCTGGCTGCATCGCTTTTACCGCTACACCGGGCTGGTGCACGGCCACAAGACCCAACTGGCGCCTACCAACGGCGCCATGGGCTATGGCGTGCCGGCCGGCATTGCGGCGGCCATCACCACCGGACGAGTCGCCTTCACCATTGCCGGTGATGGCGACTTTCTGATGAACGGCCAGGAGTTGGCTACGGCGGTACAGCATGGCGCCAAGAGCATCATTTTGCTGCTCAACAACGGCATGTACGGCACCATCCGCATGCACCAGGAGCGTGAATACCCGCAGCATGTGGCGGGCACGGCGCTGAACAACCCCGACTTCGCGGCATTGGCCTGTGCTTATGGCTATGCCGGTGTCACCATCCGCAAGAGCGCGGACTTTGAAGCCGAACTGCTGGCGGCGCTGGCGCGGCCGAATGGCACGGTGATCGAAGTGGTGCTGGAGCCTGAACTGATCAGCACACGTGGCACTTTGGCTGCCCTTACCAAGGTGGCTTTGGAGCAAACGGCGCTGCAACGCTAAGCCATGCCCATCACCCGCCTGACCCCAGCGGATGCGGCGGCGTACCGCGCCTTGATCCTGCAAGCCTATGCCTTGCACCCGGACGCTTTCACCACCAGTGCCACGGAGCGCACGGGTTTTCCGCTCAGTTGGTGGGAAAACCGGCTGGCGCCTGGCGACGACGCCAAAGAAGTGGTGTTTGGCGCTTGGGAGGCGGACTCCTTGGTGGGCTTGGCCGGTCTGTCATTTGAGCCGCGCGAAAAGGCCCGCCACAAGGCCACCCTGTTTGGCATGTATGTGGATGCGCAGCACCGCAGCTTGGGGCTGGGGCGCCAGCTGGTGGCAGCAGCGCTGGACTACGGGCGCAGCCGCAGCGGCACCCAACTGGTGCAGCTCACCGTGACCGAGGGCAACGCTCCTGCGACCAGCTTGTACCTGTCTTTGGGGTTTGTTCCGTTCGGGACGGAACCTTTCGCGGTGCGGGTCGGCAGCGCATATGTGTCCAAAGTGCATATGTGGTGCCCTTTGCACGGCAGCATGGCCTGACCGACCTGTCGGGCTAGCCTGCAGGAGCGCTTTTATTTACTCCTGAATTGATAGCTGCTCACGCATATTCTGCGGCGGCTAGAGGGCTTTTTTATACAGAATGCGCGACCCGGAAGGTTGCTTGGCCGGGCGCAGAGGCCGTTTTGGCGGGCTGGCCCGCACCCGGCGCGCCCAGGGGCGGCAGCAAAATGAAGGGGCCTGGGCCTGCATCGCCCCACTGCGAGCACGCCATGACGTAGCTGGCGCCGATGCCAGGTTGCTCGGTGTCCACAATCATGGCGATGCGCATGCCACTGAAGTCGGTCTGGGTGTAGAGCCGACGCACGCCGGTGGCGCCCGCAATGGTGGGCAGGTGGATGGATTGGGCGGGTGACCAGCGTTTGCGCAGGCCGTCCGCCAGCGTGAGCCCTTCCTGGGGCGTCTCGGTTCGGTACTGGGTGTGCAGGCCCTTGGCCGCGATCACCACCAATGCGCCAGCCACATTGCGGCCCACGGTCAGAAAGTCGGCCGCGAGGCCCAGGTTCTCCAGGCGCTGGCCAGTGGCGTCAAAACGGCTGTCTCCGCTGTCGGCGATAAAGCTCCAGACATTTCCGTCGGGGCCGATGCTGAAGGCTTCTTCCTGCCCCTGCGTGTTGCGCATCACCACGGTTTGGCGCCAGGTAATGCCTTGGGGGGTGTTTTTAGGGGTGCCAGGAAGGCTGTTTTGCATGGCTTTTTCTCTTGTTTCAACGACTTGGGAGCAAGTTTGCTGGGATGCAGCAAAAAAGTCCTCAAGGAGTCCTTAAAATTCCTGAATTAGCGACCGACCAGGCCGCGCGGCCACCCAAAAGGATTGATTTGTCTGTAACACCTGCCTCTACCGCACCCGATCCCGGCATCAGCATGTTTGGTGCGTGTGTCTTGCAGCGGCACGAACGCCGCCTGCTGCGGGATGGCCAGCCGGTCATGGTGGGCGCGCGCGCCTTCGATGTGTTGTGTGTGTTGGTGGACCACGCGGGCCAATTGGTCACCAAAAAACAGCTGTTTGACCTGGTTTGGCCCGGTTTGGTGGTGGAAGAGAACAACCTGCAGGTGCACGTCTCCAGCCTGCGGCGCATTTTGGGGGCCGACGCTATTGCCACCGTGCCGGGGCGCGGCTACCGTTTCACCATGCGCATGGCCGAAAGCCCGGTGTCAGCGGTTGCGCCAGTACGGGCAGCCAGCAGCCAGGGGCGAGCGTCCGACCAGCAGGCCTACCGCCGCACCATTGCGGTGCTGCCCTTTGTGGACCTGAATGCGGACCCCGAGCAGGAGTATTTCTCGGATGGTTTGGCTGAGGACATCATCAGCCACCTCACGCGCTCGCCCTGGTTGCTGGTGGTGTCGCGCAATTCCTCGTTTGCCTACCGCAAGTCCAGCGACAGTAGCCAAGCGGTGGGCCGCGCGCTGCGTGCGCGCTACCTGGTGTCGGGCACGGTGCGTAAAGCGGGGCAGACCCTGCGCATGACGGCCGAGTTGGTCGACACCTCCACCGCTGAGACGCTGTGGTCCGATCGCTTTGACCGGCCGCTCACGGATATGTTTGCCATCCAGGCGGAGATTTCGGCGCATATCGTCAGCGCCATCGAGCCGGTGTACCTGCACAGTGAGGAGAAGGTCGCTGCCGAGGTGCCCAACCAGAACCTGGAGCACTGGGACTTGCTGATGCGGGCGCGCTGGCATTTCTGGCGCACAACCCCAGACCACGTGGTGCAGGCGCAAGCGCTGCTGACGCGGGCGCTGGCGATCAAGCCCAACGATTCGCCCACCATGTCGCTGATGGCATTTACCCACCTCGCCAAAATTTGGGGCGCTTGGGCCGAAGACCCACGCGCCACGGTGGCCGAGGCCAACCGCCTCGCCCTGGTGGCGGTGCGTAATGACGAGCGTGACGCCTTTGCCCACTTCACGCTGGGCACGGCCCTGTCGTGTGCCGGCCAAATGGAAGCGGCTATTGCCGAGATGGAATGTGCGCTGGCCCTGTACCCGCAGGCTTCGGCTGCGGCGGGCGAGCTGGGGCGCCTGCTGGTGTTTTCGGGCCGTACCGAGGAGGCGGAGGAGTTCATCCTGCAGGCCATCGACGCGAGTCCGCATGACCCGCACCTGAGCCTGTGGATCCGCAGCCGTGCGCTCGCCTGCTTTATTGAAGGCCGCCATGCCGATGCGGTGCGTTACGCCCGCGAGGCCACTGCCAAGCGGGCCGACTGGTATTTCAACCACCTGCTGATGGCAGCCTGCCTGTCGGCTGCAGGGGATATGGCATCTGCACAAGACAGCCTGGCCAAAGCCCTGAGCGGGCGAGGCTACAACTTGCAGTCCCTTATGTTCGGCCATCCTTTTGTCAAGGAAGAGCACCGAGAAAAGTTTCTCGGCGCCCTGCGGGATGCGGGGTGGCACGCGTAAACTTTCAGGCTTTGTGGCGGCGCTGGGCTGCCGCAGCATCCTGAAAGTCCGCCGTGCCCACTGCTACCCCTGATGCAATTTCCCTCTCGTCGTCTGCCCGGCCCCGCAAGGTGGCCATTTTGGGTGGCGGTATCTCTGCACTCACCACCGCGTTTGAGCTGACCAGCCAGCCCGGCTGGGAGCAATCACTGGACATTACGCTCTACCAGATGGGCTGGCGCCTGGGCGGCAAGTGCGCCACTGCGCGTGGTGAACACATGCGCATTGAGGAGCATGGCATCCACGGTTTTTTGGGCAGCTACTACAACGCGCTGCCGGTGATGCGCCGTTGCTACGAAGCGCTGGGCCGCACGCCGGGCCAGCAGCCGTTGGCCACGTTTGACGAGGCTTTCAAGCCCGAGAGCTTTGTGCTGATGTGGGAGTACATCGACGGCAAGATGAGTCGCTGGCCTTTCACATCACCCCGCAACGCGCTGATTCCCGGCGACCCGGCTTCCATGGCCAAGTTGCAATCGGTGGCCCATTGGGTAACCGCCACGGCCGACGTGCTGGATGCACTGCTGGATCACCACGCGCATGCCTACGCCGACCTGGGGCTGGTGAAGTCGGCCCAATGGGCGCTGGGGCGCACGCTGGTGAAGGGCGTGGTGGCCTTGCTCAAGTCCGAGTCGGTGGCGCTGCATGGGGTGGAGTCGGCGCTGTGGAAGGCGCTGGACGCGGCCTGGAACTGGGTGCGCGACGCGGCCGAAACCTTGGTGAAAGACAACACAGAACTGCGCCGCCTGCTGATCGTGGCCGAATTTTTGTTGGCCATTTTGCGCGGCTGCATCAAAGACGAGGTGGCCACCAAAGGTTTTGACCCGCTGGACGAAGAAAACTTCAGCGATTGGCTGATCCGCCATGGTGCCTCGGTCATGGTGGCGTCCAGCCCCATGGCGCTGAACACAGTGAACCTGTCCTATCAATATCCCAAGGGCGACACCGCTCGCACGGCGCTGATGGGTGCAGGTTGCTACCTGCACTGGACGCTGCGCAGCTTTGCCTATGCAGGCGCGTTTGCCTGGTTGTTTGAGGCGGGCACGGGCGAGACCGTGATTGCACCGCTGTACGAAGTGCTGCGCAAGCGCGGCGTGAAGTTTGAGTTCTTCCACAAGGTCGAATCGCTGACGCTCAGCGCCGACCAGTCGCAGGTGGACGCGGTGCACTTTGCGGTGCAGGCTACGCTCAAGGACAAGCATCATCCGTATGAGCCCTTGATTGAGGTCAAAGGCCTGCCAGCCTGGCCGGGCCAGCCGCGTTTCGAGCAGCTGGAGCAGGGCGACGCGCTGCGCGACGGGCGGGTGGACCTGGAGTCGTACTGGAGCGGCTGGCAACCCGTGGCCCAGCGCACGCTGCGTGCAGGAGTAGACTTTGACCAACTGGTGTTTGCCATCTCGATTGGCGCTGTGCCCTACCTGTGCCGCGAGCTGCTGGACGCCAAGCCGCAGTGGCGCACCATGGTGGACAAGGTCACCACCGTGCAGACGCAGACCATGCAGCTGTGGATGAACCGCAGCACCACCGAGCTGGGCTGGGACATCCCGTTCCAGAACCCGACCGACACCGTGATTGGTGCCACCTACCTGAATCCGCTGGACGGCCAGGTGGACTTCACCCATCTGCTGAAATGGGAAGACTGGCCGCAGGACTCAGCGCCCAAGGCGCTGTGGTACTTCAGCGGTGCCATGGCCGAGTATGAGGCTCCGCCCCCCTTTACCGACACCGACTACCCGACCCGCGCCCACGCGCGCGTGCAAGCGCAGTGTGTGCAGTACCTGCAGGCCAGCATGGGCCCGCTGCTGCCCCTGGCGACCACCAATGTGGTGAGCCCGCCCGGCGACCCCATGGGGCTGGATTTCAGCCTCTTGCGTACCGATCCGGCCCATCCCGGCGTAGGGGTGCAGCGTTTCAACCAGCAGTTCTGGCGCGCCAACATCGATCCGACCGAAAGCTACGTGACCTCGCCCCCAGGTAGCACCCAGGCACGCCTCAAGGCCTGGGGCAGCGGCTTTGCCAACCTCACGCTGGCTGGCGACTGGATCTACACGGGTTTGAATGTTGGCAGTGTGGAGGGGGCGGTCATGGGCGGGCGCCTGGCCTCGTTTGCGGTGGCGGGTTACCCGGCGCTGGCAGACATCACCGGCTACCCGGCGTCCCAAGGGCGGGCCTGAGCCCGCCCTGGTCCGGAGCGAGACCTAGATACGACCTTCTTCCACCGCGTGGCAAGCCACGCGCACGCCTGCGTAGACTTTCATCTCCGGTTTGTCACTGCTGCAACGCGCGTTGGCGTGGGGGCAGCGGGGATGAAAGGCACAGCCGGATGGTGGGTTGAGCGGGTTGGGCACTTCGCCTGCTACCGCAGTACGGGCCCTGCCGGTGTCGTGCATCTTGGGGATGGCCTCCAGCAGCATGCGGGTGTAGGGGTGGCGCGGGCTGTCAAACAGGGTGTGTTTGTCTGCCAGTTCCACCAGGCCACCCAAGTACATGACGCCCACCTGGTCGCTCACATGGCGCACCACTGCGAGGTTGTGCGAGATGAACAAATAGGTCAGGCCATGTTTGCGCTGCAAATCCTTCATGATGTTCAGCACCTGCGCCTGAACGCTCACGTCCAGTGCGGAAGTGGGTTCATCACACACCAGAAATTCGGGCTGGGTTGCGAGTGCCCGCGCAATCGAGATGCGCTGGCGTTGGCCGCCGGAAAACTGGTGGGGAAACTTCACCCGGTCTTGCGCTGACAGGCCCACCGATTGCAGCAATTCCCCGACGCGCTGGGCAATCGCCGTGTCGTCATTCAGGATTTCATGCTCGCGCAGGGGTTCAGCAATGATGTCTCCGACTGTCCAGCGCGGGTTCAGGCTGGCGTAGGGGTCCTGGAACACCATTTGGACCCGGCGGCGCAGTTTGCGGCCTTCCTTGGTCTTGAAGGCGGCATGTGCGTCCTCGCCGTCAAACTCGAATCCTCCCCGGGTGGGTTCATACAGGCCCACCAGCAGGCGAGCGACGGTACTTTTGCCGCAGCCAGATTCACCGACCAAAGCGAGGGTCTTGCCGCGCTCGATGTCAAAACTCACGCCGTTCACAGCCTTGAGCAACATCTTGGGCTTGCGCTCAATGACACGGTTGAGCCAAGGTGGAGAGACGTCAAATGTTTTGGCCAGGTCTGTGGCACGAACCAGGGGGCGTGCGTTTTCGCTCATGCAGCACCTCCTGTTTCATGCAGCCAGCAGGCCGCCTGCGTGTTGCCTGCCTTGAGCAGATTGGGACGCTGTTGCCCACATTTCGCAATGGTTTTGGTGCAGCGGGGATTGAAGGCGCAGCCTTGTGGTATTGCGTTCAGTCGAGGCATGGCGCCATCGATCTGGTGAAGGTTCTCGCGGTCTTGGCTCATGTCGGGAATGCAGGCCATCAGGCCAGCAGTGTAGGGGTGGGACGGGCGATTAATCACGTCATGCACGGGGCCGATTTCGGCCACACGCCCGGCATACATTACTGCCACGCGGTCGCAGGTCTCGGCAATCACGCCCATGTCGTGGGTGATCAGCATCACGGCGGCGCCACGTTCCTTGCAGATGGTCTTGAGCAAGGTGATGATTTGCGCTTGGATGGACACATCCAGTGCCGTGGTGGGCTCATCGGCAACGATGAGTTTGGGCTCTGCGGCGAGTGCCAGTGCAATCACCACGCGCTGCCGCATGCCGCCCGAGAACTGGTGTGGGTAGTGGTCAATGCGTTGTTCTGCTGCTGGAATGCCGGTGTCCTTGAGCAGCTGAATGGCCCGTTCACGGGCCTGCGCAGCGTTGAGCGGTAAGTGGGTAGTGATGGTCTCGATCAGCTGACGCCCTACCGAGTACAGCGGGTTGAGTGAAGTCAGTGGGTCCTGGAAGATGGCCCCGATCTTCCGCCCCCGGATAGCCCGCATTTGGGCGTAGGGGAGGTTGTCGATGCGCTGGCCTTCCAGCAAGATCTCACCGCTGCCGACGCGGCCTGGCGGCTCCAGCAGACCGATGATGGCTGCGCCTGTGAGGGACTTTCCGGCACCGGATTCACCGACAACCCCAAGGATTTCGCCAGGGGCAATGTCGAAGGACACATCGTCCAGGGCGCGCAGGGTGCCTTTGCGTGATGGAAATTCCACCACCAGATTTTTGACTTGTAGCAAGCTCATACAGGTTTATCGCAAACGGGGGTTGAGGGCATCGCGCAGCCAGTCGCCCAGCAGGTTGACGCTCAGGGCGATCAGCACCAGCATGGCGCCGGGAAAGATGGTGATCCACCATTCGCCAGAGAAGAGGTAGTCGTTGCCTACCCGGATCAGCGTGCCCAGGGAGGGGGATGTGGGTGGTGCACCGACGCCGAGAAACGACAGGGTCGCTTCGGTGATGATGGCCGTGGCGACCTGAATGGTGGCCAGTACCAGCACAGGCCCGAGTACATTGGGCAGCACATGTTTGCGCATGATGCGCAATGGGGCGACTCCGGTGACACGAGCGGCCTGGACGTACTCCTTGTTGCGCTCGACCAGGGTGCTTCCGCGCACTGTTCGCGCGTACTGCACCCAGCCAGTTAGCGAGATGGAGATGATCAGCACCCCGAACGCAAGGGACTCGTGGGCATTGGGGAACAGCGCGCGTCCTACCCCGGCGATCAACAAGGCCACCAAGATGGCAGGGAAGGACAGCATTACGTCGCACAGACGCATGAGCAGCCCGTCCACCCATCCGCCCAAAAAGCCTGCCAGAAGCCCCAGACTCACGCCTACCAGCAGCGACAGTACAACCGAAGCCAAACCCACGGCCAGTGAAATGCGGGCGCCATACATGAGGGCTGACAGGATGTCACGGCCTTGGTCATCGGTTCCCAGGAGGAAACCCGATTTCCCGCCCGCGCTCCAGGCGGGTGGCAGCCGGGCGTTGTCCAGTTGCAGCGTGGCCAGGTCAAAGGGGTTGTGGGGGGCAATCCACGGGGCAAATAGCGCGCAGACCAGACAAACCAGCGCGATCAGCGCAGCAAAAATAGCGGTGGGGGAGGTGCGGAAGCTATAGCCCACATCGCCATCCCACCATTGGTGAAACAGGGTTTTCAATTCAAGGTTCCTCAGAGGTGAAGAAAGATGGGTTCCGGGCTTAGTGGCCGCCAGCCTTGCCAGCGCGCAGGCGCGGATCCACGGCAAAGTAGAGCAGGTCCACGATCAGGTTGATGACCACAAAAATCAGCGCGATTAGGCACAGGTAAGCCGCCATGACGGGAATATCTGCAAAGGTGACCGCCTGAATGAACAGCAAGCCCATGCCCGGCCACTGAAAAACGGTTTCGGTGATGATGGCAAATGCGATCAGCCCCCCGAGTTGCAGGCCGGTGATGGTCATGACTGGGACCAGCGTGTTTTTGAGCGCGTGGCCAAAGTGGACAGCCCGTGTGGTCAGGCCGCGAGCCCGCGCAAACTTGATGTAGTCGGTGCGCAGCACCTCCAACATTTCCGCACGCACCAAACGCATGATCAGCGTGAGCTGGAAAATGGCGAGTGTCACGGCTGGCAACACAATGTGGTGCCAGCCCTTGGCGCTCAGCAATCCGCTTGTCCACCAGCCGATCTTCACGACCTCACCACGTCCAAAGCTGGGAAACCAGCCCAAGGTCACAGCAAACACAAGAATCAGCAAAATGCCGATCAGGAAGGTTGGCAGAGACACGCCAAGAAGCGATAGCGTCATAAAAACCTGGCTAAGGAACGAACCCCTGCGAAGGGCGGCATAGACCCCCATCGGAATACCCACCGCCAGAGCCAGAATGCCTGCCACCAAGGCGAGTTCCAGGGTGGCCGGGAATCGCTCCGCAATCAGCGCAGAGACCTGGGTGCCCTGGCGCAAACTGAAGCCGAATTCTCCTTGCACCGCGTTCAGTAGAAAGTGCCAGAACTGGACAATAAAGGGTTGATCCAAGCCGAGGGCTTGTCGTAATTCGCGGATTTGCTCCTGCGTGGCATCCTGTCCCAGCAAGAAAACGACAGGGTCGCCAACGTACTGGAACAACATGAAAGATATGAGGGCAACGGTGACCATCACCAATGCCGCTTGCGCCAAGCGCCGCACTATGAATGCAAACATAGATTCAAAAAAATGAGGGTCGCGGCAATGCTGCCGCGACCCTGTTTGGCAAGTGAGGGCGGTTTTACTTAACTTTGACCAGGCGCCAGTCCAGACGGTTGTCTGCACGGTGCACCACGTCAATATTCTTCTTCATGGCCCAAGGGATGACCTGGTTATGCAAGGGAATATTGGCAACGTCGTCGTTGTGCAACTGGAGAGCCTTGGTGAGCAGTTCTGTGCGCAATTTCAGATCTGTTTCCTTTTTGGTGCGTTCCACCAGCGCGTCCATCTGGGGGTTGCTGTAACGGCCCACGTTGTAGTTTCCGTCGCCGCCCGCGCCAACGGTACGAACCAGCGATTGCAGGCTGTACAGCGCATCAAATGTCGGTACGCCCCAGCCCAGCATGTAGATGCTGGCTTCGTTGCGCTGGATCATCGGGAAGTAGGTGACCAAGGGCAGGGTACGCAGCTTGGCTTTCACCCCGATGCGCGACCACATGGCGGTCACTGCCTGGCAGATTTGTTCGTCGTTGATATAGCGGTTGTTGGGGCAGGCAAAGTCCACCTCAAAGCCGTCTTTGTAGCCCGCATCGGCCAACAGCTTTTGTGCTGCAGCCACATCGAAGGGGTAGCGCTTGTGCACGGCTTCGGTCCAGCCGTTGACCTGGGGTGCCACGATGGCGCCAGTGGGTTGGCCCAGGCCGCGCATGGTGACGCGGGTGATGGCGTCAGCATCAATCGCCTGGTAGAGCGCCTTGCGTACGCGCACGTCCTTCAGAGGGTTCTTGCCCTTGATGTTGCTGCCCACCAGCTCGTCACGGTATTGGTCCAAGCCGAAGAAGATGGTGCGGTTTTCCACGCCATCCATCACCTTCAACTCGGGGTTGGAGCGCACGCGGGGAAGGTCTTGGGGGCTGGGGTCCAGCACCAGGTCCACTTCGCCTGACAGCAGGGCTGCCATGCGTGTGGCAACAGCTTTGACGGGGGTGTAGACAATTTCAGTCACATTGCTCTCGGACTTTCCCCACCAAGCCTTGTTTTGTGTCAACACCAGTTTCTGGTCTGGCAGCCACTCCTTCAGCATGTAAGGACCGGTACCCATGGCATTGCGGTGCGCAAAGTTTTCTTCCTGTGTCTTGATGTCTTTCGGAGCCACTGACTTGTTCTTTTCTGCCCAGGCCTTGCTCATGACACGCAATTCGGTCATCTGGTTCAGCAGCACGGGGTTGGGCGTCTTACTGTAGACGTCGAAGGTCGTCTCGTTGACCTTGACCACCTTGTCCACACCTTGGATGTAAGGGGTGAAGTTGGAGGTGGGCATCATGGCGCGCTGAATGGAGAACACCGCGTCGTCCGTAGTCAGCGGGCTGCCGTCATGGAACTTCACACCACTGCGCAAGGTGAAGCGCATTTGTGTGGGGCTGATTTCCTTCCATGAGGTGGCAAGCACGGGTTCGATCTTGAAGGTCTTGCTGTTGTAGTAAACAAAACTTTCGTACACGGCCGCATGGATGCCGTTCTGCAATGCATTGTTTTGGGAGTGAATGTCCCAAGTAGCAATGTCACTGGCGCTGGACCATTTGAATGTTTTGGCCTGCAGGGCAGTTGCTCCGAATGCCATGGTTGCGGCGAGAGCGAGTATCTTGAGTTTCATGGACAAAGATCCTTTGAATGAAAGCGGGCGATTATGCATAAAGCATGCCCAAAAAAAACGGCGGTTAACCCTAGGTTTGTGAGGTCTTGGTTCGATAGGCGGTATACGCACTTCTGTGTAGGCCTGTGCAGGCCAAAAAAAAGCCGCACACGTGCGGCCTTTTCTTAAGTCAAGCAAGGATTACTTGAGGTGTTTGCCGATCAGGCCAGCCATCTCAAACATCGACACCTGTGCTTTGCCGAAGACTTCCTTCAGCTTGGCGTCGGCGTTGATCATGCGCTTGTTCACAGCGTCTTGCAGCTTGTTTTTCTTGATGTAAGTCCACAGCTTGCTGACCACTTCGGTGCGGGGCAGTGCGGCAGCGCCGACCACGGCTGCCAGTGCGGAGCTGGGGGTCAGGGCCTTCATGAACGCGGCGTTCACGGTGCGCTTCTTGGCGGGGGCCTTTTTGGCAGCGACCTTTTTAGCGGGAGCTGCTTTTTTGGCGGGGGCCGCTTTCTTTGCGGGGGCTGCTTTCACAGCGACTTTCTTCGCGGGAGCGGCTGCCTTCTTAGCAGGAGCCGCTTTCTTTGCGGGAGCGGCTTTTTTTGCCGGTGCTTTTTTCGCAGTTGCCATGATTGATTGTCCTTCTAGAAGATTGATTAATCACCAGCAAAAAACTGCTTCTTCACTGGTACTGCGGATGCTAATGGCAAAAAAGCACGTTTCCAAGGGAGAAACTGCATTTTTCCCTCTGGGATGTTGTTTTTTTCATTGGAGAATGGCTCTGTATCTTGTTCAGGAGCTTCTTTCATGCCGATTGCCTTTGCCACCTGTGATCTTTGCGATGCCTACAAAGCCGATACCAGCGGCGATTTTCGGGTGCTGCCCCCTGTGTTCCGTGATTTTGGTGCCGTGCGCAAATTCGCGGGCCCTGTGGTCACCGTTAAGTGTTTCGAGGACAACACCTTGGTCAAAGCTGCAGTGGATGCGCAGGGCTGGGTGGATACGCCTGCCGGGCGAGTGGCGCAGGTGTTGGTGGTTGATGGCGGTGCTTCGCTGCGCAAGGCCTTGCTTGGCGGCAACCTGGGCGCGGCCGCCGCGCGAAACGGCTGGGCCGGTGTGGTGATTGACGGCTGCGTGCGTGACACCGCAGAGCTGGCTACGCAGGCTGTGGGTATTCGCGCTTTGGCTCCCATGCCTCTACCTACTGAGAAGCGCAATCAGGGTGAGGTCGGCGTTGCCGTGCAAGTGCAGGGCGTGTGGGTACGCCCGGGCGACTGGTTGTACGCGGACGAGGATGGTATCGTGGTGTCGGCTACGGCGCTGGTGTAGCGGCTGTATTGCGCGAGGGCAAGGTGGCCAGCACCACGCCCAAAAGGGCCACGGCAAACGCCAGCAGCTGCAGGCCGCTGAGACTTTCGCCCAGTACCAGCACACCTACCAGCGCGGCCGAGATTGGCAGCATGACCGTGAACACTCCGGCGCGGGCGGCAGGGACGGTCTTCAGGCCGGTCATCCAAAGCCACACCGTCCATACGCTGGCCGCCAGCGCGTAAAACACCAGCAACACCCACGAGCTGGTGGCAACGCCGCCAAAATCGAAACGCCAGGCGGCATAAACACCCATTGGTGTCATCAGCACAAAGCCCCAGAGATTGATGAGCGCGGTGATGCGTTTGGGCGAGAGGGCACCGGTCAGTTTCTTGCCAATCACAGCGTAGGCCGCTTCGCACAGCACGGCACCAAACACCAGCAGGTTGCCCAGCAGTGCCTTGTTATGTGCCAAATCGGCCTCTGGATTCGATGTAGATTGCGCGGATAGCTCCTGTTTTGATAGCGCCAGTAGGCCAATGCCAACCGCACCACAGGCCACCGCCAGCCATGTGCGCGGGCCGATCCGCTCGCGCAAAAAGACCCAGCTCATCAGTGCCACGACGGCAGGAATGCTAGCCAAGATGACGCCAGCCGCCACCGCGCTGGTCATACTCACGCCAAACAGCATGCAAATGGAAAACAGGAAGTTGCCCAGCAGCGATTCCAGAAACACCAGGCCTCGCGTGTGCGGCGTCATGGCAGGCTCGTTGGCGGGCCGCCTGAGCCAATGCAGCATGGCCAGGCCGCCAATGCCAAAGCGCATCCACGCCAACAGAAATATCGGCAAGGCCGCGACCAGCGGCTTGGACAAAGCTACGTAGCTACCTACCAGCGCCATGCTAAGCGCAAGAAAGAAGTAAGCCAAAAGGCGGCTAGGGGCAGCGGTGGAATGGGGCATGCAAGTAAGGGAGTGGAAACGGCGAGCATGCAAGCCTACACCATGCACAGCGCGCCAAGTGGCCCCATCACCGTCATCAATTTGCGTTAATGTGCCATCCATTGTGTTGAACCAACAAGGATCGCCATGGCCATTGGAGAGTTTGCCTACGCCAACAACAGCAACCGCTTTCTCGCCTCTGCGCCCCTGCAGGCGCAGCCGTTTGCGCTGGTGGGGGTGCCGTTTGACGGTGCGGTGACGAACCGTCCGGGTGCACGTTTTGGACCGCAAGAAATTCGTCGTGCATCGCTGATGTTGTGCGACGGGCTGCATCCGGTGTTTGGTGTGTCGCCTATGGATCTGCTGGGCGATGCGGGCGACCTGCGTCTGCCCAACGCCGGTGCGCTGGCGCAGGTGCGCGAGGCGATCCATACCCAGGCTGCAGCGTTGATGGCACGCCACCACTGCGTCTTTCTGGGGGGCGACCACTCCATCACCTTGCCGCTGCTGCGCGCCCTGCATGCGCAGCACGGGCCGGTCGCACTCATTCACTTCGACGCCCACTGCGACACCTGGGAGGACCATTTTGGCGAGCCCTCCGGCCACGGCACCTGGACTTACGAGGCGTTGCAGGAAGGGCTGGTCATTCCCCGCCAGACGGTCCAGATTGGGCTGCGCTCCAGTGGAACCCGTACGGCACGCGAGTATGTGCAGGACCAGGGCGGGCTGATTTTCACGGCCCGTGCGCTGCGTGGGCGGGATGGTGCTGGCTTGCAGGAGGTGGTGCAGCAGATCCGCGATCGCATTGGCCAGCAGCCCTGTTACCTGACGCTGGATATTGACTGCCTGGACCCCGCCTTTGCGCCGGGCACCGGCACGCCCGAGCCTGGCGGCATGAGCAGCTCGCAGGTGCTGACCCTGCTGGAAGAGTTGGCCGATCTCAACTTCGTGGGCATGGATTGCGTGGAAGTGGCTCCGGCCTACGACCATGCCGAACTCACCAGCAATGCGGCTGCTACGTTTGTCTGGACCTACCTTGCTTCGCAAGTGGTCAAGCGGCTGGGCTGAGGGGGCGTGATGCTGCTGCATTCGGACACCCAACTGAACCAGAAAAGTTACTACGAGGCCAGCGTGCAGCGGCCCGCAGCCTTGCCGCCGTTGCAGGGTGAAGTGCGTGCAGACGTGCTGGTGGTGGGTGGCGGTTATGCGGGGCTGTCGTCCGCCATCGCGCTGGCTCAACGGGGCTACCAGGTGGTGGTGCTGGAGGCAGACCGGGTGTGCAGCGGAGCTTCTGGGCGCAATGGAGGCCAGTTCATTGTGGGTCTGGCCAGCGGGCAGGGCCCGTTTGAAGACCAATTGGGCCTGGCGGCGGCCCGGCAGGTCTGGGACATGTCGCTGGATGCCATTGCCCTTCTGGAGCGGCGCGTGCGTGAGTTCGACATTGCCTGCGATCTGCGCAAAGGCTACATCACGGTGGCCGATTCACCGCGCAAAGCCCGGGCGCTGGAGGCCGAGGTGAATCTGCTGCGCACCCGCTATGGTTTTGAGTCGGCGCTCTACACGAGCCACGAGGTGCAGCAACATATTGGCAGCGCTCGCTACCGCGCTGCGGCGGTGGAAGACACATCAGGGCATTTGCACCCTCTCAAGTACGGCTTGGGCCTGTTACGTGCAGCGCTTGCGCTGGGCGTGCGGGTGTATGAGTCTTCGGCTGTCACTCGGTTGCAACGCGGTGAACCGCTTGTGGCGCGCACCGCACAGGGTTCCGTGACGGCCCGGTTTGGCGTGCTGGCGGGCAACTGCACCCTGCCCGAGTACGGCCCGCAGGTGGCACCCGACATTGCACCGCGCACCATGCCCGTAGGCACTTACATCATTGGTACCGAGCCCCTGAGCGAGGCGCAGTGCCAGTCCCTGATTCCTTCGGGTGCCGCAGTTTGCGACAACAATTTTGTGCTGGATTACTTTCGTTGCAGCGCCGACCACCGCATGCTGTTTGGCGGGCGCGTGAGTTACTCCACACGCACGCCGCCCGGGCTGGAGGCACTGATGGCGCAGCGCATGCGCAGCATCTTCCCAGCGCTACAGGCTGCCGCAGTGGAGTTTGTCTGGGGGGGCTTTGTTGACATCAGCATGAACCGGGCCCCCGACTTTGGGCGCCTGGGCACCAACCTGTACTACCTGCAGGGCTTTAGCGGCCATGGTGTGGCGCTCACCGGTCTGGCCGGGCAGTTGGCGGCGCAGGCCATTGCGGGCCAGGCAGAGCGCTTTGATGTGTTTGCGCGCGTGCAGCACCGTCCTTTTCCGGGCGGCGCTCTGCTGCGTACACCCAGCCTGGTGCTGGGCATGCTGTACCACCGGCTGATGGACAGGCTGTAACGCCGTTGCGGTGGAAGAGGTCAGGTTCGCTTGCCCGTGCGGCCTGCCGCCAAGGCGCGCTTGACGCTGCTGGCCAGCACCGGTCCCCAGTGCGCAATATCCTCCAGTGTGGCGTAGCCATAGCCGATCACCAAGCCCTTGGCGTCGCTGCGCTGCAGGCAGTAGGCAGATAGCGCGCGCACCGTCATGCCCTGCTGGGCGATGCGCAGCGCCAAGGCCTGGTCGTCCACCGTGGCAGGCAGGCGCAGGCACAGGTGGAGGCCCTGCTCGGCGCCGCTGATGTGGGCGTGCGGGCCCAGACAGGGCTGCAGCGCGTCCAGTAGCTGCTGGCGGCGCTGCGCATAGCTGTGGCGTGCTTTGCGCAGCGCGCTGGCAAAGTGGCCCAACTCAATGAACTCTGCCAGTGCCGCTTGCAAAGGCAGCTGGCCGGGCCGATTCAGGTCGTAATGCGCTTGGCGAAATGCACCCGCCAGCGCCTTGGGGACCACCAGATAGCCGAGCTTGAGGCCCGGGTACAGTACTTTGGAGAAGGAGCCTAGGTAGAGCACACGTTCGTCCACCGACAGGCCCGCCAACGACGACATAGGTGGGCCGCTGAAACGGAATTCGCTGTCGTAGTCGTCTTCCAGAACCCATGCCTGGTGCTTCTGGGCCAGTGCCAGCAGCTGCTGGCGCCGCGCCAGCGACATGACCGCACCTGTGGGGTATTGGTGTGAGGGGGTGGTGTAAATCAGCCGGGGGGCATGTCGCTCATCGGTAGCAGTTGGGGCCATGCCGTCGGCATCCACCAGCACGCCGTGGGTGCGCAAGCCATTGGCCATGAACGCCTTGACCGCACCCCAGTACGCCGGATCTTCCAGCCACACAGTGTCACCGTGGTCGGCCAGCATCTGGGCACACAGCTCCAGCGACTGCTGGGTGCCACTGGTGATGATGACCTGGTCCATGTCCAGCGGCACGCTGCGGGAGACGCGCAGGTAGTCGGTCACGGCTCGGCGCAACGGCGCGTGCCCACCCGAGTAGCAGTAGTCCAACATGTCGGGGTAACTCATGCGCCAGTGCTTGTTTTGCAGTCGCTGCCAAAGCGCTACTGGAAAGGCGCTGAAGTCAGCTACACCCGGTGTGAAGGGCTGGATCTCCAGCTCGGCCGAGGTGAATTGGGTGGCCAGGGCCGTGCCACGGCGCGAAAGCCGCGCCCCGGCGTGGGTTGCTCGGCCCGTGCGGCCGCGCTGGCGCGGGCTGGGCAGTTGCTCGTTCACATAGGTACCACTGCCCACCCGGCTGACTAGGTAGCCCTCGGCGCTGAGCTGGTTCAACGCGGCCATCACGGTGTTGCGCGAGAGCTGCAAGTCCTGGGTGAGTTCGCGGCTAGAAGGGAGGCGATCGCCACCGGCCAGGTGGCCTTGCAGGATGGCGCTGCGCAGACTCTCGTACAGCCGACGGTTCAGGGGGAGGGCGGCTGACCCGGGGCTGTGGTGCATATCGGTCAGAAGCAGTTCGGACAGCATGGTGTGAATCCAGTGGGGTAAAGCAGACCGTTTAAAGTGGCACCATCAGGTTTTATCAAATGGCACTGTTTCGCAGCCAATTCTGCCGCAGAATGGTTTGGCAGCGCGCACTGCTACAGTGGCTCAGGCCCAACAATGCCCACCCTTTGGGGTGCGCCGCAAGGAGATGGAGATGACCGAGAACAAGACAATGAGCTTCAATGATTTGGAGCAGTGGCTGAACGAACGCCGGGTCACCGAGGTGGAGTGCCTGGTGCCCGACTTGACCGGTGTGGCGCGCGGCAAGATCCTGCCGCGCGGCAAGTTCACCGAAGACCGCGGCATGCGTCTGCCTCAGGCCATCGTGGCCATGGGCGTGACCGGCGAGTTCCCCGAAAGCGGCCCCTACTACGACGTCGTCGATCCGACCGACAAGGACATGCAGCTGCGCCCCGACCCGTCGTCGGTGCGCATCGTGCCTTGGGCTACTGACCCTACGGCGCAGGTGATCCACGATTGTTTTGACCACGAAGGCAAACTGGTTCCATTCGCACCGCGCAGCGTGTTGCGCCGGGTGTGTGACCTGTTCGCCGCCGAAGGCCTGCAGCCCATCGTGGCGCCCGAGCTGGAGTTCTACCTCACAGCCCGCAACACCGACCCCAATACGCTGTTGCGTGCGCCCATTGGCCGAAGCGGCCGCGCCGAAACCTCTCGCCAGGCCTACAGCATTGATGCGGTGAACGAGTTCGATCCTTTGTTTGAGGAGATTTACGACTACTCCGACAAGATGGAGCTCAACGTGGACACGCTGATCCACGAGGTGGGTGCGGGGCAGATGGAGATCAACTTCTTCCACAACAAGCCTCTGGGGCTGGCTGACGAGGTGTTCTTTTTCAAGCGCACGGTGCGCGAAGCCGCGCTGCGCCATGACATGTACGCCACCTTCATGGCCAAACCGATTGCCGGTGAGCCCGGCAGTGCCATGCACGTGCACCAAAGCTTGGTGGATGTGGCCACGGGCAAGAACGTGTTTAGCAACGAGGACGGCACGCCGTCGGAGGCCTTCCTCCACTACATTGGGGGCTTGCAGCGCTACATCCCCGCGGCCATGGTGCTGGTAGCACCCTATGTGAATAGCTACCGCCGCCTGTCGCGCAATACGGCAGCCCCCATCAACATCGAATGGGGCTATGACAACCGCACCGTGGGCATCCGCTCGCCGATCTCGTCACCCGCCGCGCGCCGCGTGGAGAACCGCGTGATTGGTGCCGACGCCAACCCCTATGTGGCCATGGCCATGACGCTGGCCTGCGGCTACCTGGGATTGAAGAACAAGATCAAGCCCAAACCCGAAATGCGCGGTGACGCCTATTTGTCGCCCTACGCCTTGCCCCGCAGCTTGGGGGAGGCACTGGACTGGCTGCGCAAGGAATCCGACCTGCACGAGGTGCTGGGCAAAGAGTTCATCACCGTGTACTCCGAGATCAAGGAACTCGAATTCGACGAGTTCATGAAAGTGATTTCTCCCTGGGAGCGTGAGCATCTGTTGCTACACGTTTAAGCCATCCAACCTTCGAGCCGAACGCCATGAACACAGTCGTCGATACCGCCCTGATTCAATCCCTAGACAGCGCCCATTTTCTGCACCCTTTCACCGACTTCAAAGACCTGTCCAGCCGCGGTGCACGTGTCATCACGCGGGCGGAGGGCATTTACGTCTGGGATTCAGAGGGTAAGAAGATCCTGGACGCTATGAGCGGCCTGTGGTGTGTGAACGTGGGCTATGGCCGCAAGGCGTTGGCCGATGCGGCGCACCAGCAGATGATGGCGCTGCCGTACTACAACAGCTTTTTCCAGACCACCAATGTGCCAGCCGTGCAGCTGGCCGCCAAACTGGCCAGCCTGGCGCCCACGGTGGGGGACCGCAGCTTCCAGCATGTGTTCTATTCGAGCAGCGGCAGCGAGAGCAATGATTCCAATGTGCGCATGGTGCGCCGCTACTGGGATTTGCTGGGCCAGCCCCAGCGCAAGGTCATCATCAGCCGTCACAACGCCTATCACGGCAGCACCATGGCCGGCGCCTCGCTGGGCGGCATGAGTGGCATGCACGCCCAAGGCGACTTGCCCATTCCCAATATCACGCACATCGACCAACCCTACTTTTTCGAAAACGGCAAGCCAGGTGAGACCGCTGACGAATTTGGCGTGCGCGCAGCGGGCTGGCTGGAGGAAAAAATCTTGGCCGTGGGCCCGGACAAGGTGGCTGCCTTCATTGCCGAGCCGGTGCAAGGCGCGGGCGGCGTCATTATCCCGCCCTCCACCTACTGGCCCGAGATTCAGCGCATCGTCGATAAATACGGCATCCTGCTGATCAGTGACGAGGTGATTTGTGCCTTTGGTCGCCTTGGCCATTGGTTTGGCTACGAGAAGTTTGGCTACAAGCCGGATTTGGTAACCTTTGCGAAGGCGGTGACCAGTGGCTACATTCCCTTAGGCGGTGTGATGGTGGGCAACCGTGTGGCCAAGGTGCTGATAGAGCAGGGCGGAGAGTTCAACCACGGCTATACCTACAGTGGCCACCCCGTGGCCTGTGCCGTGGCACTGGCCAACCTGGACATCATGGAGCAGGAGCAACTCCCCCAAAAGGTGCATGGCGATATTGGTGCCTACTTCGCCCAGCGGTACGCGGAGCTCAATGAGCATCCGCTGGTGGGCTTGGCTGAGACCTGCGGCTTTGTGGGCGGCTTGGTGCTGGTCAAAAACAAAAAGACCAAGGAACGCTTCCAAGAAAACGATGCGGTGGGCATGCTGTGCCGAGGCCATTGCTTTGGCAACGGTCTGATCATGCGTGCCGTAGGTGACCGCATGATCATTGCGCCGCCGCTGGTGATGACTCGCAGCGACATTGACGAGATGATGCGCCTGATCCACCTGGCGTTGGACTTGACACACCGGGACCTCAAAGTGCGTGGATTGGTGTAGGGCGACGGATTTGGACTTCTATAATCTTTTTTGGTCTGAAATTTGCTTATTCACACCAAGCCGTTTTGATTGTCTTTAACCCAACTCTCTTTTAGTGGAGACAAACTCACCATGAAAAAATACCTCTGGTCTTTTGCGCTGACAGCAGTAGCTTTGGCTGCTTGCGGTAAAAAAGAAGAAGCCCCTGCTGCCGCGCCCGCCTCTGCACCGGTGGCCAGCGCGCCAGCCGCGCCAGTGAATACTGAGGAAAAAGTCCTCAATATCTACAACTGGCCCGACTACGTTCCAGAGGGCATGATCGCCGCGTTTGAAAAAGAATCCGGCATCAAGGTGAACTACGACACCTTTGAGACCAATGAAGCATTGCAAGCCAAGCTGGTGGCGGGCAATACCGGCTACGACATTGTGGTGCCCGGCACCGTGTTCGCCAAAGGCCAGATCGAAGGTGGCCTGCTGCAGCCGCTGGACAAGGCCAAGATCCCGAATCTGGCCAATTTGGACCCAGCCATCATGGCGACCCTGACCAAGGCCGATCCCGAGAACAAGCATCTGGTGCCTTGGGCCTGGGGTTTCACCACCGTCGGAATCAACAAAACCAAAGTGACCAAGGCTCTGGGCAGCATGCCCATGCCCGAGAACGCATGGGACCTGGTGTTTGACCCCAAATACACGGCCAAGTTGAAGTCCTGCGGCATTGCCTACTTGGATTCGCCCACTGAAATCATGCCTGTGGCACTGCACTATGTAGGCAAGGACGCGTACTCCAACAATCCTGAGGACTACAAGCTGGCGTCTGCCATGTTGGCCAAGGTGCGCAAGGACGTGCGCCTGTTCAGCTCCACCATGATCGACGACATCGCTGGTGGAAAAGCCTGTGTGGCGGTGGGTTGGTCTGGCGACATCAACATCGCTGCAGGTCGGGCCAAGGAAAATGGTTCTAAGGACGAGATTGAATCGCTGTTGCCCAGCACCGGTGCATTGATCTTCTTTGACACCATGGCCATCACCAAGGATGCCAAGCACCCCAACAACGCAGCCGCCTTCATTGACTTCTACCTGCGTGCCGAAAATGCGGCGCTGATGTCCAATGAGATGAGCTACCCCACTGGCAACAAGGCTGCGATCGAGAAAATCAAGCCCGAAATCGCGGGCAATAAGACTATCTTTGTGGAGTCCGAGTACTTCTCTAAGATGATTCCCCCAAGCAGCTTCAGCAACGAAGCGCGTGAAGCATTGGCGACCGCCTACAACGCTTTCAAAAAAGGTAAGTAAAAAATTGGCGTGATGCCAGTCGGGGCTGTTTGTACGCAGGTATAAACAGCCCTTTTTATTGTTTGCAACCAATGCAAAGGCCCTGAGATGACAGTGCAATCCGGAAAACCAGGCTACCTGGTGACAGAGAAGCTGGTGAAGCGTTTTGACGAAGCCACCGCCGTGGACGAGGTGTCCCTGTCCATCGCGCAGGGGGAGATCTTTGCGTTGTTGGGAAGCTCCGGGTGTGGCAAGTCCACGCTGTTGCGCATGTTGGCAGGATTTGAGTCGCCTACTTCGGGCCGGATTTTGCTGGGTGGACAGGACGTGGCCAAACTCGCACCCTACGACCGGCCCATCAACATGATGTTCCAGAGTTATGCGCTGTTTCCCCACCTGGACATCTGGGAAAACGTGGCTTTTGGTCTGAAACGAGAGGGCCTGCCCAAAGACGAAATCAAGCAACGGGTAGGCGAGATGCTGGACCTGGTTCAACTGGGCGCCTATGCCAAACGCAAGCCGCACCAGCTCTCTGGCGGGCAACAGCAACGCGTGGCGCTGGCGCGCAGCTTGGCTAAGCGCCCCAAGCTGTTGTTGCTGGACGAACCGCTGGGCGCCCTCGACAAGAAGCTGCGTGAACAAACGCAGTTTGAGTTGGTCAACATCATCGAAAAAGTGGGCGTGACCTGTGTGATGGTGACGCATGACCAGGAGGAGGCCATGACCATGGCCGGCCGGATTGCCGTGATGAGCAAGGGCCGTGTGCAGCAAGTGGGCTCCCCCGAAGAGGTGTACGAACACCCGGCCAACCGCTTTGTGGCCGACTTCATCGGCAATGTGAATATTTTTGAAGGCCGCCTGAGCATCGACGAACACGATCGTTGCGCTGCGGTGACTGGTATCGGGGAGATCCATGTGGGCCATGGTGTCAGCGGTACGCTGAACATGCCTGTGGGTATTGCGGTGCGACCCGAGAAAATCGAGATCAGCAAGGCGCGTCCCGACGTGGGGGTGAACCTGTTCACCGGTAAGGTCAAGGAGATTGCCTACTTCGGCTCCTACAACACCTACATCGTGGTGGCGACCGACGGCACCAAGGTGAAGATCACCGAAGCCAATACTTCACGCCAGGAACTCAGCGACATCACCTGGGAAGACAATGTGTACTTCTGGTGGGGTGACCGCTCCGCCATCGTGTTGCGCGATTGAGGCACACCATGGCACAACTCTCTCTTCCCATGCCAGGTCGCCGCCTGGTCATTGGCGTACCCTACGCTTGGCTGGTGGTCTTCTTTCTGCTGCCCTTCCTGATCTTGCTCTACATCAGCTTTGTAGATATGGGCAGCGATATCCACCCCTTCAAGCCCATCTGGGACAGCACCACCGGGCTCTTGAAGCTCAAGTACGAGAACTACTGGTCTATCTTCCGCAATAGCGAAGACGGCGCCCTGTTTCAGACCATTTATATCGAAGCCTATTTGCGCTCGATCTGGTACGCGTTGTGTACCGCCGTGCTGTGCCTGCTGATTGGCTACCCGTTTGCCTATTTCATTGCCCGATCGGCACCCAGTGCGCGCCCTGCGCTGTTGATGATGGTGATGTTGCCGTTCTGGACGTCATTTCTGCTGCGCGTCTATGCCTGGAAAGGCATCCTCGCGGACCAGGGTGTGGTGAACCAGTTGCTGATGGCCTTGGGCCTGACCAGCGAGCCGATTCAAATGCTCTACACCAACGTTTCCATGCTGGTAGGCATGACTTACGTGTACCTGCCTTTCATGGTGCTGCCGCTGTACGCCAATTTGGTCAAGATGGACTTCCGACTTCTTGAGGCCGCTTACGACCTTGGCACCACGCCGTTCAAGGCCTTCTGGCTGGTCACCGTGCCGCTGTCCAAGGCCGGCATTGTGGCGGGTTTCATGCTGGTGTTCATTCCGGCGGTCGGCGAGTTCGTGATTCCTTCGCTGCTGGGCGGGCCGGAGAACATCATGATCGGTCGCGTCGTGTGGGACGAAATGTTCACTAGCAACAACTGGCCGCGCGCCACCGCGTTGGCAGTGGTGATGATTGCGCTCATCATCGTGCCGCTGGCCATTTATTACCATTACACCGGCGACAACGACACGTCCGGCAAGGCATGAGGGGCAGGCCATGAAACCCTGGATTGAAAAACACTTTGGCAAGGGCTGGATGGCCCTGGTCTACCTGTTCCTCTACATGCCGCTGATCTTTATGGTGGTGTTCTCGTTCAACAGCACCCGCCAGGACGCGAACTTCACCGGCTTTTCGTTGCGCTGGTACGAGGCGCTGACGCGCGACACCAAGATCGTGGAGGGTTTTTGGCTGTCCCTTCAGGTGGCCACCATCACCGGTGTGTTATCCGCCGTGTTGGGTACGTTTGCCGCTTTTGTGCTGGTGCGCTACCGGCGATTTCTGGGGCGTACGGTTTTCTCTGGCATGGTGAATGCGCCCTTGGTGATGCCCGAGGTCGTGATCGGCCTGTCGCTGTTGTTGCTGATGGTCGGTGCGCAAAACCTGATGGGGTGGCCGGAGCGCGGTATGTTGACGATTATTTTGGGCCACACGCTCTTGGGTATGGCCTACGGCATGGTGGTAGTGCAGTCGCGCTTGCTGGAGATGAACCGCTCACTCGAAGAGGCTGCCATGGACCTGGGCGCCAAGCCCTACGAAGTGTTCTTTCTGGTGACCTTGCCAAATATTGCGCAGGGCATTCTGGCGGCGTTTTTGCTCTCGTTCACGTTGTCGTTTGACGATGTGGTGATTTCTGAATTCCTGTCCGGCCCCGGTGTGAGTACCTTGCCACAGGTCATCTTCAGTTACGCGCGCCGTGGTATCAACCCGACCATTTATGCGGCCGCCACGCTGCTCATCTTCACGGTGACGATTGTCATCATCAGCTACAGCGTGTGGGTGGCGCGGCAGACGCGCAAGCGGGAGCGCGAGATTGCGGCTGCCACGCGGGCGTGACGCACCCTGCAATATGAAGTCACTGCCCCAGACTGGGCGGACAACAAGGACGAGGACGACATGAGCCAATTGCAGTTTGACGGGCGCGCCGTGATTGGTGGCCAGCGCGTAGCCGCATTGAATGGAGCCACATTCCAATGCATCTCGCCCGTGGATGGGCGGGTGCTGACCGAGGTGGCCCAATGTGGTGCGGCCGACATTGACCGCGCAGTGGGTGCGGCCCGTGCGGCGTTCGACGACAAGCGCTGGCGCGGCCTGCCACCCGCGCAGCGCAAACGCATCATGGTCCGCTTTGCCGACTTGTTGCTCCAGAACGCCGATACCCTCGCTCTGACCGAGACGATGGACATGGGCAAGCCCGTGAAGTACGCGCGCGCGGTGGACGTGAACAGCGCTTCCAACTGCATCCGTTGGTATGGAGAAGCGGTCGACAAGGTTTATGACGAAATTGCCCCGACAGCCGACACGGCGCTGGCCCTGATCACGCGCGAACCGGTGGGCGTAGCGGGTGTGGTAGTGCCCTGGAACTACCCCATGATCATGGCCGCCTGGAAGATTGCACCGGCCCTGGCTGTGGGCAACAGCGTGGTGCTCAAGCCCAGCGAAAAATCGCCGCTCACCGCCCTGCGTTTGGCGGACCTGGCGCTGGAGGCCGGCATTCCCGATGGGGTGTTTAACGTAGTGCCGGGCTTTGGCCCCGAAGCCGGTTCGCCGCTGGCGCTGCATATGGACGTGGATTGCATTGCTTTTACCGGCTCCACGCGCGTGGGCAAGCAGATCCATGTGATGGCCGGGCAGAGCAACCTCAAGCGCGCTTGGACCGAACTGGGCGGCAAGTCGCCCAACATCGTGTTTGCCGACTGCCCCAACCTGGACCGCGCGGTGGAGGCGGCAGTGGGCAGCATCTTCTTCAACCAGGGCGAAAGCTGCAATGCACCTTCGCGCCTGTATGTGCAGGACAGTATCAAGGAGAAATTTTTGGAGAAGGCGCTGGCACTGGTGCCCGCCTATACGCCGGCCAACCCCACCTTGCCCGACACGGTGATGGGCGCGCTGGTAGACAAGACGCAAATGAACACCGTGTTGCGCTACATCGAAAGCGGCAAGGCGGAGGGCGCTAAGCTGCTGGCCGGTGGCGAGCAAGTGCTGCAGTCTACCGGCGGTTGTTATGTGCAGCCCACCGTGTTTGACGGTGTGCGTGGTGACATGACGATCGCACGCGAAGAAATTTTCGGCCCGGTGCTGTCGGTGCTGTCGTTCAGCGACGCGGCAGAGGTCGTGCGCATGGCCAATGCCAGTGTCTACGGCTTGCAGGCCGGTGTGTGGACCAGTGACCTTAACAAGGCCCACGGCGTGGCACGTGCCTTGCGAGCTGGCACCGTGCACGTGAACCAGTACGACGAAGACGACATCACCGTGCCGTTTGGCGGCTACAAGCAAAGCGGGGTAGGGCGCGACAAGTCCCTGCACGCTTTCGACAAATACACCGAGACCAAGACCACCTGGGTACGCATCGACAGCCCGGTGTGAGTCCTGCGTCCAGGCCGCAGCAGCGGCTAGGATGGTGGTCGATTACTCCTTATTTGATAGCAGCTCGCGCAAACTCCGCGGGTGCTAGAGGCCAATCTCATGCATAACTACACCGAAACCATCCATTCCCTGCAAGCGCAGGGCGTGCATTCCGTGCTCACCCAGTTTTGCGACCTGCATGGCGTGGCCAAGGGCAAACTGGTGCCACTGGAAAAGTTGCAAGAGTGGGTGGAGGTAGGCGCGGGCTTTGCCGGCCCCAGCATCTGGGGCACGGGGCTGCCGCGTATGGGCCCGCGCAGCGAGTATTACGGGCGCGTGCAGTCTGAGTCTTTGCAGGCGCTGCCGTTTATGCCAGGTGTGGCGCGCGCTGTGTGTGATGGTTTTGCCGGTGGCGAGGCGCTGGATACCTGCTCGCGCCAGGTACTCAAGGCGGCCGTGGCCCAGCTGGAGGCACGAGGCTGGCGCATGTGGGTGGGGATCGAGCCCGAGTTCTTCCTGTTGCGCCAGATGAATGGTGTTTGGCAGGTGGCGGATGGGCAGGACCAACTGGACAAGCCTTCCTATGACCTCAAGTCCATCCATCGCAACGCGGCCTATCTGGAGGACATGCGCAGTACGCTGGTGCAGCTAGGTTTTGAGCTGCAGCAGATTGACCATGAAGATGCCTGCGGCCAGTACGAGATCAATTACCGCTTCGACCACGCACTGGCCGCAGCCGACCGCTACATGCTGTTCAAGCTGGCCGCCCATGCGGTGGCTGAGCGCCACGGCATGGTCTTCAGTGCCATGCCCAAACCCCTGGCGCACGCACCGGGCAGCGGCCTGCATTTCCACATCAGCATTACCGATGCAGAAGGCCGCGCGGTATTTGCCGATGCGCAAGGAGACTTGGGGCTCAGCGCGGCGGGCCATCAGTTCGCAGCCGGGCTGCTGCACCATGCCGATGCACTGGCCGCGCTCTGCGCTCCCACGGTCAATAGCTACAAGCGCCTCGCCAGTAGCGAGAGCGCTTCGGGTACCACCTGGTCGCCGGTGTGGAAGGCGTATGGCCATAACAACCGGACCTGCTTGGTGCGGGTGGTCGATGGCCGCTTAGAGTGGCGCCTGCCTGATCCCTCATGCAATGTGTACGCCGCCATTGCTTCCACGCTGGTCGCCGGCCTGCAAGGCATAGACCGCGGCTTGGCCCCGCCGACACCTGTGGCTGATGATCTGTACCAGCGCGCCCAGGCCGGGCAGGCCTTGCCACCCGCGCTACCTGCGGACTTGCGCACGGCGTTGCAGGCGCTGGAGCAGGACACGGTGTTGCGCCAGGGCGTGGGGGATGCCTTTTGTACGCAGTTCCTGCAGCTCAAGCGCGAGGAATGGGCTGCTTACAGCCAGCACGTTAGCCCTTGGGAGATGGCACGCTACGCGCAGGCTTTCTGATCCTGTTCTTGCCTGGTGCAGGTTCCTTGGGCTGGCGCATTTCGATATGCGTCAGCCCTTTTCTTATTGTGGAATGTAATGCGACTGTGTTGGGGTTTTGTATTTCACATACAAGCCAATTGTTTTGCATTGAGAAATGAGAGGCCTAAGTTGTTGATTTGTAATGAATAAATTTATGTCTTATATAAGACATAAGATTGAATATATGTCTTATATAAGACATAGAATTCATCCATGGGCACCAGAATTGCAAGACAAACGGTGCGCAGCCAATCAACCAACCTAGGAGTGTTCTCATGACGCAAAACCTCAACTCGCAACTGAGCCGCGAACAACAAATCGCCGCCCTGGAAAAAGACTGGGCGACCAACCCCCGCTGGAAGGGCGTGAAGCGCGGCTACTCCGCTGCCGACGTGGTGCGCCTGCGTGGTTCGCTGTCCATCGAGCACACCTTGGCCAAGCGCGGTGCTGAGAAACTGTGGGAAAAGATCAACGGCGGCGCCAAGAAGGGTTACGTCAATGCGTTCGGCGCCATCTCCGCCGGCCAGGCCATGCAGCAAGCCAAGGCCGGCCTGGAAGCCGTGTACCTGTCGGGCTGGCAAGTCGCCGCTGACGGCAACACCTCGGAGACCATGTACCCCGACCAATCGCTGTACGCCTACGACTCCGTGCCCACCATGGTGCGTCGCATCAACAACACCTTCAAGCGCGCGGACGAAATCCAGTGGGGCCGTGGCATCAACCCCGGCGACAAGGAATTCATCGACTACTTCCTGCCTATCGTGGCCGATGCAGAAGCCGGTTTCGGCGGCGTGCTGAACGCGTTTGAACTGATGAAAAACATGATCCAAAGCGGTGCGGCTGGCGTTCACTTTGAAGACCAACTGGCTGCCGTGAAGAAGTGCGGCCACATGGGCGGCAAGGTGCTGGTTCCCACCCAAGAAGCCTGCGAAAAGCTGATCTCCGCACGTTTCGCCGCCGACGTGATGGGCGTGTCCACCATCGTGCTGGCCCGTACCGACGCAGAAGCTGCCAACCTGATCACGTCTGACCACGATGCCAACGACAAGCCTTTCCTGACCGGCGAGCGCACGCAAGAAGGCTTCTACCGCGTCAAGAACGGTCTGGAACAAGCCATTAGCCGCGGCGTGGCCTACGCCCCCTACGCCGACCTGGTGTGGTGCGAAACCGGCGTGCCTGATATCGGCTTTGCCCGTGAATTCGCGCAAGCCGTGCACGCCGCCTGCCCCGGCAAACTGCTGTCCTACAACTGCTCGCCTTCCTTCAACTGGAAGAAGAACCTCAACGACAGCCAGATCGCGTCCTTCCAGGAAGACCTGTCCGCGCTGGGCTACAAGTACCAGTTCATCACGCTGGCCGGCATCCACATCAACTGGTTCAACACCTTCCAGTTCGCCCACGCGTACGCCAACGGCGAAGGCATGAAGCACTACGTGAACATGGTGCAAGAGCCCGAGTTCGCCGCACGTGACAAGGGCTACACCTTTGTGTCGCACCAGCAGGAAGTGGGCGCGGGTTACTTCGACGACGTGACTACTGTGATCCAGGGCGGCTCTTCCTCCGTGAAGGCGCTGACTGGTTCTACCGAAGAAGAGCAGTTCCACTAAGCTGCCAGCTTGCAGCATTGGGCCGGACTTTCGTGAGGGGAGTTCGGCCCTTTTTGCTGGGGCGCTTGACTGGGGTTAAAATCCACAGATCAACTTTGTATAAGAGCGAGAAAGGCAGTTTGGTTATGACACCGCGAACTACACCGGCGACATTCATCAGCGAATAAGGCCGTAGTCCGCGCGCCTTGTGCGCAAGCAGCTACCAAATTCATAGTAAAGCGCGGACCCTTCCGCGCTTTTTCTTTTTGCTCCCGACGCTTTGTTAGGCATACCATGATTCAAATTACGCTCCCTGACGGTTCCCAACGTGAATTTCCTGGTCCGGTTACTGTGGCCGAAGTTGCCGCCTCCATTGGCGCTGGCCTGGCCAAGGCTGCATTGGCCGGCAAAGTGGACGGTAAAGTGGTGGACACCAGTTTCCAGATGACAGCCAATAGCGCGCTGTCCATCATCACCGCCAAAGATGCGGATGGTCTGGAAGTCATTCGTCACTCGACAGCGCACTTGTTGGCCTATGCTGTCAAGGAGTTGTTCCCGGATGCGCAGGTGACCATCGGTCCCGTCATCGAACATGGTTTTTTCTACGATTTTTCGTACAAACGCCCGTTCACCCCGGAAGATCTGGCTGCCATCGAGAGGAAGATGGCGCAGCTGGCCGCGCTGGACGAACCCGTGGTGCGCCGCGTGTTGCCGCGTGACGAAGCGGTAGCCTATTTCAAGAGCTTGGGCGAACACTACAAAGCCGAGATCATCGGCAGCATCCCGAGCAACGAGGACGTTTCGCTGTACCGCGAAGGCAAGTTCGAAGACCTGTGCCGTGGCCCGCACGTGCCCAGCACCGGCAAGCTCAAGCACTTCAAGCTCATGAAGGTGGCCGGTGCCTACTGGCGCGGTGATCACAAAAACGAGATGCTGCAGCGCATCTACGGCACGGCTTGGGCCACCAAGGATGAGCTGCAGCAACATTTGACGATGCTGGAAGAGGCGGAGAAGCGCGACCACCGCAAGTTGGGCCGTGAGCTGGACCTGTTCCACATTGACGAGCATTCCCCTGGCACCGTGTTTTGGCACCCCAAGGGCTGGACGCTGTGGCAGGGCGTGGAGCAGTACATGCGCAAGGTCTACCAGGATAACGGTTATCTGGAGGTTAAAGGTCCGCAGATCATCGACAAGAGCCTGTGGGAAAAGACGGGCCACTGGGACAAATACCGCGAGAACATGTTCATCACGGAGTCGGAAAAGCGCGATTACGCGCTGAAGCCGATGAACTGCCCCGGCCACATCCTGATCTACAAGCACGGCATCAAGAGCTATCGCGACTTGCCACTGCGCTTCGGCGAGTTCGGTGCCTGCCACCGCAACGAGCCCTCGGGCGGCCTGCACGGCATCATGCGCGTGCGTGCCTTTACGCAGGACGATGGTCACATCTTCTGTACCGAAGACCAGATTCAGTCCGAAGTGGTGGCGTTCACGACGCTGCTACAAAAGGTCTACAAGGATTTCGGCTTTACCAACATCATCTACAAGCTCTCCACGCGCCCGGAAAAGCGTATCGGTAGCGAAGAGAGTTGGGATCGCGCCGAGAACGCGCTGGCGGAAGGCCTGCGTGCGTCCGGTTGTGACTTTGAGTACCTGCCGGGCGAGGGCGCGTTCTACGGTCCGAAGATCGAATACACGCTCAAAGATGCGCTGGGTCGCCCCTGGCAGTGCGGCACCATTCAGGTGGACCCCAACTTGCCTGAGCGTCTGGATGCCGAATTTGTGGGAGAGGATGGCGCACGCCACCGCCCCATCATGTTGCACCGGGCCATCGTTGGCAGCTTGGAGCGCTTCATCGGAATCCTGATTGAGGAGAGTGCCGGGGCCTTGCCTGCGTGGCTGGCGCCGGTGCAGGTGGCGGTGCTCAATATCACCGATGCTCAGGCGGAATATGCCAAGTCCGTGGCTAAAACGCTGCAAAATCAAGGGCTTAGGGTCAATTTAGACCTGCGCAATGAGAAAATAACCTATAAAATACGGGAGCATTCGATGCAAAAGCTGCCGTATTTGGTCGTCATTGGCGACAAAGAGATGGCAGCAGGCGCTGTTGCAGTGCGCGCCCGGGGTGGTCAAGACCTCGGTGCAATGTCTCTTGATGCCTTTGTCCAAAGAATCACCAGTGACATTGCCAACAAATCAGCGGCTTGAGGTTCACCCCAAGAAAACCCGGTTTGATGACGCCCGCTGTGCAGCAACCGCTACAGTTTGTGTAGCAAAAATTGTGAGGTATTGAGCCATCGCTACTGAATTTCGTGATCGTCGTCAGCGTGAAGAACGCAAGCACCGCCTGAACCGGGAAATCATGGCCCCTGAGGTACGCCTCTCTGGCCCCGATAACGAGCCGCTTGGTGTCGTGAGCCTGATGGAAGCCCTGCGCATGGCAGGTGAGCTGGATGTGGACTTGGTTGAAATTGCAGCCACCGCCAACCCGCCCGTGTGCCGGTTGATGGATTACGGCAAGTTCAAATACCAGGAGCAGAAAAAGGCGGCGGAAGCGAAAGCCAAGCAGACGGTTATTGAGATTAAGGAAATCAAGTTCCGTCCGGGTACTGATGACGGCGACTACAACATCAAGATGCGCAATATCCGCCGCTTCTTGGCCGATGGCGACAAGTGCAAGATCACTTTGCGTTTTCGGGGTCGCGAAATCACCCACCAGGAAATTGGTCTGGCGATGTTGCAGCGCATGCGCGACGAGCTGGGCGACACCATCATCGTGGAGCAGTTCCCGAAGCTGGAAGGTCGCCAGATGATCATGATGATTGCCCCCGGCCGTAAAAAGCCCGGTGGCTCTCCCAAGCCTGCAGCAGAAGCTGCAGCGTAAATACCACTGGCAGGTCTGGTCACCTGCCGGTAGTGCGCCAGAGGTCTTAGACCCATGGCATATGCGGTGCATCGCAAGGTGCATGGCACAAGTGGCTCGGGGCCAACAAGGCTGGAAGTCGTTTTCCAGACGCCTCACGAGCACAAATGAAAAAGGAGCATGAACATGCCCAAAATGAAGACCAAGAGCGCGGCGAAGAAACGCTTCCGCGTCCGTCCAGGTGGCACCGTCAAGCGCGGTCAAGCCTTCAAACGTCACATCTTGACCAAGAAGACCACCAAAAATAAACGCCACCTGCGCGGCTCCACTGGAGTTCATGAGACCAACATGGGTCACATGGCACAGATGCTGCCCGGTCGTGGTATTTAATTAACGACGAACAAGGAGTAATCACATGCCTCGCGTCAAACGTGGTGTAACGGCTCGCGCCCGCCATAAAAAAGTTCTGGCCCTTGCAAAAGGTTTCCGTGGTCGCCGCGGTAATGTCTTCCGGATTGCCAAACAGGCGGTCATGAAGGCTGGGCAATATGCCTACCGCGACCGTCGTACCAAGAAGCGTGTCTTCCGTCAGTTGTGGATCGCGCGTATCAACGCTGCGGCCCGCCAATGCGGTCTGACATACAGCCAGTTTGCCAATGGTCTGAAGAAAGCGAACATCGAGATCGACCGTAAGGTTCTGTCCGATATCGCTATCCATGACATGGCTGCTTTTGCTGGGATCGTGGAACAAGTGAAAGCCAAACTGGCTGCTTGAGTTCGCGGCTGAATGCTACTGATTTTGTAGCGTTCTGCGCACCAGAAACAAGGGCTAGCGCTTGAAAAAGCACTAGCCCTTTTTCTTGAAATGGCCAAAACCATTTCCAATGACATACACAGTCACACCCAAATTTATGACCGAGTTGAACGCCATCGTTGACACCGCCAAAGCGGCTTTTTCCCAAGCCGTGACGCCCGCTGATCTGGAAAACGCCAAGGCCCTGTTTTTGGGCAAGTCCGGTCGCATGACCGAGCTGATGAAAGGCATGGCTGCACTTAGCGTGGAAGAGAAGAAGTCAACCGGTGCCGCGATCAACTTGGCCAAACAGGCCATTGAGGCAGCCTTGACTGAGCGCCGCCAGGCGCTGGCTGATGCCGAACTGCAACAGCAACTGCAGGCGGAGGCACTGGACGTCACCCTCCCAGGACGCCAGCGCGGGCAGGGTGGTTTGCACCCAGTTTCGCTGACCCTAGAGCGTATTGAAGCTATTTTTGGCTCCATGGGCTTTGATGTCGCGCAGGGCCCCGAAATTGAATCCGACTGGTTCAACTTCACCGCCCTCAACACGCCAGAAGATCACCCCGCGCGCTCCATGCACGACACCTTCTATGTGGAAGGTGGCTCGGAGACTGCGCCCAACCTGCTGCGCACCCACACCAGCCCCATGCAGATTCGCTACGCGGTGCAGCACGTCAAGGCGCACCGCGCTGCTGCAGGTGCCTCTGCAAAGGGATTGTTCTCCGGCGACATGCCCGAGATCCGCGTGATCGCCCCCGGTCGTACCTACCGGGTGGACAGCGATGCCACGCATTCGCCCATGTTCCACCAGTGCGAAGGCCTGTGGGTGGGCGAGAACGTGAGTTTCAAAGACCTGAAGTTCGTGTTCACCGATTTCTGTCGCACCTTCTTTGAGTCGGACGATTTGGTGCTCCGCTTTCGCCCCAGCTTCTTCCCTTTCACTGAGCCCAGCGCCGAGATCGACATCCAATTCCAGACAGGCCCTTTGGCTGGCCGTTGGCTGGAAGTAGCCGGCTCCGGCCAGGTGCACCCCAACGTGATCCGCAACATGGGCTTGGACCCCGAGAAATACATCGGCTTCGCCTTTGGCATGGGCCCGGACCGCTTGACCATGCTGCGCTATGGCGTGAATGATTTGCGCTTATTTTTTGACGGTGATGTCCGTTTCCTGTCGCAATTCCAGTAAGTCGACCAGCACGCCTCACCTGTCCACCGCCCCAATTTCTCGTCTGACCGACCATGCAATTTTCCGAATCCTGGCTGCGCACTTTCTGCAACCCGTCCATTTCCACCGCCGAGCTGGCCGAAACGCTCACCATGGCAGGTCTGGAAGTGGAAGAACTTAAGCCTGTTGCCCCGCCGTTCACCAAGATCGTAGTAGGGGAGATCAAAGAGGCTGAGCAGCATCCCAATGCCGACCGATTGCGTGTCTGCAAGGTCGACGTGGGCCAGCCTGAACTTCTCAACATCGTTTGCGGTGCTCCTAATGCCCGCGTCGGCATCCGCATTCCCTGTGCGCTCGTGGGCGCAGAGTTGCCTCCCGGCGAAGACGGAAAACCGTTCCTTATCAAAGTCGGCAAGTTGCGTGGTATAGAAAGCCAGGGCATGCTGTGCTCTGCGCGCGAGCTAAAGCTGTCTGAAGACCATGGAGGCCTGCTGGAACTGCCGCTGGATGCGCCTCTGGGCCAGGACATCCGCAAATACATGGATCTGGATGACACCCTGTTCACCCTCAAGCTCACGCCCAACTTGGCGCACTGCTTGAGCGTTTACGGTGTCGCGCGCGAGGTGGCAGCACTGACGGGTGCACCCTTGATCACTGCACCTATCGCCCCCGTAGCTGTGACGAATACCGACAAAGTCGCGGTGACAATCAGCGCACCTGACCTGTGTGGCCGTTTTTCTGGCCGGGTGGTGCGCAACGTGAATACCCAAGCCAAAACACCACAGTGGATGGTGGACCGCCTGGCCCGTTGCGGCCAGCGCAGCGTGAGCCCGTTGGTAGACATCTCCAACTATGTGATGTTTGAGCTGGGCCGTCCCTCGCATATTTTTGATCTGGACAAGATCCATGGTGGTCTGGACGTGCGTTGGGGCAAGCCTGGCGAGCAGCTGAAGCTGCTCAATGGCAATACCGTCACTGTAGATGACAAAGTAGGGGTGATTGCCGACGATTCCCAGGTCGAGTCGCTGGCCGGCATCATGGGCGGCGATGCCACTGCCGTTTCTGATGACACACAACATATTTATGTAGAAGCTGCCTTCTGGTGGCCCAAGTCGATTGCCGGTCGCTCGCGCCGCTTCAACTTTTCCACCGACGCTGGCCACCGCTTCGAGCGTGGTGTGGATCCAGAATTGACCGTTGCGCACATCGAGCGCATTACCCAGCTGATCATCGATATCTGCGGCACCCCCGCTACGACCTGCGGCCCCGTCGACGACCAAACGGCCAATGTGCCAGCCCCTCCACCCGTGACATTGCGTGTAGCACGCGCAGTCAAGGTCATTGGCATGCCGCTGAGCCAAGCCCAGTGTGCGGATGCGCTCAAACGTTTGGGATTGTCTGTCACCGAAGGCGAGGGCACGGTGACCGTGGCGCCGCCGTCGTACCGTTTTGACCTGCAGATCGAGGAAGATCTGATCGAGGAAGTGGCCCGCATGGTGGGCTATAACAACCTGCCGCACACGCCTCCGTTGGCCCCCATCACGGCCAAGATCCGTGCGGAAGCGCAGCGCAGCCCGTTTGCTGTGCGCCGCGCGCTGGCGGCCCTGGGATACCAGGAAACCATCAACTTCAGCTTTGTGGAGGAGCGCTGGGAGCACGAGCTGGCGGGCAACCCCAACCCCATCAAGCTGCTGAACCCGATTGCCAGCCAGATGAGCGTGATGCGTTCCTCGCTGATCGGCTCCTTGGTGCAGGTGCTGCGGTTTAATGCGGCCCGCAAGGCGCCGCGCGTACGTGTGTTCGAATTGGGCCGCGTTTTCCTACGCGATGCTTCCGTAAAAAGCACGGACGCGACTGTGGAAGGTTTCGACCAACCCATGCGCATCGCAGGCTTGGTTGGTGGCAGTGCTGATGTGCTGCAGTGGGGGCGCAAAGAGCAGGGCGTGGATTTCTTTGATGCCAAGGGTGACGTGGAAGCCCTGCTGGCACCCTTGAAAGCCGAGTTTGCGCCTGGTACGCACCCTGCCATGCACCCTGGCCGCTGCGCTCAGGTGGTGCTGGATGGCAAGGTGATTGGCCATGTGGGCGAGTTGCACCCCAAGTGGCGCCAGTCCTACGAGTTGGCGAATGCCCCCGTAGTGTTTGAGCTGGCCTTGGACGCCGTGCTGGCGCGCCCAGTGCCCGAGTTCACGCCAGTGGCCAAGTACCAGGCGGTTCAGCGCGACATCGCTGTTGTAGTGGCAGATAGCGTGACACATGCCGCGCTGATGGCTGCTGTGTGGGCAGCGCCCACCGCTGGGCTGCTGCGCGATGCACAGCTGTTTGACGTGTACCGCCCCAAACTGGCCAAGGACGCTGTGGCAACCGAAGGAGCCACTGACCGCAGCTTGGCCGTGCGTCTGACCCTCAACAGTGACGAGGCCACTCTGACTGAAGAGCAAATTGAGGCCACAGTGAAGGCCGTGGTGGACCAACTGGTTGCTGCGGTTGCTGCCCGCCAGCGCGTTTGACCTGACCCATCCCCAGAAAAGGTTCTAGCCACCATGGATTTTTCTGTTGAAAGCCTGGAAACGCCGGCATTGACCAAAGCGCAGTTAGCCGACATGCTGTTTGAGCAAATTGGACTGAACAAGCGCGAGTCCAAGGACATGATCGACTCGTTTTTTGACTTGATTGCAGCCAGTCTGGTGGATGGAACCGACGTGAAGATTTCCGGGTTTGGCAACTTCCAGATCCGCACCAAGGCGCCTCGGCCTGGTCGTAACCCGCGTACTGGTGAGGCAATTCCTATTCAGGCACGCCGCGTGGTCACCTTCCATGCCAGCCACAAACTCAAAGAACAAATCCAGGACGAAGGCAAAACGGATAGCGCCGTTTAGCAACACCGGAACGCCATCTGGCGGCTCTCCGCGAAATGGTCTTTGCATACGGACAAAACTTAGAGTAACCTCTGCGCTTTGCCTCGTACAGCATTGATTTAAATGGAGAAAACTCTCCCTCCCATTCCCGCCAAACGCTATTTCACCATCGGTGAAGTGGGCGATTTGTGCGGCGTCAAACCCCACGTGCTACGGTATTGGGAGCAGGAGTTCACGCAACTGCGCCCTATGAAGCGCCGTGGCAACCGCCGCTACTACCAGCACCACGAGGTGCTGATGATTCGTCGGATTCGTGATTTGCTGTACGACCAAGGTTTCACCATCAGTGGTGCGCGCAACAAGATGCAGGAGTTGCTCCAGAGCGAGCGTGACAAGAAGCGCAACGGCGAGGTGATGTTGGATGGTTTGGAAGTCGTTGAAGTTGACGATATGGACTTGGATGACTTTGAAGACAGCCAGTTGGCGGATGCCACTGGGCTGCCTGTGATGGAGTTGGTCCAACTCAAGCGTGAATTGTTCGAGATTCGCGAACTTCTTGCCGAAGCAGCCTGAAAGCGCCCTAAACAGAGGTTATAATTTGAGGCTCGATCGGTGTGTGGCGCAGCCTGGTAGCGCACTTGCATGGGGTGCAAGGGGTCGAAGGTTCGAATCCTTTCACACCGACCATTAGATATGTCAAAAGCCTTCAAGCAGCAATGCTTGAAGGCTTTTTTCATCAGGGTCTCGTGTGTGCGTGGCTGCGATTGGTGTGCCGACGGATTCTTGCTCCCCATGGGTCCCCTGTTTGACACCCGTAGCCCGCCAGCCCGGGCCAGCGTCAGACCAATGCAAGCACTGTCACAAACAGCGCTTTGACCACCGCCCAGGTCAACACCACCAGCAGGCCAGTTTTCCATTTCACGCGTGAAATGTTCAGTGTGTTCTCCGCCAGCGTGAATACCGTTGCGGCAACCAGCCCGAACGCGAGGCCCAAGACCACGCGAACCACGAGGCGTTGCCACAATCCCTCCACGCCATCGTCCACTGGTTGGAAAATGCTGACCACCACGCCAAACACCATCCAACGCGCCAAATAGCCCCACCACCGAGTCCAGAGGCCTCGGCCGACCTGGGGCCACGGAGGAGGAGACAGTTCAGACTTGTCCATCGCCGGGCTCCTGGTAAAAACAACGTGCACAGGCCTGTTGGTAGCGCTCGTTGCCGCCAATCTCGACCTGCTCTCCCTCGCGCACGCGCTGGCCTTGGGCATCGATGCGGATATTCATGGTGGCCTTGCGGCCGCAGGCGCAGATGGTCTTGATTTCTTCGATATCGTCCGCCAGGGTCAGCAGGAACGCAGCGCCCGGAAAAGGATTGCCTTGGAAGTCGGAGCGCAGGCCGAAGCAGATGGTCGGAATGTCTGCAGTGTGTGCGATTTGGTGCAGCTGTCGCACTTGGGCGGGCGTCAAGAATTGTGACTCGTCGATCAATACGCAGGCCAGTTGTGTCTGCGCGGCCAATAGCTGCAGGAAGTCGGTGTGGGCATCAAACACGCTGGCCGCACGCTGGATACCCAGTCGGGATGCGATGCTGCCGTGGCCACTGCGGTCATCAATGCCCGCCGTAAAAAGTTGTACTTTCTGACCTTGTTCCTCGTAGTTGTACGCAATTTGGAGCAGCGAGGTGGATTTGCCGGCATTCATTGCCGAGTAGCGGAAGAACAGTTTGGCCATGGAGGGCAGACGCGCAATACGTGACTAGGGACTACGGATTTCAATGGGGGGCCGGTGCGCCACGCGCCGGTGTCAAGTGCAGCGCGCGCGATACCCAAGGGACAAACAGTGCTACAAATGCGCCGCTCACCACCCCCTTGCAGGCGGACCATAGTGTAGGGTCCCATTGCAGCTGCAGGCCCAGGATCTTGAGCAGTTTTTGCTCGCCCCAAAACAGCAAGGCCCCCAACAAGGTGGCGGCAATTGCACGCATGGCGCCCGCCGGCGCTGCAAATTGCATGTGACGGCGGTCCCAGTGCAGGCAGGCGGTGGCCGTGGCGAGCCAAGCGGCCAGCATCGGCACATAGTCAGGGGGCTGAGCGCCCGGCCAGCTGGCCAGGGCCAAGCCCGCAACCCCCACAATGGCCGCCAACTGCCAAACCAAGGAACGTTGCAGCGGATTGGGTTGGCGCTGCGCCCATGCAAACACCAGCAGGCTGGCGCCACCCAACACGGCACCCGCCAGCACATCTTCCAGATCATGCACGCCTAGGTACATGCGGCTGAACATCACGCCCAGTGCAATCCCGCTGCACATCCACCAGGCCCATACGCGGCGCACCTCCCAGGCCAACCATATCCACAGCGCCACGGCCATTTGGGCATGCCCACTGGGCAGGCCGTAACTAGCGCCCACCAAGTCATCCAGGCGAATCTCTAGCGGCGGGCGCGGGTCCTGGAACAGGTCTTTGGCATAGGCGTTGAGCAGGGCATTGGCGGCCACCACCACCAGCAGCCGGAAGAAGCGCTCCTTGTTCCACACCCAGTAGCCAATCGACATGAAGAACATCAGGAAGGTGGCATAACCCAGCCATGAAAACGCCATCGCCAGCTGGATGCCGGCTGCCGAGCGTAGCGGTAGCACCCACTGCAAATCATGCAGAATGTTCATTCATTTGCTCCTGTTTTTGTAGCTATTTGCGCAGTATTTATAAGGGCTATAGGCCGTTTTTGTCCTCAAACAAGGCTTGGGCGTTGTGGGCAACCTGCAGGGTGTCGTAGTAGGCATAGGCCCCCACGCCGACCGCGCCCAGCAGCGGCACAAAGCGCGTTACGCCTTTACGCAGCGCAGCGCCTGCCAAAACCATCCCCAGTTTCTGCGCCAACACTTGCAGTACCTTTTGCGTGGTGGGGCGTACCACGACCCGCTCGCCCATGCGCACGGCCAGGTCGCGGAACAGCTGGGCCGAGATTTGTTTGAACAGGCAGTAGAGCAAATGCTCGCGCCGCAGTTGGTGGTGCTGGCCATACACTGCCGCAATGTCGGCCACCATCTGGGCCTGCAGCCTCCACACGGCGATCATCTCGGGCAACACAGTAACCCAGCCCAGCACCCCTGGCGGCAGCGAGAGTGAACCCGCCAGCAGGCTGGCCTTGCGTGCAGCGGCGCGCGCGATGGCCTGCACCCGCGCACCAGGGTTTGTCTGCGCGGCTTCATCACTGGCTGGGACTTGCACCACCAAGTCCAACAGGGCGTCGGTGATTTGGGTGCGCAAATGGGCGGGAACTTGGGTCATGACGACAACCCCGGCAGATGGAACACCGCACGCTCACGCCCCAGCGGCGGCGCCAGCCGCTTGAGGAGTAAACGGTAGGTGTCTAGGTCAAAAGCCAGCACCTGCTGGCGACTCTGTTGCACATCCGCCAGACTCACTTCATCGTGCACGGTGGCCACATGGCACCAGCGGTCAAAGACATGGATGTCAGTGCGCCCGGAAGCTGCGTGGTGCTCACGCACGCCCACGCGCCCCGGGTGCGGCCAGGCTTGCAGGCGATGCTGTGCCATGGCCATTTCCAGGCGCACGCGGTGCAGGGCGGCAGGCTCGTGGCCTGCACACACGCCTTTGCATCTGCCGATTTGGTGGGCAAAACAGGCGCCTTTGCCCGACTCCAGCCCAAGCGCTTGGGGGCAGAGCTGGTGGGTATCGGCCAGCAGGCGCAGGGCGTCCATGGCTTGCCGTTTGGAGCGGTAGGTGCCGTAGAGTTGGCCCATGGCGGTGGCGTCCACGTCGTCCATGCGCACCAGTTGCACCAGCGGGCGGGCGTCGGCTTGCGCGTGCAGCATCCAGGCGCTGAGTTGGCGTTCTTTGCGCAGTTGGCGGTTGTGCAGAGGCTGCAGCTCTTTGACCAGGCGCGACTCCAGCAACAGTGCTCCCAATTCACCGGCAGTTTCGCGCCACTCAACCCGGCGGATTTCTTGCAGGATGCGCATCTCGCGTGCGACTTTGGAGGCACTCTGGAAATGCGACAACACGCGGGTGCGCATGTTCACGCTCTTCCCTACGTAGAGCGGAATGCTCCCTTCGCCGTAGAACAAGTACACCCCAGGCGTATCGGGGATGTCCTCCATCGGTGTTTCCAGCAGGGGCGGCAAGCTTGCGCTGCCTTGCAGCAAGGTCTTGGCTTCGCGCTGCAGCACCTCGGCACCAAGTTCTGCCTGCGCCAACTGCAGCCACTGCAGCACTACCTCCACATCGCCCATGGCGCGGTGGCGCGCCAGTGTGTGCAGGCCGTGGCGCTGCATGATGGCGTCCAGCCCATGGCCCTTGTGCTGTGGGTACAGTTTGCGCGACAGGCGCACGGTGCACAGGGTTTTGATCTTGAGCGGCTTTTCCAGTCGGGCCAGTTCGTTCACCACAAAACCGTGGTCAAACCGTACGTTGTGGGCCACGAAGACCGCCCCGTCCAACAGCTCCAGCAGGCGGGGCGCCACCTGGGCGAAGGTGGGGGCATCCTCCACCATGGCGTCGGTGATGCCGGTCAGGCTCTGAATGAAGGGCGGGATGGATACGCCAGGGTTGACCAGCGTGCTCCAGCGCGCCACCTCCACGCCGTTTTCCACACGCACGGCCGCAATTTCGGTGATGCGGTCATGCACCGCGCTGCCCCCGGTCGTCTCCAGGTCCAGCATGACAAAGCAAGGCAACATGGTCCGCTAGACGATGTCGATGGCGTGGATGCCGTAGTGCCCCGCGCGTCGGTCGGCAAAGTAGCGTTCCAGCGTCTCCTTGACGGTGCGGAAGGCAATCTCGTCCCAGGGGATCTCGTCCTCGCGGAACAGGCGGGCCTCGATGGTCTCGGTGCCGGGGTTGAACTGGTCGCTGGTCAGGCGGGCACGGTAGAACAGATGCACCTGGCCCACGCGCGCGACGTTCAGCAGCGTGAACAAGCCTTCCAGCTCAAACTGCGCACCGGCTTCCTCGTCGGTTTCGCGCGCAGCGCCTTCGGCCGTGGTTTCGTTGAGTTCCATGAAGCCGGCGGGTAGCGTCCACTTGCCAAAGCGCGGCTCGATGTTGCGCTTGCACAGCAACACCTGGTCGCCCCAGTGGGGCACAGTGCCCACCACATTGAGCGGGTTCTCGTAGTGGATCGTGGCGCATGCCGGGCAGACGGCGCGTTCCTTGGTGTCGCCGTCATCAGGGACGCGGTAGACCACGGCGGTGCCGCACTGCCGGCAATGGCGTATGGGGGGGCGCAGCATGCCCGGGCTCAGACCAACTGCACGCGCAGGGGCTGCAGGCCGTCCACACTGGCCAGCAGTACATCGCCGCGCACCACGGCACCCACGCCTTCGGGCGTGCCGGTGAAGATCAGATCGCCGGGCTGCAGCGCCCAGGCGGTGGACAGCTGCTCGATGGTCTCGGCAATGTTCCAGATCAGCTTGGCAATGGTGCTGCGCTGGCGGTCCTGGCCGTTGACCTGCAGGGCGATGGTGGCGCTGCCAATGCCGGGCACCTGGGCGGCGGGGGTAATGGGGCCCAGTGGTGCGGCAAAGTCAAAACCCTTGCCAATGCACCAGGGCCGGCCCTGCTTCTTCATCTCGTTTTGCAGGTCGCGGCGCGTCATGTCCAGGCCCACGGCGTAGCCGTAGATGTGCTGGTGTGCGTCGGCCGCCTTGATATGGCTGCCGCCCTTGCCAATGGCGACCACCAGCTCCACTTCATGGTGCAGGTTGCTGGTCAGCGTGGGGTAGGGCATGGACACTGTTTCGCCGCCTTCGGCCACCAGGGCTGCATCTGCCGGCTTCATGAAGAAGAAGGGCGCCTCGCGGCCGGAGTGGCCCATCTCCTTGGCGTGGTCTTCGTAGTTGCGGCCCACACAGTACATGCGGTGGATGGGGAAGCGGGCTGTGCTACCAAGCACAGGCAGGCTGGGCAGGGCGGGGGGCGTGACGACGTAGTCCATGGTGCGACCCTCAGGCGGACTTCACCAGCAGGTCAAAGTGCTCCACCACGGGCGGCTGGGCAAAGAAAGGTCCCACAATGGCGCGCCACTGGGGGAAGAGATCGCCACCACGGAAACCCACAGTGTGGTCTTCCAGCGTTTCCCAAAAGATTTGCAGGATGTAGCGCTCGGGACTTTCGATGCCCTTGTTCACCTTGTAGCCCTGAAAGCCCTTGGCCTTGGAAATGACCTCGCGCAGGCCGCGGGCGATGGCTTCGTCAAACGCGGCGTTCTGGCCAGGGTGAATGCGGATATCGGCGAGTTCCAGAATCATGGGGGCTCCAGGCAGTGTATGGGTCATTGAGTGGTCCTCCAATGGTAACGGCTTCGGGTTTATCCTCGCGGGCATGAAGCTGCACAATTACTGCCGGTCCTCGGCCTCGTTCCGGGTGCGTATTGCGCTCAAGCTCAAGGGCCTAGACTATGACTATCTGCCCGTGCACCTGGTGCGCGGCGAACAGTTGCAGGATGGCCACCGTGCGCTGTCCGCCGACGGTCTGGTGCCAGTGTTGGAGGTGGATGGCCACGCGCTGGTCCAGTCGATGGCCATCATCGAATACTTGGACGAAACCCGCCCTACGCCGCCCCTGCTGCCTGCCAGCGCGCTGGGCCGCGCCCAGGTGCGCGCGCTGGCGCAAACCATTGCCTGCGAGATCCACCCCATCAACAACCTGCGCGTGCTCAAGTACCTGACGGGTACGCTGGAATGCTCGGAAGACGAAAAGAACACTTGGTACCGCCACTGGGTACGCCAAGGCTTGGAAGCCTTTGAGCTTCAGTTGGAGCGGCTGAACGCCCGCGGCGTGCGCCCCACGCGCTTTTGTTATGGCGACGCGCCGACGCTGGCCGATTGCCTGCTGGTGCCGCAAATTTTCAATGCCCGTCGCTTTGACACGAATCTGGATGGATTACCGCTGACGATGGCCGCGTTTGAGGCTTGCATGGCGCTTCCCGCGTTTGACGCTGCCCAGCCTAGCCGCTGCCCTGACTTCATGCCATGAGCAGGCCAGCAGATTGGCTGGTGCCTGATTGGCCCGCCCCAGCAAGGGTGAAGGCGGTGTTCACCACCCGCAGCGGCGGCCAGTCGCGCGCGCCATATGGCAGCCTGAACCTGGGGACCCATGTGGGTGACGAGCTGGCCGATGTGCTGGCCAATCGCGCCGTTTTGCAGCGTGCCTTGGGTGTCCGGCCGGTGTTTCTGGAGCAGGTGCATGGCACGCAGGTGCAGACGCTAGCGCTGGACACGCCCGATGGTACGGTGGCCGACGCCTGCCTGAGCACCCAGACTGGCGTGGCTTGCACCATCATGGTGGCGGACTGCCTGCCCATCCTGCTATGCGATGCCAGCGGCCGCTGGGTGGCTGGGGCCCATGCGGGCTGGCGGGGGCTTGCGGGTCAGAGTGGCGTGGGCGTGGTGGAAAGTACGCTGGCGGCTGTTTGCAAAGAAAAAGTGGCTCTAGCCCCCGTGCATAGTGCGCAAGCAGCTCCTGAAATCATAGCGTGGTTGGGGCCTTGCATTGGGCCTACCGCGTTTGAAGTGGGGGATGAAGTGCGCGCAGCCTTCGTGGACAGCGATGCGGCGGCTATCGAATGCTTTGTGCCCGCCAGCCCTGGCAAGTGGTTGGCGAACCTGCCGGCCCTGGCGCGCAGGCGCCTGGCGGCGGCAGGTGTGAAGGCGGTTTACGGTAACGACGGCAGTGCACCCTGGTGCACGGTTAACAACCCGTCACATTTCTTTTCCCACCGGCGCGACCGGGTCAGCGGCCGTCTGGCCGCCTGCATCTGGCTGGGCTGAGACTGCTCCCGTAGCGGGGGAGGCAGCGGCAGCAGCCGCTGCGTGGGCGGCAATGGCTGCTTCACGCTCGGCCATCTCTTGCGCCCGAATCTTGCGTTTGCGGGCCGGTGTGCCCATGAAATACATCATCAGCGCGACCGGCAGCAGGCCATACAAAACAAAGGTCACGATGGCACCCAGCACGGTGCCAGTGGTGTTGGTGGCTTCGGCCACACTCATCATGAGGGCCACGTAGAGCCAGGCGATCGGAATGATGTACATAGGGTTTCCCTTGGGGCTTGTCAGGATAGCGCAGGCCCGAGGCTGCCATACTTGGGCGTTAGACTAGACCCACTAATTTCGAAGGTGATGGCGTGACCCAATCCAATCCCGACTTTTTGGCCCAGGCTACGCAACAGTTCCAGCAAGCTTTCTCCCAGAGCTGGACCAAGGCACTGGAGTCCTTCCAAGGGCTCGATTTGGGAGCGGCCGGCGCCGGTTTCCCCGCCATGGCCGAAAAACCACCCGAAATCCATTTCGCCCCCGAGAAGCTGCAAGCCCTGCAACAGCAGTACCTGCAGGAGGCCATGGGCCTGTTCAGTCAGGGGCTGAGCCAGCCCGCGCAGGTTGCTGCCAGTACCGACCGCCGTTTTGCTGCGCCCGCCTGGGGTGACAACCCGGTGGCAGCCTACGCTGCTGCGGTCTACCTACTCAATGCGCGCACCCTCATGGGGTTGGCTGAAGCGGTAGACACGGACGCCAAGACCAAGAGCCGTATCCGCTTTGCCGTGGAGCAGTGGATGGCCGCCGCCGCACCCAGCAACTTCCTGGCTTTCAATGCCGAGGCGCAGAAAAAAGCGATCGAGACCAAGGGAGAGAGCATCGCCAAGGGCGTGAAGAATCTGGTGCACGACATCCAGCAAGGCCATGTGTCCATGACGGATGAAAGCCTGTTTGAGGTGGGCAAGAACGTGGCGACGACCGAAGGTGCTGTGGTTTTCGAGAACGAGCTGTTCCAGCTCATCGAATACAAGCCGCTCACCACCAAGGTTTTTGAGAAGCCGTTTTTGCTGGTGCCCCCGTGCATCAACAAGTTCTATATCCTGGACCTGCAGCCCGAGAACTCCTTGATCCGCTACGCAGTGGAGCAGGGCCACCGCACCTTTGTGGTGAGCTGGCGCAACCCCGACCCCACGCTGGCCCACAAGACCTGGGATGACTACATTGAAGGCGCCGTCATCAAGGCCATTGGTGTGACGCGCGAAATCAGCGGTGCTTCCAGCATTAATGCTCTGGGCTTTTGCGTGGGCGGCACCATGCTGGGCACCGCGCTGGGCGTGCTGGCCGCGCGCGGCGAGCAGCCCGTGGACAGCGCCACCTTCCTCACCACCTTCCTTGATTTTTCAGATACAGGCATCTTGGATGTCTTTATTGACGAGGCCATGGTCAAGTTCCGTGAGGCGGAATTCGCCAAGGGCGGCCTTATGAAAGGGCAGGATCTGGCCAGTACCTTCAGTTTTCTGCGCCCCAACGACCTGGTGTGGAACTACGTGGTGGGCAACTACCTCAAGGGCGAAACGCCGCCACCGTTTGATCTGCTGTACTGGAACAGCGACAGCACCAACTTGCCCGGTCCTTGGTACGCCTGGTATCTGCGCAACACCTACTTGGAAAACAACCTCAAGAAGCCCGGCAAGCTCACGGTTTGTGGCGAGAAGCTGGACCTGGGTGCAGTCGATATCCCGGTCTACATCTACGGATCGCGTGAGGACCATATCGTGCCCATCGGCGGCGCCTACGCCTCCACGCAAATCCTGCCTGGCAAGAAACGCTTTGTGCAGGGTGCGTCTGGACACATTGCCGGTGTGATCAACCCACCGGCCAAGAACAAACGCAGCCACTGGATACGCGCCGACGGCAAGTTGCCCAAGAAGCACGCGCAGTGGCTGGAGGGCGCGACCGAACATGCCGGCAGTTGGTGGACCGACTGGTCCCAGTGGCTCAAGGGCCATGCTGGCAAGCAAATTGCTGCGCCAAAGGGCTATGGCAAGGGGAAGTACAAAGTCATAGAGGCGGCTCCGGGTCGTTATGTCCAAGCCAAAGCTTGAAGTTTTTTGATTTACCAAGAGAGAAGGAGACACCTGATGGAAGACATCGTCATCGTTGCTGCAGCCCGCACTGCAGTCGGAAAATTTGGTGGCTCGCTTGCCAAAACCCCCGCGACCGAGCTGGGCAGCATCGTGATCAAGAGCCTGTTGGAGCGCAGCGGCTTGCCCGTTGACGCCGTGGGCGAAGTGATTTTGGGCCAAGTGCTGGCCGCTGGCGTGGGCCAGAACCCCGCGCGCCAGGCAGGCATCAAGTCCGGCCTCGCCAAGGAAACCCCGGCCCTCACCATCAACGCCGTTTGCGGCTCCGGCCTCAAGGCCGTGATGCTGGCGGCCCAGGCTGTGGCCTGGGGTGACAGCGAAATCGTCATCGCCGGTGGTCAGGAAAACATGAGCGCCTCGCCGCACGTGCTGCTGGGCAGCCGTGATGGCCAGCGCATGGGCGAGTGGAAGATGGCCGACACCATGATCACAGACGGCTTGTGGGATGTGTACAACCAATACCACATGGGCATCACAGCCGAGAACGTGGCCAAGGCCCATGGCATCACGCGCGAACAGCAGGACGCCCTGGCGCTGGGTAGCCAGCAAAAGGCTGCTGCCGCGCAAGACGCGGGCAAGTTCAAGGTTGAAATTGTTCCGGTGTCCATCCCCCAGCGCAAGGGCGATCCCATCATTTTCGACACGGACGAGTTCATCAACAAGAAGACCAATGCCGAAGCCTTGGCCGGCCTGCGTCCCGCCTTCGACAAGGCTGGCAGCGTGACCGCTGGAAATGCCTCCGGTATCAACGACGGCGCAGCTGGCGTGGTCGTGATGACCGCCAAGAAGGCCGCCGCGTTGGGCCTTACGCCGCTGGCACGCATCGCCAGCTTTGGCACTACCGGCCTGGACCCTGCGGTCATGGGATTGGGTCCCGTGTCGGCCACGCAGCGCGCCTTGGCCCGCGCTGGCTGGAAGGCGCAAGATGTGGATCTGTTTGAACTCAACGAAGCCTTTGCCGCGCAAGCCTGCGCCGTCAACAAGCTGCTCGAGATTGACCCCGCCAAGGTGAACGTAAACGGTGGCGCCATCGCCATCGGCCATCCGATTGGAGCGTCCGGTGCCCGCATCCTGGTGACACTGTTGCACGAAATGCAGCGCAGCGGTGCCAAGAAGGGCGTGGCTTCGCTGTGCATTGGCGGCGGCATGGGCGTGGCCTTGGCTGTGGAGCGCTGATTTTTAGGAGTTTTGGCTGCTAGACTGCATGGAATATGCGCATGCAGCTATGGATTTAGTAGTATTCAATTGAACAACGAGGAAACAATATGAGTCAAAAAGTAGCGTACGTCACCGGCGGCATGGGTGGCATTGGTACCGCCATTTGCCAACGTCTGCACAAAGACGGATTCAAGGTCATTGCAGGCTGCGGCCCCACGCGTGACTATGCCAAGTGGTTGGCCGAGCAAAAAGCCTTGGGCTACACCTTTTACGCCTCGGTGGGCAATGTTGGCGATTGGGATTCCACGGTGGAAGCCTTTACCAAGGCCAAGGCCGAACACGGCAGTGTCGATGTGCTGGTCAACAATGCGGGTATCACCAAGGACCGCATGTTCCTGAAAATGACCAAGGAAGACTGGGATGCGGTGATGAATACCAACCTAGACTCCATGTTCAATGTGACCAAGCAAGTGGTGCCCGACATGGTGGAAAAAGGCTGGGGCCGCATCATCAACATCTCGTCGGTGAACGGCGAGAAGGGGCAAGCCGGTCAGACCAACTACTCGGCCGCCAAGGCCGGCATGCACGGTTTCTCCATGGCTCTGGCGCAAGAGCTGGCCACCAAGGGCGTGACCGTGAACACCGTGAGCCCTGGTTACATTGGGACCGACATGGTCAAGGCCATTCGCGAGGATGTGTTGGCCAAGATTGTGGCCACCGTGCCCGTCAAACGCTTGGGCGAGCCGTCCGAGATCGCGTCCATCATTGCTTGGCTGGCCTCGGAAGAGGGTGGCTACGCCACCGGCGCGGACTTTTCGGTCAACGGTGGTCTGCACATGGGCTGATGGCCTATCGCCTTGCCCCGGCTTGGCCGGGGAAGTGCCACAAGGCCCGCCATGCGCGGGCTTTTTGTATGGTGCTTTGGCGAGCCGCTTAGGGAAGCGACAGCGTGAGATTACGCACCCCGGTCAGATGCGGACCGGGAACGGCTTGGTTGTCTGCCGCGGGAAGGTAAAACAGGCTGACCGATAGAGGTGTTATGGCTGGTGGCTGGGCCGGGCCCAGCACCGTTGGGCGCGCAAGCGTCCATTGCCGCTGGGTGTCCGCCTCCAGACTTAGTTCTTCGTCAATCAGAATGCCGCGCTGGGGTGTCAGGCGTGCGACCTCCAGCCGGTAGCGGCCGGGAAGGCGCCCCTCGAACGTCACTAGCAGCAACCATTCGCCTCGGGCTTGTTCGCTTGCTTTCACGCCCGACACGGTAAAAGCCCCTTGCAACGCCGCGGCGTGGCGTGCGGCCCACGCCTGCTGTTCGGCACGGTCGCGTTGTACTTGCGCCACTTGCCGCGCACACTGCGCGGGGGATACGGCGCTGCCATCGCCAAAGAGGGTCTTGCGCTCTTTGACCTCGGCACACCAGCTCGCGTTGCCGGTGCGCCGGGCCAGCTCCTGGTAGCAGGCAGAGCGGTAATAGTAGGTACGTCCGCCGCCTGGCAGGGCCATCCAGGCGCCATCGGTGAGCCCGCTGACATAGCTGCGTGCAGACATCTGCGCGCAGGCAGTTTCCAATTTCTCGGTGCTGTACCGGCCAAGATCTTGCGCGACCTTCGCATCCGCATCCGCATCGCCTTGCGCGAGTGAGCTTGCAACGCAAAAAAATGGATAAATGGCCAGGCAAGCTGCAAATCGCAGTGTCATGGAGGTCCTCTCGATGGGCTGGACAGCCGTTTCGGGCACGCGTAGACGCCATTGTGCACAGCGCCATCGGATACGGTCTGTTGCAGATATACAGAAACTGAAAGCCCAAGTAGATTTTTCCCCTAGTGACGTGGGGTATGCTCAGAACACTTGACAGACGCAAAGCGCTTCGCAAGCCACTGACTATGACCATTGAAGATTCCGTTTGGGTAGATATAAAGTCGCTACGCTTGGGGCTTTATATTGAGCTGGATGTGGGCTGGATGTCCCATCCCTTTCCTACGGGAAGCTTCAAGATTAGCTCGGCCAAGCAGATCGAAACCCTGCAGACCCTGGGTTTGACCCGTATTCGTTGCATTCCCTCCAAGAGTGATCCCGATCCTGCTGCAGAGCAAGCTGCTGCCCGTGCGCAGGCACAAGCCGCTGCGCTGGATGAGCGTCAACTGGCCGCCTTGCGCGATAAAGAACAACGCCGGCTGCGCGCAACGGCGCTGGCTGCGCAAGACCGCGCCCTGGTGGTGTGTGAGCGCCGTTTTGGTGAGTCGGTGCGCCTGTACCGCAAGGCCATGGACCAAGTACAGACCCAGCCCAAACTGGTCGCCGAGCAGTGCCAGGCCATGGTCGGCACCTACACCTCGGAGCTCCTAGACAAGGGCGAAGCTTCCATTCGCCTGCTCTCAGAGGCGGCGGGCGACAAGTCCTCCATGCACCCTGTGAATGTGACGATTGTCAGCCTCTTGCTTGGCAAGGCCATGGGCTTGCAGGCTGCAGAGCTGCAGGACCTGGGCGTGGCAGCCTTTCTGCACGACATTGGCAAAGTGAATGTGCCGGATCGCGTGCGCTGGGTGGAAGAAAACTTCTCCACGTCTGAGTACCGCATGTACCAAGAGCACGTGGTCCAGGGCGTGAACCTGGCGCGGGCCATGGAGCTGCGCCCCGGGGCGCAGTTGGCGCTGGCCCAGCACCATGAGCTGGCCGATGGCAGTGGTTTTCCGTCGCGCATCAGAGGGGAGGCCATGTCGGTGGCGGGCCGCATCCTCGCGCTCGTGAACCGTTACGACAATCTCTGCAACCCCAGCCGCCCGGCCACGGCGCTCACTCCGCATGAGGCGCTGTCCCTGATCTTTGCGCAGCTCAAGACCCGTTTTGATGCTGCGGCCCTGAGCGCCTTTATCCGGATGATGGGGGTGTACCCGCCGGGATCGGTTGTGCAGCTTATTGATGATCGCTATGCCATCGTGGTATCGGTCAATTCGGCCCGCCCGCTCAAGCCACGCGTCATCGTGCATGAGCCCAGCGTGCCCAAGCATGAGGCGCTCATCCTGGACCTGGAGCATGCACCCCAGTTGGGTATCAGGCGCAGCCTCAAACCCGCCAATTTGCCGCCTTCGGCGCTGGACTACCTGGCGCCACGCCAGCGCATCTGCTATTTCTTCGAACAGGCCCCAGACCCCGAGTCGCCTGAACCCGTGGCATGACCGACGAGGGCCTGGCGGGGCTGCTGGACGGCACGCTGGACGCCATCTGGCTGGTAGACCCCAAGACCCTGCGCATCACTGCAGCCAATCTTTCCGCCGCTACCTTGGTGGGGCTGCCTGTAGCGCAACTGGTGGGTATGCCGGCTATTGCATTGGCTGTCACTCCGGAGGACATGTTTTTTTGGGAAGACGTGGCAGCGGGCCTGACCCACAGCATCCACTCCAACGCCATGCTGCGCGGGGCCAACGGTGATGCGATTGCCGTGGAGCGCAAGGTCAGCCGGATCTGGCCTAGCCCGGACAACCCCTGCTACCTGGTGGCGCTGCGCGACTTGCGCGCTGAGAAAGCGGCCGAAGAGACCCTGGAGCATCGCGTCTCCGAACTCAGTGCCACGCTGGAGTCCACGGGCGACGGCATTCTGGTGACCGACCTGCGCGGAGAGGTGCGCAACTTCAATCAACGGTTTGCAGATCTGTGGGCTCTGCCGGTGGAGCTGCATACCGTGGTTTCTGGCGAGCAGCTCAATGCGCACTTGCAAAACCAGCTGCTGGACCCGCAGGCCTATCTGGCGGCAGCCCAGGCGCTGGCCTCCGATGACTTGGTGGAGCAGGTAGACATCCTGCAGCTGCGCAGTGGCAGGGTTCTGGAGCGTCGATCGGTACCCCAGCGCAGCCGCAACCGCGTGCGCGGGCGGGTGTATTCCTTTCGGGACATTACCGTGCAGCGTGAATCGGAAGGGCAATTGCGGTTGGCGGCCAAGGTCTTTGACTCCAGCCCGGAGGCGGTTTTTATTACCAATGCCGCTTTGGAGGTGGTGCAGGCCAACCCGCGCTGCGTGGCCCTGACCGATCACGCGTCCAGCGGCCTGCTGGGTTCACGGGCCTTGCAATTTTTCCACGACCCGGCCCGGCCACAACTCTCCACGGAGATCGAGATGGCGCTGCTGGCCCATGGAATCTGGAGTGGTGAAGTCTGGCGCACTGTGGGTGAGGCCGCTGTGGCGGTGGAGGTGTCCTGGGTTGCCCTGCAGGACGCGCAGGGCCAGCTCAGCCATACCGTGGTTTTTTTTAAGGACATGACGGAGCGCTTGGAGGCGCAGCGCCGGATTGAAAAACTGGCCTACCGTGACGTTCTGACGGGCCTGCCCAACCGCCTGTTGTTGGGGCAGCGTGTGGAGTTTGCGTTGCGCCTGGCCGAGCGCAGTGGCGGTCACTTTGCGATTCTGTTTCTCGATCTGGACCGATTCAAGAACATCAACGACTCGCTGGGCCATGCCTTTGGCGACCGCGTATTGATGGAGGTGGCGGACCGAATCTTGCACTGCATGCGCGATGTGGATACGCTGAGCCGCATGGGCGGCGACGAATTTGTGGCCTTTTTGCAGGACGCTGATGCGATGGGTGCAGAGGTGGCGGCACGGCGCATTCTGGATGCGCTGGCCCGTCCCTTTTTGGTGGACGAGATGAACTTCTCGCTGGGTTGCAGCATTGGTGTGGCCATGTACCCGGCCGACGGCCGCACGCTGGACGACCTGATCAAGTGCGCCGACACAGCCATGTACCGCGTCAAAGAGCGGGGCCGCGGCAACTTCCGCTTCTACCAGCCACAGATGAATGTGGACCTGCTTTCGCGCATGAAGCTGGACCATGCCATGCGCCGCGCCATGGAGTCCGGCCTGTACCGCTTGCACTACCAGCCCCAGGTGGCGCTGGACGACGGCCGGCTGCTGGGGGCCGAAGCCCTGGTGCGCTGGACGGACCCCGAGCTGGGCGTGGTGTCGCCGGCCGCCTTTATCCCGCTGGCCGAAGAGTCGGGCTTCATCATCACCATTGGCAACTGGGTCATGCAAGAGGCCGTGCGCCAGGCTGCGACCTGGCAGCGTAGCGGTAGACCGCTGGTGGTGTCGGTCAACGTGTCGGCGCTGCAGTTCCAGCAGCCCGATTTTGTGGAGCGCGTGGCGCGCTGCATTGCCGAGGCCGAGCTCAAGCCCGCACTGCTGGAGCTCGAACTGACCGAGTCCATCCTAGTGCAGGACGCGAACGAGGCTCTGGCCCGCCTGCACGCACTGGCAGGCCTGGGCGTCAGCCTGGCGATTGACGACTTTGGCACCGGCTATTCCAGCTTGGCTTACCTGAAGAAATTTCCGATCTCCAAGCTCAAGATCGATCGCACCTTTGTGATGGGCCTGCCTGAGGACGAGAGTGACCGTGCCATCGTAGGCGCCACGGTAGCCATGGCACGCGCGCTCAAGCTCTCCGTGGTAGCGGAAGGGGTGGAGACTCAGGCCCAGTGCGACTACCTGCGGGAGCTGCAGTGTGCGTCGTACCAAGGGTATTTGTGTTCAGCTGGCTTGCCGGCAGCGGAATTTGAGGCGCTGGCTGCGCGACTTATGCAGCCACCGCACCCTGGCGCCTTGGGGTTCTAGCCGTTCAAGCCTTTGTAGAGCATATAGGCGGCCAGCAGGTACAGCACCAAGGCAAAGATGCGCTTGAGCTTGGCGATCGGCAGGCGGTGTGCGGTGCCGGCGCCCAGCGGTGCGGTCAGCACACTGCAGCAGGCAATCACCAGCAGGCCAGGTAGCCACACATAGCCCAGTGACCAAGCGGGCAAGCCCGCCACACCGCTACCGCTCCAGACGTAGCCGGCCGTGTTGGCCAGCGCGATGGGAAAGCCCAGAGCGGCGCTGGTGGCTACGGCATTGAGAATGGGCACATTGAAGGCCACCATGAAGGGCACGCTGACAAAACCGCCGCCGGCACCCACCAGGCCCGACAGAAAACCGATCACACTGCCAGTGGCGGTCTGCCCGGCCATGCCCGGCATCTGGCGACTCGGCTTGGGTTTTTTGTCTAGAAACATTTGCGTGGCCGAGTAGCCCACAAAGGCCGCAAACAGCAGCGCCAGCGTGGTGCCCTTGAGCAGGGCAAACACGCCCAGGCTGGCCAGCGCCCCGCCCAATACGATGCCGGGCGCCAGGCCCTTGACCAGGTCCCAGCGCACGGCGCCGCGTTGGTGGTGGGCGCGCACGCTGGAGATACTGGTGAACATGATGGTGGCCATGGAGGTGGCAATTGCCATCTTGACCGCCAGATCGGCCGGAATGCCTCGGGCTGACAAAATCAATGTGAGGAAGGGGCCGATCAGCATGCCGCCACCGATGCCCAGCAAGCCGGCCATGAAGCCGGTGGCCAAGCCCAGCGTTGCCAACTCGCCAATGAGCAGAGGTTCAAACATCATGCGGGGAAGTAGGGGAGTGAAGGGTGTCTGCGAAGTCCACCGGACCCGCATCCTGAACCGGGGTTCAGGTGGGCGAGGTCAGCACCAGCATTGGGTTCATCTGACGCGAGATGATCACGCTCGCTGGGCCATGTTCCAAGCCCTGGCTCAATGAGCATTGGTTCAAGGAAATATAAAGCCCGGCAGCTTCACAGACCACGCTATTGTAGGCCGGGCTGCACAGTTTGTGCCCGCAAAAGGGCGGTTTAGAGCAGGCGACCGTCTTCGCCCAGCGCTGCATCCAGCCGCTCGAGCAGGGAGTTCAGCAGCAGGCCGCCATCGGCCGCCGCGGGGGGGGGGCTAGCGGGAGTGGCGCTCGCCGTATCGGTGCTGACAGGGACAGGGGCTGCCGGGCGTTCAGACAGGTCAAAGGCAAGGTTGAGCGCGGCCAGCACGGCGATGCGGTCACGGGCACGCACCTTGCCGGCGTCGCGGATCTTGCACATGGCGGTATCTACACGCTCCACGGCTTCCAGTAGTCGGGCATCGCCGCCTTCCGGGCAACCCAGCAGGTAGCTCTGCCCCATGATTTGAACTTCAAGCTGTTTCATGGTGCGTCTTTTTGCGTGGCCAGGGCATCGGGCAAGCGCTCCAACAGCGCATCGACCCGAGCCCGCGCCGTGTTGAGGCGCGACTTGAGTGCGTCGCGCTCATGGGTCAATGTCTCCACCTGCGAAGCAAGCAGGGCATTGGTGCGCTGCAGCTCCTCGTAGCGCACTAGCAGGCGCTCCACGCGTTCGGCGATTTGGTCGATGGGGGTCTGGTTCGACATAGAAGCCGCATTGTAGGGTGGGCGCAAGCTGGGGCAGCGTAAAATGCGCGCGTTGGTGCTCGCGGTGTGGTTCACATGCCGCAGTTCAACGGGAAGCAGGAGGGTGCGGCTGATGCCAGCCAACCTAACCTGCGCTGCCCCCGCAACGGTAAGTGGACGTGTCATCCGACACCGCTTTCATCACGGTCACTGAGTGCTTTGAACACGCGCTTGGGAAGACGATGGAGGTTGCATCCACCAGCCCGGATACCGGCCAACACGGTGGAGCTGCGCCTGGCGCAACTCCGTGACGCTCATGCCCTGGCGGGGAAGCCGGGGAGAGTTCTTAGTCGGGTTTGTTTTTCATGTTTTTTGTGTTTTCCAAAGCGCGTTCCTTGGCGCTGGTGCTGGGCGCTTGCCTGGCGGTTTCGTCCTGGGCGCAATCCAATGAGGTGCGGCAACTGCAGGAAGTGGTGGTGACGGCTACACGGTCCGAGATGCGGGCCGACGAGGTCATGGCCGATGTGACGGTTATCAACCATGAGGAGTTGCGTCGCAACGTCGGCCGCTCTGTGTCCGAAGTGCTGGCGCGCATGGCAGGTGTGCAGACGTCCTCCAACGGTGGGTTGGGCAAGACATCGAGCATCTATATCCGCGGAACAGAAAATCGCCATGTCCTGCTGTTGGTCGACGGTGTGCGCTATGGCTCGTCCACCTCGGGTACGGCCAATTTTGACAGCATTCCGCTGGAGATGATTGAGCGCATCGAGGTGTTGAAGGGTCCAGCCTCTGCGCTGTATGGCAGCGATGCGGTCGGTGGGGTGGTACAGATCTTCACCCGCAAAGGCCGCGAAGGCTTTCACCCCTATGCCAGCCTGACGGCAGGCGAGTGGGACCGTGCCGAGGTGGCCGCCGGTTTCAGCGCAGGCACCAAGGAGCTCCGCTATTCCCTGGGAGTGCAAAGCCAGAATGAAGGTGGCTTTTCTGCCACCAATCCCCGACTTGGATCGACCAACACGTCTGGCTTCAATGCCGATCGGGATGGGTATGCCCAGAACTCGGTGCAGACCAGTGTGAACTGGCAGTTTGTGGAGGGCTGGAGCCTGGAGGGCCTGGTCGTGCAGGCAGATGGTGTGAATCACTACGACGGGGGGCGCAATCCCTTTGATGTGCGGGGCGAGTCCACCAGTGCAATCCGCAAACTCGGTGTGGCGGGGCAGATCCTGCCGGCCTGGAAATCCCGCCTGGAGCTGAGCAGCAGCGCCGACCGCTCCACCAACCTCACCAGCACCTCGACCAGCCGCTTCAATACCGAGCAGCAGCAATGGAGCTGGCAAAACGAAGTGGCCACTCCGGTGGGCCAGGTGTTTGCAGGCCTGGAGGCTTTGCGGGAATTGGTGGACGGGACCCAGCGCTACACCGTAAGCGATCGGACTACCTCGTCCACTTTCTTGGGCTTGTCTGGCAGTGCTGGCGCGCACAGCTGGCAAGCCAATGCGCGGCATGACCGCAACACCCAGTTCGGCTCGGCCTCGACGGGTCTGGTCGGTTATGGCTACAAAGTTACACCTGATCTGCGCGTGCACGGCTCGTACGGCACCAGCTTCAAGGTGCCCAGCTTCAACACCCTGTACTGGTTCGACCCAGTGCCCACCAACTTCCAGGGCAACGCCACTACACAGCCCGAACGTGGCGAAAACGCCGAGCTGGGCGCCAGTCTCGCGTTGGGCGACCAGTTGCTCACGGTGGTGCACTATGAAAACCGCATCCAAGGCTTTATCACCAAACAACCTACCGTGAGCAATATCCCGTATGTGAAGCTGGATGGCTGGACGCTGGCGCTGCAGGGGGAGGCTGGGGCTTGGACCTACCGCACGGCCCTGGACTTTCTGGATGCCCGCAATGAGCAGACTGGCAAAAAACTGGTGCGCCGCCCAGACCTGCAGCTCAGCAGCACAGCGAGCTACGTAGCAGGCAACTGGACCCTGGGCGCCACGCTCTTGTCGACATCCGATACGTTTGACAATGCGACCAACACGGTGTCTTTGGGTGGCTACACCACCCTGGATGTGTTCGCCAGCCGGAAGATTCGCAAGGACTGGGCCCTGGAAGGTCGTGTGATCAACCTTGGCGACAAGTTTTACCAAACTGCTTTGGGTTACAACCAGCCGGGTCGGGCGGCTTACGTCACTTTGCGCTACCAACCTTGATAAATGCTCACATGGCTACCACGACCTGTCCCGCCATCCTGATTGCAGCGCCTGCCTCCGGGCAGGGCAAGACGACTATCACGTCCGCGTTGGCGCGGCTTCATACGCGCCAGGGGCGTCGGGTGCGGGTGTTCAAGTGCGGGCCGGATTTTCTGGACCCGTACTGGCACACGCTGGCCAGCGGCGCGCCGGTGTACCAGATGGACCTGTGGATGACGGGGGAGGCCGATTGCCGGGCCCGCTTGCATGCGGCTGCGCAGGAGGCAGACCTGATCATCGTCGAGGGCGTGATGGGTCTGTTCGATGGCGACCCGAGTGCTGCCGATTTGGCGGTGAAGTTTGGTCTGCCGGTGCTGGCGGTGGTGGATGCGTCTGCCATGGCGGGCACGTTTGGCGCACTGGCCTATGGGCTGCAGCACTATCGGGCCGGCTTGCCTTGGGCTGGTGTGCTGGCCAACCGGGTGGCCAGCGAGCGCCATGCGGCCATGTTGCAAGGCAGCGTGCGGGAGCCGGAGCATTTCATGGGCGCGGTGATGCGCGACGCTGCGATGACGCTTCCGGAGCGCCATTTGGGTCTGACGGTGGCCAGTGAAGTTACGGATGCAATGGAGAGGCTGGACGCTGCGGCGGATGCTTTGGCGCAAACGCCGTTGGGACGCATGACCGTTGAGGATATGCAGCGGTGGTCGGTGGCGTTTACCCCAGTTGAAGTTGCCGGCGTTCAAGAGGGTGTGAGGGCAAAGGGTTTTGCGCAGGTCAAGGAGGAGCCCGCAAGGCGGGCGGGGGACACGGAGCAAAACGCTTTGCCCTCGCACCCTGCCACTCTGCAAGGCCAACGTATTGCGGTCGCTCGTGACGCGGCGTTCTGTTTCATCTACGCGGCCAATCTGGACACGCTGCGCGCACTTGGCGCAGAGCTGGTGTTCTTCTCACCACTGCGTGATGCCGAATTGCCAGTGTGTGATGCTCTGTGGATTCCCGGTGGCTACCCGGAGCTGCATGCCCAAACGATTGCGGACAATCGTTCTCTGCGTGAATCATTGGCGGCGCACATCGCTGCGGGCAAGCCCGTCTGGGCCGAATGCGGCGGCATGATGGCATTGTTCGACACCTTGGTCACCGCCGATGGTGCCCGCCACGCACAGTGGGGCTTGCTACCGGGAGAGGTCACCATGCAGAAGCGTTTGGCGGGCCTGGGGCCGCAGCAACTCCGCTTGCAAAGTGGCACCTTGCGCGGTCACACCTTTCACTATTCCACCACCAGAACCCCGCTGCAAGCAGCGACACGCACCGCCAAGCCCGATCACGATCCCTTGCCGAACGTCGGTGAAGCCGTGTGGCAGCAGGGCGCGGTCCGGGCCAGCTACTTCCATGCCTGGTTTCCGTCCTGCCCGGCTGCGGTGGTTGAGCTCTTTACAACGCAAGAGGGTGTGGCTGTATGACGCACGACCTTTTGCATTTCGACCACGGCCCGCAGCGTATCGTCTGCCTCACCGAAGAGACGACCGAGTGGCTGTACCTGCTGGGGCAGGAACATCGGATCGTCGGTATTTCGGGCTACACCGTGCGGCCGCGCCGCGCCCGGGAAGAAAAACCCAAAGTCAGCGCTTTCCTGAGCGCCAAGACCGACAAGATCATGGACCTGCAACCAGACTGCGTGCTGGGTTTTTCTGATCTGCAGGCAGATATCGCGGCCGACCTCGTCAAACGCGGCGTGCAAGTCACCATCTTCAACCAGCGCAGCGTGGCCGAGATTTTTTCCATGCTCTACCAGCTCGCCGCCATGGTGGGCGAGGCAGAGCAGGGCGCGCAGCGCATCGACGCCATGCAGGCTGATCTGCGGGCCATGCAAGCAGCCGTCGCGGCCAAGGTGGCGGCAGGTGCGCGCCGGCCCAAGGTGTTTTTTGAAGAGTGGGACAACCCGCACATCAGCGCGATCCGCTGGGTGTCGGAGCTGATGGGCATTGCCGGTGGGGACGATTGTTTTCCCGAACTGTCGCTGGAGCGCATGGGCAAGCAACGCATCATTGCCGACGGCGCTGAGATCGTGCGCCGCAACCCCGACATCATTCTGGGCTCTTGGTGCGGCAAGAAATTCCGCCCGGAGAACGTGGCAGCACGTGAAGGCTGGGACGTAGTGAGCGCTGTGCGCCACCAGCAACTCTTTGAGATCAAGTCGGCCGACATCCTGCAACCCGGTCCTGCGGCTTTGACTGATGGGGTTCGCAAGATGCACCAGATCATCCTGCAATGGATGGACGCAGATCTGGCAGGAGCTTTCCAACCATGACGAAGATGAACATTGCCAAAAGCGAGCTGATTCTGGGTGGCCAGAAAAGTGGCAAGTCGCGCCGCGCCGAGCTGCTGGCCCGCCAGTGGCTGGATGCTGCGCCGGATCATCAGGCGGTGCTGATCGCCACCGCCCAACCGTGGGACGATGAAATGCGCCAGCGCATTTCACGCCATCAGGCCGATCGGGCACAGCGCGTGCCTGGCATGCGCACGGTGGAAGAACCGTTGGCATTGGCCGAGGCCATCCGCCAGCACAGCAATGCCTGCACCTTGGTGGTGGTGGATTGCCTGACGCTGTGGCTCACCAACCTGCTGATGCCTGCAGAAAATGCATCAAATAGTGCTGTACCCCCCATGGATACTGCGCAAATAGCTTCTCTTTTGATAGCGATTCAGGATGCGGTGGGTCCGGTGGTTCTGGTGGGTAACGAGATTGGTCTGGGCGTGATTCCCATGGGGCGTGAAGTGCGCGCCTTTGTGGATGCGCTGGGGCGCTTGAACCAGGATGTGGCTAGCGTGTGTGAGCGCGTGACCTTGATGGCGGCGGGGCTGCCTTTGACTTTGAAGGGTGCTGCGTGATGGCGTGGTTGTTAGAAATCAGTCGGCGCCTTGGTGGACGGGGCGCAGGTGCAGTGGCCAAGAGCTTTGCTGCGTGTCCCCCGCCCGCGTTGCGGGCTCCTCCTTTACCTCCGCAAAGCCCTTGGCCACTGCGCCTGCTCAGGTGCTGGCGCAAAGGCCGGGCAGTAGTGCGTTTTGCGCAGGTCAAGGAGGAGCCTGCAAAGCAGGCGGGGGACACGGAGCAAAACGCGCTGCTGCCCCGCCTGAAGGTGGTGCTTGCATTGGTATTTGGATTTGCGGGTGCCGCCCATGCCCTGCAAGTCACCGACGACCGTGGCGTCACCATCACCTTAGCCGCCGCGCCGCAACGCATCGTGAGCCTGCTGCCTTCCTTAGCAGAAACCGTGTGCGAGCTGGGCCACTGCCAACGTATCGTCGGCGTGGACCGGTATTCCACCTACCCAGCCAGCCTGCAAAAGCTGCCCCAGCTGGGTGGCGGGCTGGACCCGAACATCGAGATGATCGTTGCCCTCAAACCCGATGTGGTGCTGATGGCCAAGTCATCACGCGCGGGCGAGCGGTTGGAGTCGCTGGGCATCAAGGTATTTGCATTGGAGCCCAAAACCCATGCGGATGTGCAACGCGTGATGCTCAAGCTTGGCCAGTTGCTGGAGGTGCAGGACGCCCAGCGCATCTGGCGCGCGATTGACGCGGGCGTCTCTGCTGCGGCCCAGTCGCTACCCGTCAAAGTGCGCGGCGCCAAGGTGTACTTTGAGGTGAACGAAGGGCCATATGCGGCGGGTGAATCGTCCTTCATCGGCGAAACGCTGACCCGCTTGGGCGCTAAAAACATCGTGCCCGCCAAGCTGGGACCATTCCCCAAGCTCAACCCCGAGTTCATCGTGCGAGCCAACCCGGATGTGATCCTTATAGGTCAGCGCAGTGCAGGTGCCTTGATGGCTCGGCCGGGCTGGCAATCGATCCGCGCGCTGCGTGAAAACCGGGTGTGCATTTTCCCAACCGACGAGGCCAACGTGCTGGTGCGCCCTGGCCCGCGCATGGCCGAGGCCGCACGCATCATGGCTAAGTGTTTGGAGTCCAAGTCTCCCGCCAATGGAGGCAAGCCGTGACGAACCCGATGGTGCGTTGGTTGGCGCTGGCCGGCGTGCTGGCTGCACTCGTGCTGCTGGCCGTGGGCGTGTGTGTAGGCAGCACCGGGTTTGAGAACCTGCTGACCCCTTTGCTGCACCCCGAGCAGGACCCCGGCCAGGCCGCCATGGCGCAGCAAATCGTCTGGCAGATCCGCCTGCCACGTACAGCGGGTGCCTGGGCAGCCGGTGCGCTGCTGGGGTTGGCGGGAGCCGTGGCGCAAGGGCTGTTTCGCAACCCGCTGGCGGATCCGTATTTGCTGGGCAGCGCCTCGGGCGCCTCGTTGGGCGTTGCCTTGGCTTTGGCCGCGCTGGGCGGCGGGGCTGGCATGTTGGGCGGTGGCAGCCCCGGCAGCATGATGAATGGCGCGGTCGCGGTCAGCGTGTTTTCCAGCAGTGTGTGGGTGCGTATTGGTTTGACCGGGGCGGCCTTTTTCGGTGCCGTAGCGGCCGTTTTGCTCACCCTCATGCTGAGCCGCGGCGTGGGCCATACGCTGCGCCTGCTGCTGGCGGGTGTGGTGGTGGGCGTGGTGCTGGGCGCCACCACGCATTTGGTACTGTTGTTCACCCCCGATTCGCTGCAGGCCATGCAGGCCTTCATGCTGGGGTCTACCGCCTTTGTGGGCTGGACCTCATTCAGCTTAATGGCAGGCGTTTGGCTAGTGTGTGTGTTGGCCGCTTGGCTCCTGGCCCGGGTGCTCGATGGTCTGAGCCTTGGGGATGCAACGGCACTCAGCCTGGGGCTGCCGGTGGCGCCCATGCGCGCCGCTTTGGTGGCGGTGCTGGCGCTGGCGACCGGCACTGCGGTGGCGCAGACCGGGCTGATCGCTTTTGTGGGTCTGGCAGCTCCGCACCTGGTGCGCTCGGTCGTAAAAACTACGCACGCACACCTCATGCTGCTCTCCAGTCTGGTGGGCGGTGTGTTGCTCATGGGCGCAGATACCCTGGCGCGCGGCTTGCTGGCACCGCAGGAGTTGCCGGTGGGCGTGCTCACGGCGGTGCTGGGCGGCGGCTACCTGCTGTGGTTGATGCACCGGGGCGGTCGGCACAGTGGAGGTGCCGCATGAGTCAGAACGGTGCTATGAATAGCATAGCTATTCGCGCAGATTCCGTAAGGGCTAGTCTCGGAAATGGCATCGCAAAGCAGCAGGTGCTGCACGGTGTTTCGCTGGACATTGCAGCGGGCCAATGGACCAGCATCGTCGGCCCCAACGGTGCGGGCAAGTCCACCTTGTTGTGTTGTCTGGCCGGCGTGTTACCGCACAGCGGCACGGTGTCCTTGTTCGGCAAGCCCCTGCTGGCCTTGCCACCGCGCGAGCGCGCCCGCCAACTCGCCTGGCTGGGCCAGAACGAAGCCTCTGCGGATGATTTGACGGTGTGGGACGTGGCCTTGCTGGGCCGGCTGCCGCACCAGGCGTGGCTAGCCCCCGCCAGTGCGGCCGACCATACGGCCGTAGAGCAGGCCTTGCGCGCCACCCAAGCCTGGGACTGGCGTTGCCGCGCGCTCGGTCAGCTTAGCGGCGGCGAGCGCCAACGGGTGCTGCTGGCGCGTGCGCTGGCAGTGCAAGCCCAAGTGTTGCTGATGGACGAACCCTTGGCCAATCTGGACCCACCGCACCAGGCCGATTGGCTGGACGTGGTGCGCGCCTTGGTGGCGCAGGGCACCACGGTAGTGAGTGTGTTGCACGAAATCAGCATGGCCCTGCATGCCGACCAGGTGGTGGTGATGGCGCAAGGGCGGGTGACGCACCACGGTCTAAGCAATGACGCAAGAACCCATGCAGAGCTGGTTGATGTGTTCGACCACCGCGTTGCCATCCACGCCATCGACGGTCAGTGGGTGGCGCTGCCAGCCAAGCGCAGGGAGGTCCCCAACTGACATTACTGTGCTCGCCATTGTTGAGTTGTCTGTATTTTTTTCATTCACAAGGAGTAAGACCATGCATATCGAACCCGGACTGGTTGACGGTTCCAAAATTTTCCTGAGTTACGCCACAGGCACCGCTGCCGTTGTTTATGCAAGCAAACTGGCCTTGGATGCGGTCAAGAAGGATGGCGTCCTGTCTCTGCTGTTGCGCAGCCTGCTGTGCGTCGCTTTGGTGTTTTCTTTCTTTGAACTGTTGCCGCACCATCCTGTGGGCGTATCCGAAGTGCATTTGATTCTGGGCACTACCTTGTTGCTGGTCTTTGGCGTGGCACCCGCTGCACTGGGGCTGGCGGGTGGTCTGGCGATCCAGAGTCTGTTTTTTGCGCAACAGGATTTGCCGCAGTACGGCATGAATGTCACCACCTTGCTGGTGCCTCTGTTCGCCACCCATGCACTGGCGCGCCGGATTGTTCCCCAGAGCATGGCCTACGTGGACATCAGCTACCAACAGGCGTTCAAGCTGTCGGTGGCCTACCAGGGCGGCATCGTGATGTGGGTCGGTTTCTGGGCTTTGTATGGCCGTGGTTTCAATACAGAGAACTTTGCACAGATTGGCAGTTTTGGTGCCGCCTACATGACCGTGGTGTTGCTGGAGCCGCTGGTTGACTTAGGCGTGTTGGCCGCCGCCAAGGCCTTACATCGACTCAAAGGCAGTGCCTTGGTTGAGCAGCGCCTGTACAGCGCCACCTGATAGGACGACCCGTGGAAATTGAAACTCCTCCCGTCGATTACGAGCGCGTTATTCCCACGGCCGAGCGTCGCGGCCTGGTGCTCATACATACCGGAAATGGCAAAGGCAAAAGCACTGCCGCATTCGGGCTGGCATTGCGCGCGCATGGGCGCGGCAAGGCCGTCAAGGTCTACCAATTCATGAAGGTGCCCAGCGCGCGCTTTGGCGAACACCGCCTGTTTGAGCAACTGGGCATCCCCATCGAGGGCCTGGGTGACGGGTTCAGTTGGAAGAGCAAGGACTTGGACCACTCGGCTCAGCTGGCGCTGGAGGGCTGGGCCAAGGCGGAGGCCACGATTCGCGCGGGTGAGCACTTCATGGTGGTGCTGGATGAAATCATGTACCCGCTGCGCTACGGTTGGATTCCGCTGGACACGATCCTGCGTTGCCTGCGAGAGCGGCCAGCCCACGTGCATGTGGTGCTGACCGGCCGCAATGCGCCGTCCGAGCTGGTGGAGCTGGCGGACACAGTGACCGAGATGACGCTGGTCAAGCACCACTTCAATGCAGGCGTTCCTGCCCAACGTGGCATCGAAGATTGACCATGTCTGCTTCGGCTCTGCGTTCCTTCACTGCGGCATCGGGTGCGGCACTGCGCCTGATGCCCGCAGTGTCTTCGCTGGCGGCGCTGGGCTTGTTCTCTGGCATGACCATGGCGCAGGGCGTGTCGCCCGTGTCGCGCATCGTGACAATGTCCCCCTCGCTGACCGAAGCCGTGTGTGCACTGGGCCGTTGTGCACAACTGGTGGGCACAGACCGGTATTCCACTTGGCCCGGTTCGGTGCAAGTATTGCCCAAATTGGGTGGGCTGGAAGACGCGCAGATCGAACGCATCGTCACCCTGCGGCCCAACCTGGTGGTGCTGGGCCCGCGCAGCCGCGCCGGGGAGCGCTTGCAGGCCCTGGGCGTGCCAGTGCTGACTTTTGATGCCCGCACCCACGCAGACCTGAAACGCATGTTGCTCAAACTGGGCGACGCGCTTGGCGAGACCGCCCGTGCGACCGAACTGGTGGCACGCCTGGATGCCGAGATGGACGCTGCTGCAACACGTATGCCCGCCGCCTTGCGCGGGCGCACGGTGTATGTGGAGGTGGGGCCCGCACCCACAGCCGCCAGCGAGAAAAGTTTCATCGGCGAAACCGTGGCCCGCCTGGGCCTGGTGAATGTGGTGGGGGGCGAGCTGGGCCTGTTCCCCAAGATCAACCCCGAGCTGTTGCTGCGCCGCCCGCCCGACCTGATCATTGGCCCGCGCGCCACGCTGGCCAATCTGGCTGACCGCCCCGGCTGGGCAACGCTGCCCGCGGTGCGCCAGCAGCAGCTGTGTCTGCTGGATGCGGATCGCATGGACCTGCTGTCGCGCCCTGGCCCCCGCCTGGGCGAGGCAGCCCAGATGCTGGTGGACTGCCTCAAGGCATTGCCGCCCCGTTAATCCTTATCCGAGAAAAACCTATGCAAACCCGAAAGATTCCCGCCACCATCGTTACCGGCTTCCTGGGCAGCGGCAAGACCACGCTCTTGCGCGAGCTGCTGGCCAACGCCCAGGGCCGCCGCATTGCCGTCATCGTCAATGAGTTTGGCGAGCTGGGCATTGACGGCGAATTGCTGCGAGGCTGCGGCATCGGCTGTGATGAAAACGGCGAAGAGAACGGCCAGCTCTATGAACTGGCCAATGGCTGCCTGTGCTGCACCGTGCAGGAAGAATTCGCGCCGGTGATGGAAAAGTTGGCTGCGCGCCGCGACCAGATCGATCACCTGGTCATCGAGACCTCGGGCCTGGCGCTACCGAAGCCGCTGGTGCAAGCCTTCCAGTGGCCCGCACTGCGCAACACCTTCACCGTGGACTCCGTCATCACCGTGGTGGACGCGCCCGCCGTGGCGGCCGGTGACTTTGCGGATGACCCCGTGGCTGTGGACGCCCAGCGCCGCGCCGACGACAACCTGGACCACGACTCACCGCTGCATGAGTTGTTTGAAGACCAGCTGGCCACGGCCGACCTGGTGATCGTGCACAAGACGGATGGCGTGACGCCTGCTCAGCTGGTGGATGTGGAAGCCGCAATCCGTAAGGAAACCCAGCCCGGCGTGAAGCTGGTGCATGGCCAGCATGGTCGCATCGCCATCGATTTGCTGCTGGGCCTGGAGCGTGCGGTGGAAGACCAAATTGACAACCGCAAGACCCACCACGACGAGGAGGAAGACCACGACCACGATGCCTTCGACTCCGTGCAGGTGACGCTGGATGTGCCCAGCCGCGACGGCTTGCTGGCTGCTTTGAAGGATTTGGTGGGGCGCCATGAGATCTACCGTGCCAAGGGCTTTGTAGCCTTGTCCGGTGCGGCCATGCGCCTGGTGGTGCAGGGCGTGGGTACAAGGTTTGACAGCTACTTTGACCGTGCGTGGGCTGCGGGCGAGACACGTCAGTCGCGTCTGGTGCTGATCGGCTCCGAACTCAATGGTCCAGCCCTGCAGGCCGAGCTGAACGCCGCATTGGCTACGCCGGTCGCTGCTTAAACAGAAAGCCACACGCCATGCATCTGCTCTCCACCCGCCCCGGAGGCCACGTCGAAGACGGTGGCCAGGGTGTGGTGCGCGTGGAGCAGACGCCTGGCGACATCGTGGTGCTCAGCGCAGCGGACACGACGCTGGCGTTGCTGTCAGATGCTGCGCGTGCGCTGCCCGATGACTTCCCCTCCGTGCGCCTGGCCAACCTGATGTGGCTGCGCCAGCCCGCGTCAGCAGACATGTATGTGGACGAGGTGCTGCAGCATGCACGCGTGGTGGTCATCGACCACCTCGGCGCCGCCAGCGACTGGGCTTATCTGGTGGAGCGTGCGCGCGAACTGGCGCAGCAACGCGGCCAGTGGCTGGCCCTGTTCTCGGGTGACGCCAGCGAAGACCTACAGCTACTGCTGCGTAGCACCGCCGCGCATGAGGATTGCCGCCACCTTTGGCGCTGTCTGCGGGAGGGCGGACCGGACAACGCGCGCAGCTTCTTCGACCTGATTGGCCACGCCGCCCTTGGACGTGGTGCGCGGCCAAAGGCACCCGCCGTGCTGCCGCCCGCGCTGCTGGTGCCGCCCCACGGCGGCGTGGCGGCCTTGCCTTGGCATGCCGGCGCGCCCGTGGCGCTGCTGGTTTACTACCGGGCGCACTGGCAGGCTGGCAACACCGCGGCGTTTGAGGCCATGCAGGTAGCGCTGTCGGTCCAGGGGCTCAACAGTCTGGCCGTGGCGGTGGACTCGCTCAAGAACCCCGCCAGCCTGGCGCTGCTGCAGTCGCTGGCCGCGGAGCACCGCGTGGGCGTGGTGCTCAACGCCACCAGCTTTGCGCTGAGCTCGCTGGATGCGGTTGACAGCGACCGCGTGCTGGGCGTGCCCGCGCAGGCGTTGGCGGGCGATGCACCGGTGCTGCAACTAATAACCGCTGGCTGTGCACAAGAACAATGGCAGGCTGACCCGCATGGCTTGGCCCCGCGCGATTTGGCCATGCAGGTGGTGCTGCCCGAGGTGGATGGCCGCATCGGCACGCGCGCCATCAGCTTCAAGGGACTGGCCTGGCGCGACGAACGCACCGAGGTGGATGTGGTGCGCTACCAGGCCGAGCCCGAGCGCATAAGCTTTGTGGCCGAGCTGGCGCGCCGCTGGTGCGCGCTGCGCGATACGCCCAATGCGAACAAGCGTGTGGCGCTGATCCTGGCCAACTACCCCAATGACGATGCGCGCCTGGCCAATGGCGTGGGCCTGGACACCCCTGCTTCTACCGTGGCGCTGCTGCGCGCAATGCAGAACGCGGGCTATGCCACGGGCGATTTGCCCGAGGGTGGCGACGCACTGATTGCCGCACTGGTGGCGGGCGTGACCAACAATCTTGATGCCAACGACCACCGCCCCGTGGCCCAAAGTTTTGCCATGGCCGATTACCTGCAAGACTTCAACCGTCTGGAAGAGGCCAGCCGCGACGCGGTGAACGCCTTGTGGGGCGCGCCCGAGCAGGACCCCATGGTGCGCAGCGGCCGCTTTATGGTGTCGGGCCACCGTTATGGGAATGTGTTTGTCGGTATCCAGCCCGCACGTGGACGCGACCTGGACCTGGTGGCCAGCTACCACGATGCGGACTTGGTGCCCACACACAACTACCTGGCCTTCTACTTCTGGTTACGCCGCCAGTTTGCGGTGGACGCGGTGGTGCATGTAGGCAAGCACGGCAACCTGGAATGGCTGCCGGGCAAAAGCGTGGCATTGGGCGCCAATTGCTGGCCCGACGCCATCCTCGGCCCGCTGCCGCACCTGTACCCCTTTATCGTCAACGACCCCGGCGAGGGCAGCCAGGCCAAGCGCCGCACCCAGGCCGTCATCATCGACCACCTGATGCCCGCGCTGACGCGCGCCGAGACCTACGGCCCGCTGCAAAAGCTGGAGCGGCAGATGGACGAGTACTATGAAGCCCTGTCTCTGGACCCGCGCCGTGCGCAGCGCCTGCGTGGCGACATTCTGGACCGCGTGTTGGGCGAGAACTTGCACACCGACCTGGGCTTTGCCAAGCCTGCTAATGACGCGGGCCGCGAGGCGCTGCTGCAGCGGCTGGACGCCTACCTCTGCGAAATCAAGGAATCCCAAATCCGGGATGGCCTGCACATTTTGGGTAGCTCTCCACAGGGTCGACAGCAGATTGACACGCTGGTGGCGCTGGCGCGTTTCCCTGCCGGTACTGCAGCGGGGCAGCGCAGTTTGCTGGTGGCGCTGTCACAAGACCTGAAGCTGGAAGGCGTGGATGGTTTCAATGCCTTGAGCCCCGAATGGTCCACGCCGTGGAATGGCCCACGTCCCGCTGTGTTGCAGGCTCAAAGCGACGATGCCTGGCGTCACGCAGGCCATACGCGGGAGCGGCTGGAGCTGCTGGCGCGGCAACTGGTAATGGATGTTGTGGTGGCGGATACTGCGGTGAACGATGCGATCTGGCCAAATGCAGCGCCTGTATTGCAGCGCATGCGCACCGTGCTTCGTCCACGGCTGGATTCCTGTGGCCCGCAAGAAATCGCACAGTGCCTTCGCGGCCTGTCGGGCCGTCTGGTGCCGCCTGGTCCGAGCGGCGCGCCGTCGCGCGGCCGGCCCGATGTGCTGCCCACGGGGCGCAACTTCTATTCGGTGGACACGCGCGCCGTACCCACGCAAACCGCCTATGCTATGGGCGCCGCGGCGGCGGAGCGCGTGATCGAGCGCCACTTGCAGGACTTTGGTGCCATGCCCGGCCAGGTAGGCTTGTCGGTCTGGGGCACCAGCACCATGCGCACGGGCGGCGAGGACATTGCCCAGGCTTTTGCGCTTTTGGGCGTGCGCCCCAAGTGGGCGGACGGCAGCAGCCGGGTGGCGGACATCGAGGTGCTACCCATGAGCCTGAAGGGCCGGCCCCGTGTGGACGTGACGCTGCGCGTATCTGGCTTCTTCCGCGATGCCTTCCCCAATGTGATTGACCTGTTTGACACCGCCGTGCGCGCCGTGGCCGCCATCCCCGAAGAGGACGAGCCCGATGAAGTCAACCCCATCCGCGCCCGCGTGCGCCGCGAGGCGGCCGAGGCACAAGCCAAGGGCTTGAGCGCCAATGCGGCCGAGCGGCAGGCGACGTGGCGCGTGTTTGGCCCGCGCCCCGGCGGTTATGGCGCTGGCCTGCAGGAGCTGATGGCCAGCGGCCGATGGAACGATGGCGCGGACCTGGCCCAGGCCTATTTGCGCGCCGGTGCCTTTGCCTACGGGCAGGGCGAGCACGGTGCGGCGGCACGCGGCAGTTTTGAGCAGCGCCTGGCCGGGCTGGACGCGGTGCTGCACAACCAGGACAACCGCGAGCACGATGTGCTGGATTCGGACGACTACTACCAGTTCCAGGGTGGCATGGCGGTGGCCGTGGAGGCCCTGACCGGTGAGGCCGCTGCGCTGTACCACGGCGACTTCAGCGTGCCTGGCGCTCCGCGTATCCGCACGCTGGGCGAAGAGGTGGCGCGCGTGGTGCGTTCGCGCGCCGTCAACCCGAAGTGGCTGGAGGGCGTGCGCCGCCACGGCTATAAGGGTGCGTTCGAGATGGCGGCCACAGTGGACTACCTGTTTGCATTTGACGCAACCACCGGTGTGGTGGGCGACCACCAGTACGCACTGGTGGCCGATGCCTACCTGCACGACGACACCAACCGCGACTTTCTGGCGCAGCACAACCCCGGCGCGCTGCGCAGCATTGGCGAACGTCTGCTGGAGGCCATGCAGCGCGGCCTGTGGGCCGAGCCCGGCGACCAGCGCGAACGCATTGAAGACCATTTGCTGGCGCTGGAGCGCCGCGTTGAAGAATACGGAGAAGGACCTCTGGCATGAGCACATCCACCAAGACCCCGACCTTTCCTTTCACCGCTTTGGTCGGCCAGCCGCAGCTACAACTGGCGCTGCAGCTCGCCGCCATCGACCCCGGCATTGGCGGTGTGCTCATCAGCGGCCCCCGTGGCACGGCCAAGTCCACCGCGGCGCGCGCGCTGGCGGCGCTTTTACCTCGCGCACCGTTTGTGACGCTGCCGCTGGCTGCCAGCCTGGAGCAGCTGGTGGGCACGTTGAATGTGGAAGACGTGCTGCGCGACGGCCAGGTGCGACTGGCGCCGGGTCTGGTGGCACGCGCGCATGAGGGCGTGCTCTATGTGGACGAGGTGAACCTGCTGCCCGATGCGCTAGTGGACGCGCTGCTGGACGTGGCAGCCAGTGGCGTCAATACGGTGGAGCGCGATGGCATTTCACAGCAGCACGCCGCGCGCTTTGTGCTGGTGGGCACCATGAACCCGGAGGAGGGCGAACTGCGCCCGCAGCTGTTGGACCGCTTTGGCCTGTCTGTCGCGCTGGCCAACCCCACGGATGCACAGCAGCGCACGGCCATCCTGCGCGCGCGCCTGGGCTTTGATGAGAACCCCGCTGCGCTGGCGGAGCAGCATGCGCAGGAGCAAGCGGCCTTGAGTGCTGCGCTGGTGGCCGCGCGCCAAACCTTGCTGCGTTTGACCTGGACGGACGCCGTGCTACACCACGCTGCCGCCTGCGCTATCAACGCTGGTGTTGATGGCATGCGGGCCGATCTGGTGATGCTGCGGGCCGCTCGTGCGCTGGCCGCGATGCAAGGGCGCAGCGAAGTGAGTACGGCAGATGTGGACGCCGTGGCCGAATTGGCACTGGCGCACCGCCGCGCCGAAGGCCATGTGGCACAGCCGCCAGCCAGTGGGGCGCAAACCCAAGCAGCCCTGGACGCACAGCGCCCGCAGGGCCTGCAGCCTGCATCGCCCACGCCCCAAGGCGATTGGGGCGCTTTGCCCGCCCAGCCCGAGGGCACGACCAAAGTACAACGCATTGCCGGTTGGCCGCCAAAAAAAGCCTAGGCCACCCCAGCCGCCGCCCACGCAACGGGCCTGGCAGCTGGCGGTGGCCTCCACCCCAGAATCTCTCTGCACCTGCGGCGCCCGGTGCACGCCATCACGGCACGGCCATTGCTTGGCTGCCCACGGTGGTGGCCAAGGGGCCCGCACCGCTGCAGCGTACACACCTGCGCTACCAGCCCATTGCCGTGCGCGCGGGCCGATTGCATTGCATCGTGTTGGACACCTCCGGCTCCATGCGCCAGCGCGGACGTCTGGCCCTGGCTAAGGGGCATGCGGCGTTCATGATCGAGCAGGCCGCGCGCCAAGGTGAGGATGTGGCACTGTTGCGCTTTGGCGGGCAGGGTGTGGAGCTGCTGCTGCCGCCGGGCCGTGCTCGCCTGTCGGGCAGCCAGCGTCTACGCCCACTCGGCGGGGGCGGCGGCACACCGCTGGCTGAAGCATTGGGGCAAGCGGACCGGCTGCTGCAGCGCACGCTGCGCATGAACGGCTCGGTTGAGAGCTGGCTCTGGCTGCTGACCGATGGACGCTCGCTGGAGCGCCCCCGCAAGCCACAATTACCGCAGCACCTGGTCATCGTGGACTTTGACGACCGCACCAAGACTCTGGGCCGCTGCGCCGCCTGGGCCGCGCAATGGGGCGCTGACTACCAGCGGGCGTCTGCCTGATCTATAGACGGAATACCAATCCATGGCCTCTACCGAAATCATTGTCTGCACCACCTGCCGCCCTCCCGGTGCCTCGCGCGAATTGCCGGCCGAAGGCCTGGCGCTGTTCGAGGCAGTCCAAGACGCATTGCTGCTATGTGGGCTGGACACCGGTGAGCACCAGGGACTACAACTGCGAGGTCTGGCTTGCATGAGTGGTTGTGGCCGAGCCTGCACGGTCACCCTGCAGGCGCAGGGTAAGTTCACTTACTACTTTGGCGATCTGGCGGGGGATGCAGAGACAGCAGCCCAGGTCATTGCCTGTGCGCAACTCCACCACCAAAGCCCCGATGGCAACTTGGCCCGCAACGCACGCCCTGAGCGGCTACGCAGTGGCATTCTTGCTCGGTTGCCCCCCGTGGGCCAGGAAGCGGCATGACATTGCTGCTGCCCGCGCTGACCATCGCAGTAGCTTTGCCAATGGCGCTGCTGGTCGATCGCTGGTGGGGCGAGCCGCGCCTGCGCCTGCATCCCGTGGTGTGGATGGGCAACTACCTGAGCGCTACGGGCACTTGGGTGCAGCGCCACACGCAGCAGCAGCCCGAGTTGCGGGACTTGAAGGCTTTTTGGCTTGCAGCCGTCGTCTGGTGTGCGGGAGCAGCTATGGTTTCAGGAGCGGCCTGGGCGCTGCAATCGGCCATGGATACACTGCCTTGGTGGGCTGAAGGGTTGGCGCTGGGCCTGCTGCTCAAGCCCATGTTGGCTTGGGCCATGTTGAAGCGTGAAGTGCTGGCGGTGGAGGCGGCGCTTGGTGAATCGCTGGACGCTGGCCGCGAGCGCCTGCGATGGCTGGTGAGCCGCGATGTGGCCCAACTGACTGACACGCAGGTGCGCGAAAGCGCGATTGAAACGCTGGCCGAGAACCTCAATGACTCGGTGGTCGCCCCCATTTTCTGGTTCGTGCTGCTGGGCCTGCCCGGCTCGGCGCTGTACCGCTTTGCCAATACGGCCGATGCCATGTGGGGCTACCCCGGCGTCTACAAGGGGCAGAACTGGGCCTGGGCCGGCAAGTGGGCGGCGCGGGTGGATGATGGGCTGAGCTGGGTGCCCGCACGCATCACGGCGGCGCTGCTGTTGCTGGCGGCTGGTGTGCGTGGCATGCGTCTGGCGCGGCAACTGCCTGGCCAGGCGCGCCAGACCCCGTCGCCCAACAGCGGCTGGCCCATGGCCGCCATGGCGCTGAACCTGGACGTGTCGCTGCGCAAACCGGGCGTCTATGTGCTCAACCCGCAGGGCCGTGCAGCCCTCGCTGTGGACACGGCGAGGGCGTTGGTTTATGCATCAAAATCACTGCTAGCCCTCGTGGTCATTGCGCAAGCAGCTATGCTTTTGATAGCGTTTGGGAGGCCGGCATGAGTGCTGCACCGCGCATCCACGGCGGGCCCGACGCGTTGGGCGCCCCGCAGTGGGACTTTTCTACTAACAGCAATGCCTGTGGCCCATGCCCGCAGGCCCTGGCCGCCGTGCAGGCCGCCGACGCCACGCGTTATCCCGACGCCAGCTACACCGCATTGCGCACAGCGCTCGCCGCTTTCCATAGTGTGGAGGTCTTGCGCATCGTGTTGGCCGGTAGTGCCAGCGAGTTCATCTTTCGCATCACCGCCTGGGCGCGGCAGCAAGGCGCCCGCACGGTGGGCCTGCCCACCCACGCCTATGGCGACTACGCCTACGCCGCGCAAGCCTGGGGACTCCACGCCGTGGAAGCGAGCGCGCAGGCCGATCTGGTCTGGGCCTGCGAGCCGTCCAGCCCGCTGGGCCAGGCGCATCGCCCAGCACTTGGCGCCACCCATGGCATGGTGGTGCTGGACTGCGCCTACGCACCGCTGCGCCTGTCGGGCCAGCCCACGTTGGACGCGGCGCAGCGCCAGCAACTTTGGCAGCTGTACTCGCCCAACAAGGCCATGGGACTGACCGGCGTGCGGGCCGCTTTTGCCATTGCGCCCTTGGGGGCCGAGGCAGCGGTGCAACAGCTCGAATCTTTGGCGTCCTCCTGGGTGCTGGGCGCGCATGGGGCTGCCTTGCTGATGGCGTGGACACAGCCAGACACCCAGGCTTGGCTGCAGGCCAGCCTGCACACCCTGGCCGACTGGAAGCAGCGCCAGATGGCCATGCTGCTAGCGGCTGGCTGGACCGTGCAGCCCAGCGACACCCCGTTTTTCTGCGCCTGCCCCCCAGCGGGTGCCGACGCCGTGGCGCTATGCACGACGCTGCGCGCGCAGGGCATCAAGCTGCGCGACGCCACCTCGTTTGGCCTGCCTGGCTGGGTGCGGCTGGGCGTGTTGCCGCCGCAGGCGCAAGACGCGCTAGCCGGCGCATTGACTGTGAAAGTTTCTACATGACCGCGAAATGCATCATGGTGCTCGGAACCACCAGCGGCGCCGGCAAAAGCTGGCTCACCACGGCGCTGTGCCGCTACTACGCGCGCCAAGGGCTGAGAGTCGCCCCGTTCAAGGCGCAGAACATGAGCAACAACGCCCGGGTGGTGGCTTCCGCGAGCGGACAGGGTGAGATCGGGGCCGCGCAGTACTTCCAGGCGCTGGCCGCGAATGTGGTGCCCGATGTGCGCATGAACCCGCTGCTGCTCAAGCCCGAGCGAGACACGCACAGCCAGGTGGTGTTGATGGGGCAGGTGAACCTGGAGCTGAGTGCCATGCCCTGGCGCGGCCGCAGCCTCAAGGTCTGGCCGCAGATTGCGGCGGCGCTGGATGCCTTGCGCGCGGAGAACGATGTGGTGGTGATCGAGGGTGCCGGTTCACCGGCAGAGATCAACCTGGCGGCCAGCGACATCGTCAACATGCGTGTGGCCCAGCATGGCGATGCGGCCTGTTTGCTGGTGACCGACATTGACCGGGGCGGCGCCTTTGCCCACCTCTATGGCACCTGGGCGCTGTTGCCCGAGGACCAGCGGCCGTTCATCAAGGGTTTTGTGCTCAACAAGTTCCGTGGCGACGCCGCGCTCTTGGCTCCCGCGCCGCAGATGCTGCAAGACCTGACCGGCGTGCCAACAGTGGCCACGCTCCCTATGTGGTGGCAGCACGGCTTGCCCGAGGAAGACGGCGTGTTTGACGACCGCAGTGTGGCCAAGGGGGCGGTGCGCCTGACGGTGGCCGTCATTGCCTACCCGCGCATCAGCAATCTGGACGAGTTTCAGCCGCTCAAGAATATTCCAGGGCTCAAGCTGCAGTGGGTGCGTTCGCCGTCTGAACTGGCGGGGCTCAAAGCGACGGATTGGGTGATCTTGCCGGGCTCCAAGCACACCAGTGGCGACTTGGCTTGGTTGCGTTCGCAGGGGCTGGATGCGGCGATTGCCAAGCATGCGGGTCAGGGTGGGGCGGTGCTGGGTATTTGCGGCGGGCTGCAGATGCTGGGCGAGGCGCTGATTGATGCACACGGCATTGACGGTAATGCGCCGGGGCTGGGCTTGTTGCCGTTGGTGACGGTGTTTGCGCAGGACAAGACGGTGCGGCATACCTCGACTGCATTTCTTTCTTCATTTCGCTCGCACGCCGACGGGGGGCAGGCCGCGGACCTCATACTGCCAAACGCGCAGAAATCGGCCCCCGGCCTCCCCCCCATCGGCGTGGATCCGGGTGTGCCCGCACTTCGTCCTGAAGCTTCTCCTTGGGCCGCTTTGGCTGGTGTATCTGTGACAGGTTACGAGATTCATCACGGCCAGACCGCGCCGCATGCGGCTATGGCGGCGGCTGGCAATGCGCCTATCGCCGTGTTGCCGGACGACCTGGGCTGGACTAATCCGCAGGGCAATGTGCTGGGCCTGTACTTGCACGGCATGTTTGAAGACGCTGCGGTGTTGCAAGCCCTGTTTGGCGCGCAACTGGGCGGCACTGTGCCTACGCTGGAGACCGTGTTTGACGGCCTGGCCGATTTCGTTGCCGAGAACTTTGCGCCCGGCGTGCTGCAGGGCTTGTTGCGATAACTTTTCTTTTTACCGAGGACACACCATGACTTTTTCTTTGCCACACCTGGTCGATATCGCCGACGCATCGCTCACCGACGCACTGCAACACACGCTGAACAACAAGACCAAACCCTTGGGCTCGCTGGGCCGCCTGGAAGACGTGGCGCTGAAGATCGGCCAGATTTTGGGCAGCACTGCACCGGTGCTGGACCAGCCGCAGATGGTGGTGTTTGCCGGGGATCATGGACTCACAGCGCGCGGCATTTCGGCCTTTCCGAGCGATGTGACCTGGCAGATGGTGGAGAACTTTCTGGCGGGAGGCGCGGCGGTGAGCGTGCTGGCCAAGCAAAACGGCATTGCGCTCACGGTGGTGGACTGCGGCGTGAAGCGCGACTTTCTGGCGGGCCTGCCCGAAGGCGTAACGCGGCCCGGCCTGCAAGTGCGCAAGGCACCAGGGGCGGAGCGAGGTACGGCGGATTCGTCGGTCCAACCTGCCATGACCGCGGCCCAATGCGAGGCGGCGCTGCAGCACGGTGTGGAGCTGGTGAAAGGCCTGCCCGGCAATGCACTGTTGCTCGGTGAGATGGGTATTGGCAATACGTCGGCCGCGTCGCTATTGCTGGCACGCCTGTCCGGCTTGGACATTGCGGTATGTACCGGCGCTGGCACCGGACTGGATGCACCGGCCGTGCAGCGCAAGACCGAGGTGCTGCGTGCGGTGTTGGCCCGCCATGCGGATGCCACCGCGCCGCTGGATGCGCTGGCCGCCTTGGGCGGTTTTGAGATTGCGACCATGGTGGGTGCCGTGCTGCAGGCGGCGCACGAGCGGCGTGTCATTGTGGTGGACGGCTTCATTGCCACCAGCGCCGTCGTGGTGGCGCATGCGCTGCAGCCGCTGGTGTTGCAGCGCTGTGTGTTCGCCCACCGCTCGGGCGAGCGCGGCCACGAGTTCATGCTGCAGCACCTAGGACAGCAAGGCCTGCTGGACCTGGGCTTGCGCCTGGGCGAAGGATCCGGCGCGGCGCTGGCCTGGCCGCTGCTGCAGTCGGCCTGCACCATCCTGCGCGACATGGCCAGCTTTGCCTCGGCGGGCGTGTCCGAGAAAAGCACCGCTCCTGCGGCTGCGCACTGACGCTGCCATGGCCCGATTCGTCCGCCATTACCTGCTGTCGCTGCAATTCTTCACCCGCATTCCGGTGACCGGCCGGCTGGCGGATTGGGTGGGCTTTAGCCCAGCCATGCTGCGTGCCAGCGCAGCGCATTTGCCCGGTGTAGGTGTTCTGGTGGGGGGCGTGGTGGCGCTGTTCACCTGGCTGTTGCTGGCGCTGCTGCCAGCCAGCCCGTTTGCGCCGCTGGTGGCCGCCGTGCTGGGTACGGTGCTCAGTGTGCTGATCACGGGCGCTTTCCATGAGGATGGCTTGGCCGATGTGGCCGATGGCCTGGGCGGAACGCAGAGCCGCGAGCGGGCGCTGGAGATCATGAAGGACTCCCGCGTGGGGGCCTTTGGCGCGATTGCCGTGGTGCTGGCGCTGCTGGCCAAGGTGGGTTTGCTGGCGCTCTTGGGTTCGTTGCACGGTGCGGTTTTGTGTGTGGCGCTGTTCGCGGGGCATGTGGTCTCGCGCTTCTGGCCGCTGCTCACCATCCGCCTGCTGCCGCATGTGGGCGATGCGGCCGGCTCCAAGTCCAAACCGCTGGCCGACCAGATCAGCCTGGGCAGCTTGTGGGCAGCAGTTTTTTGGTGTTTTGGGGCGCTAGCCCTCGTGCTTGCTGCGCAAGCAGCTATGGTTTTGGTAGCGAATTTTCCCGCTGTGCAAGGCTTGGTCCTGTGGTTGGGCGCCGGGGTGCTGGCCAGTGGGCTGGCCTGGCTGGGTATGTTGCGCTGGTTTGCGCGGCGGCTGCAGGGGTTTACGGGTGACTGTTTGGGCGCCACCCAGCAGGTCTGCGAACTGGCCTTTTACCTGGGCCTGGCGCTGGCCTGGGGTGCGGCGACGCGCGGTGGCCTCGCATGACACTGTGGGTGGTGCGCCATGCGCAGCCGCGGGTGGCACCCGGCATTTGTTATGGCGCACTAGACCTGCCGGCCGACCCCGAGGCGACCCAAACGGCAGCACAGGCACTGGCCCGGGTGCTGCCGCAAGGCGCTGTGGTGCATGTGTCGGTGCTACAAAGATGTGAGCTGCTCGCGCAATATCTACGAGGACTAAGGCCCGATTTGACCTTTAAACCAGAGCCGCGGCTGGTGGAAATGCATTTTGGCGTGTACGAGGGCGTGGCTTGGGCCGATATCGACAAGGACGCGATGGAAGCCTGGACAGACAACTTCTGGGCCCACCGCTTTGGCGGGCAGGAGTCGGTGGCTGAATTTATGGCCCGGGTGGAACAGGTCTGGGATGACTGCCAGCGTGCGCGAGCGGCGGGCCAGGTGCAGGTTTGGATCACCCATGCCGGGGTGGCGCGGGCCGTGACGCTGTTGGCCCAAGGTGTGCGCAGTGTGCTGCGGGCCGACCAGTGGCCGCAGGACGCACCAGCCTTTGGCCAGTGGATGCGGGTGCGGCCCTGAGCGCTGGCCCCGTGTCGGGCTCAGTCTGGCATTTGCTCCATGGCCTGGCGCTCCTGCTTTTTGTAGGCAGTGCTGTTGCGCACGGTTTCCAGCGTTTTCCAGATGCGCTGGGCCAGCTCGGGCTGGGTGGCCAGCAGCTGGTGGGACAGCATCAGGTAGTACGGCTTTTCCGTCAGGGGCAGCGGTAGCTCTTCGAGCTGGCTGGCGATCTCGGGTTGGGCCATGAGCATGGTGGCATCGCTGCCGCCCATGGCAACAGCGCCCACACGGCCCACTATCAGGCGGCGTGCCAACGCCAGAGCCCCCTGGTTGCCTTCGTCCACCGGGACTCCCCAGCTACGCAGCTGCGCACCAATCGAGTAGCCCAGCTGCACACCCACGGCTCCGTCCAGGTGGCTGATGTGTTTACCATCCCACTGCACGGCAGTGCCTTTACGTTTGAGCAGCACATAGCGGTCGGTGTGCATGCGTTTGGTGGGGTCGGCCACTTTGCCCCCGGGGTAGGCGCCGATTTCCAGCCGCTCGGTGCTAAAGCTGGCCGCAAAGGCGCCATCCACCTCGTTGGCTTGCAGACTGGCCAGGCAGCGTTTCCATGGCAGTGCCAGGTAGACGAACGGCTGGTTGAGCTGGTGGCTCACCAGTTGCAGCAGCTCGATATTGAGGCCTTTGCCGTCCTCCGTGCGCCAGGGCTGGATGGTGGCACTTTCGAAACACAGGCGCAGCGGGCCCGCAGGCGGTTTTCCCGTTTCTGTGGACAAGGCCACGCCCGCGGACAGGGCCAAGCCAAGAAAGAGGAGGGGACAGCGCAGGGTGTTCATGCCAATCTTCAACACCGTGGCGTGGCGGCTTTCGGGGCCTCAGGCCAGCAGGGTGGAGACGTCGCTGAAGGTCTCCGGGTCAGGAATTCGTGTCAGCAAGGCCTCGGTATCCAGCCGCAGGGCGTCCCGTGTTGCCTGGGGCAGCTGCCGCACAGCCTGTCGCACAGTGTCGTGGTTGCCCGCCTGGTCTGCCAGCCACGCCGCCAGATGCACCACGGCACAGAGCTTGGAGGCCTGGGCCGCAGCCAGGGTGTCCGCAGCGTGGCCCAGAGCCTGCACCACGTCTTCCGGAAAGTCCCAGCGTCTGGCGACTTCCGCTGTGATCTGGCCCTCATCAAAGCCCACCAGGGACCGCTCGCGTTGCCAGCGCTCGCCAGCTGCGGAGGGCAGTTTTTCAATCGCTTCCAGCAATTGGGGCCGGTGCTGCGCAATCATCAGCTCGCCTAGGCGCAGCATCATGGCGGTGAGCCAAGCCTGTTGCTCATCGATGTGTACCTCGGCGGCCAGAAATTTGGCATACCCGGCACAGACCATGCTGTAGCGCCAGAACTCCAACCGATTAACGCCGGGCGGCAGCGCAAACACCTGGGCCATGCAAATGCCCAGAGCGCGGGCCCGGATTTGCGACATGCCCACCACACTGACGGCGCTGTCCAAGGTGGTGACTGATCGGGACAGGCCAAACAGCGCGCTGTTGGCCATGCGCAGCAAAGTGGCGGTGAGGGCGGGGTCCTTGGCAATCACGTCGCGCACGGTCACCACATCGGCGTCTTCGTCGTTCAGGGTGCGGATCAGTGCGTGTGCCACTTCCGGCATGACCGGCAGCTTGACCGTTTGGATGAAGGTGCTGATGTCGGGCATGGTGCGGGGCTTACCGGGTAGGAGCGGGTGTCTTGAGTGTATAGCTACAACTGGTGGACACGCTACATTGCCAGCACAGCGGCTTGCGCGCCTGGCAGACATAGCGACCATGCAGGATCAGCCAGTGGTGGGCATCTACGAGGTAGGGTGCCGGAATGCGCTGGAGCAGTTTCTTTTCGACCTCCAGCGGCGTTGTGCCAGGTGCCAAGCCGGTGCGGTTGCCCAGACGGAAGAGGTGCGTGTCCACCGCCATGGTGGGCTCGCCAAAGGCCACGTTGAGCACCACATTGGCGGTTTTGCGGCCCACGCCGGGCAGGGCTTCCAGGGCCTCGCGGGTGCGTGGCACCTGCCCCGCGTGCTGGTCCACCAGCATCTTGCAGGTTTGCATCAGGTGTTTGGCCTTGCTGTGGTACAGACCTATGGTCTTGATGTGCTGCTCCAGGCCCTCCAGGCCCAGGGCCAGGATTTTTTGCGGGGTATTGGCCACCGCAAACAGGCGTCGCGTGGCCTTGTTCACACCAACATCGGTGGCTTGGGCCGAGAGCAGCACGGCGGCGAGCAACTCGAAGACCGAGCTGTACTCCAGTTCGGTCTGCGGATGGGGGTTGGCCGCCCGCAGGGTGGCAAAAAAAGTTTCAATGGCGGCCGGTTTCACTAGGTGGTCACATCCAGGAAGGTGCTGGTATCGGGGAAGCGGGTGCGCAGCCAGTCGGCATCCAGCCCCAGTGCGGCAATCACTTCGGCGGGCAGGCTGTCTACCGTGTCGGGGCCGGCGTTTTCGGTCTCGGCCAGCAGGCCGGCCAGGTGCATCACGGCGCCCAGGCGTGAGAAGGCCTGCTCGGTAATCGGGTCGGCTGAGCGCTGCAGTGCCTGCACCATTTGCATGGGGAAGTTCCAGCGGCGTGCCAGTTCGGCGGTGATCTGGCCTTCGGTGAAGCCGATCAGACGCTGCTCGCGCTGCCAGCGCACACCGGGCAGGTGGGGCAGTTTTTCAATTTCGCGCAGGGTGGCCGGGTCGGCCTGGGCAATCAGCAGTTCGCCCAGGCGCAGCATCATGCCGGTGAGCCAGGCCAGTTGCCCGTCAATGCCCAGGCGGTTGGCCAACCACTGGGCATATCCAGCGCAGGCCATGCTGGAGCGCCAGAATTCCTTGCGGTCCAGATCAGGCAGGTTGGGGAAGGATTCGCTCAGGCAGGCGCCCAGCGCCAGAGTGCGCACTTTGGACATGCCCACCATGGTGATCGCATCGTCCAGTGTGCCCACACCACGTGGCAGGCCGAATTGGGCGCTGTTGGCCAGACGCAGCAGCTTGGCCGACAGCGCGGGATCCTTGGCAATCAGGTCGCGCACCTGGGGCACGGAGGTGTCGTCATCGCTCAGGGTTTGAATCAGTGCGTGGGCGACCTCCGACATCGATGGCAATTTGACGCTTGCGAAGAAAGACTCAAGGTTGACCATGGATTCCCCCCAAAAAAGATTGCAACACCAATCGGTGACAATTTACCCCATGCGCAGCGCGCCGGGGCCCGCTTTAGGGCCCTGCCCGCGACTAAATTTCACGCTTCTGTCCGACGAAAGACCCGTCCATGCAATTTGCCGATCGCCTCAACAACGTAGAAACCTCTGCCATCCGCGAGCTGTTCAAGCTGCTGGGCAAGCCCGGCATCATCAGTTTTGCGGGTGGTTTTCCCGATCCTGCGCTGTTTGATGTGGAGGGTATCCGCGAGTCCACCGAGGCCGTGCTCAAAAACAACCCCGGTCCGGTGCTGCAGTACGGCGCGACCGAGGGCTACCAGCCCTTGCGCGAAGGCATCAGCACCCACATGGCCAGCAAAGGGGCCACCGTGGCCCCTGACGGCCTCATCGTCACTACCGGCAGCCAGCAGGCGCTGGACCTGATCGGCAAGACCATGATCTCGCCTGGCGACAAGGTCATCATGGAGGCGCCCACCTTTTTGGCCACCATCCAGTGCTTCCGCCTCTATGGTGCCCAGGTCATTGGCGCGCCCATCGACGCCAACGGCGTGGACGTAGACAAGCTAGAAGCGCTGATTGCCGAGCACAAACCCAAGCTGGTCTACCTGATTCCCACCTTTGGCAACCCCAGCGGCGCCATGTTGAGCCTGGAGCGGCGCAAGCGCATTCTGGAAATCGCCGTGCGTACCCAAACGCTGGTGGTGGAGGACGACCCCTATGGCGAGCTGTTTTTTGACCAAGCGCCACCACCCAGCCTGCTGGCCTTGAGCGACAGTGTGCCCGGCAGCCGCGACTGGCTGGCGCATTGCGGCAGCTTCAGCAAGGTGCTGAGCCCGGGGCTGCGCGTGGGCTGGCTGATTGCGCCCGCCGCCTTGCTGGGCCGCGCCACCATGTGCAAACAGTTCAGCGACGCCCACACCAGCAACCTCACCCAGGCCACCGCCGCCCACTACCTTACGCTGAACCGCCTGCCCACGGCCCTGAAAGCCGTGCGTGCCACCTACGCCGAGCGCGCCCGCGTGATGGCCCAATGCCTGCAGCGCGAGCTGGGCGATGCAATTGCCTTTGACCAACCCCAGGGCGGCATGTTTTTCTGGGCGCGCCTGACGGGGGCGAACGGCAAGGAGGCGAATGCCAGCGCGTTTGCCAAACGTGCCATCGACAAGCTGGTGGCTTTTGTGCCAGGCGCGCCGTTCTATGCGCACGACCCCGACCAAAGCACCTTGCGCCTGAGCTTTGCCACAGCGGATGTGGCCAAGATCGAAGAAGGCATCGGCCGCCTGGGCCAGGCCCTCTAAACCGCGTCGCGCGTGAGCTGGACCGACCTGGAACGCTCTTCCCAGGCCAACTTGGGGCTGGGCTCGGCCTTGGCCTTTGTAGCCGGGGCGACGAATGCGGGCGGTTTTCTGGCGGTAGGAACCTACACCTCACACATGACGGGTGTGGTGTCTTCGGTGGCCGACTATCTGGTGCTCGGGCAATGGTCCTTGGTGCTGGTGGGGTTGTGTTCGCTGGGGTCCTTTTTGGCCGGCGCCATGACCACCGCCTGGATGGTGAACTGGAGCCTGCTACGCAAGCTGCGCAGCGCCTTTGGCCGGCCGCTGCTGCTGGAGGCGATTCTTCTGCTGTGTTTTGGGGTGTTTGGCTCGGCGGCGGAAGCCAAGTTCTGGTTTTTCGAGCCGCTCACCATCGTATTGCTGTGCTTCCTGATGGGCCTGCAAAACGCGGTGGTCACCAAAATTTCCAAGGCCGAGATCCGCACCACCCACCTGACCGGGCTGGTGACGGACTTGGGCATTGAGCTGGGCAAGCTGGTCTACATCAACGGCCACACGGAAACCCCGGTGCGCGCCAATCGCGAGCGCCTGCGCGTGCAGCTACGGATGGTGGCCTGTTTTTTTGGCGGTGCGCTGGTAGGGGCCATGGGCTTTAAATGGGTGGGCTACAGCACCACCGTCCCACTGGCCCTGATCCTGATGGCGCTGGTCTGGCGCCCCCTATGGGCAGACTACCAAGCTTGGCGTGCGCGCCAGGCGCATTCCGGCTAAAGTTTGGTGAGTTTGGTGGCGGGCACCATGCCTGGCGTGCCCTGCAGGTGCACCACCAGCTCACCCTGGCGAAAAATCACATCCTTCACGGTCTCGTACCGCCCTTGGTAAAGCACGGCGTCCCCCGCCTTGAATTTGGGCAGGGGAGGCAGCGTCAGGCGCGACGAGCTGGGCTTGAGTTTGTGTGCCACCTGGGGGTGTACTGCCGCCATCTGCTCCAGGGCCTTGGCCACGGCTGCTTTGATATCGGTCGCGGCAAAGGGTTTGGCCAAATGAAAGAGTGCCCCCGCGCGCTGGGCCTGTTCTTCCAGGGTCGGGCTCATGTGGGCACTCATCAGTGCGAATTGGCACTGTGCGTTCAGCATCCGCAGGGATTGGAACAAGGCAAGACCATTGACGGATTCTTTGGAGTAGCAATCCGTCAGCAGCAAATGCGGTTGGTGTTCGGCAGCCAACTCCAGTGCTGCGTGGGGGGTACTGGTGGTTTTGATCCAGGACGGCTCAAAGCCATATCCTTCAAGGAGCTGTCGTAAAAAGGTCTGGATGGCGGGGCTGCTGTCGGCCACCAAAAAATGGATCGCGGGCACGGACGTCGAGGGAATCGCTCAAGGGCCTGGGGGCAAAGTCCCAAAACCCACAGTCATGGATAACCCTAAGCATAATGGTGCCCGCTGCGGAAACTGTCCGCCCATGGAAAGAATTTTGATGTACTCCACTCTAAAAATCGACTTTGTCTCCGATGTCTCTTGCCCTTGGTGTGCCATTGGGCTGCAAAGCTTGCAAACCGCCTTGCAGCGGCTGGAGGGCGAGGTCCAGGCGGACATCCATTTCCAGCCCTTTGAGTTGAACCCCACGATGGTCCCTGAGGGTGAGGACATCACCGAACACCTGCACAAAAAGTACGGCTCCACCCCCGAGCAAGCCGCCGCAGCGCGTGAAAACATCCGCCAGCGTGGGGAGGCCCTGGGCTTTACCTTCAACATGGACAAACGGGGCCGCATCTACAACACCTTCGACGCACACCGCCTGCTCCATTGGGCAGAGACTTCGGGCCAGCAACTGGCACTCAAGAAAGCGTTGTTTGCGGCGTACTTCACCCACGGCGAAGACCCCAGCAACCACGAGGTACTGTTGCGCGCAGTGCGGGCTGCCGACCTCGATGTGGATGAGGCGCAGCGTGTGCTGGCGTCCAACGACTACGCCGATGAGGTGCGTGAGCAGGAACAGTTCTACCTGGACCAAGGCATCCACTCGGTGCCCGCAGTGGTCATCAACGACCGCCATCTGATTTCAGGCGGCCAGCCGCCTGAGGTGTTTGAGCAGGCGCTGCGCCAGATCGCTGCGCAGGGTTGAGCGAAGCCCCCATGGCCGACCGCCGGCAGCTCTTGGGCTGGGCCCTTGCAAGCGCCAGCTCCCTGTGGCTGCCGCGCAGCGTCTGGAGTCGCATCAAAGTGGACAGCAACCCGTTTGCTCTGGGCGTGGCCAGCGGGTCGCCTACCCATGACGCTGTGGTGTTGTGGACCCGGCTGGTCACGGAACAGGCACCCTGGCTTGAACCTGTCACCGTGCGCTGGGAGCTGGCCCATGATGACCAATTCCAGCGTCTGGTGCAGTCGGGTCGAGCCCAAGCACTGCCCGCGTTGGGGCATTCGGTGCACGTGGAGGTGCAGGGTCTGGAGCCTGACCGGTGGTACCACTACCGCTTTATGGTCGGTGCGGCTGTCAGCACGGTGGGCCGCACGCGCACCTTCCCGGCACCGGGCGCTGCCGCCCAAAAGTTGCGTTTGGCCTATGCATCGTGCCAGCACTGGGAGCATGGCCACTACAGCGCCTACCGCCACATGCAGGCCGAGCCGCTGGATGCGGTGATGTTTCTGGGCGACTACATCTATGAATACGGTGGCAGCAGCAAGGCGGTGCGCCCGGTATCCGCCGCGGCCACCCTCACGCTGGACGACTACCGCGCCCGCTACGCCCTCTACAAAAGCGACCCGCACCTGCAAGGCATGCACGCGGCCTGCCCCTGGCTGCTGACCTGGGACGACCACGAGGTGCAAAACGACTATGCCAGCAGCATGCAAGGCAGTCGAGGGCCCGAGGGCATTGACTTTGCCGCCCGCCGTACGGCCGCCTACCAGGCGTACTACGAACACATGCCATTGCGTGCTTCGGCGTTGGGGCGGGCGTTGAACGGCGTGTGGGGTGCCAACCGCGAATTGCGCCTGTATGACCGCGTGTCCTTTGGCAGCTTGGCCACTTTGCACCTGCTGGACAACCGCCAGTACCGCGACCCCCACGCCTGCACCAAAGGCGGCGGTCCGGGTTCCAGCACGGTCAACCCTGCCAGTTGCGCCGCCCTGGCCGACCCACGTCGCACGCTGTTGGGCGCTGCACAAGAGCGTTGGCTAGAGCAGTCCTTGGCCGCAGGCGGCGGGCAATGGACGGTGCTGGGCCAGCAAACTGTAGTTGGCCAGCGGGATTTCAAGCCCGGCGATGGGCTCAGTGTGTCCAACGATGGCTGGGACGGCTACGCCGCCGCCCGCACGCGTCTGACCGACGCGCTGCAGCACCACCGCGTCAGCAACCCGGTGTTTTTGGGGGGTGATGTGCATTCCAACTGGGTAGGTCACGTGAAGGCCGACTACGCGCGGCCCCAGAGCAAGGCCGTGGGCGTGGAGTTTTGTGGCACCAGCATTACCTCACGCGGAGGCACCAATGATGGTTTGCCCGACACCTTGGCAGAGAACCCGCACTTTGTGTTTGCCGACCGTGAACGCCGAGGGTATGGCGTGGCGGAGTTCACGCCCAAGGGCCTGAGCGTTGCCCTGCGGGCGGTGGACGATGTCACGCGGGCCGATTCTGGCGTACAAACCCTCGCTGCATTTGCCGTGGAGCCGGGCCAGGCGGTGGTGCACCGGGTCTGAGCGGCGTGGCTGCCGGGGCTTACTGCAGAACCTCGAGCAGGCGGTCCAGCCCGCCTTCGTTGATGGCCACCTGGGCCTGGGCGCGCACAGCGGGTTTGGCACGAAAAGCCACCGAGAGGCCGGCGGCGCCCATCATGGGCAGGTCGTTGGCGCCGTCACCTACGGCGATGCACTGGGCGGCTTCAATGCCCAGCAGCGAGGCCACTTCCAGCAGGGTGCGGCGTTTCTCGGCTCCGTCGCAGATGTCGCCCCAGCTTTGCTGCACCAGCCCGCCGGTGAGTACGCCGCAGTTCGGGCCGGAGGCAATCTCCAGCACATTGGAGCGGGTGTAGTCGATGCCCAGCAGCCCACGCACGTGCTCGGCAAAGTAGGTAAAGCCACCGCTGACCAGCAGCACCTTGAGCCCCGCCTGCTTGCAGGCGGCCACCAGTGCGGCGGCGCCGGGGTTGAGTTGCAGGCGTGTCTGTTTGACAGACTCCAAGTCCGCCACCGTGACGCCTTTGAGCAGCGCCACCCGGCGGCGCAGGCTGTCCTTGAAATCGGTGATCTCGCCGCGCATGGCGGCCTCGGTGATGGCAGCCACCTCGGCCTTGCGGCCCACAGCATCGGCAATTTCGTCGATGCACTCGATGTTGATCAACGTCGAGTCCATGTCGAAGGCGATGAGCTTGTAGTCGGAGAGCTTCAGCGCTGCAGGAAGGTTCTGGACCACGAGGCCGGGGGCGAGTTCGGTGCTGGACATGAATTTTGCTATTATTTCAGGAGCTGCTTGCGCAATATCTACGTGGTCTAGAGGCCAATTTTATGCGGAACTAGGCAGGTGTTGCGGCCAGCGGCTGGCCCAGGTTCTTCAGAATGTCGCGCACCATCTGCGCCCGGTCCTTCACCTCCAGCAGCTCGCGCTCAATACGCAGCTTCTCGTTGCCTGCCAGCTTGATGTGCTTGTTTTTCTGGATCAGCGCGATGATTTTCATCGGGTCAATTGGCGGGTCTTTCTTGAAGGTGATGGTGATCACACCGGGTGCGGCGTCTACCTTCACCACGCCATAGGGCTTGGCGATCACGCGCAAGCGGTGCACGTCAATCAGCGTCTGCGCCTGGGCCGGCAGCTTGCCGAAGCGGTCGACGATTTCCTCCAGCAGCCCGTCCACCTGGTCGGTGGTCTTGGCGGTGGCCAACTTCTTGTAGAAGGATAGGCGCAGGTGCACATCGCCGCAGTAGTCGTCCGGCAGCAGGGCGGGGGCGTGCAGGTTGATTTCGGTGGTGACGTTGAGCGGGCTTAAGAGGTCCGGCTCCTGGCCGTTCTTGAGGCAGCGTACCGCCTCGCTCAACATCTCGTTGTAGAGCTGGAAGCCCACTTCCAGCATGTTGCCGCTCTGGTTCTCGCCCAGTACCTCGCCCGCGCCGCGGATCTCCAGGTCGTGCATGGCCAGATAGAAGCCGCTGCCCAGTTCCTCCATCTGCTGGATCGCATCCAGCCGCTGCTGGGCCTGCTTGGTCAGGCCTTCAATGTCGGGCACCATCAAATAGGCATAGGCTTGGTGGTGGCTGCGGCCCACGCGCCCGCGCAACTGGTGCAGCTGGGCCAGGCCAAACTTGTCGGCACGGCTCATCACGATGGTGTTGGCACTGGGCACATCGATGCCGGTCTCAATAATGGTGGAGCACAGCAGCAGGTTGAAGCGCTGGGCCACAAAGTCGCGCATCACGGCTTCCAGCTGGCGCTCGGGCATCTGGCCGTGGGCCACAGCAATGCGGGCCTCGGGCAGCAGCTCTTCGAGCTTCTGGCGCCGATTTTCGATGGTTTCCACCTCGTTGTGCAGAAAGTAGACCTGGCCGCCTCGCTTGAGTTCGCGCAGCACGGCTTCGCGGATCACGCCATTACCCTCGGAACGTACAAAGGTCTTGATGGCCAAGCGGCGCTGTGGTGCGGTGGCAATCACGCTGAGGTCGCGCAGGCCTTCCAGCGCCATGCCCAAAGTGCGTGGGATGGGCGTAGCGGTGAGCGTGAGCACGTCCACCTCGGCGCGCAGGGCCTTCATCTGCTCCTTGTGGCGTACGCCAAAGCGGTGCTCCTCGTCGATGATGAGCAGGCCCAGGTTGGCGAACTTGGTGTCCTGGCTCAACAGCTTGTGTGTGCCCACCACAATGTCCACGGTGCCGTCGGCCACACCTTTCATGGCGGCGGTGATTTCCTTGGCACTGCGGAAGCGGCTCATCTCGGCTATCTTGACCGGCCACTTGCTGAAACGGTCCACCAAGGTTTGGTAGTGCTGCTCGGCCAGCAGCGTGGTGGGTGCCAAAAAGGCCACTTGCTTGCCGCCTGTCACCGCCACAAAGGCCGCGCGCAGGGCGACTTCGGTCTTGCCAAAGCCCACATCGCCGCAGACCAGCCGGTCCATGGGGCGGGGGGAAATCATGTCCTGGATGACGCAATGGATGGCGGCCTTTTGGTCCGCCGTTTCCTCGAAACCAAAGTCGTTGGCGAACTGCTCGTAGTCACCAGGGCTGTAGCGGAAGGCATGTCCCTCGCGCGCGGCACGGCGTGCGTAGATATTGAGCAGCTCGGCCGCGCTGTCACGCACTTGCTCCGCAGCCTTGCGCTTGGCTTTCTCCCACTGGCCGCTGCCCAGACGGTGCAGCGGGGCCTCGTCGGCACTTACGCCGGTGTAGCGGCTGATCAGTTGCAGCTGGCTCACCGGCACATAGAGGGTCGCCTTGTCAGCATATTCCAGGTGCAAAAACTCCTGCAACTCGGGTTCACCGGCGGCGTTCTTGTTGCCCATGTCCATGTGCATCAGGCCGCGGTAGCGGCCGATGCCGTGGGCGCTGTGCACTACGGGGTCGCCGATGTTGAGTTCAGAGAGGTCCTTGATCAAGGCCTCCACATCGCTAACCTGCTCCTGCTTCTTGCGCCGGCGCGTGGTGGGCCCGGTGGCAAACAGCTCGGTCTCGGTGATGAGATCGATGCCCATCTCCAGCCAGCTGAAGCCCACCGTCAGGCCAGCCGTGGCAATGCCGTATTTTTCGTCGCTGGCCAGAAACTCCTGCAGCGAGTCAAACGCGGGCGGCGAGATGCCGCTGGCGCGCACAAAGTCCAGCAGGCTCTCGCGCCGGCCATCGCTCTCGGCCAGCACCAGGATGCGGTGCTGGGTGTTGCGGGCGTGGGTCTTCAGGCGTGCCAGCGGGTCCTCGGTGCCGCGCTCTACCGACAGCGCAGGCAGGCCGGAAAACTCCACAAAGGCGTCGCCTTCGCCCGCCGCGCGAATGGCCAGTTGCGCGTGCGCATTGGCGCGGGCATAAAACTGCTCGGTGCCCAGGAACAGCGACTCTGGCGGCAGCGCGGGGCGATCGGGGTCCCCTTGCACTAGGCGGTAGCGGTCTTTGGTGTCTTGCCAGAAGCGCTGGAAGGCGGGCTCCAGATCGCCATGCAGCACTACGGTGGCGTCTGCACCCACGTAGTCAAACACCGTGGCGGTCTCTTCAAAGAACAGCGGCAGGTAGTACTCGATACCCGCGGTGGCTACACCGTTGCCGATGTCCTTGTAGATGCGGCTCTTGGTCGGGTCGCCATCCAGCAGTTCACGCCAGCGGCTGCGGAACTTGGCGCGCGCCTCGTCGTCCATGGGGAACTCGCGGCCGGGCAAGAGGCGCACCTCCGGCACCGGGTAGAGGCTGCGCTGGCTGTCGGGGTCGAAGGTGCGGATGCTGTCGATCTCGTCGTCAAACAGGTCCACACGGTAGGGCACCGGGCTGCCCATGGGGAAGAGGTCGATGAGCCCGCCGCGCACCGCGTATTCACCGGGGCTGACCACCTGCGTCACATGGCTGTAGCCCGCCAAGGTGAGCTGGCTCTTGAGCTTGGCCTCGTCCAGCTTCTGCTTGACCTTGAATTCGAAGGTGTAGCCGGCCAAAAAGCTGGGCGGCGCCAGGCGGTACAGCGCGGTAGTGGCGGGCACGATCACGACGTCGGCCCCGGTTTCCTTGTCGCGCTGGCTAATGCGCCACAGGGTGGCCAAGCGCTCGCTGATCAGGTCCTGGTGGGGCGAAAAGGTGTCGTAGGGCAGGGTTTCCCAGTCGGGAAACAGGGCGCAGCGCAGCGTGGGGGCAAAAAACGCGATCTCTTCCAGCAGGCGCTGGGCATCGGCGGCGTTGGCCGTGACCACCGTCATGGGGCGGCCGGTGGCCTTTTCGCGTTCGCCCAAGCGGGCCAGGAGCAGGGCGTCGGCCGAGCCGGCGGGGCGGGGCAGGGTGAAGCGCTTGCCCGAGGTAAGTTTAGGTAAATCCATGGATGGGATCGATTTTAGAATGGCCCACCCTTATGAACGGCTCACCCTCCCAAACTCTTTGCGCCCCCGGGGCATCCCATTCTCGCCTGTGGGCGCTGGTGCCGTGTGCCGGCAGTGGCGCGCGCGCGCAGGCGGCGGGCCCCAAGCAGTACGCGCCCGTGGCAGGGCAGCCCATGGTGTTGCACACGCTCGCTGCATTGCAGGGTGTGCGCCGTTTGGCTGGCACGCTGGTGGTGGTGTCTGCCGGTGACACTTTTTTTGACAGGCAGGATGCGGACGTGATGGTCGCTGCATGTGGCGGGGCCACCAGGGCCCAGACCGTGGTCAACGGCTTGCATGCTCTGCTGCAGCGGGGCGCGCAGGCCGATGACTGGGTGTTGGTGCACGACGCAGCGCGCTGCCTGGTCACCCCGGCGCAGATCGACGGATTGATCGAAGCCTGTCTGGATGACCCTGTGGGCGGCCTGCTGGCACTCAAGCTACCCGACACTTTGAAGCAGGCCGATGGCGACCGCGTATCCCGGACAGTGGACCGCAGTGACAAATGGCTGGCCCAGACCCCCCAGATGTTCCGTCTGGCGGCTTTGCAGCAGGCCTTGCAGGCGGCCGGGGATGCTGTGACCGACGAGTCCAGTGCCATGGAGTTTGTGGGCCTGCAGCCTCGGCTGGTGGAGGGCAGCGCCCAAAACTTCAAGGTCACCTACCCGCAAGACTTCGCCTTGGCGCAGGCGGTGCTGGCGGCTAGGAAGGCCTAGACGCCGGTTGTCATTTTGCCAGCCAGGGGTATCAGATCACTATGGTTTTGATAGCTGTTCGCGCAGATCGCACAGGGGTTGGAGGCATATTTTGATGGAAATTGAAGGACAAGCATGACGATTCGTATCGGAGAAGGCTGGGACACCCACCAGCTGGTCGAAGGCCGCAAGCTGATCTTGGGTGGTATCGACATCCCCCACACCAAAGGCCTGCTGGGCCATTCGGATGCCGACGCCTTGTTGCACGCCATCACCGATGCCCTCTTGGGTGCTGCGGCCTTGGGTGATATTGGCAAGCACTTTCCCGACACGGATGCCCAGTACCTAGGCGCAGATTCGGCGCTGCTGCTGGCCAAGGTGGCGGCCGACATTCGTGCCCTGGGTTACGCCATTGGCAATGTGGACAGCACCATCATTGCTCAGGCACCCAAGCTGGCACCCTACATCGTGCCCATGCGGGAACGCATTGCCGCCGTGCTGGGAGTGGCGGTGGAACAGGTCAATGTGAAAGCCAAAACCGCCGAAAAAATGGGGCCGGTCGGCGAAGGCCGGGCCATGGAAGCACGCGCCGTGGTGCTGCTGTTTAAAGCCGCGTAGCGCGCTGGAGCCGGATCTGGGCGGTCAGGCCGCCCGAGGTCGAGTTGGCCAGCTTGAACACACCGCCCATGCGCTGGATGGTTTTGTCCACAATGGCCAGTCCCAGGCCGGCGCCGTTGGCGGCTGTGCGCGCGGCCTCACCGCGGTAAAAGGGCTGGGTGAGCTGGTGCAGTTGCTCCTCGCCCACCCCAATGCCGTGGTCGCGCACCTTGATCAGCACCCACTTGTCACGGGCAATGGCGGCAATGTCGATCATGGCCACGCCGGTGTGTACCGATTTGCCGTAGCGCCTGGCGTTTTCCAGCAGGTTGGACAGCACCCGGCCCAGTTCCACTTCGTCGGCCAGCACCAGCAGGTCATCCTGCATGTCGATCTTGATGCGCACGTCCGGCAATTTTTGCAGGGAGTAGACACAGGCATCGACCACATCGCCCAGCACCACAGGCGCCAGCGCCACGCGATCGGGCCGTGCGTAGTCCAGAAACTTGTCAATGATGGCGTCGAGCTGGTTGATGTCGGCCACCATATAGGCCCGCGCACTTTCCTCGGCCACGCTCATTTCGGTCTCCAGTCGCAAGCGGGCTAGCGGGGTGCGCAGGTCGTGCGAGATGCCAGCCAACATGACGGCCCGGTCTTGTTCCACCTTGGCCAGCTTCTGAGCCATGCGGTTGAAACCGATGTTGACCTCGCGGATTTCGCTGGTGTTGACATGTTCATCGAGCTGGCTGGCGCTGAAGTTGCCTTCGCGAACCCGGCTGGCCGCAAACGACAGGTCTTTGAGTGGGCGGTTGATCAGGCCCGCAATCAGCGCTGCCCCGGCCAGGGACAGCGCGGCGGCGACAAACAGCCAGATCATCCAGGTGGCGCCCCCGGCCATCGAGACCCGGTTCTGGTCGGTTTGCAGCCAGTACTCGTCACCATCAATCACAAAGCTGACCCACAGCCCTGGCTGGTCGTTGACCATATTGGCCACGACGGTACCCTTGCCCAGCCGCTCGACCATGTCTACCGCCACGCGGCGGCTCAGGGCATCGCTGTCCAGCAGGGAGAAGCGGTCTGAGGGCTCGCGTGGCACGATGCGCAGGCCTTCTTCATCCTTCATGGTCTTGATGAGGGAAATGCGGGCAATGCCATCGGCATGGATGAGTGCAGCGCGGCTCAGGTTGACCTGGGAGGCCAGTTGCTGCGCTGTTTGCAGGGCGCGAGGCTCAAATTCCAATGAGCGCAAGGTCTGCAGCCAGGCCAGGATGCTGCCCAGCAGCAGGATGGCGAGCAGGAAAAAAGTGCGCCAAAACAGGCTCAGACGCGCAAAGCGCCAGCGCCCTTTGGGGGTTTCTCCATCGGCCAGCACCGCGGGGGTGCTGGCATCAAAGTCTGCTTGCTCGGTTTTTGCCACTGCGGCTCTGCCCGGCGTCAGGCCGCGTCGTCAGGCACAAACACATAACCCACGCCCCACACGGTCTGGATGAAGCGGGGGGTGGTGGCATCGCTTTCAACCAGCTTGCGCAGGCGGGAGACTTGTACGTCCAGGCTGCGGTCAAAGGGTTCAAACTCGCGCCCCCGCGAGAGCTGGGCCAGTTTTTCGCGCGAGAGAGGAATGCGGGGATGGCGTACCAGCGCTTTGAGCATGGCGAATTCACCGGTGGTCAAAGTCAATTCCTGGCCGGCTTTGGTCAGGGTACGGGCGCCCAAGTCAAATACAAAGGTGCCAAACTTGACCACCTCGTTCTCGCTGGAAGGGGCCCCCGGAACTTCGGTCACAGGGCGGCGGCGCAGCACGGCGTGGATGCGGGCCAACAGCTCGCGTGGGTTGAAGGGTTTGCCCAGATAGTCATCGGCTCCCACTTCCAGGCCCACGATACGGTCGATGTCTTCTCCCTTGGCGGTGAGCATGATGATGGGGGTCACGTCGTTGGCGGCACGCAGGCGGCGGCAAATCGAGAGGCCGTCTTCCCCAGGCATCATCAGGTCCAGTACGATCAGGTCGGCAGTCTCACGCAGCATGATGCGGGTAAGCGACTTGCCATCTTCCGCCAGCAGCACATCAAAACCTTCCTGCGTCAGGTAGCGGCGCAGCAGGTCACGGATGCGGGCATCATCATCAACCACCAGAATCTTGTTGGGACGGTTTGCGTTGGCTTGCATGGCTTACTCGAAATTTGTAACAGGCGAGATTTTGCGTTGCGCAGGCCCGCCCTTGCCCGCGCCAAGCCCCACTTTGACACTATGTTACAAATAAGCAAGCCCCCGGACAGTCCCTTGCTCCAACAATGTCGCCATCCCAGTGATCCCTAGCGTTTTTCTACCATGCGCCCCCTCCTTCTATCCCTCGTGTTAGCCGCCTGTCCCGTGATGGGCTTGGCGGGGCCGGCCGATGGCCGGGCAGCCCCAACACCTGCACCGGGGCGGGATGCCCTGATCCGGGGGGCGGAAGCAGGACAAAGCAATGACCAACGGCGCGCTGCGTTGCGCCAAGCTTTGGTGCCGCAACAAGAGACAACGCCTGCCGAAGCCGAGAAGGCCCCAGGGCGCCAGCTGAGCCCCACCGAGCGGGCTGAATTGCGGCGCCAGCTGCGCGACCAATCCCGCCGCTGATTCGTTCCCCCAGCGCAGCCCTGCGGGGTGAGGCACCGCGGGCTTGCAAAACCTCCCGCAAACGCGCAGCTGCGCGCCATAATGTTCGCAACAACACTTGCGGGGAGGGCGTTTGGCGTGCTTTAGCGTTCCAGGTGGCTGGAGTTTCCCTTGCTCTTAGAGCTTGCAAAGGGCGTGGCGCTGTTGCTGGCCTTGAGCCAGCTGTACAGCTACAGCGTGCGTGCCTTGCGCCAGCACCCTTGGCTCAGCCAGGGCGTGGGGGGGCTGCTGTTTGGCGGTATCTGTGTGGTTGGCATGCTGATGCCACTGCAGATCGCTCCTGGGGTCATTTTTGACGCACGCTCTGTCGTCTTGAGCATGGCCAGCCTGTTTGGTGGGCCTTGGGTCGGCAGCTTGGCTACCGCTATTGCAGCCGCCTATCGCTGGCACCTGGGCGGGGCAGGGGCCCCCGTCGGGGTTGCCGTAGCACTGTCATGTTATGGGCTGGGTCTGGCCTACCACTTTATGTACCGCCGTGCTTGGGTGGGGCTGGGTTGGTGGCAGTTGCTGCTGTTCGGGGTGCTGGTGCACCTGGTCGAGATCTACCTGTTTACCTGGCTGCCGGGTGCAGTAGGGGCTGCGGTTTTACAAACCGTTGCCTTGCCAATGTTGCTGGTGTTTTCCCCGGCGACCGTGCTGATGGGGCTCATCCTCAAAGATGTGCAGGCCCGTATGGCGACTGAAGATGCGCTGGGTAGCCAAGAGGAGCGCCTGCGTGCCACGATTGGGGCGATTCCCGATCTCTTGTATGTGCTGGATGCACATGGCACCTTTGTTGAAGTTTTGTCGGACGCAGCACGGCTGCGCGGTGGCAGGGGCCAAAATGTGCTCGGGAAGCGCTTGCATGAGGTACTCCCCCCTGAAGACGCTGATCCATTGTTGACGCATTTGCAGCGGACTTTGGCCTTGGAAACCACCCAGACTTTTGAGTTCAATTTGCAGTCCAAGCAAGGGGTGCGCCGTTTTGAAGGCCGGGCCCATGCGCTTAAGGCTGTGCCGGGGCAGCCGCGCTGCCTGGTCTTGTTGGCTCGCGATGTGACCGAGCGCAGCGAGGCGGAAGCTGCCTTGCTGGCGTCCGAAAAGCGCTTTCGCAGCCTGCTGCAAAACGTGGGTGCCGTGTCCGTGCAGGGCTACACGCCGGACGGCACCATCACTTACTGGAACACTGCGTCCGAGCGCCTCTATGGCTATACGGCCGAAGAGGCAGTGGGCCGCAATTTGTTCACGCTGGTCGTGCCACACACACTGCGCCGTGATTTCCAGGATGTACTGCGCGACATGCAGGCCAGCCCCGATGCTTTTGTGTCGCAGGAGCTTACGCTGATGCACAAAAACGGGCAGGAGGTTCCGGTGTACTCCAGCCATGCCGCGGTCTACGCCCAAGGGGCTGTGGCGGAGTTCTTCCGATTCGACATGGATCTGGCCGAGCGCCGCCGCACCGAAGCAGAGCTGCGCGTGGCAGCCACCGCCTTCGAGGCGCAAGAGGGCATGATGGTGACCAATGCGCGCCGTAGCATTCTGCGCGTCAACCAGGCGTTTACCCGGATTTCGGGCTATGAAGACCACGAGGTGATCGGCAAGACCCCCAGCATGTTCAGCTCTGGCTGGCATGACAACGCGTTTTACGACGCACTGAACCAGACGCTGGAGCAGCAGGGCCACTGGGAGGGGGAGATCTGGAACCGCCGCAAGAACGGTGAAATCTACCCCCAGCAAATGCATATCTCGTCGGTGGCGGATGATGATGGCCGGGTTACCCACTACGTGGCGACCTTTATCGACATCACCCAGCGCAAGGCCGCCGAAGACCAGATTCGGCAATTGGCGTTTTACGACCCCCTGACCGGACTGCCCAACCGCCGCATGTTGATGGACCGCCTTCAGTATGCATTGGCAAGCAGTGCCCGCAGCGGGGCATGCGGGGCGCTATTGTTTATTGATTTGGACCACTTCAAGACCCTGAATGACACACTCGGCCATGACAAGGGTGATCTGCTGTTGCAGCAAGTGGCGCACCGCCTGATGGACGCGGTGCGTGAGGAAGATACGGTGGCTCGTCTCGGTGGTGATGAGTATGTGGTGATGCTCGAGGGGCTGGATGCCCAGCGCACAGTCGCAGCCGGGCAAGCAACCCAAGTTGGCGAAAAAATCATAGCTGCCCTCAACGTACCCTACCGCCTGGCCGGTCATGAGTTTCACAGCACCCCCAGCATCGGGCTTACGTTGTTCAGCGGGCACGATGTCGCACTGGATGAACTGCTCAAGCAGGCCGACCTCGCGATGTACCAGGCCAAAAATGCCGGCCGCAATAGCCTGCGTTTTTATGACCCGCTCATGCAGGCTGCCGTGACCCGGCGGGCAGAGCTGGAGGCCGACATCCGCCAGGGCCTGCTCTTCGGCCAGTTCGAACTCCACTACCAGCCCCAAGTGGACGCGCAGGGGCGGGTGCTGGGGGCCGAGGCATTGCTGCGCTGGAAGCATCCGACGCGTGGCATGGTGTCCCCGGCTGACTTCATTCCTGTAGCGGAGGAAAGTGGACAGATCGTCATGCTAGGCAGTTGGGTGCTGGAGACCGCGTGTGCCCAGTTGGTGAGTTGGGCCCAGGACTCCGCCACCGCCCAGCTGAGCCTGGCGGTGAATGTCAGCTCCCGCCAGTTCCGCCAACAAGATTTTGCGGAACACATGCTGGCGCTGCTGGACTACACCGGTGCCAACCCGCGGCGCCTGAAACTGGAGTTGACAGAGAGCCTGCTGGTGGACAACGTGGAAGAGGTGATTGCCAAAATGTCGGCCTTGCGGGAGCGCGGTGTGGGCTTCTCGCTGGATGACTTTGGCACGGGCTACTCCTCACTGACCTATCTCAAGCGTCTGCCACTGGACCAACTCAAGATTGACCAATCTTTTGTGCGCGATGTGCTCAGTGACCCCAACGACGCCGTGATCGCCAAGACGATTGTGGCGTTGGGGCGCAGTTTGGGTCTGGCGGTGATTGCCGAAGGCGTGGAAACTGTTGAACAGCGTGATTTTTTGCTGGATAGCGGTTGCCAGGCTTACCAAGGCTACCTGTTCAGCCGGCCATTGTCGGTGGACGCTTTCGCGGTCTATGTTCTGGCATCGCAAGTGCAAGGGGAGCCGGCATGAACGAAGTCCTGTCGCCACCGGGCCAGCTGCACCAGCGCCGGGTGCGCATGATGCTGTGGGTGGCGGCGGTGTTGATGATGGGTATCGGCGTGGGATGGGCCGCGTTCTTTTTCGCCCGTGGGGCCTGGATCATTGTGGTGGTGGAGGTCACCATGGCTGTGCTGGGTGTTGTTGTGGCCTGGCTGACCCAGCAGCGCCGTACGCGGATGGCGTTTTTTGTCATGCTGGCCACGGTGTACTCCTCCATCTGTGCCTTTGGGCTGGTGTTTGACATTCCCGATGCGCAAGTGCCGCGCTCCACTCACCACTTCATTCTGGTACTGGCGCTTTCGGCCATGCTGGTGCTGCGCGATGAAGCGGCCTGGATGCGGCACAGTGTGGTGGGGCTCTTGTTTGTCTCCTATGTTGCGCTGAGCAGCACGACTTGGGGCTTGCAGACGCAGTACCTGATTCCGCATGAGGTGCGCATTACGGGCACCTGGGTCAATACAGCTCTGGCCATGTTGGGTTTGTACGCATTGGTGCACATCATGGTGACCGAGGTTGCCGAATCCAGTGCGCTGGAGGTTGAGATGCGCAAGGGCATCGTGCGGGATGAGTTCTTCCTGCTTTGCCAGCCACAGCTGACCCACGAGGGGGAAGTGTTGGGCGCAGAGGCCTTGCTGCGCTGGCGCCACCCCAAGATGGGTTTGGTGGCTCCCGGCGAGTTTATTGACATGGCCGAGCAAACGGGCCTGATTTTGCCGCTGGGTGCCTGGGTGTTACGCCATGCCTGCACCCAGCTCGTGACCTGGTCGCAGGTGCCGGAGTTGGCGCATCTCAGCCTGTCGGTCAATGTGAGCGCACGGCAGTTTCGCCAAAGCGATTTTGTGGGTCAGGTGCAGGCGGTGCTGGAGCGTACCGGGGCCAATCCGCAACGCCTCAAGCTGGAGCTGACCGAGAGCATGCTGGTGGAAGACATGGATGACATCGTGCACAAGATGGAATCCTTGCGCGCGCTGGGCGTGGTCTGCTCGCTGGACGATTTTGGTACGGGGTATTCCTCCCTGACGTACCTGAAAAAGTTGCCGCTGGACCAGCTCAAGATCGACCAGTCCTTTGTGCGCGATGTGCTGAGCGATCCCAATGACGCGGCGATCGCCCAGACCATCATAACCCTGGGCAAGAGTTTGGGCTTTGCCGTGGTGGCCGAGGGGGTGGAAACGCCGGGGCAGCGGGATTTTTTGGTAACGCACGGCTGCCATATTTTTCAGGGTTACCTGTTCAGCAAACCCCTTCCATTGCCCGAATTTGTAGCTTTTGTCCGGACCAACGGGGGGCGCAAGTCCCCGCCAGACGCTGCTGCGGCGTGAGGGAAAACCAGCTGCTTTTTTGCGGGCAAGGCGGGCGGCTCGGTGCCATACTTGGGCTTAGCTTTTGCGACTGACGCACCACCCACTGAGCCCGCGACATGCCTGATCCCGTTCCCTTTGCCAACAGCCGCCCTCCTGTCGCTGAGGCAGGCACCACGCTAGGACGGTTTGAGCTACGCAGCGTGCTGGGGCAAGGCGGGCAGTCCACCGTGTGGCTGGCGTTTGACCCGCGCATGGAGCGGGATGTGGCGATCAAGGTCATGCGCCCCGCAGCGGGCTCTGACGACAGGGCGGTGGCCCAGTGGCTGCAAGAGGCCCGCAATGCCAGTCGCGTGACCCATCCCAACATCGTGCCGGTGTACGAGGCTGATGTGCATGGCCGCCAGCCTTATCTGGTGTTTGAGTACATCCCCGGCAGCACCTTGGACCGGCATCTGCAGCAGCGTGGTGCCTTGCCTGCGCCTGAAGCCGTGGCGCTGATGATGGATGTGCTGGACGCCATCGCGGTAGCCCATGCTGCTGGTGTGGTGCACCGCGATCTCAAGCCTTCCAATGTGGTGGTGGATTCAGCGGGCCGTGCCCGGGTGATGGACTTTGGCATTGCGGCCCGCATCCGCGACAGCCAGAACCAAGCTCCGGCCGCAGACACCGCAGGTACCGTGGGTTATCTGTCGCCAGAGGCTGCCAATGGCGAGGCGCCTGTACCTGCCATGGACATTTTTTCCGCCGGTCTGGTGCTGGCGGAGTTGCTGATGGGGCGACCCCTGCTCATGGAGTCGGACCCGCACCGCGCCATCTACCGCACGCTGCATGAGCAGTTGGAATTGCCAAAGGTACTGCCCGCCGGGGTGGATGACCGATTACGTGCCATCGTGCAGCGGGCTCTGGCCAAGGATGCCAGGCAGCGGTTTGTGAGTGCGCGGGCCTTTCAGAGTGAGCTGGAGCTGTGGAGCAAGTCCCTGCAGGGCGACGGGGCGGGCGAGGGCGGTGGGGTGAACAACAGCACGCTGGAGTTCTTGCTGCGCCGCATGCGCCACAAAAGCGATTTTCCGGCGCTGTCAGATTCCGTAGGCCGCATTCAGAGCATGGCAAGCTCCGAGACGGAGAGCGTGGGCAGTGTCACCAACGAAATCCTGAAGGACGTGGCGCTGACCAACAAGCTGCTGCGCTTGGTCAACAGTGCGCATTACGCCCGTGGGGGCAACATCAGCACGGTCTCGCGCGCGGTGAATCTGGTGGGCTTCAATGGCATTCGCAATATGGCGCTGAGCCTGGTGCTGCTGGAGCACATGCAGGACAAGGCCCATGCGGGCCAGCTCAAAGAAGAGTTTTTGCGCTCGCTGATGGCGGGATCCATTGGCGGCGAGCTGTGCCCGGTCCTCAAGGACAGTGAAGAGGCCTTTATCGGTGCCATGTTCCAGAACCTGGGGCGGCTGCTGGCGCAGTTTTATTTTCCCGAAGAGGCCACGCGTGTGCGCACCTTGGTGCAATCGGCGCGCGAGCCCATGACGGAACGTGCGGCGTCCACCAGCGTGCTGGGCATGAGTTATGAAGATTTGGGCTTGGGGATTGCCAAAGCGTGGGGGCTGCCTGCGGGTATTCAGCGCTGTATGAACAAACCCACTGGGGCGCCGCCCTCACAGGCCCCCACGGACGCCGGTGAACGTATCCGCTGGATTGCCCTGGCGTCCAATGAGATCGCCGATGTCCTGCTCAAGAGTGACCCCAAGGACGTGGATGCGCGCATTGCCCTGATCACGAAAAAATACGCCCAGGCCATGGGCACCAGTGGCAAACAGGTGCAGGCCGCGACCATCAAGGCCCGGCAAAAGCTGATTGACTTGGCCGCTGCCATGGAAATCCGGGTGAGCCCCGGCTCGGCGGCAGCCAAGCTGCTGCGCATGCCCGACGCGTTGAGCAGCCGACCTGCAGCCCTGCAAGCCGATACCGACGGCAACCTGGGGCGCTTTGAACTGCAGGCGACCCAGTCGGCTCCATTGGACAGTGCCGACGCGCCCATCTCCCGGGCCGGTCAGGTGGCGGAAACCTTGGCTGCCGGCATTCAGGACATCACCAATGCGATGGTGGAGGACTTCAAGCTGACCGACGTGTTGCGCATGATTCTGGAAACCATGTACCGTGCGCTGGAGTTTGACCGCATCATTTTCTGTATGCGTGATCCCAAGACGGAAATGATGTCCGGTCGCTTTGGCTTGGGCGAGGGGGTGGAGGCCCACGTCAAAGGTTTCAAGACCCACCTCAAGGCGGCTACGCCCGATCTGTTTGGCGTGGTGTGCCTCAAGGGCGCGGACACCATGATCACCGACGCCACTGAGCCCCGAATCGTGCAGCGCCTGCCTGCCTGGTATGCGCACAGCCTGAATGCGCCCACCTTTTTGCTGCTGCCGTTGCAGATTAAAAACGCGCCGTTTGGCCTGATCTACGCCGACAAGGTGCGTCACGGCTCTTTGGAACTGGACGAGAAAGAGCTGGCCCTGCTGCGCACGCTGCGCAACCAGGCCGTGATGGCCTTCAAGCAGTCCAGTTAGTTTGTGTTGCCTGCCTTGCTATTGAATTCATAGCTTCTTGCGCATATTCCTTGGGGTTCTGCGGCTAATTTTGCTTGCAAGTAGGCGCTGATGAGGCTGTCCGCCCCATGACAGGCGCCAACTGCCCGGGACTGCGAGAATGCGGGGCCCACAGCGCTATCCCCCAATGACGATGCCCGCCCCCCCCGAATCCACCACCGCCCCAGCACTGGCCCCTTTGCCACGTGTTCTCTGGCCTCTGTTGTTTGGCAACTTTGTCATTGGTACCGGGGTTATGGTGGTGCCGGGCACACTCAATGAGATCAGCGCATCCTTGCACATTTCGGTAGCCACTGCCGGGCAGTTGATTGCAGCAGCCGCGGCGGTCATGTGCCTGGGCGCACCGGTGTTGGCCAGCGTAGTTGCCGGCTGGGACCGGCGGCGCCTGCTCGCGCTGACTCTGTGCTGGTACGCGGTGTTTTTGGGGTTGAGCGCATTGATGCCCAGCTTTGCCTCGCTGCTGGTCGTGCGCATCTTCACGGTGCTGGCGCCCGCCATTTTTACGCCCCAAGCGGCCGCCTGTGTGGGCCTGCTGGTGCCGCCTGAGCAGCGTGGGCGCGCAATCAGCTTTGTGTTTCTGGGGTGGTCCGTCGCCTCGGTGCTGGGCCTGCCGCTGGGGGCTTTTTTGGGCGGCACCCTGGACTGGCGGGCGGCCTTTGCGGCGGTGGCGGTTCTGGGGGCGGTCAGCGCGGTGTGGGTGTGGCGTGCCATGCCCGATGGCATCAAGCCGCCCGCGATGTCGCGGGCCGCCTGGGCTGAGGCCTTGCGCTCGCCTGCGCTGATGCTGTGTGTCGCGGTCACACTGCTGTACTCGGCCGGGCAGTTTGTGCTGTTCTCCTATTTCGCACCGTACTTCAAGGCCATGCTGGCTACCACCCCGGTGGAGTTGAGCCTGTTGTTTGCCTGGTTTGGCGCCTTTGGTTTATTGGGCAACATCCTGATATCGCGCCGTATTGACCGTCTGGGGGCGCCACGCGCCGTGATGTGGGGCGTGGGAGCCATGGCGCTGAGCTTGTTGCTGTGGCCGCTGGGGAGCAATCTGGTGCTGGTGGCGCTGGTGCTGATCCCCTGGGCGCTGGGGTGTTTTTCGTCAAATTCGGCCCAGCAGGCGCGGCTGGTGGGCATTGCGCCGGCGCTTGCTTCGGGCTCGATTGCGCTCAACAGCTCAGCCATGTATGCGGGCCAAGCCTTGGGGGCGGGCAGCGGTGGCTGGTTGATTGCCCACGGCGGCATGGGCTCACTGCACTGGTTTGCGTTGGCAGGCTTGCTGGCCTCCATGGCCATGAGCTGGTGGGCCAGCCGCCAGCCGGCCCATGCCAGTCTCAAGTCCGCCGTGTAGTTGCTATTGAATCAGGAGCTGTTCGCGCAGTATCCACGAGGTCTAAGGGCCTAAATGCCTCTTACTGAGCGGTCCAGCCGCCGTCCATGTTCCAGGCCACACCGCGCACATTGTTGCCAGCGGGCGAGCAGAAAAAGACGGCCAGTCCGCCCAGCTCTTCAGGCGTGGTGAACTGCAGAGAGGGTTCTTTCTCCCCCAGCAGCTGCTTGGTGGCGTCGGCATTGCTGATGCCTTGGGCGGAAGCTTTGGCATCCACTTGCTTCTGCACCAGCGGTGTCAGCACCCAGCCGGGACAGATGGCATTGCAGGTCACACCACTGGTGGCGTTTTCCAGCGCCGTCACTTTGGTCAGGCCCACGATGCCATGCTTGGCGGCCACATAAGCCGATTTTTCGGCCGAACCCACCAAGCCGTGGACCGAGGCTACGTTGATGATGCGGCCCCAGTTCTTGGCCTGCATGCCGGGCAGCACCAGCCGCGTAGCGTGGAAGGCGCTGGAGAGGTTTATGGCGATAACGGCGTCCCACTTCTCCACCGGGAAGTTTTCCACGCGGGCCACATGCTGGATGCCCGCGTTGTTCACCAGAATGTCCACGCCCCCGAAGGTGGTGTTGGCGTACTGAACCATGGCTTCGATGTCGGCGGGCTTGCTCATGTCGGCACCGTGGTAGCCCACTTGGGCACCCAGCGCAGCGACCTCGGCTTTGGGGCTGTCCACGTCACCAAAGCCGTTGAGCACGATATTGGCGCCTTGGGCAGCCAGTGCCTTGGCAATGCCCAAACCGATGCCGCTGGTGGATCCGGTAACGATGGCGGTTTTACCTTTCAACATTGCTGCGTCCTTCCAAAGTAATAGAGGGGTTTCCATTAGGATGTGGTCATTATCAAACCACTGATTGCACCATGGCTGACCCTACGCTGAACTACGTACCCTGTGCTGATGCGCAGGGGGGGCACCGCATGGCGTATTGGCAGTGGGGGATTGCGGATGCCGCCCACACGATTGTCTGTGCCCATGGCCTCTCGCGCCAAGGACGCGACTTTGATGTGCTGGCCCAAGCCCTGCTGGCGCGCAGCCCACATCCACTGCGCGTGGTTTGCCCAGATGTGGTGGGCCGCGGCCAGAGCGACTGGCTCAAGGACCCGCAGGGCTACCAACTCCCCACCTATGCGGCAGACATGCTGGCGATGCTGGCCCAGCTCAAGCCCGCCACTCTGGACTGGGTGGGTACCAGCATGGGTGGCCTCATTGGCATGGCCGTGTGCGTACATGCGCAGGCGGTGGGCGTCAGCGTTCGCCGCCTGGTCCTCAACGATGTGGGCCCGGTCATCCAGTGGGAGGCGTTGGCGCGGATTGGTACTTACCTGGGCAAGGCCCAGACATTCGATTCCCTGCAGCAGGCGGCAGACGCGATGTGGGCCATTTCGCAGAGCTTTGGCCCGCATACACCAGCCCAGTGGCTTGATTTATCGCGCCATATGGTCAAGCCCACGCCCAACGGCCGAGTGGCCTTGCACTACGATCCTGCCATTGCCGTGCCCTTTGGCGCGGTCACGCAGGAGATTGCGGCGCAAGGCGAGGCCCAACTCTGGCAGTTGTTCGACAGCCTGACGGCCCAGATCCTGCTGCTGCGCGGTGCCAACTCCGATTTGCTATCGCCTGCCACCGCGCAGGCCATGACCCAGCGCGGCCCCAAGTCCCGCCTGGTTGAATTTGCTGGTGTGGGCCATGCCCCCACCCTCATCGCGGCGGACCAGGTCGACGCGGTGGTTTCTTTTTTGCTGGGGTAAGGTCCCCGGATGATGTGAGCCTTGCATGAAAAGTTTGTACGCCGAGCACAGTGCCTCGGCCACCCCGCAGGTCATTGCGGCCACCGCCGATAGCCTGCCCGAGCAGGTAGATGCTTTGGCGCGTGCGCGCGCCTTTGCCGAACCGCTGCTGGCCACCCAGACTCTGGACACTGGCGAGAACGTCTTGCAGCACGCCGACGCCGTGGCCTCGATCTTGCACACCATCGGCGGCTCTGAGGCCATGCAAGCCGCGAGCTACCTGGTCTATGCCTGCGACCACCTGAACAAGCCGCACGAGGTCATTGCCAAAGCCTTCGGCGACAACTTTGCCGACCTGGCACTGGAAACCACCAAACTGGTGCGCCTGCAGCGCATGGCGCGCCTGACCCACAGCCAGCAAGGGGGCAGCGCCGCCCCTATGGCGCAGACGGCGGCCGCCCAGACCGAGAGTGTGCGCAAGATGCTGCTGGCCTTTAGCAAGGATCTGCGTGTCGTCATGCTGCGCCTGGCCTCACGTTTGCAAACACTGCGCCACTTTGCCGCTACCAAGCTACCCGTGCCACCGGGGCTGGCCAGTGAGGCACTGCAGGTCTTTGCGCCTCTGGCCAACCGCTTGGGCATTTGGGAGGTCAAGTGGGAGATGGAGGACCTGTCCTTCCGCTTTCTGGAGCCCGACACCTACAAACAGGTGGCCAAATTGCTGGACGAGAAACGCGCGGAGCGCGAAGCCTCGGTAGAACGTCTGCGCCAGCAGCTGGCCGACGAGCTGGCGGGCCAGGGCATCGCGGCGACGGTGCAAGGTCGGCCCAAGCACATTTACAGCATCGTCAAGAAGATGCGCGGCAAATCGCTGGGGTTTGACCAGGTGTATGACATTCGGGCGCTACGCATCGTGGTGCCCAGCGTGCCCGATTGCTACGCCGCCTTGAGCTGGGTACACAGCCACTTTGTGCCAGTCACCGAAGAGTTCGATGACTATATTGCACGCCCCAAGCCCAACGGTTACCAGTCCTTGCACACGGTGGTGCGCGATGCTGGCGGTCAGCCGATTGAGGTGCAGATTCGCACTCAGGCGATGCATGACCACGCCGAGCACGGCGTGGCCGCCCACTGGGCCTACAAGGAAGCGGGTGCGAAAGGGTATGGCGGCAGCGTGACGGCGGCCGGCGAGTACGACGCCAAGATTGCCGTGTTGCGCCAGTTGCTGGCCTGGGAGCGCGATCTCTCCGGTGCCTATACCGGGCCCGAGGGCCAGGGCATGTTTGAAGATCGCATTTATGTGCTCACGCCGGATGCTGCCATTGTGGAGCTGCCGCAAGGCGCCACGGCGGTGGATTTTGCGTACAGCGTGCACACCAACCTGGGCCACCGCTGCCGCGGTGCCAAGGTGGACGGCGCCATGGTGCCCTTGAACACACCGCTGAAAAATGGTCAAACGGTCGAAGTGAATGCCATCAAGGAAGGTGGCCCATCGCGCGACTGGCTCAACCCCGAACTGGGCTACCTGGCCAGTCACCGCGCGCGCGCCAAGGTGCGCGCCTGGTTCAATGCGCTGGCTATGGGTGAAACCATGGCCAAGGGCCGCGAAGCGGTAGAAAAGCTGCTGCAGCGCGAAGGCAAAACCGCCGTGAAGCTGGACGACCTGGCCAGCCAGCTGGGCTTCAACAATGCGGACGCACTTTTCGAGGTGGTGGGAAAGGACGAGTTCTCGCTGCGCAACATCGAGATGCTGCTGCGTCCGCCTGAGCCTGCCACAACGCAAGACGACTACATGCCGCTCAAGAAGCCCCGCGCGGGTGGCGGCAAGGGCGGGGTGCTGGTGGTGGGAATCGACTCACTCATGACGCAGCTGGCCAAATGCTGCAAGCCCGCGCCGCCGGACCTGATCAGCGGCTTTGTCACCCGTGGCAAGGGGGTCAGCGTGCACCGCGCCGACTGCTCCAATTTGCGCAACATGGTCAACCGCAGTGGCGACCGGCTGATCGAGGTGGAGTGGGGTGTGCCCAGCGGCAAGGACAGCAATGTGTACCCCGTAGACGTGGCGGTGGAGGCCATCGATCGCCAGGGCCTGTTGCGCGATATTTCCGAGGTGTTTGCCAAGGAGAAGATGAATGTCATCGGCGTGCAGACCCAATCCGTCAAAGGCATTGCCTGGATGACCTTCACCGTCGAGGTGGCCGAGTCGGGTCGTCTGGCACGTGTGCTCAAAATGGTGGGCGAACTGGCTGGTGTGCGCTCGGCGCGGCGGCGCTAGGAGCCTGATCGCCCGGCGTGTGATGCGCTACGCGCCTTGACAAACATCAAGAATCGGCCATAGTCACCCCCACGCGCTGCGCCAAGTTGCCAAGGGCTGAGGCCTCCAAGAGCACTGCGGCGTGCCCAGAGTATCTGCATTGCTTTTCGGGGAAAAGCGGAGGACGTGCATGGACGACGCGGGGGGGCAAGGGCAGGAAGGTCAGTTTCGCCAGATCGTGGAGATGGCGCCCTATGCCATCGTCATGATCGGGAGCGATGGGCTGGTTGAGATGGTGAATCGGCAAGCCGAGACCATTTTTGGCTACGCCCGTACCGAGCTTGTGGGCCAACCGATAGAAGTGCTGCTGCCCGAACGCCTCCGGCGCGTACACCCCGCCCACCGGGCCAGCTTTCTGGCCGAACCGAGCCCCCGCCTGATGGGTATTGGCCGCGACCTCTTTGGCCGCCGCAAGGACGGTGGGGAGTTCCCCATCGAGATTGGCCTGACCCCTATCAAGACCGCGCAAGGCATGAAGGTGGTGTCGGCGATTGTGGATTTGTCAGAGCGCAAGCGGCAGGAGGAACAGTTCCGCCAGGTGGTGGAAATGGCGCCCAACGGTATGGTCATGATTGACAAGTCGGGAGTAATCGAAATGGTCAATACCCAGGCGGAGGCGATTTTTGGCTACAGCCGCTCAGAGCTCCTGGGGCAGTCGATCGACGTGTTGCTGCCCGCCCGCTTTCGGGGGGCACATCCACACCACCGAGCCTCGTATTTTGCGGACCCGAGCCCTCGCGCAATGGGCAGTGGCCGCGATTTGTACGGACTGCGCAAGGATGGGAGCGAATTCCCGGTGGAGATTGGCCTTAACCCCATCATGACCTCTGGAGGCGTGAAGATTTTGTCGGCCATCGTGGATATCACCGCGCGCAAGCAATCGGAACAGCAGCTGGGCAACCTGGTCGCGCAGCTCACCCGCAGCAATGATGATCTGAACAACTTTGCTTACGTGGCATCGCATGACCTGAAGTCGCCGCTGCGTGGAGTGGATCAATTGGCCACCTGGATTGCTGAGGACCTGGGGGATGCACTGCACAGCGAGACGCGGGACCACCTGCGGCTGATGCGCAGCCGCATCAGCCGCATGGAGATGTTGCTGGACGATTTGTTGGCCTACTCGCGCGTAGGGCAGTCGGACAACCCGATTGGCGCGATGAACACGGGCAACCTGGTGCGCGACATCTTTGAACTGGCCGCGTCACGCAAGAACATTGCACTGGTAGTCGCTGAGGACATGCCTGTGGTGCGAACCCAGAAAGTGCCGCTGGAGCTGGTGCTGCGCAACCTGATCAATAACGCCATCAAACACCATGACAAGCCCCAGGGCACGATCCGGGTACAGGCCCGCCCGTACCCTGGTGGCCATGAGTTTTCGGTTCAAGACGATGGTCCCGGCATTCCGCCAGAGCACCAGAGGCGTGTGTTTACCATTTTCCAGACCTTGAAGCCCCGAGACGAAGTGGAGGGCAGTGGTATGGGGCTGGCCATCGTTAAAAAGGCGGTGGAAACCGTGGGCGGTGTGGTCATACTGGAGTCGGATGGCAAGGCCGGCTGCACCTTTCGCTTTACCTGGCCAACACAGCCCCAATAAGGAGTAATACTGTGCAAGCCGCCACTCCCGAAAAAGACGTGACCCTGCTCCTGGTGGACGACGATGATGTGGATGTGATGGGCGTTGAACGGGCGCTCAAGAAGCTGAAGATTGGCAACCCCATTGTGCGTGCGCGCGACGGGATGGAGGGCCTGTCCAAGGTACGCGAATGCACTTCGGCGCGGCGCCCATTTCTGGTGTTGCTGGATCTGAACCTGCCTCGCTTGAATGGTTTGGAGGTGTTGGCAGAAATCCGCAAAGACCCGGCGTTGTCCAGCACCGTGGTGTTTGTTTTGACCACGTCCAAGGCGGAAGAGGACAAGGCGATGGCCTACCAGAACAACATCGCTGGGTACATCATCAAAAGCCAGGTCGGCGACGGTGTGATGCGGGCCATGGAGATGCTGCATGGCTATTGGCGTGTGGTGGAGCTCATCGCCTAGAAAAAAAGTTACTCATGATTGCAGAACTCTCCCTGCTGCTGATCGATGATGACGAGCTGGACCGGCATGCCATCACGCGCACGCTGCGCAAAAGCACGGTGCCTTGTGATGTGAGTTATGCAGAAACGGCTGCTGCGGGGCTGGAAATGGCCGCGAGTAAAAAGTTCGACGCCATCCTGCTGGACTACCGTTTGCCGGACGACAACGGGCTGGAGGTGCTGCGCACCCTGCGTGGCGGTACCTACGACGGGGTGGCGGTGGTGATGCTCAGCCGCTTCGAGAACGAGAGTTTGGCCGAAGAGTGTCTGGAGGCGGGGGCGCAAGACTTCCTGCTCAAAGACGAGGTGAATAGCCGCCACCTGACCCGCGTGGTGCTTCAGGCCCGCCAGCGCTTCCAGATTGAGGAACGCTTGCGCTACAGCCTGGAGCAGGTGCGCAGCCTGTCCGAACACGACGCGCTGACCGGGCTGATGAACCGCCGTGGTTTCGAGCGCTCTTTGGAAACCCAGTTGGCCCGTGTCCGACGCCGGGATGGACGCCTGGCCATCTTGCTGCTGGACCTGGACGATTTCAAAAGCATCAATGACACCCAAGGCCACGATGCAGGAGACCAACTGCTCGTGGAGGTGGCGCGACGCCTGACGATGATAGCCCGGGATGGGGACCTGCTGTGCCGTTTGGGGGGCGATGAGTTTGTGGTGATGATGACCAGCTTTGACTATGACGAGCAGGCCATTGTGCTGGCCGACCGGATCAATGCCACCTTGCGTGAGCCCATCTTCATCGGCTCCACTGAGCAGAGCATCACCGCGAGCATCGGTATTGCGGTGCTGGGCAACACGACTGACAACGCAGCCGATCTGCTCAAGTATGCCGACCTGGCCATGTACCAGGCCAAGCTTGATGGGCGCAACAAAAGTCGTTTCTACTCTGTGTCGCTGCAAGAGGCGGTGCAATTTCGCTCGCTTATCAAAAATGACCTGCAGCGTGCATTGGAAAGAGATGAGCTCCAGATTTATTACCAGCCGCAGATTCGTTCCATGGATGGCAGTCTGCGCGGCATGGAGGCTCTGCTACGTTGGCACCACCCCCGCCTTGGCGTGCTATCACCAGCAGCCTTTTTGCCGATTGCCGAAGAAACCGGCCTGATTGTGGACATCGGAGTTTGGGTGTTGCGCGAGGGGTGCCGACAGCTCAAGGTCTGGCGTGAGCGCTACGCGCCCCACCTGGCAGAGCTGACACTGGCCATCAATTTGTCGGCTGTGCAGATCAAGCAGGATCAATTGCCCCGCACCGTCATGGCGGCGCTGGCCGAGCACGGTTTGCCAGCGAGCTGCCTTGAGCTGGAGATTACCGAAAGCATGTTGATCGAGGTGACCCACACCACGGTGTCCCTGCTGTCCGACATTTCCGCCCAAGGCGTGGCCATGTCACTGGATGACTTTGGGACCGGGTACTCATCCCTGGATCACCTCAAGCTGTTCCCCATCAGCATTCTCAAGATTGACAAGGGGTTTGTGTCTGCGGTAGGCGAGGGCGGCAAGAGTGAAAAACTCTTCGTGGCCATCATCGCGTTTGCCAAGGCGCTGAATATGCAGATTGTGGTGGAAGGTGTGGAGACCCAAGCCCAGGCTGAGTTTTGCACCCAGCAGGGCTGCGACTTGCTCCAAGGCTACTTCTATTCCAAACCTATTCCGGCGCAGGAGTTTGAGGCCGTCTTTCTGGCAAGACGGCACAGTAGTTGAGCAGCGTTCAGTCGAGCGCTACGTCGGCCAGCGGGACACCACACAGCGTGGCCAGCGCCTGTACCACCATGGCATGGTCTTCACGCTGTGGAATGCCTGATACGGTGACCACTCCAACCACGCCCACCCCGCGCACGCGGATGGGAAAGCTGCCTCCGTGGGTGGCGTAGTCACGCAGAGGCAGACCTTGTTTGGCCTCCAGTGAGCTCTTTTCCTGCTCCAGCTTGAGCCCCATTGCATAAGAGCTGGTGTGCAGCAGCTCCACCGTGTTGCGTTTGCGGCGGGCCCAGTCGGCGTTGGTGGGCCCGGTTCCCGGCATGGCGTAGTAGAAAACAGTTTCTTTGGACAAACGCACTTCAATGGCCAGCGCTACGCTTGCGGCTTCACACAATGCTTTGAGCGTGCTGCCGAGCGTCCACGCAGTGGTCTGGTCAAAGGCGTCGAATTGCAGGCGTTGCTCTTGCAGTGCCAGGCGGTCCAGGTCGGTGGCGATGGTCATGGTAAATGCTATAGAGTTAGGAGCTGCTTGCGCAATAAATACGAGGGCTAGAGGCCAGTTTTATACTGAGTCGACGTGCCCCAGCCGTAGCAGGATGGTACGCCAGTGGTGGGCCTCCACCGGCGTGATGGACAGGCGGTTGCCTTTCTTCAGCACGGTCAGTGCTTGCAGTTCGGGGTCCTGGCGCAGCTCAGGCAGTGTCAAGTTGCGCGTCTTGTGTAGCACTTGCACGTCCACCAACATCCAGCGCGGTGCCTCCGCTTTGCTGGCCGCGTCAAAGTAGGGTGACTGGGCGTCAAACTGCGTGGGATCGGTGTAGGCACCAGAGGCCACGCGCGCAAGACCCACAATGCCCGGCTCTGCGCAGCTGGAGTGGTAGAACAGCACACCGTCACCCACCTGCATGGCATCGCGCATGAAGTTGCGCGCCTGGTAATTGCGCACGCCCGTCCACGGCACCGTGGCGTTGGGCATGGCCAGCACGTCGTCGATGGAGGCTTCGGCGGGTTCGGCTTTCATCAACCAGTAGTTTTTCATAGCAAGTTGGCAGTGTTCGGTTGGGATTGGCAGCTTGTTGGGAATTTTGACCGAGGAATCCCGAAAAGTCGTGCTCAGTCGGGCTATAAACGCGGGGCCTCGAATTTCGGGCGCGCGCGCGGGCGAACAACGATACGGCCTGTGCGTATTTCAATTACAAGGGAGTGAATGCATGATGAGAAAAGTGATCGGCATGGGAATGCTGGCGGCCGCGGTGTTGCTGACAGGATGTGCTACACGTACCAAGATGGCCTTTGAAAACGAGAGCGACACACTGACTGCCAACAGCAAGCCGGTTTTGTTGATGACCGTGACCTTAAAGAACCATTACAAGACGTCTCACCAGCCCAAACTGCTGGTGGTGAATGTCGAGAAGCCGGATGCCAAAGAGTCCAGCGAGCGTTTCAACTTCACGATGGATGAGAAGGCGAAGGTGGAGACTGACAAGCCAGAAACCGGCAATAACTACTTTATCCGCATGGAGCTCGAGCCAGGGCCCTACAAAATCATGGGGCTCACCAGCACTTCCACGGGTTTTCTGATCAACGGTTACTTCTTTGCGCCCTTGCACAGTGACATCGTCGCCAAAAAAAGTGGGGTGTATTACCTGGGACACGTCGATGCGACCGTGCGTGAGCGCAAGGGTGAGGAGTTCCGCGCAGGGTCCCCGGTTCCTCTGATTGACCAAGCGGTGGTAGGTGCATCAGGCGGAACGTTTGATGTCACCATCAGCGATGCCTTCGACAAGGACGAGGCCTTGTTTCGCGCCAAATTTCCGGCTTTGAAGGGCGTCACGATCACCAAGGACATCTTGCCACCGTTCGATCGGGCCAAAGCGCAAGCCTGGTGGCAAGCGCACTGAGCCTCACGCGCTGCGGCTAAGCGGACTCCTGCGGCGAAGGGCGGGCGATGACCAGCCAGTCGCCGTCGCCGGGGCTTGCGGCGATGGGAAGCCCCTGGGTGTTCCAGATGCAGCTCTTGCCAGCTGATACATAACTGCCGGAAGGACCGCCGTGGTTAGCGATCAACACCACCATGCGGTGTTCCCGGGCGTAAGCACGCCATAGTGGCGCTTCTGCGGCGTAGCCTGTCTTCGAGGTCAGGATGCCGGCCGCGTATACATGGGCACCCGCTTGGGCGGCGCGGGCAGCGTGGATGGGCTGGTTGGTATCTGCACAGATGGCGCTGGCAATGCAGGTGGCGCCCATCTGCTGCAGGTGCATCGGCTCTTGACCCGGCGTCGCAAACTGTTTCTCACCCGCATGCAAATGGAATTTGCGGTACACACTGCGCCCCCCACCAGGCTGCAGCGTGATCGCGCCGATCGAGGGCAGGGCATTCTCGGATTCCACTGGTGCACCCACGGTAATGGCTAGTCCGGTGCGTCGCGCCGCCTCGCGCAAGGGCGCCAAAAGCGCGTGGCCGGGGTGTAACAGCATGGCCGGCATGGCGGCTAGTTCGTAGCCGGTAAGTGACAACTCGGGAAACACCAGCCATTGCACGCCGTGGTCCGCCGCTGCCTCCACAAAGCGCAGGTGGGTCCGAACATTGGCCGCCACATCCAAAGGCGCCGACGTGCTTTGGGCTGCAGCGATGGTGATTGCTATATCTTTGCTAGCTGCTTGCGCAATATCCACGGGAAATGCAGGCTTATTTGGTATGTAAGAACGAGGTTTGGGGTGGCCGACCAGCTAGGCTCAGCGCGGCGGTACGGGGTGGTGTTTGGGCCACTAGCACACCCCGGCGCCAGACCTTGAGCCGGGTCGCTTTGAGGCGCAGGGCCTCCACGGGGTTTTGTGCCTGCAGCAGCACCAAGTTGGCGTTGCAACCGGCCTCAAGCCCGTAGCCCTGCAGGTGCAGGATGCGGGCGGGGTTTTTGGTTACTGCGTCAAAGCATTGCTGCATGGCGCTTTGGCTGGTCATCTGTGCCACGTGCAGGCCCATGCTGGCCACCTCCAGCATGTCGCCGCTGCCCATGCTGTACCAAGGGTCCATGCAGCAGTCCTGGCCAAAGGCGACCGTCATGCCGGCGGCCATGATCTCGGGCACACGGGTCATGCCGCGGCGCTTGGGGTAGGTGTCGTGCCGGCCTTGCAGGGTGATGTTGATGAGCGGGTTGCTCACCACACTGAGCTGCGCCTCGGCCATCAGCGGCAGCAGCTTGCTGACGTAGTAGTTGTCCATGCTGTGCATGGAGGTGAGGTGGGAGCCGGTGACGCGGCCGTGCAGGCCCAGGCGGTTGGCCTCATAGGCCAGCGTCTCGACATGGCGCGAGAGCGGGTCGTCCGATTCGTCGCAGTGCATGTCCACCAGCTTGCCTTGCTCGGCGGCCAGCTCGCACAACAGCTTCACGCTGGCGGCGCCATCGGCCATGGTGCGCTCGAAGTGGGGAATGCCGCCCACCACGTCCACGCCCAGGCTGAGCGCCTTTTTCAGGTTGTCCACACCGCCTTTGCTCCGCAGCACGCCGTCTTGCGGGAAGGCGACCAGCTGCAGGTCGATATAGGGAGCGACTTTTTTCTTGACGGCCAGCAGCGCCTCCACCGCCAACATGCTCGGGTCGCTGGTGTCCACATGGCTGCGGATGGCCAGCAGGCCGTTGGCCACCGCCCAGTCGCAATACGCCAGGGCGCGGTCAACCAGTGCGTCAAAGGTGAGGTGGGGTTTCAGTTCGCCCCACAGCGCAATGCCTTCCAAGAGCGTGCCACTCTGGTTCAGGCGCGGCAGGCCCAGGCTGAGCGTGGCATCCATGTGGAAATGGGCATCCACAAAGGGCGTGGAGAGCAGCAAGCCACCCGCGTCCACCACCTCGGCCGCCGGGGCCATCAGCCCCTCGGACACCTCCACAATCCGCCCGGCCTGCACCGCCACCGACATGTTCTGGCGCCCATCGGGCAGGGCGGCGTTGTGGATGAGCAGGTCGAGCATGGCGTAGATTTGCTATGGTTTCAGGAGCTGCTTGCGCAGATTTGGTGAGGGCTTGACGCCCATTTGGTTTGAAATTACTGGGTGCCGAAGATGCGGTCCCCGGCATCGCCCAGGCCCGGCATGATGTAGCCGTGGTCGTTCAGGCCGCGGTCGATGGCAGCGGTGAAGACGCGCACATCGGGGTGCTCTTTGTACAGGGTGTTAATGCCTTCGGGGCAGGTCAGCAGGCACAGGAACTTGATGGATTTGGGATTGCAGGCCTTCAGGCGGGTCACTGCGGCTGCGGCGGAGTTGCCGGTGGCCAGCATGGGGTCGACGACGACCACGTCGCGTTCTTCCATGTTGCTGGGCATCTTGAAGTAGTACTCCACAGCCTGCAGGGTCTTGGGGTCGCGGTACAGGCCCACATGGCCCACGCGGGCGCCAGGCACCACGGAGAGCACACCGTCCAGAATGCCATTGCCAGCACGCAGCACGCTGGCAAACACCAGCTTTTTGCCATCGATGACCTTGCCGGTGGTTTTTTCCAGCGGGGTCTCAATGTCCAGATCTTGCAGCGGCATGTCGCGGCAGACTTCGTAAATCATCAAGCCGGCCAGTTCATTGAGCAGGCGGCGAAAGCTGCTGGTGCTGGCTTCCTTCTTGCGCATCAGGGTGAGCTTGTGCTGCACCAGGGGGTGATCGATCAGCGTGACGTTGGCACGCGCAGCGGGGTTGATGGTGACCATGTGTGTTCCTTGTTGGTTTAGTTGATGGATGGATTGTGGCAAAGCAGGTTTCGCGCCCGGGCGTTGCTCTGTCAGCGGCGCGAACCACCCAGAATGCTGCCTAACACGCCACGGATGATCTGGCGGCCCACTTCGCGGCCGATGGAGCTGGCGGCGCTTTTGATCATTTGCTCACCCACACTGGCACGTGAACGGCGGGCGCCGCCGCCCAGCATGTCGCCAATGCTGTCCAGAATGCCGCCGCCGCTGGGCGCGGGTGAGGCCGTTGGTGCGGGGGCAGAGCCCCGGCGAGAAGCGCGCGGCGCAGGAGCGGCGGTACCGGGGAAGTCTTCCTGCACCGGTTCAGCATGGCCCATATTGGCCTGGGTGCGGCCTTTGAGCTTCTCGAAGGCGGATTCACGGTCCACCGCCTTCTCATACACGCTGGCGACGATGGATTCGGTCAGCAGTGTTTTGCGTTGATCGGGGCTGATGGGTCCAATCTGGCTGGCAGGCGGCAGCACAAACACGCGCTCGGTGAGGGAGGGGCGGCCTTTTTCGTCCAACAGGCTGACCAGCGCCTCACCCACGCCCAGTTCGGTAATGGCGGTAGCTACGTCCAACCCGGGGTTGGCACGCATGGTGTCGGCGGCGCTTTTCACAGCTTTCTGGTCGCGCGGGGTGAAGGCGCGCAGTGCGTGCTGTACGCGGTTGCCCAACTGGGCCAGCACGCTGTCGGGAATGTCCAGCGGGTTCTGCGTGACGAAGAACACGCCCACGCCCTTGGAGCGCACCAGGCGCACGACCAACTCGATGCGCTCAATCAGCACCTTGGGCGCATCGGCAAACAGCAGGTGGGCTTCGTCAAAGAAGAAGACCAGCTTGGGCTTGTCCAAGTCGCCCACCTCGGGTAGGGCCTCGAACAGCTCGGAGAGCATCCATAGCAAAAAGGTGGCGTACAGCCGGGGCGACTGCATGAGCTTGTCTGCTGCCAGGATGTTGACCAAGCCCTTGCCAGAGCCATCGGTCTGCATGAAGTCTTCAATATTGAGCATGGGCTCGCCAAAGAACTGGTCGCCGCCTTGTTGCTCGATTTGCATCAGCCCGCGCTGGATGGCGCCAATGCTGGCCGCGCTGATGTTGCCGTATTCGGTGGTGTAGTGGCTGGCGTTGTCGCCCACGTCCTGGCACATGGCGCGCAGGTCTTTCATGTCGAGCAGCAGCAGGCCGTCATCGTCCGCGATCTTGAACACCAGTTGCAGCACGCCAGCCTGGGTTTCGTTCAGGTTCAGCATGCGGGCAAGCAACAGGGGGCCCAGGTCGCTCACGGTAGCGCGCACCGGGTGGCCTTGTTGGCCAAACACGTCCCACAGCGTGGTGGGGAAGGCCGAGGCCTCGGGCGCTTCGATACCGCGCTCGGCCAGCACCTTGGCGAGCTTGTCGCTCACCTTACCGCTTTGCGAGATGCCGGTGAGGTCGCCCTTCACATCGGCCATGAAAACGGGCACACCAATGCTGGAAAACCCCTCGGCCAGGGTTTGCAGGGTGATGGTCTTCCCGGTGCCGGTGGCGCCGGTGATGAGTCCATGGCGATTGGCCTTGTCGGGCCGTAAAAAGCAGCGAACGGTGGAGTTGCCGGTGCCGTGTTGGGCAATCAGGATGCCCTCGTCTTGGATGGAAGCCATGGATGTCCCAAAAAGTACAATCTAGGGAGTAGCGTAACGAATTTTTGAAGGATTTCGCGTGGCAGGACACAGCAAATGGGCCAATATTCAGCACCGCAAGGGGCGCCAGGACGAGAAGCGCCAGCGCGTCTGGACCCGGGTGAGCCGGGAAATCATGGTGGCGGCCCGGACTGGCGGAGGTGACCCGGGCGCCAACCCCCGTTTGCGTCTGGCCATTGAAAAAGCCAAGGCGGCCAACATGCCGCTGACCAATGTGAACCACGCGATTGCCAAGGCTACCGGCACGCTGGAAGGCATGAGCTACGAAGAGGTGCGCTACGAAGGCTACGGCATTGGCGGCGCGGCCATCATCGTGGACTGCATGACCGACAACAAGGTGCGCACCGTGGCCGAGGTGCGCCATGCGTTCCTCAAGCATGGGGGCAATATGGGTACCGAAGGCTCCGTGGCCTTCCAGTTCAAGCACTGCGGTCAGTTGATTTTTGCCCCCGGCACCAGTGAGGATAGGGTGATGGAGGTGGCGCTGGAAGCTGGCGCCGAAGACGTGATCACCGACGACGATGGCGCCATCGAGGTGCTGACCGCCTTCGCAGACTTTGAAAGTGTCAAAAAGGCGCTGGAAGCCGCAGGCCTGACGGCCGAAGTGGCCAACGTCACCATGCGCGCCGACAACTCCATCGAGCTGACCGGCGACGATGCCGAGCGCATGCAAAAACTGCTGGACGTGTTGGAAGACTTGGACGACACCCAGGATCTCTTCCATAACGCAGCTCTTTAAGAACACAAAGCAATTTATGAACGTACTAGTTATTGGCGGCGGTGGTCGCGAGCATGCCTTGGCCTGGAAACTGGCGCAGTCCCCCAAAATCCAGATGGTGTATGTGGCACCGGGCAACGGTGGCACAGCCTCTGACCCACATCTGGAAAACATTGCCGTTACCGACGTGGTGGCCCTGCGCACCTGGGCGCAGGACAACAAAATCACCCTGACCGTGGTGGGCCCCGAAGTGCCACTGGCGGCGGGTGTGGTGGACGAGTTCCGCGCCCACGGCCTGCGCATCTTTGGCCCCACCAAAGCCGCTGCCCAGCTGGAAAGCTCCAAGGCCTTCAGCAAGGCCTTCATGCGCCGCCACAACATTCCCACCGCCGAATACGCCACCTTCTCCGACCCCGCCGCGGCCCATGCCTATGTGGACAAGATGGGCGCACCTACCGTGGTCAAGGCCGATGGCTTGGCGGCCGGCAAGGGGGTGGTGGTGGCGATGACGGTGGCGGAGGCACACGAGGCCATCGACTTCATGCTGGTGGACAACATCCTGGGCGTGGCACATAACGACGGCGGTGCGCGCGTAGTGATTGAAGAGTTTCTGGAGGGCGAGGAGGCCAGTTTCATCGTCATGGTCGACGGCAAAAACGTGCTGCCCCTGGCCACCAGCCAGGACCACAAGCGCCTGCACGATGGCGACCAGGGCCCCAACACGGGCGGCATGGGCGCCTATTCACCCGCCCCCGTGGTCACGCCTGACATCCACGCCAAGGCCATGCGCGAGATCATTCTGCCCACTGTCAAGGGTATGGAAGCCGATGGCATTCCGTTCAGCGGCTTCCTCTATGCTGGCCTGATGATCGACAAGAACGGCCAGCCTAAGACGTTGGAATTCAACTGCCGCATGGGCGACCCCGAGACTCAGCCCATCATGATGCGGCTGAAGACCGACTTGGTGGATGTCCTGCTGGCAGCTACCGAACCCGGCCCGCATGGCAAACTGGACGAGGTGGAACTGCAGTGGGACCGCCGCACCGCGCTGGGCGTGGTGCTGGCTGCCCATGGTTATCCGCTCAACCCGCGCAAGGGCGATGCCATCACCGGCATCCCCAAAGACAGCGAAGACGCTGCTGTGTTCCACGCCGGCACCACCCTCAAGGATGGCGTACTGCAAACCTCGGGCGGGCGTGTGCTCTGCGTGTCCGCCCTGGCGGACAGTGTGAAGCAGGCGCAGCAGCGTGCCTATCAGGTCATCAGCGAAATTGCGTTCGACGGTATGCAGTACCGCTCAGACATCGGCTACCGCGCCCTCAAGGGCTGAGCGTGCAGCCGATCGAGAAGCTGCCGCACCCCGTGCAGTTGCGGGGCAGCCCGCTGGCGCGATGGGTGCTCGCCTTGTTGGGCTGGAAGGTGCGTTTTGAGGGCTTGCCTGCGCCGCAAGGTGTGCTCGTCGTGTACCCGCACACCAGTAACTGGGATTTCATCGTCGCGATTCTTGCCAAATGGGCGGTGGGCTTGGAACTGAACTTTTGGGCCAAGGACACTTTGTTCCGGCTGCCGGGCTTTGGCCGATGGTTGCAATGGGTGGGTGGCGTGCCGGTGCGACGCCATGCACCCCAAGGTGTCGTGGCACAGGTGGTGGCTAGCGTGGCCCAGGCACGCGCGCAGCAGCGTTTGTACTGGCTGGGCTTGTCACCGGAAGGCACGCGCCAGTGGACCCCGGGCTGGCGCAGCGGCTTTTACCAGGTGGCGCTGCGTGCCGGTGTGCCGCTGGGCGTGGTGAGTCTGGATTACCAGCGCAAGCTGGTGAATGCGACCACATTCATTGCATTGACGGGCAATCAGGAGGCGGATTTCGCCAACTTGGCGGCCTTGTTGGCTGGCGTGCAGGGCAAGAATCCCGCGCTGGCTGCCCCTATCCAACCCCTGTCGGCGCCCCATGGCGTTGGCAAACGTAAAGAATGAGCCCCATGGCCGAGCCACACGCCACCCCTACCTTGGTCCGCCAGTATTTGCTGGGCCTGCAGAGCCGCATCACGACGGCGATTGCCGATCTCGACGGCGGCCATTTTTTGGTTGACCCCTGGGAAAAAGCCGCCCACGAGCCGCTGCAGGGCAGTGGCATCACGCAGATTCTGGAAGGTGGCACGGTGTTCGAGCGCGCAGGCTGCGGTTTCTCACATGTAAGCGGCCCCAAGCTGCCGCCCAGTGCCACCCAGCACCGCCCGGAATTGGCTGGCGCGCCGTTTGAGGCCATGGGCGTGTCACTGGTGTTCCACCCGCGCAACCCCTGTGTGCCCACGGTGCATATGAATGTGCGCATGCTGGCCGCCAAAAACCCACAGGGACAGGAAGTCTGTTGGTTTGGTGGCGGCATGGATTTGACGCCGTACTACGGCTTTGACGAGGACGCGGTGCACTTTCACCAGACGTGCAAGGATGCGCTGGCGCCGTTTGGCGAGGATAAGTACCCGCGCTTCAAGAAGTGGTGTGATGAATACTTCTTTTTGAAGCACCGCAATGAGCCACGCGGTGTGGGGGGGGTGTTTTTTGACGATTTCTCCGAGCTGGGCCAGGACCGCAGCTTTGCCATGCTGCAGGCCGTGGGCGATGCCTTTCTGGCGGCTTACCTGCCCATAGTCCAGCGCCGCATGGGTATGGCTTACACCCAACGCGAACGTGATTTTCAGCTCTACCGCCGTGGTCGCTATGTGGAGTTCAACCTGGTGTGGGATCGGGGCACGCACTTTGGCCTGCAGTCGGGCGGGCGTACCGAATCCATCCTTCTGTCCATGCCGCCACTGGTGAGCTGGGCCTACCAGCAGCGGCCCGAAGCAGGCTCGCCCGAGGCGGCGCTGACCGAGCGGTTTTTGACCGCGCGGGACTGGGTGTGACGAGTCCGGTGCGTCGTATTGGCGTATTTGGAGGCGCCTTTGACCCGCCACATCTGGGGCACCACGCGCTGGCAGCTACCGCCATTGCCCAGCTGCAGCTGGATGCGTTGCACATCATTCCCACCGGCCACGCCTGGCACAAAAGCCGCACACTGAGCGACGCGCAGCACCGACTGGCGATGGCGCGCCTGGCCTTTGCCGACTTGCCGCAGGTAGTCGTGGATCGCCGCGAGATTGCCCGGCCCGGCCCCACCTACACCGTGGACACATTGCAGGAGCTGCAGCAGGAAAATCCCGCCGCCCAGCTCTACCTGCTGATTGGCGAAGACCAGGCCCGCGCGCTGCCCAGTTGGAGCCGTTGGGAGCAGTTGCCCGCACTTGCTATAATTTGTGTAGCTGCTCGCGCAGATTCAACGGGGGCCAAGGGCCAATTTGATGCCCTAAAGGCAACTTTGCCCGGCCTGACGGTTCTGAATATGCCCCCCGTGGCCACCAGTGCCACCGACATCCGACACCGCGCTGCCACGGGCCAAAGCATTGGCCCTCTGGTTTTTGAAACCGTTGCGCGTTATATTGACCAACACCATCTTTACCGACCTGCCTGATGACTACTTCCACCGTTGCCAAGAACACCCAAAAACTCCAGCGTGCCATCGTGGACGGCCTGGAAGACGTCAAGGCCCAAGACATTGTGGTGTTTGACACCGAGCACCTCTCCGCCCTGTTTGAACGCGTGATCATTGCCTCCGGCACCAGCAACCGCCAGACCAAGGCTTTGGCTGCCAGCGTGCGCGATGCCGTGCGTGAAGCCGGTTTCCCCAAACCCCGTGTTGAAGGGGAGGCCAATGGCGAATGGATCATCGTGGACTGTGCGCAGGTGGTGGTGCACATCATGCAACCCAACTTCCGCCAGTACTACCACCTGGAAGAATTGTGGGGCGAGAAGCCGGTTCGCCTGAAGTTGGGTGCGGCCAAGCCAGCCCAACCCGAGGCCGTCAAGGCGGCTGCCAAAGCACCCGCCAAGAAGGCGGCGGGCGAAGGCAGCATGCGCCGTTCCAGTGCCGCGAAGAAGGGGGTGGAAGAGGCTTTCCCATCCAAGGCCGCATTGAAGAAAGCTGCCGCCAAAGCGGCACCCGCCAAGAAGGCCCCCGCTAAAAAGGCTGCCCCAGCCAAGGCCGTAAAGACCGTAGTGGTGAAGCCCGATGTAAAGCCGGCTGCAAAAAAGGCTGCCACTAAATCGGCTGCGGCCAAAAAAGCCCCTGCCAAGAAAGCCGCCACCCGCAAAGCCTGAGGCCAGTCATGCGACTGGTCATCATCGCTGTGGGGCAGCGGGTGCCGGATTGGGCGCAAACCGCCTGGGACGACTACGCCAAGCGCTTCCCGCATGAGCTCAAGGTGGAGCTCAAAGCCATCAAAACTGAGCCACGGGGCTCCAAAACCGTTGAGCAGCTTTACGCCGCCGAGCGTAAGCGCATTGAGGAGGCGATTCCGAAAGGTGCGCGCGTCGTCGCGCTGGACGAGCGCGGCACTAGCCTGCGCACCACGGCGCTGGCCGAACGCCTGCAAGAGTGGCAGCTTGGCGGTACGGATGTCGTTCTGGTCATTGGTGGGCCTGATGGGCTGGCCCCAGACTTCCGCCAAGCCGCCCACGAACGCATTCGCCTCTCTGATTTGACCTTGCCCCACGCCATGGTGCGCGTGCTGCTGATTGAGCAGCTCTACCGTGCTTGGTCTATCAACGCCAACCATCCTTATCACCGCGAGTAATTATGTCCAGTGCCGAATTCATCTACCTGGCATCCCAAAGCCCGCGCCGCAGGGAGCTGCTGGCGCAGATAGGTGTGGCGCATGAGTTGCTTTTGCCAACGCCTGAGGAAGACGCTGAAAGCCTGGAGGCTGTGCTGGAGGGAGAGGCTCCTGACGCTTACGTGCGACGCGTAACTGCTCTCAAATTGAGAGCTGCTCGCGCACGTTTGGTGAGGGCTGGAGGTGAAAATCGCCCAATATTGTGCGCAGATACTACAGTGGCGATGGGTGGCACCATTTTGGGCAAACCGGACGATGCTGCTGATGCCACGCGCATTCTGCGCATGCTGTCCGGCCAGACGCACCGCGTGTACACCGCTATAGCCATTGGCTGGGGTGACAAGACCGCGCAGGCCCTCTGCGAATCGCTAGTCACCTTCGCAGATATGAGCGATGCCCAGATCGCCGACTATGTGGTCAGTGGCGAACCCATGGGCAAGGCTGGCGCCTATGGCGTGCAGGGCAGGGCGGCTGCTTTCATTGCACGGATCGAGGGGTCCTACTCTGGCATCATGGGCCTCCCTTTGTTTGAAACTGCGCAGGCCTTGCGCGAATTGGGCTTTGCATGCAACAAGACATCCTGATCAACTGGTCACCGCAGGAGACGCGAGTGGCCATTGTCGAACACGGTGCCGTGCAGGAGCTGCACGTAGAACGTACGCTGGAGCGCGGGCTGGTCGGCAATGTGTATTTGGGCAAGGTGGCCCGTGTACTGCCGGGCATGCAGTCGGCCTTCATCGACATTGGGCTGGAGCGCGCTGCCTTTCTGCATGTGGCCGATGTGTGGCACCCGCCGGCAGAGGGTGAGTCGTTAAGCGCTTCGCGTGCCTCGCAACCGCAGATTCCTATCGAGAAACAGGTGTTTGAGGGGCAGTCGTTGATGGTGCAGGTCATCAAAGACCCCATTGGTACCAAGGGCGCGCGACTGTCCACACAAATCAGTATTGCGGGGCGCCTGTTGGTCTTTTTGCCTCAGGATGACCATATCGGCGTGTCGCAAAAAATACCGACTACGCAGCGCGACGAGCTGCGCAGCCGTCTGCAGAAGCTGGCAGGCAAGGAGGGCGGGGGCTTCATCCTACGGACCAATGGTGAAGAAGCGTCCGATACAGAGTTGGGGGATGACATTGCCTACCTACGCAAGGCTTGGGCGCGCATCAAGGACGCTGCGCTGCGCCTGCCCGCGCAAAGCCTATTGCATCAGGATTTGAGCTTATTGCAGCGCGTGCTGCGGGACCTGGTGGGCGAAGGCACGCAGACTATCCGCGTGGATTCGCGCGAGCAGTTTGACCTACTCAAGGCCTTTGGATCGGAGTTCATGCCCGCCGCGGCCGAAAAATTGCAGCATTACAAGGGTGAGCGGCCCATCTTCGACCTTTATTCCATTGACGAAGAAATCGCCAAGGCGCTGGCGCGTCGTGTGGAGCTCAAGTCGGGCGGCTACCTCATCGTCGACCAGACCGAAGCGCTGACTACGGTGGACGTGAACACCGGCGGCTTTGTCGGTGCGCGCAATTTTGATGACACGATTTTCAAGACCAATCTGGAGGCCGCGCAGGCGATTGCGAGGCAGCTGCGTTTGCGCAATCTGGGTGGCATCATCATCGTAGACTTCATCGACATGGCGCGCGAAGATCACCGGGAAGCCGTGCTGGGTGAATTCCGAAAACAACTGGCGCGCGACCGTGTCAAGACCATGGCAGGCGGTTTCTCACAGCTGGGCTTGGTGGAGATGACGCGCAAGCGCACACGTGAGTCCTTGGCGCATATGTTGTGTGAACCGTGTCCGACCTGCGAAGGCAAGGGTATTGTGAAAACCCCGCGCAGTGTGGCTTATGACATCTTCCGCGAAATCCTGCGCGAGGCGCGCCAATTCAATCCGCGCGAGTTCCGCGTAGTGGCCTCGCCCAAGGTCATTGAGTTGTTTCTGGATGAGGAAAGCCAGCACCTAGCGGGGCTGTCGGAGTTCATCGGCAAGCCGGTCTCGCTGCAGAGTGAGGCGGCAATGGCCCAAGAACAATACGACATCGTGCTGCTGTGAGGGGAATGTGTGTCTGAGCGTTTGCGCATTGCCGTATTGAGCCGTAACTTTTCCACCACCGGCGGTGGAGCGGAGCGGTATTCCATCGCGCTGGTGGAGCAGCTTGCCGCGCGGCATGAGATTCATGTGTTTGCGCAGACTATTGCGCATGACTTTCCTCGGGTGACCTACCACCGCATCGCAATGCCGCTAGAGCGGCCGCGTTGGGTCAACCAGCTCTACTTTGCCTGGAAGACCTGGCGTGCTACCCGCGCGGGTTTTGACATCGTGCATTCGCACGAAAATACTTGGCATGGCAATGTGCAGACGGTGCATGTACTACCTGTCAGGCATACCCTGTTTGCTGGCAAGAGGGGCGTAGCGTTGGCGTTGCGTTGGTTTAAAGTGTTGACCAGCCCGCGCTTGTTGGCCTATTTGTGGCTGGAAAAGCGCCGCTATGCCTGGGGTTTGCGCAAACAGATTGTTGCGGCTTCGGAAACCTTGCGGGAGGTAGTGGCCAAGACCTTTCCGGGTAGCCAATCCATGCTGTCTGTGGTGGCGCCGGGTGTGGAGGCTGCACCAGGCAGGGTTACGTCTGTAGAGCAAGAGGCGGCCCGTCGCGGCTTGGGCCTGCCTCCGGGGTCTGGCCCGTGGTTGCTGTTTGTGGGCAACGATGTGGTGCGTAAGGGGCTGCCGGGCTTGCTAGAGGCCATGCGGCAGTTGCCGGAAACCATAGGCCTGCTGGTCGTGGGGCAGGGTGATGGGCATGCGGCTGCCATGGTCCAGGCGCAGGAGCAAGGTTTGGCGTCGCGTGTCAGGTTTTTGGGGGCGCTACGGGATATGGGGCCTGTCTACAGGGCTGCAGACGCCTTGGTGCACCCCACGTTGGAAGATGCCTATGGCATGGTGGTGCTGGAGGCGATGGCGCACGGATTGCCGGTGGTGGTAAGTCAGGCGCGCTACTGCGGTATCGCGCGGGAGCTGCGTGATGGGGTGGATGCCCTGCTGCTGCAGGATCCGCAAGATGCCTCTGCCTTGGCACTAGCGATAGAACGTGTACTGCCGGGGGGGGCGGAGGTCGACGCACTATCCCGGGCCGCCGCAGCTTTTGCAAACGAGCGATCCTGGGCGCGGGCTGCCGCGTCGTACGAGGGCCTGTATGCCTTTGCCGCACCGCGTTTCAAGCAGCGATGGCTCGTGCTTGCCCACGCATTCAATATGGATGGCCGGGCCGCCAGCCAAACGATCACTGACAAACTGCCGCATCTGAAGGCAGCAGGTATTGAGGTGGTGGTGTTGAGCGGCGTGTCGGGCGAGCGTGACCGCCACTATGAACATTACCAACTTTGGCCTACCGGGCCCGCCGGGATACGGTTTGAGCTGCGCCATGTGCTACGCAAGCGTCTGCGTGGCCCCAAGCTCTACCGTTTGGTGATGTTGTCGCTTTCCTTGCCCCTGCTGCCCTTTATGTTCATGGAGAAGCTGCTGCGGCCCGTGGAGAGCTCTTGGTCCTGGTGGCTGAGTGCCTACTGCAAGGGGCGGTCACTTGCCCGACAGCGCAAGTTCGACTTGATCTACTCTACTGGGGGCGCCCTTGCCGCACATGTGGCTGCGCAGGCTTTGAAGCAATCACTGGGTGTCCGATGGCTGGCTGAAGTTCATGACCCGCTGGTGATGCCGGGTAGCAAACCTAAGACTGCACAGGAGCGTATGCAAGCAGAGGTGGAAGGCCACATCTGCACCGATGCAGATGTGGCCATTTGGTTTACAGAACAAGCTTTGGCCAGTGCCGGGCGCCGCAACCCCCAACTGGGTGATCGAGGCAAGATGATGTTGCCAGGCATCGATGCGCCTTTCAGGGATTTGCCACCGTATCTACCGGGACCGAAGATGGTCATAGGGCACTTTGGCTCCCTGTCTGCCACACGCAACCTCGCCCCGATTATTTCAGCATTGGAAGTGTTGATGTCTCAACGCCCCGAATTGCATAGCATGCTGGAGCTTCAGCTCACTGGTGGTCCTCTGGATGCCGTCTCAGAGGCCGTCATCGCGCAGTCACCCATCCGGGATTTAGTGCGTCATATTGGACGTGTCGAGGCTGACCAACAGACCGGTAGATCCGGTCGTGAACAGATATTACGTCAGATGCGCCGTGCTGATGTCCTGCTGTTGCTACATGGTACTGAGCCCATTTGCGCAGAGTACATCCCGTCCAAGCTCTACGAATACTTGTGGATGCAACGGCCGATTCTGGCGACGGTAAATGGCAACGCGCAAATGACTCAGTTGTTGCGAGGGCTGGGACATATTGCTGTGGAAATGCGAACCGCGAATGCCCAAGAAGCACTGACTCTGGCCACTGCGCAGTTGGCTGCTGTTTGGGAGGGTAACGGGCTTGCGGACAATGGATTATTAAGTCCCTACACGACGCAAGCAGCGGTCAACCAGCTTTTGCGCGTACTGGATGCAAGAGTATGAGCCTCGTATACCGATCCGATATTGATGGTCTTAGAGCGGTTGCTATTCTGACTGTCGTTGCTTTCCATGCATTTCCCGAGGTTTTTCCAGGTGGGTTTATCGGCGTCGATGTTTTTTTCGTGATTTCGGGTTTTCTGATCACTAGCATCCTGCAGCATGAAATAAAGATTGGTCAATGGAGCCTCTCGTCTTTTTATGCTCGGCGCATTCTGCGTATTTTTCCGGCGTTGACTCTAGTGCTGCTTGCTTGCCTAGTCGCTGGCTGGCACATGTTGCTGGCGCAAGAGTACAAGGAGCTAGGTAAACACTTAAGCCTCGGTGCTGTCTTTCTCTCTAACATCGGTTTATGGTGGGAAGTGGGTTACTTTGATAAGGCTTCTGAAGTCAAGCCATTGTTGCATTTGTGGTCGCTTGCGATTGAGGAGCAGTTCTATATCGTCTGGCCTATTTTGTTGTGGCTGTTTTTGCGTAGTCGTGCCAGCGCTGGGCGCAGTGTTGCCGCACTGACCCTCGTTTCGCTATTGCTTTCGATCTGGTGGGTTTGGAGTGATCGAACGCAGGCCTTTTATTCGCCCGCTAGCCGGGCGTGGGAACTACTTGCTGGTGCTTGGCTTGCCTTGCAGCCCCAGCGTTTGCAATCCTTTCCGACTGTTGTGCGGGCCTTGGCCGTTGCTGTCTTGGCATGCTTGACGATGTTCTTGGACGCCGATGTGCCGTTTCCTGGTGTGGTGGCGCTGCTGCCCGTGTTGGCTGCGGTGATTCTGGTTGGCACGCCGGCAAGGTCCGACTTGACAGGGCGTTTCCTTGGCCTTCCGTGGATGGTGGCCTTGGGTAAGGTGAGCTACCCTTGGTATTTATGGCATTGGCCTTTACTGAGCTTTACTTACATTATCGAAAGTGGCCAAGCATCAGTGGGGCTGCGCTTAGGGCTTGTATTGGCAAGCCTGTTGCTTGCGACCTTGACTTACCGGTACTGGGAGTTACCCCTGCGGCAATTGCCAAGCCGACTGGTTGTCAGTTTGATGGTAGTGACTATAGCAATCTTAGGATTGCTGGGGAAGAATATTTATGACCGTCACGGTTTAGAGCGCATACGCCACAAGAACCTTATTCAACTTGATCAGGCTTCTAGCCAAGATTTCCTCGACTTCGAGAAGCAGGGGCTGATTACTGAGGCCAAATGTGAAAAACCCTTCAAGTTTCCAGAGCGGGACGTATGTCTGCAAGCCCATGTAGACAAGCCGGTAAGCGCAGTGGTGCTCGGCGATAGCCATGCGGTGCACGCGTTTTGGGGGCTAGCAGAAGCCCTTGATGCCCAAGGGCAGAACCTTGCTGTCCGTGGTAAGGGCGCTTGTGTTCCAGTTATGGCGCTCAAACCGGGTACAACGGCTTCAGACTGTGAGGGCCACATGGAGACGACGTTGCGAGATATAGCGGCGGATTCACAAATACGTACCGTGGCATTGGTGTTCAGAGGGCGCTACTTGACGGCTCAGTCTTCGCAGCAGGAGCGCAATGACTTTGAGAAAAAGCTGGATGCCACGCTGGCGCTACTGCAAGCAAGTGGCAAGCAGGTTTATTATTTTTTACCAGTAGTGGAACCGGGCTTTGACCCCCGTCTTTGCATGGGCGCGTTGCCACTTGGACGGAAGCCCCCGTATTCCTGTGTCATTGATAAAACTGCAGATGACGCTCAATCAGAAGCAGTGCGTTTGAGTGCTGCGCGCGTGCTCACACGATGGCCTCAGGTGCGTGTTGTGGACCCTAATACCCAGTTATGCAATGAAGGGCATTGCCCCATCATGAAGGATGGCCACAGTATTTTCAAGGACGAGAATCACCTGTCTCATGCTGGCTCCATGCGGCTGAGCGAGAGTTTGAACGGCGTCAATCGCTGAGATGAGCATGACTTTAAACCGATTTCAGAATTTTTATCTTGCGCTGCTGCTGGCCTTTGCTGGTGTGTTGTCCGTTTCGGGGACGATCGCCTTGCGAAACCTCCTGCATCTGGGCTTGTTGCTACTCCTGTTGGTGTACTTGGGCTTTATGTGGCGTACGGAGCGGGGGCGTGTGGTCGCACTGACCCGTACAGTGCCATTGCCAGTCTGGTGCTGGTGTGCCTATCTTCTGCTATTTCCTTTGTTTGCGCCCAATTCGGCCGGGGCATGGAGCAACTTAATTGGTAAAGGTATGTGGGGTGAGTCCCTGCTGACTTGGTTGCTTGCCGGTGGGGCATTTTTGATCTTGGGCAAGAAGCGCCTGACGCTCTGGTTGCTTGCATTAGTCAGTGCGGTACCCGTGTTCATCCACTTGTGTCTTACCTTGCTGGCTTGGGCCGGTGTCCTTCAACCCGCGTTTTATCAAGATCCTTCCCTGCTGGCAGCAGGCCAGTCATTGTGGGCAATACTGCAGGATGGGTCCCTGCCGCAGAAACCGTTTCAATCTTTTCCTCTGGGGTTTAGGGGAATAGAGCCCATGCATGGAAATTTGGGCTATCCTGCCTCACAAACCATGTGTGTTGGCTTGGCAGTGATGTTTTCCGCTTGGCAGCAAGGGAAACAACGCAGAGTGATCGAGGCGGGAACCTTAGTTGCACTTTGCTTTTTGAGCGTTGTGATTGCAGCATCACGTGCTGCTACTTACTTCAGCTTTCTTCTCTTAGCATGTGCCTGCTTGTTCTTTACGGTGACGGTGCCCGCAAAGCGCGTTTCTTTGAGTACGGGCGTGCGTCTATCTATTGTTGGCATCGTCGTGCTGTGTTTGGTGTTCTTTCAACAGGTCGTATCTCAAAACTCGTTTTGGTATTCTGTTGGGGCTAAAATGACAGTAGGGTTGTATGTCGAGAACCCGAGGGATTTGATATGTGACGGTTTCTCCTCAGCGACGACGGAATTTGTACGCCAGCGTCATCCTGGGAAGGACCAAGCTTATGTTGAGTCCTTGATTGATGGTCTTCGTGGCGATGGGGGGCGTGTTTTGCTGGCCCGTGTCGGGGCTGAGCTTAGTGCCAGCAATCCTTGGGGTTGGAATGGTGGGCGCGATGCATATCAGTACCGTATCGAGCAAATGTGTGGTCACGTGCCAGCCCTGTACTTTTCTCATGCTCACAGTGCTTGGATCAATCTAATACTGGCCGTGGGCTGGGTCGGAGCATTACTCTATGCTTGGGTGTTATTGCAATTCGCAAAGTCGGGCTGTAGTGCGCTGAAGCAGGAGCACAAATGGCCGGAGGGTATGGCGCTTTTACTACTGTCCATATTCTGGCTTTTGCGCGGCATGGTGGATGCGGTCTATCAGGAACACTACTTGGAAATGCAGGCTTTTTTCCTGCTCACCTTGTTCTTCCTTTTGCGCTCAGGCAAACCAGCGTTCGAATAGTGGATTGCCCCTGACCAACCTGTATCGACATCTTTCCTTGAATTGTCGGAGCGGAGTGTTTTTGTAATACGCTCCAGTTCCGCCACCAACGCCGCAGATAACCGGTGGGGGACTCATTAGGCAACCTTGTAGCCGCTCTTTTAGAAAGATGTCCCTGAAGCTTTCTTCCAATCCATAGCCATCCTGGACACGGATCGTCTCATGGGCGTGTAGAAAGTGGAGCCGGTAGGTCTGCACGTCCATCGCATAAAACCGTGTATCAATATAGGCAAGCGTTGTCTTCCTATGTGGTGAAAACACGTGGTCAAAAACTCCTTTTATGAGCAAGCGTCCGTTCCATGGCTGCATGCAATCTCGGAAGTTTTCCACCCATAGCTTGGAGGTGCATTTGGCAAAGCTGCCGGCGCTCTGGATCAGCGTGGAGTGTTCGATGGCATGGCGCACGATCTCGCCTTCGCCATAGCCGCGGCCCTGCTGCTGGACGCGTTGCACATCGTTCTGGAAATTCAGGCACTCCACCGGGCCACTGCCGGGCAGGGCGGCCACATGGGGCTGGAAATCAAAGCCTGAACCATCGCATAGTACCAGCGGGTTGTGTGGCGCGATGCGCCTCCAGGCCTGGATGGACTCCAGCGCCAGCCGTTCGCGCTCGCCAGGGTCCTGCAAACGCACGCCTTTGTCATGGGCGATTACGCTGGAGGTCAGCAGGATCGGGATGTGGGTGTGGCTCATATGCGCCCCAGCTTGCGGCGCAGTCGCCGGCCCAGGCGCGAGAGCAGGCTGCCGCCCTCCATAGGCCAGTCCAGTTCGCGCTCCCAGGCCGATTGGTAGATCACGCCACAATACAGCGGAGCCAGCTGGGCTTGGGTGATGCCCCGGCGCGTTTCCTGGTCGAGCTGCCAGGCGTAGTGGTAGACCTTGAACAGCGCCTGGCAGGGGTGCAGGGGGATTGCTTGATAAGCTAGCAGCGCCTCGCCATACCAGCGCGACTCGATGGGCGCCTCGGTAATCGCATCGGCAAAGCTCATGCCGCGTGGCTGCAGATAGCGTTGGTCCAATGATTCCCAGACGGTACGGTGCCAGACTAGGGGGAAGGGGCCGAAGCTGTAGCGCCGTCCCTGGCGGCCAAACTTCTGCTGTACCTGGGCGGCCTCGCGAATAAAGGCGTCCAGGATGCGGCCGCGCCCATGCTGCAGTGCGCCTTCGAGCAGGTCGTGGGCTTCGTCTAGTACGGTGTAGGGGTAGCCGTCGGGCGCCAGAAAATCCTGGGCATCAAAGGGGCGGATGAAGACCGCGTCCGAGTCCAGGCAGACATAGGTCTGCGACAGCCCCAGGCGCCAGAACTCCGATTTCACGACCTGCTGGGCCACGGCGCCATGCATGCGCGCGACCTGTGCAGCGTCTATGCGCGGCGAGGCTTGCAGAATGCTCTCATCGCTGAGCAGTTGTGCCGGGGTGCCGCTCAGGTGCTCGCGGAACAGCGCCAGGTCGGTCTCGGGTACGGAGATGTAGACGGGGATGTGACTGGTATTGAAGCGTGCAATCGACGCCATGAGGCGCACCACACGGCGCAGATCGATGCTGTAGCTTTTGCAATACAGGGCCAGCGGGCTCATGCGCGCTTGTCCTCGTAGGCCGTGGCCACCTTCATGAAAAACTGCAGGGGATGAGTGGCGCGTGCCACCATGATGCGGTTCAGCGCATAGGGGTTGTCGCCGGCCTGCACCCGGCCACGGCGCGTGCTGGTGGCCGTGACATAGCCGGCCGCGCGCACCATTTCCTCGTGCTGGGTCTGGAACCAGCCATAGGGGTAGCAGAAGTGCCGCACTTCGGCGCCCAGCAGCTGTTCAAGTTCCGTCTTGGATTGAACAATCTGTTGCCGCGCTTCCTCGTTGGGCAGTTCCTTGAGATTGGCGTGGGTCTGGGTGTGCGAGCCCACATCCATGCCAGCAGCATGCCAGGTCCGCCAGTCCTGCTGCGTCATCAGAGGTTTTTGCGCTACCTTGCCGGCATCCCAGGCATTGGTACCGCCCACCATGCTGCTCACGCCGTAGCAGGTGGCAGTGAAGCCATTAGCCTGCAGGGCGGGCAGGGCTTGGATCAGGTTGTTCTGGTAGCCATCATCGAACGTGATACCTACTACTCTGCCTTGCTGTTCTCCCCGCAGATAGGGTTCCAGGTCGCGCATGGACAGGCCTCGGTAGCCCATAAGACGCAGCATGCGCATCTGCCAAGCAAAGGAGGAGGGGGCCACGATGAGGCCGCGCAACGCTGTGCCGCGCTGGGGAGGCTCGTCGATCTGGTGGTACATCAGTATCGGAATCTTCATGTCTGCAACCTCTGCAGGTTGGCGTAGTAGCCGTTGTGCTGGAGCAGGCTGGTGTGGTCACCAGATTCGACGATGCGCCCCTGGTCCAAGACCACGATAAGGTCGGCGCGTTCTATCGTGCTCAAGCGGTGGGCGATGACCAGGGTGGTGCGGTTGTGCATCAGCGTAGCCAGGGCATCCTGCACCACACGCTCGGACTCGGTGTCCAGTGCCGAGGTCGCTTCGTCCAGAATAAGAATGGGCGCATCCTTGAGCAAGGCGCGTGCAATTGCAATGCGCTGGCGCTGGCCGCCAGAGAGGGTAGCGCCATTTTCGCCGGCCAACGTATCCAGACCCTGCGGCAGCTGCGCAATGAACTCCCAGGCATGGGCGGCGATGGCCGCCTCTTTGATTCTGGTCTCGTCGGCACCTTGCGACTCGCCAAAGGCAATATTTGCCCGAATGCTGTCATTGAGTAGTACGATGTCTTGGCTCACCAAGGCGATCTGTTCACGCAAACTGGTCAACGCCAGCGACTGGATGTCGATGCCGTCTATCGTGATGCGGCCGGTGTCAGGTGCATAGAAGCGCGGAATCAGCGCTGCCAGCGTGCTTTTGCCGCCACCCGAGGCACCCACCAGCGCCACAGTCTGCCCGGGTTGTATCTGCAGGTCGACATGGTTCAGCGCCAGTCCATCCTTGCCTGGGTAGCGGAACGAGATGGCCTCGAATCGGATCGCGCCACGGCAGGCGGCCAACCTCGCCCGCCCGGCATCGGCCTCCACGGGTGCGTCCAGTACGCCAAAAACACTCTCGCAGGCGGCTAGGCCACGCTGCAGGATGGGGCTGATGGTGGTGAGCTGCTTGATCGGCGAGATCAGCAGCAACATGGCGGTGATGAAGGAGACAAAGCCACCGGCTGTATCGCCAGCCTGGCCCATGGAGCGGCTCAGCGCCATATAGATGATGAAGGCGATCGCCATCGAGGCCGTCATGTGTGTGATGGGCGTCAGTGCTGAGGCCGGTACCGCTTCTTTCATCATGCTGCGCCGGAAGCTCTCGGTTACAGCGTGAAAACGTGCTTTCTGCTGCGCTTGGCCGCCATAGATCTTGATCACCTTGTTGGCCGCCGTGGTCTCTTCCACGGTATGTGCCACAGCACGCAGCGACTCCAGGCTGGCCTTGCTGGCCTTGCGTATGCGTTTGCCAAAGCTCTGGATCAGCGCCGCAATCACCGGACCCACGGTCAGCGTGATCAGCGTCAGCTTCCAGTCCAGATAGAGCAAATAGGACAGCAGCGCTATCGCGGTCAGCGACTCGCGTACTGCGGTGACCAGCACATTGGTGGCGGCCTGGTTGATGTTGTCCACGTCGTATAGCAGGCGCGCAATCCATTGCGAGGCGGGCTGGGTGTGGAAGACCTGGGTAGGCGCACCCACCAGCTTGTCAAACATCGCACGCCGCAGGTCCACCACCAGGCGCGTGGAGACCCATGTCATGAGGTAGTTGGTGACAAAGGACAGCACACCGCGCGCCAGAAACAGCAGTACGATGCTGGTGGGGATCAGCCAGACCATGCGCGCCTCGGTGGCGCGAAAGCCGCTGTCGAGCAGGTGCTTCATTATGGCCGGAAATACCGGCTCGGTCGCTGCCGTGCAGATCATGCAGAGCACAGCGATGGAAAAGGCCTTCCAGTAGGGGCGCAGAAAGCCCAGCAGCCGAAGGTAGAGCGTGCGGTCCCCTTTAGTCATGCCGGAACATCGTGGGCTGGGCCGGGGAGCGCCACGCCTCCCCCTTCTGAAGCTCCAGCGCCTTCACATAGCGGTAGAAGGTGCCCTCGAAGTTGCCCACGGCAATCACAAAACCGGCCCAGCCGTCGAGGAAGCCGAGCTTGAAGAGGTAGTGCTTCCAGAAGGCCCATTTGGCGTGCAGGAGGGCCGAGAGCATGGTGATGCGCTTATGCTTGATCTTTTCCGCGCCCAGGGAGGAATAGCGGTTCGCCTTGTGCATCACCTCGGCCATGTTCTTGAAGGGGAACTGCCAGATCGCCTGTTGCATATGGCCAAGTGCCTTGTCCGAGGTGAGGATATAGCCCTCGTGCACCGGCTTTTGATCGTAATGCATGGCACCCTTGCGGAACAGCTGGGGTTGGCGGTAATTGGGGTACCAACCCGAGTGCTTGATCCAGCGGCCCATAAAGAAGTTGCGCCTTGGCGTTTGGTAGGCGTCCAGCGCTTCCGGATTTTGTGTCAGCGCACGGATCTCGGCCGCGGCCTCGGGCGTGCAGCGCTCATCGGCGTCCAGGCTGAAAATCCATTCGTGGGTGCAGGCCGCAATGGCTCGGTTGCGCAGATCACCAAAACCCTGAAATTTCACCTGAACCACCCGGGCACCGAGACTCGTAGCGAGTTCGGCGGTGCCATCCGTGCTCCAAGAGTCTACGACGATGATTTCATCGGCCCATCGCACACTGTCGATTGCGGCCCGCACTTTCTCTGCTTCGTTGAAAGCGATGATGTAAACGGAAATCAGTGGCATGCGGTGATAACATTCATTCGTGTTGTGAACTTTCTCTGCAGCGCTTGCTCTACTGCAAGCCAAAGTGTTGTCGACACCCCGCGCGAGCGGTCTAGTCTATTCCAAAATGTCTTCTTCCGATCCGATATCGGTGGTAATCACCACCTATAACCGCAGCGATGCGCTGGCCATAGTGTTGGAAGGGCTGAGTCATCAGACAGATGTGAATTTTGAGGTCATTGTTGCGGACGACGGATCGACCCAGTTCCACCAGGATCAGATAGCAAAAGCCTGCGAGTCCCAGCGATTCCCGGTGCGCCATGTTTGGCATCCCGATGTCGGCTTTACTGCGTCCCAGGTCAGAAATTTGGGAGTTGCGGTCGCCGAGTGCCCGTATCTGGTGTTGTTAGATGGTGATTGTGTCCCTGAGGTGGATTTCATCGCACGCCATCGGGCGCTAATGCAGGCTGGATGTTTTGTAAACGGAAGTCGGGTTTTGCTGAGCGAGCGATTGACTCAGCGCTTATTGGTTCACGCAGAAACGTTGCATTTTCAGTCTTTGGTTTATTGGTTTGGCAAGCGATTGTCGGGCGATGCAAGCAAGCTAACGGGCTTGCTGCGATTACCCGACTTTGCTTATCGACTGCAGGCCAATTTTGTGTGGAAAGGGATACGCAGTTGCAATATGGCGCTATGGAAATCTGACTATTTGCAGGTCAATGGCTTTGATGAGACCTTTGTGGGGTGGGGTCATGAGGATGCAGATTTTGTGCTGCGCCTGCACAACGCTGGCTTGATTCGTAAGAATGGATTTTGTGCCACAGAGGTATATCACCTGTGGCATCCAGAAGCCAGCCGAACAGAAGAGGGCGTGAATGCCGCGAAGGTTCGCCAGCGCCAGGCCTCTGGCCAAGTGCGGTCTACCATTGGTTACCAAGAAAGCAAAGGCGCCGCCGACGTGGTGGTGCGCAGTTGGGGATAATTGAAAGATGATGAAAAAAATTATGCTGGCAGTCATCACCTGTGTCGTGAGTCTGCAGGCGAGCGCACAGTTTCGGGTAGAGGTCTCGGGCGTTGGTTTGACCCAGATCCCGGTCGCCATTCCTAGCTTCAAGGGAGAAGATGCTTCCCCTCAAAAGCTGTCGGCCATCGTGATGGCTGATCTGGAACGCAGTGGCCAGTTCCGTGGCACGGAGAGTGTCTCTGGTCTGTGGGATGAAGGCTCCCGTCCGGAGATGTCGGCTTGGCGCCAAAAGGGGGCGGATGCTTTTGTGACGGGCAGCGTGACGCGATTAGCGGATGGCCGTTTCGATGTGCGCTTTCGCTTGTGGGATGCAGTGCGCGCTCAAGATCTGGGTGCCCAAAGTCATGCAGTTGTTGCGGGGGACCTGCGGCTCGCAGCCCACAGGATCTCGGATTTTGTCTACGAAAAACTAACTGGGGACAAAGGTGTATTTTCCACACGTTTGGCGTATGTGACCAAGGCTGGCAGCAGCTACAACCTCTGGGTTGCAGATGCAGATGGTGAGAACGCACAAAGCGCCCTTAACAGCCCAGAGCCTGTGATTTCGCCCTCTTGGGCTCCGAACGGCAACCAACTCGCCTACGTGTCGTTTGAATCGCGTAAACCAGTGGTTTATGTGCACGATGTTTCCACTGGCCGACGCCGCTTGGTTGCTAACTTCAAAGGCTCCAACAGTGCGCCAGCTTGGTCTCCCGATGGTCGAACGCTTGCACTCACCTTGAGTCGTGATGGTGGTTCGCAGCTCTATCTGATGGATGCCAATGGCGGCGAGCCTCGTAGGCTTGCGCAATCCAGCGCCATAGACACAGAGCCAGCCTTTACAGCGGACGGGAAAACCATTTACTTTGTCAGTGACCGGGGAGGATCTCCGCAAATCTATAAAATGCCGGTCAGTGGTGGAAACCCGGAGCGCGTGACCTTTACCGGCACCTACAACATATCGCCCGCAGTGAGTCCCGACGGTAAATGGTTGGCCTATATCTCCAGGGTGAGTGGGGCGTTTAAGCTCCACGTGATGGATATTGCATCCGGTGCGGTGAGTGCAATCACAGATACCACTGCAGATGAAAATCCCAGTTTTTCTCCCAATGGCAAGTTGGTTATTTATGCCACCTTGCAACAGGGGCGAGAGGCGCTGATGACCAGCACTTTGGACGGGAAAATCAAGGCACGCTTGGCGGGCCAAAATGGTGATATTCGGGAACCGGACTGGGGCCCTTACCAAAAGTAATTTCAAATTTAACAAGGAGTTTTTAATGAAGCGTATCGTTTTGTCCATGGCCGTTGCATTGGTTCTTACCGCATGCGGCTCGTCTGTCAAGCTCGACAAGGTTCCAGTGGAAGACAAGTCTGGCGCTACTGTGAGCACCACCACAGATGCTGGGAAAATCGACGGAAGCGGTGTCGCGAAGAGCGACGTAGCTTCGGTGGATTTGGAGAAGGCCAAGCTGGATGCCTTGATGAAGTCCACGACCCGTACGGTGTATTTTGATTACGACAGTTTCGTGATTCGTCCCGAGTTTCAGTCCGTCATCGAAGCACACGCTAAGTTTCTGAAATCAGACAAGGCTCGCAAGGTGACTTTGGAAGGCCATACTGACGAGCGCGGCGGCCGTGAGTACAACTTGGCCTTGGGTCAGAAGCGTTCTGAAGCGGTGCGCAAGGCGCTGGTGCTGCAAGGCGTGGCCGATAGCCAATTGGAGGCTGTGAGCTTTGGCAAGGAAAAGCCTGCGGTCTTGGGCAATTCGGAAGCTGCGATGGAAAAGAATCGCCGCACCGAAATCAGCTACCGCTAAACCATGCGCTTACTGCGTTTAGGTTCAGTTGGTGGGCGCTGGGTTATTGCGTTCGCCTTGACTGCGTGTGCTGGTTTTGCGTACGCGGGTTTGTTTGACGACGAAGAGGCCCGCCGCGCGATCCTGGACTTGCGGCAGCGTATTGATGTGCTCAGGCAAGAGTCTGAGCAAAAACTGGCCGCGGAAACCAAGCGATCCTCTGAGGAAACTGCTCAGTTGCGTCGTGCCATGCTCGATTTGCAGAATCAACTGGAGGCCATGCGTTCGGAGATGGCCAAATTGCGCGGACAAAGCGAGCAGTTGGCGCGCGACGTTGCTGACATTCAGCGTCTGCAAAAAGATGCGGGGCAATCGCTGGAAGAGCGCCTCCGCAAGTTAGAACCTGTCCGTGTAAGTGTGGATGGTCGAGAGTTCTCAGCCGAACCTGCCGAGAAGCGCGATTTCGAAGCCGCGTTGGCAGTGTTTCGCAGGGGTGATTTCACTGCCGCTCAGACCGCATTTGTAGATTTCTTGAACCGCTACAGCGCCAGCGGATATCGATCGTCGGCCTTGTTTTGGCTTGGCAACGCACAGTATGCGACCAAGGACTACAAAGACGCGCAAGCCAATTTTCGTTTGCTGGTACAGCAAAGCCCAGACCATATGCGTGTCCCCGAGGCACTTTTGGCGATTGCCAACTGCCAGCTCGAAGGTAAAGATGTGAAGGGGGCGCGCAAGACCTTGGAAGAGGTGTTGGCCAAGCACGCGGGGACTGAGGCCGCCGCTGCAGCCAAAGAGCGTCTGGCTCGTCTCAAGTAAATCGATGTGGTAGCGGTTTGCCGATGATCGATAGCGAGGTGTCTGCCGATCTGGCACGCCGCTTTTCCGGCCTGGACCGCTTGTTGGGCGTGACTCCCGCAGAACGGGTGCGTCACGCCCACGTCATGGTGGTCGGTATTGGCGGAGTCGGTTCTTGGGCTGCCGAGGCATTGGCCCGCAGCGGTGTGGGGCGCTTGACCCTGGTTGATATGGACCATGTCTCCGAATCCAACATCAATCGCCAACTCCACGCCTTGTCTTCGACACTGGGAATGGCCAAGATAGAGGCCATGCGGCAGCGTATTTCCCTCATTAACCCGGCGTGTGAAGTCCGTTGTCTTGACGTTTTTGCTGATGCAGACAATTGGGCTTCTCTCGTCGCGGATGGCGTGGATGCCGTATTGGATGCTTGCGATCAAGTACGCACCAAAGCGGTGATGGCTGCTTGGGCGGTCCAATCCCGCACTCTGTTCGTGACCGTTGGGGCTGCAGGTGGCAAGCGCCTCGCGCATGCGGTTGACATTGCAGACTTGAGCGAGACGACGCATGACCCTCTGCTAGCACAGGTTCGCTATCGTCTGCGCAAGGAGTACGGGGCCCCCAAGAATGGCAAAAAAATACATGTCGCTTGTGTTTTCAGTAAGGAGGCCGTCGCTGCTCCCGATGCATCGTGCGCAGTAGTGTCCGATGGATCACTCAACTGCCATGGGTATGGCTCTTTGGTGACAGTGACCGCCACCTTTGGTATGTGTGCCGCTGGCTGGATCATTGACAAAATATCGCAGCAACGGCCAAAGAAAGAAAAAAACACGCTATAATTTGAGGCTTCGCGGGATCAAGTGACTTAAGTTGTTTGCCCCGTAGGGACCATAGCTCAGTTGGTAGAGCAGCGGACTTTTAATCCGTTTGTCGTGGGTTCGACCCCCGCTGGTCCCACCAAGTTTATTGACGATTTAAGGGAATTTAGCTCAGCTGGTAGAGCAGCGGACTCTTAATCCGTAGGTCGAGAGTTCGAATCTCTCAGTTCCCACCACTCTATGTGGAATCAGAAAGCCCCCTGTTGCAAAACAGGGGGCTTTTTTCTTGCCCCTTGCCCTTGTCGTTACGACAAGAAAGGGCCGTGGCGCCCTCTCTGTAGTCTGCCTCAGCCCTCGATCTGGGTCGTCAGCTCCAGCCACTGCTCTTCCAGCGCTTGCAGCTCGGCGTTCACCGTCTTCAGCCGCTTGCCGGTCTCTGCGATGACGGATGGATGCGGGTTGGTGGAAAGTTTGGCTTCCAGTTCAGCGCCTTCAGTGTTCAGGGTGGCTAGGCGTTCCTCCACCTGAGCGAGTTCTTTCTTCCACTTTCGCAGGGCTTCAGGCGTAGGGCCCACCTTGGCAGCCACGACGGGGGCCTTCGAAGGCTTCACGGCCTCGGTCTTGGCTTCTTCCTTTGCCAGTTCGCGCTGGCGCTTGGCTTCGTCGAGCAGGTAGCGCTGGTAGTCGTCCAGATCGCCGTCAAACGGTTCCACACCGCCGCGCGACACCATCCAGAACTCGTCACAGACCGAGCGCAGCAGCGCACGGTCGTGGCTAACCAGCATCACCGTGCCTTCGAATTCGTTCAGGGCCATGGCCAATGCTTCGCGGGTCGCCAAGTCCAGGTGGTTGGTCGGCTCATCGAGCAATAGGAGGTTGGGGCGTTGCCACACAATCATGCACAGTACCAAGCGGGCTTTTTCGCCGCCACTCATGCTGCCCACGGCTTGCTTGACCATGTCTCCGCTGAAATTGAAGGTGCCCAGGAAGCTGCGCAAGTCTTGCTCGCGCGTTTGCTGGCCGGTGATCTTGCCGGCGGCTGTCATTTCGCGCACCAAGCGGATCATGTGTTCTAGCGGGGATTCATCGGGCCGCAGCACGTCGAGCTCCTGCTGGGCGAAATAACCGATGTTCAATCCTTTGCCTTCGGTCACCTCACCGCCTAGCGGCGCTAGATCGCGCGCCACGGTTTTCACCAGCGTCGATTTACCCTGGCCGTTGGCACCCAAAATGCCAATACGTTGCCCGGCCAGTACCGACTTGCTGACGTTGTGCACGATGGTGGTGGGTGGCGTGCCCTTGGGGGCCTCCTCGGGCGGCGGGTAACCAAAGCTCACGCCCTGCATGGACAGCATGGGGTTGGGCAGGTTGGCGGGCTCCTTGAATTCGAAGGTGAACTCGGCCTCGGCCATCAACGGCGCAATTTTCTCCATGCGGTCCAGCGCCTTCACACGGCTCTGTGCCTGTTTGGCTTTGCTGGCCTTGGCCTTGAAGCGTGCAATGAACTTCTGCAGGTGGGCTATCTTTTCTTGTTGCTTCGCAAAAGCGTTTTGCTGTAGCTCCATCTGTTCTGCGCGCATGTCCTCAAACTTGCTGTAGTTGCCGCCGTAGCGCACCAGCTTGCCCATGTCGATGTGCAGGGTCACATTGGTCACCGCGTCCAGAAACTCCCGGTCGTGGCTGATGACGACCATGGTGCCTTCGTACTTCTTGAGCCAGGCTTCGAGCCAGACCAGCGCGTCCAAGTCCAAGTGGTTGGTGGGTTCGTCCAGCAGCAGCAGATCGCTGGGGCACATCAAGGCGCGGGCCAGCTGCAGGCGCATGCGCCAGCCGCCCGAGAAGCTGTTGACGGGTTTGTCCAGCTCGGTGGTCTTGAAACCCAAGCCCAAAATCAACGCCTGTGCGCGTGCCGGGGCGTCGTACTCGCCCGCATCGTGCAGGGCCGTGTAGGCATGGGCCATGCGGTCGTAGTCATCGGTCGCTTCGGCAGCGGCTACTTCCGCACGAGCGGCGCCTAGCACGGTATCGCCCTCGACCACAAAGGCGGTGGCGCCCATCTCGGTCTCTGGCATGTCCTGGGCCACCTGGCCCATGCGCCATTGCGCGGGGATGTAGTACTCGCCGGCGTCTTCATGCAGGTTACCGTTGAGCAGCGCAAACAGCGAGGACTTGCCGGCGCCGTTGCGGCCCACCAGACCGACCTTTTCGCCAGGGTTGAGGGTGACGGAAGCACCTTCGAGAAGCACCTTGGCGCTGCGGCGCAGGGTGACGTTTTTCAGGGTAATCATTCTTTTGACTCAGTTATCTGTCTGTTCAGGCACATCTCACCTGCAGGTTGGCGAGGGCTGGCGGACGGGGTATCCGTTCTCCGGTGCATCTCGCGGGCGAACACGCTTAGTTCGCTTCTGTTTTTTCGTTAATGCCTTGGTTGGTCAGGTCGCTCTGTGGCAACCGCGAACAGCGCCTACGCTCGAACACCCCATCCACCATCTTCAGCGCGGCACTTTTTGCGCCCTAAGGAAAATTCTTCGTAGCAGCAGGGTAGGGGCAGGTGGCGCAGTGAGGTCAAGGAGGAGGCCGAAGGCCGGGTGACAGGAACGGAGCTCCCTGCCTCTGGCCTGTTGCGTGCTCAGCACCTAAGCCCAGCGCCAAGGCGCTAAAGCAGCAAAGCCTCCTTGGTCACCAGCAATACTTGGTCTTCCCCGGCGCTGGTTTCCAGCCACACCACTTCCAACTCAGGAAACGCAGCCTCAAAAAAAGGCCGCTCATTGCCAATCTCCAGCACCAACACGGCGTCGTCCGCCATATGAGCAGGCGCCTGCTTCAGCAGCACGCGCACAAAGTCCATACCGTCGCCACTGCCACCAGCCTGGTTGCCATCCAAGGCGATAAACGGCTCGGCCAGATACTCGGCGGGCAAGGCGGCCATGCTCTGGGCATTCACATAAGGCGGGTTGCACAGGATCAGGTCGAACGGTCCCTGGACAGCAGTCAGTCCGTCAGACGCCACCAATTGCACACGGTCTACCAACTGGTGTTTGTCCACATTGATGCGTGCCACGGCCAGTGCATCGGCGGAAATGTCGGCACCGGTGACTTCCACTTCGGGATACACCATCGCCGCCAGAATCCCCAGGCTGCCATTGCCGGTGCACAGATCCAGCACCCGGTGCGTGCTTTCTTTCAGCCAATAGTCAATGCTGCCATCCATCAGCAGCTCGGCAATCAAAGATCGTGGCACGATGACGCGCTCGTCCACATAAAAAGGCACACCCTGAAGCCAGGCTTCGTTCGTCAGATACGCTGCCGGTTTGCGTGTGCTGATGCGCGCTCCTAAAAGAGTAGCTGCTCGCGCATATTCCTCGGGGGCTACAGGCCGATTTGATTCCAAATCACCGGGGTCCAGTGGCGTATCCAGCGGCAAGCCCACGGCGTGCAGCACCAGCCATGCCGCTTCGTCGCGCGCGTTGGTCGTGCCATGGCCAAAGGAGACGTGGGCGTCTGTGAGCTGCTGGGCGGCTTGCGCCACCAGTTCGGCCAAGGTCATGCCTGCGCCTGACGGTTCAGATTCACCAGCACCTGGCGGTAGATATTCTTCAGCGGCTCGATATCCGCAACCGCCACAAATTCGTTGATCTTGTGAATGGTCGCGTTGGGCGGGCCCAGCTCGATGACTTGGGGGCACACCTGGGCGATAAAGCGCCCGTCGCTCGTACCGCCCGTGGTGGACAGCTGGGTGTCGATGCCAGTCTCCGAGCGGATGGCGTCGCGCACTGCGTCCACCAGCGTGCCCGGCGTGGTCAGGAAGGGCAGGCCGCCCACGGTCCAGGCCAGGTCGTATTCCAGCTCATGCTTTTCCAATACGCTGGCCAGCCGCTTTTGCAAGGACTCGGGCGTGGACTCGGTGGAGAAACGGAAGTTGAAGTCGATCACCACATGGCCGGGGATGACGTTGCTCGCCCCCGTGCCACCATGGATGTTGCTGACCTGCCAGGTCGTGGGCGGAAAGAAGTCGTTGCCCTGGTCCCACTCGATGCCCACCAGTTCGGCCAGCGCAGGCGCTGCCAGGTGGATGGGGTTTTTGGCCAGATGCGGGTAGGCAATGTGGCCCTGCACGCCTTTGATCGTGAGCTTGCCGCTCATGGTGCCGCGCCGGCCATTCTTGATCATGTCGCCGGTGCGCTCGACGGACGTGGGCTCGCCCACGATGCAATAGTCCAGCACCTCGCCACGGGCCTTGAGCGTATTGCAGACGACGACGGTGCCATCGTTGGCCGGGCCTTCTTCGTCGCTGGTCAGCAGCAGCGCGATGTTAAGTTGCGGGTCGGGGGTGGCCGCCAAAAACTCTTCGATGGCCACCACAAAAGCCGCCAGTGACGTCTTCATGTCGCTGGCGCCGCGGGCGAACAGCTTGCCGTCACGGTGCGTGGGCACAAAAGGGGCGCTGTCCCACTGCGCGAGAGGGCCAGTGGGCACCACGTCGGTATGGCCGGCAAACACCAGAGTTTTGGGCGCTATTGTTTTTGTAGCTGATTGCGCAGTATTGACGGGTTCTGCAATGCGTTTTGCCCATAAATTCGTGACGCGAAAGTCGGTGGGACCACTCTCCATCGTCTCGCACACAAAGCCCAAAGGGGCCAGGCGCTGGGCAATCAGGGCTTGGCAACCGCCGTCGCTGGGCGTGACCGACGCCATGGAAAGCAGCTGCTCGGTGAGCTGCAGTGTATTTGTCATCAGTGCTTCACATCCAGGGTAATTTCGGTGAATGAGGCCTCTTCGTCCTCCTCCATCGCAGCGGCCGGCTTGGCGGCTTTGGTGAAGTCGTTTTGCAGACGCCACAGCAGGTTGGTGGGCGAGTCGGCGTGGGCAAGGCCTTCTTTGCGATCGACCGATCCTTCCAAAATCAGGCGGGCAATGTCGTACTCAAAGGTCTGCGAGCCTTCGGCCATGGATTTTTCCATGGCTTCGCGCACCCCTGAGAAGTCGCCTTTCTCAATCAATTCGGCAATCAGCTTGGTATTGAGCAAGACCTCGGCAGCGGGTATGCGTGTGCCCGTAGTGGTGCGTAGCAGGCGCTGAGACACAATGGCGCGCAAGGCCGCAGCGAGGTCCCCCAGCATGGTGGGGCGCACCTCCACCGGATAAAAACTCAAGATGCGGTTCAGCGCCTGATAACTGTTGTTGGCGTGCATGGTGGCCAGACACAGGTGGCCCGATTGTGCGTAGGCCACGGCAGCGGACATCGTTTCGCGGTCGCGGATTTCTCCGATCAGAATCACGTCAGGGGCCTGGCGCAGCGCATTTTTCAGCGCCACCTGCAAAGAGGCGGTGTCCGTGCCGATCTCGCGCTGGTTGACCACGGACTTCTTGTTCTTGAACAAAAATTCCACCGGGTCTTCGATGGTCAGGATGTGTCCCGACACATTCTCATTGCGGTAGTCCATCATCGACGCCAGCGTGGTGCTCTTGCCCGCACCGGTGGCGCCCACCATCAGCAGCAGTCCACGTTTTTCCATGATCAAGTCGCCCAGCACCGGCGGAAGCTGCAGGCTCGCCAAGGAAGGGACGTCCACAGCGATGTAGCGGATCACTGCGGCAATAGAGCCGCGCTGGCGCATGGCGCTGACGCGGAAACGGCCGACGCCCGCCATGGGAAAGCCCACATTGAGCTCACCCTCGGCTTCCAGCTGGGCGATCTGCTCCGCAGGCAGCACCTCGGCCAGCAGGTTGCGCGGGGCATCGGCCGGCAGGGTCTGGCTATTGATCGGTACGCACTGGCCATTGATCTTGATCAGCGCAGGCGCATGGGCTGACAAGTACACATCCGACGCTTTCTTTTCGCTCATCAGGCGAAGAATGCGTTCCATCGTTCCGGATGGTTGGGGCGTGGTGGTGGCCATGGCGTACCTCTCTTGGAACAAGTCTACGGTTTAGTCGCGCAGCAAGTCGTTCAGGCTGGTGGTCGACCGGGTCTTGGCGTCCACCTTCTTGACGATGATGGCGGCGTACATGCTGTACTTGCCGTCGCCCTTGGGCAGGCTGCCGCTGACCACCACAGAACCCGCGGGGATGCGGCCATAGCTCACGGTGTCGGTCGCACGGTCGTAAATGGGAGTGCTTTGGCCGATGTAAACGCCCATGGAGATTACCGAGTTCTCTTCCACGATCACGCCTTCCACCACTTCGGAGCGCGCGCCCACAAAGCAGTTGTCTTCAATGATGGTGGGGCCGGCTTGCATGGGTTCCAGCACGCCACCAATGCCCACGCCGCCGGACAGGTGCACGTGCTTGCCGATCTGTGCGCAGGAGCCCACGGTGGCCCAGGTGTCGACCATGGTGCCCTCGTCCACATAGGAGCCGATGTTGCAGTAGGACGGCATCAGGATCACGCCCTTGCCCTGGAAGCTGCCACGGCGTGCCACGGCCGGGGGCACCACGCGCACACCGGTGGCTTTGAGGGCTTCGGCGCTCATGCCGGCAAACTTCGTGGGCACCTTGTCGTAAAAGCCCAGGTCGCCGGACTGGATCACTTCGTTGTCTTTCAAGCGGAAGGACAGCAGCACGGCCTTCTTGATCCACTGGTGGGTGGTCCACTGGCCCACGCCTTCGCGGGTGGCCACGCGCAGGCGGCCTGCGTCCAGTTCGTTGAGCACATGTTCCACAGCATCGCGCACTTCGGCGGAAGCAGAGGCGACGGAGATGTTGGCGCGGTCTTCCCACGCGGCTTCGATAACGGTTTGCAGTTGTTGGCTCATAGGGCTCTTCAGAGGGGAAAAGGGGTTGAAAGACTCAGGAAACGCGGGATTTCACAAACTGGACGATGCGCTGCGCGGCTTCCACACACTCGGCAGCTTCGGCCACCAGCGCCATGCGGATGCGCTGCGCGCCCGGGTTGCTGCCATGGGCCTCGCGGGCCAGGTAGCTTCCGGGCAAGACGGTCACATTGTATTGAGCGAGCAGGTCGCGCGCGAAGTCAGTGTCGCTGCCTTGGACCTTGGCCCACAGGTAGAAGCCCGCGTCCGGAAGGGCGACATCCATCACCTCAGCCAGCATTGGCGTGACCTGCGCAAATTTTTCGCGGTACTGGGCGCGGTTGTCCACCACGTGGACCTCGTCGTCCCAGGCGGCGGCGCTGGCGGTTTGCACCACCATGCTCATGGCGCTGCCGTGGTAGGTGCGGTAGAGCAGAAATTGCTTGATGAGCTTGGCATCACCTGCGCAGAAGCCGCTGCGCATGCCCGGCACGTTGCTGCGCTTGGATAGGCTGGTGAAGGACACCAGGTTCTTGAAGTCGCTGCGGCCCAATTTGGCTGCTGCTTCCAGCCCGCCAAGCGGGGGTTCGTCGCGGAAGTAGATCTCGCTGTAGCACTCGTCCGACGCAATCACAAAGCCGTACTGGTCGCTCAGCGCAAACAGCTTTTTCCATTCCGACAGCGGCATCACCGCGCCAGCCGGATTGCCAGGCGAGCACACATACAGCAGTTGGGTATGGGCCCATACCTCGGCCGGCACACTGTCCCAGTCCTGCGCAAAGTTGCGCTCGGGCACCGAGGGCACGAAGTAGGGCTGGGCACCGCAGAGCAGGGCCGCGCCCTCGTAAATTTGGTAGAAGGGATTGGGGCACACGACTTGCACGGGGCCAGTCGTGCCAGTCTTCTCGGGGTTCACGACCGTCTGGGCAAAGGCAAACAGCGCTTCGCGCGAGCCGTTGATGGGCAACACCTGGCTGGCCGCATCGAGCTGCAGGCCATAACGGCGCTGCAGCCAGCGCACCACGGAATTGCGCAACTTGGTGTCACCGGTGGTGGCCGGGTAGACCGACAAGCCGCCGTCTGCGCTGCGGATCGCGTCGCAGTAGGCGTCCTTGATGAGGTCGGGCGTGGGGTGGCGGGGTTCTCCAATGCCCAGGCTGATGGGGCGGTAGGCGGGGTTGGGGGTGACGGTGGAGAACAGCTGGCGCAGGCGTTCAAAGGGGTAGGCCTGCAGGCGCGACAAATTCGGGTTCATGGGGCGGCATTATCCCCCGAGTCCCCAGTGCGTCCGGCCATGAGCCGCCCCGTAGCGCGCAGGCATGGCGGCGGTTTTCATGCTGTAACGTTTACCCGTGGCGCCATAGCGGCCACCACGCGTGCGACACAGTATCATCGGGGGCCTTTCCTCAGTCACCGCTGACTGATTAATTCAATGAAATCAACTGCTTAGAGCAGATACCACCCGCCCGTGCGTCTCAATTCCATCAAGTTATCCGGCTTCAAGTCCTTCGCGGAGCCCACCAACTTCCTGCTGCCAGGGCAACTGGTGGGCGTGGTGGGGCCCAATGGCTGCGGCAAGTCCAACATCATGGATGCGGTGCGTTGGGTGCTGGGCGAGAGCAAAGCGTCGGAATTGCGTGGCGAGTCCATGCAGGACGTGATCTTCAACGGCACCACCACGCGCAAGCCGGCCAGCCGTTCTAGCGTGGAGCTGGTGTTCGACAATGCCGACCACCGTGCTGGCGGACAGTGGGGCCAGTTTGGTGAAATTGCCGTCAAGCGCGTGCTGACGCGTGACGGAACCAGCAGCTATTTCATCAACAACCAGCCCGTGCGCCGCCGCGACGTGCAGGATGTGTTTCTGGGTACTGGCCTGGGCCCGCGCGCCTACGCCATCATCGGCCAGGGCACCATCAGCCGCATCATTGAGTCCAAGCCCGAAGAGCTGCGCTTGTTCCTCGAGGAAGCGGCGGGTGTCTCCAAGTACAAAGAGCGCCGCAGAGAGACCGAGAACCGCCTTTCCGACACGCGCGAGAACCTGACGCGGGTGGAAGACATCCTGCGCGAGCTGGGCACCAACTTGGAGCGTCTGGAAAAGCAGGCCGAAGTGGCCCAGAAGTACAACGCCTTGCAGGCTGACGTCACCCAAAAGCAGCACCAGCAGTGGTTTCTGAAGCGCGCGGAAGCGCTGGCCGACCAAGCCAAGGTGCAGTCCGAAGGGCTGGCTGCCGTCAATGCGCTCGAATCGCGCATGGCCGATTTGCGCCACATCGAAGCCGATCTGGAAACCGTGCGCCAGGCCCATTATGCGGCGGGCGATCAGGTGAATCAGGCCCAGGGCTTGCTGTACGAAGCCAGCACCGATGTGGGCCGGCTGGAAGCCGAAATCCGTTTTGTGGTCGAAGGTCGCCAGCGCGTGGAGCAACGCCTGGCCACACTGAAGGCGCAGGTCGCTGAATGGGCGGTGCGCCGTGACGATGCGCAGGCCGAAATTGAACGCCTGGCCGAACTGGCCGCCTTGGGCGAAGAACAGACCGAGTTGCTGGCCGCCCAAGTGGAAGAGCAGGCCCTGCAGCTGCCCGAGCTGGAAGACGCCGTGGCCCGCGCCCAGACCACCGCCAACGAGCAGCGCAGCGCCGTCACCCAGGTGCAGCAGCAGATCCAGGTGCTGGCCGCCGAGCAGCGCAACATTGAAGAACAAAGCCGCCAGCTCAGCACGCGCCGTGACCGTCTCATGGCCGACCGCAACGCGCTGTCTGCCCCGGATGAGGCGCGCTTGGTAAACCTGCAAGAACAGCTGGAAGCCGCCCAGGAAGCCAACCAGATCGCCGATGCCCGCTTGCAAGAGCTGCAGGAATCAGTGCCGCAGCTCGATGAAGCCCGCCGCGCCCAGCAGCACACGGTCAACGACGAATCTGCCAAGCAGGCCGATTTTTCCGCCCGGCTGGAAGCACTGAAGGCCCTGCAAGAGAAAGTAAAGACCGACGGCAAGCTGCAACCCTGGCTGGCCAAACACGGGTTGGGCCACCTGCAGGGTTTGTGGACCCGCATCCATATTGAGCAGGGTTGGGAAAACGCGCTGGAAGGCGCGTTACGCGAACGCTTGGGCGCGCTGGAAGTGTCCCGCCTGGAAATGTTGCGTGCCTTTGCGGTGGATGCGCCACCGGCCAAGCTGGCCTTCTACAGCCCGCCCCAAGCCGCCGTGCCCGAACGCACTGGCAGCCTGCCGCGTCTGTCGGACCTGCTGCGTGTCAACGATGCCGGCCAGAAAGCCGTGTTGACCGACTGGTTGCAGGGCTGCTACACCGCTGGCAGCTTTGAAGATGCCCTGGCCCAGCGCGACAAGCTGCAGGGCGGTGAAAGCATTTACCTCAAATCCGGCCACGTGGTGACGGCCCACAGCGTGAGCTTCTACGCGCAGGACAGCGAGCAGGCGGGCTTGCTGGCGCGCGCGCAAGAGATTGAAAATCTGGAAAAACAGCTGCGTGCTCAGCAGCTGATTGCTGACGAATCTCGCGTGGCGCTGGCCCGTGCTGAGAGCGCTTATGCCGAAAGTGCCCAGCGTCTGGTTGGTGTGCGCCGGGAAGCCGCCGAAACGCAAAGCCGCGCCCACGAATTGCAGGTGGAGACTTTGCGCCTCACACAAATCCTGGAGCAGACGCGTGCGCGCAGCGCGCAGATCGAGTCGGACATGGCCGAGGTGGAAGCCCAGCTCGACGACCTGCAAGAGCGCCGCGTAGAGGCCGAAGCGCGCTTTGAATCGCTGGACATGCAGTTGGCCGACAGCCAAGAGCGCCACGCCCAGTTGGAGGAACGTGTGATTGAAGGCCAGCGCAAGCTGGTGCAGTGCCGTGAACAGCAGCGCACACTGGAACGCCAGGCGCAAGAAGCCGTTTTTGCACAAAAGAGCCTGCAGGCCCGCAATGCAGAACTCTCCCGTGCCATTGAAACCGCAGCACAGCAAACGCAGAGCATCGCCTCTGAGGAGCAGCGTGCGCAAGACGAACTGACCCGCTTGACCGATGCCGCAGCCCAGGCGGGCCTGCAAAACGCGCTGGCGCTCAAGCTGGAGCGCGAACAGGCCTTGGGAGCCAAGCGCAGCGAATACGACGACCTGACTGCCAAGCTTCGCGCCAGCGACGAGCGCCGCATGCAGCTGGAGCGTGAGCTCGAACCACTGCGTTCGCGCATCACTGAATTCCAGCTCAAGGAGCAGGCTGCGCGCTTGGGCTTCGAGCAGTTTGAGGCCCAGCTTGTCGATGCGCAGGCCGACCTGGAAGCCATCGAGCAAAGCATCAAGGACGGCAATGTGCGCCTGTTCGGCATGCAGGGCGATATTGACCGGCTGCATCGCGAGATTGCTGCGCTGGGCGCCGTGAACTTGGCTGCGCTGGAAGAGCTCGCCGCCGCGCGCGAGCGCAAGCAGTTCCTGGACATGCAAAACGTGGACCTGACCCAGGCCATGAACACACTGGAAGACGCAATCCGCAAAATCGACGCCGAGACGCGCGAGTTGCTGTCCGGCACCTTCGACCAGGTCAACGCCCACTTTGGCCGCATGTTCCCCGAGCTATTTGGTGGCGGCAATGCGCGTCTGGTGATCACCGGTGACGAAATTCTGGACTCCGGCGTGCAGGTGATTGCCCAGCCGCCCGGCAAAAAGAACCAAACCATCCACCTGCTATCCGGCGGCGAAAAGGCGCTGACCGCGATTGCGCTGGTGTTTGCCATTTTCCAACTCAACCCTGCGCCGTTCTGCTTGCTGGACGAGGTGGATGCGCCGCTGGACGACGCCAACACTGAGCGCTACGCCAAGCTGGTCTCCAGCATGAGCAAAGGCACCCAGTTCCTGTTCATCAGCCACAACAAGATCGCCATGGAAATGGCTGAGCAACTGATTGGCGTGACCATGCAGGAGCAGGGCGTTTCCCGTATCGTGGCCGTGGACATGGAGTCCGCGGTCCATCTGGCGGAGCTGGCCTGACACACAGGCCACGCATTCCCAGCACAACCGACAAGAACCCACCATGAGTACTCTGCAAATCGGACTGGCTATCGCAGGCGGCGTTGTGCTGGCTGCGGTGGTCGCCCACAGCACCTGGACCTCGCGCCGCAACGCCCCACGCCAGGCCCAACCCGAACCTTCCCTCGACGGCGCTGCCCTGTCCGACCAAGAACCCACCTTGTCGGAGATCGACTTGGACACGCCTGCGTTTTCGCTGCCGCAGCCGCCACGCCGTCCGGTCATGGATTCGCTCATCGACGTGATCGCCACGGTGGCGCTGGACCCCAGCGTTTCCGCGGTGTCCGGCGAGGCCGCGCTGGCGGCCATGCCGGCCACGCGCCGGGCGGGCACCAAACCCTTCTCCATCGAAGGCTACAACCTGAACTCCCTGGTGTGGGAAGCTCCCTTGCCCGGCCAGCGTTACGGCGGCTTCCAGGCTGGGGTGCAACTGGCCAACCGCTCGGGCGCGCTCAACGAGATTGAGTATTCCGAGTTCGTGGTCAAGACCCAGGCCTTTGCCGACGCCATCAACGCCACCCCCGAATTCCCCGAGATGCTGGATGAGGTGGCGCGTGCCCGTGAGTTGGACCAGTTTGCCAGCGCGCACGATGCACAGCTGGGCTTCACCATCCGCGCTCGCAATGCATCGTGGAGCCCGGGCTACATCCACCAAAACGCCGCGCGCCTGGGCTTTGTGCCCGGTGTGATTCCCGGGCGCATGGTGCTGCCCGCGTCGCAAGAAGGCTTGCCTCCGGTGCTGGTGCTGGGCTTTGACTCGCAGGCCGCGCTGGCTGACGACCCCGCCCAATCGGCCATCCGCGACATCAGCCTGCATCTGGATGTGGCGCAGGTGGACCGGGCTGAACATGCGTTTGAACGCATGCGCGAGTCCGCTGCAGCGCTGGCGCAGGCGATGGAAGGCGTGGTCACTGACGACAACGGCCAGCCTCTGGCAGCGCAGACCATGGACGTGATCGGTACCGAGTTGCATACCCTGTACGACACGCTGGAGCAGCGTGACTTGGCCGCAGGTTCGCCGCTGGCACGCCGCCTCTTCAGCTAAATCCTCCCGCATCCCATGGCTACGCTGGACTTGTTTTCTTCCGAGCCGGCCACGCCGGCCCCTCCATCGGACCACGACCGCCTGCTGGCGCTGCGCGCCCAGCTGCACCACCATGCGCACCAGTACTACGTGCTGGACACTCCGCAAATTCCTGATGCGGAATACGACCGCTTGTTCCGTGAACTGCAGGCGCTGGAGGCGGCGCACCCCGAATGGCTGACACCCGATTCGCCTACCCAGCGTGTGGGCGGCAAGCCGCTGGATGCGTTTGCCACCGTGCGCCATGTGGTACCCATGCTTAGCATCCGTACCGAGACCGACACCGAGTCCACCGGCGCCGAAGCCTTTGACGCCCGCGTGCGCAAGGAGCTGGAGTTGACGGACGCCGATGCGTCCGTGGAGTACGTGACCGAACTCAAGTTCGACGGCCTGGCCATGAGCCTGCGTTATGAGCAGGGCGTGCTGGTGCAGGCGGCCACGCGTGGCGATGGCGAGTACGGTGAAGACGTGACGCAGAACATCCGCACGATTGGCCAGATTCCCCTCAAGCTCCAAGGCGAGGGCGTGCCCCCTGTGCTGGAAGTACGCGGTGAGGTCTACATGCGGCGCGACGACTTCGAGGCCATGAACGAGAAGCAGCGCGATAAAGGTGAAAAAACCTTTGTGAACCCGCGCAACGCGGCGGCAGGTGCTGTGCGCCAGCTGGACCCAGGCATAGCAGCGCAGCGACCTCTAAGCTTTTTTGCCTATGGCCTGGGCGAGGTGACGCCAGCGGAGCAGGGCGGCCCGGCGTTTTCTACCCATTTCGCCATGCTGCAAACCCTCAAATCATGGGGTTTTCCGGTGGCAGGCCAGGTGGATACTGCGCAAGGCGCTCCTGAATTAATAGCGTATCACCGGCGCATTGGAGCCGCGCGCGACCAACTGCCTTTCGACATTGATGGCGTGGTCTACAAGGTCAACAGCCTGGCTCTGCAGCGTCAGCTGGGTTTTGTGACGCGCGAGCCCCGCTGGGCCGTGGCGCACAAATACCCGGCGCAGGAGCAGATCACCACGGTGTTGGGTATCGACGTGCAGGTAGGCCGCACTGGCAAGCTCACGCCGGTGGCGCGTCTGGAGCCGGTGTTTGTGGGCGGCACTACGGTCAGCAACGCCACGCTGCATAACCTGTTTGAGCTGCGGCGCAAGAAGGCGCGTGTGGGCGATCGTGTGATCGTGCGCCGCGCGGGCGATGTGATTCCTGAAGTCGTGGGGGTGGTGGCAGCCGTGCGGCAGGCGTATGTGCCCAACTTCCGCATGCCCCGCATCTGTCCCATCTGCGGCAGCGAGGTGGTGCGCGAAAAGACCGAGATGAACCACCGCTGCAGCGGCGGCCTGTTTTGCCCGGCGCAGCGCAAGCAGGCCATCTTGCACTACGCGCAGCGCCGCGCGGTGGAGGTGGAAGGACTGGGTGAAAAACTGGTGGACCAGCTGGTGGAGAGCAACACCATCCGCACGCTGCCCGACCTTTACAAGTTGGGCCTGAGCACGTTGGCCGCGCTGGAGCGCATGGCCGAGAAGTCGGCCCAGAATATCGTCGACGCGCTGGAGAAGTCCAAACAGACCACGCTGCCGCGTTTTCTGTTTGGCCTGGGCATCCGTCATATCGGAGAGGCTACGGCCAAGGACTTGGCGCGCCACTTCGGCACGCTGGACGCCATCATGGACGCGAGCGAAGAGCAACTGCTGGCGGTGAACGACGTAGGCCCCATCGTCGCCAAGAGCCTGCACACCTTCTTTGCCCAGCCGCACAACCGCGAGGTGGTGGAGCAGTTGCGCGCTTGCGGCGTAATCTGGGAAGAAGGCGAAGCAGCAGCCCAAGCGCCCAAGCCCCTCGCTGGCAAGACTTTTGTGCTGACTGGCACTTTTCCCACGCTGAGCCGCGACCAAGCCAAAGACCTGCTGGAAGCCGCTGGCGCCAAGGTGGCCGGCTCAGTCAGCAAGAAAACCAGCTATGTGGTGGCTGGCGCTGAGGCTGGCAGCAAGCTCGACAAAGCGCAGGAGCTGGGTGTGCCGGTGCTGGATGAGGCCGCCATGCTGGCCTTGTTGCAAGCCCAGCCCGCGTGAGCTGGCCTGACCCTGCGGCTTAGACCCCAGACGGCATGCGCTCAGGTCTTCGCCACAGCCACACCAGCACCGTGGCCATGCAGGCAATGGCGCAACCAGCTACCCAGAGTTTGGACATGGTGAATAGCAAAAACACACCGCTGGCCGACATCACGCTGGTGGCGCCCCATTTAGCCTTGCGGCTCACCACGCCACCCTGGCGCCAGTCGCGCAGCATCTGGCCAAACAGGCGGTGCTGCTCCAGCCATGCCAGCAGGCGCGGGGAACTGCGGGTGGCGGCCCAGGCAGCCAGCAAAATGAAGGGCGTGGTGGGGAGCACCGGCAGGAACATGCCCAGAAAGCCCAGCGCCAGACTCACCACCGCCAGCACGCGCAGCAGCCATTGCAGCCAGTGGGGCAAGGGGACCGGAGGCGTGGTCGCGGACGGGGAACTGGGAGATGCAGACATGCCCCGGATTGTGCCGGGTGAACAGAAAGGCAACGCATGACGGTTCGTGAAATTTTGAAGATGGGGGACGCGCGTCTGCTCCGCACCGCGCAGCCGGTGGCCGACTTTGACAGTGATGCGCTGCACCTGCTGATCACTGACTTGTTGGACACCATGCGCGCGGCCAACGGTGCCGGGCTGGCGGCGCCGCAGATCGGTGTGGACCTGCAAGTCGTGATCTTTGGCTCCAAGGACTGCAACCCACGCTACCCGGACCGTCCCATCGTGCCACCCACCGTGCTGTGCAACCCAGTCATAACCCCCTTGGGCGAGGCAGAGGAAACCGATTGGGAAGGTTGTCTGTCCGTTCCCGGTCTGCGCGGCCAGGTGCCACGCTGGTCGCGCATCCGTTACACCGGTTTCGACCAGTACGGTGACGCCATCGACCGCACGGTGGAGGGCTTCCATGCGCGCGTGGTGCAGCACGAGTGCGATCACCTTTGGGGCAAGCTCTACCCCATGCGCATGCGCGACTTCACCAAGTTTGGCTACACCGAGGTGCTGCTCCCTGGTATTGCTGCTGCAGAGGACGATTGAGCCCTTGTTTGCTATGTATTTAGGAGCTGCTTGCGCTTACTTAGCAAGGCTTAGGGCACTAAAACACTGTGAAATTGCGGGTTTTTTCCGGGCTGGCGCACAAGCACATTCAGCGCTAAGCTGAGGCTCCATGAAGAACAGTGTGTTCGCCCCATGCGCCCGCCCACTCGCCACCTGATGGCCGGTCTGGGGATCGGCTCCCGGATCGTGTTGGTCTTTGTTCTTGTATTTGTCTGTATGGGCGGCTTGGGCCTGCTGCTGATGCGCAACAGCCTGCTGCCCACCTTCGACAACATGGAGCATGGGTTTGCCCAAGAAAGTGCCGAGCGCGTGGTCAGCCTGTTTGACCAGCAGCTGGGCAGCGTCGGCAACTTGAACCGGGACTGGGCATACTGGGACGAGCTGTACCAGCACATGCAGCGCCGCGATCCGGCGTTCGCACGCAGCAACCTGGGCAACGAATCGATGCAGAGCTCCAGCTTGCACGCCATCCTGTTGGTAGATTTGCAAGGCCGCGTGGCGGGTTTTGGTGCGCGTGATTTCAGTGGCGGCGCACAAGCGCAGGCGCAAGACCTGCTGGCGCCTTTGCAGCATCGCTGGGCCCGTTTTCCGGTGCAGGCGGGCGGTACCGAATGCGGGCTGGCGCGGGTGGCCTACGCCCTGAGTGCGGTGTGCTGGACGGGCATTGTGCAGAGCAATGGCAAGGGACCGACCGTGGGTACCGTCGTGATGGCACGGGAACTGGATGCCCGTGCCTTGAAGAGCATGGCCCAGTTTGCCGGGGTTACCTTCACGCTTGAGCAACTGGGTGCCAACCACCCAGCCACACCGGAGCAGGGCGTGCTGATGTGGCAACTGCCTGCCTTTCAATACTTGCCCAAGAGCGAGTTGTATGCAGAGTTTTCCAAAGACAGCATGGCCATGCAGTATTTGTTGCTGGATTTGAATGAGCACCCGCTATCGTGGGTGCGCATCCGCCTGCATCGTGACTTGATGGAGCAGGGGCAGCGTGTCATGGTGAATGTGCTGTTGCAGCTCGCGGTGGTGGCACTGGCCACAGGGCTTGTGTTGTTGATGACTGTGCATTGGTGGCTGGTGCGGCCGATTGGTCGCCTGCGCGGGGCGGTTGCCGACATCAGCGCCACACGGCGCTGGGAGCAGACGCTGGCCTACGACCGGCCTGATGAGATTGGGGCACTGACCCAAGGCATCAATAGCTTGCTGGCGGTGTTGCATGAGCAAGTGGGGGCCTTGGAGGCGCTGTCCAGCACCGATGCACTGACCGGCATTGCCAATCGCCGCCAATTTGACGAACGCTTGGCCCACGAACTGGTACGGCTGGGGCGGCACAGTGAGCCGCTCTCCTTGCTGATGCTGGATGTGGACCACTTCAAGCTCTACAACGACCACTATGGCCACCCCGCTGGGGATGACGTGTTGCGCCAGCTGGGCGCACTGTTACGGGCCAGCTGTCGCCAGCAGGATTTGCCCGCCCGCCTGGGGGGCGAAGAATTTGGCCTGCTGCTGCCGGACACCGACGCAGCGGGTGCTGCCGCCATGGCGGACAAGTTGATGAAAGCGCTGGCCGCACTGGCGATTGGCCATGAACACTCGCTCACCGCGCCCCAGGTGACGGTGAGCATCGGTATCGTGACTTGGCCCTGGGTACAGGACGGAGGCGCAGCAGAATTTATTGCCCAAGCCGACAAGGCCTTGTATGCCGCCAAACACGGTGGACGCCAACGCGCCTGTGTCTATGGCGCAGCCGGCGTGCCTAGGCTTTGAGGGCGTCCAGCAGCTCGGTTTCGATATCGATTTGTGCGCGGTTGTGTTGTAGCTGGGAGCCGTGGATCAAGAAGGTGTCTTCCACCCGCTCGCCCAGCGTGGCCACCTTGGCCAGCTGCACCACGATGTTGTGGCGCGCCAGCACGCGAGCGATGCTGTAGAGCAGGCCCAGGCGGTCGCTGGCCGAAATGTTGAGCAGCCAGCGCTGCGCTTTTTCGTCAGGCTTGAGCGATACGCGTGGTGCGATGGGGAAGCTCTTGACGCGGCGTGACACACGGCCTCGGCTGGGCGCGGGCAAGGGCCCGGCCTCGGCAATGGCCTGCGCGAGGCCGGTTTCCAGCAGGCTGGTCATCTCGCGGTAGTGCTCGTCCATGTCGGCCATAGTTACGATCTGGAAGGTGTCCAGCGCGTACCCCTTGTGCGTGGTGTGGATGCGAGCGTCCAGAATGCTGAAGCCGCCCTGGTCAAAGTAGCCGCAGATGCGGGCAAAGAGGTCGGGCTGGTCCTGGGTGTACACCAGCACCTGCAAGCCTTCGCCCACTGGAGAACGGCGGGCCCGCACGATGGGCTGGTCGGTCCCCACATGGCGCGACAGCTGCTTGGTGTGCCAGGCAATGTCGGCCGCATCGTGCCGCATGAAGTAGCTCACGTCCAGCGTGTCCCACAGCGGCTTGTGCGCTTCAAACGGCATGGCGTAGAGCGCCACCATCACCAGCGCCTCGCGCTTGCGCAATTCCACCTCGGCGTCCGCGTCGGGCGCGCGGCCGCCCAGGGCACGGGCGGTGTACTTGTAGAGGTCTTCGAGTAGTTTGCCTTTCCAGGCGTTCCAGACTTTGGGGCTGGTGCCGCGGATGTCCGCCACGGTGAGCAGGTAGAGCGCAGTCAGGTAACGCTCGTTGCCGACCCGATGGGCAAAGTCGGCAATCACCTCGGGGTCGGACAGGTCGGACTTCTGGGCGATGCGACTCATGGTCAGGTGCTCGCCAACCAAAAATTCGATCAGTTTGGCATCTTCCGAGGGAATGCTATGTTGCTTGCAGAAACGGCGCACTTCCACCTTGCCCAGATCGGAGTGGTCGCCACCGCGGCCCTTGGCAATGTCGTGGAACAGGGCGGCCACATACAAGATCCATGGCTTGTCCCAGCCCGAGGCGAGTTGTGAGCAAAACGGGTACTCGTGCGCATGCTCGCCCATGAAGAAGCGCCGCGCATTGCGCAGCACCATCAGGATGTGCTGGTCGACGGTGTAGACATGGAACAGGTCGTGCTGCATCTGGCCCACAATTTTGCGGAACACCCAGAGGTAGCGGCCCAGCACCGAAGTCTGGTTCATCAGGCGCATGGCATGCGTGATGCCCTCGGGCGCCTGCATGATTTGCAGGAAGGTGGCGCGGTTGACCGGATCGCTGCGGAACTTGCCATCCATCAGGTCGCGAGCGTTGTAGAGCGCGCGCAGCGTGCGGGCCGACAGACCCTTGACGCCGACCGTGGTCTGGTAGACCAGAAAGGTCTCCAGAATGGCGTGCGGGTTGCGGCGGTACAGGTCGTCACTGGCCACGTCGATCATGCCCGCCTTGTCGTTGAACCGGTCGTTGATGCGACGTGGCGCATGGGTGGAGGGGTTGAGCCGCTCCTCGATGTTCAACAACAAAATCTGGTTCAGCTGGGTCACCGCCTTGGCGGCCCAGTAGTAGCGTTTCATCAGGGCTTCACTGGCGCGCACCAATGTTTTGGTCTGGCCCTCTGTGGCGCTGGTGTTTTTGTAGCCAAAAGACTCAGCCACCGCCGTTTGCATGTCAAAAATCAGACGGTCTTCACGGCGGTTGGCAATCAGGTGCAGGCGAGCGCGGATCAACAGCAGCAGGGTTTCGTTGCGCTGGATCTGTTTGACCTCAAAGTCAGTGGCCAGGCCGCTGGCGGCCAGTGCCGCCCAGTCGTTGCCATAGCCCGCCGCCTTGGCCACCCACAAAATGACCTGCAAGTCGCGCAGTCCACCGGGCGATTCCTTGCAATTGGGCTCCAGCGAATAGGGCGTATCTTCAAACTTGGTATGGCGCTGGCGCAGCTCCAGCGTCTTGGCCACAAAAAAGGCTTTGGGGTCCATGGCTGCGAAGAATGCCTGCTGGAACTGGGCTACAAGCGCTTGGTTGCCGATGATCAGGCGGCATTCCAGCAGCGCGGTTTGCACCGTCACGTCCTTGTCGGCCTCGGCCAGGCAGTCAGCCAGGGTGCGTACGCTGGAGCCAATTTCCAGGCCTACGTCCCAGCAGCTGCCGATGAAAGCTTCAATTTTCTTCTGCAGTTCGGGGTCGAATTCAGGCGATTGGCCGTCGGGCAACAGCACCAGCACGTCCACATCGGAGTGCGGGAACAGCTCGCCACGGCCAAAGCCGCCTACCGCCAGCAGGGCAAAAGGCTCCCCAAGACCTGCCTGCAGCCACAGGCGCATCAGCACGCTGTCGGTGAGCTGGGCCATACGCTGCAGCACCTTGCGCACGGCACGGCCGGTGGATTGGGGCGCTGCAATGGTTTGCAGCAACTGCGCTTTGTGCGCGCGGTACTCGGCGCGCAGGGCATGCAGCTCAGTCATGGAGACGGGGAGCTCAGGCCGTCACAAAAGCGGGGGTGGCAGGGCTGCCACTGGACAGCGTCAGCACCTCGTAGCCGGTGGGCGTCACCAGCACGGTGTGTTCCCATTGGGCGGAGAGCGAGCGGTCCTTGGTCACGATGCTCCAGCCGTCTTTCTCGGGGCCGTCTTTGATGTCTTTGCCACCCGCATTGATCATGGGTTCAATGGTGAAGGTCATGCCTTCGACCAGCTTTTCGAGTGTGCCGGGGCGGCCGTAGTGCAGCACCTGCGGTTCTTCGTGGAAGATGCGGCCGATGCCGTGGCCACAGAACTCGCGCACCACGCTGAAACCCTGTCCCTCGGCAAATTTCTGGATCGCGTAGCCAATGTCACCGAGGTGGATGCCGGGCTTGACCATCTTGATACCGTGCCACATGGCGTCGTAGGTGATGGCGCACAGGCGCTTGGCGGCAATAGAGACTTCGCCCACCATGAACATGCGGCTGGTGTCGCCATGCCAGCCATCCTTGATGACGGTGACGTCGATATTGACGATATCGCCTTTCTTGAGCTGCTTGTCGTTGGGGATGCCGTGGCAGACCTGGTGGTTGACCGAGGTGCAGATGGATTTGGGGTAGGGCACATTGCCACCGCCGGTGTAATTGAGCGGGGCGGGAATGGCGCCTTGCACCTGGGTGATGTAATCGTGCGCCAGCTTGTCCAGTTCGTTGGTGGTCACGCCGGGTTTGACGAAGGGGGTCAGGTAGTCGAGGACTTCGGAGGCCAGCCGGCCGGCGATACGCATGCCTGCAATACCGTCAGCGTCTTTGTAGGTGATAGTCATGGGGCAGGATTATCCCAGACGCGACCCGGGCTCGCATGCGCAGGGCTTGTCCTGTGGTACTTTGCCGCGAGCATTCCATTTTTTCAGGGAGAACATCGTGAAACGTATATTTGTGGCGTCATTGCTGACGGTCTGTTCTTGGATGGCCCATGCGGCTCCGCCAACACCCGAGTCCATTGAGCTCTTGCTGGACCTGGTGCAGGCCGAAAAAATCATGGATGGCATCAAACCGCAGGTCCAGGGGGCCATGAAAGCCAATATGGACCAGGCGCTGAAGGGCCGCAGGCCCAGCGCGGAAGAGCAAAAAGTGCTCGACGCCTACCTGCTCACTGCGACGCAAATCGTGAACGAAACCTTGACGATGGACCGCATCAAACCTTTGCACTTGCAGCTCTATGGCCAGCACCTAACCCAGGAAGAAGTTGACGGAATGATCACCTTCTACCAAAGCCCGGTGGGCAAATCCATGGTGACCAAGATGCCGCACATCATGCAAGGGGTGATGGCGGCCCTGCCATCCCTGCTGGCCCCCATGCAGGACAAGTTGCGCTTGGCGGGGGAGCACATGGTGCGTGAACTGGTTGCACTGCAGAGAAAAGCGCCCCAAGCCAATCTTTGAGCCTGGCTGCTAGGCCCCGGTCTGCGGAGCCTCCCGGGCTCAGGTCGACAAGGGGGCCGGCATGGTCATGGGGGTTTTGCGGCGCGGCACGTGCTGCTCATCGAGCAGGCGTTCGATGCGCTCGAAGACCTCCAATCGGGAGAAGGGCTTTTTCATGAAGTCGTCCGCCCCTATGGCGCTGCCAAAAAACTGCTCGGTGGCCTGCTCGTTGCCGCTGATCATGATGACGGGGATGGCGCGGGTCAGGGCGTTGCGGCGCAGCACCCGCAGGGCCGAGAAGCCATTCATCTGCGGCAGCACGATGTCCAGAAAAATCAGGTCCGGTGGATCGGCCATCACCATGGCCAGGCCGTTTTCGGCATCGCCGGCAATACGCACATTCAGGCCAATACTCTGCAAAATCTTGCGCAGCGCCGCGCACACAGTGGCAGAGTCGTCAATCACCACGATGCGTAAATCGGGCCGTGCATTGAGCCGCGGGCGCACCCGCCGCTCGGGCAGTTGTCCGGTGGGGTCAACGATGGGCAAAGCTGCCGCGGGCGGCGCCTGGAAAAGACTGCGAAATTTATTGAAAAGCGCCACGGGCAATTCTCCGGTTTGTGGTGCGGGCTGCCGCCCGCGGCAAATTGTGCCCCCAAGAAGGCGCTTCTGTCGCGCCGAAGCACGCCGCACAGCCAGTTAAAATCGCCGCTCACCCATCCAGCCCCTCGGGCAACGCTTCATCTTTCCTAGGCCACCATCGTGACCCTGCATCTGACCTCTTTCGAAGGCGGCAACGCCCTGAGCAACTTCCGCGTTCAACAGCTTTTGCCGCAATTGCAGGGCATTCACGACAAAATTTCGGGCATTTCGGCCCGTTTTGTCCATTTGGTGGCTACTGAAACCGCGCTGGACAAGCCTCTGGCCGACAAACTGGCCGCGCTGCTGACCTATGGCGACCCATATACCGGCCCCACCGACGGCCCAGCCATCGTGGTCAGCCCCCGTTTTGGCACGGTGAGCCCCTGGGCTTCCAAGGCCACCGATATCGCTCACAACTGCGGCTTTGCCGTCAAGCGCATTGAGCGCCTGGTGGAATACCGCCTGACGCTCAAGAGTGGCCTGCTGTCCAAGTCCGCGTTGAGCGCCGACGAACTGCAAAAAATTGCTGGCCTACTGCACGACCGCATGACCGAAAGCGCCATGCTGGACCGCGCCCAGGCCCGGGAGCTGTTCAACGCGCTGCAGCCCGCGCCCATGGACCATGTGGACGTGTTGGGTGGCGGCAAGGATGCGCTGGTCAAGGCCAACACCCAGTTTGGCCTGGCCCTGGCGGCCGACGAAATTGACTACCTGGTCAACGCCTTCACCACCCTGGGCCGCAACCCCACGGACGTGGAGCTGATGATGTTCGCCCAAGCCAACAGCGAGCACTGCCGCCACAAGATTTTCAACGCCCAGTTCACGATTGACGGTGTGGCGCAGGACAAGAGCATGTTCGGCATGATCCGCAACACGCACCAGCTGCATCCCCAGTACATGCTGGTGGCGTACTCGGACAACGCCTCCGTCATGGAGGGCGTGCAGGTCGAGCGCTTTGTTGCCAAATCGGCATCTGGCCTGCGTGAAATAAGCGCAGCCAGCTATGAAAAGCGTAGCGAGACGAATCACATCCTGATGAAGGTGGAGACCCACAACCACCCGACTGCCATCTCTCCCTTCCCCGGTGCCTCCACCGGCGCTGGCGGCGAGATCCGCGACGAAGGTGCCACCGGCCGCGGCTCCAAGCCCAAGGCGGGCCTGACCGGCTTCACCGTGTCCAAACTCTGGGGCGGTGAATTTGGCAAGCCCGAGCACATTGCCAGCCCGCTGCAAATCATGGTGGAAGGCCCGCTGGGCGGCGCAGCCTTCAACAACGAATTCGGACGGCCCAACCTGCTGGGTTACTTTCGCGAATACGAGCAGGCCGTGGCCAGCGATGTAGACACCGTGCTGCGCGGTTACCACAAGCCCATCATGATTGCCGGCGGCTTGGGCGTTATCGACGCGGGCCAGACGCACAAGATCGAATTCCCTGCAGGTAGCTTGCTTATCCAGTTGGGTGGACCCGGCATGCGCATCGGCATGGGGGGCAGCGCGGCGAGCTCCATGGCCACGGGTGCCAACGCGGCCGAGCTGGACTTTGACTCGGTGCAGCGCGGTAATCCCGAGATCGAGCGCCGGGCGCAAGAGGTGATCAACCAGTGCTGGGTGCAAGGCGACAAGAATCCGATTTTGGCCATCCACGACGTAGGCGCAGGTGGTTTGTCCAACGCTTTCCCTGAGCTGACCAATGACGCCGGGCGCGGTGCGCGCTTTGACCTGCGTGCCGTGAAGCTGGAGGAGTCCGGCATGGCACCCAAGGAAATCTGGTGCAACGAGAGCCAGGAACGCTATGTGCTGGCCATCGCGCCCGAATCGCTGGAGCAGTTCCAGGCCCTGTGTGAGCGTGAGCGCTGCCCGTTTGCGGTGATTGGTGTCGCGACCGAAGAACGCCAGCTGCAGCTGGTAGACGAGGGCGCCGAGTCGCCTGTGGACATGCCCATGAACGTGCTTCTGGGCAAGCCACCCAAGATGCACCGCGACGTGAAGACCGTCGCCCGCCAATTCAAGCCGCTGGATCTGGATGGCGTGGAGCTGCAAAAGGCCGTGATCGACGTGCTGGCGCACCCCACGGTCGCCTCCAAGCGCTTCCTGATCACCATTGGCGATCGCACCGTGGGTGGCCTCACGCACCGCGACCAGATGGTGGGCCCATGGCAGGTGCCGGTGGCGGACTGTGCCGTCACGCTCGCCGACTTCAAGGGCTTTGCAGGCGAAGCCATGTCCATGGGCGAGCGGACGCCACTGGCTGCACTGGACGCGCCTGCCTCGGGCCGCATGGCCGTGGCCGAAGCCATCACCAACCTGCTGGCGGCGCCCATTGAGCTACCGCGCGTCAAGCTGTCTGCCAACTGGATGGCGGCCTGCGGTGAACCTGGTGAAGATGCCGCGCTCTACGCCACGGTGAAGGCCGTGGGCATGGAGCTGTGCCCGGCGCTGGGCATTTCCATCCCCGTGGGCAAGGATTCGCTGTCCATGCGTACGCAATGGAAGGAAGAAGGCCAAGACAAGAAGGTCACATCCCCCGTGTCCTTGATCGTGAGCGGATTTGCCACGCTGCAGGATGTGCGCGGCACGCTGACCCCACAACTCAATGCGACGGACGACACCACGCTGGTGTTGGTGGATTTGGGCAAAGGCCAGCACCGCATGGCCGCCAGCATCCTGGCGCAGACACTGAACCAGACCGGTGATGCCGTGCCTGACCTGGACGATGCGAAGGATCTGGTCAACCTCGTGAACGCCGTGAACGCATTGCGCGCCAAGGGCCAGGTTTTGGCCTACCATGACCGTGGCGATGGCGGCCTGCTGGCGACGGTAGCGGAAATGGCCTTTGCCGGACGTGTTGGCGTGGCGCTGAACGTGGACATGCTGGTGACCGAAGGCGACGGCATCAGCGACAGCCGCATGGACGTGGGTGACAGCAAGAATTGGGCAGGGCAGGTGGGTGCCCGCCGCGATGAGCTGACGCTCAAGGCCCTGTTCAACGAAGAGCTGGGCGTGGTGCTGCAAGTGCGCACGGCGGACCGTTCTGACGTGATGGCCACGCTGCGTGAGCATGGACTCTCGAAATTCAGCCATTTCATTGGCAAGACACGTCCAGCGTCTGATGCCATCGCCGCCGGCAAGGGCGAGCTGCAAGTCTGGCGCGATGCCAAGAACATCTTCAGCGCCAAGTTGGCCGATCTGCACCAGGTCTGGGACGCCGTGAGCTGGAAGATTGCCCAGCAGCGCGACAACCCCGCGTGCGCCGATGCGGAACACGCTGCTACCGGTGCCGATGGTGACACTGGCCTGCATGTTTATCTGCCAAATCGTGCTCTGGACCTCGTGAAATCTGCGCAAGCAGCTACTAAAGACGTAGCGCCGGCGATTCTCAAGAACCGCCCCAAGGTGGCCGTGCTGCGCGAGCAGGGCGTCAACTCGCATGTGGAAATGGCCTACGCCTTCACCGAAGCGGGCTTTGAGGCTTTTGACGTGCACATGACCGACCTGCAGAGCGGCCGCGCCAAGCTGGCCGACTTCAAAGGCGTGGTGGCCTGCGGTGGCTTTAGCTATGGAGACACCCTGGGGGCAGGTATTGGCTGGGCACGCAGCATCACCTTCAACGACGGCCTGTCCGATCAATTCAAGGCCTTCTTCTCTCGCCAGGACACCTTTGGCCTGGGCGTTTGCAACGGCTGCCAGATGTTTGCCGAGCTGGCCGACATCATTCCCGGCGCGCAGGATTGGCCGCGCTTCACCACCAACCAGAGCGAGCGCTTCGAGGCGCGCCTCTCGCTGGTGGAGGTACTGGAGTCGCCCAGCCTGTTCTTCAAGGACTTGGCCGGCATGCGCCTGCCGATTGCCGTGGCGCATGGTGAGGGCTATGCCAACTTCAAGTACCGTGGCAACGCGGACAAAGCCATTGCCGCCATGCGTTTTGTGGACAACAGCGGTGCGCCCACCGAAGCGTACCCATTCAACCCCAACGGCAGCCCCGGCGGCTTGACGGCGGTGACCACGGCCGACGGCCGCTTCACGGCCATGATGCCGCACCCGGAACGCGTGTTCCGCAACGTGCAGATGAGTTGGACCAGCTTGGACAAGAGCGAGTTCAGCCCCTGGATGCAGCTCTGGCACAACGCGCGCCGCTGGGTGGGCTAGGGCCTGTGAGGCGTGCTAATCGGCCGGTGGATCCTCCGCTAGGCAGAGTGGTAGCACTTTTTTGAGATTCGGGCTGGGCGCAGGGGAAAGTGGGGGCGTTTGCTCAGTGAATTGAGGTGCCCGGGCTTGCATTTGGGCAAAGTCCCCCAAACTCTGTTCCCTTAGCAACCAATATGTGTGACGCACTATGTCCGATCTGATCAGCAAACTGCAATGGCGCTACGCCACCAAGAAGTTCAACCCCAGCAAAGTGGTACCCCAGGAAAAGCTGGACCGCATTCTGGAAGCCATTCGCCTGACTGCTACCTCCAGCGGCTTGCAGCCTTTTGAAGTGTTTGTGGTGACCAACAAAGAAGTGCGCGAGAAGATCAAACCCATCGCCTGGAACCAGGAACAAATTACCGATGCCTCCCACCTGTTGGTGTTTGCCGCTTGGGACAACTACACCGCTGAGCGCATCAACACCATGTTTGATCTGGTGAACGAAGAACGTGGCTTCAAGAACGAAGGTTGGGAAAACTACCGCCAGATGCTGTTGGGCATGTACCCCCAGCGCGATGCGGAAGTGAACTACCAGCACACCGCACGCCAGGCCTACATCGGCTTGGGCACTGCGCTGATTGCGGCCGCCGAGGAACAGGTGGACGCCACGCCCATGGAAGGTTTCGACCCCAAAGCCTTGGACGAGATCTTGGACTTGCGCGCCCGTGGCCTGCGCAGTGTGGCAATTTTGCCCCTGGGCTACCGTGCGGATGAGGGCGACTGGCTGCAAAACCTGAAGAAGGTGCGCCGCCCCCGCGACCAGTTCATCACTGAGGTCGCGTGATCTACCTGCGCCGCTTGTTCCAGCCACGCAAACCTGCGTTCTGGCTCATGCTGGCGCTCAATGCGCTGTCCACGGCACTCGTCTGGATTGTGCAAAACCGGGCCCTGGTGCCCGTGGCAGCGTTGTTGGTGGCAGTTTTTGCCATCGGCAACGCAGCCTTGGGCCTGCGTTTTGCCTGGCAGCTGTTGCAAGCCCCGCCAGACCGCGAAGACAGTTCCTGATCCTTCAATGCCCGAACTCTTGCTTGGGTCGGGATTTGTGAAACGTCATGGGCACGCCTTGTGCGGCCTCCAGCAGCTCTTTGCGGCTCTGGTTGGCCACGCTGGTTTTCATCTTGCCCACCACATGCATTTCGCAGGGTTTGCAATCAAAGCGCAGGGTGAGTTTTTCTTTGCCGTTGATCAGCTGCAGCGGCTCGGCTTTCACCTGCCCCTGAACTCCGGTCACACCTTTCGCCTGCTTGGGGCAGAGGCTCAACGAAAAGCGAACGCAGTGCTTGGTGATCATCAGGCTGACTTCGCCCATTTCTTCGATCGCCTCATACGCCGGGGCAATCACCTTGACGCCATGTTTGGCATAAAAGCCGTGCGCCGCCTGGTTGAATACATTGGCCAGGTAGCTCAGCGTGTCTTCCGGGTAGGCGACGGGCGGCTCCACCGGCGTGGCGGGCAGTAGACGCTGGAAGCCGGTGGCGCGGGCACGCTCCAGTGCCTCCACGGCTTCGCGGCGTAGCGGGTTCAGCACCGAGGCCGGTACAAACCAGGGTTGGCTGAACTGCACTTGCACATCCAGCGCAGCGAAGATAGTGGCGCCCATCTTGCTGACATTGGCCTGCAAGGTGTCCATTGCGGTGGATGCATCCTTGGCTAGCTCACGGGGCAGGGTGGTGCGGGCGGTGGCAGCAAAGCCATCTTCGTCGGTCAGCGTCAGTGCAATGCCATCGGCTATTTCGGCCAACACAGCCCAAACGCCAATGCGCCGGTCACTGCTTTTCTTTTCAAGCACGCGGGTCCAGTTCACATCGCGGTTGCGGTTCACCTCCACGCCCTTGCGCAGGTCTTTCAGCCCTGCAATCGGGTCTTTGGGGAAGACGCGCCAGAGGCCTTTGGCCGCGCTGATGGCCTCGGCCCGGTTGATGGCCAGGCCCACCAGTTCCTTCTGCAAGTCGTAGTAGCAGAGACCATCACCATTGCTGAGCGCCTTGCTGCGGTCGCTCAGTTCGAGTTCCACACTGTCCGCGTTCACCTTGCTCACCCAGCCAATGGCCTGGCCGGGGTTCTTGGGGCTGTCGAAGGCGCCAATGTCGATCTGCCGTCCCTGTACGAAGTAGTCGGTGAATTCGCGGTTGAAGTTTTGGTTGGGGTCGGGCTCGAAGGTGAAAGTGGTCGTGCCGCTGCTGCTGCGCGCCAGGGGCTGGTCAGAATCCTGGCGATCTTCGATCAGGCGGTCCAGCAACTTGCGGTAGTGGGCGGTGATGTTCTTCACATAGCCCATGTCCTTGTAGCGGCCCTCGATCTTGAAGCTGCGGATACCCGCGTCCACCAGGGCGGCCAGGTTCTCGCTCTGGTTGTTGTCCTTCATGGACAGCACATGCTTGTCATGCGCCACAAAGCGGCCCTTGTCGTCCACCACCTGGTAGGGCAGGCGGCAGGCCTGGCTGCATTCGCCGCGGTTGGCGCTGCGCCCGGTGTGCGCGGCGCTGATGTAGCACTGCCCGCTGTAGGCCACGCACAGCGCGCCGTGGATAAAGAACTCCAGCGTGCATTTTTCCGGATCGGTCGCGGCGCGGATGGCCGCAATCTGCTTGGCGGTGAGCTCCCTCGCCAACACGATCTGGCTCAGGCCCACGTCCTGCAGAAAGCGGGCTTTCTCGGGCGTGCGGATATCAGTTTGGGTGCTGGCGTGCAGCTGCAAGGGCGGCATGTCGATGGCGAGCAGCCCCATGTCCTGCACGATGAGCGCGTCCACCCCGGCTTCATAGAGCTGCCAGGCCTGCTGGCGGGCGGGCTCCAGTTCATCGTCCCGCAGGATGGTGTTCATGGTGACGAAGATGCGGCTGTTGAATCGGTGCGCGTGCTGCACCAAGCGCGCAATATCGGCCACGCTGTTGTCGGCACTCGACCGTGCCCCAAAGCCCGGGCCGCCAATGTAGACGGCATCGGCCCCGTGGTTGACGGCTTCAATGCCAATATCGGCCGTACGCGCGGGGGCCAAAAGTTCGAGTTGGAAATCTTGCAAAGACATGGGCGCGATTATCCCAGCCCGCCGACCTAGGCGGTACACTGCGGCGCTTCCCATGGCCCAAGCTCCCTCTCCCGTCTCCTTTACCCATTGGCCCCGCGTGGCCGTGCTCTGGTTCAGCGGCATTCTGGCCGCCATGCAGTTCGCCAAGATTGCTGTGGCCTTTGTCGAGCTACAGCGCCACTACGCCGCAAGCGCTGCCAGCATGGGGTGGGTCCTGTCTACGGTAGGTATGGTGGGCTTGTTGCTGGGCGTGACCATGGGGCTGCTCGCTCCCCGCATTGGATACCGGCGTCTGCTCGTGGGCGGCCTGGGCTTGGGAGCACTGCTGGCTTTCGCCCAATCGTTTCTCTTGCCTTTGCCCTGGTTTTGGGGGAGCCGCGTTCTGGAAGGGGCTTCGCACTTGGCGGTGGTGGTCGCTGCACCTACGCTGATGGCAGCCAGCGCCGCACCGCAGCACCGCGCGATTGCCATGGGCCTGTGGAGCACCTTTGTCGGGGTGGCCTTTGCCATCACGGGGGCCTTCGGTCTGCCTTTTATCGCCAGCGCCGGTCTGGCAGCGCTGTTTCAGGTCCACGCACTCGCTCTGGCGGTGGTCGCCGTGGCGGTGCTGTTGCTGTTGCCGGCCGATGTGCGGCGCCAGCGCGGCCCGCACGCAGGGCCATCCTCCCTGCATGCCTACGCCTTGTTGCGCCAGCATGTGCATATCTACACGCGCTGGACCACGGCACTGCCCGGCCTGTGCTTTTTGGGCTACACCGGTATGGCGGTGGCGTTGCTGACTTTTTTGCCCCAGCAGGGTGGGGCTGACCGGGCTTGGCTGGCCGCGGCACTGCCGCTCACCGGGGTGGCAGGTACATTTTGCGCGGGTTGGATTGCGCAGTACTGGCTGTCACCCCTGCGCTTGGCGCGCTGGGCCTTTGTGGCGGTGGGCCTGAGCGGGTTGGCCTGGGCCCTGGGGCTGTGGCTCGGTTGGTGGGTGGCTCCGGTGGCGTTGGTACTGATGTTTGCAGCAGGCTTGTCCGGCGGTGGTTCGTTTGCATTGATCCCCTATTTGAACGAGGAGCCGGCGCAGCAAGCGCGGGCTAACGGTGCGGTGGCCCAGATGGGCAACCTGGGCGCCACCTTGGGCCCGCCCGGTTTTGCGTTGGCCATCAGCGTTCTGGGTGGCGTGGGCTTGGCCGTGTGCGTGCTGATGTGCGCCAGCTTCGGCTTGTCCCTGAGCCTCTGGGGCGCCACCCAATACCGGCGGGCGGCATGAAACCGATGCGCCATGCCGGTGTGGATGTGCTGCGAGGCGTGGCTTTGCTGTGGATGACGGTCTACCATTTCTGTTTTGACCTGACGAGTGCTGGCCTGATCCGGCAAGACTTTTACCAAGATCCGGTCTGGACCTGGCAACGCACCGCCATCCTCAGCATGTTTTTGCTGTGTGCTGGTGCCGGGCAGGCGCTGGCGAGCGCGCAGGATCAGTCCTGGCGTCGCTTCTGGCAGCGCTGGGGCCAGATTGCCGGGTGTGCGCTGCTGGTGACGGCGGCTTCTTCGCTCATGTTCCCCAAAAGTTATATCTATTTTGGTGTGCTGCACGGTATGGCAGTCATGCTGTTGATTGCGCGCTTGACGGTGCGTTGGGGCCGTTGGCTGTGGTGGCTTGGCGGGTTGGCGATTGCTATGAAATATATAGCTGCTTACGCAATGGATACGGGGGTTATGCCACTATTTTTTAATGAAAAGTGGCTCAACTGGTTGGGCCTGATCAACACCAAGCCGCTGACCGAGGACTATGTTCCCCTGGTTCCATGGCTTGGTGTGATGTGGTGGGGCGTGGCAGCCACCCAGTGGTGGTTGCGCCGTCGTCCCCTCGCGCCGGCCTGGATTCCGCCGCCAGCCGTGCGCCCAGTAGCCTTTCTGGGCACCTGGAGCCTGAGCTACTACATGCTGCACCAGCCGGTGTTGTTGGGTCTACTCTGGCTCTGGACCTAACGCGCCACGCGGCGTGGTCGCAGCAGTTGTTGGTGCTGTTCTGCGTCCAGCAACTGTGCACGCAAACCGGCAATGGCGCTGGTATGGAGCTGTGACACACGGGATTCGCTCAAGCCCATCTGGCTGCCGATCTGGTGCATCTTGTAGCCCTCGGCGTAATACAGATTCAGCACCTCTTGCATCTGCACAGTGAGTGTGCCCAGGCTGTTGGCCAGCGCCTTGCGAAATACCGAGCGCTCCAGCATGACCAATGGATCGGCGTCGCTGCCTGCACACTGGTCCAGGTAGCCGTGCAAGTCCACGTTGCCGGCCAGGTCGTCCAGCGACACCAGCCAATAGCCATGGGCTTGTTGCAAGAGCTGGCGGTAGTCTTCCAGCGGAATCTCCATGGCCAGCGCCACCTCACCTTCGGCTGGAGGGCGGCCCAGTTGGTGGCTCAGGCGCTGCAAGGCGTGTTCTACCTCACGCATGCGGCGGCGCATCAGGCGGGTCGCAGGGTCCAATGCACGCAGGCCATCCAGCATGGCACCACGGGCGCGCTGGGCCAAGTAGTGTTCAAACTCGGCACCCGATGTCTTGCGTGTGGTGCGGATGATCGCATCGATGAGACCCAGCATGCCGTCTTGCACCAGATCATCCGTCAGCACATTGGGCGGCATCCCCTGTGCCATAGAGCGCGCAATTTTTCCGACCAGCGGGCTGTGCTGGCGCACCAGCTGCTGGTCGTCCGGGTGGCTGAGGTCGGGCTTGCGGCTCATGAAAAAATGACGGGCAAAGAAAAAGCGCGGCCGGAGCCGCGCTTGGAATGTACTGCTTTGCAGAAAGACCGTAGATTTATTCCACCTTAGCCTTGGCGCGCAGGTCTTCCTGGAACTTGCCCATTTTTTGCTGCTGCAGCTGTTGGGCAATCTGGGGTTTCACATCGTCCAGCTTGGGCAACTGGGTTTCGCGGATGTCTTCCAGGCGAATGATGTGGTAGCCAAACTGGGACTTCACCGGGGTGTCAGTGGTCTTGCCCTTGGCCAGGGCCAGCAGCGCGTCGGAGAACTCTTTCACGTAGTTGCTGGGATTGGCCCAATCCAGATCGCCGCCGTTGGCACCAGAGCCGGGATCCTTGGATTCTTTCTTGGCAATGTCTTCAAACTTGGCACCCTTTTTCAGGCGGGCAATGATGGCTTTGGCCTGGTCTTCTTTTTCCACCAGGATGTGGCGTGCGCGGTATTCCTTGCCCGCATTGGCAGCGGCGAACTTGTCGTACTCAGCCTTGATTTCCTCGTCAGTGACGGGGTTCTTCTTCTGGTAGTCGTTGAACAATTCGCGGATCAGGATGGACTGGCGAGTCAGCTCCAGTTGGTTTTTGTAGTCGTCGGTAGCATCCAAGCCGCGGGCCTGGGCTTCCTGCACGAAGATTTCGCGGGCAATGATCTCTTCCTTCAGCTGACCTTGCATTTCCGGTGTCACAGGACGGCCGGAGCGCTTTACTTGCTCAGCCAAGGCATCCACGCGGGACTTGGGAACGGCTTTGCCGTTCACGATGGCGATGTTCTGGGCCATGGAGGCCGAGGCAGCGCTCAACAGCGCAGCGGCGGCCAGGGCGGACAAAATGTGCTTCTTCATACCGGTTCCTTCAGGGATGCTTGTATCAATGGGAAGTGGTGCTGCCAGAGGGCGAGTCTTCGGCCTCAATGGCCAGGGCGTGCAGGCCCTGATCAATGAAATCTTGCAGCGCATCATACACAAGGCGATGCCGCGCCACACGGCTCAGACTTGTAAACAAAGGTGAAGCGATACGCACCCGAAAATGGGTACCAAAGCCGCTGCCATTGGCGCCAGCATGGCCCGCGTGCTGGTGGCTTTCGTCCAGCACCTCCAGGCGGGTGGGGGACAGTTTTTCCTGCAGGCGCACCTGCAATTGGGCGGCGGTGGGTGCGTTGCTCATGGTGCGGGTTTGTCTTGCGATGTCTCATCCCCTTTGAGGTAGGGCGAGATGTACAAGCCTTGCCCAACAATGAAGACTAGGGGAAACACATAGCCCCAGAGTTTGAAATTCACCCAAGTCTCGGTGCTGAAATACAGCACCACATAGGCATTGATGGCGGCCATGAAGAGGGTGTAGGCAATCCAGGCCACATTGAGCTTGTGCCAGATGCGGTCCGGCAGCTCCAGCTGGCTGCCCAGCAGCAGCTTGAGGAAGTTCTTCTTCAGGCCCCACACCGCCACGGCCAGGGCAATGCCCATCGCGGTGTACAGCACTGTGGGCTTCCATTTGATGAAGCGGTCGTCGTGCAGCGCCAACGTCATCGCACCAAAGCCCAGAATCAGCACCAGCGTGATCTTGTGCATCATCTGGAGCTTGCGGTCCATGGCGTAGATCACCGCCATTTGCAAGACGGTGGCGCCCATCAGTACGGCGGTGGCGACGTAGATGTCGTAAAACTTGTAGGCGCCAACGAACAGCAGGATGGGAAAGAAGTCGAGAAAGGTTTTCATGCAGGCGTGAAGTGTAGCGAGGCCGAGTTCATGCAGTAGCGCAGCCCGGTCTCGGTGGGGCCGTCGTCAAACACATGGCCCAGGTGTGCGCCGCACTGGCTGCACACGGTTTCCACGCGCACCATGCCGTGGCTGCGGTCGGTGATTTCGGTGATGGCGCCCGGCACCGCCAGCGAGAAGCTGGGCCAGCCGCAGTGGGCGTCGAACTTGGTGTCGGAGCTGAACAGTGTGTTGCCGCAGCAAATGCAGTGGTAACTGCCGTCGGCCCACTGGCGCTCGTACTTGCCGGAGAAGGGGCGCTCAGTGGCTGCGTGGCGGGTGACCTGAAAGGCCACGGGCTCGGCGCCTTTTTCGGCCAGCACGGCTTGCCATTCGGCATCGGTTTTTTGAATAGGAAAGGTCATGGGCATCCTTATGAACTACAGCTGATGGCGATGTGAGATGCCCAGTCCGGCGGAAAATCCGCCCAGGCGGCATGCTCGGGATGTTCGTCGAACGGGCGCTCCAAAACTTGCAGCAATTCGGCCACCACGGTGAAATCTTTCTGCTTGGCGGCTTGGATGGCTTCTTCGCCCAAGTGGTTCCGCAGCACGTATCTGGGGTTGATTTTTAGCATCAAATCGGCCGCTAGCCCTTGTGGTACCTGCGCTAGCAGCTCCGAATAGGATAGCAGCCAGGCATCGAACCCGGCCCGATCGAGGAACAGGTCGCGTACCGAATCGTCGTCCGCACGCTGCGCACGCGCCCAGTGGCTCAGGCGGCGCCAGAAGATCGTGAAGTCCACCTTGTCGGCGGCCAGCAGCTTCAGGATGTCTTCGATCAGGGGGCGGTGCGCCTCCTGCAGGTCGGCAAAACCGAGCTTGGCAGCCATGCGCCGGGCGAAGGCGCGCGGGTAGAGGTCTTTGTAGGTCTCCAGCGCCGCGATGGCGTCTTCCTGCGCAGCTATCAGCGGCATCAGCGCCTGGCCCAGACAAAACAGGTTCCAGTACGCCACATTGGGTTGCTTGTAGAAGGCGTAGCGGCCCTGGTGGTCGGAGTGGTTGCAGATGTGGCCGGGGTCGTAGGCGTCCATGAACTGGAAGGGGCCGTAGTCTATCGTCAGCCCCAGGATGCTCATGTTGTCGGTGTTCATCACCCCGTGGCAAAAGCCCACAGCCTGCCACTGCGCCACCATTTCGGCCGTGCGCTCGGTCACTGCGGCCAGCAGCGATACGTAAGGGTTGCCACCCCAGCGCGCATCGGTGCGGCAGGCGGGATAGTGGTGGTCAATGACAAAGTCGGCCAGCGCCTTGAGTTGGTCGTGGTGTCCGTGGTGGCAGAAGTGTTCGAAGTGGCCAAACCGGATGAAGCTGGGCGCCAGCCGCGTCACCACAGCGGCAGTCTCGATTTCTTCGCGGCGCACCGGCGCGTCAGAACCCGTGACGCAGAGTGCCCGAGAGGTCGGGATGCCCAGGCCGTGCATCGCCTCGCTGCCCAAAAATTCGCGGATGCTGCTGCGCAGAACGGCGCGCCCGTCGCCCATGCGGGAAAACGGCGTCAGCCCGGCGCCTTTGAGCTGGACTTCCCAACCCGGTGTCTCGCCCAACAGAATCGCGCGGCCATCGCCCAGTTGACCTGCCCATTGGCCGAACTGGTGGCCGCTGTAAACGCTGGCCAGCGACAGGCCGCCGGCTAGCGGACGGTTGCCCGTGAACACCTGCAGGGCGTCGTCTGCCTGTAGCCACTGAGGATCTAGCCCCCAAGCCTGCGCAGCACTCATGCTGCGGCCCACCCAGTAAGGGGCGGGCAAAGGGGTAGGGGAGAGGGTGGCGTAAAAGTCATCACCCAGTGTGGCAAAGCGATTGACCCAGGGCAGTCCCACATCCAGCGGGTCACCCTGATGTGACGAATTAGGCATGGCTGAATTGTCCCGCATATGACTAATGCAGGCCTTTTTCAGGGGCTTGCTGGGATTACCATGCGGCGACGCGTTGGCGACAACCGTCGTGGCGCGTGGCGAATATTCGAATAATTCCAGAGGTGACCCATGTTAGGTTTGATGCAAAGCCAGCAGCTGCTGATTTCTACCCTGATCGATTTTGCGGAGCGCCACCACGGCGAGGGCGAAGTGGTCTCGCGACGTGTGGAGGGAGACATCCACCGAACGACCTACAAGGAGATTGCAGTGCGTGCCCGCAAGGTGGCCCATGCACTGGATGGACTGAACCTGGCCTTCAGCGACCGCGTGGCCACGCTGGCCTGGAACGGCTACCGCCACCTGGAGCTGTACTTTGGCGTGAGCGGGTCGGGCCGCGTGCTGCACACCCTGAACCCGCGCCTGCACCCGGACCAGATTGCCTGGATCGCCAACCACGCCGAAGACCAGGTGCTGTGCTTCGACATGACCTTTTTGCCCATCATCAAGGCCGTATACAGCCGCTGCACCACGGTGAAGCACTGGATCGCCTTGTGCGACGCCGACAAGCTGCCTGCCGACACAGGCATCCCCGGTTTGCAAAGCTACGAAGCCTGGATGGGCAAGCAACCCGAGCAATACACCTGGCCCGAGTTTGACGAGAACTCGGCATCGAGCATGTGCTACACCAGTGGCACCACCGGCAACCCCAAGGCGGCGCTCTACAGCCACCGCTCCACCATCCTGCATGCGTTCTCGGGCGCGCTGCCCGATGCACTGAACATGAGCGCACGTGACAGTGTGCTGCCCGTGGTGCCCATGTTTCACGTCAATGCCTGGGGTTTGCCTTACTCTGCCGCCATGACTGGCGCCAAGCTGGTGTTCCCCGGTCCGGCGATGGATGGCAAGTCCATTTTCGAATTGATCGAGTCTGAGAAGGTCAGCTTTGCGGCCGGTGTGCCCACGGTGTGGCAAATGATGCTGGCCCATATGCAGTCGGCAAACCTGAAGTTTTCCACCCTCAAGCGCACCGTGATTGGTGGCTCCGCCTGCCCGCCAGCCATGATCACGGCATTCAACGATGTCTATGGCGTGGAGGTGCTGCACGCCTGGGGCATGACCGAAATGTCGCCTCTGGGTACGGTTTGCACGCTCAAAAACAAGCACCTGCCCCTGTCGCCCGAAGACAAGATGAAGGTGCGCCTCAAGCAAGGCCGCGGTATCTACGGCGTGGACATGAAGATTGTGGACGACGCTGGCAAGGAATTGCCCTGGGATGGCAAGGCCTATGGCGACCTGTTGGTCAAGGGGCCTTGGATCATCAGTGAGTACTTCAAGGGAGAGGGCGGCTCGCCATTGGTGGATGGCTGGTTCCCTACTGGCGATGTGGCCACGATCGACCCCGACGGCTACATGCAGATCACGGACCGCAGCAAGGACGTGATCAAGTCGGGTGGCGAGTGGATCAGCTCGATTGATGTGGAAAACATCGCCATGGCCCACCCCGCCGTGGCCATGGCGGCATGTATCGGCATGAAGCATCCCAAATGGGATGAACGCCCCATCATTGCTGTGGTCAAGAAACCGGGCAGTGAGGTCTCGCGTGAAGAGCTACTGGCTTTTTACGAAGGAAAAACCGCCAAGTGGCAAGTGCCCGATGACGTGGTGTTTGTGGATGCCATTCCGCTGGGCGGCACGGGCAAGATGCAGAAGAGCAAGCTGCGCGAACTGCTCAAGGACTACCGTCTCCCTTCACTCTGAAAAGAGTCTGCAGTCGCATGGGTGATACCTCTTGGTGGAAACCCTTGCGCTGCACTGCACAAACAAATGTACGCTGCGCTGGCTTGAGTTTTACAGGAGACAACACGATGAAGAACACACTCCAATTTGTCGCCGCAGCTTCCCTGCTGGTCTGTGCCCAAAACGCCCTTGCGCAAAAGGGGGAGACCGTCAAGATTGCCTGGATTGATCCCCTGTCTGGGCTGATGGCGCCTGTTGGTACCAACCAGCTCAAGAGCTTTCAGTTCTTCGCCGAAAAATTCAGCGCTAGCAACCCCGCAGGCGTCAAATTTGAAATCATTGGCATTGACAACAAGCTCAGCCCGACGGAGAGCCTGAATGCACTCAAGTCCGCGCTGGACCAAGGCGTGCGCTACATCACCCAGGGCAACGGCTCTGCCGTGGCTGGCGCGCTGATTGACGCTGTGGCCAAGCACAATGAGCGCAACCCCGGCAAGGAAGTCATCTTCCTGAACCATTCGGCCGTGGATCCTGATTTCACCAACAGTAAGTGCAACTACTGGCACTTCCGCTTCGATGCCGACACCTCCATGAAGATGGAGGCCATGACAACCTTCATGGCAGACAAAAAGGATGTGAAGAGGGTCTACCTGCTCAACCAGAATTACTCTCACGGCCAGCAGGTATCGCGTTACGCCAAGGAGACCCTGGCCCGCAAGCGTCCCGATGTGCAAATTGTGGGGGACGACCTGCATCCGCTGGCCCAGGTACGCGACTTTTCGCCCTACATTGCCAAGATCAAGGCCTCGGGTGCCGACACCGTGATTACCGGCAACTGGGGCTCTGACCTTGCGTTGTTGGTCAAGGCGGCCAACGAAGGCGGTTACACCGGCAGCTTCTACACCTATTACACCGGAGTGAGTGGTACGCCCACCGCGTTAGGGAGCAATTCGGCAGGGCGCGTCTACCAGATCGCCTACAGCCACTACAACATGGGTGGCCAGATGGACAAGTGGACCGCCGATTTCAAGGCCAAATTCAACGACGACTTCTATACTGGCTCGGTCATCCATATCTACACGGCGTTGGGGGAGGCTATGGCCAAAGCCAAGTCCACCGATCCAGTCAAGGTCGCGGCCGTGCTGGAAGGCATGAAGTTCAAAAGCTACAACGGGGATGTGGAAATGCGGAAAACCGACCACCAGTTGCAGCAACCCCTGTACCTGACGGTATGGCAAAAGGCGGACAAGAAATATCCCTACAGCCCTGAGAACACCGGTATGACCCTGGCACCTGTCAAAACCTTTGAGTCGTATGTGTCCAGCACCCCCACCAGCTGCCAGATGAAGCGTCCCGGTTGAACGTTCGTCGTGTATGGTACGCAGGCCCGACCCGGTCATCCTCGTCGGGCCTTTTTTTGGCTGGACTGCGCGTCCGCCGGGGATTAAAGGTGTTTGCGGATGGAATTCTTCATCATTTCCACATTGAACGGTTTGAGCTATGGGCTGCTGCTGTTCATGCTCAGTGCCGGCCTGACGTTGATCCTCAGCATGATGGGCGTGCTCAACTTTGCGCATGCCAGCTTTTACATGGTGGGCGCCTATCTGGGTTACACCATGTCGGGCTGGGTAGGGTTTTGGCCTGCGCTGGTCATTGCGCCTGTGGTGGTGGGGGCGATGGGCGCTGTGTTTGAGCGCATGGCCCTGCGCAAGGTGCACAAGTTTGGCCACGTGCCCGAGCTGCTCATCACCTTTGGCCTGTCCTACATTCTTTTGGAGCTGGTGCAGCTCATCTGGGGCCGTTCAGCCCTCGAATTCCGGCCACCGGCGTCATTGCAAGGGCCTGCTTTCACTCTGGTCAACCATACTGTGAACGGTTTGCAAATTGTTTGGGGCGCTGCGCCCGCCGAGCTGTGCACCGCCGCCGACGCAGCGGTGCGTGTGGTGTGTTCACCGTTTCCCATGACACGCGGCTTCATGATGGTGATTGCGCTGCTGATGCTGTTGGCTCTCTGGCTCATGCTGACACGCACCCGCATCGGTCTGGTGATCCAGGCTGCCTTGTCCCACCCAGACATGGTGGAGTCACTGGGGCACAACGTGCCGCGCGTATTCATGTTGGTGTTTGGTGTGGGCACCGGGCTTGCGGGTTTGGCGGGTGTCATCGGCGGCAGCACTTTTGTCACTGAGCCTGCCATGGCCGCTACAGTGGGCTCCGTCATCTTTGTGGTGGTGGTGGTGGGTGGCATGGGGTCGCTATCGGGTGCTTTTCTCGCCTCCTTGCTGATTGGAGTGATCCAGACCTTCGCCGTAGCCTTTGATTACTCCCTGCTCGATGTGCTGCCGCACCTTGGGGTTCAGGTCAGTGATGCTTTGCGCAACAACTCCGTCGTCAAGCTGACTATTGCCCAGGTCGCGCCCATCCTGCCTTACCTGTTTTTGGTGTTGATCTTGATTTTCAGGCCCAAAGGGCTGCTGGGCACCCGGGAAGGCTGAACTGTTTATGCACGCACCTATGCACTCTCGCGCCACCTCATCTCCCCGTGTGGGCCGCGTCGTGGTCTGGAGTCTGTTTGCCTTGTTGCTTTTGGTTTCGCCGCGTGTGTTTACCAGCGGTTTGTCCATCACCATGCTGTCGCAAATGGGCATTGCCATCATTGCCTGCCTGTCCTACAACATGTTGATGGGCCAGGGGGGGATGTTGAGCTTTGGGCATGCCGTCTACACCGGCCTGGGCTCCTACATGGCGATCCATGCGCTCAATGCGGCCGGTGCTGGCACCTTGCCGATTCCGGTGAGCGTGATTCCTTTGGTCGGGGGCGTGGCAGGCATGGGCTTTGCCGCACTCTTGGGCTATGTCACCACGCGCAAATCGGGCACCACCTTTGCCATGATCACGCTGGGCATGGCCGAGCTGGTGTTTGCCATGTCGCTGATGTTTTCAGAGTTCTTCGGTGGCGAGGCCGGTGTCTCTGCCAACCGCGTGGTTGGGCAGCCATTTTTCGGCGTCACCTTTGCTTCTGCGGTACAGGTGTACTACCTGATTGCGGCATACACTTTTGTCTCTGTGGCTGCCATGTTTGCCTTCACTGGCACACCATTGGGCCGCATGCTCAACGCCGTGCGCGACAACCCCGAGCGCGTGGAGTTCATCGGCTACAACCCGCAGCGTATCCGTTACACAGCCTTCATCATTGCGGGTTTCTTTGCCGGTATTTCGGGCGGGTTGGCGGCGCTGAACTTTGAAATTGTCACCGCCGAGGTGGTGGGTGCGGCGCGCTCGGGTGCCTATCTGCTGTTTACCTTTCTGGGCGGTGCCACCTTTTTCTTCGGGCCGATTATTGGTGCCGTGCTCATGGTCCTGGCCTTTGTCTTGCTCAGTGAGTTCACCAAGGCCTGGCTTCTCTATTTGGGCCTGATCTTTTTGTTCATGGTGATGTATGCGCCTGGCGGTATCGCCAGTCTCATCATGATGAATCTGCGCGTGGCCAAGTTTGGCAAGCTCGGGCGGCTGTGGGTCAGCTACCTGGGGCTGGCGGCTACAGCCTTGGTAGCACTGGCAGGTGCAGGGGCCATGGTTGAAATGGTGTACCACCAACAGCTCAACGCCGCCCTGGGGCCGGAACTGCGTTTTTTGGGGGCCACGCTCAACGCCAGCAGTGTCAACAGCTGGGTCGGCGCTGGCTTGGTGATGATCACCGGCGTGGCGTTGTTTGAGTTGGTACGGCGCCAGTTCACCCGCGACTGGAGCCAGATCCAGGAAGAGATTGAACAAGACATACAGCGGAAGGACGCCTTGTGAGCGCAAACCATCAGCCGACCCCGGCACTGGAACTGCGCGATTTGCGCAAGAGTTTTGGCAAGTCGGAAATCATTCGTGGTGTCAACCTGTTAGTGCAAGCCGGTGAACGTGTAGCCATCATCGGCCCCAACGGCGCCGGCAAGTCCACCTTGTTCAACCTGATAAGTGGACGCTTTGAGCCCAGCAGCGGTGACGTGTTGCTCAATGGTCACCGCATCAACGGTAAAAAGCCGTTTGAGATCAACCGCCTTGGCCTCTCGCGCAGTTTCCAGATCACCAATATCTTCCCCAAGCTCAGCGTGTTTGAGAATCTGCGCTGTGGTGTGCTCTGGAGTCTCGGCTACAGGTACACCTTCCTCAAGTTCCTGGCGGATCTGGATGATGCCAATGCACGCACCGAAGAGCTCATGGCTCGGATCAAGCTCGAAAAAAAGCGCGATGTATTGGCGATGAACCTAACCTACGCCGAGCAGCGTGCGCTGGAGATCGGTGTGACCATCGGTGGCGGCGCCAGTGTGATCTTGCTCGACGAACCCACGGCTGGCATGAGCAATAGCGAGACAAGCCGCTTTGTGGGCTTGATCAAAGAAGTGACGGAGGGCAAGACATTGATGACGGTGGAACATGACATGGGCGTCGTGTTTGGGCTGGCCGACAAAATTGCCGTGGTGGTTTACGGCGAGGTGATTGCCTTTGATACCCCTGACGCCGTACGCGCCAACCCGCGCGTGCAAGAGGCTTACCTCGGCTCCGTGGTAGCCGATGCGCAAGCGGCAGGACATTGAGATGAAATCCGCCATGTTGAACATCAAGAATCTGCACGCCTACTATGGCAAGAGCCATGTCCTGCATGGTGTGGACATGGAGGTGGGCGAGGGAGAAATTGTGGCGCTGCTGGGGCGCAATGGCTCGGGCCGCTCCACGACCGCCAAGGCCGTCATGGGCCTGGTGGCCTGTGATGGGTCGGTGCAATGGCGGGGGCAGAATGTTCTTGGCAAAGCACCGTTTGAGATTGCCCACTTGGGCATTGGCTACGTGCCAGAAAATCGCGACGTCTTTCCCAAGCTCACCGTGCACCAGAACCTCTTGTTGGGCCAAAAGCACAGCAAGAAGCAGGCGCGCTGGAGTTTCGAGGACATGTACACCATGTTCCCGCGCCTCAAGGAACGGGAACACACAGAGGCCGGTGTTCTCTCGGGTGGGGAGCAGCAAATGCTCACCCTATGCCGCACGCTGATGGGTGACCCCGACCTCATCATCATTGATGAACCCACCGAAGGATTGGCTCCCAAGATCGTGGAGCTGGTCGCACAGTACCTGCAGGCTTTGCGGGCGCGTGGTGTTTCGGTGTTGCTGATTGAGCAGAAGCTCACCATCGCCATGGCGATTTCCGACCGTTGTCTCGTCATGGGACACGGCAGCATTGTGTTTGAGGGCACACCGCAGGCACTGCGCGAAGACAGCGACACACGTAAGGAATGGCTAGAGGTCTAAGGGATAACCCTCGGTTTGTCCCTCGCGGGACAAAGGCCATTGGAAAGACATTCAAAGCCCCTACAATCTTTAAAAAAGAACGATCGTTCTATTTTTTTCTGGCTCCACCTTTTCAAGGAATGAAAGCATGACCGCCCAGTACCAAGTCCATGGCGATATCGCCGTAATCACGCTGAACAACCCGCCCGTCAACGGTCTGGGTCTGTCCACCCGCCAAGGCATTGCGGACGGCATGGCCAAAGCGCAAGCGGACGCAGCGGTCAAGGCCATCGTGATCACTGGTGCCGGCAAAGCCTTCTCCGGCGGAGCGGACATCAAAGAATTCGGCAAACCCACTGCCATGCAGGAACCCAACCTGAACAGTGTGATCGGCGTGCTTGAAGCCTCCGGGAAGCCCGTGGTCGCAGCGATCCATACCGTGGTGATGGGCGGTGGGCTGGAATTGGCCCTGGGCTGCCACTACCGCGTTGTCGCTCCTGGTACCAGCGTGGCCCTGCCCGAAGTGAAGCTGGGCCTGCTGCCCGGTGCCGGTGGCACGCAGCGTCTGCCGCGCGTGCTGGGTGTGGAACCCGCATTGAACTTGATCGTCAGCGGCGAAACTGTCAAAAGCGAAATGCTGGCATTGGCCCCGGGCCAAAAGCTGTTCGACAAGCTGGCGGCGTCAGCTGAAAGCGTGCTGGAGGAAGCGATGGCCTTCGCCCGCGAGAAGGCGGATGTGCGCCCCTTGCCCTTGGTGCGCGATCTCAAGTGCAAGCACCCGCTGGGCGATGCCTACTTCCAGTTCGCACGTAATATGGTCAAGGGCATGAGCAAAAACTTCCCTGCGCCTGCCAAGTGCGTGGACGTTGTGGAGGCCGCCACCAAGAAGAAATTTGAGGACGGCATGGCCGTGGAACGCGAGGCCTTTATCAACCTGATGTGGACTGCGGAGAGCCGCAGCTTGCGCCACCTGTTTTTGGCCGAACGCGCAGCGTCAAAAATCCCCGATGTCCCCGCCGATACTGCGCAGCGCGCTATTAATTCGGTAGCAATCATCGGCGCCGGCACCATGGGCGGTGGCATTGCCATGAACTTCCTGAACGCCGGCATCCCCGTCAAGATGCTGGAAATGAAGCAGGAAGCCCTTGACCGTGGCCTAGGCACCATCCGCAAGAACTACGAAGCACAAGTTGCCAAGAAGAAGCTCAAGCAGGACAAATACGAGCAGCGCATGGCCCTGTTGTCCACCACGCTGAACTACGACGACCTGACGGGCACCGACCTCGTGATCGAGGCCGTGTTCGAAGAGATCGGCGTCAAGGAAGCCGTGTTCAAGGAGCTGGACCGCGTGATGAAGCCCGGTGCCATCCTCGCCTCCAACACCTCCACGCTGGACGTGAACAAGATCGCATCCTTCACCAAGCGCCCCGAAGACGTGGTGGGCCTGCACTTCTTCAGCCCGGCGAACGTGATGAAACTTCTGGAAGTGGTGCGCGGCGAGAAGACCGCCAAGGACGTCATGGCCACCGTGATGACGGTCGCCAAGAAGATCAAGAAGACGGCCGTGGTCTCCGGTGTGTGCGATGGCTTCATCGGCAACCGCATGATCGAGCAATACGGCCGCCAGGGCGGTTTCCTGCTGGACGAAGGCTGCACGCCCGCCCAGGTGGACAAAGCGATGGAGAAATTCGGCATGGCCATGGGCCCGTTCCGCATGGGAGATCTGGCCGGCAACGACATCGGTTGGGCCATCCGCAAGCGCCGCTACACCGAGCAACCTGACATGAAGTACAGCAAGACCGCTGACTTGCTTTGCGAAAAAGGCCGCTTTGGCCAGAAGGTGGGCAAGGGCTGGTACGACTATGTCGAAGGCAAGCGCGATGCAATTCCGAACGCCGAAGTGGTGACGATGATTGAAGAGCACCGTAAGGCCCTGGGCATCACGCCACGCAAGATTTCGGACGAGGAAATCGTGCAGCGCCTGGTGTTCAGCCTGGTGAACGAAGCGGCTCACATCCTGGAAGAGGGTATTGCCAACAAAGCCAGCGATATCGACATCGTCTACATCTTTGGCTACGGATTCCCCGCCCACCGCGGCGGTCCCATGAACTATGCCGACGAAGTGGGCCTTTTCAACGTGGTGCAAGCCATGAACCGCTTTGCCCAGAATCCGCTGGACGACGCCAAGTTCTGGCAGCCCGCGCCTCTGCTGGCCAAGCTGGCCGCTGAAGGCAAGCGCTTCAACTGAGCCGCTTGCTCGCCATGCTCAAGAAACTAGCCTGGAGCGTACTGGCCTTGCTGCTGGTGCTGGTGGCCGTCCTGGCCCTCAACACCGTGCGCAAGGGCTCGCGCCAGCTTGACGTGCCACCGGTGCCTGTGGTGGCCGTGGACGAGGCCGGGGCCGCCCAACGCCTGGCCGAGGCGGTACGCTTGCGCACCATCTCGTCCCGCGACGACGCCGAACTCAACGCCGACCAGTTCAAGCAACTGCACGCGCTCTTGCAGGCCAAGTTCCCCAAGGTCCACGCCGCGCTCAAGCGCGAGGTGGTGGGGAACTTCAGCCTGCTCTACACCTGGCCCGGCAGCAAACCGGATGCCCAGCCCATTTTGCTGATGGCGCACCAAGACGTGGTGCCCATTGCACCGGGGACCGAGAAAAACTGGCAAACCGAACCCTTTGCAGGGCAGGTCAAAGACGGTTTTGTCTGGGGCCGTGGCGCCTGGGACGACAAGGGCAACCTCATGGCCCAGCTCGAAGCGCTGGAGATGCTGATTGCTAGCGGCTACCAGCCCGAGCGAACTGTCTACCTGGCCTTTGGTGCGGATGAAGAGGTGGGCGGCCACCGCGGTGCGGAGAAGATTGCGGCCTTGCTGAAAGAGCGCAAGGTGCGGCTGGACTTTGTCATCGACGAGGGCCTGCTGATCACCGAAGGCATCATGCCCGGCCCCAAAGCGCCTGCAGCACTGATTGGTGTGGCCGAAAAAGGCTACCTCACCGTGGTGCTCAAGATGGCGGCCACGCCCGGCCATTCATCCATGCCGCCGCCCAAGGGCCAAAGTGCCATTGCCATGCTGAGTGCGGCGCTCAAGCGCATTGATGACGAGCAGTTGCCTGCCGGCATCCGCGGTGTGGCGGCCGACATGTTTGCCACCATCGCGCCCGAGATGAGCGGTTTCTCCCGCGTGGCGCTGTCCAACCTCTGGTTGTTCGGCCCCATCGTGCAGAAGCAGCTGGAGAATGGCGCCGGTACGAACGCCGTCATGCGCACCACCACCGCGTTGACCATCGTGAACGCCGGCAACAAGGAAAACGTGCTGCCCGGCAATGCCGAGGCCACGGTCAACTTCCGCCTGCTGCCCGGAGACACCAAGGACATGGTGGTGGAACGCACCCGTGCTCTGGTGGCCGATACGACCAAGACCGACAAGTTCGAGTTGTTTGCACTTCCTGGCGGCTCCGAGGCTTCCAAGGTTACGCCGGTGGATTCCGCGCAGTACGCCCTCATCAACCGCACGGTGCGTGAGGTGTTCCCCGGTACGCTGGTGGCACCGGGCCTGATGCTCGGCGCGACCGATTCAATCCATTTCAGTGACATCAGTGACCACATCTTCAAGTTCTCGCCCGTGCGCGCCGGGCCGGAAGACCTGTCGCGCTTTCACGGCACCAACGAACGCATCGCGGTCAGCAACTACGCCGAACTGATCCGCTTCTACCACCGCCTTGTCACGCAGGGTGCGAAGGCCACCCAACCCTGACCGTATTTGACCGAATTTAGGAGAGACCACCATGACATCCGCAGTTATCGTTTCCACCGCGCGCACCCCTCTGGCCAAGAGCTGGAAGGGCTCCTTCAACATGACCCATGGCGCCACGCTGGGCGGCCACGCCGTGGAGCACGCTATTTCCAGAGCTGGCATCGAAGCCGCCGAGGTGGACGACGTCATCATGGGCTGCGCCACGCCCGAAGGTGCCACCGGCGCCAACATCGCGCGCCAAATCGCCCTGCGCGCAGGTTGCCCCGTCACCGTGTCTGGCATGACCATCAACCGCTTTTGCTCCTCCGGCTTGCAAACCATAGCCACCGCCGCCCAGCGCATCATTGCCAACGAAGGCGACATCTATGTGGCTGGTGGCGTGGAAGCCATCTCGTGCGTGCAGCAAGAGATGAACATTCACATGCTCAACGACCCATGGCTGAGCAAAAACAAGCCTGAAATTTATTGGAACATGCTGCAAACGGCAGAGAACGTGGCCAAGCGCTACAACATCAGCCGCGACGCCATGGACGAGTACGGTGCCGCCAGCCAGCAGAAGGCCACCGCCGCGCTTGCTGCTGGCCTGTTCAAAGACGAAATCGCCCCCATCACTGTCACCATGGGCGTGGCCGACAAGGTCATGGGCCTCATGAGCAAACAAGTCACTGTCAGCGATGACGAAGGCATCCGCGCCGGTACCACCAAAGAAGGCATCAGCGGCTTACGCTCTGCCGTGCCTGGCGGCCTGATCACCGCCGGCAACGCCAGCCAGTTCTCCGACGGTGGCGGCGCCGTGGTCGTGATGCACGAAAAGCTGGCCGAACAGAAGGGCCTCAAGCCCCTGGGCCGCTTCCTGGGTTTTGCCGTAGCCGGTTGCGAACCTGACGAAATGGGCATTGGCCCCGTCTTCGCCATCCCCAAGGTTTTGAAGCGTCTGGGTCTGGGCATGAACGACATTGACCTGTGGGAGCTCAACGAAGCCTTTGCTGTGCAAGTGATCTACTGCCGTGACAAGCTGGGCATCCCTGCCGACAAGTTGAACGTGAACGGCGGCGCCATTGCTGTGGGTCACCCCTACGGTGTGTCGGGCCAACGCCTGACTGGCCACGCCCTCATCGAAGGCAAACGCCGTGGCGCCAAACGGGTCTGTGTGACCATGTGTATTGGTGGTGGCATGGGCGCAGCTGGGGTGTTTGAAGTGCTGTAAACGCGCCGCCGCATTTGCCATGCCAAAGGCCACCGGAGACGGTGGCCTTTTTTATTGCGCTTCACACAGACTTCATGGTGGCTGCACGTCGCCATCACATTGGCATCGCCGTGGCTCCAGACACTTCCCGCTCATGCAACAACAAGGAGCTGGAATGAAGAACGCATTGCTTGTGAAATGCGCCATAGTCGCGGTACTGGGGCTTGTACTCTGGTTTCCGCTGATGATGATCGAGAACACCATTCAGGAGCGCACCCGTTACCGCGAAGAAGCCGTACAAGCCATTGCCGCCAGTTCTGCCGGCGAACAAAAGCTGTGGGGCCCGGTGCTGACCATCACCGTGGAGGAAGAGTTTGACGAAACCGTGAGCGGCTGGATCAAGTCAGGTACCGTGGCAGGTACCACCCGCAAAACACGCAAACACATGCTGCAGGTGATACCGTCGGCGGTCGATTTGAAGGGCCACATGGAGGTCGAGCGGCGCAAGCTGGGCTTGTTCAGTACACCCGTGTTTGAACTCAACGCCACGCTCAGCGGCCATTACGTGGCCCCCACGGCCAAAGACCTGCCAGGCCTGGGGCCCAATGCCCGGCTCAAATGGGGCGCCCCGGTGTTGAGCGTGGGTGTGGGCGATGCGCGCGGCATTGCCGGTGCACCCGTGGCAATGCTGGCCGGGAGCACGCTGGCCATCGAGGGCGGCAGCGAGGTGAAAGACTTTGAAGGCGGCTTTCATGGCGTCGCTGGCAATGTGCACCTGGACGGGAGTGCCAAGACCTTGCCATTTACCGTGACGGTGCGTTTGGTCGGTACCAGCGTCTTCGGCTTTGTTCCGGTGGGTGAGGTGGTGACCGCCAACCTGAGCAGCAACTGGCCGCACCCCAGCTTTGGGGGCGACTTTTTGCCACGCACCCGGTCTGTACAAAATACTGGGTTCAACGCCCAGTGGGGCACCACAGCGCTTGCGTCCAACGGCGGTGCCACGGCACAAGGGTTTCAGGTGCGCCTGATTGAACCGGTCGATGTGTACCAGCAGGCCACGCGCTCAGTGAAATATGGTTTCCTGTTCATCGCGCTGAGTTTCGCCGCCTTCTTTGTGTTTGAACAACTCAAGAACCTGCGCATCCACCCCATCCAGTACCTGCTGGTCGGCCTGGCCCAAGCGGTGTTCTTTCTGTTGCTCACCAGCTTGTCCGAGCACATGGCCTTTGCCGTGGCCTACGGCGTGTCCGCCACGGCGTCGGTGGTCTTGGTGGGCATCTACCTGGCGTCTGTGCTGCGTGGTGCCTCGCGGGCTGTAGGCTTCAGCACCGCCATGGGCACGCTCTACGCAGCCTTGTTCGGCATCCTGCAGTCGGAACAAAACGCACTGTTGCTTGGCTCGGTGTTGATGTTCTTGCTGCTGGCTGCGGTGATGCTGGGGACGCGCAAGGTGGATTGGTATGGGCAGGTCACCTAGCGGACACCGGTAGTTAGCCAGTCACCAACATTGCAGGAAAATCTCTCCATGACCCTTCGCACGACCCTAGATTTCCTTCTCAACGACTGGCTCGACACTGCGGCTTTGACCGAGCGTGAGCGCTTTACAGACCACAATCGCGAGACCTTTGGCGCGGTGTTGGACACCTGCGAGCGAATTGCGCGGGAGAAGTACGCGCCGTTCAACCGGCTGGCCGATGTGGAAGAGCCGCGCACGGTGACAGAGCCGGACGGCAGCCTGCGGGTGGTGTTGCCGCGGGCTACGCACGATGCGCAGAAGGCCTATGCCGAATCCGGCATGTTGTCGGCCGCGCAGGATTACGACTTGGGCGGCATGCAGCTGCCGTACAGCGTGGAGGCGGCGGCCAATGCCTTCTTTGCCTGTGCGTCGGTCAGCATGGGCACCGGCTTGCTGACCACGGGCAACGCCAACTTGCTGATGGTGCACGGCACGAACATGCAAAAAGAGGTGTTTGCCAAAAACGAGTTTTCGGGTCGCTGGTCGGGCACGATGTGTCTGTCTGAGCCGCAAGCCGGTTCGTCCTTGAGCGACGTGGCGACGCGCGCTGTACCGGACGGTGCAGATTTTGAAAGCGACCCGCTGGGCCCGCGCTACCGCCTCAAGGGCAACAAGATGTGGATCTCGTCAGGTGAGCACGAGATCAACGAGAACATCATCCACCTGGTGCTGGCCAAGATTCCCGATGCGGACGGCAAGCTGGTGCCCGGCACGCGCGGCATTTCGCTATTCATCGTTCCCAAGAAGATGGTCAACCCCCAGGGCGAGCTGACCGGTGTGCGCAATGACGTGGCGCTGGCCGGCCTGAACCACAAGCTGGGCTGGCGCGGCACCACCAACACGCTGCTGAACTTTGGTGAAGGCAAGTTCCCGGTGGATGGCCAAGCTGGTGCCGTGGGCTACCTGGTGGGCCAGCCCGGCAAGGGCCTGGCCTGTATGTTCCACATGATGAACGAGGCGCGCATTGGCGTGGGCATGGCGGCCACCATGCTGGGCATGGCGGGCTACTACGCATCGTTGGACTACGCCAAGAACCGCCCGCAGGGCCGCCCGATCACCGGCGCCGGGAAGGACGCAGCTGCGCCTCAAACCCGCATCATCGAACACGCCGATGTGAAGCGCATGCTGCTGGCGCAAAAGGCTTATACCGAAGGCGCGCTGGCGCTGGAGCTGTATTGCGCGCGCTTGGTGGACGAGCATCACACGGCGGGCGGCGAAGCTGCCGAGGAAGCCCGCCTGTTGTTGGAAGTGCTGACGCCCATTGCCAAGAGCTGGCCCAGCGAATGGTGTCTGGAGGCCAACAGCCTGGCCATCCAGGTGCATGGCGGCTACGGCTACACGCGCGACTTCCCGGTGGAGCAGTACTGGCGCGACAACCGCCTCAACATGATCCACGAAGGCACGCACGGCATCCAGGGCATGGATCTGTTGGGCCGCAAAGTGCTGATGGAGGAGGGCAAAGGCCTGCAGCTGCTGGCCCACCGCATGCAAGCCACCATCCACCGCAGCAGCGGCATTCCGGCGCTAGCGGCGCACGCCAAGGCGCTGGGCCGCGCGCTGCAGGACGTGAGCACCGCGACGCAGCAGGCCTGGTCCACCGGCGTGCCGACCGAGGCGCTGGCCAATGCCGTGCCATATATGCAAGCCTTTGGCCACACGGTGCTGGCCTGGATTTGGCTGGACGTGGCCGCCTGCGCGCTGGACAACGACCCGAAACAGACCGAACTCAGCACCCAGGGCCGGGTGGGCTGCGCGCGTTTCTTCTTCCATTACGAGCTGCCAAAAATCGGAGCGTGGCTGGGTGTGGTGCAATCACGGGATCTGACCTGTGCATCATTTCCCGAAGGAGCTTTCTGATGGCATTTTTTAAGAAGTACAACGGCACCACCAACACCAAGCTGCTGCGCATCGAGCGGCTGATCTGGACGCTGATCTATGGCGGCCTGCTGGCCATTGTGTTGGGTGCTTTTGTGGACCAACAAGAGGCGCAGGACGCTGGCCTGTTCTACAACTTGGGTGGCCTAGCCGTGGCGGCCGGTGTGGTGCTGATTTACGTGCGCTCCCGCATGCGCGAAGAAGACCACTAAGACCTGCCGCGTATCGCGCCGGAGACATGCGAGCGATGCACGCTTGCGCACAATCGTCGGCGCACTGCCGCCCTCCGGGCGGCGCATTGTTTTTACCCATTCCAACGAGGCAGATCGCATGACACGCACCATCCAGCAACTCTTTGACCTGACCGGCAAGACCGCCTTGATCACTGGTGGCTCACGCGGCCTCGGTCTGCAACTGGCGCACGCGCTGGGCGAGGCTGGCGCCAAGGTGATGATCAGCTCGCGCAAGGCCGAAGACCTGGAGCAGGCCTGTGCCGAGCTGCAGGCCGCCGGCATAGACGCGCGCTGGATTGCCGCCGACTGCGCCAAGGACAGCGAAATCACGCGCCTGGCCGAAGAAACCCTGCAGCGCATGGGCGATGTGGACATTCTGGTCAACAACGCCGGTGCCTCCTGGGGCTCGCCGGCCGAGGACCACCCGGTCGAGGCCTGGGACAAGGTGATGAACCTTAACGTGCGCGGCTATTTCTTGCTGAGCCAAATCATTGCCAAGAAGAGCATGATTCCGCGCAAGAGCGGGCGCATCATCAACGTGGCCTCCATCGCCGGCCTGAACGGCAACCCCGAAGGCATGACCACCATTGCCTACAACACCTCCAAGGGCGCGGTGGTCAACTTCACGCGCACGCTGGGCGCGGAATGGGGCAAGTACAACATCACCGTCAATGCCATCTGCCCGGGCTTCTTCCCCAGCAAGATGACCTATGGCCTGCTCAAGGCCATGGGCGAAGACAAGCTGGCTGCCGCCGCACCGCTCAAGCGCCTGGGCGACGACGAGGACCTGAAAGGTCTGGCCGTGCTCTACGCGTCGGACGCTGGCAAGCACATCACTGGCCAGTGGCTGGCGGTGGATGGCGGTGTTAGCGTCGTCACCGGAGGCTGAGCGTGATGTGGGAGCAGGCCCTGGGCTTTGGCGTCGAGATTCCCTTTGTTACGCACCTGGGCTTTGCGCTTACGGCCTTTGCCGACGGGCGCTCGGAAATCGTCTACACGCCCAAGGCCGAGCACCTCAATTCCTTCAACGTCACCCATGGCGGCGCGCTGATGACGCTGCTGGATGTAAGCATGGCCACGGCGGCCCGCAGCGTGGCGCCGGAGCAGGGTGCAGTCACTATCGAGATGAAAACCAGCTTCATGCAGCCCGCGGTGGGCACGCTCACCGCGCGTGGCGAACTGATGCACCGCACCGCCACCATGGCCTTTACCCAGGCCACGGTCTTCGATGCCGACGGCAAGCCCTGCGCGCACGCCACCGGCACCTTCAAATACCTCAAGCGCCTGGCCACGGGCAGTCGCAGCGTGAACCCGCTGAATCCGCCCGACGCCATCGCCACCGATTGATTGAGAGCGAAATAGGCACCTAGCCCCCGCGGAATATGCGCAAGCAGCTATCAAAAGAATAGCAATCATCAGGAGCAACGCATGGCCAGTCCGACGCTGAATTACATCAGCACCCATACCGTGTTCAACCAGGCCGAACCTCTGGTGGGCCGCAATCTCTTCAGTGGCAACCAGGCCCTGCAGAGCGCGCTGAAATTCAACGCGCCCACGCTGGACACCGCCAGCCTGCACGCCCTGGGCGCCCAGATGGGCAGCGCCGAGATGCAGACCCACGCGCGCCTGGCCAATGTGTACACCCCCGTTCTGCATAGCCATGACCGCATGGGTCACCGCGTGGACCAAGTGGAATTCCACCCCAGCTACCACGCGCTGATGACGGCCGCCGCAGAGGCTGGTTTGCATGGCACGCCGTGGACGGACAAGGTGCACGGCCACACCCGCCGCGCTGCCGCCTTCATGCTGTTTACGGAGGCGGAGCCGTCGATCCTGTGCCCCATCTCCATGACTTATGCCGTCATGGCCGCGCTGCCGGGCAATGCCGCCATCTTCAAGGACTGGGCGCCGGGTCTGACGGCGCGTGCTTACGACCCCGCCTTCAAGCCCTTTGGCAAAAAGGCAGGCCTGACCATGGGCATGGGCATGACGGAGAAGCAGGGCGGTTCCGACGTGCGGGCCAATACCACCCAGGCCTTCCCCGACGGGCAGGACGCTTGGGGCCAGCGCTACACCTTGGTGGGGCACAAATGGTTTTTCTCGGCCCCCATGTGTGATGCCTTCTTGGTGCTGGCACAGACGCCGGCCGGTCTGTCGTGCTTTTTCATTCCGCGTATCCTGCCCGACGGCAGCACCAACACCATCCGCATCCAGCGCCTGAAAGACAAGCTGGGCAACAAGGCCAACGCCAGCTCCGAGGTGGAGTTTCTCAACGCCACCGCCTGGCTGGTGGGCGAAGAGGGCAGGGGCGTACCGCAGATTCTGGAAATGGGCACCATGACGCGGCTGGACTGTGCGCTGGGCACCAGCGGCCTGATGCGCCAGGCGCTCAGCATCGCGCTGCACCACACGGCGCAGCGCCACGCCTTTGGCAAGCGATTGATCGAGCAGCCGCTGATGCGCAATGTGCTGGCCGACCTTGCTATCGAAAGCGAAGCTGCTTGCGCACTATCCATGAGGCTTGCACGCTCTTTTGACCATAAAGATGACGCTCACGAGCTACTCATGGGCCGCCTGCTCACGCCGATTGCCAAGTTCTGGATCTGCAAGCGCGGCGCCGCCTTTGCGCAAGAAGCCATGGAATGCCTGGGCGGCAACGGCTATGTGGAGGAGGGCGGCGAAGGCACCATGGCCCGCATCTACCGCGAGATGCCGCTCAACTCCATCTGGGAAGGCGCGGGCAACATCATGGCCTTGGACCTGCTGCGCGCGCTGCGCAAGGGCGACGTGGCCGCTGCGTTGGCGCGCGAGCTGGCGCCGGCCCAAGGAGCGCACCCAGCGCTGGACCGCCTGGCTGCCGCATTGCCTAGCCGCGTGGAGCTGATGGCCAATGAAATGGAAGCACGCCGCCTGGCCCAAGACGTGGCGCTGGCCGTGCAGGCTGCGCTGCTGTGCCAGTCCGCACCGTCATCCGTGTTCAGTGCGTTTTGTGATTCCCGTCTGGCGGGCAACTGGGGCCACACCTTCGGCACCCTGGGCGCCGACACCGACTTTGACAGCATTATTGAAAGGGCCATGCCATGAGTAGCCACACCGACCTCATCCTCCACCATTACCCCACCTCGCCTTTCTCGGAGAAAGTGCGCCTGGTACTGGGCTACAAGCAGCTGGCCTGGAAGTCCGTGGTCATCCCCGCCATCCTGCCCAAACCGGACGTGGTGGCGCTGACCGGCGGCTACCGTAAGACGCCGTTCCTGCAGATCGGCAACGACATCTACTGCGACAGCGCGCTGATCTGCGATGTACTGGAGCACATCCAGCCTACGCCTACGCTGTACCCCGCCGCGCACAAGGGTGTGGCCCGTGTGCTGGCGCAGTGGGCTGACACCACCTTGTTCTGGGCCGCGATGGCGTACAACCTGCAGCCCAAGGGCGCGGCCAGCATGTTTGAGGGCGCGCCGCCTGAGGCCGCCAAGGCCTTTGGCGCCGACCGCGCCGCCATGTCCGCCGGCATGACGCGCCTGCGCCCGGCCGACGCCACCGCCGCCTACAAGAGCTATTTGCGCCGCCTGGCCAACATGCTGGAAGGGCAAGACTTTTTGCTCGGCGGTGCCCCCTGTGTGGCCGACTTTGCGGCCTACCACCCGCTGTGGTTCACCGCCAAACGCGTGCCGGTGATGGCCGACATCCTGACCACCACGCCCGCGGTACTGGCCTGGATGGGCCGCATGGCGGCCATCGGACACGGGCAAATGGAAAAACTGTCTGCTACGGAAGCGATAGCTGCTTGCGCAGCATCCACGGTGTCTAGCGCCCCATTTGCCCATGATTCCGACACCACCTTCCAGGATGAACACGGCATTCCCCTGGGCAGCGAGGTCACCATTGCGGCCGAAACGTTCGGTCAAGAGCCTACGCCAGGCACGCTGATCGCCGCAACCCGCACCCGCTTCACCCTGCAGCGCACCGACGCGCGCGCTGGCACGGTGCGCGTGCACTTTCCCCGCATCGGCTACGTGCTCAAGGCTGCCGCATGAGCGAGGGCTTGCAATGGCAATGGTTGCGTTTTGACCAGCTAAGCCGCGAGCAGCTGTACGCGCTGCTGCGCCTGCGCAGCGAGGTGTTTGTGGTGGAGCAGAACTGCGTGTTCCAGGATATGGACGGTCTGGACGACCAAGCCATGCACTTGCTGGGAGTTCGGGCATCAGAATTGGTGGCCTACGTGCGTTGCTTCCCCAAAGGCGTGACGTTTGCCGAGGCAAGCATTGGCCGCGTGGTCACACGCCAAAGTGCGCGCGGGGGCGGCATGGGCCATGTGCTGATGGCCGAGGCCATTCGCGCGCTGGTGGCAGAGTGGGGCGCCCAGCCCATCCGCATCGGCGCCCAGGCGCACCTGAAAGATTTTTACCAACGCCATGGCTTTGCCGATGTGGGCAAGCCGTACCTCGAGGACGGCATTCCCCACCTGGAAATGCTGCGTCCCGCTTGAACTTTGATTGGAGCAACGTTTGTGATTACTGATTTCAAAGGCAAAACCGCCGTCCTCACCGGCGCGGGCTCGGGCTTTGGCCTGGAATGCGCGCGCATCGGCGCCCGCCTGGGCATGAACCTGGTGCTGGCCGACGTGCAGCAGGACGCACTGGACCGCGCGACCGTAGAAATGCAGAAAGAAGGCGCCCAAGTGCTGGCCATGCGCGTGGACGTGTCCAAAGCCGAGCAGGTGGAGGCGCTGGGTGCGGCTACGCTGGCGCGTTTTGGTGCACCGCACTTTGTGTTCAACAATGCGGGTGTGGGCGCTGGTGGCCTGGTCTGGGAAAACTCCGCCAAGGACTGGGAGTGGGTGCTGGGCGTCAACCTCATGGGCGTGGTGCACGGCGTGCGCGTGTTCACCCCCATGATGCTGGAGGCGGCCGCCAAAGACCCGGCCTGGCGCGGCCACATCGTCAACACCGCCAGCATGGCGGGCCTAGTCAATGCGCCGAATATGGGCGTGTACAACGTGAGCAAGCACGCCGTGGTGGCCCTGAGCGAAACCCTGTACCAGGATTTGGCGCTGGTGACCGACCAGGTCAGCGCCAGCGTGCTGTGCCCCTTCTTTGTGCCCACTGGCATCAGTCAGAGCCATCGCAACCGCCCTGCGGGCGACGCCCCAACGCCTACGCGAAGCCAGCTTATCGGCCAGGCCATGACCGACAAGGCCGTGGGCAGCGGCAAGGTGACAGCGGCCGAGGTGGCGCAAAAGGTGTTCGACGCCCTGTCGGCAGGGCAGTTCTATATCTACAGCCACCCCAAGGCCATTGGCTCGGTGCAGACGCGTATGGAAGACGTGCTGATGGCACGCAACCCGACCGATCCGTTTGCCCACAAGCCCGAGCTGGGTGTGGAACTGAAGAAGGCGCTGCGCGGCGGTTAAAAAGGGCCTCGCTGCCGGCCTGGTAGCGCTGCGGAACCTCCGGCTTGGGTTAGAGTCGTAACCCGGTGCCCCAAACAGGGCGCGCGACTGCTATTCACCTGGAGTGCCGCATGTTGTTGAAGAAAAGCTTGTACCGCACGGCCGCTGTCGTTGGCGTCTGGGGTGTGCTGCAATCGGCTGGGGCCGGTACGCTGCAGCTGCAAGTGCAGGATAAAAATGGCAAGCCCTTGCCGGATGCCGTCGTCTTTCTGGAGTCGGCAGAGGCCAAGGCTGCGGCCAAGCCCCTGAAGGGGGTGGAGGTGGCGCAGATCGCGCGGCAATTCAAGCCCGCGGTTACGGTGGTCACGCCGGGCACTGCCGTTCTCTTTCCCAACAATGACACGGTGCGCCACCACGTATATTCATTCTCGCCTGCCAAAACCTTCGAGCTCAAGCTCTATGCAGGGGTGCCGGCCAACCCGGTCGTGTTTGACAAGGTAGGCGTCGCGGTGTTGGGCTGCAACATCCACGACAACATGGTTGCGTGGGTGTTGGTGGTGGACACCCCCCACTTTGGCCACACCGATGCCCAGGGCAAACTCACATTGAACGACGTACCGAACGGAAGCTACAAACTGCGTACCTGGCACGCGACGCTGCCAACCGGCGCCCCGGCGGCCGAGCAGGCCCAGGCCGTGGGGGCAAGCCCGGCAACCGTGGTAGTGAAGCTGGCAGGGAGCAGCAGTTGAAGAACCCGCTGTTTCGCTTCTACGCCCACTGGGGCATAGGCACCAAATTTTTGGTGCTTTCGGTGGCCTTGCTCTTGCTGGTGCAGATTGCCGTGTACAGCGTGGTGCGCACCAGCATCAGCAGCAATGTGCGCGCCCAGCTGGCGCAAGAGTTGGCCATTGGTGACAAGGTGTGGTGGCGCCTGCTGGACCAGAACGCCCAGAAGCTGCGTCAGGGGGCCGCCGTACTGGCGGCGGATTTCGGGTTCCGGTCTGCCCTAAGCAGTGGCGACACCGAAACGCTGCGTTCGGCGTTGGAGAACAGCGGCGCACGTATTGGTGCTCCGATCACCGCATTGCTGGATACCGGATTCGCCCTGCAGGCGGCAGGCTTTGAAATGGGCGGCCAGGAAGCCCTGACTCCCGTGCTGCAACAGGTGGCGGCAGAACTGAGCCAGACGGAGCAAAGTTCGCAGCTGCAACTGATCAACACCACCCTGTACCAGTTTGTCATGGTGCCACTAAAGGCACCGTTGACCATCGGCTGGGTGTTGATGGGCTTTCCCATCGAGCAATCCCAGGCCAACGACATGTTTGGGCTCTCCAGCATCCACGTGGCGCTGGTCAAACCGCAAGGCGGCATTGTGCTCAGCAGTATCCCTGCCAAAGAGCAGGCCGCGCTCCAGCAGTTGGGGCAGGGAGCCGAGCTGCAGGTGCCTGAGGGCACCTTGGTGGTGCGCCGCAGCAGCGAGCGCACTGATGTGAAGGCGGTCGAGACCTACCTGCTTCGTTCGCTGGACGAGGTGGTTGCACCCTATTTGCAGGTGCAAATCGCCTTGCTCGGTATCACCGCTTTGGGCCTGGCCTTGTTTGTCGTGGGCAGTGCCACACTGGCGCGTCGCATCACCACGCCCCTGCGGTCCTTGGTGGGGGCGGCAGATCAGCTCAGCCGGGGCGAGTACGACCATAAGCTGCCCGCGCTGCGACACAAGGATGAAATCGGAGACTTGGCACGCGCCTTTGACCACATGCGCAGCAGTATTCGCAAGCAGCAGGGCGAGATTCTGCAGCTCGCCTACTGGGACCGCCTGACCGCATTGCCCAACCGCACCCAGTTCCGCGACCTGTTGCAGCAGTCCATCCGTGCCAGCATTGCGATGGAAGCTGCCGCGCCTCCTGTGGCCGTGGTGCTGTTGAATCTGGACCGTTTCAAGCATGTCAACGATGTGCTGGGCTATGCCTTTGGCGACGGCTTGTTGGTGGCTGTTGCGCAGCGCTTGAGTGCCCTGATTTCGGCAGAACTCGGTGTGGTGGCCCGCATGGGGGGGGACGAGTTTGCGGTGCTGATTGAGGGCAGCACGGCCGAAGAAGCCATAGCAGTAGCCCAAAAGATTGCCGCCTCGTTTGACCAGCCCTTGACGCTGGAGGACCAGACAGTGGACTTCAGCGCCGGTATCGGGGTGGCCTCCTGGCCCGCCCACGCGCAAGACGCCGACACCTTGCTGAGCCGGGCCGAAATCGCCATGTACGTGGCCAAGCAAAAGACCACCGGTATCCAGGTCTACGACCCGGCGCTGGACTCGTCGAGTACCCAAACCCTGTCGCTGTTGACCGAGTTGCGCCATGCGGTGGATGAAGGCCAGCTGCGCCTGTACCTTCAGCCCAAGCTCAATCTGGCTGACAACACGGTGCTGGCGGCTGAGGCCTTGGTGCGCTGGCAGCACCCGTTGCGTGGCCTGGTGCCGCCCATGCAATTCATCCCGTTTGCGGAGCAAACGGGATTTGTGCGACAGCTGACCTTATGGATGTTTGAAGAAGTGGCGCGCGAACTGCCCACATTGCGTGCGGACGGTCGGCCGCTGCGGGTGGCCATCAACCTGTCCACCCGCGACCTGCTGGACCAGGACTTTCCGGCCAAGCTGGACGCGATGATGGCCAAGTACAAGGCGCCCACCGACGCCTTCTGCCTGGAGATCACCGAGAGTGCCATCATGGATGACCCCCAGCGCGCCGAAGCCACACTCAACCGCCTGGCCGAGCGCGGCTTCAAGCTTTCCATCGACGATTTTGGTACCGGCTATTCCTCACTGGCTTACCTCAAACGCTTGCCGGTCAATGAACTGAAGATCGACAAGTCCTTTGTCATGGGCATGGAGAAAGACGAGAGCGACGCAAAGATCGTGCGCTCCACCATCGATCTGGCACACAACCTGGGTCTGAGCGTGGTGGCGGAAGGGGTGGAAAACCAGGCCATTCTGGACCAGCTGCGTACGCTGAGCTGTGACGAAGCCCAAGGCTACTACCTGAGCAAGCCAATTCCGCTGAACGATTTCATCGCCTGGCGCGCCAGATACCAGGCCACAGCGGCTTGAAGCACCTCAGGCGGCGCGCATTGCCTGGGCTTGCCAGCGTCGCCAGTAGTCCAGTGCCACTGTGTAGGTGGTGCGCTGCACCTGCACCGTGTCTTCAATCTTCACCCCGTACCCGCCCGCCATGGTGAACACCAGTGGGATGCGGCGTTGCCAGCACCACTCCATCACACGCCGGTCTCGCGCCTCCAGGCCATCGGCCGTAATCTTCAGGCGCCCCAGGCGGTCCCCCTCGTGCGGGTCGGCTCCGGCCAGGTAAAACACCACACCGGGCTGGCACTGCCCGTCCAGCGTGAGCAAGGCCTGCTCCAGCGCCGCCAGGTAGTCGGTATCGCCACTGCCATCCGGCAGGGGCACATCCAGGTCGCCAGCTTCTTTGCGGAATGGGAAGTTTTTGTCGCCGTGCAGGGACAGCGTGAACACACTTGCGTCGTTCTGGAAGATGTGCGCCGTGCCATTGCCCTGGTGCACGTCCAGGTCAATCACCGCCACCTGCAGGGCGGGGCGTTGGCGCCCGTCCGCCAAGCGGGTGCGGCCCCATTCGGCCTGCAGTACGCGGGCGGCAACGGCCACATCATTGAACACACAGAAGCCGCCCCCCTTGTCGGCATAGGCGTGGTGCGTGCCACCGGCCAGGTTGGCAGCTAGCCCTTCCTGCAGCGCAACCCGCGCAGCCGCCACCGTGGCCCCCACGCTGCGGCGCGCGCGTTCGGCCATGGCCGGGCTCCAAGGGAAGCCGATCTCGCGCAATACGGCAGGCGTTGCCGTGCCTTCCAGAATCGCGTCGATATAGCCTTGGGTATGCACCAATGCAAGTTCGCCACGCGTGGCCGCAGGCGCCTCCGTCAGTCGCACGGCTGGCAGGTGCTCCACCAGCTGGTCGCGCAGCATGCGGTACTTGGCCATGGGAAAGCGGTGACCCTCGGGCAAGGGCAGCACAAACTGGTCGGAATAGTAGGCCTGCATGTCTGGATTGTGGCAAAGGCCGGGGGGCTTCAAAAAAATGAGAAAATACGCGTTTTCACACCAACCAACAGGATAGTTCCATGGGCAACAAAATCGTTACCGAAGCCGACCGCAAAGCCACTCCCGCTCCCAAGCCCCTGCCTGGCTACACCCTGCCCACCGCCGGCCGTGGCCAACGCGTGAGCCTGGAGCGTGGTGTTGCAACCCGCAGCAAAAAGAACCCCGGCAAACGCCACGGTTAAGCCCGACACCCCGCGCGGGGTGTCCCCATACAAAAGGCCCTCATTGAGGGCCTTTTTGTTTTCATGCATCAAAAGTGGCTAGAGGGCTTATGGATTCTGCGCGAGCAGCTATTAAAAATATAGCAATTACTTCACGCCCATATAGTCTTTTTTGCCCACTTCCACGCCGTTGTGGCGCAGCAGCGCATAGGCCGTGGTCACGTGGAAGAAGAACTGGGGAATGGCGTAGTGCAGCAGGTAGGTGGAGGCGTCAAAGCGGCGCTCACGGGGCGTACCGGCTTGGATCACGATTTCGCGGCTGTGGGGTTTGTCGAACAAGCTGGCATCCAGGCCGCTGAGGAAGGCGATGACGGTGGCAATACGGGTTTGCAGCTCAGCAAAGGTCAGCTCGGTGTCGGGCATCACGGGCACGTCCACACCGGCCAAGCGCGCACCAGCGCCTTTGGCAAAGTCGGTGGCAATCATCACCTGGCGCAGCAGCGGAAACATGTCGGGGTAGAGGCGCGCCTGTAACAGAGCATTGGGGTCGATCTTCTTGACCGTGGCGTGTTCTTCGGCCTTGTGCAGCACGTGGCTCAGGGCGTGAAGCATCTGCTTGAAGACAGGAACGGAGGCGGTGTAGAGAGCGTCGGTCATGCGGGATAGGTTTGTAGTCATGCAAGAGGGCGCAGCCTACCAAGCTTTTTGTTTTTCTGCCCGAAGGAGGTCTTTTGGGCTTGTCAGTGCCTGCATTTGTCTGCATCATGAACCGCAGATCAACTATCCGGTTGGCGCGATGAACACTCCAAGGCTGCAGCACCTTTCTGGCAAAGCGGGTTTTTCCGCCAGCAACCTGACAGAACAATTGCGCACCGTGCATGGGGTCGTGCGTTCGCGGTACCCGGCGATTGACCGGATGGCCCTGGCAACCTATTCTGCAGACACCGACGAACTCCAAACCTTTGTAAGCAGCAACGTGGATGGTGCCGTGCTGTCGCACTACCAAGCCAAGCTGGCCGAGGTTCCCTCATTGCTGACCTTGATGCAGAACCGCCAGTGCCGGGTGGTCGATGACATTGCTGACAATTTTCAGGCGCACAGCACACACACCGATTGGCTCAAGGAGCGGGATTACCGGTCCAGCTTCACCGTTCCGGTGTTCAATGGCGAGCACTTGGCCGCATTTTTGTTCTTTGACTCCAAAACCGCCAAGGCTTTCGATGCCGATGCCACCGCGTTTCTGGAGGTGTTTGCAAACTTGATTTCTCAGCTCTACCTGCTGCAGCTCCAGGTGGTGCACAGCCTGGTGGGCACGGTCAACCTGGCAAGTGGTCTGGCGCGTATTCGCGACCTCGAAACGGGGCAGCACTTGGAGCGCATGGCTGCGTACTCCCGCTTGATGGCCCGCAGTTTGGCTCCGCAACACGGACTGGATGACGAGTTTGTGGAGTACGTACATCTGTTCGCGCCCTTGCACGATATTGGCAAGGTGGGGATTCCTGACAAGGTGTTGCTCAAGCCGGGCAAACTGGATGCAGATGAATGGGTGACGATGCGCCGCCACGTGGAAATCGGCGAGTCGATCATTGCGCAAATGGCACACGAAATGAACCTGGGCAGCAGCCTGGCTACCGAGGTGATGCGCAATATTGTTGCCGGCCACCATGAGCGGGGCGACGGATCCGGGTACCCGCGGGGCTTGCACATGGGTGATATTCCCCTGGAGGCGCGGATTGTGGCCGTTGCCGATGTGTATGACGCGCTGTCGAACCGCAGACCCTACAAGGAACCCTGGACGGAAGATGAGATTGCTGCAGAGTTGTCCAAAGAGGTCGTCTTGGGCCGTTTGGATGAACACTGCGTCCAAGCCCTGATGTCCGCCGGCGAAGAGCGCAGGGCCATACAAGTGCGCCTGGCAGACCGTTCAGTGCCTGAAGCAACGAACCCGCATGCCCATGCGTGACGGGCGTTGGTCCCCCCCCGTGGTTCAGAGCTTGTGGCGCACCGTTGGGGTCCGCATGGTGACCAACTCCTCCGCGGCCGTGGGGTGAACGGCGAGTGTGGCATCCAGCGCGGACTTGGTGGCTTGCAGCTGCAGGGCGACGCCCACCAGCTGCGCCATTTCGCCGGTATCCGGCCCCACGGCATGGAAGCCCAGCACGCGGTCGGTATCGCGGTCCACCAGCAGTTTGAGCAGCATCTTGCCCGGGTGGCCCGATAGCGTAGCCTTCAAGGGACGAAAGCTGGCGCGGTACACGTCCAGCCGCGGATGGGTTTGCAAGGCCTGTTCTTCCGTCAGCCCCACCACGCCGGCTTCGGGGGTGGTGAATACCGCTGTGGGGATCAGCGTGTGGTCCACGCGGCGCGGCATGCCGCCAAACACGGTGTCGGCAAAGGCATGGCCCTCGCGAATTGCCATGGGCGTGAGGTTGACGCGGTTGGTCACGTCGCCCACGGCATAAATACCGGGCACCGCGGTCTGGCTGAAGTCGTCCACCGGAATGGCGCCCTGGGCGTCCAGCGTGATACCCAGCGCTTCCAGGCCCAGGCCATGGGTGTTGGGCCGTCGCCCTACAGCGCGTAATACACAATCAGCGACCAGCGTGTCGCCGTCATCAAGCTGCACCTGTAGTGACGCGCCGCTACGGGCAATGGCCTGCAGTTCACGGCCAAAGCGGAACTGCAGGCCGCTTTGGGCCATCTCAGCAGCCAGATGCTCGCGCAACTCATTGTCAAAGCCGCGCAGAATCTGCTGGCCCCGCACCACCACGGTGACCGCTGCGCCCAGTCGCTGCAGCACACAGGCCAGCTCCAGTGCGATGTAACCCGCGCCTTGCACCACCACGCGCCTGGGCAGGGCGGGCAGGTCAAAGAAACCGTTGGAGTCGATCGCCAGTTCATGGCCAGAAATGGCCGGACCCGGCGTGGGCTCTGCGCCCGTAGCTATCAAAATGTGTTTAGCGTGGTAGCGCTCGCCGGTGGACAGCCGCACGGTGTTGCGATCTGCGAGCGTGGCGCGTCCTTCCAGAATCTGTACGCCAGCACCCAGCAGGTTGCTACGGTAAGTGCCTTCCAGTCGCGCGACCTCGGCGTCGCGCCGGATTTTGAGGGTGCTCCAGTCCAAGCGGGGGGTGTCCAGCGTCCAGCCAAAACCGGCGGCTTCCTCGAACTCCTGCGCAAAGCGTGAGGCGTAGACCATCAGTTTCTTGGGCACACAGCCACGGATCACACAGGTGCCGCCCAAGCGGTATTCCTCCACCAGCGCCACGCGGGCCCCGTGGTTGGCGGCGATGCGCGCGGCACGCACCCCGCCAGAGCCACCGCCAATCACCATCAAATCAAACGGTTCCATACATGCCTTGAATGGGTCTGTCGTACGTTGGCTGTCTCACTGCTGCCCCGCGTATTTTTTTACGATGGCGTCGTACACGCCGTTGCCCTGGATGGTTCTGAGGCCAGCGTTGAAGCGGTCTCGCACCAGTGCGTCCTTGAATACTGCTTTGCGGGGGTTTGGCGGAAATATGGCGTGGATCGCGATAGGTTGGCTCACATCGACCTTGGGGTCGAGCTGGGAACTGAAGTAGCGGAAGATGCGCCGGTCGCCCACCACCACATCCACCCGGTTGGTGTAGAGCAGGTTGTTTTGAATGATTTGCTGCGGATACTCTTTGTACTGGCTGTGGTTCAGTACCAGCGTCCTGAAGCGCTCCCCCAAAATGACCTCGGCGTTTTGGAAGGCGGCCACCGAGTGCAGGGCCAGGTCTTCAATGCGTTTGATTTGCAAGTTGCGCGCGGCCAGGCTGATCGCGACATTCTGGTAGACGATATAGGGCTCCGAGAAATGGTCGCTGCCGCCTATGCCCTCGTCCACCGTCAGCAGCACATCCAACTGCCCGGCGCGTTGCATGGCCAATCCGCGGGCGGGTGGGAGCTGCAGGCCCACCATTTTGTAACCCGCCGCCGCCAGGGCCTGTTCTGCGATCTCCACTTCCAGCCCTTCCTTGCCTGACTCCAGGACGTAAGGCGGCTTGGTCAGGCCGAAACCCACCCGCAGCTCCGCGGCGCCGGCATTTCCCAGTGGCAGCAGGGTGACACAGGCACTGACGAACAGCGTGAAAAGCCAAGGCATGGTTTGCAGTTTACGCCGGGCTCCGTGGGTTATAGGTGCTTATGGCTATCAGGCCCCAAGCGGTGTTGGTTCCAATGCGGCAGGGCCTCCCATAGTCCGAACGGGCTATTGAGAATTCCCATCCGCAGTCCAGAATGAAGCTCAAGTTGTAAGCGTATGTAAACTGGTTCAAGGAGAAACACATGACATTGAAGTACGCGTTGCTGGCCGCAGCCGGGCTGACTTTGGCCAATGCCGCGCAGGCTGGCCTGTCTTTTGTGCAAATTGCATCCAACCCGGTGGTTGCCAGAACGGAGGCATTCAACGGAATTGGGGGCATCAACAACATGGCCGTTGGCACGTCGGTGACGCTGGGCAAGCTGGTGTCGGACCGTGCGGGGACCGTGACCTTCACGTATTTGGGGAACGAGTCAGGCTACGTGGACAGCTTCAGCATGTATCTGGGGGGGGCCGGCCAGACTTTGCTGGAAAGCAATGCGGTAGGAACATCCGTGTCCGCCTCTATCGGGCCTGGCGACTTGAACTTTTGGTTTGAGGGTAATACCGGCAAGTTCGCCTACAACGGCGGCAGCTGGGCCACGGGCACCTCGATCGGCTTGATCACTGGAGCCACGGGCTCCACGGTAGGTAATTACGATTTCATCCTGGGCTATAACGACTCTGCGGGTGCCTCCCGGCTGGGCGACTGGGATGATTTTGTGGTGGGTGTGACCTTTGTGTCCGCGGTGCCCGAACCTGAAACCTACGCCATGATGCTGCTTGGCTTGGGCGCCGTCGGTGCCATGGCACGTCGCCGCAAAGCTGCCCAGGCAAAAACACCCAGCTAGGTGTAGGCAAGAACCCGCGGGCCTTCGGGACCTGCGATGCACTCCTGGCCACCAAGGGACAGGTGGCTGGGGGTGTACCGGTGGCAAATCCGGGGCAAGGGCTGTGGCACACTCCCGCCCTTGATTGATTCCCCGCTGGCTGCACTGGGCCAGCCATTTTTCGCAATGCAGAAAATCATCGCGCAGATCGCGCAAGAAATCCAGGTTCGTCCCCAGCAAGTCGAGGCCGCTGTGGCCCTGTTGGACGAAGGTGCCACTGTCCCGTTCATCGCCCGTTACCGCAAGGAAGTGACCGGCGGGCTGGACGACATCCAGTTGCGTGAGCTGGAAACCCGCCTGTCTTACCTGCGTGAGCTGGCCGACCGCAAGGAGGCCGTGGTCAAGCTGATTGATGAACAGGGCAAGCTAACCCCCACGCTGATCGCCGCTATCCATAACGCCGCCACCAAGCAGGAAGTAGAAGATATCTACCTTCCGTTCAAGCTCAAACGCCGCACCAAGGGCCAATTGGCCAAGGAGGCTGGGCTGGAACCACTGGCCGATGCCCTGTTTGCCGACCCCACACTGGTGCCTGCAGATGCGGCGCAGCCTTACCTCAAGCCTCCGCTGACGCCTGAGCAAATCGCCGACAAGCAGCCCGACTTTTCCACGGTGCAGGCGGTGCTGGACGGCGTGCGCGACTTGCTGAGCGAGCGCTGGGCGGAAGACCCCACCCTGGTACAGGAGCTGCGCGCCTGGGCCTGGAGCGAAGGCCTGCTGCAAAGCAAGCTGGCTGAGGGCAAAGACGAGAACAACCCCGATGTGGCCAAGTTCCGCGACTACTTTGACTACGACGAGCCCGTCAGCCGCGTGCCCAGCCATCGGGCGCTGGCGGTGTTCCGTGGCCGTGCGCTCGACATTCTGGACGCCAAGCTGGTGTTTCCGGAGCCGGAAGTGGCAGTAGCCACCGCCAATACTGCGCAAGCAGCTCCTAAAAAGATAGCGACACCAGTGGTGAGTCTGGCCGAAGGCCGTATCGCCCTCAAGCTGGGCTGGAGCCACAAGGCCCGTCCTGCGGACGACCTGATTCGCAAATGCGTGGCCTGGACCTGGAAGGTCAAGCTCAGCCTGTCCACCGAGCGCGACTTGTTTGCGAAGCTGCGCGAAGAGGCGGAGAAGGTCGCCATCAAGGTGTTTGCCGACAATCTGCGTGACCTGTTGCTGGCCGCCCCCGCGGGCCCGCGTGTGGTGCTGGGCTTGGACCCAGGCATCCGTACTGGCGTCAAAGTGGCAGTGGTCGATTCCACCGGCAAGCTGGTGGACACTGCCACCGTGTTCCCCCACGAACCCAAGCGCGACTGGGAAGGCTCGTTGCACACCCTGGGCAAGCTGTGCGCCAAGCACAGCGTGAACCTGATTGCGATTGGCAACGGGACCGCCAGCCGCGAGACCGACAAACTGGCTGGTGACCTGATCAAGTTGCTGGCCAAAATGGCGACGCAAGCGGGTCTGCCGGAGACCAAGGTGGAGAAAGTGGTGGTGTCCGAAGCCGGAGCCTCGGTCTATTCCGCCAGTGAATTTGCTTCGCAAGAGATGCCCGATGTGGACGTGAGCCTGCGTGGTGCGGCCTCCATTGCCCGACGCCTGCAAGACCCGTTGGCCGAGCTGGTCAAGATCGACCCCAAGAGCATTGGCGTGGGCCAGTACCAGCATGATGTGAACCAGAGCGAACTGGCCAAGACGCTGGACGCGGTGGTGGAGGATTGCGTCAACTCGGTGGGCGTGGACCTGAACACCGCCTCCGTGCCCTTGCTGAGCCGCGTGTCCGGCCTGTCGGGCACCGTGGCCAAGGCCGTGGTGCGTTGGCGTGAGAGCAACGGCGCGTTTGGCAGTCGCCAGGACCTGATGAAGGTCACTGGTCTGGGCGCCAAGACCTTCGAGCAAAGCGCGGGCTTCCTGCGCATCCGCGGCGGCAGCAACCCGCTGGACATGACCGGCGTACACCCTGAGACCTATCCCGTGGTGGAGCAAATCATTGCCAAGACCGGCAAGCCCGTGGCAGAGATCATGGGCCGGGCCGACATGCTCAAGACCCTCAAGCCCGAACTGTTTGCCAACGAACAGTTTGGTGTCATCACGATCAAAGACATCTTCACCGAGTTGGAAAAACCCGGCCGCGACCCGCGCCCGGACTTCAAGGTGGCGCGCTTCAACGATGGGGTGGAAGACATTGCCGACCTGAAGGAAGGCATGATTCTGGAAGGCACGGTCAGCAACGTGGCGCAGTTCGGTGCGTTTGTCGATTTGGGGGTGCATCAGGACGGTCTGGTGCACGTGAGCCAGCTGGCCCACAAGTTTGTGAATGATGCACGTGAGGTCGTCAAGACCGGTGACATCGTCAAAGTGCAAGTGCAGGAGGTGGACGTAGCCCGCAAGCGCATCAGCCTGACCATGAAGATTGGTGCGGCGCCCGCGGGCAGCCGCGGGGGTGACAGGGCAGGGGACAACCGCTACCAAGGCCCCGCCCGTGGCGAGCGCCAGCAGGGTAGCTACCGGGACAATGCCCCCGCAGGCAATTCGGCCATGGCCTCGGCCTTTGCCAAGCTCAAGCGTTAAGCACGGTTCGTTGCATGCGGCATTAGTCCACATGGACTATTGCCCGCAGTCACTTGCTGCGGAGAATCAGGCCATCGACTTAGCACACTCCAGGAGACAGGCCATGGCACCCAAGAGCTCACTTTATTCGCTGGCCGCTGCGGCCTTGCTGCTGGCTGGCGGCACACATGCCCACGCTGCGCTCAACACCTCGACCAGTTTTGGAGCGATCAGTGGACAAGCAGGGGCGTACACCATTGACTTCGGTGCCAGCGCGGTCAACAACGCGAGTTCGGTGGCTGGCACCAGTGCGCCTAACGAAGTGATTTACAACGGTGCGGCACAGGGCAACAGTTTTCAGTACGTTGATGGTGCGCTGTACAACACTACGCTGATTAACGGCGTGGCGGCTCGCCCTGTTGGTTCCACGGGCAACTTCCTGTCGGTGGGCAATTCTGGTAACTCGTCTGGCCCCACCACACTGACATTTACCCAGGGCCTGAGCTACTTTGGCTTTCTGTGGGGCTCGCCTGACGCGTACAACCAGGTCACTTTCTGGAATGGCAATACTGTGCTGGGCAGCTACAGCGGCTCTGCAGTGATGGCACCGCCCAACGGCAACCAAAGTTTCGCCAGCTATTTCAACGTCAGCGCCACAGGTGGCGATGTGATCACCAAGGTCACCTTTGCTTCCAGCGGCATGGCCTTTGAGACGGACAACCATGCGTTTGTCACTGCGGTGCCAGAGGTGCAAACTTACGCCATGATGGTGGCTGGTTTGGGTCTGATGGGCGCTATCGTGCGCCGTCGCAAGTCACGGCAAGCCTGAAGGCCTATGTTGCCTGCCAACCCCGCTGCGGCGGGGTTTTGTTTTATGGGCGCGCTGGCGTACCATAATTCACATCAGTAACAGTCGTTGTAAGCGGAGCGTGACACCATGAAACTCAGTGCCTTGCTGGAGCAGCAGTTCGAGCTGCCCAGCATTCCCAAAGTGGTGGCACTGCTGCTCAACGAACTCGACCGCCCCGAAATTGACCTGAAAAAGGTCACTCAACTGATCAGCACCGACCCGGCGTTGACCACCCGACTGCTGCAGCTTGCCAACTCCCCGTTTTTTCAGCTCTCGGGCCGCATCAGCAGTGTCTCCGAAGCGCTGGCCCTGCTGGACCTCAACCAGGTGCGCACCATGGCACATGCCGCAGCCACGGGGGCCTCGCTCAAGGCGGTGCCCGGGATCCAGTTGCAGCAGTTTTGGGACTACAGCCTCAATGTGGCGCGCGTCTCGCGTTCGCTGGCCGGGTTGGTGCGGCTCAACCAGCAGGCCGCGTTTACCTGCGGGCTGATCCATGCCGTGGGTGAACTTGCCATGCATCTCGCCATGCCCGACATCACTGCGGCGCTGGACGAAGATATACATCCGTTGGGCATGAATCGGGCTACACACGAGCGCAAACTGCTGGGCTACTGCTATGCCAGCGTGGGCGCAGGCTTTGCACGCATGTGGCAGTTTCCACAGCCCATGGTGGACGCGCTCGAGCACCAGTACGCTCCGTTTGAAAACCATGTCTACGAGCCGCTGGCAGGTGTCATTCACCTGGCTGCCTGGCGCGCCCGTGGCAAGGAGGCCAAGCTTACCCAGCGTGGCTTGGCCGTTACCTTTCCCGGTAGCGTGGGCCTGGCCCTGGGTCTGGACATCGACATGGTCTTGCAGCAGGACCCGTTCGACTGGACAGCCTACACATGACCCCTCAGGTTGGTTTGGCTCCCGCGCACCCGCACGGCATACGCTAAACACAGCTCTGTTTTGAAAATTCAGAATGCAGGCACTTCATATTTACGCGGGCCCCAAGGCCCGGGCGGCGCTGGCTGCCAACGGGCTGCAGCCCGAGCACATCCGTACCATTCCAGGTGCTGCTGGTGGCCCCAAAGGCCTGATCTTGGGTCGGCTGGACCGGTTCATTTTTGGAGACTGGCTAGCCCGATCGCAGCAAGCTGTGGATCTGGTGGGCGCCTCGATCGGTGCCTGGCGCATGGCCAGCGCCTGCCTCAATGATCCTGCTGCCGCCTTTGCCCGGCTGGAGCATGACTACATCCACCAGCATTACGAGCTGGCGCCGGGGCAAAAGCGGGTAAGTGCCGAGCAGGTCAGCGAATCCTTTGGCAAGAACCTGCAGGCTTTTTATGGTGGCCGCGTGCCTGAAGTGCTGCACCACCCCCGCTACCGGCTGCACATCGTCACGTCCCGTGGGCGCCATGTGCTGCGTAGCGAACATGGCGTGCGCACACCGCTGGGCTATCTGGGCGCTTTTCTGACCAACACCGTACACCGCAAGGCCATGGGGGCCTGGCTGGAGCGGGTGGTGTTCTCCAGCCCACACGCCGCTTCAGGCGGCCTGTGCGCGCCTTTGCCTTTTGCGACCGGTGACTACCGCACGCGCCAGGTGGCGCTGAGTGAGGCCAACTTCAACCCTGCTCTGCAGGCGAGTTGCTCAATTCCCTTTGTGCTCAAGGCCATCCACAACATCCCTGGCGCGCCCTCCGGGGCCTACTGGGACGGCGGCATCACCGACTACCACCTGCACCTGAACTACCCCGGCGCCAAAAACGCTATTAAAACAGGAGCTGTTCGCGCAGAATCCGCGGGGTCTGATGGCCAATTTGATGCCAAAGGACTGGTTTTGTACCCGCACTTCCAGAAAAGCGTGGTACCCGGTTGGTTGGACAAAGGGCTCAAGTGGCGCCATGGTGCCACCGCCTTTCTGGACACCATGGTGCTACTGGCACCCAACCCCGAGTGGGTAAAAACTTTACCAAACAGCAAACTTCCGGACCGCACAGACTTTACGCACTACGGCAATGATCTGGCAGCGCGGGTGAAAGCATGGACTGCCGCCACCCGCGCCAGTCAGCAGATGGTGGACGAGTTCATCGCCTGGCTGGACAAGCCCGATATGAACTTGGTACGCCCTCTATGAAACCGCCTGCTGCAAGCACCTTTGCCATTGTCTTGATCACTGCCCTGGTCCTGGGCAGCGGTGCTGCTTCCGGTGGTCCGCTGCTGGAGCGCATCAAAGAGCGGCACGCCGCACGCCAGGCCGAGCGCAATCCGGGTAGCCCGGAGCAGCAACTGGACACGCCGTATGGGGAGGAGCGCAGCCCCAGCGTCACCACCCACCGCAAAGTGTTGCGTGATCTGCCCTACGGGAGCGACCCCAAGCAGCGCATGGATGTGTATTTGCCCGCCCCGGGCACCAGCACCGGTCCGGCACCGGTGATATTTATGGTGCACGGCGGCGCCTGGCGCACGGGTGACAAACGCATGGCCCGGGTGGTGGACAACAAGACCGCCCGCTGGTTGCCGCGCGGGTTGGTGTTTGTCTCGGTGAACAACCGTCTGTTGCCAGAGGCCGATCCGTTGGACCAGGTGCATGACATTGCACGGGCCTTGGCGGTGGCACAGGCGCAGGCCGCCAGCTGGGGTGCAGACCCTCAACAGTTTGTGTTGATGGGGCACTCGGCGGGCGCACATTTGGTGGCACTGTTGGCAGCCTCCGCCACGCTGGGCAGCGAGGCGGGTGCGAAACCCTGGCTCGGCACCGTGGCACTGGACAGTGCCGCGCTGGATGTGTTGCCCATCATGCAGCGCAAACACTACAAACTCTACGACCCCGCGTTTGGCATCGATCCCACGTTTTGGCGGGCGGTATCGCCCTTGCAGCAGTTGCATTCGGGGACCAAACCGCTATTGGCCGTGTGCTCCAGCCGCCGCACTGAGTCCTGCGATCAGGCCCGCGCTTTTGCCGCCCAGGCCAGCCAGCTGCAAGTGCGGGCTCAGGTGCTACCGCAAGACCTGAGCCACGGGGACATCAACGAACAGCTGGGCCTGCCAGGTGACTACACCGCCGCCGTGGAGGCGTTTTTGTCCAGCCTGTCGCCCACGCTGGCCAGCCGCTTGCGTTAAGCCAGAACGCCAAAACCCGCGTAGTTGGCGGCCCAACTGGCCACCGCCTGCGCTGGCATGGGTTTGGCTATACCGTAGCCCTGACCCAGCTCACAGCCCAGCGCCAGGAGCTTGCGCGCCTGGTCCGGAGTTTCCACACCTTCAGCGATGACGGAGCGCTCAAAAGCCTTGGCCAAAGCCACGATAGCGCTGACCAGCGTGATGTCCTCCGGATCATCCAGGATGCCGTCCACAAACATGCGGTCGATCTTGATGGTCTCGGCCGGCAAGCGTTTGAGGTAAGAGAGGGATGAGAAGCCGGTTCCAAAGTCATCCAGCGCAAAGCACACGCCCAGCGCCTGGCAGCCCTGCATGACCTCACGCATGTGCTGGATGTCTTGCAGCACGGCGGACTCCAGAATCTCCAGTTCCAGCAAATGCGCCGGTGCCGCCGGGTACTGGGCGAGCAAGAAGCGCAGGCGGTCGACAAAATTTTTGCGGTGGAAATGGCGCGCGGCGATGTTGACACTCACGACCCAACGCCGCCCTTGTCGCACCCACTCCTGCAACTGCGCTAGCGCCTGGTGCAGCACCCATTCCCCGGTGTCCACCACCAGATCCGTATGTTCCATCAATGGCAAAAAGTGCCCGGGGGCGATCAGACCTTGCTCTGGGTGTTGCCAGCGCAACAAGGCCTCCACGCCCACCACAGCGCCCGTGCGCAGGTGAACCTTGGGCTGGTAGTGCAGACGGAACTCTTCCTGTTGCAGGGCCTGGCCTAGCCGGGTCAGGCGGTTGTAGTGGGTTTGTACTTCCTGGTCTTGCTGGGCATCAAACAGATGCAATCCACCCCGGCCAGCCTGCTTGGCGTGGTACATGGCTTGGTCGGCATGGCGCAACAAGGTGTCGGGGCTAGCCTTGTCTTGTGGGAACACGGCCACCCCAGCACTGGCAGTGCAGTTGATCAACAGATCGTCAATTGCGTAGGGCTGGGCCAGGCTCTGCAGCAGGGCCTGCACCCCAGCCTCTATCGTGCTGAGATCTCGCTGCCCATTCAGCAAGACCACAAACTCATCGCCACCCAAACGCGCTGCGTCCCCTATATCGGCCACACCGATCCGCAGGCGCTGTGCGACCTCCTTGAGAAGGCGGTCTCCTACCCAGATGCCGTGTTGTTCGTTGATGGCCTGGAAATGGTCCAGGTCCAGCAGACAAATGCCAAGCAGCAGCTGCGACTCTCGCGCCTGGAACACGGCATGGGTCAGTCGCTCGGCCAGGGCGGCGCGGTTGTTCAGCCCGGTCAGGGCATCGTGGCGGGCTTGCCACGAGATTTTTTTCTCAAGCTCGCGAGTTTCGGTCACATCGCGGAACACCAGTACGCAGCCGACGGCGGAGCCCTGGGCCTGGCGAATTGGGGCGACGGTGAATTCAATGGCGTAACGTTCTCCTGAACGGTGCTGCAGGAATTGGTTCAACGCATGCACCGGTGCCTCCACCAGATGGAACTGGGCGACTTCCAACTCATGTGGCAGCGGTTGGGAGGCAGAGTCGCGCTGGAACACGGTCGCCAATGGCCTGCCCAAAGCCTGCGCGGCAGTGCAGCCTGTCAAAAACTGCGCGGCCTCGTTGAGGGTTTCTATGCGCCCGCTCGCGTCGGTGGTGATGACCCCATCGGCGATGGAGGACAAGGTAATTACCGCCCGCTCCTTCTCGGCCAGCAAGGCTTCCTGGGCCAGCTTGCGCTCGGTGATGTCGACCAGCGCACCAATCGTTCCCCCTTGGCTGCCATCGGTGAGTGTGAAGGGGGCCTTGAAGTACGCCATCTCACGCACTTCATGCTCACCCACCTTGACGGAGATCTCGTTGTCCTGCTGCGGTTGGTTGCGCCGCTCGCGGGCCTCACATTCGTGCGGCATGGCCACGAAATCGCTACGCAGAGGCGCCCCCACCACGGCACTGGCAGGCTGATGAAAAAACTCTTCCCACGCTTTGTTGACCCCCAGGCAGGTGCCGTCGTGGCCGCGCACAAACACCGGCAAGGGCAGGGCATTGATGAACTGGTGGGTGAAATGGCGCTGTTCGCTGTGTGCAGAGCGTGTGCTTTGCAAAGACCCAACCAAGGCTTGGATCTGCGCCGCCATGGCATTGAAAGCTTGGGCCACTGCGCGCATCTCCAGAGTCCCTTTTTCCAGCATGCGGGTGTGCAAGGCTCCGCCCCGGAAGTTCTCCGTTGCGAGCTTGAGACGGGCCAACAGGCGGGCGTTGGCACGCAGCAGCAAAGTCAGCAAGACCACGATGGTGATCACGTTGACGATCGAGATCCGCATCTGGGTACCGATGGTGCGCCAGGCTTGCTCCAATGACGCTTTACCGTCTACCACCACCGACAAGGTTGCTTGCGAGCCATCGGGCAGGGCAACTGAATATTCCTGGGTCAAGGGATCCATGCTCGCAAAGCTTTCGAACCATGCGGGCACCTTGGGGTGAAGCAATGCGGATTGGCGGGCATCAAAGGTTTGGCCGCCGAACGCCCACACCAAGCGTTGCAGCTCAGGGTGAAAATCCAGTGCCACCTTGAGTGCCGCTTGGACATCGGATGCGGCTCCAAGCACGCTGGTGTTGGCCAAAGCGGGCGGCAAATAGTGACCAATGGTGGCGATTTGGGCCTGCCGCAGTTCCTGGGCCTCCTTCAGCTCAGCCTGGAATAAGAGGTGGTAGCGCACCAACGTCACCGTCACGATGATGACAAAAATTGGCACAAATAGCCGAGGGTAAGTGCCCCGGCTGATCCAGTCCCTGATAGAAGATGTTTGCATTCTTTTTATGACCCACCCTTTGGTGCCCTGAGGGCACTCACAAGAAAACGGTTTCAAACCTGAAGGCGCGTTTATATACCGATTGGGGGAGTAGGGTCACGCATCCCCTTGCAACGGTGTGCTTAGAGGGAGGTGCGCAAGAGTTCGCGGTACTCGTCTGCCGTGGCGATGCGGGGGTTTGTCTTGTGACAGTGGTCGGCCAGGGCACCGGTGATGATCTGGTCGAATTGCGACTCCTGCACGCCCATGGCGGCCAGCCCGTTGGGCAGGCCCAAGCGGGCATTCATGTCTTTGATGGCATCCCCGATGTCACTGGCCGAAGCCAGACCCATGGCGTGGGCCATACGCTGCAGACGTTTGTCTTTTTGCACCGATTCGGCCTGCGCATTGAAAGAAACAACGGCGGGCAAAAACATCGCATTGAGCGTGCCGTGGTGCAGGCGCGGGTCCACGCCGCCCAAGCTGTGGCTCAAGCTGTGCACGCAGCCCAGCCCTTTCTGAAAGGCCATGGCGCCTTGCATGCTGGCGCTCATGAGCTGGGTCCGGGCCTCCACATCACTGCCGTTGTCGGTGGCGCGGGCAATGTGGGTCCAGGCGCGCTCCAGCCCGTCCAGTGCAATACCGTCGGCGGGCGGGTTGAAGGCGGGCGCCATGAAGGTTTCCATGCAGTGTGCTATGGCATCCATACCAGTGGCGGCGGTCAGTTTGGGCGGCAGGCCCAGAGTGAGTTCGGGGTCGCAAATGGCGGTCTTGGGGACCAGATGCCAGCTGTGGAAGCCCAGTTTGCGGTGGTCGTCTACGATGAGGATGGCGCCGCGTGCAACCTCGCTGCCCGTGCCACTGGTGGTGGGTACTGCGATGATGGGCGCCACGCGCTCAGAGATGCGCGCCGAGCCGCCTTCGATGGTGGCGTATTGGGTCAGCGGGCCTTCGTGCGTAGCGGCAATGGCCACGCCTTTTGCGCAGTCGATGGCGGAGCCCCCGCCTACGGCAATCAGCCCGTCGCAGCTTTGGGCCCGGTACACGGCCGCTGCAGCGCGCACGGCAGCCTCGGTGGGGTTGGATGGGGTCTGGTCGAACACTGCGACCGGCAGGCCGGGCAGGGCATCCAGCGCCTTTTGCAAAATGCCAGCCGCTTTCACTCCCGCGTCGGTCACGATAAGCGGGCGGCTGATGCCTACGCGTTCGCATTCTTGTTGGAGCAGGCGAACTGCACCACATTCGAACTGGATCTGGGTCACGTAGTAAATGAGGGACATGCGGCTCCGCGTGTAGGATTGAAAAAAACACTGTAGCAAGAAGCCAAGTTTCCATGAGTCACCACCATGACCGCCACGCCCATCCGCGTGCCCTGTTGACCCCCGCGATGCGCAGCGTGGTGGACCGCATTGCCCGTGCGGGCCATGTACCCATGCACGCCCTGAGTGCCGACCAGGCCCGTGCGGCCTACGCCGCTGGCGCCAATGTGTTGGAACTACCCACCCAGAAGCTGCCGCGGGTGGAGGACTTTACCGTCATGGCGCGTGATGGCTTTGCCATTCCTGTGCGCCACTACGCGCCTGCCGCAGGCCCCTTACCGGTATTGGTGTACTTCCATGGCGGTGGCTTTACGGTAGGCGGCATCGCCACCCATGATGGCCTGTGCCGGCGCCTCGCCCACCTGGGTCACTGTGCAGTTCTTTCGGTGGACTACCGGTTGGCCCCCGACAGCAAGTTTCCCACGGCCCACAACGATGCATGGGATGTGGTGCAGTGGGTCGTGCGCGAGGGGGCTGCCCGTCAGCTGGAATCCACCCGTATGGCTCTCGGTGGCGACAGCGCAGGCGGCACCTTGGCCGCGGCATGCGCCATCGAGGCGCGCAACGTAGGCGTACCGCTGGCCCTGCAGCTGCTCTTCTACCCTGGCTGTGCGGGGCACCAGAACACGCCCTCGCACCGTACTTTTGCGACGGGCTTTGTGATTGAGGAGCCCCACATCACGTATTTTTTTGAACAGTACATCCGCAGCGCGGCCGATCGCGATGATTGGCGCTTTGCGCCCTTGGATGGCAAAGGCCCTGATGGATATGAGGTGGATCTGGGCGGTGTGGCCCCTGCCTGGATAGGTCTGGCGGAATGCGACCCGCTGGTCGATGAGGGTGTCGCCTACGCCGATCGCCTGCGCATGGCTGGCGTCGCAGTGGATCTCGAGATTTACCGTGGCATGGTGCATGAATTTATCAAGATGGGCCGCGCCATCCCCGAGGCCGCGACCGCCCATGCCGATGCAGCGCGCGCACTGCGCCAAGCTTTTTCCATTTGCTGAGGTACCCCATGGCACTGCAACGCGCTGACTTTCGCTTCTTTCATCCTCTGCGGGTGCGCTGGGCTGAAGTGGATATGCAGCAGATCGTATTCAACGCCCACTACCTGATGTACCTGGACACGGCCATGGGCGATTACTGGCGCGCATTAGCCCTGCCTTACCAGGAGAGCATGGCCCTGCTGGGCGGTGACCTGTATGTGAAGAAGGCCACGCTGGAGTACCACGCCTCGGCCCACTACGATGATCAGCTGCACATTGGTTTGCGTTGCGCGCGGGTCGGCAGGTCGTCCATTGTGATTGAGGCTGGCATTTTTCGGGGTGTCGCGCTCTTGGTTTCGGGCGAGCTGCTGTATGTGTTTGCTGATCCAGCCAGTCAGACCTCGCGCCCCGTGCCCGAGGCCTTGCGCCAGGCGTTTGCGGCACAAACATCCGGGCTTGCGTTGACCCAGTGCCTTGTGGGCGACTGGAACACTTGGGCGGCGCGCATCACGCCCTTGCGCCGCGCGGTATTTGTGGAGGAGCAAGGGATTGCCGAACACCTGGTCGTGGATGAAGCGGACCCCGAGGCCGTCCACGCGGTAGTGCCCAATGCCGTGGGACAAGTCGTTGCCGGTGGCCGCATGCTGGTGCATGCACCTGGGGTGGCCCGCATCGGGCGAATGGCAACCCACCGCGTACTGCGAGGGACAGGTTTAGGTTTGCAGGTACTGCGCGCACTGATGGCGCAAGCCCAAGCGCGAGGGGACAGCGAAGTCATGCTGCATGCCCAATGCAGTGCAGAGGGTTTTTATGCCAAAGAAGGTTTTGTACCGCGAGGCCCGGTGTTTGAAGAGGCCGGAATTGCACACCAAGAAATGGTGCGGGCCTTGAGCTGAACGCTAGAAACCCAGCGACGCCAGCAAATCGTCCACGTCATCCTGCTTGAGGGCGCTTTCAGCGGTTTGTGGGCCTTCTAGCACATGGTTGTCCACGGTCACCGGCTCCGCATTTTCGGATTTGGCAAGCGACGCGGGCGTCGTGGGGGAGCTGTCGACGAGCAACTGCACGAGCTGCATTTCAGTGCGGGTGATGATGTCGATCACCTTTTTGATCACTTGGCCTGACAAGTCCTGAAAGTCCTGAGCCATCATGATGTCGCTGAGCACAGCGCCCTGACCCTCGGCAAACTTGGCGGTGCTTTGGGCGAACTTGCCGCAAACCACCATCAGGCCGCGGGCTTTGTCCACGCTCATGTCTGGGGCCGCAGCCAAGCGGGCCAGGGATTCCCCCAACTGCACACCACGGGTGGCTAGGTCATCACATTCGGGTTTGGCGGTTTCCACCAGGGTCAGAACCTTGTTGGCCGCGTCTTCGGTCATCTTGCCGACATAGGCCAAACGGTCTCGGGCGTTCGGGATTTCCTCGACGATGGTGCTCAACTGGTTCCCACCCAGCACCGTCAATGCTTCGTGCATTTCCCGGGTGATGGCGCCCAGGCGGGCAAATGCTTCTTCTTTGCTAAGCGGCGTTGACATAAGCAGACATTCCCTTCCCGACGCATTATTTGGCCCCTTCATTATGAATCCAGCCGGCAGTCCCCGGAGCCCTGGCGGACAGAAAAAGAAGGTTTAAATGTCGTCCAGCAGAGGGTAGGGCAGAGGCAAGACCTGCAGAGTCGAATCTGCAGCCAACAAGGGTCCGGCTTCCAGTGCCGAGAGTTGCAAGGAGACGATGGCGTCCATACCGCCACCAGGGGCCATGGCAGCTTGTACTACGGTACCAACCGGCTGGGTGGCGTCCGCAGGGGTGAAGATTTCCTGACCGGCCTGCAGCATTCCCTGGCTGTGCACCACAAATGCCCGGCGCTTGAGCGTGCCGCGGAACTGGCTGCGTGCGACCACCTCTTGGCCTGGGTAGCAGCCTTTCTTGAAGTTCACACCACCCACCGATTCGTAATTCAGCATCTGCGGCACAAAGGCTTCAAACACTGCTTGATTCAGCGTTGCCACCCCGCTGCGAACCTCGCCCCACAGCCATGTGTCTAGCGCCATGGGAGCCCCCTGCGGAGCTGGGGTTCCCACCGGAGCGATCCACAGTTGCCGTGGGGTTCCGTCTGCTGGATAAAGCTGAATCACAGATTCGGTGTCCAAATCGGCTTTTGACCATACAGAATCTGCGTGAATAGCTACGTTTTTTGTAGCATCTCCGGACAGACCGCAGATGGAATACCGATCAGTGGCGTCGCTGAGCTTGGCCTTTGCGCGCATCACAAACATGGATAGGCGCTTGAGCGTTAGAGCGAGCAAGTCCATGCTGCACACCAAAAGAATCTCACCCGTAGGGCGTTTGAAACCGATGAAACTGGCCTGCATACGGCCCTTGGCTGAACAAAAGGCAGCCAAGCGGGCATTGTTCAGGTCCAGCAGCGCAAAGTCATGTGTCAGCTGACCGTGGATAAATTTGGCGGCGTCTTCGCCTTCAATCTGGATCACGCCCAGATGGCTCAGAAGGGCCACACCATGCAGGGTGCCAACGGCAGCAGGAGAAGAGGGCTGGGTACTCATGGCTGAATTATCATTCCGCTTTTGATGACGGACGGGAAGTAGGGCTGTGCGCTTGTTTTTTGCTGCGGTGCTACTCGCCGCTTTGGGGATGCTGGGGGCAGGCTATGTTTGGGTGCAGTCGCCGCTCACGCTTAACACGCCGGTTGTGGACGTGGTGATTCCACCAGGTGCCAGTGCCCGCCATGTCGCCAGCACGGTAACCCAAGCCGGTGTGCAGACGCCCTCAAGCCTGCTCTTCTGGTGGTTCCGCCTGTCAGGCCAATCACGCGCGATCAAGGCGGGCAGTTATGAAATAGAAGCCGGCAGTACCCCCCACAGCCTGTTGCGCAAGCTGGTTGATGGAGACCAAGCCCTGCGCAGCGTGACGCTGGTGGAAGGCTGGAACTTTGGGCAAGTGCGTGACGCCTTGCGCAAGGCCCCACATTTGCACGCGGAGAGTGCGGGGTTGTCCGACCAAGCGCTGATGGCTCAGCTGGGTCGCACCGGGGTCCATCCTGAGGGGCGGTTTTTCCCCGATACGTATACTTATGCCAAGGGCTCAAGCGATTTGGCCTTGTTACAGCGCGCGCTGCGTGCCATGGACCAGCAGCTCGACGCTGCCTGGTCTCTGCGCAACCCACAAATCCCACTCAAAACCCCCGAAGACGCTCTGGTGCTGGCCAGCATCATCGAAAAGGAAACAGGCAAAGCTAGCGACCAAGCCCTGATTGCCGCGGTTTTTAACAACCGTCTGCTGATTGGCATGCGCTTGCAGACCGACCCCACCGTGATCTATGGTTTGGGATCGGCCTTTGATGGCAATTTGCGTCGCGCGGACTTGCTGGCCGACACACCTTACAACACCTACACCCGCGAGGGCCTTCCTCCTAGTCCCATTTCGATGCCAGGCAAGGCGGCGCTATTGGCTGCAGTGCAGCCTGCGGCCAGCAAGGCGCTGTATTTTGTGGCACGCGGAGACGGCAGCAGTGAGTTCAGCGAGTCTCTGGACGCGCACAATAGGGCAGTCAACAAATACCAGCGCGGCCAATAAGGCTTGACGCGAGCACAAGGGCGGCATGAGCGGACTTTTCATCAGTTTTGAAGGCATCGACGGGGCAGGCAAATCCACCCATATCCAAGCCCTGGCGGATGCCTTGCGGGACCAGGGCAAGGCCGTAACCCTGACCCGTGAACCCGGCGGAACCCCGCTGGCGGAGCAACTGCGCAGCATGGTGCTCAATGACAGTATGGACCCCATGACGGAGGCGTTGCTGGTGTTTGCTGCGCGCCGTGATCACGTGCAGCGCGTCATCGTACCGGCTCTTGCGCGGGGCGACGTGGTGCTGTGCGACCGATTTACCGATGCCACTTTTGCTTACCAAGGGGGCGGGCGGGGCTTTGACTGGCAGGTGCTGCGCCAACTGGAGCAATGGGTGCAAAGCCTTGGCGCCGCACTCCTGCAGCCGCACACCACCGTCTGGTTTGATTTGCCGCCAGCAGTGGCTGCCGAACGATTGGCTGGCGCCCGGGTGCCCGATAAATTTGAATCCCAACCAATCGCCTTCTTTGAAAACGTGGCTGCGGGTTATGCACGCCGCCAAGCCGAAGACCCAGCACGTTTTGCCCGAATCAACGCACACCAGACGCCGGCAGTCGTTTGGCACGATGTGCATGCCGCATTGTGTGCCCGCGGAGTGCTGCGTACATGACCGAGTCTGGCATCAACAATCATCTGGCGCCCTGGATTCAGACCCAGCTGCACACGCTACTGGGCCAACGCGGCCATGCATGGTTGTTGCAGGGGCCTTCTGGCCTGGGGCAATACGCCTTGGCACTTGCATTGGCCCGGACCTGGTTGTGTGAACGTGCCAGCCCACATGGTGCGTGTGGTGAGTGCGGCAGCTGCCACGCTATTGATGTACGTACCCATGCAGACTTGTGCATGCTGATGCCTGAGACCACGATGATGGAAATGGGCTGGCCGTTGAGTGAGAAAGCACAAGGCGAGATTGACGACAAAAAGCGAAAACCCAGCAAGGAAATCCGGGTGGATGCCATGCGCGACGCAGTCGAGTTTGCCCAACGCACCAGTGCCCGTGGCCGTGGCAAAGTGGTCTTGGTGTTTCCTGCAGAGAACATGAATACCGTTACCGCCAATGCCTTGCTCAAAACCTTGGAGGAGCCGGCTGGTGATGTTCGGTTTGTTTTGGCCAGCGAATCGGCTCACCAGTTGTTGCCCACCATCCGCAGCCGTTGCATAGGCCATACCATGGTGTGGCCCAGCACAGAAGAGGGGGCTCAGTGGTTGCAAACCCAGGGAATGGATGCGGGGCGTGCCCAGTTTTTGTTGCGTGCTACGGGGGGACGCCCGGCCGATGCGCTGCTTTTTGCGGAGTCGGGCCGCGACCCCATGGCTTGGGCGGCCTTTCCGCGCGCCATGGCCCATGGCGACGTGACTGTGCTCAAGGATTGGACTGCCGCGCAGATCATCGATGCCCAGCACAAGCTCTGTCACGATCTGATGGCCAAGTTCTGTGGGGCTCCCCCGCGATTTTTTGAATCCAAAGATTTGGGAACTCTACATGTCACCATGCCGGTGCTGAGCAAGTGGAGCAAGGCCCTGTCAAATGCCATGAAAACCATGGACCACCCTTTCAACGCGGGCCTGATGGCTGAGGCGCTTGTCGGGCAAGCCCAATCGGCCCTAAACTCAGGCCATTAGACCGCGACCATGAGCACCAATCCCGCCACCGCCCGCCCCAGCGTCATCCAGCTCTCCATCAAGGAGAAGGCCGCCCTGTACGCGGCCTATATTCCCATGTTTACCGAAGGTGGTGTGTTTATTCCGACCACCCGGGAATACACGCTGGGCGACGATGTGTATGTATTGCTGTCCTTGCCTGAAGATGTGCAGCGTTACCCGGTTGCCGGCAAGGTGGCTTGGGTCACCCCCCCAAAAGCCTCGGGCGGACGCACCCAGGGCGTGGGCATTTTGTTTCCCAAAGACGAAAAGTCACGTCAACTCAAACTCAAGATTGAGGAAATCTTGGGTGCCCACATGGCGTCGGACCGCCCCACCCAGACCGTGTAGTACTAGGCTCATACAGTGGGCCAACTGTAGTACTGCTGCAGTTTTGAGAGAAGAATTCCCATGTTTACCGATTCCCACTGCCACCTGACGTTTCCAGAGTTGGTGGCTGATTGGCCCGCCATCCAGGTGGCCATGGCCCAGGCTCAGGTACACAGAGCACTTTGTATCTGCACTACGCTTGAGGAATTTCCTGCAGTTCATTCATTGGCATTGGCCCATCCGAACATTTGGGCCAGTGCAGGAGTTCATCCCGACAATGAAGGCGTGACGGAACCGAGTGTCGCGGAGTTGGTGCGCCTTGGTTCACTGCCCAAGGTGATTGCCATTGGTGAGACTGGTCTTGATTATTACCGTCTTGGCGATCGTACGGTAGGTGATATGGAATGGCAACGCGAGAGGTTTCGTCGCCATATCCAGGCAGCACGGAGAGTTCAGAAGCCGCTCGTGATCCACACCCGAAGTGCGTCGGACGACACACTCGCTATCCTGCGTGAACAAGGAGAAATGGGCGGGGCAGGGTGCGCTGGCGGCGTTTTCCACTGTTTCACAGAAGACATGGCGGTCGCCAAGGCGGCGTTGGAATTGGGTTTCTATATCTCGTTTTCTGGCATCTTGACTTTCAAGAGCGCGCAAACCATTCGAGATGTGGCTGCCTTGGTACCCATGGATCGTTTGCTGATCGAAACCGATAGCCCCTACTTGGCACCAGTTCCGTTCCGAGGCAAAACCAATAATCCCTCATTTGTGCCCTATATTGCGCAAACACTGGCAACCCTCAAATCGTGCGATCTTCAAACCATTGCCGATGTGAGTAGCGCAAATTTTGATACCTTATTTCGCCCAAAATCTTATGCGAAATCAGTTTAAGAAGGTACTCTATCTTCTTGTTTTTATTGCAATAAACCCTGCAAGGGCGGGTTCTTACGAAGATTTTTTTCATGCACTGGATGCAGACAATCCTGTTGTGGTCGCCCAACTCCTCGAGCGCGGGTTTGATCCCAACACCCCAAACCCGAAAGGTGTCCCCGCGCTGATTGCAGCGTTGAAAGTACCCGCTCCCAAGGTTGCATCTTTGCTTGTGCGGCAGCCGGATCTGAAGGTCGAGGCGCGCAACGCGCAAGATGAGAGCCCCTTGATGTTGGCTGCATTGCGCGGCTACTTGGAGGTGTGTGCGCTATTGATTGAGCGAGACGCTGACGTGAACAAGTCTGGCTGGGCACCGTTGCACTACGCTGCAACGGAGAGCCATATTGCTGTTATGCAGTTGTTGCTAGACCAGCATGCGTACATCGATGCAGCGTCACCCAATGGCACAACCCCTTTGATGATGGCCGCGATGTACGGTAACGCTTCCGCCGTCAAGTTGCTGCTGGAAGCTGGTGCTGATCCAACTATTAAAAATGACTTGGGGTTGACGGCCATCGATTTCGCGGAACGCGTCAAGAATACCGATTCCACCACCATAATTGCCGCCTTTATTCGCGCCAGACGACCCAAAGGGGCTTGGTAAAGAGCTTTGAGCTTTGCGCTACAGCGAATCGCTTCGCAGTTGGACTTCCAATAGCCAATGTTATTTGAATGGATATTTACCAACCGAACGGGTTTGTCAAGAACGGCGGGGGGTCTTCCTGTGCTCATATTACTTTATACGATGTATATTATGTTAATAAAAGAAACTGAGAGTCTAAGACTTATTTAATCGTGAACGTCACAGTCGGAGCACTCAAATCTGCGAAAGATGCCCCCAAAGCCAATTCTCCTTTGCCATGCAATACGCACTCTTCTCTGCGTAACAACACGTCAGCGCCACCGGCCTCAGAGAAACGTACCCAGCTTCCGTAGCTGCTCATGTCTACCAACATAACGCAACCGTTACGCCACTCCAAGCGTGCATGTGTGCGTGACACCCGGGGATCATTAACCGCAAACTCCACACTTTTGACACGCCCAATGTGAATCGGCAACTCAAAAGACTTGAAGCTTTTTACTGTATCCATCCATTGCAATACAACTTCACGCCCCAGCGCATCTCCGAAGTCAAGCAAATCCTCAGGACTGAGTTGTGCCTGCATTGTCAAAAAGTCCGACGGCTCTTCCTCGCGCCACTCAATCTGAAACACGTTGCAAGGCTCGGCTCGGCCACGAATATGAATGGGGCCCAACATCCGAAAACTACTACCTCGTACTTCTTGGACCGTCTCCAGCGTATTAGCACTAGCCCAAATCTGATGCGGCCCACATAAATCGCACAACCTAGAGGCTACGTTAACAGCGTCACCGTAACAGTCATCTGCAACCATCTCAATCTCACCCGAGGCCAGTCCGATACGTATGGGCAACCGCAGCCCAGACTGCAGGCGCACAGTCTTTTTGTGATGTAGTCTCTGGATATCCACAACCGCAGCAACAGCTTGGGCCGGATCCCCAAAAATAACCATCACTCCATCACCGAGTGTCTTGACAAGACGTCCACCATGTATTTCACATTGGACAGTGATCCAAGTCGTAATCTGGGTCACGGACTCAGTGGCACGTGCATTACCCAACGCTTCAAACACCGCAGTACTGCCGTGTAAGTCGGTAAATACAACGGTCGCTTGAACACCCATTCCCAATTGATCCTGTGCTTGTCTAGTCGTTGAGTTTAGGGCAAACGAGTAGGAAATAGAGCGGACGAAACCCCACCCGCCTGCAAAAAGAAACAGCTTTGCTTTTCAAGGCTTATTCGTCGTTTGACCAAGCTTCAAAAGCTCTAAGCTTGGCCATAAGAACGCTATAGCCGATCAATGTTCGACGCACTTTAGACGGAGTTCTCCTCGATGTGCAGTGTTGTATATCTCGCAAACCCGGTATCACACCCTATTGCCCATGGCATTAGGTTTGCTTATGGTCGCACGGCAACTGGCTTGAGAAGAAATATATATGCGTTGGACTCCCTCTAATTTGATGAACAGTCTACTGAAAAGTAGCGTTGGCACTGAATCCAGGCTTCCGGCCCGGACACTGAATGACATTCGTCATGCCATGCTGGACATTCTTGGTGAGCGAGGAGCACAGGCATATCCTGTTGTTCAGTTGCGTGTAACATATGCTGATGATGTGCAGGACCTCTGGTACCTTCGCGGAGATGTAATGGCTGCGATAGCCGCACTCGATGGTGAGGCTACGGCGAGGAAACAGTTGGCGGATATCAACGCCATGTTCAACGGCCTCTTACCTCGTAGCCTTAGCGCACGCACTAGCCCGTTGGGTCGCTAGTAGCGTCAGTGCCCCCAAACCAGCATCACATCTTTGCCTTCGGCAGCCAAATCTGCTGACTTACCCACAGGCAATAACACTTTGGTTTGGACATGCCCATAGGGCAAGTTGGTCAACACGGGCACCTTTAGTCGCGATTGAAGCCAAGCAACTACGGTGTTTAGCTTGAAGCCTTTGTCATGCGAATTCAGCGTAAAGCCTGTGAATTGCCCTAAGACCACAGCCTTTTGGCTTGACAAAATGCCTGCAAGCAAAAGCTGGGTCAGCATACGTTCGATCTGATAGGGATGCTCGCCAACATCCTCTAAAAATAGAATGCCGCTCTTGATAGAGGGGAAATACGGTGTTCCGACCATCGACGCCAGCACGCTGAGATTGCCGCCCCACACGGTGGCATGGTGAACATTTAAAGGCGTCGCCCTCGGCCACGCTTGGTTCTGGCGCCAACCGGTACCTTCCCCCTGCCCGCTGGCCATGTCATGAAAACAGTCTTCCATGATGTCATCGGGTTGCAAATCAGGGGCCCCGCCTACGCCAAAGCCTTCGCACAAGGCCGGGCCGGCCCACGTAACCGCTCCCGTTTTGGCAAGGAGCGCCATCTGAAATGCGGTGAAGTCACTGATACCAACGAACTGGGTACCGCGCTCAATCGCCTTCGAAATAGTCTTATAGCGAATGCCATCCAGAATCCGTGTGAGTCCGTAGCCTCCCCGAGAGATCATTGCAATGTCTGCGCCACTTGCCGCAGCTCGGTGAATCGCTGCCAAACGGGTGTCATCATCACCCGCAAAACGCATATGGCTGCTTAAAGCATCGGCGTCCAATTCAACGTCGTAACCTAGGGCTGCTAGGCGTTTTACCCCACGTTTGAATGCCGCTTTATCGCGCACGGCCCCCGACGGGGAATATATGTAAATGTGTTTTTTCACCATAGGTGATTATCCGTCGCAAGTGATGCTGAAAATCTGCTCCGCCATCACGTCCGGGGGGCCATTCAGAATGACGCCATCCAAAGGATGCGCCAGCTTACCTGAGGCCAGCTCCATTTGCTGAACCAGTCTTGCCGCAGCCTTCCCCCCGGCTTGATAACCTTTGTCTGGAAACGGACGAGAGTCGGAGGCAACATCAGGGTCGGATGTGACTTGAACCACATTGATCACGCGTACAACTTTGCTTTGCACTAGCATGCGCGCCAAGTGAAGCGCGTTGCCTTCAGCCACGATCAGCAATTTCGGAGCCCCTAAAGACGCCAAAAGCATTTGTAAACTCCGCAAATGCAGGTCTATGGTGTGCGCCGTTTCCTTCTTGGGTTTGTCGCTGGCACCAAAGCCTATCAAATCTGGCACAAGGGCACGAAGCCCCTTCGCTTTCAACGCTGGAATCAAAGCCTTGAACCGGTAACTCCACCCTGGTAGGTCATGTAAACAAAGTACGACACAAGCCGCCCCTGCGCAACCCTCATCGAGGTAGTGCATGCGCCAACCATGTAATTTTTCTCCATCGATAAAGAAGTGGGGAGTAAAAGGATAGTCCTGCAGGTCAGCAAACACTGACAGCGGCGTCCGCAAGGCATCATCTGAGAGTGCTTGGGCCTGTGCTGCCCGGGTTTGTCGTCGGGCCTGAAAAAAACTGCGCAATGTGCCAGAGCATTCGTCAGCCAGCACGTTTGCACAAACCTGGGTGTGATGGTTCAGCCGTGGATTCGCAAAAAGGTCCATTACTGATCCAGCAGCACCGGTCTTGGGGTCTGCTGCACCGTATACCAATCGGCTTATGCGGGCATGTAGTATCGCGCCAGCACACATGGCGCAGGGTTCTAGCGTGACGTAAAGCTCACAGCCGTCCAGCCGGTAATTACCCAGCGTTTGTGCAGCGGCACGCAAAGCTACGATCTCAGCGTGTGCGCTTGGGTCATGTGTAGCAACAGACATATTGCGACCAACACCCAGTACGCGCCCCTCTTTAACAACAATGGCTCCAACCGGTATTTCCCCAACTTTGCGCGCTTCTTGGGCTTGTTCCAGCGCCAGGCGCATAAAAGCGGTGTCTTGTGTCATCCCCTAATCCTACTAGCTTGCACCTAGGTGCATACGCTCGGTAGCAAGGCGTTCAGGAGATGCTGCCTCGAGCGACTAGCCATTCTTTCAGCAGTGGCGGTGTCATAGGCTTGGCATACAAATAACCTTGCCCCTCGTGGCAGCCCAAGGCGCGCAGGGCTTCCGCTTGAGCCTCCTCTTCTATACCTTCGGCAATAACCGTCAAATTGAGATTGCGCCCCAGCTCAATCACCATGGAAGCGATATGCCCACCGCACATGTCTTTTTGTAGCTCAGATACAAATGCCCGATCGATCTTGAGCCGGTCTATCGGCAATTGGCGCAACTGGCTGAGTGATGAATAGCCAGTTCCGAAGTCGTCAATTGCAATGGAAATACCTAGCTCTCGCACGAGATTCAGTGTCTCAAGCATGAAGTCGGCATCCTCCATTGCTACTGACTCCGTTATTTCCAACTCCAGGCAATTCGGACGGATTCCCGTGTCCAACAAAGCGGCATTGAGTTTCTCCAGAAACTCAGGGTGCCGGAACTGAATTTGAGAGACGTTGACCGACATTCGCAAATCGGTCAACCCAAGCGCTTGCAGGCGTACCAACTCATGGCAAGACATGCGCAATACCCAGTCGCCAATGGCCACAATCATGCCGGAAGCTTCAGCAAGCGGGATGAAGCGATCAGGCGGCACAAAGGTTCCATCCTCGTTGCGCCACCGTATGAGTGCTTCCATACCCACTACCTTGCCACTGCTGAGGTTAATTTGCGGCTGGTAGACGATGAACAAGCGCTCGCTTTCCACAGCACTGCGCAGACTTTGCAGGAGACGGACACGCTCGCGGATGTCCGATCCCATTTCGCTCGAAAACATAACAAAACTGCCACGACGGCTTTTTTTGGCACGCTTGAGTGCGATATTGGCATCCTTGAGGGCATCGCGCCCGGATACACCGTCTGATAACAGCTTGGTCAATCCCATGGTGGCTGTCACCACCATGGAATCGTCTTGCACTTGGAAAGGCTCCCGAAACATGGCCAACACCCGCAAAGGATTTACCACGGACTGTTCGCCCATGAGCCCAAAGGTGTCGCTGCCAATGCGTGCCAAAATTACTTCATTACCCAGTTCTGTCTTGAGTCGGTCTGCGACCGACTGCAGCAAGCGATCGCCCTGCTGATGCCCCAAGGCATCATTAATTTCAGAAAAATCGTCAATGTCCAAAATGGCAATGACGTCGTCCGCCTTGGGCTGGTTCTTAAGCCGCTCTTCACTCAGGTCAATGAACTTGTTGCGGTTAGGCAGACAAGATAACCGGTCATAAAAAGCCAATTCGTCTAATTTCCGAATCTGCTCATACGCCCGCAGTGCCGCAGTTACCGTCGCGTAGAGCTTGGTACGTGTTAGTTCGGACTTGGTTTTATAGTCATTAATATCGAAATCATGGATGGTTTCGATCTCTGGTGCGTAACCGGGCTGGCCAGTTCGCAAAATAATTCTCAGCTCGTTGAGGCGCAGGTCTTGGCGAATCGTCTTCACCAGCGCTAAGCCTGCATCCTCCCGCTCCATCACAACGTCGAGCAGCACTACAGCAACATCACGTTCAGCGTTGAGAATTTGGCTGGCTTCCGCAGCAGAATACGCATGCAGAAAATGTAATGCCCGACCCAGAATCCGAACGCCAGCCAATGCAAAGGTTGTCGCCCGGTGAACATCCGGTTCGTCATCCACCACCAACAAACGCCACACCGGCTCCTTGGCAGCCCCGCCGACTGCCTCATCTTCCAAGAAATGCAGCGTGTCGGAGTCTGTGTGGAGGCCCATCAGATGCTCGGTGTTCATAAAAACATTGTGCACCAAGCTTGCATAAAAAGTCAGCGCCCCGAGGGGCGCCGGATGAACTTTTTACGTTGATTCTGCGGAAAACCTATTCGCTCTCGGGATTTCCCTAGGAGCGATCCCCCTACTCCCACTCGATGGTGGCGGGCGGTTTGCTACTGACGTCGTAGGTCACACGATTGATACCGCGCACCTCGTTAATGATCCGACCAGACACGGTCTTTAGTAGGCTGTAAGGCAATTCAGCCCAGTCAGCGGTCATGAAGTCGCTGGTTTGCACGGCACGCAAAGCCACAACATAGTCATAGGTTCGGCCGTCGCCCATGACCCCCACACTTTTTACCGGCAAAAACACCGTAAAGGCCTGGGATACCGCGTCGTACCAAGTTTTTGGCACGTGGCGTGGGTTTGCACCCAAGGCGATACTGCCCTCATAAGGCGCTTTGCGCAACTCTTCAATGAAGATGGCATCAGCTCGACGCAATAAGTCTGCGTATTCTCTCTTGACCTCGCCCAAGATACGCACGCCCAAGCCTGGGCCGGGAAACGGATGGCGATACACCATGTCCGCCGGCAAGCCGAGGGCCACCCCCAACTCACGTACCTCATCCTTGAACAGCTCGCGCAATGGTTCCAGAAGTTTGAGGCCCAGTTGCTCGGGTAGTCCGCCCACGTTGTGGTGACTCTTAATCGTTACCGCTTTTTTGGTCTTGGCGCCACCTGATTCGATGACGTCTGGATAAATGGTGCCTTGTGCCAGCCACTTTGCACCGGATTTGGAGGCGCCCGATGCCGTTAGTTTTGCAGCTTCTGACTTGAAGACTTCCACAAACTCGCGGCCAATGATTTTCCGCTTGGCTTCAGGCTCGCTCACACCGGCGAGATGCCCCAGGAACTGGGCAGAGGCATCTACGCGGATGACTTTGGCATGCAGCTTGCCAACAAACATGTCCATCACCATATCGCCCTCATTGAGGCGCAATAGACCATGGTCCACAAACACGCAAGTCAACTGATCCCCAATGGCACGGTGGATCAATGCGGCCGCTACCGACGAGTCGACCCCACCGGAGAGCCCAAGAATGACCTCTTCATCACCGACTTGGGCACGAATACGCTCAACGGCCTCGGCAATGTAGTCGCCCATGATCCAGTCGGCACGGGTGCCACAAATACCTAGCACAAAGCGCTCTAGCATGGCTTGCCCCTGCACTGTGTGCGTCACTTCTGGATGGAACTGCACGGCATAGAAATTACGAGACTCGTCCGCCATGCCAGCAATTGGGCAGGCTGCATTGCTGGCCATAAGCTTGAAGCCAGGGGGGAGTTCAGTGACTTTGTCGCCGTGGCTCATCCAGACATCCAGCAAGCCATGGCCCTGCGCATTCACCGCATCCTGGATGCCGTCCAACAGAGCCGTATGGCCGTGAGCGCGTATCTGGGCGAAACCGAATTCGCGCGTGTGGCCGGCTTCAACCTTGCCGCCAAGTTGCTGTGCCATGGTTTGCATGCCATAGCAAATCCCCAGCACTGGAATCCCCAACTCAAATACCGCTTGAGGCGCTTTGTCCGTAGCTTCTTCGTACACGCTAGCGTGGCTACCGGAAAGAATGATGCCTTTCAGCTGACCATCCGCGGCGTATTTCCGAATCCATTCATCACTGACATCGCAAGGATGCACTTCGCAAAACACATGGGCCTCACGTACACGGCGGGCAATCAGCTGCGTGACTTGGGACCCGAAATCAAGAATGAGAATTTTCTGGTGCATGGGAAAGGTACCGATCAGTCCGCGCGGTAGTTGGGGGCTTCTTTGGTGATTTGCACGTCATGGACGTGGCTCTCCCGAATACCAGCCGTTGTGATTTCCACGAACTCAGCTTTGTTCTGCATCTCTTCGATGGTGGCGCAACCGCAATAACCCATGCTGGCACGAATGCCGCCGGCCATTTGGAACACGATAGCCACCATGGAGCCTTTGTAAGGAACACGACCTTCGATTCCTTCGGGCACCAGTTTGTCAGCATTGGGGTTTCCGGTGCTCGACTCCTGGAAGTAGCGATCCGCACTGCCCTGCTGCATGGCGCCGATGGAGCCCATGCCGCGATAGCTCTTGTAGCTGCGGCCCTGGTACAAGATCACCTCGCCAGGCGCTTCTTCAGTACCTGCAAACATGCCCCCCATCATGACGGTGCTTGCACCAGCCGCGATCGCTTTGGCAATATCTCCGCTGTAACGAATACCGCCGTCAGCAATCAGGGGGACACCGGTACCGCGCAAGGCGGTGGCAACACTGTCCACGGCCATGATTTGAGGGACGCCCACGCCAGCCACTATGCGCGTAGTACAGATGGAGCCAGGGCCAATACCGACCTTCACGGCATCTGCTCCCGCTTCGACCAAAGCCAGCGCTGCAGCACCGGTGGCAATATTGCCGCCCACCACATCCACCTGGGGGAAGTTTTGTTTGACCCAGCGCACCCGATCAATCACCCCCTTGCTATGACCATGCGCGGTGTCAACCACGATAGCGTCGACACCTGCCGCCACCAGCGCCTCCACACGGGCCTCGGTGCCGTCGCCTACTCCGACGGCAGCGCCTACACGCAGACGACCTGCGGAATCCCGGGCGGCGTTAGGGAAGTTGAGTTGTTTCGTAATGTCCTTAACGGTGATCAAGCCCTTGAGCTCGAAGGCCTCGTTGACGACCAGCAAGCGTTCCAGCTTGTGTTTGTTCAGCAAGGCCTTGGCGGCATCTGGTGTCGTGCCGTCGGGAACCGTGATCAGCCGTTCGCGCGGTGTCATGATTTCACGCACAGGTTGGTCGTAGCGGGTCTCGAACCGCAAGTCACGTCCTGTCACGATACCGACCACCTTGCCGCCATCGCAAACCGGGAATCCGGATACACCTAGCTGCTCTGACAACGCAATCACCTGGCGCACCGTGGTTTCCGGTGTGATGACCACCGGGTCACGTAGCAGCCCGGACTCGTAGCGCTTTACTTTGGCGACCTGCGCAGCCTGTTCGGCCGGAGTCAGGTTTTTGTGAACAATCCCCATGCCACCCTCTTGCGCTATGGCTATCGCCAAGCGGGCTTCGGTCACTGTGTCCATGGCCGCGGAAACGAGCGGCAGATTCAGTGCGATGTTGCGGGAGAAACGGGTGGCGAGGCTGGTGTCCTTGGGAAGGACTTGGGAGAACGCTGGCACCAACAACACATCGTCGAAGGTGAGCGCTTTGCCGAGAAGGCGCATGTCAAAGCTCCAAAAATCGGATTGTACCCGCGTCAATTTGTCCTTGCCCTGCCCCGCGCGCTACACTTGCTTGTATGAAACCCTTTCACGCACTTTTGGCAGCCGTTTTGGCCCTATCTGTCACAGGTACCTGGGCCCAATGGCAGTGGATGGACAAGGACGGGCGCAAGGTCTTTAGCGACCGTGCCCCGGGCGCTGAGATACCTGAAAAAAGTATTCTGAAGCGCCCCGCTGGGCAACGGGCCGCGTCTGCACCTGCAGCGACTGTGGATGCAGCGGCCACACCCACAGCGCCCGTACCTGCGTTGCCGAGCAGCGCAGCCAAAGGCGCTGGCGTAGACAAAGAGCTCGAAGCCAAGAAAAAACAGGCCGCAGATGCAGAAGCCGCCAAACGCAAGGCCGAAGAAGAGCGTGTGGCAAAGGCCAAAGTGGAGAACTGCGCACGCGCTAAACAGGCGAAAGCGGCGTTTGAATCTGGTGTCCGTTTGTCACGTACCAACGCTGCCGGTGAACGGGAAGTCATGGACGATGCAACACGCGCAGCCGAAGCCCAACGCATTCAAACCGTCATCGACGCCGATTGCAAATAGGGGCGGCGCTAGGGCCGCTAATAGCCGGCCTTGGAACCTGCCCGGCGTTTTGCAAACAGACCTGCGGATTTGGCCCCCTGTTTGGCAAAGCGTTCACGGCGTGCGACCTTGGGGTCCACTTGCAGGGCGCGGTAAAGTTCCACCCTGTCGTGTGGGCGTAACGGCTGCTGGCTATTGGCCTTCTGGCCCCAGATTCCCAAGGTCAATTGTTCAATTTCCGATTCTTCTAGGGGCTCAAGCAAGCCACTTTGCCGCACGGCCATGGCAGCAGTGCAGCCTTGTGCTACCTGCAAATGGCTGACGTGAACCTGCCGGGGCCCGGTCGCTAACACCACTGTTACGGCAAAAAGTGCCTCAGTCACCGTAGACCTGTTGCGCACGTTTGACAAAAGCGTCCACCAAGCTCGCCGCAATTTTGTCAAACACGGGGCCGACCAGCTTGCCGAGCGTGGCATTGTCAAATCCATAGTTCAGTACCAGCTCTACCTTACAGGCGCGCTGCGAGCCGTCCCCGAGAGGGTGGAAGTTCCAGACACCGTCGAGTTTGGAAAATGGACCTTTGACCAATTGCATCCCGACTTGGCTAGGTTCCGTGTGCCGGTTGCGGGTGGTAAACGTTTGGCGGATACCGCTGAAAGAAATGCCTACCTCGGCCGTCATTCCCTGGTCATCATGTTCCAGAATTTGGGCATGGTCACACCAAGGCAAAAACTGCGGATACTGGGCGACATCGGTTACCAGGGCATACATCTCGTGCGGGCTGTACCAGATCAGAACGGACTTGTGAACAGTTTTCATAGAATGGCGGTCTGCGCGGGATTGTAGACAAGCCCAACAGCGTCTGCCCTTTCAATCCTGTCTGTAATCCCCACCTGAGTGCAATGGCCAAAAAACCCGAAACTGCTTCCCGCATCGCCGACAACAAAAAGGCCGCGTTCAACTACTTTTTTGAGGAACGCTTTGAAGCGGGCCTGGTGCTGGAAGGCTGGGAGGTTAAATCCCTGCGCGAAGGCAAAGTGCAGCTCACCGATGGCTATGTGGTCATACGCAACGGTGAGCTTTTCATCATTGGCCTGCAAATCAATCCTTTGCATACTGCCTCCAGTCACGTGAATCCTGACCATGTGCGGACCAAGAAGCTGCTAATGCACAAGGCGGAAATCAAACGCTTGATCGGCAAGGTAGAGCAAAAAGGTTATACCTTGGTACCCATCAATCTGCATTGGAAAGCTGGCAAGGTGAAGTGTGATGTTGCCTTGGCCAAAGGCAAAGCCGAGCATGACAAGCGCGACACCATCAAGGACCGCGAAGGCAAACGGGAAGTGGAGCGCGCCATGAAGGACCGCAACCGCTAGCCCAATACTTCGGCAGTACATTGGCACCAACAGTTGGGTGCGATTTCGTACCACTCCTCGCTCGGCGGAGCCATACGATTTAATTCAGTTCGCGCAACGGGTGAGCAGATGCAGGCCACGGACTGGCGAAGAACGGCGCAACCATCTCTACAGTCACCTCTTCAATGCTGGCCGGGGTCCAACGGGGAGTGTGGTCCTTGTCAACAGCCAAGGCGCGAATTCCTTCTACGGTTTCGCTGCTCGCACCAGAGCGGCCCAGGTGCTGGGTGAAGAAGCAATGGCGCACCATGTCGCGTTCCATGCGCAGATCGTCTGCCAGCGCCAAGCTGCGTGCGCGGCGCACCTGCTCTAGGACCACATGCAGCATGAGCGGCGAGCGCTTGCGCAACGTAGCCGCTGTGTACTGGGCCCACTCGCTGCTGTCGGCCTCTAACGCCTGCACGATGGCCTGCACGCTGTCGAGTGCAAAATATTGGTCGATTTGGTCTCTAGCTCCCACGGAATCTGCGTGAGAAGCTCCTGAAAACATAGCAGCCCAGGCACTCAAAGGATCGGACGAAGACCAGTTCAGGGTCGCCAAGGCCTCCCAAGCCTCAGGGAGGCGGGCTGCATCTACCAGATGATCGGCCAGACCCAAGACCACGGCAGTCGCGCCGTCGATCACATCACCCGTGAGCGCTAGCCACTCCCCGGTACGGCCCGGGCAGCGGCTCAAGAAGTAGCCACCGCCGACATCGGGAAACAGTCCGATGCCGGTCTCCGGCATCGCCATCTTGGTCTGTTCGGTCACCAAGCGGTGGGACGCACCTTGGCTGATTCCCATGCCTCCACCCATCACGATGCCATCCATGAAGGCAATATAGGGCTTGGGAAAGTGGTGGATCAGGTAATTGAGAGCGTATTCCTCAGTGAAAAAGTCTTCCAGCGTCGGATTGCCCGCCAAGGCTGCCTGGTGGAAGAAGCGGATGTCGCCACCCGCGCAGAAACTGCCAAAAACGCCTGCCTTGTTGCTGCCCCGGATAGCCACCGCTTTGATCGAGGCATCGTCTTTCCAAGCACGCAGCACCGCGGTGAGGCCGCGCACCATGTCCAGGCTCAGCGCGTTCAGGGCCTTGGCTCGGTTCAAGGTAATGCAGCCCACGCTGCCACGGATGTCGGTGATCAGGTCTGCGGTGTGCAGGGCATTGGTATTCATGCGCGTTGTCTCCATCCAATCAGTTCATTTGTCACCAAGGCGCCAATCACCAGCGCCCCGCCCCACAGTACGGCGTTTGCGGGCACTTCGTTGGCGCCCAGCCAGGCCAGAAGAATGCCGAAGATCACCTCCAGCAACTGCAGCAGGGAGATCTCGGGGGCTTTGAGGATTTGTGCGCAGCGCACGCTGAGCACGCAAGGAATGGCCAATTGCACGACACCCAGAAAGCCGAGCAAAGTTACATCGTGGACATTGGCCTGGAAGGGATAAGACAAAGGCAGCGTCACGATGCAGCAGATCACCGCACCGACCCACACCGCAGGCATCAGGTCCACATCGTAGCCCTGATCGTGCGAATGCTGGGTCACCGTCCAGTTGGTAGCCCCTGCGATGGGCACACACAGCGCTACCAGCGTGCCGAGTAGCGACACGTTGCCGAGCTGGGACGCGTACATGTAAACAATGCCCGCCCCGGCCACCACGATGGCCAGCCAGGTGCGCAGTGGTACCCGGTGCCCGATGAAAATCCGCGCAATCAACGCAGTGAGCAAGGGCCCGATCGACATGGTGACCAACACATTGCCCACACTGGTGAGGGTGAGCGCCACCATGAAGGCCGTGAACATCACGCTCCAGCACAGGCCTGAGAGCCAGAAGAACCGCCCCGCGTGGCGCATCTTGCGGAACACATCGCGCCCGCGCACAAATGGCAAGATCACCGACAGGCTGAGCACCGTGAAAAAGGCGCGCCAGAAGGTGACCTCAAAGCTGCGGGCAAATTCGAGATGGCGCGTGACAACGCCAGCGGTAGACCACATCAAGGTCACCACCACCATCAAAAAGACGGCCCGGTTGTGGGTGAGTTTCATGAACGAAAAAGCGGCCCGCAAGGGCCGCCTGTTTGCCTTACTCGCGGCTAGCGCGCTTGCGCTCGTGCTCTTTCAGAAAGCGCTTGCGCAGGCGGACCGACTTAGGCGTAATTTCGACCAGCTCGTCGTCTTCGATAAATTCCACGCCGTATTCGAGTGTCAACTCGATAGGAGGCGTGATCTTCACCGCATCTTCCTTGCCGGACACGCGGAAGTTGGTCAGCTGCTTGGTACGGGTGGCGTTCACCACCAAGTCGTTGTCACGGTTGTGGATACCCACAATCATGCCTTCGTACACCGGATCGTTCGCCTTCACAAACATGCGGCCGCGGTCGTCCAACTTGCCCAGGGCGTAGGTGAAGATTTCACCGTCGTCCATGGAGATCAGCACACCGTTCTTGCGGCCACCGATGTCACCCTTGTGCGGCTCATAGCTGTCAAAGATGTTGGAGATCAGGCCGGAACCGCGGGTCAAGTTCAGGAATTCGTTGGAGAAACCGATCAGGCCACGGGCTGGAATACGGTATTCCAAACGGACACGGCCACGGCCGTCTGGTTCCATGTTGATCAACTCGCCCTTGCGCTCGCCGAGGGCTTGCATCACGCCGCCTTGGTGTTGCTCTTCGATGTCAGCGGTCACCAATTCGATCGGCTCATGCTTCTCACCATTGATGTCTTTGAACATCACGCGGGGCTTGGAGACGGCCATTTCATAGCCTTCGCGGCGCATGTTTTCCAGCAGGATGGTCAGGTGCAATTCACCACGACCCAGCACTTCAAACACGCCTTCTTCGTCGGTTTCGTTGACGCGCAGCGCCACGTTGTGCTGCAGTTCTTTCTGCAGGCGGTCCCAGATCTGGCGGCTGGTGACGAACTTGCCTTCGCGGCCAGCCAACGGGCTGGTGTTGACGCAGAAGTTCATGGTTAGCGTGGGCTCGTCCACCTTCAGCATGGGCAGCGGCTGGGGGTTGGCGGGGTCCGTCACTGTCACGCCGATACCGATGTCTTCAATACCGTTGATCAAAACAATGTCGCCAGGGCCAGCTAGGGGGCTTTGCATGCGGTCCAGACCTTGGAATGTCAGCACCTGGTTCACGCGGCCTTTGACAGCCTTGCCATCCGGGCCTTCCATCACCACCACGTCCTGCATGGGCTTCAAGGTACCTTGGCTGATACGGCCCACGCCAATACGGCCGACAAAGCTGGAGAAGTCCAGCGCGGAAATCTGCAACTGCAAAGGTGCTGCAGGGTCACCAGAGTTCGGTGGCACGTGTTTCAGGATGGTGTTGAACAGGGCCGACATGTCGGGGCCCCACTGCTCACCAGGTGCGCCTTCTTCTAACGACGACCAGCCGTTGATACCGGAGGCGTAGACCACGGGGAAGTCCAGCTGTTCATCTGTGGCACCCAGCTTGTCGAACAAGTCGAAAGCGGCGTTGACCACCTTGTCGGGGTTGGCTCCAGGCTTGTCCACCTTGTTCACGACGACGATGGGCTTCAGACCCAGGGCGAGCGCCTTCTTGGTCACGAAGCGCGTCTGGGGCATGGGGCCTTCCTGCGCATCGATCAACAGCAACACGCTGTCGACCATCGACAAAGCACGTTCCACCTCGCCACCGAAGTCCGCGTGTCCGGGAGTGTCCACGATGTTGATGTGCGTGCCTTCCCAGCTCACGGCGCAGTTCTTGGCCAAGATGGTAATGCCACGCTCTTTTTCAATGGCGTTGTTGTCCATCACGGTGTCGACCACTTTTTCGTGCTCGGCAAAGGTGCCGGACTGGCGCAGCAGCTGGTCCACCATGGTGGTTTTGCCATGGTCCACGTGGGCAATGATGGCGATGTTTCGGATTTGTTTACTCATGGTTCACTTTCTGCTTACGCCCCAAGGGCCAAGGTTTCATTTACTTGCTTCAAACTCTGTTCCATGGCCCCTGCCTGGGCCTGGGATTCACTGATCTCCTGAGGGCTCAGCAGCCGTACTGGAATCAACTCACCCGCTTTGACCTGCGCAGTTCCCAGCAGCGAACGTGGGCTCGCTGCATACACTGCCACATGGTCTGCATCCGGCCAAGGGCCGCGTCTGCGCATTCCACTCAAAAATCGTGCCGCATTGTCGCTGTCCAGTGTGACAGGCACATGCTCTGGCAACAGCGCATCCACAGGCAGCAGACACGCCAGCCGTTCCGCCTCGCCCATGGCCTCCAGGGCCTCCAGCGTGACGCACTGGGCCTCGCTGAAGCCACCAGTGCGGATACGCCGCAACGCGCTGAGGTGGGCTCCACAGCCGAGCGCCTCTCCGATATCTTCACCCAGCGTGCGGATGTACGTCCCCTTGCTGCAATCCACTATCATTTTGATAGCTGGTTGCGCAGTATCTACAAGGGACTCCTGCACATTTAATGCATAAATCGTCACGTGGCGCGCTTCGCGCTCCACTTCTATTCCGGCCCTGGCGTACTCGTACAGTGCCTTACCATCCTTCTTCAGGGCACTGTGCATGGGAGGCACTTGGGCAATGGGCCCGGTGAATCGCCGCACCACCGCGTCCAATTCCGCAGGTGTCACCGAAACCGGTCGCTCGCTGATCACCTCACCTTCGGCATCTGCCGTGCTGGTCTGAATACCTAGCCGCACCGTGGTGGCGTAGGCTTTGTCGGCATCCAGGTGCATCTGGCTGAACTTGGTGGCAGCGCCAAAACACAGCGGCAGCACTCCTGTGGCCAGCGGGTCCAACGTGCCCGTATGGCCCGCCTTTTCCGCCCGCAGCAACCATTTGGCTTTCTGCAAAGCCTGGTTGCTCGACAGACCAATCGGCTTGTCCAGCAACAGCACCCCATGCACGGGGCGCCGTAGCACCCTCGTGCGCGGCGCGTTCATGGCTAGTCCTCTTTGGCGCGCGACGACACGGCACGCGCAATCAGCGCGTTCATATCCGCCGCGCGTTCGGTGGTCTGGTCGAAAATGAAATGCAGCGTCGGCACCGTATGAATGTGCAAACGCTTGAACAAGCCAGCGCGCAGAAAGCCCGCCGCCTGGTTCAGCCCTTCGGCAGTGGCCACCGGATCACCCACCAACAGGCTGAAAAACACCTTGGCGTGGGCATAGTCCGGCGTCACTTCGACGCCCTGGATGGTCACCATGCCCACCCGCGGGTCTTTCAACTCGCGGGCGATCAGTTCCGCCAGATCGCGCTGGATCTGGTCGGCAACCTGAAAGCTGCGGTTGGGGGTGGATGACTTCTTTTTCACCATGGTTTTTTACAGCGTACGAGCGATTTCCTTAACCTCAAAGAACTCCAGCTGATCACCTTCCTTGATGTCGTTGTAGTTCTTGAGCTTGATACCGCACTCGAAGCCTTCCTTCACTTCGCGCACATCGTCCTTCATGCGCTTCAGGGAGTCCAGCTCGCCGGTGTAAATCACCACGTTGTCGCGCAACAGGCGGAAATGCGCGTTGCGGTTGACCATGCCGTTGGTGACCATACAGCCTGCGACCGTACCAATCTTGGAGGCCACGAACACCGTGCGGATCTCGGCCATACCGATGATCTCTTCACGCTTCTCAGGTGCCAGCATGCCAGACATGGCCGCTTTCAACTCGTCTACGGCATCGTAAATGATGTTGTAGTAACGGATATCGACGCCATTGCCTTCCGCCAGCTTGCGCGCACCTGCATCGGCACGCGTGTTGAAGCCGATCACGATGGCCTTGGAGGCAATCGCGAGGTTGATGTCGGATTCGCTAATGCCACCCACGGCGGAGTACACCATCTGCACCTTGACTTCGTCCGTCGACAGCTTGAGTAGCGAGGCGGCCAGCGCTTCCTGCGAACCTTGTACATCGGCCTTGACGATGATGGGCAGCGTCTTGACGTCCCCAGCAGACATGTCGGAGAACATGGATTCCAATTTGGCGGCTTGTTGTTTGGCCAGCTTGGTATTGCGGAATTTGCCAGCACGGTAGGTGGCAATTTCACGGGCACGGCGCTCGTCACCCATCACCATGAATTCGTCGCCGGCTTGCGGCACTTCGGTCAAGCCCTGGATTTCCACCGGGATGGAGGGGCCGGCAGATTCGATCTTCTGGCCGTTCTCGTCCAGCATGGCGCGCACGCGGCCATAGGTCTGACCCGCCAGTACCACGTCGCCGGCCTTCAACGTGCCGGATTGGACCAGCACCGTGGCGACAGGACCACGGCCCTTGTCCAGCTTGGCTTCGATGACCAGGCCCTTGGCCATGGCATCCACCGGGGCCTTGAGCTCTAGCACTTCGGCCTGCAACAGCACCTGTTCCAACAGCGCGTCAATGCCCATGCCGGTCTTGGAGGAGACGGGCACAAACGGAGAGTCGCCGCCGTATTCTTCGGGCACCACTTCTTCGACCACCAACTCCTGCTTCACGCGCTCGGGGTTGGCGTCGGGCTTGTCGGACTTGGTAATCGCCACCACCAGAGGAACGCCAGCCGCCTTGGCATGCTTGATAGCTTCCTTGGTCTGGGGCATCACGCCGTCGTCGGCTGCCACTACCAGAATCACGATGTCAGTAGCCTGGGCACCGCGGGCACGCATGGCAGTAAACGCCTCGTGGCCCGGGGTATCCAGGAAGGACACCATGCCGCGCGGGGTTTCCACGTGGTAGGCACCAATGTGCTGGGTAATGCCACCGGCTTCGCCCGCAGCCACCTTGGCGCGGCGGATGTAGTCCAACAGCGAGGTCTTACCGTGGTCCACGTGGCCCATGACAGTCACCACGGGTGCGCGCGGCATGGACGCAGCTTCCTGGCCCTGCACTTCATCGTCGGTAAACGCTTCGGGGTCGTCCAGCGCCGCCACGATGGCCTTGTGGCCCAATTCTTCCACCACAATCATGGCGGTGTCCTGGTCCAGCGGCTGGTTGATGGTGACCATCTGGCCCATCTTCATCAGCGATTTGATCACCTCAGAAGCCTTGATCGCCATCTTGTGCGCCAGTTCGGCCACGGTAATGGTTTCAGGCACGTGCACTTCAATGACGCGCGCTTCCACCGGTGCCGACTGGGTGTGCTGCTCATCGCGGTCGCGGTCATTGCCACGGCGCCCCTTAGGACCGGCACGCCAATTGGTAGATCGGCCTGCGCCAGCACCTGTGTCTCCACGGGTTTTAAGTTCTTTTTTCTTGGCCGGATCACCCGCCCAACTGCTAGACAGCTTGGCCGACTTGACCTCTTTACCCGCACCTGGGCCTGCATTGCCCGCAGGCGCACCTGCCGCTGGTTTACCGGGTTTGGCCACGGTGGAGCCGGCTGCAGGCTTGTGCAGCGTTCCCTTCATGCCGGCCTTGGCATCGGCCGCAGGCTTGGCTTCTTCGGGTTTCTTGGCAACCAGCACCTTTTTGGGTGCTGACATCATCATGCGGATAGCTGCAGCCTCGGCCTCTGCTTTGCGGCGGCGATCTCCCAGATCGGCGGCGCGGCTGGCCTCTTCTTCTGCACGGGCTTTGGATTCGGCGGCAGCCGTCTCACGTGCTTCCACTTGCGCTGCGGCGCGCGCTGCAGCCGCTTGTGCGGCTTCTGCCGAGGCCTCTGCCTCGGTCGCGCTCAGCTGGCTCTTTTTCAGTGCTTCGGCTGCCGCATAGCTGGCGGCACGTTCCTCGGCTTCACGCTCACGGCGTTCGGCGTCTTCACGCAAGCGGCGTTTTTCGGCCAGGTCTTCTTCCTGGCGGCGAATCAGCTCCGCCTGGCGGCGTGCTTCTTCCTCGCGGCGTGTGAGCTCGGCATGGTCAATCGCAGGTGCTGCAGATTCCGGAGCTTCCGACTCCACCTCGGGCGCATCCGACGGAGCATCCAGACCGTCATCTCGGCGCACAAAGGTACGCTTCTTGCGTACTTCCACCTGGATGGTGCGGGCCTTGCCTGTGGCATCAGCCTGCTTGATTTCGGTGGTTTGCTTCTTCACCAGCGTGATCTTTTTGCGCTCCGGACTGGCAGTGCCATGGCTGTTTTGCAGAAAGTTCAAGAGACTGTGTTTGTCACCATCGGTCAGGACGTCCGAGGCCGAGGCCTTGGGAACGCCAGCTGACTTCAGTTGTTCAAGCAGGGTATCGGTAGATTTTTTGAGTTCATTGGCAAACTCGGCAACGGTCGTACTGGACATATTCTGTGTAACCTTTCATGACCGTTACTCTTGAGAGGCAGCGTCATTGGTAAACCAATGCTCGCGCGCCTTCATGATCAGGGCCTTGGCCTCGTCCGCAGACTGGCCAGTGATATCTGTAAGTTCGTCAACGGCCAAGTCGGCCAGGTCATCGAGGGTGTGTACACCGCCGTCTGCCAGCTTGCCGATCAGCTCCGGGGTCAGGCCTTCGAGGTCACGCAAATCTTGCGAAACTTCTTCGACGCTTTCCTCATGGGCAATTTCCATGGTCAACAGCGCATCTTTGGCGCGGTTACGCAACTCATGCACCGTGTCTTCGTCAAAGCTCTCGATTTCCAGCATTTCCTGCAAGGGCACATAAGCCACCTCTTCCAGGCTGGTAAAACCTTCAGCGATCAAGATGTCGGCGATTTCCTCGTCCACATCCAACTTTTCCATGAACAGCTTGCGGCCGGAATCCGTCTCGTTGGCCTGTTTCTGGGCCGACTCAGCGGCGTCCATGATGTTGATCTTCCAGCCGGTCAGCTCGGAGGCCAGGCGCACGTTTTGGCCGCCACGGCCAATCGCGATTGCCAAGTTTTCCTCGTCCACCACCACATCCATGGCGTGGCGCTCTTCGTCCACCACGATGGAGGACACATTGGCTGGAGCCAAAGCACCGATGACAAACTGGGCAGGGTCTTCGGACCACAGCACAATATCCACACGCTCACCAGCAAGTTCGTTGGTCACACCGTTCACACGGGTGCCACGCACGCCCACGCAGGTGCCAATTGGGTCTACGCGCTTGTCATGCGACAGCACGGCGATCTTGGCGCGAGATCCTGCATCACGGGCGCAGGATTTGATTTCCAGCAGGCCCTGTTCGATTTCAGGCACTTCCTGACGGAACAACTCCACCATGAACTCAGGCGCGGAGCGCGACAACAGGATGGGTGCGCCACGCAGCGTCAGGTCCACTTCCATGATCATGGCACGCACGCGGTCACCAGTGCGCAGGTTTTCCTTGGGGATCATCTCGCCACGCTTGAGTCGACCTTCAACGCGGCCGCTCTCGACAATGATGTCGCCCTTGTCCAGACGCTTGACGGTACCGACAAAAATCTTTTCACCGCGCGACATGAAGTCGTTGAGCAGCATTTCGCGCTCTGCGTCACGGATTTTTTGCAGAATGACTTGCTTGGCAGCCATGGCACCGATACGGCCGATCGGCACAGACGCGACGGGTTCTTCGATGTACTCGTCGACTTCGATGTCTGGAATCTGCTCTTTGGCTTCAAACAAGAGAATTTCCTGATCAGGCAGTTGCAGGCCAGCCTCATCGGGCACGACATGCCAGCGGCGGAACGTCTCGTAATTGCCGCTGTCACGATCCAGAGCCACGCGGATATCCACTTCGCCGGGATACAGCTTTTTGGTGGCCTGGGCCAGGGCTGCTTCCACAGCACCCAACACCACGTCACGCTCTACGTTTTTTTCTCGGGAAATTGCTTCCACCAGCATTAACAGTTCGCGATTCATGCCATGACTCTCCTGAACACTCTGATCAATACAAACAAACTTGGGGGACGCGCCAACTGGAACCCAGCGGTACGGCTTACTCCGCGGCCCCGGCGTTGCCGCGGCCCTTGAAACTCACAATCGGTGCCAGCCGCGCATCGCGCAGCTCATCCAAAGTGAAACCCAGCGCCTGCATCGGCGGGGGTACACGTTTTTTACTGACCTTCTGACCGGGTTTGGGTTCGGGCGCATCGCTCCAGACGATTTGCCACCCCACGGCGCCATCGGCCGCTGCTACACGCTCCAGCGTGCCGCGAAATTTCTTGCGATTGGCGTTGACCTGGCCTGCAGCGGCTTCGCCGATCGGCGCTTTGAGGGTGATGTCGATGATCTGCCCCGCAAAACGCTCAAAATCTTGGGCGTGCCGCAGCGGTCGGTCAATACCGGGCGAGGACACCTCCAGCCGCTTGTACTCCACGCCATCCACTTCAAGGGCAAACTGCAATTGCCTAGTAACTTTTTCGCAGTCTTCCACGTTGACAAACTGCTCGTCAGACGCCTGGCCGTCCACCGGCGCAGTCCAGGGCAAATCGATGGTAATGCGCAGCAAGCCCCCGGCGGAGCGCTCAATCTCCACCAAGTCATATCCCAGCCCTGCTACGGTTTGTGCAACGATTTCCTGTAATGCCACGTCGGTAAAGCCTGCCTAAGAGTGAAAAAAGCGTGAATGAAAAACAATCGACCAAAAAAAACGGGCGGTAGTTACCCGCCCGTTTGGTCGTGAGCTTTGGATTGTACTCCAAAACTGTGCTAAGAGCCTTGATTCGTAAGGAATTATTCGGCGGCTGCCAGAAGAGTACGGGTGTACGCGTGCTGTGGACGTTCCAGCACCTGTTCCACAGGGCCGCTTTCCACAATCTGACCCGCTTGCATGACCAATACTTGGTGCGCCATGGCCCGGATGACCCCCACATCGTGGGTAATCAGCAAATAGGCCAGTCCGCGCTCTGCCTGCAGGCGCTGCAAGAGCTGCAGGATTTGCTGGGCCATGGTCACATCCAGCGCACTGGTTGGTTCGTCCAGCACCAACATCCGTGGCTCGATCACCAAGGCCCTGGCGATGGCGATACGCTGACGCTGCCCGCCAGAAAACTGGTGCGGATAGCGTTCCAGCAGGCCCGGAAACTGAGACTCGCCCAAGCCCACAGTCTCCAGCACCGCCGCCACCCGGCCGCGGCGGGCCTGCGGCGACAGCGTGGGGGCGTGCACCAGCAGGCCCTCGCCCACAATCTCGCCCACCGTCAATCGGGGGGACAGCGAGGAAAATGGGTCTTGAAATACCACCTGCAGCGCACGACGCAGGGTTGTGTCAGTACGCCCCCCCTGCCCCCAAGCTTGTCCCAGCACTGACAAGCTCCCCGAAAATGGATGTAAGCCCAGCGCGGCCAGCGCGAGCGTGGACTTGCCTGAACCGGATTCGCCCACCACGCCCACGGTCTGTCCCGCTGGCAAGGTGAAATCGGCACCTTGCACAGCCACAAAGGCACCCGAGCGAAACCAGCCACGCCAGCCCCCAAGCGGGACGCGGTAGCTGACACGGACCGCCCGCCCTTGCAGCAAGACCTCTGCGTCGGCACTGCGGGGCGGCACATCGCGCACCGGGCGACTGGCCAGCAGACGGCGGGTGTAAGCGTGCTGCGGCTGTGCGAACACCTGTTCTACACGGCCCTGTTCTACCAGATGGCCGTTCTCCATCACCGCCACGCGGTGGGCGAACTGGCGCACCAGGTTCAGGTCGTGGGTGATGAGTATCACGGCCATGCCGTGTTTGTGTTGCAACTCGTCTAGCAGGTCCAGAATCTGGCGGCGCACAGTCACGTCCAGTGCTGTAGTGGGCTCATCTGCCAGTAGCAGCTTGGGTTTGCAGGCCAGGGCCATGGCGATCATGGCGCGTTGGCGCTGTCCGCCCGAAAGCTGGTGGGGATAGGCCTTGAAGCGGCGCTGCGGCTCCGAAATGCCGGTATCTGCTATCAATTGTATAGCTGTTTGCGCAGATTCTACGAGGCTTAGACCCTGTTTTAGCCTCAAAATCTCCGCAATCTGCTCGCCAATGGTCAAGACCGGGTTGAGCGCCGTCATGGGCTCCTGAAAAATCATGGCGATGTCTTCGCCACGGATTCCGCGCAAGCGCTGTTCCGGCAAGGCCAGCAAATCGACTGGCTGTGCCAACCCGAAATGGGCATGCCCTTGCACCCGTGCCCCCTGGGCCAGGCCCAGCAGGCTCAAGGCCGTCACCGTCTTGCCCGAGCCAGACTCTCCAACAAGGGCCAACTTTTCACCCGCAGCCAAGCGGAAATTCACGCCACGCACGACCTCGCGTCCGCCAAAAGCGATTCGCAGGCCCTGCACATCCAGAAGAGGGGTCGGTTCGCTCATGTGTCTTGTTTGCGGGGGTCCAGGGCATCTCGCAGTGCATCGCCCATCATGGTGAGCAGCAGCAGCGTCACGACCAGCACAGCGAAGGTCGATAACGAAATCCACCAGGCATCAATATTGTTTTTCCCCTGCGATAGCAGCTCGCCCAAGGACGGCGTGCCGGGCGGTACGCCCAGGCCCAAAAAGTCCAGCGAGGTGAGCGCCAGAATGGCGCCGCTCATGCGGAAAGGCAAAAATGTGACCACAGGCGTCAAACTGTTAGGCAACACATGGCGCGTGATGATCCGCCAGTTGGAGACGCCCAAGGCACGGGCAGCCCGCACATAGTCGAGCTGCCGGTTGCGCAGAAATTCAGCCCGCACGTAGTCCGACAAGCCCATCCAGCCAAACAGGCTCAGCAACACTAGCAGCAGCGCGATGCTGGGCGCAAAGATGGCACTGAAGATGATGAGCAAGTAAAGCTCAGGCATCGCACTCCAGATTTCAATAAAACGCTGGAATGCCAGATCAGTCTTGCCGCCAAAAAAACCCTGGATAGCACCCGTGACGACTCCAAGCACTACGCCGGTCAAGGTAAGCGCCAGCGCAAACAGTACGCTGACGCGGAAGCCATAAATCAGCTGGGCCAACAGGTCGCGCCCACGGTCGTCGGTGCCCAGCCAGTTGTCCGCACTGGGCGGGGCCGGGTTGGGCGCCTTGGCAAAGTAGTTCAGCGTTTTGGGGCCGTAGCGGTTCGGCGCAAACAGGGCCCAATTGCCAGGCTCGGCAAGGCGCTGCTGGATGAAGGGGTCCAGGTAATCGGTAGGCGTGGCAAAGTCGCCACCAAAGGTGGTCTCGGGGTATTCGCGCCACTGCGGCCAGTAAGTCTGGCCTTGGTAGCTCACGACCAGCGGTTTGTCGTTGGAGACCAGTTCGGCCGCAAGACTGAACAGCACCAGCAGGAGGAACAGCACCAAACTGGCAAAGCCCAGCCGGTTGCTGCGAAAACGCCGCCAGGCCCGGCGGCTGGGACTGGTTGCGGCCTCAAACGGCTGGCTACTGTTGGATGCGGCTTGCTGCATGGTTCAGTCGAAAGTGATGCGCGGATCCACCCAGGCATAGCAGAGGTCGGATACCAGTTTGGTGACCAAACCGATCAGGGTGAACAGGTAAAGTGTTCCCAAAACCACAGGGTAGTCACGCCGGATGACGCTTTCATAGCTCAGCAGGCCCAGGCCATCGAGCGAGAACTGTGTCTCGATCAGCAAAGCACCGGTAAAAAATGCACCGATAAAGGCTGCCGGAAAACCCGTGATGATGGGGATGAGCGCATTGCGGAACACATGTTTCCACAGTACCTGCTTGTCGGATAATCCCTTGGCGCGCGCCGTCAACACGTACTGTTTGCGGATTTCTTCGAGGAAGGCGTTTTTGGTCAACATGGCCGTCACTGCAAAACTGCCCATCACCATGGCCGTGACTGGCATGGCAATGTGCCAAAGGTAGTCCACGATGCGGCCGCCCCAACTCAGTTGTTCCCAGTTGGCGGAGGTCAGTCCGCGCAGCGGAAACCATTGCAACTGTCCACCAAACACCACCAACAGGGCTACGCCCAGCACAAAGCCCGGGATGGCATAACCGATCAGCACCAATACGCTGGTGGCCAGGTCGAAGCGAGAACCCGCCCGCACTGCCTTGGCCACCCCCAGCGGTACGGCAACCAGGTAGCTGATGAAAAAGGTCCACAGACCCAGACTCATGGAAACCGGCAGTTTCTCCCACACCAGGGCAGACACATTCTTGTTGTGAAAAAAACTCTTACCCAGATCAAACTGGGCGAATTGCACCAGCATCTGCCAAAAGCGCTCAGGTGCTGGCTTGTCAAAGCCATACAAAGCCTTGGCTTGCTCCAGACGCTTGGGATCCACCCCCTGCGCACCGCGGTAGCTCAAGGCGCTACCGTCGCCCCCCCCCCCGGCAGACGCCCGGGATTCCGCCAGGTACTGCTCCACGGGACCACCGGGCACAAACTGGATAACCACAAAGGTCAGCAACAGGATGCCAAACAGTGTGGGCAACATTAGCGCCAGGCGCTTGAGGGAGTACAGCAACATGCGTTGATTATGCGAATGGGTGAGCGCCGCCGGGCCGCCCCAAGGCGCGAGGCCCCCCTTGGGGGGCAGTGACCCGCGCAGCGGTGGAGCGTGGGGGCTTCATTTAGCCCACCAGGTATCAATGGCCCAACCCTCGCCCTGCGCGTAGGGAGGCATCTGGGCCGGTTTATCCAAGCGCCAGCTGTTGTAGACCAAGCGGTGGGTACCCGCGGACCATTGCGGCACCAGAATGTGGCTGTGCATGATGACGCGGTCTAGCGCGCGGCAGGCTGATAGCAGATCCTGCTTGCGCTTGGCCGCCGTGATCTGGGTCACTAGCGCGTCCACTGCCGGGCTCTTGATGCCCGTGAAATTACCCGAGTCTTCGGTGTCGGCGGCCTTGCTTCCAAACATGTCGGCATATTCCTGCCCGGGGTTGTGGGTGCCGCCGTAGGCAATGGACGTGATGTCGAAATCAAACTTTTGCAAGCGTTGCTGGTACAGCGCAAAGTCCACCGGGCGGAAGTTGAGTTTGACACCGATCTTCTCCAGGTTGCGCGACCAGGGTGCCACCACCCGGGCGCCGGTTTCAGCACTGTCCAGGTACTCCAGAGCAAAGGCCTCTCCCTTGGCGTTGCGCAAAGCGCCGTCGCGGTACGTCCAACCGGCGTCCTTCAAGAGCTTTTGTGCGAGGCGCAGGTTGTCGCGCAGGCTATGTTCACCATCGGTCCGCGGAGGGACGGCCATGGGACCAAACACTGTAGGAGGCACTTGGGCGCGCCAAGGCTCCAGCAGTACGAGCTCTTCGGCAGAAGGCTCGCCAGTGGCCTGGCAGTCGGTGTTGCCAAATAGGTCTTGCACACGATGGTAGGCGCCGTAAAACATCTGGCGGTTCATCCATTCGTAGTCCAGCGCCAAGCCCAGCGCCTGGCGCACGCGCACGTCCTTGAGTTTGTCGCGCCGGGTGTTGAGCACGTAGCTCTGAAAACCCGTAGGCAGACGGTGTTTGAACTCGGCCTTGACCAGTTCGCCGCTGTCAAACTTGCGGCCGTTCACGCGGCGCGCCCAGTCACCCGCTGAAAAGAAACGCATGAGGTCGAACTCTCCAGCCTTGAGTGCCTCGAGCCGCGCGGTGTTGTCCTTGTAGATCTTGACCGTGATGCGGTCAAAGTTGGCACTGCCGCGCTTTACATTCAGGTCTTTGGCCCAGTAAGTGGCGTCGCGCACATAGGTGATGTCCTTGCCGAACACAACGGGGCCAATCTTGTAGGGGCCGCTGCCAATCGGAATGTCCATGACCACCTGGTCAAAGGGCTTGGACTTGCCCCCCTCCTCGCCCCAGCGGTGGCTGAACACCGGCAGGCCACCCACGGTCAGTGGCAGCTCGCGGTTGGGCTTCTTGAAGCGGAAGCGCACCGTCGTGGCATCCAGGGCGTCCACGCCAGCAACATCGTCCAGCACGCTCTTGTAGGCCGGGGAGGTAAAAGGGCCCATAAAGGTGTCAAAGCTGTGTTTGACATCGCGCGCCAGTACCGGGTCACCGTTGTGGAAGCGGGCTTCTTTGCGCAGCTTGAACGTGGCACTCAGGCCATCGGCTGCCACAGTCACATCCTCGGCCAGCAAACCATATCCAGCAGCAGTTTCATCAAGCGCGCCAACCAGCAGGGTATCGAACATCAGCCCGCTGAGATAGGCGGGGGCCGTCCCCTTGATGGTGAAAGGGTTGTACTTGTCGAACGTGGAGACGCGCAGATTACTCACCAAGCGTAGTTCTCCGCCCTTGGGTGCCTGCGGATTCACATAGTCAAACTGAGAGAAGCCCGCAGGGTACTTGAGGTCTCCCCAAAGCGCATAACCATGGGCAGCCCATACGGGAAGCGCACAAACGCTGCCAAATGCCAGACAAAGAAACTCCCGAATTCGCATGCGACAATTCTGCACCAGACCAAGCATTTTTCATGAGGACACTATGGGCTTTTTAGCAGGCAAGAAGTTGTTGATCACCGGCGTATTGTCAAACCGTTCCATTGCGTACGGCATTGCCAAGGCCTGCAAAGAGCAAGGCGCCGAATTAGCCTTCAGCTACGTGGGCGAACGCTTCAAGGACCGTATCACCGAGTTCGCAGCTGACTTCGATTCCAAGCTGGTGTTTGACTGCGATGTGGGCAACGATGAGCAGATCGACCAGTTGTTCAAGGATCTGTCTGTTCACTGGCCCACCTTTGACGGCTTTGTGCACAGCATTGGCTTTGCGCCGCGTGAAGCGATTGCCGGCAATTTCCTGGACGGCTTGACACGCGAAAATTTCAAGATCGCGCACGACATCAGCGCCTACAGCTTCCCCGCCATGGCCAAGGCCGCCCTGCCCTACCTGACTCCCAAAGCGGCTCTGCTGACCCTGTCCTATTTGGGTGCGGAGCGCATCATCCCCAACTACAACACCATGGGCCTGGCCAAGGCCAGTCTGGAAGCCAGCGTGCGTTACCTAGCCGAGGCCGTGGGCCCCAAGGGCATCCGCGTCAACGGCATCAGCGCCGGCCCGATCAAGACCTTGGCCGCCAGCGGCATCAAGGACTTCGGCAAGTTGCTGAACATGGTGGCTGGTGCGTCGCCCATCCGCCGCAACGTGACGATTGAAGATGTAGGCAACGTGGCTGCTTTTTTGCTGAGCGATTTGGCCGGTGGCGTGACCGCTGAAATCACCTATGTCGATGGCGGCTACAGCCAGACCATGGGCGTAACGACGGAGCCTGCGGCCGGCTAATTTAAGCCAAATTGGGGGCTAGACCCCGTAGATGCCGTGCGAGCAGCTCCTAAAAAAATAGCGCCAATGCCACCGCATTCGCGCTATTTTTGTTGGTATGCCCCAGTCGGGGCGTTCGCTCAAGCTTTGACGCAGTCGGCGTAATACCGCAGCTTGCCATCTTCGCCCACTTCGCTCACCAAGCCGTGTACATCGGTCTCAAAGCCAGGGCACTGCGCATTGAACTCGCGCGAGAACTTGAGGTAGTCCACCACTTTTTTGTTGAACACCTCGCCGGGCACCAGCAAGGGAATTCCGGGTGGGTATGGCGTGACCATGCCGACAGACACGCGCCCTTCCAGGTGGTCTATTTCCACACGTTCTGTTTTGCGCAAGGCAATGTGCGCGTAGGCATCGCTGGGCTTCATGGCAGGCACCAAGTCGCTCAGATACACCTCAGTCGTCAAGCGTGCGATGTCGAACTTGGCGTACAGCTGGTGGATGTGATGGCACAAGTCCGCCAGACCCATCTTCTCGTAGCGCGGGTACTTTTGCACAAACTCAGGCAACACGCGCCACATGGGTTGGTTTTTGGCGTAGTCGTCTTTGAACTGCTGCAACGCAGTCAACATGCTGTTCCAGCGGCCTTTGGTAATGCCGATGGTGAACATGATGAAGAAGCTGTACAGGCCCGTCTTCTCCACCACCACGCCGTGCTCCGCCAGGAACTTGGTCACGATGGAAGCCGGAATACCAGTTTTGGCGAACTTGCCGTTGAGGTCCAAACCGGGCGTCACGATGGTGGACTTGATCGGGTCCAGCATGTTGAAGCCGTTGGCCAGCTTGCCGAAGCCGTGCCAGTTGGCCTTGGCCGTCTTGGATTCACCCTTGATGATCCAATCTGCCGCCTTGCCAATGCCCTCCTCGGCCAGCTTGTCCGGTCCCCAGACCTTGAACCACCAGTCATCGCCATACTCTTCGTCCACCTTGCGCATGGCGCGGCGGAAGTCCAGCGCTTCGGCGATGCTTTCTTCCACCAGTGCAGTGCCGCCAGGCGGCTCCATCATGGCGGCAGCCACGTCGCAGCTGGCAATGATGCTGTACTGCGGGCTGGTGCTGGTGTGCATCAGGTAGGCCTCGTTAAACAAGTGCTTGTCCAGCTTCACGGTCTGGGAGTCCTGTACCAGCACATGGCTGGCCTGGCTGATACCGGCCAGCAGCTTGTGGATGGACTGGGTGCTGTAGACCACCGCTTCCTTGGGGCGTGCGCGGTTCTTGCCCATGGCATGGTAGGTGCCATAGAACGGGTGAAACGCAGCGTGTGGCAGCCAGGCTTCGTCAAAGTGGATGTTTTCCACGTAGCCATCGAGCATGCTTTTGATAGTTTCGGTGTTGTAGAGCACTCCGTCGTAGGTGGATTGCGTCAGCGTCAGGATGCGCGGCTTGACCTTCTTCGCGTCCACGCCCTTGAGCAAGGGGTTGGTCTTGATCTTGGCCTGAATAGTCGCCGGCTCAAACTCGCTTTGCGGGATCGGGCCAATGATGCCGAAGTGGTTGCGCGTGGGCTTCAGGAACACGGGAATCGCCCCGGTCATGATGATCGCGTGCAGATTGGACTTGTGGCAGTTGCGATCCACGATCACGATGTCACCGGGCGCCACGGTGTGGTGCCACACCATCTTGTTGGAAGTGGAGGTGCCATTGGTCACAAAGAAGCAGTGATCCGCATTGAAAATCCGCGCCGCATTGCGCTCGGAGGCACCGATGGCTCCGTTGTGGTCCAGCAGCTGACCCAGCTCTTCCACCGCATTGCACACGTCGGCGCGCAGCATGTTTTCACCATAAAACTGGTGGTACATCTGACCTACCGGGCTCTTCAAGAAGGCCACGCCACCGGAGTGCCCCGGGCAGTGCCAGCTGTAGGAACCGTCTTCGGCGTAATCCAGCAGCGCCTTGAAGAATGGCGGCTGCACGCCCTCCAGATAGCCCTTGGCCTCGCGGATGATGTGGCGCGCCACGAACTCGGGCGTGTCTTCAAACATGTGGATGAAGCCATGCAGCTCGCGCAGGATATCGTTGGGGATGTGGCGGCTGGTCTTGGTCTCGCCATACACATAGATAGGCACGTCCAGGTTCTTGCGGCGCACTTCTTCAATGAAGTGGCGCAGGTTTAGCACCGCAGGGTCCAGATCCGGACCGGGGGTGAACTCTTCATCGTCAATCGACAAAATGAAAGCACTGGCGCGGCTTTGTTGCTGGGCGAACTGGCTCAAATCGCCATAGCTGGTGACGCCCAGAACTTCGAACCCTTCCGACTCGATAGCCTGTGCCAGGGCACGAATGCCCAAGCCCGACGTGTTTTCCGAACGGAAATCTTCGTCAATGATGATGATGGGAAAGCGAAACTTCATCGAAAGGCTCCAACGACGGGCTAAAAAACGAAAAACAGGCGCGAAGTGTAAGGACTTCTGGCGACAACGTTATGGCGGGGTCATGCATTTGGCCCACAATGTGGCGTCATCAACACAAAGGAGGCTTCCCCCATGTCGCAACCCACCCTCTGGTGGTTGATCACCGGTGCCATCGTGGCCGCGGAACTTCTGACCGGTACTTTTTACTTGCTGATGCTGGGTCTGGGCGCAGTCGCTGCTGCGTTGGCCGCGCACCTAGGGGCCAGCCTGACCCTCCAGATGGTGCTGGCTTCTGCCGTGGGCGGTGGTGCGGTCGTGCTTTGGCACCTCAAGCGGGCGGCAAGCCGCACTGAACCGCCGGCCCAGGCCAATCCCAACGTCAACTTGGACATTGGCGAAACCGTGCAGGTGAGTAGCTGGAATGCCGATGGGACGGCTAGCGTGCACTACCGCGGCGCGCAATGGACTGCCATGCACCGCGCAGGAATCAATCCGTCTCCCGGCCCACACCGGGTGGCAGAAATGGTTGGAAACCGCCTTTTGGTCGACAAAGCTTGAACAGGAAAACCTTATGGAAATCGCAATTATTCTTTTGGTCATTGCCGTCATCTTCATCACCCGCTCAGTCAAAGTCGTGCCCCAGCAGCACGCGTGGGTGATTGAGCGCCTAGGCAAATACCACGGCACCCTGACCCCAGGTCTGAATTTTTTGGTGCCCTTCATTGACCGCGTGGCCTACAAACACGTGCTCAAGGAAATCCCGCTGGATATCCCCAGCCAGGTTTGCATCACCAAAGACAATACCCAGCTGCAGGTCGACGGCATCCTGTATTTCCAGGTGACTGATGCGATGCGGGCAAGCTACGGCTCCAGCAACTACATCATGGCCATCTCCCAGCTGGCCCAGACGTCGTTGCGCTCGGTTATCGGCAAACTGGAGCTGGACAAAACCTTCGAGGAGCGCGACATCATCAACGCCCAGGTCGTTGCGGCCATCGATGAAGCTGCGTTGAACTGGGGGGTGAAGGTGCTGCGTTACGAAATCAAAGACTTGACGCCTCCTAAAGAAATCCTGCACGCCATGCAAGCCCAGATCACCGCTGAGCGGGAAAAGCGTGCGCTGATCGCCGCCTCCGAGGGCCGCCGCCAAGAGCAGATCAACATCGCTACGGGCGAGCGCGAAGCCTTTATTGCCCGCTCCGAAGGTGAGAAACAGGCTGCCATCAACAGTGCACAAGGTGAGGCTGCCTCGATCACTGCAGTCGCCGAGGCCACAGCCAATGCCATTGAGAGAATCGCAGCAGCCATCCGCCAACCTGGTGGTGAACAAGCCGTCCAATTGAAAGTGGCAGAGCGCGCTGTCGACGCCTATGGCAAAGTGGCCGCGGATGCCACCACCACCCTGATCATCCCCGGCAACATGAGCGAGGTGTCCGGGCTGATCGCCACCGCCATGAAGATGGTGCAATCCAGCAAATAAGCTGGAAATACGGGCAACAAAAAAGCCCGTAGTGCGCTGCACTACGGGCTATCTGTTTTCTGGCGGAGCAGGCGGGATTCGAACCCGCGGTGGGTTTTACCCCACGCACGCTTTCCAGGCGTGTGACTTAAACCGCTCATCCACCGCTCCAGAGCCTCGTATTCTAGCCTGTCTTTCGGCCTGATTTGGACCGATGGCTGCAAACTGCACAAAAAACCTTGATCCGAGGTCTCACTCAGCGCGTTGGCGGTACCGGCATTTCGGCCACAGCGCCTTCAACTGCCGCACGCACCATCTGCTCCAGGTCGTGCTGAATGCGCGGCGATAGCGCACGCAACTGCTCCTGTACCAAGTCAGCAACCAGTTCACGGAGCTGATTCTCGATATGAGGTGCGACAGCCTGCATGACCTTGGCCACCATGGCATCGGTATCGATGGATGGTTGAGGCGGCGGTTCTGGTGGCTGGGGCGGCTGAACCACCTCTGTGAGCGTCGGCAAGAACCGCGGGGTGGGCTTGGAGGTGCGCATTACGCGGCTCCTTTGAGATTCAGGTCGTGCTTTTGAATGGCAATACCTTGCTGGGCATAGTGCTTCCAGCGTGCCCGGGCTGCCATGCGGTCCTCTTCGTCATGGCTCACCACTTCAATCACCCTGTCAAAGCGGTCAAAACCATCCGGCACGGCGTCGGACAAATTCAACAGCACGCGGTCCGAAGACCAGTCCGCGCGCAACGCCGTGACTAACACCACAGGACTGCGTGATGCCAACGGATCTCCATCCACGCAGTGCGCCAAAAACTCGGTGGGTGACTGTGCCCACAAATGGGAATCCAGGCGCCGCACCAGTTCGTGCGACCCCAGTACCACCAAACGTGCACCGCGCCCGACAGCCTTACGCAACAAGCGCCCGGCGTATTCCAGCTTATTGGGTGCGCCGAAATGGAAGGCCACTTCCGTCACTTGTTCTCTGCCCGGGCCATCAAAAATTCAACCAGCAGACCGACAGGGCGCCCCGTAGCACCCTTGGCCGCACCGCTTTTCCATGCTGTGCCTGCGATATCCAGGTGTGCCCAGGGGAATTGGCTGGTAAAACGCTGCAAGAACTTGGCGGCCGTGATCGCGCCGCCCATGCGCCCCGCCACATTGGCAACATCCGCAAAGTTGGTTTTTAGGCCTTCGGCGTAATCATCGTCCAGAGGCATGCGCCAAGCCAGGTCGCCACTGCGCTCACCAGCCGAGAACAACGCATCCCCAAGGGCGTCGTCGCTGGCAAACAAGCCACTACGCACACTGCCCAAAGCCACCACACAGGCACCGGTCAGTGTGGCAATGTCTACCACAGCGGTGGGCTTGAAGCGCTCGGCATAACTCAGCGCATCACACAGCACCAGCCGCCCTTCAGCGTCCGTATTCAGAATCTCTATGGTCTGCCCGCTCATGCTGGTTACTACATCGCCGGGTTTGACAGCACGGCCATTGATCAGGTTTTCGCACGCAGGAATCAAGCCCACCACATTGAGGCTTGGCTTGAGCTCTGCCAGAGCCCTAAACACCCCCAGCACGCTGGCGGCACCTGACATGTCGAACTTCATTTCATCCATCTCGGCTGCAGGTTTGATCGAAATGCCGCCACTGTCGAAGGTAATACCCTTGCCGACCAACACCGTTGGCGCTTTGGTCTTGGCGGCGCCGTCATAACGCAAGACGATGAATCGCAAGGGTTCGTCCGAGCCCTGGGCCACGGCCATAAATGAGCCCATGCCCAGCTTGGCGACTTCCTTCGGGCCCAGCACTTCACAAGACACCTTGGGCAACTTAGCCAAAGCCTGGGCCGCCTGCCCCAACAGCGTCGGCGTGGCATGGTTGGCGGGACGGTTGGCCCATTCCTTGGCCAACTCCATACCCAAGATGGTGGCGGTGGCGCGCGTAAAGCTGGCAGACACCTCAGCGGCGTTGCTGGCAGCGACCAGGCACTTCTGCAGGGTGCGTGGTTCAGGTTTGCTCTTGGCGTGCGTGTAGCTGTAGGTCACATCGGCCACGGCCACCACGGCCGCGCGTACTGCATCTTCCTGGGCAGCAGCAGCGAACCCGAGCACCAGTTTTTTGCCCAAGGACGCCTTGACCGCCCCCACGGCGGACATCACCGCAGCCCGAACCTGCTTGGCCTTGCCCTCTCCAATACCCACCAACACCAGACGCGGGGTGTTGGCCTGTGGCGCGCGGTACAGCGACACTAGCTGCCCGGGCTTGGTGCCCAGATCACCCGCCTTCACGGCTTGGGCCACCAACAGGGACAGCTCGTCCTTGCCGGGCTTGAAATCCTGCTGCACCAGCAGCACCAGGACATCACATTTTTCGTTGGCAAGGCCCACCAGGGTCAAAGGCTTGAGTTCAAAGTTCATAATTCGTGCTTTCTTTCACCGCCATGTTATTCCATTCCTCCATCCGCAAAGAGTTGGCCCGCAGTTTCGGTGCCACCTTGGTGGTGCTGGTCACCGTGGTCATGACCATGACCCTGATCCGCACGCTGGGTGAGGCCTCGCGCGGCACGTTCAACCCCGCCGACGTGATGATCATCATGGGTTACACGGTGCTTTCCGACATGCCCACCATCTTGTCCATGAGTCTTTTTATTGCGGTGCTCAGCGTACTGACACGCATGTACCAAGACAGCGAGATGGTCATCTGGTTTGGCAGCGGCCGCGGCTTGGCGTCTTTGCTCAAGCCGCTGCTCCGGTTTGCCTGGCCCATTCTTGTGCTGATTCTGGCCTTGGCATTCCTGATTCTGCCTTGGGCTTTTGGCCGCATTGAAGACCTGCGCTACAAGTACGACAAGCGCGGCGACATTGCCCGCATCGAACCTGGCCAGTTCCAGGAATCGGCCAATGGCGACCGCGTCTTTTTCATTGAAAAAGACGCGCGCGGCCAGCAGACCGGCAACAACGTCTTCATTGCCACCCAGGAACAGGGCAAAGAGACCATCACCTCGGCACGGACTGGCCGGGTCGAAGTGATCGGGGACGACAAATTTTTGGTGCTGGACCATGGCCAGCGCTTGGAACGCACTCCCGGCAAGGCCGACATGACCGTCAGCGTGTTTGAACGCTATGGCGCGCGCGTGGGCGCGGACGACCAATCCACCCGCGACTACGCACCCACCCACGCCAAGACTACGCTGGAACTGCTGCAAAGCCCCACGCCCCCGCATCTGGCCGAGCTGGCCTGGCGCGTCGGGCTCACCTTTGCAGCCATTAACTTTATCGTCATTGGCCTGGCCTCTGCCGGGGTCAACCCACGCGCCGGGCGCGCGGGCAACCTGGGTTTTGCCTTCCTCACCTTCGTGGTGTACTTCAACCTGCTGGTGCTGGGGAAAAGCTGGATTCAGTCCGGGCAAGTCGGATTTGGCGTGTTTTTGCTGGCCTTGCATGGCGGGGCCCTGGTACTGGGCTTGCTCTGGCTGACCAAACGCCACACCAACTGGACACCCCGCTTGCGCCGACGCCGCACCACAGCACCCGAGGTCCGCCCATGAAAACCCTGCGGCGTTTGTTGTACGGCGAGGTCATCGTCGCTGTATCCCTGGTCACGCTGGGCTTCATTGCCCTGTTCTTTTTCTTTGATGTGGTGGAAGAGCTGCAGGCGGTGGGCAAGATCAAAGCTGTGGGTTACCAGATCCCCCAGGCCCTGATTTATGTGGCGTTGATGATTCCCAGCCATGTGTACGAACTATTTCCCATCACGGTCTTGATTGGCACCATTTTTGTGATGTCGCGCCTGGCGCGCAGCTCCGAGTTCACCATTCTGCGCACAAGTGGCTTGGGGCCCTGGCGGGCCCTGCGCACCCTTATGGCGCTGGGTCTGGGTTTTGTGCTGTTCACCTTTGCCGTGGGTGACTATGTCGCGCCTTTGGCCGACAAGACGGCACAATTGCTCAAATCGCGCTTCCAAGGCAGCATGTCGGTCGGCAAAACCGGCGCTTGGCTCAAGGAAAAACAAGCCTATGGCCACTACGCCGTCAATGTGGGCTCGCTGGCGCCAGACGCCAGCATGGAGGACGTGCGCATTTTCGAGTTCGACAACCAAGGTTACCTGGTCTCCCTGACGCAAGGCAAAACCGGGCAGTTTGGTGAAGATGAATCGTGGTTGTTGCAAAACGTGGAGCGAACCGAATTCAGCGCACCCGAAAGCGCGACGCCGCGCGCCGATCGCGCACAGTTCGATAGCTTTCGGTGGCCCACCAAGGTGAGTGCCGAAATGGTGTCAGCCGCCGTGTTGCGCCCCGAGCGCATGGGCACCATCGATCTGTTCCAGTACATGCGCCACCTCAATGCCAACGGCCAGTCGGCACAAAAATACGAGATCCAGTTCTGGAAAAAAGTGTTCTACCCCATGAGCTGCCTGGTGATGGTGGTGCTGGCCCTGCCCTTTGCCTACCTGCATTTCCGCTCGGGCGGCATTGCCAGCTACACCTTTGGTGGCGTCATGGCCGGCATCAGCTTTGTACTTCTTAACAACGTGATGAATGACCTGGGTAATTTGCAAGGCTGGCAGCCCTGGTTCACGGCGGCCCTTCCAGGGCTGATTTATTCGGTGATATCCCTCACTGCCTTCTCTTGGCTGGTACTGCGACGATGAACACACCCCACCCCACCGGTATTGTTCTCTTTGCCCACGGTTCGCGCGACCCGCTGTGGCACCGACCGATTGAGGCGGTGGCCGCCCAGATCCGCCAATCCTCACCCGGCGCCTTGGTCGCTTGTGCCTACCTGGAGCTCAGCACTCCGGACCTGCCCGCTGCGGTCGCCGACTTGGTCGCCCAGGGCGCGCGGGCGGTGCGCATCATGCCCATGTTTTTGGGCGTGGGCCGCCATGCGCGCGAAGACCTGCCCGCTTTGGTGCACGACCTGCGCGTGCAGTACCACCTGATTCCCATCCTGCTGCAAGACGCCGTGGGCGAAGACCCGCGCATGGTGCGGTTGCTGGCGCAAATTGCCTTGGATAGCGTTTAGCGATAGATGTTTCGGTGCATAATGAATTTCATCTTTAGGTGAAATTTGATATGAACTTACACCAATTCCGCTTCGTGCAAGAGGCCGCCCGCCGCAACCTCAACCTGACCGAAGCCGCCAAAGCGCTGCACACCTCGCAGCCCGGCGTGTCCAAAGCCATCATCGAGCTGGAAGAAGAGTTGGGCATCGACATCTTTGCCCGCCACGGCAAACGCCTCAAGCGCATTACCGAGCCCGGCCAGCACGTACTCAAAAGCATTGAGCTGATCCTGCGTGAGGTGAACAACCTCAAGCGCATTGGCGAGCAATACAGCTCGCAGGACAGCGGCACGCTGTCGATTGCCACCACCCACACCCAGGCCCGTTACGTGCTGCCCGAAAAAGTGGCCCACCTGCGCACCGCCTTCCCCAAGGTGAACGTGAGCCTGCACCAGGGTGCGCCCGACCAGGTGGCACGCATGCTGATCGACGACGTGGCCGAGATAGGCATTGCCACCGAATCGCTGGCCAATTACTCCGAACTGGTCACCCTGCCTTGCTACGACTGGCAACACGTGCTAGTGCTGCCGGTAGACCACCCGTTGACGCAGAAAGAGCGAATCAGCCTGGAGGACGTGGCAGCGGAGCCGCTGATCACCTACCACCCGTCGTTCACAGGCCGTACCAAGATCGACCAAGCCTTCGCGGCACGCAAGCTGGAGCCCCGCATTTCGCTCGAAGCAATCGATTCGGACGTGATCAAGACCTATGTGCGCCTGGGCTTGGGCATCGGCATCGCGGCCGAAATGGCGGTTACCGACGTGGTGGAAGATATGGAGAACAATGGTTCCAAGGGTGGCCTGGTGGTGCGCCCGGCGGGTTATCTGTTTGGCCAGAACATCACCCGCGTGGCGTTCAAGCGCAGCGCCTACCTGCGCAACTTCGTCTACACCTTTGCCGAGCTGCTCTCCAACCGCCTGGACCGCGCCCTGATCGCCAAGGCTATGGAAGGCCATGTCAATGACTATGAGTTATGACTCCCCCCGAAGCGGCCTGCGGCCGCCTACCCCTCAGGGGGCGCTAGCAGCGGCCCGGCAAAGCCGGTTCCGCGCTAGCCCAAAACAAGACATTTCGCGCAGATAGAGGCTGATTGCATGACCCAATACCTTACCCCAACCATCGTCTCCCGCCTACCCAAGGTCGGCACCACCATCTTCACCGTCATGTCGGCGCTGGCCGCCGAGCACAAGGCCGTGAACCTGGGCCAGGGCTTTCCGGACTTTGCCTGCGACCCCGCGCTGGTGGATGCCGTGACCGCCGCCATGCAGGCCGGCCACAACCAGTACCCGCCCATGACCGGTGTGCCGGTGCTGCGCCAGGCCGTGGCGGCCAAGATTGCGGCGCTGCACGGCAAGCAGTACCACCCCGATCTAGAGATCACCATCACCGCCGGCGCTACGCAGGCCATCATCACCGCCATCCTGGCGGTGGTGCACCCGGGTGACGAAGTCATCGTGCTGGAGCCCTGCTACGACAGCTATGTACCCAATATCGAGCTGGCCGGCGGCGTGGTGGTACGCGTTCCGCTCACACCCGGCAGTTTCCGGCCGGACTTTGCCAAAATTGCTGCGGCCATCACACCCAAGACGCGCGCCCTGCTCATCAACACCCCGCACAACCCCAGCGCCACCGTGTGGTCGCGCGAGGACATGTTGGCGCTGCAAGACCTGCTCGCCCCCACCAATGTGCTGTTGATCAGCGACGAGGTGTACGAGCACATGGTGTTCGACGGCCAACCGCATGAGAGTGTGTCGCGCTACCCCGGGCTGGCGGCACGTGCCTTTGTGGTGTCCAGCTTTGGCAAGACGTTTCACGTGACCGGCTGGAAAGTGGGTACCGTGGTCGCGCCCGCGCCGCTGATGGCGGAGTTCCGCAAGGTGCACCAGTTCAATGTGTTCACGGTGAACACCCCGGTGCAGCACGCCCTGGCCGCCTACCTGTCCAACCCCGCCCCCTACCTGAAGCTGCCAGCCTTCTACCAAGGCAAGCGCGACCTGTTCCGCGACGGGCTGGCCAAGACCCGCTTCAAGCTCTTGCCCAGCCAGGGCAGCTACTTCCAGTGCGTGGACATCTCGGAGGTGAGCGACCTGAACGAAGCCGACTTCTGCCAGTGGCTCACGCGGGAAGTGGGTGTGGCAGCCATTCCGCTGTCCGCTTTCTACGGCAATGGCTTTGACCAGCGCGTGGTGCGTTTTTGCTTTGCCAAGCAGGATGCGACCCTGCACGCCGCGCTGGAGCGCTTGCAAAAGCTCTGATTCGCTATCGTTTCAGGAGCTGCTTGCGCATATTCCATATGGGCTAGAGGCCGATTTAACCTAAAAAGAAGGGCGAAAATGGTTCTGAAGCATTCTTTCTGGCGCGGCCTGAGTCTTTGTCTGACGGCCCTGGCTGGCAGCAGCGTACTGGCACAAACACCCCCCACTCTGCGCGTGGAAGTGGTCGCTACGCCATTGCAAAGCCCTTGGGCCATGGCCTTTCTGCCCGAAGGGCGCTTTCTGGTGACCGAACGCCCCGGCACGCTGCGTGTGGTGGAAGCCACGGGCGCCGTGTCTGCCCCTCTGGCGGGCGTGCCTGCAGTCGCCGCAGGTGGCCAGGGTGGCCTGCTCGACGTGCTGCTGGACAGCGACTTTGCCAAGAATCGCACGCTGTACCTCTGCTATTCGGAACCGGGCGCTGGCGGCAACAGCACGGCGCTGGCACGCGCCACGCTGGCCGAGGACCGGGACGCGCTGAACAACGTGAAAGTGCTGTTCAGCCAACAGCCCAAGGCGGCCAGCAGCGCCCACTTTGGCTGCCGCATCGCGGAAGGCCGCAAAGCCGGCCAACCCGACGGCACCCTGTTTTTGGCCCTGGGCGAGCGTTTCAGCCGACGGGACGATGCACAGCGCTTGGACAACCACCATGGCAAGGTGGTGCGCATCCACAAAGATGGCACCGTTCCAGCCGACAACCCCTTCAATACAACCGCAGCCAAGCGCAACGGCGCCCGGCCCGAGATATGGAGCTACGGCCACCGCAACCCGCAGGGCCTGGTGCTGGCGCCCGATGGCAGCTTGTGGGAGCACGAGCACGGCCCGCAAGGCGGTGACGAGATCAACCTCATCCAGCCCGGCCGCAACTACGGCTGGCCCGTCGTCACCTATGGGGAAAACTACGGTGGCGGCAAGATCGGTGCGGGCACCACAGCGCAAGCCGGCATGGAACAGCCGCTTCACTATTGGGTTCCATCCATCGCGCCGTCCGGCATGGCCTTCATTACCAGCACACGGTATGGCAAGGCCTGGGTGGGCAACCTGTTGGTGGGCTCGCTCAAGTTTGGCTACCTGGCCCGGCTGGAACTCTCTGCGCCCTTCAGTGGCAAAGTGCTGCGTGAAACCAAACTGCTGCCTGACCTGGGCGAGCGCATTCGCGATGTACGCCAGGGGCCCGACGGCCTGCTCTACCTCCTGACCGACAGCCCCAACGGGCGCCTGCTGCGCGTACTGCCAAGCTGATGCGTGGCCCGCACCGGGCCGCGGGGTTTCATGCGGCTGTCATCTGCCAACGGTGTAATGCGGGCTTCGTTGGAGGTGAACCATGCAACTTCAAAAGACCGACAAAGCGCGGGCCGAATTGCAGGGCGGCAGCCGCACGCTGGGCCAGCGTGAGCGCGCCCTCTTGATCCTGGCAGATGGCAAAACCACCGTGCATGCGGTGGACCATTTGTTCAACGGCCAGGCCCAGGTCCTCGCCCACCGGCTCATCGAAGCCGGCTATCTTGTGGGCATCGACCTCCAGCGCCCCATCGCCCCACGCGCGGCGCCCCTTGCGGCAGTGCCACAGCCGGCCCCCGAGCCTGCGACGCCCACGGCCAGTGCCGCCGACCGCTTTGAAGGCAAACGCTCGTTGGCCACCACGCGCATGTTTCTGTTTGACATCTGCGAGCGCATGTTTGTGCGCCGCGCCCCCGAGCAGGCCGAAGCCTTCCGCGAAGCGCTGCGCAATGCCAAGGACCGGGACTCCATGCTGGCCGCGGCCCGTGACATGATCGCCGCGGTGGAAACCATCGCCGGCCACGAGCGGGCCGACTCCATCAGCGAGCGCATCGCCATGCTGCTGCCGTCCGAGGACTGAGGGCGCCGCAGCCCCCAAGCCCTAGAGCTCTTCAGCCCCCGATCTGGGCCCAGGCCTTGTCAAGTCGCTTCACGCTCACGGGCTGCGGCGTGCGCAGCTCCTGGGCAAAAAAGCTCACGCGCAGCTCTTCCAGCAACCAGCGGAACTCGGCCATGCGCTCGTCCACGGCCCCCTTGCGCTCGGCCACCAAGCGCCAGTAGCGCTGCTCCTGCGGGCGCAGCTCGGCCATGCGGGCGGCGTCCCGGGCCGGATCGGCGCGGTATTTGTCCAGCCGCAGCGTGATGGCCTTGAGGTAGCGTGCCAGGTGTTGCAGGCGCTCCCAGGGCGTGGCCTGCAGGAATTTCTTGGGGATCAGACGGTTGAGCTGCTGCTGGGCGTCGGTGGTCGCGTCGGTGGCGTTCTTGGTGTCTTTGATCTTGCGCGCTGCCGTGGCGTATTCCAGCAGGATTACCGCCGCCATGCGCGCCACCTCATTGGCAATCAGCGTCAGGCGTCCACGCCCTTCCTCGATGCGGCGCTTGAAGGCGAATTCATCGGTGGGCAACGGGTCCAGCAGAAATGCACGGTCCAGCGCCACAGCGATGATCTGCTCGCGCAGTTCTTCGATGGTGCCGCCGCCACTGCCGTTGTCGGCCTTGCCCACGTTCATGTAGGACACGGCCATCTTCTGTAGGTCGGGGATGTTCTTTTCCAGGTACTTCAGCGCGTCCTTGATCTGGATCGCAAACAGGCGGCGCAGGCCGGCGCGGTGCTTGGCGGCGGCCACCTCCGGTTCATCAAACACCTCCACCGTCACCGCGTCGCCCGCGTCGATCAGCGCAGGGAAACCAATCAGCGTCTGGCCGCCCTTGCGGATCTCCAGCAGCTCCGGCAACTCACCAAAGGTCCAGGCGGTGAAACGGCCATCGAGAATACTGGGCGCTACGTTTTTTATAGCTGCTTGCGCAGTTTTGGCGGGGGGCGGGCGCTGAAACGGCAGGGCGTTCTGCTCCGTGTCCTCCGCCCGCCTTGCGCCCCCCCCCTTGACCTGCGCAGAATGCGCTGTCGAACCAGCTTCAGACGACGCGTTTTGCGCCAGTTTGAGCGAAGCCAGCGCCTGGAACGCGCCACGTGCCTGGCTACCCAGCTCCGCTTTGAGTGCACCCAGGTTGCGCCCCTGCCCCAGCTGGCGGCCATGCTCGTCCACCACGCGGAAGTTCATGAAGTGGTGCGGCGTCAGCATGTCGACCTTGATGTCGGCCTTCACAATGTCCAGGCTGGTCGCGTCGCGCACCAGCTTGAGCACAGCCTCGACGAGGCCGCCGCCGCCAAACTTCTCGGGCGCGTTCAGCGCCTCGGTAAATTTGGCTGCCGTATCCGGCAGCGGCACCAGGCGGCTGCGCGGGCGCTGGTGCAGGGTCTTCAGCAGCGCCTGCACCTTGTCCTTCAGCATGCCGGGCACAAGCCATTCGCAACGCTCTTCGCTCACTTGGTTCAGCACAAACAGCGGCACAGTCACGGTCAGGCCGTCGCGCGCATCGCCCGGTTCGTGCAGGTAAGTGGCAGCGCAGTCCACGCCGCCCAGGCGGATGGTCTTGGGGAAAGAGGCGGTGGTGATGCCGGCTGCCTCGTGGCGCATCAGCTCTTCACGGGTGAGCTTCAGCAGCTCGGGCTGCTTCTTTACCTCGTCGCGGTACCAGCGCTCCAGGCTGTAGCCGCTGCATACATCGGCGGGCAGCTGCTGGTCGTAAAAAGCGTAGATCAGCTCGTCGTCCACCAACACGTCCTGGCGGCGCGCCTTGTGCTCCAGCTCTTCCACTTGGCGGATGAGCTTGCGGTTGGCGGTCAGGAACGGCAGCGGGGTTTCCCACTCGCCGTTCACCAGCCCTTCGCGGATGAAGATTTCGCGCGCACCCGCCAGATCTACGCGGCTATAGTTCACGCGTCGCCCGCTGTAGACGACGATGCCGTACAGCGTGGCCCGCTCCAGCGCCACCACCTCCGCCGCCTTCTTCTCCCAGTGCGGGTCCAGCAGCTGTTTCTTGAGCAAATGCCCGCCCACCTGTTCCAGCCACTGCGGCTCAATGGCCGCAATGCCGCGGCCAAACAGGCGCGTGGTCTCTACCAGCTCGGAGGCGACGATCCACTTGCCCGGCTTCTTGCTCAGGTGCGCACCGGGATGCGAGAAGAACTTGATGCTGCGCGCGCCCAGGTACTCGCCGTTCTGGCCCTCTTCCAGCTTGCAGCCGATGTTGCCCAGCAGGCCCGAAAGCATGGACATATGCAGCTGCTCGTAGCTGGCCGGCTTGGTGTTCAGGCGCCACTTGTGCTCGGCCACCACGGTGTGCAGCTGACTGTGGATGTCCTTCCACTCCCGCACGCGGCGCATGTTGACGAAGTTCTGCCGCATCAATTGCTCGTACTGGCGGTTGGTCAGCTTGTGCTGGCCTGTGGTGCCCGTCGTTGCGGTGACGGATTTCTCACCCCGCGCGTCGTGGATCCACTTCCACAGCTTCAGGTAGCCAGTGAATTCGCTCTTCTCGTCCTCAAACTTCTTGTGCGCCGTATCAGCCTGCTGCTGTGCCTCCATGGGACGGTCGCGCACATCCTGCACGCTCAGGGCCGATGCAATCACCAGCGCTTCGTCCAGTGCCTCACGGCTGCGCGCCTCCAGCAGCATGCGGCCCACGCGTGGATCCAGCGGCAGGCGCGACAGCTCGCCGCCCAGGGGCGTCAGCTCGTTCGCGTCGTCCACCGCACCCAGCTCGTTCAGCAGTTGGTAGCCATCAGCGATGGCCCGGCCACTGGGGCGTTCGATAAAGGGAAAGTCTTCCACATGGCCCAGATGCAAGGACTTCATGCGCAGGATGACCCCGGCCAGCGAGGAACGCAGGATTTCCGGCGTGGTGAAACGCTCACGGCCCGCAAAGTCCTTCTCGTCGTACAAGCGGATGCAGATGCCGTTGGCCACACGCCCGCAGCGCCCGGCGCGCTGGTTGGCCGCGGCCTGGCTGATGGGTTCGACCAGCAGTTGCTCCACCTTGCTACGGAAACTGTAGCGTTTTACGCGCGCTGTACCTGCGTCAATGACGTAACGGATACCGGGCACAGTCAGTGAGGTCTCTGCCACGTTGGTGGCCAGCACGATGCGCCGGCCCGTGTGGCCGTCAAAAATCTTGTCCTGCTCGGCCGGACTCAGGCGCGCAAATAGTGGCAGCACCTCGGCCCCGCGCATCACCGGCTGGTGGCTCAGGTGCTTGCGCAGGTGGTCTGCCGCCTCGCGGATTTCGCGCTCACCGGGCAGGAAGACCAGGATGTCGCCCTGATGTTGCGGATCGCGCCACAGCTCGTCCACACCATCGGCAATCGCGTCGTTCAGGTCAAACTCGCGGCTCTCTTCAAACGGCCGGTAGCGCTGCTCCACCGGGAAGGTACGGCCAGACACCATGATGACCGGCGCCTTGCCCTTGGCAGACGCGAAGTGCTCGGCAAAACGGTCCGCGTCGATGGTGGCGGAGGTAACGATGACCTTCAGGTCCGGGCGGCGCGGCAGGATCTGGCGCAAATAGCCCAGCAGGAAGTCAATATTGAGCGAGCGCTCGTGCGCCTCGTCGATGATGATGGTGTCGTAAGCGTTAAGCAGCGGGTCCGTCTGCGTTTCGGCCAGCAAAATACCGTCTGTCATCAGCTTGACCGAGGCGTCCTTGCCCAAGCGGTCGTTGAAGCGGACCTTGAAGCCCACCACATCGCCCAACGGCGTCTTCAGCTCTTCGGCGATGCGCTTGGCCACGCTGCTGGCCGCAATGCGGCGCGGCTGGGTGTGGCCAATCAGCTTGCCACGCTGGCCTTCCGGGTAGTTGAGCTTGCCCCGGCCCATCGCCAAAGCGATCTTGGGCAGCTGCGTGGTTTTGCCCGAGCCGGTTTCGCCACAGACGATGACCACCTGGTGCGCCGCAATGGCCTCCATGATTTCGTCGCGTTTGCCCGACACCGGGAGCGACTCAGGAAATTCGATTTTTAACGTGCTGGCTGTCAAAGGGCGGTCTTCGTAGAGAATTGCAGATTATCCCCGCCCCGCCCACTTATTTACCGGCATCCGCCACCGCAATGACCTCTGTCTTCAACTTCACCTTTGTCCCCTGGTTCCGGTCGGTCGCGCCCTACATCCACAAGTTCCGCAACCAGACCTTTGTGGTGGGCATTGCAGGTGAGGCCATTGCCGCCGGCAAGCTGCAAAGCTTGGCCCAAGACCTGGCGATGATCCAGAGCATGGGCGTAAAGATTGTGCTGGTGCATGGATTTCGCCCGCAGGTGAACGAGCAGCTCAAGGCCAAGGGGCACACGCCCAAGTACAGCCACGGCATCCGCATTACCGACGAAGTGGCACTGGACTGCGCCCAGGAGGCTGCAGGCCAGCTGCGCTATGAGATTGAGGCCGCCTTCAGCCAGGGCCTGCCCAACACGCCCATGGCGGACTCCACGGTGCGTGTGATCTCGGGCAACTTCATCACCGCACGGCCTGTGGGCATTGTGGACGGCGTGGACTTCCAGCACAGTGGGCTGGTGCGCAAGGTGGACATTGCCGGCATCACCAAAACGCTGGACATGGGCGCCATGGTGCTGCTCTCGCCCTTTGGCTTCTCCCCCACCGGTGAGGCCTTCAACCTGGCCATGGAAGAGGTCGCTACCAGCGTGGCCACCGCGCTGCAGGCGGACAAGCTGATCTTTTTGACCGAAGTGCCCGGCATTCGTATGGACCCAACGCAGCCCGCCAGCGAAGACAACCCCATCGACACCGAGCTGCCCCTGGCCGCCGCCGAAAAGCTGCTCAAGGCCCTGCCCGCGGCCAACCAACCGACTGACGTAGCCTTCTACCTGCAGCACTGTGTGAAAGCCTGCAAGGCGGGTGTGGAACGCAGCCACATCATTCCGTTCTCGGTGGACGGCGCCATTCTGCTGGAGGTGTATGTGCACGACGGCATCGGCACCATGGTGGTGGACGAAAAGCTGGAGAGCTTGCGCGAGGCGACGGAAGAAGATGTGGGCGGCATCCTGCAACTGATCGAACCGTTTGAGCGCGACGGCACCCTGGTCAAACGCAGCCGCACCGAGATCGAGCGCGACGCCGGCAACTACACCATCATCGAGCACGACGGCGTGATCTTCGCCTGCGCCGCGCTCTACCCCTACCCCGAAGCCAAGACCGCCGAGATGGCAGCCTTGACCGTGTCGCCCGATGTGCAGGGTCAGGGCGACGGCGAGCGGGTGTTAAAGCGCGTGGAGCAACGCGCCAAGGCGGCGGGGCTGGACAGCATCTTCGTGCTGACCACCCGCACCATGCACTGGTTCATCAAGCGCGGCTTTGTGCAGGTGGACCCGGACTGGCTGCCCGAGGCCCGCAAACGCAAGTACAACTGGGACCGCAAGAGCCAGGTGTTGGTCAAGAAGCTTTAAACCGGCGCCAGACCATCAGGCAGCCAAAGACGGCAAAGCCTGTAAAACACAGGAACGACCAGTTGGCGATGGTGCCGCCCAGGAAAGTCCAGTCGATCTTGCTGCAGTCACCGCCACCACGGAAGATCATGGGCAGCGCGCGCTTGAGCGGGAAGGTTTCGATCATGCCGTAGAGGTCGCGCCCGCAGGACACCACCTCGGGTGGGTACCACTGCAGCCAGCTCTGGCGGGCCGCCACATAGGCCCCCGCCACTGCAAACACCATCAGCAGAACCGCACCGGTGATTTGCAAGCCTTTTCGGCCACTAGCCCCCGCCAATGCTGCGCTGATAGCTACCAAAATGAGAGCATAACGCTGCACAATGCACATCGGGCAAGGCTCCAGACCCACCACATGCTGCAGGTACATGCCAAACGCCAGCATGGCCACACAGGCCAACACCACCCCACCGAACACGCGGCGCGGCGCGTTGTCCATCCAGCTGAAAACCAAATTCAAGATCAATTCCTCGTTCTGTTGCACGGCCGACGGGCGGCGTTGCGGGTTGGTGCCCTACACATGGCCGAAGTTCCCCGGGTCTGCAGGGCTTGGGCCAAACCGAATAAGATTCGCGGTTCTGATTTTCACACCACCGACTAAGAGGTTTTCCCCATGGCACGCACCGTCAACTGTATCAAGCTGGGCAAAGAGGCTGAAGGCCTGGATTTTGCGCCCTACCCCGGTGAGCTGGGCAAACGCATCTGGGAGAGCGTGAGCAAGGAAGCCTGGGCCGCCTGGCTCAAGCACCAGACCATGTTGGTCAATGAAAACCGCCTGAACCTGGCCGACGCGCGCGCGCGCCAGTACCTGGCCCGCCAGATGGAAAACCACTTCTTCGGCGATGGTGCCGACGCCGCCCAAGGCTACGTTCCCCCCAGCGCCTGAGGCCACGCGTGGACGACGCAGGCTCCCTGCCCCAGCGCCTGCTCGCGTCCTGCGCACTCCCCGAGGCCTGGGCCGACCGCCCTGCCTGGACGGTGCTGGACACCGACTTTGCAGCCCTCACCCCGTTTTTGCACTGCTGGCACACCTGGCAGGCTGATGCACGGCGTCCGCGCATGCTGCATTACGTGGGCATGCTGACACCAGCCCAGGCACAGCAACTGCCTGCGCTGGCACAGCAGGCCGCACACACCGCCACCCACTGGCAGGCCTTGGCCCAAGCCCTGGCGAGCGCCTGCGCGGAGGTGGTGCCAGGCCAGCACCGCATCCTGCTAGCGCAGGGCCAACTCTCGCTTACCCTGTGTGTGGGCGATGCCGCCGCCCTCTTGCAAGAGCAACAATTTCTGGCCCACACTCTGTGGGTGCATGGCGCAGCGCTGGTGTGGGACCGGTGGCGCATCAAGGCGCTGGCCCGCACCAGCCATCGCGGCGCCCGGCTGATGCTAGACAGTGCGACCACCGAGACCCAGGCATGGCTGGCGGAGGCAGGCTATGTGGATGTGCAAACCCACGGGCAAGGCTTGCAGGCACGTTTTGAGCCACGTTGGTCTTTGGGCGCGCGCGACCAGAGCCCCGCCACAGTCGCTCCACAACGTTGCACGGTGCTGGGAGCCGGTATCTCCGGCGCCAGCGTGGCCCATGCCCTGGCGCGACGCGGTTGGCACGTCACGGTGCTGGACCAGCACGCTGCGGCAGCCGGCGGGGCCTCCGGCCTGCCAGCAGGCTTGGTGGTTCCCCATGTATCGGCGGATGACAGCCCGCGTTCACGCATGTCGCGTGTGGGCGCGCGGCTGATGCTGCTGCATGCTGCGGCGCTGTTGCAAGACGGCACCGACTGGCATGCCAGCGGGGTCCAGGAGCGGGACCTCGAGGAAAACACAACGCGCTGGCATCCCCAAGGCGCATGGATACGCCCCGCCCGCTTGGTGCAAGCCTGGCTGCGCCATCCCGGCATTCACTGCCAGTTTGCAGCGCGTGTGACAAGCGTGGAGCGCCGCGAAGGTGTGTGGCGCTTGAAGGGTCCCGAGGGGCAGACCTGGGCCGAGTCGGAGCTGGTGGTACTGGCTAATGCCACGGGCTGCGTGCCCTTGATGCTGGACCCGGCCCATGTGGATGTTTTGGGTGAAGGCGTGGTCGAACGGCTGGGATTTCTGCACGCGGTGCACGGCACGGTGAGTTACGCCACGCACAGTACGCTGCCTCTGGCCGCGCATTGGCCCCGGCAGCCGGTCAATGGCCATGGCAACTTTTTACCCAACGTGCCGCTGGACGCCGGGCCGGCCTGGCTCGCGGGCTCCACGTTTGAGCCAGACCGCATTCCCGAACAGGCCGGCCACCACCTGGCACCGCTGGCCGACCAGCACCGGGCCAATGCGCAGCGCTTGAGCGAACTGCTGCCCGCCGTAGGAGCCGATGTAGCGCCTGCATTCGCACGCCAGGAGGTTCTGCACTGGTCTGCCACCCGTTGTGTAACCCACGACCGACTGCCTTGGGTGGGGGCGCTCGACGATGCGCCGGAAGCTGGAACTGCCTCTCTCTGGATTCACGCTGGTATGGGCGCGCGGGGATTGACGTTCTCGGCATTGGGCGCCGAGTTGTTGGTGGCACGACTATGTGGCGAACCTTGGCCACTGGAAAGCAGCCTGGCGCGCAGTCTGGATGTGCGCCGCCCCAAACGCAAGCGCAGCTAGACTTTTTGCAGCATGCCTATGACCTGCAAGGGGTTGAAAGGCATTTCCAGTAAACCGATGCAGCCCATACGCTCTGCCAGATTGGCCGTTTTCCAGCTTGAATTGGTGGACACGCCCACCACGCTGCGCACAGGTTTTTCCAAATCTTGCAAGTGTTTCACCAACACCCAAGGGTCAATGGCGTCGTCATTCACGTGCACCAGCACGAGGTCATACGGCCGCGCCTTCACACTGTCGTCCAGTTGGGCCACGGTTTGTACCTCGTCCACCGCCGTAATGCCTGCCAATGCCAAGCGCGCGCGCAGATAGAGACGCGCCTCTTGGGGGAGGCCCGCCAACAGGGCACATTTGACTCCTGGTGGCAAGGGCGCCGCGGGGGGATCCTCCTGGCTGATGTCGATATCTACATCCGCTGCGGATACAAAAAGCTCATCCAACAAGCCCACCATGGCAGCCCAATCTACCGGGCGTTGCACGGTACGCCACGCCAGTGTGGGGGCCTCGGCCCCCACACAAATCATTTTCAGATTGGGATTGAAACTGGGTGAGACCAACTCCAAGCCTGCCTCGTAGCTGTCCACATCAATCAGGGCCACCTGGGCCGGGCTGGCCGCGTCAGACGTCCAAAGCTGGTAATTCGGGCCCTCCCGGCCAGACAGGCGAAACAGGGTGTTGAGCGAATGCCGCTCAACATCACTGAAACCCACCACCTTGACCAATACCGTCGCTGCCATGTTGACCCGAGTCTAGCGCTCCTTGGTGTAAGGTTTGCCCAAAGCTTGTGGCGCCACTGCCTTGCCAATAAAGCCTGCCAGCAAGATCACAGTCAGCAGGTAAGGCAGTGCCTGGATGAACTGCACTGGCACCTCGCCCATACCGGGTATCTGAACGCCTTGCAGGCGAATGGCCGCAGCGTCCAGAAAACCAAACAGCAAGCAGGCCCAAAATGCCCCCACTGGGTGCCAACGGCCAAATATCAGCGCGGCCAAGGCCATGAAGCCACGCCCAGCCGTCATGTTGGCGGAGAAGTTGGCACTTTGGGCCAGCACCAAATAGCCGCCCGCCAAACCACACAAAATGCCATTGAGCGTGAGCGCGCTGTACCGCAAACGGGCCACGGACACGCCAGCGGCGTCCACCATCTGGGGGTTCTCGCCCACCGCCCGCAGGCGCAGGCCAAAGCGGGTGCGGAACAGCAGCCACCACGTGGCTGGGACCAGGGCAAACGCCAAGTACACCAGCGCGTTATGGCTTAACAAGCCCACGCCGATGAAGTTGCCCACCACAGGAATGGTTTCTACCGACGCCTGTAGCGCGGGAAACAAGGGCTGGATACGCACCACATCGCTCACCGGCGGGGTTTGCCCCCCCTGCTCGAACCAGGCGATGCCCAGCACCACCGTCATGCCCGCCGCAATGATGTTGATGGCCACGCCCGACACCACCTGATCGCCCTTGTGGCTCACACAGGCCAAGCCATGCATCCAGGACAAAGCCGTAGAGACCAGAATCCCCACCAAAAGCGCCAACATGGTGGACTGGTACACGGCACCACACGCACCGGCCGCGAAGGCAGCAAACAACATCTTGCCTTCCAGGCCGATGTCTACCACCCCCGAGCGCTCGGACAACAAGCCCGCCAGCGCGCACAGAATCAGCGGCGTGGACACCCGCAGGGTGGACGCCAGCATGGCGTAAATCAGGGACTCATCCATGGCGCACCCCCACCTTGAATACGCGCACCAACACCCAACCCAGGCGCGGCGCAATCACATAGGCCATGGCCCCGGAAAACAGCACGATAAATCCTTGCAACATCACGACCATCTCGCGACTAAACCCTGTTACCTCAAACGCCACTTCGGCCCCGCCCTGGAACAGCGCCCCGAACAGCACACTGGCGAACACAATACCCACAGGATGGTTGCGCCCCATCAACGCCACCGCGATGCCTGTAAAACCGGCTCCACTGACAAATTCGAGTAGCAAGCGACCATTCACGCCGGCAATCTCATTCATGCCTACCAAGCCGGCCAAGCCACCCGAGATGGCCATGGCAATCATCACTTGGTGCCGCGAGCGAATGCCCGCGTACTCGGCCGCACTGGCGCTGGAGCCCACCGCCCGCAAGTGGTAGCCCGCACGCGTGCGCCACAAGAACAAATAGACCGCCAGCGCTGCGCCCAGTGCCAAAAACAAACTCACGTTCAGGGGCGAGGCGGACCATTCGATGCCCAGCGATGCCAAAGCCTCGTGCATGGGCGGCAACTTGGCGGAGTCAGCAAATGCAGCACTCTCCACCGACATGGAGCCCGCAGGGCGCAGGTGGTTGACCAGCAGGTAAACCAGCACACTGCTGGCAATGAAGTTGAACATGATGGTGGTGATCACCACATGGCTACCACGGTAGGCCTGCAGGTACGCGGGCACCGCCGCCCACGCCGCCCCAAACAAGGCGCCCGAAAGCACCATCAGCGGCAGCATGATCCAGGCTGGCAAAGCGTGCGACAACCACAAGGCCACCAAGCCGACGCCCAGCCCACCCATAATCGCCTGGCCTTCGCCACCGATATTGAACAGGCCGCCATGGAAAGCCACCGCGACGGCCAAGCCCGTAAAAATAAACGTGGTGGCGTAGTACAGCGTGTAGCTGATGCCACGTTGTGTGCCAAATGCGCCGTGGATCAGCACCGAGATGACTTCTGCAGGGTCTTGCCCCACCAAGGCCACCACACCGGCAGCGGCCAGCAGTGCCACCATCAGACACACCGCCGGCAGCAACACCAGATCCGCCCAACGTGGCAAGGGAGTGGATGCGCTCATTGCCCGCCCCCCGTCATCAGCAAGCCCAACCCAGCCTCGGTGCAATCGGCAATCGCCAACTCCCCGGTGACCCGTCCCTGGTTCATCACTATCACCCTGTCTGACAATGCCAAAATTTCATCCAGCTCACTGGACACCACCAACACTGCGCAGCCCGCATCGCGCATCGCACGCAGCTGGCTGTAAATAAACTCAATTGCGCCGATGTCCACACCACGGGTGGGCTGGCCTACCAGCAGCACCTTGGGGGATTGCCCAATTTCACGCGCCAGCACCAGCTTTTGCTGGTTGCCGCCAGAGAACTTGCTGCTCCCCAGTTCGGGATCGCGGGGGCGCACATCAAAACGCTCCATCATCCGCGCCGTGGCCTGGCGCATGCGGCCATGGGCCATCCAGCCGTGGCTGGCGTACTCGGACAAGCCGTCGTAACCCAGCACGGCAGACTCCCAGGCCACAAAGTCCATCACCATGGCACGCGCATGCCGGTCCTCCGGGACATGGGCCAGGCCCAGGGCCCGGGCCGTACGCGGGTCCAGCCACTGGCTGGCCCCAAAACTGTGACCGCCCAGTTGCAAACTGCCTTCCTGAGGTGCCAACAGTCCGGACAACACATCCAGAAGCTCGCTTTGTCCATTGCCCGACACACCGGCCACGCCCACGATCTCTCCAGCGCGCAGCTGCAGATTCAAGCCCTGCAGGCGTACCACCTGCATGGCATCACGCACTAGCACCTCTTTGGCTTCCAGCAGCACATCCCCCACCGGGCGGGCTTGCTCGTCCACACGCCCCATCTGGACCTTGCGGCCGACCATGGCCTCAGCCAGAGTCTCGATGGAGGCCCGGGCAATCGGCAACTCCTGCACCACACGGCCACCGCGCATCACAGTGACCTGGTCGCACAGCCTCATGACTTCCTTAAGCTTGTGGGTGATCAGCAAAATAGTGGTGCCTTGCTCGCGCAATACGCGCAGCACCTTGAAGAGGTGCTCTGTCTCCTGCGGCGTCAGCACAGCGGTGGGCTCGTCCAGAATCAACACCTTGGCGCCCCGGTACAGTGCTTTCAGGATTTCCAGGCGTTGGCGGTCCCCCACGGGCAAATCGCTCACCAAAGCGTCGAGCTTGACCTGCAGCCCAGTGGCCAGCATCAGGGTCTCCAGCTTGCTGCGCACGGTGGCATCCGCCTTGTGCAGCAGCCAATGCGGTTCGGCCCCCAGCATCACGTTTTCCAGGGCCGTCAAAGTGTCCACCAGCATGAAATGCTGATGCACCATGCCAATACCCTGCGCAATGGCGTCGTCTGCGTTGCGAATCGTCACGCGACGCCCCGCCACCTCCACCGTCCCGCTGTCCGCTTGGTAGAAGCCGTACAAAATGGACATCAGGGTGCTCTTGCCAGCACCGTTTTCACCCACGATGCCATGCACCGTACCCGTGGCCACGCGCAACTCCACGTCGGCATTGGCCGCCACCGCTCCAAATCGTTTGTTGATGCCTTGCATATGGATGGCCCAGGGGCCGTCACGGGGGCTCAAGCTATCTGCACTCAAATCCTGCTCCTCTTGGGGGCTCTTGCTCTCAAGTAATCAAGTGAAAAGCCCACGGCACTGTGTGCAGCACCGCGGGCTTTTGTTTTTTCGGCTTGGGCGGGGCGCACACGGCCCCACCACAGCCTGACCTGGTTTAGAACTTACAGGCGTTGTCGGCCATGAAGTCAGCAACCTTGATCTTGCCGCTGATGATGTCGGCCTTGGCGGCTTCCACCTTCTTCTTCATGTCGGCGGTCACCAGCTTGGCGTTGTTGGCATCCACTGCGTAGTCCACACCACCCTCTTTCAGACCCAGCACGGAGATGCCAGCTTTGTGACCCTTGGCCACGTTGTACACGGCCACGTCCACGCGCTTGAGCATGGAGGTCAGCATGGTGCCGGGCTGGATGTGGTTCTGGTTGCTGTCCACACCAATGGCCAGCTTGCCGCTGTCCTTGGCAGCTTGGTACACACCAATACCGGTGCCACCCGCAGCAGCAAATACCACGTCGACGCCTTGAGAGAACTGGGCCTTGGCCAACTCACCGCCGCGTGCGGGGTCGTTCCAAGCGGCACCGGTGGTGCCGGTCATGTTGCCAATCATTTCGGCTTTGGGGTTGGCCCACATGGCACCTTGCTTGTAGCCGCACTCAAACTTGCGGATCAAGGGGATATCCATACCGCCCACGAACCCAACCTTGCCGGTCTTGCTGGCCATGGCCGCCATGGCACCCACCAGGAAACTGCCTTCCTGCTCCTTGAACACCACGGATTGCACGTTGGGGAGGTCGACCACCATGTCGATGATGGCGAATTGCAGCTTGGGGAATTCTTTGGCTACTTTTTCAATGCTGGAGGCTTGGCCAAAACCAATACCGATGATAGGGCTGGCACCACGCTCTGCCATGCGACGAATGGCTTGCTCGCGCTGCGATTCATTGGTGATTTCGAAGGACAGATACTTTTTGCCGGTCTCTTTCTTCCATTTTTCGATGCCGGTGTAGGCGGCTTCGTTGAACGACTTGTCGAACTTGCCACCCATATCGAACACCACCGCAGGGTCAGCAGCCATCGCTTGGAAGCTTGCAGCCAAGGTGGCGGCCAACAGGCTCATTTGCACAGTAGATTTGACGTTCATAACTTCTCTCAGTTCTCTATCAGGTTAAAAAAAGAAACCACTTTTACCAAAATCGGGGCGCATTGCGGGCGCCCCGAAAACTTGCACACGCCATACGCAAGGCAAACACCTCGCACTGTAGAGCAAGAATACTGACCGCTCCGAGTGTGGCCATCAGGGCTTATCCGTATATAACGCCGACGTTATACACCTGTTACGCCACCGACCATCCTCTGCGTCACGCCGCACTGTCGCGATCTAGACGCACCAGCTCCGCGCCAATGGCACTCGCCAAGCGCGCATTGTTGAGCACCAGCTGGATATTAGAGGCCAGACTGTCCCCACCGGTCAGCTCGCACACCCGTGCCAACAAAAATGGCGTGGACTCTTTGCCACCAATACCCTGCGTCTGTGCCTCCTGCAAAGCCTGCTCAATCGCGGCATCAATCGCTTCACGCTCCATGGCATACGCTTGTGGAATCGGGTTTGCAATTACCATGCCACCGGCCAGCGCCATGCGCCATTTCACGTGCAGTGCACGGGCGATCGCTTCCGGACTGTCCAGCCGGTAGTCCACCGAAAACGCACTGTCACGCGTAAAGAAGGCGGGCAAGGCATCGGTCTGGTAGCCAACGACTGGTACACCATGGGTCTCCAGATACTCCAGGGTCAAGCGCAAGTCGAGAATTGACTTGGCTCCTGCACAGACCACCGCCACCGGAGTCTGGGCCAGTTCCTGCAAATCGGCCGAGACATCAAAACTCTGTTGCGCTCCGCGGTGCACGCCGCCAATACCACCGGTGGCAAAGACTCGGATGCCAGCCATAGCGGCAATGATCATGGTAGACGCTACCGTGGTCGCGCCAGTGGCGCCAGCCGCCACGATAAAGGGGATGTCGCGCCGGCTCACTTTCACCACCTCGCGTCCGCTACGCCCCAGTTGCTCGATGTCCTGACCCGACAGGCCGGCCTTGAGCCGACCATTGACGATGGCGATGGTGGCCGGCACAGCGCCGTGGGCTCGTACCTCGGCCTCGACCTGCAGGGCGGTCTGCACGTTCTGCGGATAGGGCATGCCGTGCGAGATGATAGTGGACTCTAGCGCCACCACGGGCTGCTGTTGCGCTAGGGCGTGTTGCACCTCGGGGGCGATATCCAGATAAGGCAAAGCGTTCATAGAAGACTCGGGTTGTGCCGCACAACGGCGGCGTGACTCAATTCAGAAGAGTTGGCGAATGTACTGGAAAGTGTGATCTCTGCGCAGGACCGGCCATGGACCACGGCCTGCGACAGGGGCATCTGCTGCTGCAAACCCGCCACCACACCTGCCAACAAAGCATCACCCGCCCCGGTGGTGTTGACAACAGGAACCGGTCGGGCGGCCAAAAAGTCGCTGCTGCCATCAGCATCGCACCAGCCCACCCCTTTCGCCCCCAGACTGACCAACACTCGCGACACACCATGCCCATGCAAGGACTGCGCGGCATGCAGTGCATCTGCAGGGGTGTGCACGGCAATGCCCGTCAGCGCCTCGGCCTCCAGCCGGTTGACCTTGAGCAGATGCACAGCCGGCAGATGGGCTTGCACCCGGCTGCACTTGGCCACCGACACGGCGTCGACCACCGTGGTACGCCCCAGGGACAGGAGATAGGCGAGCGTTGCGGCCTGCAGATTGCAGTCCAGCAACAACCACTCACCAGGCGCCGGCGGCGGCAGATGTTGCGCGCAGCAGGCCGGGGTGAGCTGCTCCAGAATGGCCATGTCGTTCACGGCCAGGGCCATGTCGCCATCGGGCCCATGCATGGACAGGTAGGTGGCCGTACGCTGGCCCGGCAAGCGCAGCATGCTGCCGGTCTTCACTCCGCTGGCGGTGGTCGATGCGATCAACTGGGCGCCAAAGGCGTCGTCCCCCACCACGCTCAACAAAGACACAGGGACACCCAGGCGAGCCAAGTTTTCAGCAATATTGCGCCCTACTCCACCAGGAGCGTAGTGGATGTGCCCCGGCGTGGAGTCGCCTGGCAGCAGCGGTGCCTCGGTCTGGGCCCCCACGTCCATGTTGGCCCCCCCCACCACGGTCACGGCCAGGGGCCCTTCCATCGAACTCTGCGGGGCATCGGCAACTGGCATGGGGGAATACATTGGGGGCTATACAACGGGTCTTATTGGGAGCTGGCATTTTCGGCGTCAAAATAGACGTCCTTTTTGCACAGAAAGAAGAACTGATGATACTGGTGGCTGGTTCTGCGAATTTGGACTTTGTGGTCCGCGCCCCTCACATCCCCAGCCCAGGGGAAACGGTCTTGGGCCGTGATTTCAAAACGTTTCCTGGCGGCAAGGGCGCCAACCAGGCGGTGGCTAGTGCCCGCGCCGGTGCTGCCCCAACGCACATGCTGCTGGGTTTAGGCCAGGATGCGTTTGCCGTTCCACTCGAAAGCTCCCTACAAGGGGCCGGCGTGCAACTGCACACCGTGCGCACGCCCGATCACCCCACGGGTACCGCATTCATTTGCGTGTCTGACGACGCCGAAAATGCCATCACCGTGGCCCCAGGCGCCAATGCCGAATTGCGCCCCGAACACCTGCCCAGCCTGAAGGGCTTCACCCACCTTCTGCTGCAGCTGGAAACGCCCATGGACACGGTAAGCGCCTACGCGCGCGCCGCCCGAGCCCAAGGCGTCACAGTGGTGCTCAATGCAGCCCCGGCGCAAAACCTGCCTGCCGACTTGCTGGCCCACATCGATGTGCTGGTGGTGAACGAAGGCGAATTGGCGACCGTGTCTGGCCACGCCGGCAGCATTGCCGAGTGCCTGGAACGCATCCAGGTCCCCACCGTCGTCGTCACTCTCGGGCACCACGGCAGCTGCGCCAGCCAGCAAGGCGCTTTTACCCTGCAGGGCGCCTACCCGATCACGCCGGTCGACACCACGGGTGCAGGCGACACCTTCTGCGGCAGCCTGGTGGCGGCCTTGAGCCAGGGCAAGACCTTGGCGGACGCCTTGCAGTTTGCCAGCGCAGCCAGCGCCATTGCGTGCACCCGCTGGGGTGCCCAGTCCAGCATCCCCGAGGCAGCGGAGGTCACGGCTTTCATGGCCCAGCACCCCACCACATCGCCGCAGGCAGAACAGGCCCTGCGCGCCTTCTGCGGCCTGAGCTGATTTTTTCAACCCAATTTTTCAAGCGAGACACCTATGAGCAACACCCCCGCACGCAAAGTTATTTATGACACCGACCCTGGCGTGGATGACGCCATGGCGCTGTACTACGCGCTGGCACACCCCGGCATCGACGTGGTGGGCATCACCACAACATTTGGCAATGTGACGGTGGAGCAAGCTGCCACCAACGGCCTCTACCTGACCGAAATCGCTGGCAAGAAAATCCCGGTGACCCTGGGCGTCAAAACGCCTTGGCTCAAGGCGCCCGGCACGCCGCCCGACTTCATCCACGGCGCCGATGGCCTAGGCAACCTGCCCAGCCGCGTGCCCACCACCAGCGTGTTGGACCCCCGCCCATCCGCCCAGTTCATCGTAGACATGGCGCGCGCCCACCCCGGCGAGATCACCCTGGTGGCCGTGGGCCCACTGGGCAACCTGGCCACCGCACTCAAGCTCGAACCCAAGCTGCCCCAATTGCTGCAAGAGGTCATCATCATGGGCGGTACCGTGATGGAGCCGGGCAACGTTTCCCCGGTGGCCGAAGCCAATATCTGGAACGACCCCCACTCGGCCGACTTCGTGTTCACCGCTGGCTGGAAGCTGACCATGGTGGGCTTGGACGTGACGCACCAGCTGATCGTGCCGCTGGCGCTGTTCAAACGCGTGGCTGAGCATCACAAGCATGTCGCTACCGATGTGCTGCACCACGCAGTGAGCTTTTACGCTGATTTCTACAGCGGCATATACCCCCATGTGGCCAAGATCCACGGCTGCTTCGGCCACGATGTCCTGGCTTTTGTGGCGCTGACCAATCCCGAGCTGTTTGACATCCAGGCAGGCCGCGTTCGCGTGGCGCTGGACGGCCCTGCCAATGGGCAAACCATGATGCGTCGCCGTGACATCTTCTACCCCCAACCCGGCTGGGGCGATGAGGTCCCCGACACCCAGGTCTGCCTGAACCTGAAGGCAGAGGCCGCACTGCAGCTGATTGACAAGACCCTGATGTCGAACTGGCTGTAATTCCACACCGCTGCAAGGAACACCATGCATTTACCTGTTGTCGACTTCACCAGCCCAACCGCGCCGCAAGAGTTTTGCAAAAGCCTGCACGATACCGGCTTTGGTGTGCTGAAGAACCACCCGCTGAACCAGGACTTGGTGGAAAGCATTTACGCCGAATGGCTGGCTTTCTTCAAGACCGAGGCCAAGCACCAGTACGCCCATGACCCGGTCAAGCACGACGGCTACTTCTCGCCCAGCGTGTCCGAGACAGCCAAGAACAACACCAAAAAAGACCTCAAGGAGTTCTTTCATATCTACCCCTGGGGTCGCTATCCCGCCGAGGTGGGCAACAACGCCAAGGCGTATTACGCACAGGGCGCCAAGCTGGCCGCGACCTTGCTGGGCTGGGTGGAAGACAACTCGCCACCCGAGGTGAAGGCACGGTATTCGATGCCGCTGCCCCAGATGATCGAAGGCAGCGACCACACGCTGCTACGCGTGCTGCACTACCCGCCCCTGCGTGGCGACGAGGAACCCGGTGCCGTACGTGCCGCCGCCCATGGCGACATCAACCTGCTGACCATCCTGCCTGCGGCCACCGAGCCTGGCCTGCAGGTGCTGGGCAAGGACAACGCCTGGTTCGATGTGCCCTGCGACTTTGGCCTGCTGATCGTCAACATTGGCGACATGCTGCAAGAGGCCTCAGGCCATTACTACCCCAGCACTGTGCACCGCGTACTCAACCCCACGGGTGAAGGCGCCAAGAAATCACGCATCTCGCTGCCACTTTTCTTGCACCCGCGCCGCGAGGTGGTGCTGTCGGAGCGCTACACGGTCGAGAGCTACTTCAACGAGCGCATGGAAGAACTGCGCGGCAAGAAGTACTGAAACCGGACACGGCGACGCTTCTTTTTTGCTATCAAAAGAGAAGCTGCTTGCGCAGTATCCACGAGGCCCAAGGCCAGATTTGGCTTGAAAATCAGCCTTGGAAATGTGCCGTCTGCAGGTAGGCCGCCTTTTTGTCCAGATCGGCGTCGGTGTCCGAAAACGCGATGGCAATCGCGTGAAACGTATCTTGTAGCGCCAAAAAAGCATCCACCACATCGGGGTCAAAGTGGCGTCCCCGTGTCTGGGCAATGATGGCCACGGCATCCTCGTGCGACATGGCTGCTTTGTAGACCCGCCGGCTGATCAGCGCGTCGTACACATCCGCCACCGCCATCAGGCGGGCCGATACCGGGATCTCGTCTCCCGCCAGCCCTTGCGGGTAGCCCGTACCATCCCACTTTTCCTGGTGGGAATAGGCAATTTCCTTGGCAAAAATAAAAAAATCCAGCTCCACCCCCACCGCCTGCTCGGCCTGCACGATCGCATCGCGGCCCAAGGTGGTGTGGGTCTTCATAATTTCGAACTCTTCTTCTGTCAATTTGCCCGGCTTGAGCAACACCCGGTCAGGCAGGCACACCTTGCCGATGTCGTGCAGCGGCACCGATTTGAAAATCATGCCGATGTTTTTGGGGGTAAGCACCGCACTGAAACGCGGATGTATGGAAAGCTTGCGTGCCAATGCCCGCACATAGTGCTGGGTGCGGCGCAGGTGGTTCCCGGTGTCGGAGTCGCGGGTTTCGGCCAGTGCTGCCATGGCCAGAATGGTCACATCCTGCACGGCAGCCGTCTGCTGCGCCATGGCTGCGAATGACTGCGCATCCAGGTCCATCACGACCAACTCTGCCGGTGTGGCCGCTGCGGCCATGTCCAGAGCCTGGGTTTGGGTGGCGGCCACCTGCAACCGGTAATCAGCAGCCAGCATATCGCGCACCCGCGCCAATACCTCGGCAGACGCCACGACCACCAAGCCCGTTGGGTCCGCGGTACTGGGGACTGCATCCAAATCCATGGAGTTCTCCTTCTCGTGCGGCGCAGAGGGCCGTTGGCGGGCTGATGGTAAAGCGTCTGCTCGCTACATCCCAACATTTCGGTCTACATATTCTCAATTGGCATATAGGCATAGCTAAAAAATAGTTTTCAAGCTAAGCACGCCCGCCTACATTCGCTGCCATGCATGATGTGGCGTTTGTTTTTGCGGGCTTCTTTGTGGGCTTGATCGTGGGGCTCACCGGGGTCGGCGGTGGCTCCTTGATGACGCCCATTTTGATTTTCTTCTTTGGCGTCAAGCCCTATATGGCGGTCGGCACCGACCTGTTGTTTGCGGCGTTTACCAAAATGGGCGGCACCATCAAGCTGGCACGCTCCAAACACATCGACTGGCGTGTGGTCCTCAATTTGTCGGCGGGCAGCATCCCGGCCGCACTGATCACCCTCTATGTCTTGCACACCCTGGGCGCTACCAGCCCGGAGGTGCAACGCCTGATGACCACCACCTTGGGCGGTGCGCTGCTGATGACGGCGGCCGCCACGCTCTACAAGGCCCTACGTGGCAAAACCGCCCCCACCGCGGTTGCGGCCGGCCAGGAGGCTGCGGCCGCCCGTCCCCGCCACTGGAGCCTGCCGCTGCTGTTTGGGGCGCTCATCGGTACGCTGGTTACACTCACGTCCGTCGGTGCGGGTGCCATTGGCGTGACCGTGCTGATGCTGCTCTATCCCCTGCTCCCCTTGCCGCGCATCGTGGCAGCGGACATTGCCTACGCCGTCCCCCTGACATTGGTGGCCGGCATGGGCCATGCGTCGCTGGGGTCGGTGGACTGGCCCATGCTGGCCAAGCTGCTGGCGGGCTCCATTCCGGGCATCTGGGTGGGCTCCCACCTGATGTTCAAAACGCCCGAGCGCGTCATTCGTTCTTTGCTTTCCCTTCTTCTTGCCTACGCGGGCCTGAAACTCATCGCACTCTGACCATGTACCAATACACCGAATTTGACCGCCAGTTCGTCCGTGCCCGTGCCGCCCAGCACCGCGACCAGCTGGAACGCAACCTGGCCGGCACGCTGAGCGACGACGAATTCCGCCCCCTGCGCCTGCAAAACGGCTGGTACATCCAGCGCTACGCGCCCATGCTGCGCGTGGCCGTGCCGTATGGCGAGCTCTCCAGCGCCCAGTTGCGTGTCCTGGCCCGCATCGCCCGGGAATACGACCACCCCAGCAAAGAGGTGTTCGACAAGGCCATCGGCACCCAGGCCACCTGGGGCACCACCCACCTGCCCGTGGGCTACGGTCACTTCACCACCCGCCAGAACGTGCAGTTCAACTGGATTCCCCTGGTCAAGAGCGCCGACGTGATGGACCTGCTGGCCACCGTAAACATGCACGGCATCCAAACCAGCGGCAATTGCATCCGCAACATCACCAGCGACGAGCTGGCCGGCGTGGCGCCGGACGAGATTGCCGATCCGCGCCCCTTTGCCGAAATCATGCGCCAGTGGAGCACGCTGCACCCAGAGTTCGCCTTCTTGCCGCGCAAGTTCAAGATCGCCATCACCGGCGCCACGGAAGATCGCGCCGCCGTGAGCTGGCATGACGTGGGCCTGCACCTCATCAAGAACGACGCCGGCGAGCTGGGCTTCAAGGTGCTGGTGGGCGGTGGCATGGGCCGCACGCCCATCACCGGCACCGTGATCCGTGAGTTCCTGCCCTGGAACCAGATCATGAATTACCTGGAAGCCGTGGTGCGTGTCTACAACCGCTGGGGCCGCCGCGACAACCTCTACAAGGCCCGCATCAAGATCCTGGTGAAGGCCGAGGGCCAGCGCTATGTGGACGAAGTCGAAGCCGAGTACCAGGAAATCCTGACCCGCGACGGCGCCCCCCACACCATCCCGCAGGCCGAACTGGACCGCGTTACAGCATGTTTTGTGCCTCCAGCCCTCGTAGAACGTGCGCAAGCAGCTACCAAAACTGTAGCAATTCCGCCCGAACGCCAAAAGGACTACGACCGCTGGCTCCAACAGAACGTGGCTCTGCACAAGAACCCCGCGCTGCGCTGCGTCACCCTGTCCTACAAGCGCCTAGGCCAGGCCCCTGGCGACGCGGACGCTGACCAACTGGACACCGCAGCCGCCCTGGCCGACGAGTTCAGCGCCGGTGAAGTGCGCGTGACGCATGACCAGAACCTGCTGCTGCCCTGGGTGCGCGCGGAAGATCTGCCCGCCCTGTGGGTGGCCGCCAGCCACGCCGGTTTGGCGCGCAGCAATGTGCGCCTGCTGACCGACATGATTGCCTGCCCCGGCGGTGACTTCTGTGCGCTGGCCAATGCGCGCTCCATCCCGATTGCCGCTGCCATCACCGAGCGCTACCAGGACATGGACGAGTTGCACGACCTGGGCGAGATCGACCTGCACATCAGCGGCTGCATCAACAGCTGCGGCCACCACCACAGCGGCCACATCGGCATCCTGGGCGTCGACAAGGACGGCAAGGAGTGGTACCAGGTCTCCCTGGGCGGCTCGGACGGCTCCGCGCTGAGTGGTGCCGCCGTCGCTGGCAAGGTGGTGGGCCCGTCCTTCACCGCGCTGGAAGTGCCCGGCGTCATCGAAGCCCTGCTCGACACCTTCCGCCAGCACCGTTTGGGTAGCGAAACCTTTATCGACTGCGTGAAGCGCGTGGGCTTCGATACCTTCAAGGCGGCCGCCAACAGCGCCCGCCTGGCCGACAAGAAAGAAGACCTGCACGCCATGCCCAAGGCCGACGGATACGCCAAAGACGCACAAGAAGCCTGAGCCCCGGACGCAGAAAGAGAGAACACTATGAAATTAATAGCTGCTAGCGCACATTCCACCGGGGCTGAAGGCGAGAAAGTCCTTGAAGTTGCGAATACTGATGACCCCCGCACGCTGGACCTGACGGGCGTGACCCGCATCGACCTGCACTTCCCCAAGTTCACCGACGGACGCGCCTACAGCCAGGCCTTTCTGTTGCGCCGCCGCCTGGGCTTCACCGGAGAGATCCGCGCCACGGGCGACGTGCTGATCGACCAGCTGGTGCAAATGGAACGCACCGGCTTTGACGTGGCCGTCCTGCGTGCCGACCAGAACATCGACTTCGCCCAGCGCCAGTTTGACCGCTACCGCGGCTTCTACCAGGGCGATGCGGTCACCGTGCAACCTGTGTTCGCCCGAGAAGGGGCGGCCGCATGAGCGCAGAAACCTCCTCCCTGAGCGGCCGCTTTGCGCCCCAGGCCCAGCCGGCTGGCAGCGCCATCGCACGGAATGCGGCTCCCTCGGGCGACTACATCATCAAGCTGGCAGAGGCCCAGGCCGTTCTGTCGCAAGCTGCGGCGCAGTTTGCCGGTGAGGACAGTGGCACCGCCAAGGTGACTCAGGCCTCCAGCTTGGGCGCTGAAGACGTGGTGATCAGCCACCTCATCAACAGCCTGAAGCTGGACATCGGCATCTTTGTGCTGGAAACCGGCCGCCTGCACCAGGAAACGCTGGACCTGCTGGAGCGCTTCAAGGCGTCCAGCCGTGCTGCAGTCACCGTCTACACACCGGTGCAGGAATCCGTGATCGCGTTTGTGGACCGCGAAGGCAAGGATGCGATGTACAAAAGCATTGACCTGCGCAAGGCCTGCTGCGGCATCCGCAAGATGGAACCACTGGACCGCGCCCTCAAGGGCAAGGACGCCTGGATCACCGGCCTGCGCCGGGAACAATCAGGGGCACGCGCCGAGGTTCCGCTGGTGGACACCAGTGAAAAGCGCACCAAGATCAACCCCCTGGCCAATTGGACCTGGGGCGATGTCTGGCACTACATCCAAACGAACAAGCTGGACTACAACCCGTTGCACGACCAGTTTTTCCCCAGCATTGGCTGCGAGCCCTGCACACGCGCCATCAGCCTGGGTGAAGACTTCCGCTCCGGCCGCTGGTGGTGGGAAGACGAAGCCGCCAAGGAATGCGGCCTGCATGTGAAACACGAAGAAGCCAAAGCATGAACGCCATGACAGACACCTCCCATTTCGACCGCCTCTCGAACCAGCACCTGGACGCGCTGGAAGAAGAGACGATCTTCATCCTGCGCGAAGTCGCAGCCGCCTTCGAGCGCCCCGCCCTGCTGTTCTCGGGCGGCAAGGACTCGCTGGTCATGCTCAAGTGCGCCGAGAAGGCGTTCGGCGTCGGCCGCATCCCCTACCCGCTGCTGATGATCGATACCGGCCACAACTTCCATGAAGTGACCGACTTCCGCGACTTCCGCGCCAAGGAACTGGGGGCTGAACTGATCGTGCGCAGCGTGGAAGACTCCATGGCCCGCGGCACCGTGCGCCTGGCCCACCCCGGCGAGAGCCGCAATGTGCACCAGTCAGTCACGCTGCTCGAAGCCATCGACGAGTTCCGCTTTGACGCGCTGATTGGCGGTGCCCGCCGCGACGAGGAAAAAGCCCGCGCCAAAGAGCGCATCTTCAGCCACCGTGACAGCTTTGGACAATGGCAACCCAAGGCCCAGCGCCCCGAGCTGTGGACGCTGTTCAACACCCGCCTTCAACCCGGCGAACACTTCCGCGTGTTCCCCATCAGCAACTGGACGGAGCTGGACGTGTGGCAGTACATCGAGCGCGAAAAGATCGCCCTGCCCAGCCTGTACTACACGCACAAGCGTGATGTGGTCGAGCGCAAGGGCCTCCTGGTGCCGGTGACCGACCTGACCCCCGCCAAAGAGGGCGAAACCATTGAAAGCCGCGACGTGCGCTTCCGCACCGTGGGCGACATCACCTGCACCTGCCCGGTGGAAAGCTTGGCCGCCACCGCTGCTGATATCGTGATCGAAACACTGCAGGCGGACGTGAGCGAGCGCGGCGCCACCCGCATGGACGACAAGACTTCTGAGGCTTCCATGGAGAAGCGTAAAAAGGACGGATACTTCTGATGACCGCTACGAATACGATAGCAGCCCCCGCACAATCCACAGCGGCTGGCAGCACAAATGACACCTCATCTGCCCTGCGCTTCATCACTTGCGGCAGTGTGGACGATGGCAAAAGCACGCTGATCGGCCGCTTGCTGGTGGACAGCCGCTCGGTGCTGCAAGACCAGCTGGCCAACGTCTCCAAGAGCGGCGAGGCCGACCTAGCGTTGTTCACCGACGGCCTCTCCGCCGAGCGCGAGCAAGGCATCACCATCGACGTGGCCTACCGCTACTTCGCCACGCCCGCGCGCAAGTTCATCATCGGCGACGCGCCCGGCCATGAGCAGTACACCCGTAATATGGTGACTGCCGCCAGCAGCGCCCACGCCGCAGTAGTGCTGGTGGACGCCACCAAACTCAAGTGGAATGTGGATGGACTGGTGGACCTGCTGCCGCAGACACGCCGCCACAGCCTGCTGGTCAACCTGCTGCGCGTGCCCGGCATCATCTTCGCGGTGAACAAGCTGGACGCCCTGGGTGACGACGCTGCCAAGGCCTTCGCCAAGATCACCGAGGCGCTGCAGGCCTTTGCCGCGCAAGCGGGCATTGCCATCACCGCCACCATCCCCATGTCTGCGCTCAAGGGCCACAACGTGGTCACGGCCAACCCTGGCTGGTGCGGCTACACCGGCCCCAGCCTGCTGGCGCTGCTGGAAACCCTGCCCGTAACGGCAGCAGAGACCAACGTCCCCTTCGCCTTCCCCGTGCAGTGGGTCGAGAAATTCCACGACTCCGCCGACACCAGCAAGGGCCGCCGTGTGTTCTGGGGCCGTGTAGCCACAGGCACCGTGCAACCCGGTGACACCGTCTCCATCCTGCCCAGCGGCAAAACTGCCGTGGTCGCCCAGGTGCTGAACCACGCCCGCGTGCCCAAGGACCTGGGCGCAGGCCACGGTGCCGGCCTGGTGCTGGACCGCGAGGTCGACGTGTCCCGTGGCGACTGGATTCTGGCCTCCAACGACGCGCCCAGCCACTTTGAGACCACCCGCGAGATCAAGGCCACCGTGGCCTGGATGGACGACGAGCCACTGGTCGCCGGCCGCGTGTACCTGGCGCTGCATGGGCACCGCTGGATCAAGGCCAAGGTCAAGCGCATCGTGCACAGCCTGGATATCAACACGCTGGCCGAACACGACGCCGGCGAGATCCTGCCCAACGCGATTGGCCACATCGAAGTGTCCTTGCAGGAGCCGATTGCAGCCCTGCCCTATGCCCAAAGCCGGGTGCTGGGCTCGCTGATTCTGGTGGACACGGCCAGCCACAAGACCTCGGGCGCACTGCTGCTGGGTTGACGCAACGCAAAGGAGTCGCCCCTGTTTACAGGTGCGACTTCAAAACCCAATAAAATCAAGGGCTTGGCACTTTGCTGCCACATTTACTACTACTAGCCGCCAAATAACATGACACACATCGTCACCGAAGCCTGTATCAAGTGCAAATACACCGACTGCGTGGACGTGTGCCCCGTGGATTGCTTCCGCGAAGGCCCCAACTTTCTGACCATCGACCCCGATGAGTGCATCGACTGTGCCGTCTGCATCCCCGAGTGCCCGGTCAACGCCATCTACGCCGAAGAAGACGCCCCCAAAGACCAGCAGCACATGATCCAACTCAACGCAGACCTGGCCAAGCTGCCCGGCTGGAAGAGCATCACCAAGCGCAAGGCGCCTCTGCCTGAAGCCGAAGAGTGGAAAGACAAGACCGGCAAGCTGTCGGAACTGTTGCGCTGATTGCGCCGGACGCGCGGCATGGCGGCCCCCGTCATTGAAGCTGATGCCGTCGTCATCGGAGCAGGGCCGGTGGGCCTATTTCAGGTCTTCCAGCTCGGCCTACTCGACGTTCGCACCCATGTGATCGACGCCCTGCCCTATGCGGGTGGCCAGTGCGTCGAGCTCTACGCCGACAAACCCATTTACGACATCCCCGCCGTACCGGTCACCACGGGCCGCGGCCTCATCGAGAGCCTGCTGCAACAAATTGCGCCCTTTGGCGCACAGATGCATCTGGCGCAGCAGGTGGCCACACTCCAGCAGCAGGGCGATGGCCGCTTTGCACTACAGACCACGCGCGGGCAAGGCTTTCTTGCCAAGACTGTTTTCATTGCCGCAGGTGTCGGGGCTTTTGTGCCACGCAGCCTGGCCGTGGAAGGTGCCACCGCATTCGAAGGCCGCCAACTGCACTACCACATGCCAGCGCTGGATAGCTTGGCCAAGCGGCATGTCGTGGTGCATGGTGGCGGGGATGCGGCACTGGAGTGCGTTCTGCAACTCCTAGCACCCGACAACCACCACCGCCCGGCTTCGGTCACGCTGCTGCACCGGCGCGATGTGTTCCTAGCCCAAGCAGACACCATCGCTCGCGTCCAAGCGCTGCGTGCCAGCGGCGTGCTGCGCTTTGTGGCTGCCCAGATCACCGGCCTGCAAGCACAGGGGGACCAGCTGCAGGCACTGAACATTCTCGATGCCGACGGCGACACGCACGCCCTGCCTTTGGACCTACTGCTGGTATTTCTGGGCGTCTCACCCAAACTGGGCCCGGTGGCCGATTGGGGCTTGGCGATGGAACGCAAACAACTGGAGGTCAACACCGAGACCTTTGGCACCAGCGTGCCCGGCATTTTTGCTGTAGGGGACATAAATAATTACCCCGGCAAGAAGAAATTGATTTTGTGCGGCTTCCATGAAGCTACACTCGCTGCCTACGGCGCCATGCTCTTCATCTCTCCAGAGAAGAAAGTCATGTTGCAATACACCACCACGAGTCCGCGCTTGCATGCGCTGCTCGGTGTGCAGACGCCGGAAAAAAAATAGCCTGATTTTAAAAAAATTAGCGTGTTTTCCAAATCACCGAAAAAACCACGCTATAATCTGAGGCTTCATTCCTCAATAGCTCAGTCGGTAGAGCGCCGGACTGTTAATCCGTAGGTCCCTGGTTCGAGCCCAGGTTGAGGAGCCAAAAAATCCCGCAAGGGTGCAAAAAACCCTGCTACTTTTTCAGTAGCGGGGTTTTTTCTTTGTCCGCCACAATGCGCTTCCATGAAAGCCGCTGCATGAAAGACCACTACGCTGCCCTCGGGCTCAACAGCGCTGCCACGCTGGCCGATATCAAGAAGGCATTCCGCCAAAAGGCTGCGCTGTACCACCCGGACCGCAACCCGGCTGCGGATGCGGCTCTGCGCTTTCGTGAAGTGCAAGAAGCCTATGACACGCTGTCGGATGACAGCAAACGCCAGGCCTACGACGACAACCGCCGCCGTGGCCTGCTGGACAGCCCGATCGACACCGCACGTGAGATCTGGAACACCTACTTCACCCGCATTCTTTGAGCACACAATCCGCATGAGCATTTCTCCGTTTTTCCAGCACCTGCGTAGCGCCTACGAGGCCGAGATCGATGACCTGGCCTCCGACTCCGAGGGCAAGCACATGCTGCCCAAAAAGCTGGCTGAGCGCCGCAAGGAACTGGGCTTCTTGCTCAGCATGCTGGAGCTGAGTCCTGAGATGGTGGCCGTGGTGTTTCACCAGTCCTTTCGCTTCAAGTCCACAGCAGCCATGAACCACCTGCTCTCCCACGAATCGGAAGACCTGCCCGATTGGGACAGTGTCTGCGACACAGTGGAAGTACTACCGGCAGCCCGCCCCTTGGTCAGCCAGGTGTTGCAGCAGCCGGCTGGCGCTTGGTTCATGTCGGTGGCGGCGGCGCTGGAGTACATGTACGGTCGCCCTGACAGCCGAACGGCAGCGCACAGCGAGGACGACGATGACCATGAAGACTCGGACGTTGACCATCAAGATGAAGAGGGCTTGGACGAAGACGAACGCGAAGCCCGTGTGCGCGAGGAAGAAGGCGCCGCCTGGATGGTGGAACAAGGCTTTGACCACAAAGACTGATTGAGCTGAGAACACGATGTCCCAACTTGCCCTGATTGAAAAAACCCAAGCCCTCATCGCCGCCGGCGACATCGTGGGCGCCGAATCCGTGCTTACCGAACTGGCCGATAGCGAGGGTGATGGCGCCCTGATGGTGGTGCTGGAGCAGCTGCCCCCCAAGGACATCCTGGCCGTGATCCGCGAGTACGACGATTCCAAGGAATCCATCGTCAACCTGCTGATCACGCCCCAGCAGTTTGCCCATGCGGTGGTCATCGAAAAGCAATACAAGGACCTGACCCGCACCCATCTGCGCGGCATGATGAACTCGGTCATCTTTCGCGATGATTCGGCCGACGCCATCGAATTTCTGACCGCCATTGGCGACTTGGAGGGCGGCAGCGAAGCGCTGGCCGACTACTTCACCGAAAAGTGGAGCCGCGTGGAAGCTTTTGCACGCAGCGGTGTCTTTGACACGGTCGAAGATGACGGCGAAATGTTGTCCGAGCAGGCGCTGTACCAGTCTGCCTACGTGCGCCCGCGCGTGGATCTGGACGAAGTCGCCGACCAGGACTGGATGCAGATGGCCTGGACCCTGCGCCATGAGCTGCCCGACCTTTTCATCGAAATGCTGCTGGTGCTGCGCGCCAAGGCGCGCGCGCATGATCTGGGTCTGGACGAAGAGGAAGAGACCGAGGAAGACGATGGCAAAGTGGAGACCGGTGACACCGACCGGGGCAAAGCCACACCGGCCGCCCGCGAAGACGACGACGAAGAATCTGCCATCTGACCATGTCTGCTGCACCACAAGCTGTTTCCCTGTACGACGCCCGCCCCTTCTTTGAGAAGGCGCTGGCCTATGGAGTGCAGCACGGATTGATCGATGCAGCCAAACGTGAGGCCATGTGCACCGAGGCCCCCAAAGGCATAGTGCAGATTGCGCGCTACTTCGGCACCGAGTTCCTCCGCCCGGAACTCGAGATTGCGCGCGACCGCATGGTCAACCTTGTGAGCTTGTATTTGGAACATAGTAGTGGCGGCGACCTCCAGCGCGCCGCCGAGTCGTTGCGCGACCACAGCTTCCTCTCACGCTCCAAGGGCGGCTCTGACATGCTCAAAGCCCTGATTGCCATGCCGCAGACCACACACTTCGGCATGAACGAGCGCAGTGGCTTCCGCGACGAGCACATTCCCCTGCTGGCCAAATGGGCGCTGCGCAGCCTGCCCGACTACCAGGCCGAGCTAGCCAGCCGCAGCCGTGTTGCAGCCGTGGTGGATGCCGCCATCTGGATGGCGCAGCAGCTGGGGGTAGACGAAGACGCGCTGGAAGAAGCCGGCAAGGATGCGGAGGCAGTGATTCGCACCAGCCTGCTGGCCATGGCGCTCAAACGCACCGAGATGCCCGACTGGGTGCTGTTCGAAAAAATGGTGCTGGCCTTGCGCAAAAAGTTTGTGGGCCAGACTGAGAAGTTCAAGATCCCGCTGCCCAAAGCGCTGCCGGCCGAATACACAGAGGTGGTGGAAGCCGTGCGCCAGTCCCTCCTGCAGGATGCGCCCAAATGGCTGGAGTCCACCGTTCCCGCGCGCAAACTGTTTGACCAGACCCCGGCTTTCATGGGTCGCTATTTCTGGCTCGAAGATGCGCTGGCCGAAGTGGACCACTTTGAGCGCGCCACCAGCAAGGCGTGGGAAAAGGCGACAGGCGGCAACGACGATGAAAGCTCGCTGCTGACCCTGTTCCTGTGTATGGCAGCAGGCAGCACCCCCAAAACCTTGCTCACAGAAAAGGCGGCCGCCACCCTGGTGCGCAAGATACGCAAATCTGGTCTCCAGCCTGAACTGCCGCGTCAGTTCATTGCGGAGCATGCACCGGTCCAGCACCAGGACGATTTCGCGAGTTTGTGGGACAACTTCATCGAGGACGCACGGCCTACGCTGGAGAGTGACCACGACTACACGTTCAACGATGCGGTGGCTTTGTTGCGGCGGGAATGCAATATCGGGGCTTGATGGGGTTTCTTCTTCAGCTGTTTTTTGCTGTTGTTGCATCGCTTTTTTAACACCCACTCCCCCAGCCCCTCGCCCCGTCG
>NZ_NOXW01000019.1 GCF_002251855.1 Rhodoferax sp. TH121
TCCCCGTGTGAAAGTAGGTCATCGTCAGGCTATTACAGTGAGAAAAGCCCCGCCTGATCAGGTGGGGCTTTTTTTTGCCTGTTAGTTTTAGATTTGCTGCCGCGACCTCCAATCCTAGGCGCACGATGATATCGCGCTTCCTATGTTGCCCTCGCGACGTCCCCCTAGTTTCAGTAGCACTTGGGTTTGGAGTCCGGGGTTAATTTAACTGCTTTTGGATAAGTGTCTTGGCGTAGGCTGCCGGTGTCAGGCCACCCAGTGATCTCTTCGGCCTCTCCTCGTTGTATTCCTTCCTCCATGCTTCAACGATCACACGGGCATGCGGCAGACTGGTGAACCAGTGTTCATTCAGACATTCATCGCGGAATCGCCCGTTGAATGATTCGATATAGGCGTTCTGGTTGGGTTTGCCCGGTTCGATCAGAAATAACTGAACACCCCGTGCATGGGCCCATGTCAGCATGGCCCGGCTGCAGAACTCTTTGCCGTTGTCGGTCCTGATCGCTTTGGGTAAGCCTCGCGTGGTGCTCAGTTGTTCCAGGATGCGTACGGGCTGATTCCCGCCCAATGCACGCTCCGTCACGATCGCCACGGCCTCATGGGTTGCGTCATTCACCACCGTCAGGTTCTTGATGCGGCGTCCCTCGGCCGTTCGGTCGAACACGAAGTCCATAGACCATACCTGGTTGGCTGCGCTTGGCCGTTCCAAGGGATGCCGGTCGGCAATCGGGATCTTCTTGCGCCTGCGCTTCTTCACCTGCAGGCCTGCTTCGGTATACAGACGGCCTACGCGCTTATGGTTGACGAGTTCATCGGCTTGGCGAAGCTTCAGATAGATCATGCCAGCGCCGTAGCGGCGATGGCGCTGTGCCAAGGCGATGATCTTTTCCTTGAGTGCGCAATTGCGGTCCTGGGCAGGTTCATAGCGGTAGGCGCTGGCACTCATGCCGACAACACGCAAGCAACGGCGTTCGCTCAACCCATGACTGACCATATGGCGCACCAGTTCACGTCTGGCCGGTGCGCTCTCCACTTTTTTCTCAAGGCTTCTTTCGTCACCTCGTTCTCCAACATCGCCTCGGCCAGCAATCGCTTGAGTCGCCCGTTCTCCGCCTCCAGCTCCTTCAAGCGCTTGGCGTCAGACACGTTCATGCCGCCGAATTTGCTGCGCCACAGGTAATAGCTAGCCTCTGAGGAGCCGTGCCTGCGGCACAGCTCGGCGACCGCCAGGCCCGCTTCGGCTTCACGCAGGAAGCCAATGATTTGTTCTTCGGTAAATCTCTTCTTCACGTCCAATCTCCTGTCGTATGGGATTGGACTCCAACATCATTTGCTACTCAAATACGGGGGGACGTCGCTCGCTAAACACACTTGAAGTTCTGTTTCGCACTTCATGTCGGGCGCGCTAAAGAGCACGTTGATCCACGCACTTTCACGCTCGCGGATGGTGTTTAAGAACACCTCGCTTTCTGCGCCTGCGCCCCCCATGCTTGCAAAAGTATCAAACCCGACCTCCAGAAAGGTTTGTAAAGCCTGGAGCCCTGCAGCTTTGGCCGGGCCGCGCATCATGCGTAATGTCATCCTCAAGCCTTTGGTGCGTGTCAGCTTGTCAAGCTCTCTTCCAATCTCCAGAACAGAATGTAATTGACCCAAGCGAAGTTGTGGGTTCGCGACATTGCGCCAGCAAAGCAAGTAGCGCCTGCTGTCCAAGCCCAGCTCTGTCACTTGGTGCCCTAGTGTGAGGTATTGCTGTGCCATCTCAAAGTCCAGCGCTTCCGTGAGGGCATGCAGCTCTGCCAATGCGATTGCGGTGTTTACGACCTGTTTGGGAAAAAACGTTTGCAAGGCGCCTGCGATGCGAGCGAATTGGGCGTCTCGATCTGAGAAATCACGTGCTCCGTAGAGTTCTTCGAGAAAGAACCGGGTGGGTGCCGCGAAGCTGGGTGACTGTAGCAAATCGTAATAGGTACCTGCAAACCGGCGCGCTTGCAACTGTTTGACGTGTTGCAATGCCCTCTGTAGGTCTGGAGTTGCGTGCGCTTGCTCGCGCAAGCGTGTGACGTTGCGCAATGAATCGCGAATCTGGGCTGCGGCATCCATACCTAGGCAATGAGCAAGTTAATGCAACACGATACACGCTGCGGCAAAGACCAGCAGAGAATGCAGGGGAAGCGTGATTGGGGTGATGTGACTAGGTAAAAACCCTTATAGTGATGGAATGTTGGATACCAAAACTCTGATCAGGGCTTCGCTGGAGGCTGGGCGAGAGTTCTTGCGTCCGCCGCTAGAGCGGAAATCAGAGCTTATAGAACGATCTGCGCCGGCCTTGGTCCCCATTCGGTCCTTGGGCGAAAATCATCGTGAGCGTATCGCCCAGCATTTGATAGCGCTGACCCCCCATGACCGCTACTTGCGATTTGGCCATTCTGCGCAAGACGAGCAAATCCGCCGCTATGTCGAATCGCTGGATTTTGAACGTGATGAAATATTTGGCATTTACAACCGTAAGCTCGCGTTGATTGCCGTAGCGCACTTGGCTTACGCCAAGGACAAGCAGCCTGACGATTGCGCAGAATTTGGTGTTTCTGTGCTGCCCAGTGCGCGCGGGCGAGGTTACGGCGCGCGTCTGTTTGATCGGGCCGCGATGCACGCTCGCAACGACGGCGTGAGTGTGATGTTTATCCATGCGCTGAGTGAGAACGCCGCAATGCTCAAAATTGCCCGCAACGCCGGCGCAACCGTAGAGCGGGATGGTACTGAGTCTGAGGCCTATCTGCGTTTGCCAGCGCCAACGCTGGACTCGCGAGTTACCGAATTGATTGAAGAACAGGTTGCGTTGACCGATTACCGGCTCAAGTCACAGGCCAAAAACTTTTGGAGTTTTTTGGCGGATGTGCAGGCCATTCGCCGGGACACCATCGACGCCAACCAACGCAGTTCTCCCTGACTTTCAAATCCGCTATCCTTAGCGCTTCGCAACCACGGCAGTCATCTGCCCCAATCGAGTGTCCGATCCTCATCCTGCGCGCCTGTCCGAAAAAGAAGACAAGCGCACCTTTCTGCAAAAACTGGCTGAATTCATCCACCCCGGACCGGATTCAACGGCCGAGCTCATAGAGACTTTGGCGGAAGCGGAAGACAACAACATCATCGGTGCTGAATCGCGCGTCATGCTGGAGGGCGTGATTCGCATGGCTGACATGACGGCTGGCGACGTGATGGTGCCCGCCACGCGCATGGATCTGCTAAACATCCAGGAGCCTCTGGACAGCCTCATGCACACGGTCATCGATACGGCACACTCGCGGTTCCCGGTGTTTGATGGCGAGCGTGAAAACATCATTGGCATCCTGATGGCCAAGGATTTGCTTAAGCTCCAACGCGCGCCGGAGCTCAATATCCGTGCCCTGCTGCGCCCCGCAGCGTTTGTTCCCGAATCCAAAGGCTTGAATGACCTGCTGCGTGAATTTCGCGGCAATCGCAACCACTTGGCCATCGTTATCGACGAATTCGGCCGTGTGGCCGGCCTGATCACGATCGAGGATGTGCTGGAGCAGATCGTAGGGGAGATTGAAGACGAATTCGACATCCCTGAAGACGAAGGCGACATTTTCGCGCTGGCCGACCGCACCTACCGAGTCAGTGGGGATACTCCGCTGGAGCGTGTGAATGATGCTTTTTCCGTCGCCTTGGCCGGATCAGACCCTGAAGACCATTTCGACACCATTGGCGGTTTGATTGCCCACGAAATGGGGCACGTCCCCAAGCGGGGCGAGCGCCACAGCCTGGGCGGTTTGGACTTTGTGGTCCTGCATACCAAAGGCGGTGCCGTGAAGTGGTTCAAGGTGTCCCCCGCTGTAGACGCCTCTGCGGCGTGACTGCACGCGTAACTCTCCAGCCAAAGGGGCTTGCCGCGCCCCTGCCAAGAATGCAGATTGCTATTGCATTGATAGCGGCTTGCGCACAATCTGTGGGGGTCGCATGGCCTTTTGATGCTTTCTTTGAGCGCGGCGCCACCCTGTGGTGGCTACAACTGCTTGCCCAAGGCGTCTTCATTGCGGCGCTGTTGCGATCCCCCAGTGCGCGTGCTGCAGCAGGCTTGTCCTGGGCGTTTGCCACCGTATGGCTTAGTACGACGTTTTGGTGGCTGTTCATTGCATTGCACACCTACGGTGGCTTGCCCGCCGTGCTGGCGGTCGTGGCCATCGTTGCTTTGGCCGCCGCGTTGGGCATGTATTACGCCCTCGTGGGCATCGTTTTCTGGCGCTGGCGGCATGCCAGCGCCACCGTGTTGGCGGCTGGCTTTGCCGCAATGTGGACCATGGCGGAACTGGCCCGGGGAACTTGGCTCACTGGGTTTGGCTGGGGCGCGGTGGGTTATGCACACCTGGACGGCCCCTTGGGTTGGTATCTGCCTTGGGTTGGTAGCTACGGCGTGGGCGCGCTGGCGGCATTTGGTGCGGCCGCCTTGGCGCTGCTGGGGGGCAAGGGCATAGCCCCCGCGCTGGGCTTGGCAGCGCTGTTGGGCCTGCCATGGATAGCCCCCTCTGCGTGGAGTCACTGGACGCAACCCACGGGCACCCTGAGTGTCACGCTGCTGCAGGGCAATATCCCCCAGGACGAAAAGTTCGAAACTGGCAGTGGCGTGCCCTTGGCTCTGCAGTGGTACGGGCAACAACTGCATGCGAGCAGCACCGCATTGGTTGTGGCGCCCGAAACTGCGGTCCCGTTGTTGCCCCAGCAGCTGCCTGAAGGCTACTGGCAGGCCCTGCAACAACGCTTTGCCAGCGGCAACACTACGGCTCTCCTTGGCATCCCGCTGGGAAGCTACGCGATGGGGTATACCAATTCGGTACTGGGCTTGGCACCCGGGCAGCCAGAGCCTTGGCGCTATGACAAGCATCATCTGGTGCCCTTCGGTGAATTCATTCCCCCCCTATTCAAATGGTTCACCCGCATGATGAACATCCCGCTGGGGGACTTCAATCGCGGGCCACTGGGTCAGCCCTCGCTGCAGGTAGCCGGTGAGAGGGTAGCGCCCAATATTTGCTACGAAGACCTGTACGGTGAAGAACTGGCCAGCCGTTTCAACGATGCAGCCCAGGCGCCCACCGTGTTTGCCAATGTGAGCAATCTGGGCTGGTTCAACGATTCGATTGCGCTGGACCAACACCTGAATATCTCGCGCGCCCGGGCTCTGGAATTCCAGCGGCCCTTTGTCCGCGCCACTAACACCGGCGCCACTGCCATTCTGGACCACCACGCCGTGGTGCAAAAAATCCTGCCGGCTCGCACCCGGGGTGTGTTGGTAGGCGAGGTCCAGGGCCGTACCGGGGTGACCCCGTTTGCCTGGTGGGCGTCACGCTTTGGCCTCTGGCCTTTGTGGGTGCTGTGCATGCTGGTGGCCGCCATGGCTTGGGGCTTGGGTCGTCGCGCACGCTAAGGGCTTGCAGCCCCGTAAAATGCGGGGTTTACTCGAACGAACGTTCTTGCCGCGGCGCCCCGCGCGCACCGGCCCACGCACCATGCTTACTTTTCAGCAAATCATTTTGAAACTGCAGTCCTATTGGGCTGACCAGGGTTGTGCCCTGTTGCAACCCTATGACATGGAAGTGGGCGCCGGCACCTCGCACACCGCCACTTTTTTGCGCGCTATCGGCCCCGAGCCCTGGAAGGCCGCCTACGTGCAGCCCAGCCGCCGCCCGAAAGACGGCCGCTATGGCGAGAACCCCAACCGCTTGCAGCACTACTACCAGTATCAGGTGGTGCTCAAGCCTGCGCCAGCCAACATCCTGGAGTTGTACCTTGGCTCGCTCGAGGCGCTGGGTTTTGACCTGAAGAAGAACGACATCCGTTTTGTCGAAGACGACTGGGAAAACCCCACCCTGGGCGCCTGGGGTCTGGGCTGGGAAGTCTGGTTGAACGGCATGGAGGTCACGCAGTTCACCTACTTCCAGCAAGTGGGGGGCATTGATTGCAAGCCCGCGACCGGCGAGATCACCTACGGCCTGGAGCGCCTGGCTATGTACCTGCAAGGCGTGGACAACGTCTACAACCTGACTTGGACCGAAGGCCTGAGCTACGGCGATGTCTACAAGCAGAACGAGGTGGAGCAGTCCACCTATAACTTCGAGCACAGTGACGCCGACTTCCTGTTCACCGCCTTCAATGCACACGAAAAGCAAGCCAAACATTTGATGGAGCAACAGCTCGCGCTGCCCGCGTACGAGCAGGTGCTCAAAAGCGCGCACAGCTTCAACCTGCTGGATGCACGTGGTGCCATCAGCGTGACGGAGCGTGCGGCCTATATCGGCCGCATCCGCAACCTGGCCCGCAGCGTGGCGCAGAGCTATTACGAGAGCCGTGAGCGTCTGGGCTTCCCCATGGCGCCGCGCGAATGGGTGGAACAGATGACGAAGACCGACAAGAAGGCCGCGTGAGAGACATGACGATGACTACCAAAAACCTTCTTGTTGAACTGTTTGTTGAAGAGCTGCCCCCCAAGGCACTGAAAAAACTGGGCGAAGCGTTTTCGTCCGTGCTGGCTGACTCGCTCAAGGCCCAAGGCCTGGCAGCGGCCGATGCGGCAGTCACCCACTTTGCCTCCCCCCGCCGCTTGGCAGTGCATGTCACGGCAGTGGCGGCCCAGGCTGCGGACAAAGCCGTGTCGCAAAAGCTGATGCCCGTCGCCGTGGGCCTGGATGCCGCTGGCAACGCTACGCCTGCTCTGCTGAAGAAGATGCAGGCGCTGGGCGCCGACGCATCGGCGGTTGCCGGCCTCAAGCGCGCACCCGACGGCAAGGCCGAAGCGCTGTTCTTTGAGAGCACCGTCACCGGCGTAACTTTGGCCATTGGCCTGCAAAAAGCGTTGGAAGATTCCATTGCCAAGTTGCCCATCCCCAAGGTCATGAGCTACCAGCTGGAAAGCGGCTGCGAGCTGCCGGGCTGGAGCAGTGTGAGCTTTGTGCGCCCTGCACACGGTCTGGTGGCGCTGCATGGTGCTGACGTGGTGCCGGTGCAGGCGCTGGGCCTGAGCGCAGGCAACAGCACCCAAGGCCACCGCTTTGAAGCGGCCGTGTCGCCTGTGGTGGTGCCCGATGCGGACGCCTACGCCGCCTTGCTGGCCATGGACGGTGCGGTGATCGCCAGCTTTGCCGAACGCCGTGCCGAGATCGCGCGCCAGCTGGCTGCGGCGGCGGCCAAAGTGGGCGGCGGCTGCAAGCCGATTGAGGACGATGCACTGCTGGACGAAGTGACCGCGCTGGTGGAGCGCCCCAATGTGCTGATCTGCGAGTTCGAGAAGCAATTCCTCGACGTGCCGCAGGAGTGTCTGATTCTGACCATGAAGGCCAACCAGAAGTACTTCCCGCTGCTGGACGCCAACGACAAGCTCACCAACAAGTTCCTGGTGGTCAGCAACATCAACCCCGATGACGCGAGCTTTGTGATCGGCGGCAACGAGCGCGTGGTGCGCCCGCGCTTGGCGGATGCGAAGTTCTTCTTTGACCAAGACCGCAAGAAAACCTTGGCCTCACGCGTGGAAGCGCTGGGCAAAGTGGTCTACCACAACAAGCTGGGCACCCAGGGCGAGCGCGTGGAGCGCGTGCGCGCCATTGCCAAGGCGATTGCCGCCCAGCTGGGCGACGCCACGCTGGTGGCGCAGGCCGACTTGGCCGCGCAGCTGGCCAAGACCGACTTGGTGACCGACATGGTGGGAGAGTTCCCCGAGCTGCAGGGCATCATGGGGGGCTACTACGCGCTCAACGATGGCCTACCCGCTACGGTTGCCCACGCGATTGAAGACCACTACAAGCCCCGCTTTGCGGGGGACGCCTTGCCGCGCAATGAGGTGGGCGTGGTAGTGGCATTGGCCGACAAACTGGAGACGCTGGTTGGCATGTTCGGCATCGGCAATTTGCCCACCGGCGACAAAGACCCATTTGCGCTGCGTCGCCATGCGCTGGGTGTGATTCGCATGCTGGTGGAAAAAGACCTACCGCTGGATGTGGCTGCCTTGGTTCAGGCCGCGGCACCCGCCTTTGGCGAGAAGATCAGCCATGCGCAGGATTCCCTGGTCGAATTCATCTATGACCGCCTCGCCGGCTCTTTGCGCGAGCAAAGCTACAGCGCGCAAGAGGTGGATGCTGTGCTGGCCCTGAAACCCCAACGCTTGGGTGATGTGGCCAAACGCCTCACGGCAGTGCGTGCCTTCGCAGCCCTGCCGGAAAGCCCCGCGTTGGCGGCCGCCAACAAACGTATCAGCAACATCCTGAAAAAGACGGACGATGTGGATGCGCATGTGAGTGAAGTCTTGTTGCAAGAGGCTGCGGAAAAAGCGCTGTTCGCCGCGATGCAAGCCGTGCTTCCCAAGGCCCAAAGCCAATGGAAAGCGGGTGATTACACGGCGTCATTGCAGTCGCTGGCTGCGCTCCGAACCCCTGTGGATGCCTTTTTCGAAGACGTCATGGTGAACGCCGAGCAAATGGATCTGCGATTGAACCGATTGGGCCTGCTCAAAAGCCTCCAAGTGGCGATGAACCGCGTGGCCGATCTGTCCAAGTTGGCTGCCTGACCCCCCCGGAGCGTTTCCACCATGAAGCTCTGCATCCTTGACCGCGACGGCACCATCAACATCGACAGCGCGGAGTTCGTCAAATCGCCGAACGAGTGGCGGCCGCTGCCCGGCGCGCTGGAGGCGATTGCCAAGCTCAACCATGCGGGCTGGCATGTGGTGGTGGCGACCAACCAGAGCGGTCTGGGTCGGGGGCTGTTTGACGTGGTGGCGCTCAACGCCATGCACGCCAAGATGCAGACCATGCTGGCCGCCGTGGGGGGCAAGGTGGATGCGATTTTTTTCTGCCCCCACGCACCCGATGACAACTGTCGCTGCCGCAAGCCCGAGCCGGGCCTCTTTGAGCAGATTGGTGAGCGCTTTGGTGTGGATCTCCGGGGCATGCCCGCCGTCGGTGATTCGGCGCGTGACCTGATTGCCGGTGCGGCGGTAGGCTGTGTGCCGCACCTGGTGCTGACGGGCAAGGCGGCAGCCTACAGGGGGCGTGAGTTACCCGAGACCTTTCCGACCGGCACCATAGTGCACGAGGATCTGGCCGCGTTTGCTGACTATCTGGTGGCGCAAGCATGAGCGGCATGCCCCCCGTGGTGCCACTGCAAAAGCGCCCCAACTGGTTGATGGCAGTGCTGCGTTCATGCCTGCACATGCTGTGGATGCTGGTCACCGTGATGCCCTGGGGCATCATCATGTTGGTGGCGTCCTTGCGCATCCGTGGCAAACGGCTGTGGTGGATGGCGGTGCGGTGGCTCGGCTGGGCCATTGGCGGTGCGCGCGTGCTGCTGGGGATTCGGACCCATGTGATCGGCTGGGAGAACCTGCCTACCGGCGACACTGCACCGGCCATCCTGCTCGTCAAGCACCAGTCCACCTTCGAAACCTTTTTGATGCCCACGCTGATGCCACATCCGCTGGCCTATGTGTTCAAGAAGGAGCTGCTCTACGTGCCCTTTTTCGGCTGGGCCATGGGCCGGCTGGACATGATCCACATCGACCGCAGCCAGCGCGCCGAGTCCTTTGCCAAGGTGGTGGAGCAGGGCAAGCGCCTGTTGGCACAGGGCATCTGGGTGATCATGTTTCCCGAGGGCACGCGCATTCCGCGCGGGCAAACCGGCACCTACAAGCTGGGCGGTACCCGTCTGGCCGTGGCCACGGGCGCGCCCGTCATTCCGGTGGCCGTGACCAGTGCCAAATGCTGGCCGCGCAAGGCCTTCATCAAGACGCCGGGCGTGGTCGAGGTGTCGATCGGTAAACCTATTCCCAGCGAGGGACGTGAGCCCAAAGAGCTGATGGACGAGGTGCAAGCCTGGATCGAGGCCGAAATGCGCCGTCTGGACCCCGGGGCCTATCCGCCCGTCCGGTAGTCTTCCCGCTACCATGCGTTCCCTGCTGCGTTACACGCTGGACCTTTTTGAGCCTTTTGAGGCTCCAGGCAGCGTGAAATCTGCGCAAGCAGCTCCTGAAAAGATAGCGGCTTTGCCGCCTGGTGAGCCCTATGTCGCGGGGCAACCGCTGCAACAGGCTATCGCGCCTGCGCACTATGCCCACCCCAAGGCCAACCGCGAGGTGCGGCTGGACGGGGCCGTGGTGGCCTACGCCTTTGCGCGGGGCAAGCGCCGCACCATTGGTTTCATGGTCGGGCCCGATGGCCTGAGCGTGCGTGCGCCGCGCTGGACACCCTTGTATGAAGTGGACGCCGCCTTGCAGGAGAAAGCCGATTGGATCCTGCGCAAGCTGGCCGAGGTGCGTGAGCGCCAGACCCGGCAGCAGGAAACCCAGGTGGTATGGCGTGACGGAGCCGAGTTCCCCTATCTGGGCCAGCCTGTGCGCATTGCCCTCGATGCTGGCCATGGTTTTGCCGCCAAGGGGGCGCAGCTGGATGCAGAGCCCGACGCCTTGGGCGTCCGGTCGCTGCGCGTGGCCCTGCCGCAGACCGCCGCGCCGGAGCAGATCCGCGACGCCGTCCAGGCCTGGCTCATGCGCCAAGCCAAAGCTTTGTTTGTGCAGCGGCTGGACCACTTTGCGCCACAGCTGCAGGTGCGCTGGTCCAAGCTGAGCCTGAGCAACGCGGGTACCCGCTGGGGCAGCGCCAAGAGCGATGGCTCCATCCGCCTGAACTGGCGCCTCATCCACTTCCGCTTGCCTGTCATTGACTACGTGGTAGCCCACGAACTCAGCCACCTGCGCGTCATGGACCACAGCCACCGTTTCTGGGACACCGTGCGATCTGTGGTGCCCGACTACGCGGAGCTGCGCAGCAGCCTGAAAGACCCGGCCATCCCAAAGTGGTGAGCGGCACATTGACGAAAGAGGCTCCTTCGTCTGCTAGATTCGGTGTGCTTCAATTCACAAATACAGGGAGGAAAAATGAAGTACTGGATACGTACGGCCGTCGTTTTTGGGGCTCTGCTCGCGCAGGTTGCGGGGGCAGAGGATTTGTTCCCGGGCGGCAAGGCTGCCAAGTTGGCGCGTCTAGCGGAGGTGCCCAGCGCCACCACCATGGGCGGCTACCCGCTCTACACCGGGGGGCGCAACTGGTATTTACTGGACAACAAGGTGGAAAGCAACAACATGGATGCGCGCATTGCGTATTTGCAGTTGGTGAGCCCAGAGGGAGATAGTTTGTTTGCCCAAATGGCAGTGGTTGCCTCCTTGAGCGCCGCGACTGAAGAGGGGTATTTTTCCGCCGATTTGTGCAGCCCCAGCAAGTCCCATTTGTTCATGCTGAATAAGGCTGCTGGCCGCAACGATAACTGCCTTCTGATTGATCCTGTGGAGGGCAAGATCGGCGACAAAGCTTTCACCTTGTTGCATCTCAAGATACGTAATTCCCAGTCCAGCTGGCGCCTCTACGACGTGTCGATGTACTTGAGCTTGGAAAAGCTGGGATTCCCGAGTACTGTAGCCGGCGACTGGACGCCCAGCGCAGTGGCTGCAGATCCTCGGAAGCAGAAAGCCTTCGACAAGATCGTGGCTTGGGCCAAGCAACTGCAGGACGGGGTGAACAAAGCCATTGCTTTCTCCAAGCCGCAGGACGCATTTGATGGCGTGCCCGCCATCCAGACACTGGTGGCCGCAGACTGAGCAAGACGTTGCGGGCAAAAAAGCACCCTCGGGTGCTTTTTGCATCTGTGCGCGGTGTTGTCAGCGCATCGTGCTTGCACGCGGTTTCCTTGGTGTAGCACCTTCGCGTAATTCAGGAAACTTGCTGGCCGTGGAGAACCGCAGCACTCCATCTTCGTCCCGTGTGCGTTGCAGCCGGTCGGCGTACCAGAGGGCGTGCAGGTGGGCCACCGCTTCGCCCAGCGCAAAGGTGGTCTGGTGAAAGTCCATGGCACGGGTAAACAGCACGGGAATCACATCGGCCGCACTGCAGGGGTGGGCGTTGCAGGCCGCCAGCACCTTGTCCAAGTGGGCGCGATGGTGGTCGTGCAGCTGGCGGATCCGTTCGTGTAGGCCCGTGAAGGGCTTGCCGTGGGCGGGCAGCACCAGTGTGGATTCCGGCAGGGGCAGAAACTTGTCGATAGAGTCCAGAAAGAGTGCGAGGGCATTGGCCTCAGGCTCGGATTCATAGACGCTCACATTAGTGGAGATGCGCGGCAGCATCATGTCGCCGCCTATCAGCACGCCCAGGTCTTCGCAGTACAGCGCCATGTGTTCCGGGGCATGGCCGTAGCCGCTGATGCAGCGCCAGGCATGGCCGCCGATGTGCACGGTCTGGCCATCCAGCAGGCGGTGGTACTCGTCAGGCACCGAGGGGACCAGCGTGGTGAAGTAGTCGCGCCGGTTCAGCAGCTTGCCCTGCGTCTCAGCGTCGTTAAGCCCGTGTTGCGCAAAAAAGGCTGCGGTACGCCCGCCACCAAAACTCGCGGGCGCCAGGCAGGCTAGCCGAGCCACCTGGTAGTCCAACCCGCTGATCCACAGCGGTGCATTCCAGCGCTGGCAGAGCCAGTGCGCCAACCCAATGTGGTCGGGATGCATGTGGGTGACGAAAACGCGCAGGATGGGCAGGCCATCCAACTCGTGGGCAAAGATGGCTTCCCATTGCGATTTGGCCTCGTCGTGGTGAATGCAGGTGTCCACCACGCTCCAGCCGGCTACGCCGTCCATCTCGTCACGCAGCAGCCAGAGGTTGATATGGTTCAGCGCAAAGGGCAGGGCCATGCGGATCCACTTGATGCCCGGGGCCACTTCGATGCAGCGCCCATTCTCGGGCAGGGCGTCGCCCAAGGGGTAATGCAACCGCTGTTCAAGCTCGTTCATGGGATGTCCGGGTTTTGCTTCATAATTGACGTTTACGTAAACGTCAATCTTGGAGGCATTGTAGGCAGGTGCAACCCGCCAGCCTGTCGCTTCAATTACCGCACCATGAGCACCACCTACAGCATCAGCGATCTGGCCCGCGAGTTTGACCTCACCACCCGCGCCATCCGCTTCTACGAAGACCTCGGTCTGCTGCAGCCCGAGCGCACAGGCCCGGGTGGACGCAATCGCGTGTACAGCGGCCGTGATCGTACCCGGCTCAAACTCACGCTGCGCGCCAAGCGCCTAGGCCTGTCGCTGACCGAGGCGCGCGACATCATCGAGATGTATGACAGCCCACGCGATACGGGCGCCCAGCTCAAGAAGTTTCTGGATGTGCTGGCCGAGCATCGCAAGCAGGTCGAAGAGCAGATGGCTGAGCTGCAGGCCAACCTGGACGAGATCAAAGTGCACCAGCGTGAGGCCCGCGCCCTGCTGGCCGCCAGCGAGGCCAAACCCGGCAAGCCGGCGACCAAGACACCCAAAAAGACTGCCATCTGAGCGGTCCACCCCATACCAACCCGAGGAGACACCATGAACAACTTGCCCGGACTGAATTTCCAACTCGGCGAAGACATTGACGCCTTGCGCGACGCTGTGCGTGAATTCGCCCAAGCCGAGATTGCACCACGCGCAGCAGAGATCGACCGCAATGACCAGTTCCCGATGGATCTGTGGCGCAAGATGGGCGACCTGGGCGTGCTCGGCATCACCGTGGGCGAGGAATATGGTGGCGCCAACATGGGCTACCTAGCCCACATGATTGCGATGGAAGAGATCTCCCGTGCATCGGCTTCTGTGGGCCTGAGCTACGGCGCGCACAGCAACCTGTGCGTGAATCAGATCAAGCGCAACGGCACGGACGCACAACGCGCCAAATACCTGCCCAAGCTGATCAGTGGCGAGCACGTGGGCGCGTTGGCGATGAGCGAACCTGGTGCTGGCTCCGACGTCTTGAGCATGAAACTCAAAGCCGAAGATAAGGGTGGCTACTACCTGCTCAATGGCAACAAGATGTGGATCACCAACGGCCCTGATGCGGACACGCTGGTCGTCTACGCCAAGAGCGAGCCTGAGCTGGGCGCACGCGGCGTCACTGCCTTCCTGATCGAAAAAGGCATGCCCGGCTTCAGCATTGCGCAAAAGCTGGACAAGCTGGGCATGCGCGGCAGCCACACCGGCGAGCTGGTGTTCAACAATGTGGAAGTGCCGCAAGCCAACGTGCTGGGCGCGGTCAATGGCGGGGCCAAGGTGCTGATGAGCGGCTTGGACTACGAACGCGCGGTGCTGACCGGCGGCCCGCTGGGCATCATGCAATCGGTGATGGACAACGTGATCCCGTACATCCACGACCGCAAGCAGTTTGGCCAAAGCATTGGCGAGTTCCAGCTGATCCAGGGCAAGGTGGCTGACATGTACACCGTGTTGCAGGCTGGCCGCAGCTTTGCCTACACCGTGGCCAAGAACCTGGACCTGCTGGGTGCCGAACATGTACGCCAGGTCCGCAAAGACTGCGCCTCCGTGATCCTGTGGACCGCCGAGAAGGCCACCTGGATGGCCGGCGAGGGCGTGCAGATCTTTGGCGGCAACGGTTACATCAACGAATACCCCCTGGGCCGCCTGTGGCGCGACGCCAAGCTGTACGAAATCGGGGCTGGCACCAGTGAGATTCGCCGCATGCTCATAGGCCGGGAGTTGTTCGCTGAGACAATGTAGGGCTTGGTCCGCGTTTCACCCGGGGGTGGCCCTGCGGTGAAACATCGCCTCACTTTGTTCTGAACTGAATGAAAAACGCCTTTGCCCGTACCCTGACAACCCTTTTGCATGGCGCCCTGCGCGGCTTGTTACGCGCTTGGGTGCTGGTGGTGCCACTGGTGCTGGCACTCAGCCTGATCCGCCTGGGGCAGTTGGCGTATTTTTGGCCCCAGGGCTACCAAGCCTCCGGAGCGGACTTGACGGCCGTGGTCGTCCAAGGCTTGCGCTTTGACCTCAAGGTCAGCGCCATTGCAGGTTTCCTGTTGCTTTTGCTTTTGCCGTGGGTGTCCGGCAAGGTGCAGGCCCGCATCGCCGGGGTGGTGGCCTTCGTATTTGTGATGGCCTCGCTGGTCAATCTGCATTACTTCGGCTTTTACAAAACACCGATCGACTCTCTGGTGTTCGGGCTGGTGGAGGACGACACCGCCGCTGTGCTGGAAACCATCTGGCGCGATTTTCCGGTCATCTGGACGCTGGTACTGGCCGCCGCGCTGACCTGGGCCGCCATCGCCCTGCACCGCCATCTGGTGCTGCGCATGCGGCCCGACACATTGCTGCAAACACGCCATGTCTTGACCAAGCTATTGGTCGTGGTGCTGGTGCTGTTTGCCATGTTGTTTGCGGGCAAGGGCACCTTGCGGCAGATGGCGCTGCAGCGCCAGCATTTGACGGTGACGACGTCGCAGTTCCTCAACGACATGGTGCCCAACGGCATCATCGCCCTCAAGTACGCATGGGACAGCCGGGGCCAGTCCCAAAACTTGTCGGACCCGCTGGTCGGCCTCAAAGCCATGGGGTTCGAATCCCCGCAGGCCGCTGCCCAAGTGCTGGGCTTGCCGGTGGGGTCGGACGACGAAGTCCGGGCCGCGCTCTACCACCACGATCCGCTGCCGATGGGCACCGCCAAAAAGAACCTGGTGTTTTTTTTGATGGAGTCCTGGAGCGCCGAGCCCATGCTCTACCAAGCGCCGACGTTTGACGTGTTGGGCCGCCTTGCGCCTACCCTGACGGATCCGGGGAAGGCTTGCCTTTTTCGCAATTTCGACTCGGCCCACGCGGGCACCCACCCCTCGCTGGAAGCCATTTTGTTTTCCACGCCCATCACGCCATTGACGCTGGGTGATGTGGGGCGCAAGCCGATTCCCTGGGCCTTGGCCAAGGTGGTGAAAGAGGCGGGGTACCAAACCTTGTTTGTCACCTCGGCCCGCTCGGGCTGGCGCGATCTGAACCGGGTGCTCAAGGTGCAGGGCTTTGACGAAGTGGTGGACGCAAACACCCTCAAGGAAGCCTACCCCGAAGCCACACTGGGCATCTGGGGCGTGTGGGATAGCTATGTCTTCAAGTACCTGAGCAAGCGCATGGCGGCCCAGCCCACCGACAAGCCGCTGTTTGTGTTTGTGCTCACCAGCACCAACCACCCGCCCTACGACCTGCCCTCTGACTATCAGCGTGTGCCGCGCGACATGAGTCTGTGGAGGGGCGAAACCAATTCAGATACGCTGATTCCCAACCTGGACAGTTACCACTACGCCGCCGATTTGTTGGGTGGATTTGTGCAAGAGGTGCAGAACGGGCCGCTCAAAGACAGCACCATCGTTGCGGGGACTGGCGACCACAATGTGCGCTCCTTCGGCGTGTATGCCGACGCCAGCCGCCGCTACTTGGTGCGCCAGGTGCCCTTTGTCATCTGGGGCAGCAAGCTCCAATGCGGCAACCAGCAGGAGCAGCCAGCCAGCCATCGCGACATGTTCAACACCTTGTTGCCACTGGCGGGTATTGATGTCCCCTACATCCAGTCCGGCCGCAATCTGCTCAAAGACCTGCCTGCCCAGCCCGCCCCGATGAACGCGCCGCGCGCAATGTTCTTCACGGGTGAAGCGCGCAACAGCCAAGGTATGTGGCAGCTGGGCAACCCCGGCTCCTTTGTCTGCACCGGAACCAAGGCCCCAGTGGGGGCCTGCGAGTTCAATGCGTTGGACGACCAGCAAGAACGAGCCCGGTACGGACTTCTGGACTGGCATGTTCGCATCTCACTTAAGAAATAATTACGGCCATGACTGACAAACTCAACGACCTCTTTTCCCGCAACCGCGAATGGGCCGCCGAGATGGAGCGCACCCGTCCCGGTTTCTTCACGGGGCTGGCCAACCAGCAAAAGCCCCAGTACATGTGGATCGGCTGCTCCGACAGCCGTGTGCCCGCCAACGAGATCATCGGACTGGCGCCGGGCGAAATTTTTGTGCACCGTAACGTGGCCAATGTGGTGGTGCATTCCGACTTGAACGCGCTGTCCACCATCCAGTTCGCGGTGGAGCGGCTCAAGGTCAAACACATCATGGTGGTGGGCCACTATGGCTGCTCGGGCGTGCAGGCGGCGCTGGAAGGTGCGCGCATCGGTCTGGCCGACAACTGGCTGCGCCACATCCAGGATGTGCGTGACCGCCACCGCGACATCCTGGACGTCATCCCCGAACACGGCAAGGCCGCAGCGCTGTGCGAGCTCAATGCCATTGAGCAGGTGGTCAACGTGGCACAAAGCACGGTGCTGCAAGATGCCTGGGCGGCCGGACAAGAGGTGACGCTGCATGGCTGGGTCTACGGTGTGCACGACGGCCTGGTGCAGGACCTGCACATGACGGTGGGGCGCGAGGATGACCTTGCATTGCTGTACCGCGAGGCAATATCGGGCGTGCGCTTGATGCCTAGATATATAAGGTAAATTGGCCTCTAGGCCCCGTTGTATATGCGCAAGCAGCTATCAAATATATAGCTTATGACGGAGGCCATGCTTCCCGCCAGGCTGGACTCCACGCTGGCCTATGACATTGCCCGGGCGATGCTCGACGGCTTTAATCGCCACTACCAGCTCTTTCGCGCTGAGAGCGCGCGGGCCAAGCATCGCTTCGAAGTGGCTGATTGGCACGCCCAGCAACGTGCCCAGCGCGAACGCATCGAGTTCTATGACCTGCGCGTGAAGGAATGCTCCAAACGCCTGGAGCGGGAGTTCAAGGCAGGCGAACAAGGGCGTGCGCTTTGGCAGCAGATCAAGCTGCACTACATCGGGCTTTTGGTCGACCACCACCAGCCCGAGCTGGCCGAGACTTTTTTCAACTCGGTCACGACCAAGATCCTGCACAGCAGCTATTTTCAGAACGACTTCATCTTTGTGCGGCCGGCGGTCAGCACCGAGTACATCGAAAACCTGGCCTCCGCCGGGCGGCCCAGTCACCGTCCCACCTACCGCTGCTACTACCCCACGCAAGACGACCTGCAACAACAGCTGGTGCGCATGGTGCAAGACTTTGACCTGCGTGCGCCGTTTGAAGACCTGGTGCGCGACGCCGCACGTGTGCAAGGGGTGATGCAAGCCCAGCTGGGTGATGTCAAGTTACGGGCCAACTTGCAGGTGCAAGTGCTCACCGGGCTGTTCTTCCGCAACAAGGGTTGCTACATCATCGGCAAGCTCATCAACGGTTTCTACGAACATGGCTTCGCACTGCCGGTGTTGCACGGCCGCGGTGGCTTGCGCATCGACGCCGCGCTGTTTGGCGAGGACGACCTGCTGCGCCTGTTCAGCTTTGCCCGCGCCTACTTCATGGTGGACATGGAGATCCCCAGCGCCTACGTGCAGTTTTTGCGCAGCATGATGCCGCGTAAGCCACGCAACGAGCTCTACAACGCGCTCGGACTGGCCAAGCAGGGCAAGACACTGTTCTACCGTGACTTTCTGCACCACCTGCAGCACAGCACGGACCAGTTTCGTATCGCCGCCGGTATCAAGGGCATGGTCATGCTGGTGTTCGACCTGCCCAGCTACCCTTATGTGTTCAAACTCATCAAGGACCACTTTCCGCACCAGAAAGAGACCACGCGCGAGCAGGTCAAGGCCAAGTACCAGCTGGTCAAGCAGCACGACCGCGTGGGCCGCATGGCCGACACGCTGGATTACGGAGATGTGGCTTTCCCGCGCGAGCGTTTCAGCGATGCGCTGATGGCCGAGTTGCAGGCGTACGCACCCAGCCAGTTCGAGATCAGCGACCGCGATGGCGACGGCCAGACTGAGGTCATCATCAAACACCTCTACATCGAGCGGCGCATGATCCCGCTCAATATGTACCTGCAGGAAGCGTTTGACGCGGGCGGCGCCGACCCGGCCAATACCAGCCCGGCCGCGCTGCGGGCCCGCCAGCAGATCACCCGTGCCGTCATCGATTATGGCTATGCCATCAAGGACATGGTGGCCGCCAACATCTTCCCCGGCGACATGCTGTGGAAGAACTTCGGCATCACCCGCAACAGCCAGGTGGTGTTCTACGACTACGACGAGATTGAGTACCTGACCGCCTGCAACTTCCGCAAGGTGCCCGAGCCGCGCAACGAGGAAGAGGAAATGTCCAACGAAATTTGGTACCGCGTGGGCCCACACGATGTGTTCCCCGAGACCTTTGCCCCGTTTCTACTGGGCAATCCGCTGGTGCGTGAAGTCTTCCTGCAGTACCACGCCAATTTGCTGGACCCCGCCTTCTGGCAGACGCAGAAAGAGCGCATCGCGGCGGGCTATGTGCACGATGTGTTTCCGTATGAGAAGGGGAAGCGGTTTCCGCGCTACTGAAGTCGCCAAGCGCTTTGTCGTACACTCCGCCCTGCCCGGGGTGCGCAGTGGTTGCGCTGAGATGGATACCAAACCCGTGAACTTGATCTGGTTCATACCAGCGTAAGAAGTGCAGAGCAGTGCCCCCGGCCGAGTGCCGAACGGGCGTTCGCTCATTCCAAGTTTTCGGGGGCCTGTCGTTCTCTTCCTTCGGGCGTTAACCCGGAGAAGACCCATGAACCCCCACGCTCACATGCGTTCGCTGCCCCCCGAGGGGGCCGTTGCCTCCTTTGAGGCGGCTCGGCAGGAGGCATTCCAGTGAACGCACCCGACAAACTCGCCCAGTTCATTCGCCTCACGCGCGAGCCGCTTCCCGCCTCCACCAAGCGCTACCTGCAAGGCAGCCGCCCCGACATCCAGGTGCCGCTGCGCGAAATCATGCAGAGCAACGGCGAGGCCATCACGGTGTACGACACCTCCGGCCCTTACACCGATCCGCGTGCAGACATCGACGTGCGCAATGGCTTGCCGCTGGTGCGCCAGCAGTGGATTGCCGAGCGTGGTGACACCGAGGCGTATGAGGGCCGCAAGCCCTTTGCCCTGGATGACGGACTCAAGAATGGCGAGACCGATGCCCTCGCCGCCCTGCGTGCTCAGGCCGCCGGCCTGCAACGCCAGCCGCGCCGGGCGCGCCGTGGCGCCAACGTCACGCAAATGCACTACGCGCGCAAAGGCATCATCACCCCGGAGATGGAATACGTCGCGCTGCGCGAGAACCAGAACCTGGAGTGGCAGGCGCAATACCTCGGCAATGCGGACCGCGAGAAGCGCCTCGCCGGCAACAGCTTTGGTGCCAGCATCCCCAAGGTGGTGACGCCCGAGTTTGTGCGCGATGAAGTGGCCCGCGGCCGCGCCATCATCCCCGCCAACATCAACCACACCGAGCTGGAGCCCATGGCCATCGGGCGCAATTTCCTGGTGAAGATCAATGCCAATATCGGCAACTCGGCGGTGACGTCCAGCATCGAAGAAGAGGTGGAAAAGCTGGTCTGGTCCATCCGCTGGGGCGCCGACACGGTGATGGACCTGTCCACCGGCAAAAACATCCACACCACGCGCGACTGGATCGTGCGCAACAGCCCTGTGCCCATCGGCACGGTGCCGATTTACCAAGCACTGGAGAAGGTGGGCGGCATTGCCGAAGACCTGACTTGGGAGATCTTCCGGGACACATTGATTGAGCAGGCCGAGCAGGGCGTGGACTACTTCACGGTGCACGCCGGTGTGCGCTTGCCTTTCATCCACCTCACAGCCAATCGGGTAACAGGCATCGTCTCGCGCGGCGGCTCCATCATGGCGAAGTGGTGCATTGCGCACCACAAAGAGAATTTCTTGTACACGCACTTCGACGAGATGACGGAGATCATGCGTGCGTATGACGTGAGCTACTCGCTGGGTGACGGCCTGCGTCCGGGCTCCGGTGCGGATGCCAACGACGAGGCGCAGTTCGCCGAGCTGCGCACGCTGGGTGAACTGACGCACAAGGCCTGGCAGCAGGATGTGCAGGTGATGATCGAAGGCCCCGGCCACGTGCCCATGCACATGGTGCAGGCCAATATGACCGAGCAGTTGAAGCACTGCGATGAGGCCCCGTTCTATACCCTCGGGCCGCTGACCACCGACATTGCGCCGGGCTACGACCACATCACCAGTGGCATTGGTGCGGCGATGATCGGCTGGTTCGGCACCGCCATGCTGTGCTACGTCACGCCCAAGGAACATCTGGGCTTGCCGGACCGCAACGACGTGAAAACCGGCATCATCACTTACAAGATCGCTGCCCACGTGGCCGATGTGGCCAAGGGGCATCCCGGTGTGCGGGCGCGTGACGATGCATTGAGTAAAGCGCGCTTCGAGTTCCGTTGGATGGACCAGTTCAACCTGTCGCTGGACCCCGACACTGCGCGCGACTTCCACGACGAAACCTTGCCCAAGGACAGCGCCAAGGTGGCGCATTTCTGCTCCATGTGCGGCCCCAAGTTCTGCAGCATGAAGATCACACAAGAAGTGCGCGACTACGCCAAGAACCTGGGCATGAGCGAGGAGCAAGCGCTGCAGTCGGGCATGGAGGTCATGTCCGACGAGTTCAAGAAGGTGGGCGGGGAAATCTACATCCCCATCAACCCGGTCTCTACCAAGGCCTGACCATGGTCACTCTGCGCATAGGCATTGCCGGTGCGGGTGTGCTGGGCCGGCTACTGGCCGTGCAACTCAGCCGTTCCGGCCATTCCGTGCAGGTGTTTGACACTGCCGAGGGACCGGGACCAGACGATGCATCCGGTGCGCGCGCTGCGGGCTGGACGGCCGCGGGCATGCTCAGCCCCGTGGTGGAACTGGAGCGCGCGGGCGCCGAGGTGTTTGCCCTGGGCCTGCGCTCCTGCTCGCTGTGGCCGCAGATCGTGCAGAGGCTGGTGCAGCCGGTAGACCTGCGCATGCAGGGCAGCCTGCTGCTGGCCCACCGCAGTGATGCGGGGGCGGCACAGCGCGTGGTGGGCTTGCTGCGGGCCAAGGCCGACGCGGCCTACCAGCCAGAACCGCTGCCCTTGTCGCAACTGCACGAATTGGAGCCCAGCATCAGCGGCCCGGCATTGGCCTGGCTGCTGCCCAGCGAGGGGCAGATCCACCCGGTGCAAGCCCTGCAGGCTTTGGCCGCGCAGGCCACGGCGCAAGGCGTGGAATGGCACTGGGGCGCCTCGGTGACCGCGGTGACTGCGGGGCAACTCGAGGTGCACGGCCAGCGCCACTGCTTTGACCATGTGTTTGACGTGCGCGGCGTTGGCGCCAAGCCGGTGGTGCCCGTGCGCGGCGTGCGTGGCGAGGTGTTCTGGCTTCATGCCCCCGGCGTGCCGCTGCACCGCCCCGTGCGCTTGCTGCACCCGCGCCATTCCATCTACATGGTGCCCCGCCCCGGCGACATCATCGTGGTGGGCGCCAGTGAAATCGAGAGCGAAGACCGATCCCCCGTGTCCCTGCGCAGCACCATCGAGCTGCTGAGCGCCGCGCACAGCGCCATCCCTGCACTGGCCGAAGCGCGTGTGGTCCACACGGAAACCAACCTCCGCCCCGCACTGCCCGACAACCTGCCCGCGCTGCGCCACGCACCGGGCCTCACCGTCATCAACGGCCTCTTTCGCCACGGCTGGCTCATCGCCCCCGCGCTGGTGGAGCAGGCCCTGCAAGAGCTGGAACTATGAACACCACAGACACCGCGCCGCACACGATTACCGTGGTGGTGAACGGCAACCCCGAAAGCACCACGGCCACCACCTTGCAAGCCTGGGTAGACGCACGCGGCGTGCTGCCCTCCGCCCTGGCCACCGCCGTGAACGGCAACTTCGTCCCCCGCAGCCTGCGCGCCCAGCAACCGCTAGCCGAAGGCGACACCATCCTGACCTTCCAACCCATAGAAGGAGGTTGAGCATGACCGAGCACCAAAGAGACCCGGTGGCAGTGGCTTCTGCGCAGGTAAAGGAGGAGACCGCGAAGCGGTCGGGGGACACGGAGCAGAAGCCGCTGCCACCGGGGCGCTCATCCGCAAGCGAATGGAGTATTGGCGGTCGGACTTTGACCAGCCGCTTCTTCCTGGGCACCGCCGCCTACCCATCCCCACAAATCCTGCAAGACGCCATCACCGCCTCCGGCGCCCAAGTCGTCACCATGGGCCTGCGCCGCCAACTGGCCCACGGCGCCGAGGCCAGCGACTTCTTTGCATTGATCAAAGCCACCGGCGCCCACCTGCTCCCCAACACGGCAGGCTGCCACACCGCCCGCGAAGCCATCACCCTGGCCCACATGGCCCGAGAGCTGTTCGACACCCCCTGGATCAAACTCGAGGTGGTCGGCGACGCCCATACCCTGCAACCCGACCCGTTTGAGCTGCTCACTGCCGCCACCCAGCTGGTCAAAGACGGCTTCGAGGTCTTCCCCTACTGCATGGACGACCTGGTGAGCTGCCAGCGCCTGCTGGACGCGGGCTGCACCATCCTCATGCCATGGGGCGCGCCCATCGGCTCGGGCCAGGGGCTGGTGAACCCCGGCGCACTGCGCACGCTGCGCGCGCGCCTGCCGGGCGTGCCGCTCGTCGTGGACGCGGGCATCGGTTCCCCTGCCGACGCCGTGCAGGCCATGGAACTGGGGCTGGACGCCGTGCTGCTCAACAGCGCCGTGGCGCACGCCGTAGACCCCGTGCGCATGGCGCGCGCCTTCAAGCTCGGCATCGAGTCTGGCCGCCTCGCGTTCGAGGCCGGCGTCATGGCCCGCCAGGACATGGCCGTGGCTTCCACGCCCGTTGCCGGTCATCCCATCCTGTTGTAATGTGCTATGAAAAAAGAAGCTGCTCGCGCAATACCTACGAGGGCTAGAAGCACTTTAAGCACGGAAGTTCCCCCCGTGGCGACTAACAAGCGCCCCGTGGTCTGGAGCATCGCCGGCTCCGACTCAGGCGCAGGCGCTGGCCTGCAAGCCGACCTGAAAGCACTGCAGGCCTTTGGTGTGCACGGCTGCACGGCGGTGGCGGCCGTTACCGCGCAAAACTCCGTGGCCGTTACCCGTGTGGAGCCTGTCAGCGCCGACCTGCTGGACGCGCAGCTGAGCGCAATGGCGCAGGACATGCCGCCCCAGGCCATCAAGACCGGCCTGCTGGGCAGTGCGGACAACGTACGCGTGGTCAGCCAGTGGATAGATCGCTTGCGCGCGCAGGGCCATGCCGTCGCTTTGGTGGTGGACCCAGTGCTGGGTTCCACTACGGGCGCGGCCTTTGCCAACGATGCGGTGCGCCAAGCCTATGTGGAAGAACTGCTGCCCCGCGCCACCCTCATCACCCCCAACCAGGCCGAGGCGCAGCGCCTGGGGCTGGCAGAGTCCGCCGCGCAGCAGGCCCTGCGGGCGCGGGGTGTGTCGCTGTGCATCACCGGCGGTGACGCGGATGATGCCCAAGCCAGTGACTGGCTGTGCAGCCCGCAGGCCACCGGTTGGCTCAGCCTGCCTCGCGTGGCCACGCACCACCACCACGGCACCGGTTGCACCTTCGCCTCCACCGCCGCCGCCGCGCTGGCCAGCGGCTACTGCGTGGCCGACGCCGTGGTGCTGGCCAAGATGGCCACCACCCACGCCCTGCGCCACGCCTACGCAGCCGGGCAGGGCGCAGGCCCGGTGCAGGCCCTGCCGGACTTTGCGCAGCACATCGATAACCTGCCCGCCTTCACGCTGCCAGGTGCTGCCGCGCCACTGGATGTACATGCGCTGCCATCCTTCGCGCACCTGAGCAATCCCGCCTTGGGTGTCTACCCTGTGGTGGACAGCGCGGCCTGGGTGCGCCGCGTGTTGGTGGCCGGCATTCGCACCGTGCAGCTGCGCATCAAGGAACCGAACGAACCTACGTTGGCCACGCAGATCGCGGAGAGCATTGCGGCAGCCAACGCCACGCCGCGTGCGCAGCTGTTCATCAACGACCACTGGCAACTCGCGCTGCAACACGGCGCCTATGGGGTGCACCTGGGCCAGGAGGATTTGGAACAGGTGGATCTGCAGGCGCTGCGCCAGGCCGGCGTGCGCTTAGGGCTAAGCACCCATAGCTACTGGGAAGTCGCCCGCGCCTGGGCCCTGCGCCCCAGCTACATCGCCTGCGGCCCCATCTTCGCCACCCAAAGCAAAGACATGCCCTGGATTCCGCAGGGCCTGGACAACCTGCGCTACTGGGCCAGTGTGTTACCCCTGCCCGTGGTGGGTATTGCAGGCATTCATGTGGGCAATGTGGCGGACGTGGCCGCGACTGGGGCGGCCAGTGCAGCGGTGATTTCGGCGATCACGAAGGCGGCTAACCCTGAACAGGCGTGTGCGGCTTTGCTGCAGGGTTTTGCTGGCGGGACTACGCGCCCGGCTTGAGCGGGATGGCGATGTAGTTTTTCTCCGCCCCATGCTGCACCAGCAGTGCCACGGAGCCTTTGGCCTGTGCCAGAAGGGCACGGGCTTGTTCCACGGACGTGACGGGTACATGGTTGATCGCCAACAGGATGTCCCCCGGGGCGATGCCGGCTTTGTCGGCTGTCTCTTGCACACCTTCGACCATCAGGCCGTTGCGGGCTTCGGCGGCGCGCTGCTCCACGGGCAGCAGGGGGCGCACGGCCAGGCCCAGCTGGGAGAGCACAGGGATATTGGGTACCCCATGGGGCGCGGGTTTTGTGGTTGTGGGGTCTTCCAATGTGGCGCGCACTTGCATGGCCTTGCCGTTGCGCAGCACGTCGATCTGCATTCGTTGGCCCGGCAATGCCATGGCCACCCATAGTGGCAGGTCGCTCGATGCGAGGATGGCGTGGCCGTCAATGCCGGTGATAACGTCTCCGGCTTGCAAACCTGCTTTGGCAGCTGCGGTGTCGGCACGCACCTCCGAGATGAGTGCGCCTGCGGGGCGTGGCAACTTGAACGCATCCGCCAGCGCTTGCGTCACTTCTTGTACTGACACGCCCAGCACGCCGTGCGATGCGCGGCCGGTGGCCACGATCTGGCGTTGTACTGATTGCGCCAGGTCAATCGGAATGGCAAAGCTCAGTCCTTGGTAGCCGCCGCTGCGCGTGTAGATCTGCGAGTTGATGCCCACCACCTCGCCACGGGCGTTGAACAGCGGGCCGCCCGAGTTGCCAGGGTTGATCGCCGCGTCGGTCTGGATGAAGGGGACGGTGTAGTCGTCGGGCAAGGTACGGCTCTTGGCGCTGACCACGCCGGTGGTGACGGTGTTGTCCAACCCGAAGGGCGAGCCAATCGCCAGTACCCACTCGCCAACGTTCAGGTCATTCGGCTTGCCGATGGCCACCGTGGGCAAATCTTTGGCCTCAATTTTCAGCACTGCCACATCCGTCTTGGCATCGCTGCCCAGCACCTTGGCCTTGAACTCGCGCCGGTCGGTCAGCTTGACGGTCACCTCGCTGGCATGGGCGATGACATGGGCATTGGTGAGCACCAGGCCGTCGGCACTGACGATAAAGCCCGACGCCCGCCCACTGACGGGGATCTGCATGCTGGCGCCTGTGGCGCCAAACTGCTCCTGGAACTTGCGCAGGAAGAGTTGGGCGGGGTCTTCGTTGTCGGCGCCTTTGGCGCTGGTGTCACTGTCCTTGCTGTCTGCGGTGATGAGCCGCGTGCCGCTCACACTGATGTTGACCACCGCCGGGCCGTAGCGCTGCACGATTTGGGCAAAGTCCGGCGTACCCAGGGTGCGGATGGCAAGCGGCGTTGCGGGGGGGAGGCTGGTGTTTTGTGCATGCGCGGTCACCAGCAGGTTGGCGCTGGCCAGCACAACAAGGGTGAGTCGGGTCAGGCGGGTCAAGGTAGAAGAGCTCATGCCCGCCATGGTGCCGGGCCCGCATGAAGACGTGTATGCGGCGCGTGAAGCCGGGGTAAAGATTTTTCTGCCACAATTGACGTTTACGTAAACGTCAATTGCGTTTGTCCACTTTGCATACCAAGGAAGACCATGCCCGACTCCATCGTGATCGTCAGCGCCGCCCGCACCCCTATGGGGGCTTTCCAAGGCGATTTCGCCAGCTTGGCCGCCCATGACCTGGGGGGCGCCGCCATCCAGGCCGCCGTGCAGCGTGCGGGCATTGCGCCTGAGCAAGTGACCGAGGTGATCTTTGGCAACTGCCTGATGGCCGGCCAGGGCCAGGCGCCAGCGCGCCAGGCGGCTTTCAAGGGCGGCTTGCCCAAAAGCGCCGGTGCAGTCACGCTGAGCAAAATGTGCGGTTCCGGCATGCGCGCTGCCATGTTTGCGCACGACATGCTGCTGGCCGGAAGCCACGACGTGTTGGTGGCCGGTGGCATGGAAAGCATGACCAATGCCCCGCACTTGCTCTTGAAGGGTCGCAGCGGCATCCGCATCGGCCATGACCGCGTCATGGACCACATGATGCTGGACGGCTTGGAAGACGCCTACGAGCCCGGCCGCTCCATGGGCACCTTTGGCGAAGACTGCGCCGCCAAGTACAGCTTCACCCGTGAGCAACAAGACAAATTCGCCACGGCCAGCGTGGAACGTGCACAAGCAGCTATCAAAAGTGGAGCGTTTGAGGCCGAGATCACTCCCATCACCGTCAAGACCCGTGCGGGTGACGTGCAGGTCAGCGTGGACGAAGGCCCCGGCAAGATCAAGCTCGACAAGATTCCCATGCTCAAGGCCGCGTTCAAAAAAGACGGCACCATCACCGCCGCGAGCAGCAGTTCCATCAACGACGGCGCTGCCGCCATGGTGCTGATGCGCGAAGGCACGGCCAAAGACCTGGGCTGCAAGCAGCTGGCCAAGATCGTGGCCCACACCACCCACGCGCAAGAGCCCAACTGGTTTGCCACCGCCCCCGTGGGCGCCACGCAAAAGCTGTTGGCCAAAGCCGGCTGGAAGGTGGAGGGCGTGGACCTGTGGGAAATCAACGAAGCCTTTGCCGTCGTGCCCATGGCACTGATGGCCGAGCTGAACATTCCCCACGACAAGGTGAACGTGAACGGCGGCGCCTGCGCGCTGGGCCACCCCATTGGCGCCTCAGGCGCACGCATCATGGTGACCCTGATCCACGCCCTGAAAGCTCGCGGACTCAAGCGTGGCGTGGCCACCCTGTGCATTGGTGGCGGCGAGGCCACTGCAGTCGCGCTGGAATTGCTATAAATTCCGAAGCTGCTTGCGCAGTTTGCGCGCGGGCTGGAGGCACAAAATGAATGTATTCGTGATCGGCGCTTCGCGCGGTATTGGTTTGGAAGTGGTGCGCCAGCACCTGGATGCGGGCGACCGCGTGATTGCCACCGCGCGCGACGACGCTGGCCTGCAGCGCCTGCGTGACATGGGCGCTCAGCCCCTGAAACTGGACGTGACCGACCCCGCCAGCGTGAGCGGCCTGAGCTGGGCGCTGGACGGCGAGAAGCTGGACATGGCCTATTACGTGGCCGGCGTGTTCAGCACCGAAGATGCCAAATCGCCTCCCACCCAGCAGGCTTTTGACGCCATGCTGCACGCCAACGTGCTGGGTGCCATGCAGGCCCTGCCGCAGGTGGCACCCTGGGTGGAAGAGGCGCAAGGCCAGTTCGTCTTCCTGACCAGTGACTTTGCCCAGATTGGCGGCGTGGAAAGCAGCCGCGGCTGGGTCTACCACGTGAGCAAGGCCGCGCTGAACATGGCGGTGGTCGCTGCACAGCCCGATTACCCCAAGGCCCAGTTTCTGTTGATCCACCCCGGCTGGGTGCGGACCGAGATGGGCACGCCCGATGCGCCCCTGCTGCCCGAAGAAAGCGTGGCAGCCATCCGCGCCACCGTGGCCGCGCGCAAGACGGGCAAGACTGGATTTGCTTGCAGCGATGTGCCCTACATCCGCTGGGACGGGACGCCCTTCTCCAGCTGGTAAGCCAACAACCCTAACGATCCGAGAGAGACAAGTCCCCATGCTGCTGACCCAAGACCAGGAAATGGTGCGCGACGCCGTGCGCGCATTTGCGCAGGCCGAGTTGTGGCCCAACGCCGCCCAGTGGGACAAGGACCATACCTTTCCCAAGGCGGCGCACCAGGGCCTGGCTGCGCTGGGCGCATACGGTATCTGCGTGCCGGAGGAGTTAGGCGGTGCGGGGCTGGACTATGTGACGCTGGCGCTGGTGCTGGAAGAAATTGCGGCCGGCGACGGCGGCACCAGCACGGTGATCAGCGTGACCAACTGTCCGGTCAATGCCATTCTCATGAAGTACGGCAATGCGCAGCAAAAGAAGCAGTGGCTGGAGCCCCTGGCCCAGGGGCAGATGCTGGGCGCCTTTTGCCTGACCGAGCCGCATGTGGGCAGCGATGCCTCCAGCTTGCGCACCACGGCGGTGAAGGAGGGCGACAGTTACGTCATCAACGGCGTCAAACAGTTCATCACCAGCGGCAAGAACGGCGATCTGGCCATCGTCATCGCGGTGACGGACAAGGCGGCCGGCAAAAAGGGTATGAGCGCCTTCCTGGTGCCTACCACTGCGCCGGGCTATGTGGTCGCGCGGCTGGAGGACAAGCTCGGCCAACACAGCAGCGACACCGCGCAGATCAACTTTGACAACTGCCGCATTCCGGCCGAGAACCTGATTGGCAAAGAGGGCGAGGGCTATGGCATCGCGCTTGGCGGACTGGAAGGCGGGCGCATCGGCATCGCCGCGCAAAGCGTGGGTATGGCCCGCAGCGCACTAGATGTGGCGATTGCCTACGCCAAAGACCGCCAGAGCTTTGGCCAGTCCATCTTCAACCACCAGGCCGTGGGCTTTCGCCTGGCCGAGTGCGCCACCCAGATTGAAGCGGCGCGCCAGCTCATCTGGCACGCCGCCGCGCTGCGCGACGCTGGCCGCCCCTGCCTGAAAGAAGCCGCCATGGCCAAGCTGTTTGCCAGCGAGATTGCTGAGAAGGTGTGCAGCGCTGCCATCCAGACGCTGGGCGGCTACGGCTATGTGAGCGACTTCCCGGTCGAGCGCATTTACCGCGATGTACGCGTGTGCCAGATCTACGAAGGCACGAGTGATGTGCAGAAGATCATCATCCAGCGCGGGCTGTAATGACCACGCCTTCACTGCCTGCTGGCGTCAGTGTTTTTGAACGTGGTTGGCTGTCCAGCAACAACATCCTCATCCAGGGTGCGCAGGGCACCGCACTCATCGATAGCGGCTACTACACCCACGCGGACCAAACGCTGGCACTGGTGGACTCCGCCTTGCAGGGCCGCCCGCTGGACTTGTTGCTCAACACCCACCTGCACAGCGACCACTGCGGTGGCAATGCCGCGCTGCAGGTTCGTTACCCCGCGCTGCAAACCCACATCCCGCCCGGCCACGCCGAATATGTGCGTGTGTGGGATGCCCATGCCCTGAGCTACACGCCCACCGGCCAGCAGTGTCCGCGCTTTCACCTGGACTCCACGCTACAACCGGAAACCGAGATGCGGCTAGGTGAATTGTTATGGCAGGTGCACGCGGCGCCGGGGCATGACCCGCATTCGGTCATCCTCTTCGAGCCGAACAGCCGTACGCTGGTGTCAGCCGATGCGCTGTGGGAAAAGGGCTTTGGCGTGGTCTTCCCCGAGCTGGACGGCGACGATGCGTTTGATGAAGTGGCCGCCACGCTGGACCTGATTGAGCGCCTGAACCCCGCCACCGTGATCCCCGGCCATGGCGCGCCGTTTTCTGATGCCCCAGCGGCCCTGGCCTATGCACGCCAGCGCCTGCACGGTTTTGTCCAAAACCCCGCCAAGCACCTGCAGTACGCCGCCAAGGTGCTGCTCAAGTTCAAGTTGCTGGAGGCGCGTCACTTGCCACTGCCGGCCCTGATCGCGTGGGCACGCAATACCACTTACTTCAGCCAAACCTTCCAGCAGCATTTTGCAGGCGCAACCTTCGAAGAGGCCACGCAGCATTTGGTGCACGACCTGGTGCGCTCCGGCGCTGCGCGCTTGCACGATGACGTGGTGTACAACATTGGCTGAAGCAACGCAGCGCAGATGGAGGGACCTGTGATGAAACCACTTGCAATGGGCTTGGCCATAGCGTGCAGTGTCTGGAGTGCAGCCGCCACGGCGCAACCTCTGGAGTGGGTAGACACCCATTTCCACTGGACCATGGACGATGTGGGTAGCACCGAAGAGATGGCGCAAAAGTCACTCGCCATCATGCAAGCGGAAAACATCCGGACCCTGATCCTCTCATCCCAGCCGCGGCCGGGGCAGGCGGGCGCCAACTTTGTGGAGCTGCAGAAGTTGCTGGCAGCGCACGGCAAGCGCTTTGCGGTGCTGGGGGGCGGAAACTCTCTCAATCCACTCATGCACCAGATTTACGAAGGCAAGGTCCCGCCAGAGACCGTGGAGCGCTTTCAAGCTTTGGCCGAACGAACGGCGGCCAGCGGTGTGCGGGGCTTTGGAGAGATTGCACTGCACCACATATCTCTCAATGACCAGCACGCTTACGAAGTGATCCCTGCGGATGACACCTTGGTCAAGATTTTGTTGGATACCGTGGCCCGGCATGACGCCGTGATTGACATTCACTTCGACGCCGTGCTGGCCAAAATGGCTCGGCCCGAGCGGCTGAACTCCCCCAACAATCCGGCCGAATTCGAACCCAATTTCGAAGCGTTTGAACGGATGTTGGCCTACAACCGCAATGCGAAGGTGGTGTGGGCGCATGCGGGTGGAGTGGATATGCTGGGCAACTTCACGCCGCAGCTAGCATCACGCATGCTGGAGAAGCATCCCAATCTTTACATGAGCTTGCGACCGTTTGGTCGCGGACCCGGGGTCATGCTGCAGGTGCGCCCCAAAGGCCCCAAGCAGCTGAACCCGGAGTGGGTGGCTGTTGTCGAAAAGTACGCGGACCGCTTTGTCATGGGCAGCGACAGCTTTCTGGTCGCAGACAACGCCCAGCGTGCAGGTGCGGCCAAAATCTTCAGCGAGAACTCGTTCAACCTGCGCCAGGCCATCCGTGACGTCTTGGCGGCACTGAAGCCGGATGTCGCGCGCAAGGTCGCCTACGAAAACGCTGAGCGCCTCTACAAACTGCAATAGGTAGAACATATGCCGATAACCAAAGGATTCCGTGCCTTGGTGGACGAAGCCACGGCCCAAATCACCACTTACAGTGTGGCCGAGGTGCGAGTCCGTCTGCAGGACCCGTCTGTGCAGATTGTGGATATCCGTGACATCCGCGAGCTGAACGATGGAACTGTGCGTGGCGCCTTCCATGCGCCGCGCGGCATGCTGGAGTTCTGGGTGGACCCAGAGTCGCCTTACCACAAGCCCCTGTTTGCCGACGCATCCAAAGAGTTCATCCTGTTTTGCGGTGCCGGTTGGCGCAGCGCGCTGGCGGCCAAGACCTTGCAGGACATGGGCATGCGTAATGTGGCGCATATGGATGGAGGCTGGGGCGCATGGCGCGAGGCCGGTGCGCCAGTCGAAACGTTGGAAGAGCAGAAAGCCCGCCGCGCCGCCAAGGCATGATGGAGGGCATGAAGCCCTTTGAGATGACCGATATCTGCCCTTGCGGCAGGCTGCACCAGAAGAAACCCGTTGCCTATGGCGCCTGCTGCGGCCGCTGGCTGGAAACCGATAGCCCCGCGCCAGACGCCGAGAGCCTGATGCGCAGCCGCTACTGCGCGTTTGTGCTGGAGCGCGAAGACTACCTGCTGAAAAGCTGGCACCTAAATCATCGCCCCACAAGTATCGAATTTGATCCCGGCGTCAAATGGCTGGGGTTGGAGGTGCGCAGCCACACCGTGCAAGACGCCACCCATGCGCAGGTGGAGTTTGTGGCGCGCCAGAAGCCCGCGGCAGGCGCCGCGGTGCGCCTGCACGAGCGCAGCCGCTTCGTCCTCGACAATGGCGCCTGGTTGTATGTGGATGGAGATGCCCTGTGAAGTTTGATGCCGTGTTGTTTGACTGCGATGGAGTGCTGGTGGACAGCGAACCCATTACCAACGGCGTATTGCGCGACATGCTGGCCGAGCAGGGCTGGCGCTTGAGTGTGGCCGAGTGCATGGACATTTTTGTGGGTAAAGCCGTGGTCGATGAACGCGCCCGCATCGAGGCGGAGACCGGCAAGCCGCTCACGCCCGATTGGATGGCCGAATTCCGTGCCCGGCGCAATGCGGCGCTGGATGCCCAGGTCCTCGCCATTGCCGGTGCGGTGCCCGCGGTGGCGGCGGTGCATGCCAGTGTGCAGGGGCGCATCGCCTGTGCCTCGGGCGCGGACCGTATCAAGGTGGAGATGCAGTTGCAGAAGGTGGGCCTGTGGCCTTACTTTGACGGACGCGTTTTCAGTGGCCATGAGATGCCGCGCTCCAAGCCTGCCCCTGATGTGTACCTGGCCGCTGCGGCCGCCTTGGGTGCCAAGCCGGCGCGCTGCGCCGTAGTGGAAGACACCGTGACCGGCGTGACGGCGGGTGTGGCTGCGGGGGCGACCGTGTTTGCCTATGCGCCAGCGGGGCAGGGCCACGCGCTGCGCCAGGCGGGCGCGCACCATGTGTTTACGCACATGGACGCGCTCCACGCCAGCCTGCTGGGCGCAGACCCGCCCGCATAACTCAAGGGCGAATGTCGGGCGAGGGTGTGGTCGGCACACCCTGGTCCAGCGCGGCCTGGTGCTGCACTTGCAGCGCGCGCTGGTAGGCCGGCCGGGCCTGCAGGCGCTGCCAGTAGGCGGTGACTGCGGGCGGGAACTGGGCCGATAGCCCCAGGTGCTGCGCCAGCAGCAGCGCGTAGCCCACCGCGACATCGGCCCCGGTAAAGCGGCCAGCACACAAGTATTCCGCGTTCTGCAGCGCCGCGTCTACCGCGCGCAGGCGCGCCAGAAACCAGCGCGCATAGTCGGCGGCCACCTGCGGCTGCAGGCGTTCGGGTGGCTCGAAATGGGTGTAGCGCAGCACCAGCGTTTGCGGGAAGGTGAGCGTGGCATCGCTCATGTGCAGCCAGTTCAGGTAGGCGCCATAGGCCACGTCGTCCCATGGCACATCGAACGCGCCAGCGCCATGGCGCGCGGCCAGGTACTGGCAGATAGCGGCAGATTCGGTCATGCGCGTGGCTCCATCCACCAGCAGGGGCACGGTGCCCAGCGGGTTTTCTTCCAGGTAGTGGCGGGCCAGCGCACGCGGCGGAAAGGGCAACATGCGCAGTCCGCAAGGCAAGCCCAGTTCTTCCAGCATCCACAGGGGGCGAAAGGATCTTGCGCTGACGCAGTGGTAGAGAACCATCATGCAGACCAGTGTAGGTCGCGTCGGGTTACGGCGTGTGCCACGGCAGGGCACAAATCACGCCAACTGCGTCAGTCCTGGGGCGTGGCCTGGCGCCGAAATTCGGCCGGGGACTGGCCAGTCCAGCCCTTGAAGGCGCGCATAAAACTCTTCTCGTTTTGAAAGCCTGCCGCCTCGGCCACCTGCTTGATGGGGCGGCGCGTGCGCAGTAGCAGCTCGGTGGCGCGGCTTTGGCGCACTTCATCCTTCAGCGCCTGCAGCGTGGCGCCTTCGTCTTTCAGCTGGCGGTGCAGGGTGCGGGGGGACAGGTGCAGCAGCGCGGCCAGTGCCTCGGCCCCATGCGTGTCTTGCGGCTGGGTGGCCAGCAGTTGGCGCACGCGCTGCACCAGCAGGCGGTCGCGCCGATACTGCAGCACGGTCAGCGGCAGGGCGTGCTGCAGCATCTGCTGCAGCGCTTTTTCGTCACGCCGCAACGGCAATTGCAGGTACTGCGCATCAAAACTGATAGCAGCTTGCGCTTGATTGAAGCGGGTCGGGCCCGAAAACAGCACTTGATAAGCCTCCGCGTGCGGCGGCGGGGCAAATGGAAACTGCGCTTGCAAGAGCGGAATGCGCGAGTCCACCAGCCAGCAGGCCAGGCCCAGGATGTTGCGCAGCACCGAGACTAAGCAGAACTCGCGCAGCGCCCCCCCCTCGCCTAATTCGCGGTTCTCGGCGATGGTGATGCTGGCGGTGCTGCCGCTGGCCTGCAGGGTGAGGGTGATGTCGTCGGCGATCAGACCGTGGTGGCGGCACCAGCGCTGCACCGCCAGCGCCAGTGTGGGGGCGCTGATCGAGGCACGCGCCAGCATGCCGTAGCTGCCCCAGGGCAGGCGGCGCTGGAACCAGCCCAGGGCCTCGTCGTCCAGCTCACGCATGGCAGCTTCGGAGATACGTTCCATCTGCCAAGCGGTAATGCGGGCGCTGCTGTTCTGCAACTGCACTGGCGCAATCTGTGCCAGGGCCAATGCCTGTGACGGGTCCTGCCCGTAGCGCGCATAGGCCGACACAATGGCTTGGACAAAGGCCATGGGCGTGGCGGCAACGGGGGCGTGGGCGGGCATGGCTGCAGTGTGCCAAAAAATGCGGCCTGTGTGGCAGGATTTGCAACCTCGGCAGCGCTGATGTACGCGCACTGCAGGCGGACAATGCCGCTTGACTGTCCAACCCCTGACCGGATGCGCCCATGACGATTCTGGAATCCCAGCTTAACCCTCGCTCAGCCGACTTTGCGGCCAATGCCAGCGCCATGCGCGCCCTGGTGGCCGATTTGCAGGCCCAGGTGGCACGCGTGGCCGAAGGCGGTGGCGAAGCCGCCCGCGCCAAACACACCGCCCGTGGCAAGCTGCTGCCGCGTGACCGCGTGGCCATGCTGCTGGACCCCGGCACGCCGTTTCTGGAGCTGGCCCCGCTGGCCGCACTCAATGTGTACGACAACGCCGCGCCCGGCGCCGGCATCGTGGCCGGATTGGGCCGCGTGAGTGGCGTGGACTGCATGATCGTGTGCAACGACGCCACCGTGAAGGGCGGCACCTACTACCCGCTCACGGTCAAGAAGCACCTGCGCGCACAAGAGATTGCGGCGCAAAACCACCTTACCTGCATCTACCTGGTGGACAGCGGCGGCGCCAACCTGCCCAATCAAGATGAGGTGTTTCCCGACCGCGACCACTTCGGCCGCATCTTCTTCAACCAGGCCAACATGAGCGCGCAGGGCATTGCGCAGATTGCCGTGGTGATGGGCAGCTGCACCGCAGGTGGCGCCTATGTGCCCGCCATGAGCGATGAGACCATCATCGTCAAAAACCAGGGCACCATCTTTCTGGGCGGCCCCCCGCTCGTGAAGGCGGCGACTGGCGAGGTGGTGACGGCTGAAGACCTGGGCGGTGGCGATGTGCATACGCGCCTCTCCGGCGTGGCGGACCACTTGGCGCAAAACGATTTGCACGCGATCAGCTTGGCGCGCCAGGCGGTGGCACATTTGAATAAAAAGAAGCCTCTAGCCCTTGCCACACTTGCGCCAGCAGCTCCTAAATTTGCAGCAGAGGAGTTGTACGGTGTGATCCCCACCGACACGCGCAAGCCCTTTGATGTGCGCGAGATCATTGCCCGCATCGTCGATGGCAGCGAATTCCATGAGTTCAAGCCGCGCTATGGCGCCACGCTGGTGACCGGCTTTGCGCACATAGAGGGCATGGCCGTGGGCATCATCGCTAACAACGGCATTTTGTTCAGCGAATCGGCACTCAAGGGCGCGCACTTCATCGAGCTGTGCTGCCAGCGCAAGATCCCGCTGGTCTTCCTGCAGAACATCACCGGCTTCATGGTGGGCCGCAAGTACGAGAACGAAGGCATTGCCCGCAACGGCGCCAAGATGGTCACCGCCGTGGCCACTGCAGCTGTGCCCAAGTTCACCATCATCATCGGCGGCAGCTTTGGCGCCGGCAACTACGGCATGTGCGGCCGCGCTTACAGCCCGCGCTTTTTGTGGATGTGGCCGAACGCGCGCATCAGCGTCATGGGCGGTGAGCAGGCGGCCAGCGTGCTGGCCACCGTCAAGCGCGATGGCATCGAGGGCAAGGGCGGACAGTGGAGCATGGAAGAGGAAGAAGCCTTCAAAGCCCCCATCCGCCAGCAGTACGAAGACCAGGGCCACCCTTATTACGCAACCGCCCGCCTGTGGGACGACGGCATCATCGACCCCGCCGACACGCGCCGCGTGCTGGCGTTGGGCCTGAGTGCCGCGCTCAACGCACCGATCGAAGACACCAAGTTCGGCGTCTTCCGCATGTAAGGGGCTGGCCATGACTGCATTGACCCTGACCCACACCGGCGCGCTGCTCACCATCACGCTGAGTCGCCCCGAGGTGCGCAACGCCTTCAACGACGAGGTCATCGCCGAACTGACCCAGGCCTTCCAGACCGCCGCCGCTAGCGCCGAGGTGCGCGCGGTGGTGCTCGCTGCGGAGGGCCCTGCCTTCTGCGCGGGTGCCGACCTGAACTGGATGCGCCGCATGGCCGACTACACCCGTGCCGAGAACCTGGCCGACGCGGCCAAGCTCGCCGAGATGCTGCGCGTGATCTACGCCTGCCCCAAGCCCACCATCGCCCGCATCCAGGGCGATGTGGTGGCCGGTGGCATGGGCTTGGTGGCCGCCTGTGACATGGCAGTGACGGTGGATACGGCGGGCTTTTGCCTGAGCGAAGTGAAGCTGGGCCTGATCCCCGCCACCATCAGCCCCTACGTGATCCGCGCCATGGGCGCGCGTGCCGCCCACCGCTACTTTTTGACGGCTGAGCGCTTCAGCGCGCAGGAGGCGCACCGCATCGGCTTTGTGCACGAGGTGGTGCCCGCTGAGCAGCTGGACGCCAAGGTGGCCGAGCTGGTGAAGGCGCTGGTGAGTGCCAGCCCGAATGCTGTGCGCAGTTGCAAAGAATTGGTGCAGACCGTGGCCGAGCGCGAGATCGACGGCGCCCTGATCGCTCAGACGGTGGAAGGCATTGCCGATATCCGCAGCAGTACCGAAGGCAAAGAGGGCGTGCAGTCCTTCCTGCAAAAACGAAAACCGAATTGGCTGGTCTGAGCCCCGAGGAGACACACATGTTTACAAAAATACTCATCGCCAACCGGGGAGAAATCGCCTGCCGCGTGGCCGCCACGGCTGCGCGACTAGCTATCAAAACCGTAGCGGTCTACTCGGATGCCGATGCCCACGCCAAACACGTGGCGGCGTGCAATGAGGCCGTGCACATTGGCGGCAGCGCGCCCAAGGACAGCTACCTGCGCTGGGAACGCATCATCGAAGCGGCGAAGGCTACCGGCGCGCAAGCCATCCACCCCGGCTATGGTTTTTTGAGCGAAAACGAAGACTTTGCCAAGGCCTGCGCCGCTGCTGGGCTGGTCTTCATCGGTCCGCCCGCATCCGCCATCCTGGCCATGGGCCTCAAGGCCGAGTCCAAGCAGTTGATGGAAAAGGCCGGTGTGCCCCTGGTGCCTGGTTACCACGGTGCCGACCAGGACCCAGCGCTGCTGCAGCGTGAGGCGGACCGGATCGGTTACCCCGTGCTCATCAAGGCCAGCGCGGGTGGTGGCGGCAAGGGCATGCGTGCGGTGGACAAGGCCGAGGACTTCGCCGCTGCGCTGGCCAGCTGCAAACGCGAGGCCATCAACAGCTTTGGCGACGACGCGGTGCTGGTGGAAAAGTATGTGCAGCGCCCGCGCCATATCGAGATCCAGGTGTTTGGCGACACGCAGGGCAACTACGTCTACCTGTTTGAACGCGACTGCTCGGTGCAGCGCCGCCACCAAAAGGTGCTGGAAGAAGCCCCCGCGCCCGGCATGACGCCGGAGCTGCGTGCGCGCATGGGCGCAGCGGCGGTGGAAGCGGCGCGTGCGGTGAACTACGTTGGCGCTGGTACGGTGGAATTCATCGTGGAGCAGCCCGGCGGCTACGCGCGCCCTGAGCAAATGAAGTTCTACTTCATGGAGATGAACACGCGCCTGCAGGTGGAACATCCGGTGACGGAAGCCATCACCGGGCTGGACCTGGTGGAGTGGCAGTTGCGCGTGGCGGCCGGCGAGCCACTGCCCCTGCAGCAAGACCAGTTGCAGATCCACGGCCACGCGATTGAGGCGCGCATCTGTGCCGAGAATCCGGACAACAACTTCTTGCCCGCTACGGGTACTTTGCATGCGTACGGTTTGCCGGGGCATGTGACGTTTGAACGCGCGCCGCAGGGTACGCGGGTGGACTCTGGCGTGCGCCAGGGCGACACCATCAGCCCCTTCTACGATTCCATGGTTGCCAAGCTCATCGTGCACGGCGCCACCCGCGCCGAGGCCTTGGCTCGCTTGGATGCCGCACTCGCGCAAACCCACATCGTGGGCTTGGCGACCAATGTGCAGTTTTTGCGCCATGTGACGACCAGTGACGCGTTTGCCAAGGCCGAGTTGGACACCGCCCTGATCCCCCGCGAGGCGGCGGCCTTGTTCCATCAGGACAAGGTGGGCTTGCCGCTAGCCGCAGCGGCTTTGGTGGCGCACTCCCTGCAGGCCGAGCAGGCGCAGGGCGCCGCGGTGGACGCCAGCGGATGGCGCGACCCGTGGGCGCAGCGCGATGGTTGGCGCTCGCACGGTGTCTCCACACGCAGCTTTGCGCTGGAGTACGCAGGGGCGGCGCACACGGTGGTGCTGACCACCCAGCGCGGCGCGCATACCCTGACGGTAGGCGGTGACACTCTGCCATTCGCCTGGGCTGAAGCGGCCGGTGGTGCGCTGGATTTGCAACTGGGCTGCCAGCGCGTGCAGGTCCATATCCATAGAAATGGCGATGTAGCCCACGTATTCACTGCGCAAGGTGCTACACAAATCGTAGCGGTTGACGCGTTAGCCCATGCGGGCGATACGCAGGCCGAAGGTGGCCGCCTGACTGCGCCCATGCCGGGCAAAGTGGTGTCGTTTGCGGTGAAGGCGGGTGACGCGGTGAGGAAGGGCCAGGCCCTGGCCGTGATGGAAGCCATGAAGATGGAGCACACCATTGCTGCGCCGGCCGATGGCACGGTGGCCGAGCTGTTGTTTGCGCCCGGCGATCAGGTGAGCGAGGGAGCGGAGCTGCTGCGTCTGGCCACGGCCTGAGCCGGGGCGGGCAGAGGGGCTTTGCAAAGCGGCGAAAATCTGCCCATGTCTTCCCTGCGCATTACCTATTACTCGGCCGATATGGACGCGGCCTCCTGGATTCCCGGCCTGCAGGCCGCACTGCCCGGCGCCACGGTCACCCTGTGGGAGCCCGGTGCCCCGCAAGCCGACTACGCTGTGGTTTGGAAGCCGCCCCAGCAGTTGCTCGATGAGCAAACCAGCCTGAAGGCCATCTTTAATACCGGTGCCGGTGTGGATGCGCTGATGCAGCTGCGCTTGCCGGCGGGCGTGCCCGTCATTCGGTTGGACGACGCGGGCATGTCGGTACAGATGGCCGAGTACGTGTGTCACGCCGTCATCCGCCATTTCCGCGAGCTCGATGGGTACGAGTCCGACATGGCCATGGGCAAGTGGTCCTTCCGCAAGCCGCGCAGCCGGGTGGACTACCCGGTGGGCGTGCTGGGGCTGGGCGTGCTGGGCGAACGCGTGGCCAAGTCGGTGGCTCAGTTCGACTTTCCGGTGAACGGCTGGAGCCAATCGCCCAAAACCATCGCCGGTGTGCAGTCCTTCCATGGCGCGGCGCAACTGGACGCCTTTTTGGCCGCCAGCCGCATCGTGGTCTGCCTGCTGCCGCTGACACCCGACACCGAAAACATCCTCAACGCCCAGCGTCTGGCGCAGATCCGCCCCGGCGGTTACGTCATCAATGTGGCGCGCGGTGCCCATGTGGTGGACGCGGACCTGTTGGCTGCCATTGACGGCGGCCACCTGGCGGGCGCCACGCTCGACGTGTTCCGCGTGGAGCCGCTGCCGCAAGGCCATGCGTTCTGGAACCACCCCAAGATCACCATCACGCCCCACACTTCCGCCCGTACCTTGCGCAGCGAAAGCATCGCGCAAATCGCCCGCAAGATCGCCGCGCTGCAAAACGGCCAAACGGTTGCGGGCCGCGTGGATGCGGCGCGCGGCTACTGAACTGAGAGACTGACCATGTCCATCCCCTCCAAAGTCAAGATCATCGATGTGGGCCCGCGGGACGGCCTGCAGAACGAGAAAGAACCTGTGCCGGCCGCCGTGAAGGTGGAGCTGGTGCACCGCCTGCAGGACGCGGGCCTGAAAGAGATTGAGGTCACCAGCTTTGTGTCGCCCAAATGGGTGCCGCAGATGGCGGACAACGCGGAGGTGATGGCGGGCATCCAGCGCAAGCCCGGCGTGCGCTACTCGGTGCTCACGCCCAATATGAAAGGCTTTGAGGCGGCGGTGCTGTCCAAACCCGACGAGATCGTGGTGTTTGGCGCGGCCAGTGAGGCCTTCAGCCAGAAGAACATCAACTGCTCGATCGAAGAAAGTATTGAGCGCTTCCGCCCCGTGGCGGCAGCGGCCAAAGCAGCTGGCATTGCGGTGCGCGGTGCCATCTCGTGCGCTGTGGGCTGCCCCTACGAGGGCGAGATTGCGCCCGAGCGCGTGGCGCTGGTGGCGCGGCTCATGAAGGACATTGGCGTGGAGCACGTGGGCGTAGCCGACACCATTGGCGTGGGTACACCGCTCAAGGTGCAGCGCGCAATGGACGCGACGCTGCAGTACTACAACGTGGACGAGATATCCGGCCACTTCCACGACACCTATGGCATGGCGCTGGCCAATACGCTGGCCTGCTTGGAGATGGGCATCTGGCACTACGACACGTCCTCCGCCGGCCTGGGCGGCTGCCCTTATGCCAAGGGGGCTACCGGCAATGTGGCGACTGAAGACGTGGTCTACCTGCTGCACGGCATGGGTATCGAGACGGGCATTGACTTGGACAAGCTCATCGACGCGGGCAAGTTCATCAGCGACTTCTTGCAGCGCAAGCCGCACTCGCGCGCGGCCAATGCGCTGCTGACCAAGCGACTTGGATAAACAACACGATGTGTGGAGCCGAATTGACAGAGTTACCTGAAGGTGTGCAGCGTGTCGCTGCCGAATTGCAAGCAAAAAACCACCCCCATAGCCCGGTGATGCTGGACGGCGCCGCACGCACCGCTCAGCAGGCGGCCGATGCGCTAGGCGTGGCCGTGGGCCAGATTGCCAAGAGCATCATCTTCAAGCGCATCGAAGACGATGTGGCGGTGCTGGTCGTCACCTCGGGTGACCGCCGTGTGGACGAAGCCAAGGTGGCGGCGCTGGTGGGGCCGCTGGGCCGGGCCAATGCGGCCTTTGTGAAGGAGCGCACGGGGTTCAGCATAGGCGGCGTGAGCCCGGTTGCGCACGCCTTGCCCGGTGTGACGCTGATCGACCAGGAGCTGTTTCGCTTTGAGGAAGTATGGGCCGCGGCAGGCCACCCGCATGGTGTCTTCAAGCTGCACCCCGAACACCTGGTGGCGCTGACCGGTGCACCGGTAGCCGATGTGGTGGAGGCGCCCGAGGATGAAGATGTGCTGGATGCATTGGCGCGTGAAAATGCTATCAAAACGCTAGCTACTCGCGCACTATCCATAAGCTCAATCGCTGAAAACGTGCCCAGTCCTTGTGTGAATGTATGTCGCATGGATACGGGCAGTGGCCTGTGCGAAGGCTGTTTTCGCACCATCGATGAGATCCGCGAGTGGGGCCGCAGCGATGATGCAGCCAAAAAGGTGATGTGGACCCACATCACCGATCGCCTGCGGCAGACTCATCCCGAGGCGTTTTCCTGATTCCCTTGCCACACCAAGGCTCCCATGAAACAAATCACGTTTTACCTGGACTTCATCTCGCCTTACGCTTATCTGGCGTTTGAAGCGCTGCCGGCGGCTTTGCAAGATCTGAGTTACCACGTGGTTTACAAGCCCGTGTTTCTGGGCGGGCTGCTCAAGCACAACGCGGTGCTGGGCCCAGCGGAGGTGCCACCCAAGCGCGCCTGGATCTACCGCCACGTGCAATGGCTGGCACAGCGCGACGGCGTGGCGCTGGACTTTCCGGCTGCACACCCTTTCAACCCGCTGGGCCTGCTGCGCTTGGCGGTGGCTTGTGATGCGCAGGGCCTGCCCAATCGCTATGTGTGCGAAACCCTGTTTCGCCATGTGTGGGTCGGCGGGGCGGATGCCGCCAATCCGCAGCGCTTGGCCGATGTGACGCAAGCACTGGCCCCTGTGCAGGAGCCTGGCAGCGCCGAGGTGAAAGCCCAGCTCAAAGCCCACGCAGACGAAGCCATTGCACGCGACGTATTTGGTGTGCCCAGCTTCGAGGTGGATGGCAAAGTGTTCTGGGGCCTGGACGCGCTGCCCATGCTGCGCGCTTATCTTGATGGGGATGCCAGCCTGGTTGGTAGTGAAGCTGACACGCGCTGGGACCGCGTGCACGCCTGGCCTTCGGGTATACCCGCGCGCTCCGCCTGAATTGCCGTGATGTGAAATGATGGTTAAGGGTTAGACCCTAAACCGTCAGAGGGCTGTCAGTTTTGCGCAAGCCAGCGTTGGTTTCGCGTCAGAGCAGGGTCAGTGCCCCCTCCAAAAATAAGGTCAACCTCCATCCCGGAGGCCCGACAACAATTGGAGACAAGCACTATGGCAACAACAGCCCCACGGCCGATGTCTGCGGAAGAGAAGAAAGTTATCTTCGCTTCCTCACTCGGCACCGTTTTCGAGTGGTACGACTTTTACCTCTACGGTTCCTTGGCAGCGATCATTGCCAAGCAGTTCTTCAGCGGTCTGGACGAAGGCTCCGCCTTCATCTTTGCCTTGCTGGCGTTTGCGGCAGGTTTCATCGTGCGCCCCTTCGGTGCCATTTTCTTTGGCCGTTTGGGTGACATGATCGGTCGCAAGTACACATTCTTGGTGACCATCCTGATCATGGGCTTGTCCACCTTCATTGTGGGTATTTTGCCCACCTACGCTTCCATCGGCGTGGCGGCTCCCATCATCCTGATCGTGCTGCGCTTGCTGCAAGGTTTGGCTTTGGGTGGTGAGTACGGTGGTGCTGCTACCTATGTGGCAGAACACGCTCCCCACGGCAAACGTGGTGCCTACACCTCCTGGATCCAGACCACAGCGACTTTGGGCTTGTTCCTGTCCCTGATGGTGATTCTGGGTACCCGGACCGTTGTGGGTGAAGCTGCGTTTGCCGATTGGGGCTGGCGCGTTCCGTTCATCGTGTCCATTCTGTTGTTGGCCGTGTCGGTCTACATCCGCTTGAGCATGAATGAATCGCCCGCTTTCGCCAAGATGAAAGCCGAAGGCAAGACTTCCAAGGCTCCTCTGTCCGAGTCTTTCGGTCAGTGGAAAAACCTGAAGATCGTGATCTTGGCCCTGGTCGGTCTGACCGCCGGTCAAGCCGTGGTTTGGTATTCTGGTCAGTTCTACGCCCTGTTCTTCCTGACGCAAGCGTTGAAGGTGGACGGTGCGACCGCCAACATCATGGTGGCGATCTCCCTGATCATCGGCACGCCGTTCTTCATCGTGTTCGGTTCGCTGTCTGACAAGATTGGTCGCAAGCCAATCATCTTGGCTGGCTGCTTGTTGGCCGCGTTGACCTACTTCCCCGTGTTCGAAGCGCTGACCAAAGCTGCCAACCCTGACCTGGCTGCTGCACAAGCTGCCAACAAGGTCGTGGTGACTGCGGACCCTGCAGAGTGCTCGTTCCAGTTCAACCCCACAGGCACTGTGAAGTTCACCAGCTCCTGCGACATTGCCAAGCAAGCGCTGGCTAGCCGCTCGGTGAGCTATGACAATGCCGTGGCTGCTGCTGGCACACCTGCTACCGTGTCCGTGGGTGCCACCGTGATCCCCGGTTACACCTCCAAGGGTCTGAGCAAGGAAGACGCTGCCGCCAAGGCCGCAGAATTCAACAAGGCCCTGAACGAAGCCCTGAAGACCGCTGGCTACCCCGCCAAGGCTGACATGGCCAAGTTCGACAAGGTCAAGGTCATCATCATCCTGTCTTACCTGGTGATCCTGGTGACCATGGTGTACGGCCCCATTGCTGCCATGCTGGTGGAAATGTTCCCGACCCGTATCCGTTACACCTCCATGTCCTTGCCTTACCACATCGGTAACGGCTGGTTCGGCGGCCTGCTGCCCACCACGGCCTTCGCCATCGTGGCCCAGACCGGTAATATGTACAACGGCTTGTGGTATCCCATCATCATTGCGGCAGCGACCGTGGTGATCGGCGGCTTGTTCGTCAAGGAAACCAAAGACGTGGACATCTACGCCAACGACTGATCTGTTGGTTTCATGTTGAGTTAACGCCCTGGCCGATGTGGCCGGGGCAATTTCCAGGCTCTCCTTGTGGGGGCCTTTTTTTTGAAAGAAGTGGTATGTGGAAAATTGCTGTGGGTTTTGCCTTGTTTGCGGCGCTGGCGCTGTACATCCTGAGCACCGGGGGTGACATCGATATGGGTGGAGAAAAACACGGTGCAGAGGCATTGCACACCGAAGCGCCCGCTGCTGCGGCATCCGCCCCTGCTGCCGCCCCCGCACCTGCAGCGGCAGCCAGCGAAGCCAAATAGTAGGGTTTACCTGATGTTGCAGGCGGCATGAAAACGCTGCCAGGGCAGGGTGTGGACCCTAAAATGCCCGCATGAAATACATCAAAACAGAATTGGGGCAGCAAGCGTTCAAAGAACGCTCGCCGCTCTTTTCTGCGCGCCAGCGGTCCACCTTCATTCTGTTTGATGGCAACAAGACGCAGGAGCAGGTGCTCGCGGCCACTGCCGGCATGGGCGTGACTGCCGAAGATGTGGAGCACATGGTGGCGCAGGGCTTTTTGGCCTTGGTAGCCGGTTCTGTCGCCGCACCGGGGCCGGTGGCGAGTGCCGACTCGGTGCTGCAAGCTGAAGATGCGGCCTTGCCTCCTAGCAACCGCACAGCGCAGGAGCGTTATGCCGACGCCAAACCGATTGCAACCAAACTGACCGCCAGTCTCGGCTTGCGGGGCTTTCGGCTGAACCTGTCAGTGGAAGCTGCTGCAGGTTTTGACGATCTGTTGGCCTTGTTGCCCAAAATTCAGGAAGCCGTCGGCAGCAAGGCTGCCCGCGAGTTGGAGCGGGCTCTGAAAGGCTAAGCGGCGGTTGTCTTGTCCCCGGGGAATACGCCCTGATACGGGGTGATGGAAAATTGTCCTCACGCCTTTGTTGTCCTCCTGGGGCTGCCTAGAATGTCTCTCCTCCTACCGAAGAGCATTCACTTATGTCCCAGGGATCCATCCGCATTCGCGGAGCGCGGCAGCACAATCTCAAGAACCTCGATCTAGATATTCGCACCGGCGAACTGACCGTGGTGACAGGGCCCAGCGGCTCGGGCAAGTCCAGCTTGGTGTTTGACACGCTGTACGCAGAAGGCCAGCGCCGCTACGTGGAAACCTTCAGCGCCTACGCCCGCCAGTTTCTGGACCGCATGGACAAACCCGCGGTGGACAAGGTGGAAGGCGTGCCTCCGGCCATCGCCATCGACCAGACCAATCCGGTGCGCTCCAGCCGCTCCACCGTGGGCACCATGACGGAGCTCAACGACCACCTGAAGCTGCTGTTCTCCCGCGCCGGCAATCTGTTTGACAAAGACACGGCGCTGCCCGTGCAGCACGACACGCCGGAGACGATTTACGCCGAGCTGCTGCGTCGCGCCGCCAGCGAGGGAAACCCGCGCCTGGTGCTGACGTTTCCCGTGGAGTTGCCCGCCAGCACCACACAAGACGAAGTGACCCAGTGGCTCAGCGCCAGCGGCTTTACACGGGTACAGGCGGAGCGTGAGGTGGGCACCATCAGCGGCCCCCGCAAGGTACTGGACGTGGTGGCCGATCGCTTCCGCATCGACGGGGTGGAGAAGGCCCGTGTGCTGGAAGCGATTGAAGTCGCTTTGAAGCGCGGCAGCGGTCGACTCAATGTTTATGTGCTAAATGAGGTCCTGGCCCCCGCGAATACTGCGCAAACAGCACCTGAAACTGTAGCTAATGCTGCGCCTGCCTTGTGGCGTTTTTCTACAGGCTTGCATTGCCCACAGAGCGACATCCGTTACAGCGACCCCCTCGCGTCCATGTTCAGCTTCAATTCCGCCGTGGGCGCCTGCGAAGCCTGTCGTGGCTTTGGCCGTGTGGTGGGGGTGGACTATGGACTTGTCATCCCTAACGACAAGCTGACCTTGCGCGCGGGCGCTGTCAAACCCATGCAGACCCCCGCGTGGCAAGAGTGCCAGGACGATTTGATGCGCCATGCCGAGGCCAGCGGTATTCCGCGTGATACGCCTTGGTACAAGCTGACCGAGGAGCAGAAGCACTGGGTGCTCAAGGGCTCGCCGAACTGGAATGGCAAGTGGAACCAGCACTGGTTTGGCGTGGACCGTTTCTTTGAATACCTGGAAAGCAAGGCTTACAAGATGCACATCCGGGTGCTCTTGTCGAAATACCGCAGTTACACGCCGTGTGGCACCTGCGGCGGTGCGCGGCTCAAGACCGAGAGCCTGCTGTGGCGCATTGGCACCAAGGCGCAGGCCGACGCGGTGCTGCCGCCGGCCAAGCGCTTCATGCCGCAGGGCGTGAAGTGGACGCGCGCGCAGCTGGAGGCGCTGCCGGGCTTGTGTCTGCATGATTTGATGCTGATGTCGTTAGACAAGCTGAAGAGGTTTTTTGATTCGCTGCAGTGGCAGCTCGATGGAAGTGGGGCGGAGCCAAGGGTGTCGGCAGAGGCCTCATCCACTCGCTTCGCGATTGGCAAATCGGCCTCCGCCGACACCCCTGGCTCCGCTTCGCGTTCGGGCGATGTTGCTCCGGCCCAGTCTGAGGCTGAAGCCAAAACCCTCAAGCTCTTGTTTGAAGAGGTGGGCACGCGGCTCAAGTACTTGTGCGACGTGGGCATTGGCTACCTCACGCTGGACCGGCAGAGCCGCACGCTGTCGGGCGGCGAGGTGCAGCGTATTAACCTGACCACGGCGCTGGGTACATCCCTGGTCAACACCCTGTTTGTGCTGGATGAGCCCAGCATCGGCCTGCACCCGCGTGACATGAACCGCATCATCGTGGCGATGCAGCGCCTGCGCGATGCGGGCAACACGCTGGTGGTGGTGGAGCATGACCCGGCGGTGATGCTGGCGGCCGACCGCATGATCGACATGGGCCCCGGCCCGGGCGAGAAGGGCGGCAACATTGTGTTTGACGGAACGACCGAGGCGTTGAAGGCAGCGGACACCATGACCGGGGCTTACCTGGGCGGCCGCAAACAGGTCGGCATGGGCTTCAAGCGCATGGTGGCACCCAATACGCCGCGCCTGATTCTGGAGGGCGTGACCGAGCACAACCTCAAAAACGTGTCTGTGGAGATTCCACTGCAGCGCCTGGTCTGTGTGACGGGCGTGTCGGGTTCGGGCAAGTCCACGCTGATTCAAGACGTGCTGGCACCTGCGCTGCTGCGCTACTTTGGCAAGGCCACCGAAACCCCGGGCGCACACAGCCGCCTGCTGGGGGCCGAGCAGCTCAGCGAAGTGGTATTTGTGGACCAGTCTCCCATCGGCAAGACGGCGCGCTCCAACCCCGTGAGTTATGTGGGGGCGTGGGACGCGATCCGCGAGCTGTTTGCGGGTGCTGCCTTGTCCAAGGAGCGCAGCTACACGGCCAGCAAATTCAGTTTCAACAGTGGGGACGGCCGCTGCCCCACCTGCGGTGGCTCGGGCTTTGAGCATGTGGAGATGCAGTTCCTGAGCGACGTGTACCTGCGCTGCCCCGACTGCGATGGCAAGCGTTACCGGCCAGAGATTCTGGAAGTCACCATCGAACGCAAGGGCCGTAATGTGAACGTGGCTGATGTACTGGACCTGACGGTGAGCGAAGCCGCCGACCTGTTCAGCGCAGACCGTGATGTGATCCGCGTGCTGCAGCCCATCGTGGACGTGGGGCTGGAGTATGTGAAGTTGGGCCAGCCGGTGCCGACCTTGTCAGGCGGCGAGGCGCAGCGCCTCAAGCTGGCAGGCTTTCTTGCGGAGGCAGCGAAGGGGGGGAGCGCCAGCCGGCAATTCCTGGGCAAAAAGGGTTCGCTCTTCATGCTCGACGAGCCGACCACGGGGCTGCATTTTGACGACATCGCCAAGCTGATGCGTGCACTGCGAAAGTTGTTGGATGCGGGGCATTCGTTGGTTGTCATCGAGCACAACCTGGATGTGATTCGTGCGTCGGACTGGCTCATTGATCTGGGCCCCGAGGGTGGGGATGCGGGGGGCGAGGTCGTTGCGCATGGCACACCGGAGGATGTGATGCTGCATGCCACATCACACACCGGGCAAGCGCTGCGGGACTATGCGGCGGCGATGGGGGTGGTGCATGAGGTGGCTGAGCCGTCGGCCAAGTATTTGATGCGGGCAGCCTCTCTCGCTGCGGCGGATGGGCTTGCGCCCAGTGCCTCATCAACTCGCTTCGCGAGTAGCAAATCGGCCCCGGGCGCAAGCCCATACACCGCCGATTCTGGGCAGGGGGGCGAGGACAGCAATTCCATTCGTATCGTGAATGCGAAGGAGCACAACCTGAAGTCGCTGTCCGTGGATATTCCGCGGGGCAAGTTCAGTGTGGTCACTGGTGTGTCCGGTTCGGGCAAGTCCACGTTGGCGTTTGACATTCTGTTCAACGAAGGCCAGCGGCGTTATCTCGAATCCTTGAATGCCTATGCGCGATCCATCGTGCAGCCTGCGGGCCGGCCCGAGGTGGATGCGGTGTATGGCATTCCGCCTACGGTGGCTATCGAGCAGCGTTTGTCGCGCGGTGGGCGTAAATCCACTGTGGGCACCACCACGGAGGTCTGGCACTTTCTGCGCCTGCTGTGCGTCAAGCTGGGCACGCAGCACTGCTACAAGGACGGCGCGGCGGTGGAGCCGCAGTCGGCAGACAGCATTGCGGCGCAGCTGCTCAAGAACTACCGTGGCCAGCACATCGGCTTGCTGGCCCCGCTGGTGCAGGGGCGCAAGGGCGTGTACACCGAGCTGGCGGACTGGGCGCGGCCGCGCGGGTACACGCACCTGCGGGTGGATGGCAACTTCCTGCCTACCAGTGGCTTTCCGCGGATTGACCGTTTCAAGGAACACAACATCGAGCTGCCCGTAGCCAGTCTGGACGTAACGCCTGCCAACGAACCCGCGCTGCGACAGGCGCTGACCGATGCGCTGACGCACGGCAAAGGGCTTGTGTATGTGCTGAGCGAGATTGATGGATTGCGCGAGGCCATGGTGGCTGGCGCACCGGCCGCTGGCATTGGCAAGGTACAGGTGTTTTCCACCAAACGCGCGTGCCCGGTGTGCGCCACGTCGTATGCCGAGCTGGACCCGCGCCTGTTCTCCTACAACAGCAAACACGGCTGGTGCCCGGATTGTGTGGGCACCGGGGTAGCGCTGACCAAAGAGCAGCGCAAGGTGTTTGACGATTCCGCGCCGGACGATGACAACAAGGGCCGTGAGCAGACCTTTGCTGAAGCCGACATAGAGGACTTGCACGACGCGACCTGCCCTACCTGCGAGGGCACTCGCCTGAACGCAACCGCACGCAACGTCAAGTTTGCCGGCGTGGGCATCACCGACATTGCGCGCTTGAGCGTGACCGATGTGCGCAAGTGGGTGCAGACGCTGCAAGTGGCGGGCGGCATGAGCGCGCGCGAGGCAGACATTGCGCGTGACCTGGTGCCTGAAATTCGCAGCCGTTTGGAGTTTTTGGAAGAAGTGGGTCTGGGTTATCTGACGCTGGACCGCGGCGCACCCACCCTCAGCGGCGGCGAGGCGCAGCGCATCCGTCTGGCGGCGCAGCTGGGCAGCAATCTGCAGGGTGTGTGTTACGTGCTGGACGAGCCCACCATTGGTCTGCATGCGCGCGACAACAAGATTCTGTTGGGCGCGTTGCAGTCCTTGAGCGACAAGGGCAACACGTTGGTGGTGGTGGAGCACGACGAGGACACCATTCGCCATGCGGACCACATCATCGACATCGGTCCCAGCGCGGGTAAACGCGGTGGGCGGCTGGTGGCGCAGGGTTCTATTGCTGATGTGCAGAACGCTCCTGAGTCGCAGACCGGGCGCTACCTCTTGCATGCAATGAAGCATCCGTTGGCGGTACGTCGCGGGATGGTGTCTTACGCGGAGACACTGGTGCTCGACGCGGCGGAAGCCGATGCGCCGGGTTCCTCATACGGCGCGCCAAAATCGTCACCCGGCGCATCGACTTCCACCGCTGGTGCCAGCGCCAAACCGGCTAAGAAACTCAGTGCAAAAGCTGCGAAGGCGGCTGCCGCAGCTGCCCAATTGAGCGCCAGCGAAACGGCTAATGCCGAGCTTGCGGAACGCACCAAAGTAGCCGCGGAATACGCAGCCCTTGCCGACCGTCGCACCGCCCAAATGTCCGTCGCAGCAGCGGGTAGCCCTGGGGTGGGTGACGAAATTGAGCTACGCGACGAGGAGCCCGCCCCAGGGCTACCCGCTGCGGGCCCAGCAAAGGCACCAAAGCCAAAGATCGACTGGCTAACGGTACATAACGCCAGCATGCACAACCTGCAGAACTTCACCGCCCATGTTCCGCTGAAGCGCCTGGTCGCCATCACCGGCGTCAGCGGCTCCGGCAAGTCCACGCTGGCACGTGACGTGTTGCTGGCCAACGTGCAAGTGGCCGTGCAAAAGCGCAGCACCAAGGCCGGCTGCGATGCGCTGGAGGCGGGCGAGACGATTCAGTGGACGGGTTGCGAAGGTGTGGACGGTTTTGAGACGGTGGACCGGGTGCTCGAAGTGGACCAGACCCCCATCGGCAAAACGCCGCGCAGCTGCCCGGCCACCTACATCGGTTTCTGGGACACCATCCGCAAACTCTTTGCCGATACGCTGGAAGCCAAGGCGCGTGGTTATGCATCCAACCGATTCAGCTTCAACACCGGCGAGGGCCGCTGCCCCTCCTGCGAGGGGCAGGGCATTCGTACCATCGGCATGAGCTTCTTGCCCGATGTGAAAGTGCTGTGCGAAACCTGCAAGGGCGCGCGCTTCAACCCCGAGACATTGGCTGTGACGTGGCGTGGCAAAAACATTGGCGATGTGCTGCAGATGGAGGTGGACGAAGCGGTGGACTTCTTCGCCGCCATGCCGGTCATCGCACACCCGCTGCAGCTCCTCAAGGATGTGGGCTTGGGCTACCTCACGCTGGGCCAGCCCTCACCCACGCTCAGCGGTGGCGAGGCCCAGCGCATCAAGCTGGTGACCGAACTTAGCAAGGTGCGTGACGACGTGGGCAAGCGCGGCAACAAAGTGCCGCATACGCTGTATGTGCTGGACGAGCCCACCGTGGGCCTGCACATGGCCGATGTGGAAAAACTCATCCACGTGCTGCACCGCCTGGTCAACGGCGGCCACAGCGTGGTGGTCATTGAGCACGACCTGGACGTGATCGCCGAAGCCGACTGGGTCATTGACCTGGGGCCAGACGGTGGCAACGGCGGTGGGCGCGTGGTGGCTGCTACGACGCCTGAAGAGGTGGTTAAGCTGGGCACCCACACGGGCAAGGCGCTGGAGGCGGTGCTGGCGCGATGACCTGGAGTTTGTGGCTATTTGTCGGTGTCCTCACCAGAATCGACATAAACCGAAACAAAGCGAAACCGCTCTGACACACGGTGGTGTAGCTACAACCGCACCATCGGCGCCTCACTTTTTTTAAAAGGTTTCTGTGATGGATTTGCGAGTATCTGCTTATTGGGGGCTGGCTGTTGCCGGCATTGCAATGCTGGGCGCTGCCCACGCCCAACAGCCCCCCAAGGATGGGGGGCGCGTTGGGCTGGTGGCGCTGGGTGGCTACGAGTACCAAGGTTCGGACGAACCACGCACGCTGGTGCTGCCCACCCTGGACTACACCTGGGCCAATGGTTGGTTTGCCGGTGTCAACGGTGTGGGGCGCCAATGGAATGCGGGCGACAGCTTGCAATACGGCCTCAAACTGGGCTACGACATGGGGCGTGAAGAAGGGCGCAGCACCGCGTTGCGCGGCCTGGGCAGTGTGGATGCGAGTGCCGAATTCGGTGGCTTCGCCCGCTTTGCCCTGGGCAATGGCTTTGCCGCCAAGACCAGCGTGCGTGCGGGCTCAGGTGTGGACAACAAGGGCGCGCTCTGGGATGTCGGGCTGGAATACGGTCAGCCATTGGGCGCAAGCTGGCGCCTGGGGAGTGAATTGGTTGCGACCTATGCCAATGCCGACTATCTGCAGTCCTACTTTGGGGTCACAGCCAAGCAGGCGCAGGCCAGTGGCTACGCGGTGTACACACCTTCTGCCGGGCTGCGTGATGTGAGTGCACGGGTCTCGCTCACCTACCTGATCAGCCCGCAGTGGTCGTTGACGGGGGGCTTGCGTCATACCCAGTTGATGGGTGATGCCAAAGATGCCCCCATGGTGCGCAAGACCAGCGCCAACACGGCCTTGCTGGCCCTCGGCTACGCTTTTTGAGCGACATAAACCGAAACAAAGCGAAACTGCCCTGACACCCTGTGTCAGGGCCCCCGCGGCACCATTGCGGTCATGTTCAACCCGTCCTGTAGGACACGAAAGACCGCCATGACACAGTTCACCCGCATCAGCCTCAAACGCACCCTCTTGGGCGCCCTGACCGCCACCGTGTTGGTGGGCGGGCTTGCCGCCTGCGCTGGCAACCGCCATGACTACAGCGCCAGCATGAACGCCGAGCAATACGCCCAGAAGCGCGACAAGATGGTGGAGAAGGCAGCCAGCAAGCTGGACCTCAGCGACGACCAGAAAAAGCGCCTGAGCGTGCTGGGCGACAAGCTGTTTGAACAACGCGCCGCACTCATCGGTCAGACCAAGAACCCACGCGCCGAATTGCAAGCGCTGATGGCGGGGGAGAAGTTTGACGCCGTGCGTGCCCAGGCCCTCATCAACGAAAAGACCGCCGCATTGCAGACCAAGAGCCCCGAAGTCATTGCCGCGCTGGCCGACTTCTACAACAGCCTGAACCCGGTGCAGCAACAAAAGGTTCGCGACTACATGGAAGGTCGTGGCCACTGGTTCAGCCGCGGGTAAGCGCCATGGCCACCGCAGCGTTGAACGCCATCGCCGCGCCGCTCCGGGCCTATGGCCCCGTGGTGTTTGAAGGCTATGAGGAGCCCCATGCCGAAATCATGGCGCTGGTGTGGGGGCCCCGGTTTGACCGGGAGCACGCCCACACGTTGCTGGAGCGTCGCCCCGGGTATGTGCCGCAGGTGCTACAGGCCGTGCGCCAGGCCGCGGACCACTTTGACCGCCTGCCCGAGGCCGAGCGGCAGCGCCTGCGCACCCTCATCCTGCGGCACCGAAGCCGGTGGGACAATATCCGCGCAGCCCACTAACGCCCTATGCCCCGCATCCTGCTGATTGACGACGACACCCAATTGGGTGGCCCCCTGGCCGCGTACTTTGCACGCTTTGACATGGTGCTGGAGCACGCATTGCGCCCCAGCGAAGGCTTGGCGCGCCTGCAGCAGGGCGGGCTGGATGCCGCCATTCTGGATGTGATGTTGCCCGAGATGGACGGCTTCGCCCTGTGCCGCACCATCCGCAAAGACAACGACATTCCCATCATCATGCTCACCGCACGCGGCGAGGTGATGGACCGCGTGGTGGGGCTGGAGCTGGGGGCCGACGATTACGTGCCCAAACCCTTTGAGCCGCGTGAGCTGGTGGCCCGCGTGCAAACGGTGCTGCGCCGCCGGGCGCCCGTGGCCGCCAAGGCCGCGCCGCCCGACGCCAACACGCTGGTGTTTGACGGCCTGCAGGTCAACGCCACCACCCGCACCGTGCTGCGCGGGGGCGAGGCGGTAGACCTCACCAGCACCGAATTTGATTTGCTGTTGCTGCTGGCCCGTGCCCCAGGCAAGGTGTTCAGCCGCGATGACATCCTCAACCAGCTGCGCGGTCATGAAGCCGAGCTGTACACCCGGGCGGTGGACATTGTGGTGAGCCGCTTGCGCAAAAAGCTCGAGCCATTGGACTGCATCAAAACCCTGCGCAACGCAGGCTACACCCTGGCACTGGCCGGCAGCACCACATGAAGTTCAAAGGGCTTACGTTCTGTGTCAAGGCACACCGCCGTGCCAAGCATGCGCTGGGGCACTCGCTGCGCGTGAAGCTGGTGGCGCTGTTTGTGGTGCTGGCGCTCACCATGGCCGCGGCGTTTACCTTCGGCATGCAGGCTGCCATGGGGGCCAGCTGGCGCGCCGTGGCCAAGCCCTTGCTCACCGATTATGTGGACCGTCTGGCCGCCGATATTGGCAGCCCACCCAGCACCGAGCGGGCTTTGGCCCTGACCGAGCAACTGCCCCTGAGCATCCGCATCACCGGCCCCCAACTCAACTGGCGCAGCCACCCGCTGGAGCCTGAGCTGGACTGGATGTATGACGACCACGGCCCCGGGGAGGAATACAAGTTTTTCCAGCGCACCACCGCCGACGGGCACCGCGTCCAGTTCGGCATCAGCGTGCAGGCCTGGAACCAAAAGCCCCGCTTCATTGGCTGGGTCACGTTGGCCACCCTTTTGCTCTTGACCTGGGTGGCCTACAAATGGGTGCGACGCATGCTGCGCCCGCTGGACGATATTCGGGCCGGAGCCCTGCGCTTTGGTGCGGGCGACTTTGCCCACCACATCCCCGTGCGCCACGCCCACCGCCCTGACGAGCTGGGCGAGCTGGCTGCGACCATCAACACCATGGGCGCGGATATTCATCAGATGCTTGAAGCCAAGCGCACGCTGCTGCTGGCCATCAGCCACGAGCTGCGCAGCCCGCTGACCCGCGCCCGCCTCAACACCGAGCTGCTGCCCGAGAGCAGCGAGGTACAGCCCAGCCGTGATGCGCTGCTGCGCGACCTGGCGCTGATGCGCGATCTGGTGACCGACCTGCTGGAAAGCGAACGCCTGGCCAGCCCGCACGCCGCCCTGCACCGCGAGGCAGTCGACCTGCCGGCTCTGGTGCGCGATGTGGTGTGTGAATTGCAGTCCGCCCATGCGCAGGCCGATGGCTCTGGCGCGCCGAACATTGCCACTGCGCTGCCCCAGACCATGCCCCCGCTGTCGCTGGACCCCACCCGCATGCGCCTGCTGGTGCGCAACCTGCTGGACAACGCCCTGCGCCACAGCAGCGGTGCCAGTGCGCCGCCCCGGGTGGAGGTGCAAACCTTGGCCGACGGCGCTGTGCAGATCGCCGTGCGCGACTTCGGCCCCGGCGTCGCCGAAGACCAGCTCCCCCACCTGGGCCAACCCTTCTTCCGCCCGGACGCCGCCCGCACCCGCGAAGGCGGCGGCGTCGGCCTGGGCCTTTACCTTTGCCGCCTGGTCGCCCAGGCCCACGGCGGCAGCTTTGCCGTGCGCAATGTGCAGCCGGGGCTGGAAATCTGCGTGGTTCTGCCCGACCAGAAGTTGTAAATTGCTCCTGTATTGATAGCTGCTCGCGCAATAGATACCTGGGCTAGAGGCCAATTTCAATCCCAAAGCACCTGCCGTGCCCACTCGGGCATGGGCTGCACCAGTTCTTGTGTCCGGTCGCCTTTGCAGGTGGCCACGGCAGTGTGCGTGCCGGGCGTTACGTCAGCAGAGTCGTAAAGAATGGCGGCGTCGGCCAGGCGCACCGCTTGGGTGAGGTGGGCTAGCGTGCGCGTGTAACGCGCCAGAATGCGTTCAGGGGGCACAGTGTGGCCGCCCTCAAGAACCCGCTGAGCCACGCGCGCCAGCAGGCGTCCCGGCCTGTCCAACGCCACCACCAACAGCATGACGAAGAAGCCTGCTGCTTGGGCCTCTTGAATGAGCACGAGTTTGGACTTGTGTGAGAACACAGTCTCGCTCGCAAATGACTGACCTGCTTGCAGCAGCGCGGCCCGGCGCGCGTCGGCCCACTGGCGGGCTTGCTCAGAGCGCTGCGCTGGGTCGGCAATGTGTTGCAGGTGTGCGGTCTCGTGCAGGTCGGCGTTCACAAACTCTGCTGCGGCCGGGATGGTGCCTGCCAATACCAGTGCGCGATACAGGGTGGACTTGCCTGCGCCGTTGGGCCCGGCCAGCAGGTAGAAGACGGGTTGCCCCATGTCAGGCAGTTGCCGGGCTTGCCTTGCTTCGGTTGTTGGCTACCACCTCACGCACCCGTTGTGCCAGGCTGCCATCGTTCTCCACGGCCATGAATTGGGCGAGCAGGTCGTCCGCCTGGCTGGGGCGAGCGCGCTTGGCGGCGGCCTCGTAGTTGGCAATGGCGGTTTGTGCTTCTTGGGCAGTCAGGCCGCTGTGCTCCACGATGCGGCCTAGCGTAGCCCAGTATTCCACTTGTCCGGCTACCGACCGGCGCATGGGTTGCGCTGCCTCGCGTGCTTGGTCCACCAAGGCGGCGGGAAGTTTGACGGATGCAAAACCGGTGGGGGCTTGGGACATGACATTTCTCCTGATTGGCGCATTTTGCGCCAATTTGGCTAAATTGGCAGAAAATCATTCTCTGCTGTGATGGGCGGCTCCACTACATTCAATATTCGCGATTCACAAATATTGAATGCAAGTGCAACTTAAATCCCAAGATTTCCTGGCAGCTCTCATGCGCGGGGCTCTGGGCCATCCGGGTTGGTCGTATGCGCGGTCTATCAGCCTCTGTCGGGCGCGATTGCACAGTAAATCGGCGAAGATCCACAGGCTGTATTAAAAATTCAAACTCTTCGTGGGCGACCTCGCGCTCGAAAACGCGTAAAGCAACCACAACCATATTTATTTATGTCTACTTTTGAAATCGAAGGCGGCGTGCCCCTGCGGGGCACGATCCGCGCCTCTGGCAACAAGAACGCCATCCTGCCCATGATTGCGGCCTGCATCCTGACCGACCGGGAGGTGGTGCTGGACAACGTGCCCGACATCATCGACGTGCGCCACATGCTGGACGTGATCGTCGAGATTGGTGGCAAGGTGGAGCGCAGCGGTGAGCGCGTGAGCATCCATGTAGCCAGCGTGCGCACCAATGAGATTGGGCAGGCGCTGTGCAACAAGGTGCGTACCTCCATCCTCTGCGTGGCCGGCCTGCTGCACCGCACCGGCAAGGCGCGCCTCTACCCGCCCGGTGGCGACGTGATTGGCCGCCGCAGGCTGGATACGCATTTCTACGGTCTGATGAAGCTGGGTGCCAAGGTGTCCATCGAAGCGACCTATGACTTTGAAGTGCCCGGCGCGCTGACCGGCGCCGAGCTGTTCTTTGACGAACCCTCCGTCACCGGTACCGAGCACATCCTGATGGCTGCCGCCGTGAGCCGCGGCCACACCCTGATCCGTAACGCGGCCTGCGAGCCGCATGTGCAAGACCTGGCCCACCTGCTCAACGCCATGGGCGCCAAGATCACCGGCATTGGCACCAACCAGCTCAGCGTGGAGGGCGTGCCTTCCTTGGGCGGTGCGCACTACAGTGTGTGCCACGACCATATCGAGGCTGCGTCCTACCTGGCGCTGGCTGCTGCCACGGGCGGCGAGATCACGGTGGAAGGCACCGACAAGCACGCCTACGGCATGTGCCACCGCGTGTTCGAGACCCTGGGCGTCAAGATTGAGCTGCACGACAAGCACATCTACCTGCCCGCCAACCAGACCCTGCGCGTGACGCGCGAGTTCGACGGTGCCATGCCGGTCATTGGCGACGGCCCCTGGCCCCAGTTCGCCACCGACCAGATGAGCTGCATGATCACGCTGGCCACGCAAGTGGAGGGCAATGTGCTGTTCTTCGAGAAGATGTTCGAGTCGCGCCTGTACTTTGTGGACAAGCTCATCGCCATGGGCGCGGCCGCCGTGGTGTGCGACCCGCACCGCGTGGTCATCAGCGGGCGCAGCAAGCTGCGCGGCACCACACTGCCTTCCCCCGACATCCGTGCGGGCATGGCGCTGCTGGGCGCGGCCTTGTGCGCGAGTGGCAAGTCCACGCTGCAAAATGCCAACATGATCCAGCGCGGCTACGAGAAGTTGGACGAGAAGCTGCTGGCGCTGGGCGCCCGCATCACGCTGAAGGCCTGAGATTGCTATATAAAAAGTAGCTGCTTGCGCATATTCCATAAGGGCTGGAGCCCTATTTGATGCCTAAAAGAGGCCTTAGCCATGAAAACCTTCTACAACCACCTGCACGCCCAGCACCAGGGCAAGGTCGAGATGTTCCGCGGTGCGCTGGTACCGTGTTTTGAAGTGCCGGCCCGTGCTGACCATGTGTTGGCGGAGCTCAAGCGCCGCCAGCTGGGCACGGTGCTGGAGCCGCAGGCCTTTGACGACAGCGCACTCACCGCCATCCACAGTCCGCGCTACCTGAACTTCCTGGCCACGGCCTGGGACCAGTGGGTGGCGCTGGACCCGGCCAACGCGGACAAGGACATCCTGCCCTCGGTCTGGCCTACGCGCACCTTCCGCTCTGACATCGAGCCCGATAACTTTGCCGCCAAAGTGGGCCTCTATTCGTATGACGCCGGCTCGCCTTTCACCCGCGGTACCTGGGTGGCCGCGCGTGCCGGCGCCCACTGCGCGCTGAGCGCGGCGCAGGCCCTGTTAGCCGGCGACCGCGCGTCCTTCGCGCTGAGCCGCCCGCCGGGTCACCACGCGGGCGCCGATTTCTTTGGCGGCTACTGCTTCCTCAACAACGCTGCCCTGGCCGCGCAGCACTTGCGCAATGCGGGCCTGAAGAAGGTGGCCGTGCTGGACGTGGACTACCACCATGGCAACGGCACGCAAGCCATCTTTTACGACCGCCCGGATGTGTTCTTTGCCAGCATCCACGGCGACCCACGCACCGAGTACCCCTTCTACTTGGGCCATGCCGATGAAAAAGGGCAGGGCGCGGGGCTGGGTGCCAACCTCAACCTGCCGCAGCCGCGTGGCACCGCCTACGCCACCTGGGCGCAGGCGCTGGACACGGCCTTGGCCGCCATCCAGGCCTTTGGTGCCGAGGCATTGGTGGTGTCGCTGGGCATGGACACCTTCGAGGGTGACCCGATTTCCGGCTTTACCCTGAAGAGCGACGACTACCTCCGCGTGGGCGAGCGCCTGGCGCGCGCCGGTCTGCCCACGGCCTTCATTTTTGAGGGCGGCTATGCCGTGGAAGAGGTCGGCATCAACGCCGTGAATGTGCTGGAGGCTTTTACAAGCGCTTAACAAGTTTTGGCCCGCCGCGCCTGCCCGGTGCGGCTAAGCTCCCGCCCCATGATCCGAATTTCTTTTATGCCGGACCGCCTGCGCGCCGGCCCCCGCCACTGGCTGCTGGTCGGCCTGCTGGGCACCCTGTTGGCCTGCGCTGGTGTGCCCGCTTGGGCCAATGCCGACGACGGCTACACCGATCGGCTGGTGACCGAGTTTGCTCCGTGGGTGGGTAGCCCGCAGGACACGGCAGCGCTGGTGCAGAGCTTGCAAAGTGGTCAGGCGCTGGACCCTGGCGCTGCAAGCGCAGGTGTGCCCGCTACGGGGGCATTGGGGTATGGCGAAACACGCTTGGCGCTCAAGCTGGCGCAGGCCACCCTGGCGCAGGAGGGGGTGACCCAGCCCAGTGGTGCGCAAATCCAGGCGGCTTTGCACGGCGGCACCTTGGACACAATCAATGGCCCCAAGCCCCTGGCCGGTGTGCTACCGCAACGTGCCCAAGGCGTGAGCTGGGGGGCGATGGCGCAGAGCGCGGGCTTGTCGGTGGAGGACCTGATTCCACCCAAATCCGCGGCGCCCAAAAAAGTCGTCCGCAAAACGGCCAAAACCAAGATGGCGTCTGGCAAACCCGCAGCCAAGGCGGGCAGCAAGCCCAAGTCCAAGCAGGCCGCATCTCCACGCAAGGCGACGTCGAAAAAGTCTGCCAAATAAACCAGCTGCGTTTTAGGGTGTGTCGCCGCGCCGGGTGCGCAGCAGCGCGAGCAACCCTACCGCGGCCACCGCAATCAGTACCAATGGAAACCCCCGCGTGGGAGACCAATCAATCAGCGCGCCTGAGAGGGCCGAGGCCACCAGCCCGCCCAGCGTGTAATTGAGCACCAGCACTGCGGTGCTATTGACCAGGGTGATGCCCTGTTCGCGCGCACCGATGTCTGTCATGCTCAGGGTGTAGAGGCTGCTACCCGCCGCACCCAGCACAAACACGATGGGCCAGGCCAGCCACTGCGCTTGCGCCACCAGCGGCAGCCCACAGGCCGCCACCAGCGCAATCGCCGCGCTCAGTGTCATCAGCGTACGTCGCCCGCGCACCTTGTCCGCATATCGGTCGGCCACCATGCCCACGGGAATGGCGGCCAGCGTGCTGCCCAGGCCGCTGACCGAAATCAGCAATGCCGCCGCCGCTGCACCCAGGCCCATGGCCAGGCCATACAGCGGAAGGATGGAGGCCAAACCCAGCTCAAAAAAACCGCCTATAAATCCGGCCAGCATGATCGCGGGGTGGCTGCGCACGGCCAGCCACAGGCCATGCAGGCCCACCGGTGTCTGGGCCGATTCGGCATGTGGTGGCACCACAGGAATCAGTGCCGTCCATGCCAGGCCGACGCCGAGCAGGGCAATGACCAAGCCCAGCGCCGCCTGCCCATCCGGCCCGACCCAGGCCAGCAGCGTGGGGCCGATGATGAAGGTGGCGCCCACCATGGTGGCGTAGATGCCGATGTAGCGGCCCAGTCGGTCCGAAGGCGAGAACTCGGCAATAAAGGCCTCGGCCAGCACCCAGCGCAAGCCGCCCGCCACGCCAGCCAGCAGCTCCAGGGAAAACCACAGCCAGAGCGCGTCGGTGGTCAAAAATCCAATCGCAGCCAGCAGCGGCGCGCCCGACGCAAACCACATGGTGCGCCGCTGTCCCCAGCGCCGGGTGAGCGCGGAGGCAAACGGGGTGACGATAAAAATGCCCAGCCAAGTGGTGGCGGCAAACAGGCCCGCCACAGATGTGGACACCTCGCGCTGCGTCAGCAGCACCAGCATCAGCGGCGAGAGCATGAACACGCCTGAGAGCTGGAACAGCGTGGACCCAAAGACCGCCAGCAGCCCCATGGGGGAGCCGGGGCCGTTGCGCCGCGGAGCACCTGCACTCATGCGCCACGCGCTCGCAGAATGGCGCGTGCCACTTCGGCAAAGCCAGCGCCGCGCTCAGCCTGTGCCACGTAGCGTGGCAGGTGTTGGAGCTGCGGGGCAAAGTGGGCGATATTGGCCACCCCCACGCTGTGCGTGAAGTGTTCAAACATGGCCTGGTCGTTGCCCGAGTCGCCCACAAACACCCAGCGGTCCAGCTCGGTGGGCAAGTCGCGCCCCAGCAGTTCGCGCGCAATCCAGCAGGCGCCCTGCCATTTGTTGAAGTTGCCAAAGCAGCCGTGGATGTGGATGCTGCTCACCGTGGTTTGCATGCCCGCATGCTGCAGCACGGCCAGCACCTGCTGCACGGTATCGGGCGAGAGGCGGGCGAATTCTGCGTAGTCAAACGCCAAGTCCGTCTCGCGCCCGGCGCTGTCGCGGCTGAGCTGCACGCCGGGCACCTCGGCCATTACCTGGGCCGCAATGGCCTGCATGCGGGCCTGGTTGGCGGTGCGTGTCTCGACATCTTGTTGATACAGTTTTGATAGCTGCTTGCGCAGATTTGACGGGGTCTGCAGGCCTTTTTGTCTTGTATTTGTGCCAGTTGATTCGTGCACGAAGGCCACTGCTCCGTTCTCCGCCACCATGGCGTCCACCGGCCATGCGGCGCCGTGGGTGCCGGCCATAAACGGCTCGCACCAGCCAATGGGCCGCCCTGTGATGGGGATGACGAACAGGCCTGCGGCCTTCAGGTCGGCCAGCGCCTGCAGCGCGTCCGCGGTGATGGCGCCTTGGGTGGTCAGGGTATCGTCAATGTCGGTGAACACACCCACCACAGTGCGGCGGGCGGCTTCGGGCCAGTGGGTCAGGGCTTGCATGGGGTTCGGTATGCTGTGGTGCTTGTGCGCCAAGGCGCGATGGTCTGGGAGGTGGAGATGTTGCGTGGTTTGATCATGGGCGTGTCATTGTGGCTGCTGGCGTGGAGCGCTCTGGCGCAAACGCATGGCGACCCATCTTTCACCTGCCAGCGCGCCGCCGCCAAGGTCGACAGTCTCATTGAGGACTGGCACGCCATGGTGCTGGAGTTCCATGCCGAGGCCCAGAACCCGTCCGTGCTGCAGATGTGGGCCGAGCACCGCAAGGGCCGGCTGAAAACCAATTTTCAAAAGCACTGCAAGCGCGAGTGGAACACCCATCAGGCCATATTTACATGTTTCAGTGGCTCTGTCAGCGAGATGGGTTTGGCACTATGCCGCCAGGCAGATACCAACCCCAACGGCTGGCAATACAAGCCCTAGCTGGGGATATGCCAGCCAGGTCTGATGGCCGCTCAACCTGCGCTTTGCAGCGCCAAGCCCGCGTGCTCGCGCAGCGGGTGGAAGTGGATCTTGGGGAAACGCTCCTGCGCCAGGCGCACGTCATACGGGCTGGTGCACAGGTAGGCCAACGTGTCTGCTGCGTCTTTGGCCATGCGCATGGGGTAAGCATTCACAAATTCGCGCAGTTCTGCGAGGGTGTCGGCGGTGATCCAGCGCGCACCGGTGTACTGGCTGCCTTCCAGACGAATGTCTGCGTCGTACTCGGCCTTCAGGCGGTGCTGCACCACTTCAAACTGCAGTTGGCCCACCGCGCCTAGCAGCATGTTGCCGCCCACTTCAGGCTTGAAGACCTGAATGGCGCCTTCTTCTCCCAGCTGTGCCAGGCCTTGCTGCAGCTGCTTGGTACGCAGCGGGTTCTTCAACACCACGGTCATGAACATTTCGGGCGCGAAGAAGGGCAGGCCGGTGTACATGAGGTTGACGCTGCCATCGGTGATGGTGTCACCCAGCTGCACACCGCCGTGGGTGGTGAAGCCGACGATGTCGCCCGCGTAGGCTTCTTCCACCGCCTCGCGGCGCTGGCTCATGAAGGTCACCACGCTGGTGGGGCGCAGCTCCTTGGCGGTGCGCATCACCTTGAGCTTCATGCCCGGCGTGTATTTGCCGCTGGCCATGCGCACAAAGGCAATGCGGTCACGGTGGTTGGCGTCCATATTGGCCTGCACCTTGAAGACCACACCGCTGAAGGCCTCGTCTTCGGGCTGTACTTCCTTCACCACGGGTTGGCGGTTTACCAGCGTGGTGCTGGTGCGGCTGCGTGGGCTGGGGGCCAGGTCCACCAGTGCGTCCAGCACTTCCATCACCCCAAAGTTGTTGACGCCGGAGCCAAAAAACACGGGAGTTTGTTTGCCAGCCAAGAAGGCGTCCAGGTCCCAGGCGGGGGAGGCGCCGGTAGCCAGTTCCATGCTCTCCATGGCAGTGGTCCATTCGTGGCCAAAGCGCTTTTCTAGCGCGGCGGCGTCGGATAGCGGCACGGTGTCAAAGTCTTGGGGGCGGCGTTCGCTGCCGCTCTCGAACACGGTCATCGCCTGCGTGCGCAGGTTGATGATGCCGCCAAACAACTTGCCTTGCCCCACGGGCCAGGTCATGGGCACGCAGGGCATGCCCAGCTCGCGTTCGATCTCGTCCAGGATGTCCAAGGGCTCACGCACTTCGCGGTCCATCTTGTTGACGAAGGTGATGATGGGCGTATCGCGCTGGCGGCACACCTCGATCAGGCGGCGGGTTTGCGCTTCCACACCATTGGCCGCGTCAATCACCATCAGCGCGGAGTCCACGGCGGTCAGCACGCGGTACGTGTCTTCCGAGAAGTCCTTGTGGCCCGGCGTGTCCAGCAGGTTGACCACGTGGTCGCGGTAGGCCATCTGCATCACGGACGACGCCACCGAGATACCGCGCTGCTTTTCAATTTCCATCCAGTCCGACGTCGCATGGCGGCTGGCCTTGCGCGCTTTGACCGAACCCGCGATTTGGATCGCGCCCGAGAACAGCAGCAGCTTCTCGGTCAGCGTGGTCTTGCCGGCGTCCGGGTGGGAAATGATGGCAAACGTGCGACGACGGCGGGTTTCGGCAAGAAAAGACATGGAGGGGGAGGGCTGCAGGCAGCGGCAGAGGCAAAGGGGTGGATTTTAGGGCCCCGCTGCCGCCAGGGGCTCTGGCATGATGCGCCATCGTGTAAGGACGGGTATGAATAGGCCGCTGAGATCTCGAGTGCTGGAGGGTGGAGCGTGGGCCATGGCCGCTGGGTTGGGCGCAGCCGGGCTGGGGCTGGCGTGGCTGGCCTATGCCCGGGCGCAGCTCCCTTACAGCGAAACCGGCAGCTACTTTGATGGGGATGTGGTGCTGCATGCGCAGGCGATAGAGGTCTTTGCGCTGTTGGCAGTGCTCTGCCTACTGGCTGCCTGCGCCATGTGGTGGTGCGCCCTGCGGGTACGGCGTCGGAACGTCCGCGCCGCAGGCGGCTGAATCTGCTTCCCGGGCATCTACACTCCCGCCATGCAAAAAAGCGGTGGTACGACCAATATCAAGCAACTGGCGCAGGCCTTGGGCCTGTCCACCTCCACGGTCAGCCGCGCCCTGAATGGCTATACCGACGTCAATGAGCAGACCCGCTTGCGCGTGCAGGAGATGGCCGCTGCCATGGGTTACCGGCCTGATGCGGGTGCGCGCCGCTTGGTGCGCGGCAACACCGACGCGGTGGGCATTGTCTACTCCGCCGCTGTCGAGAATCTGGGTAACCCCCAATTTCTGGACATGGCGGACGGCTTGGGCGAACGTCTGGAGCGCGACCATCTGGACCTGCTGCTGGCTGTGGCCAAAAACGAGACAGAGCTGGAAATTTACGAGCGTCTCTTCCGCGGTGGCCGTGTGGATGCGGTGATCGTGCCCAACACCCGCGTGCAAGACCCGCGCGTGGACTACCTGCTGGAGAAGGGGTACCCGTTTGTGGGCTATGGCCGTACCGCACAGTGCAGCCACTACTCTTGGCTGGACTTTGACAACGACATGGGCAGCCGCCTGGCGGTGGAGCATTTGCTGGAGCTCGGGCACACGCACATTGCCTATGTGCATGCGCCGTTGGCGCTGAACTTTGCGTTTCAGCGCCACCGGGGGTTTGTGGCTGCTCTGGCTGCGGCCGGCGTAGCCTGCCCGGCGGACTACTGCATTGGTGGTGTGAACGACCGCCGTAGTGGCCTGCAGGCAGTGGCCCGGTTGTTGGACCTCTCGCCCCGCCCCACTGCAGTGTTGGTGGACAACAACCTGGGCGGAGTGGGACTGATCCGGGGGCTGATCGACGCGGGACTGCGTGTTGGCAAAGATATTTCTGTGGTGGTGCACGGCGACATTTCCCAGGACACCTTGTTGACCGGCTTGGACGTCACCACCGTGACCCAACCTACTCCGCAAACCACAGGCTTTGCTTTGGCCGAGATGGTGATGAAGGTGCTGCGCGCGCCCGAAGGCGGCCCGTACCAGCTGTTGCGCCAGCCCGCCTTGCAGGTGGGCACCAGCACCGGTCCGCTAGCCTGACGCGGGAGCGTGCTTGGGCGGCTTTGACCCAGCGGTTTGGTGCGGCAATCGGCACGGGGTTAAAATCCGGAACTTCCGAGGAGCGTTGCAGCTTGCCAAGTGCCACTGAGGCACCGCGAGTGAGGCTCGGAACCCACGATGCGCCTTGCATCGTGTCTTCACAACGGCGCTCACCCACTGGAAAAGTGTGCGGTGAGTTGCCAGTCAATTCCCCGTGTGCGCCAGTGGCAATGCAAATCTACGTTTGGAGCACACCATGAGCGCTGTACTGAAACTGGTTAAGAACGCCAAGACCCCCAAGGCCGTGAAGGCGACCAAAGCGGTGGCTGCCGCCAAGGCCGTCGTCGCCCAATTTGAAGACTACAAAATTGCCGATCTAAGCTTGGCAGCCTGGGGGCGCAAAGAGCTGACCATTGCCGAAACCGAAATGCCCGGCCTGATGGCCATCCGCGAAGAGTTCGCGAAGAGCCAGCCGCTGAAGGGCGCACGCATCACCGGTTCCCTGCACATGACCATCCAGACCGGCGTGCTGGTCGAAACCCTGCAAGCCTTGGGCGCAGACGTGCGCTGGGCTTCCTGCAATATCTTCTCCACCCAAGACCATGCAGCCGCTGCATTGGTGGCCAAGGGCACGCCAGTGTTTGCCCACAAGGGTGAGTCGCTGGAAGAGTACTGGGATTTCACGCACCGCATTTTCGAGTTCAACGGCAAAAAAGGCACGGCGGCCGAAGGCCCCAACATGATCCTGGACGATGGCGGCGATGCCACCTTGCTGATGCACTTGGGCGCCCGCGCCGAGAAGGACATCAAGGTCCTGGCCAAGCCCGGTAGCGAAGAGGAAATCTGCCTGTTCAATGCCATCAAGGCCAAGCTGAAGGTGGACCCCACTTGGTACAGCCGCCGCCTGAAAAACATCATTGGCGTGACCGAAGAAACCACCACTGGTGTGATGCGCCTGGAAGAAATGTCTGCCAAGGGCACGCTGGCTCTGCGCGCGATCAACGTGAACGACTCGGTGACCAAGAGCAAGTTCGACAACCTGTACGGCTGCCGCGAATCCCTGGTCGACGGTATCAAGCGCGCCACCGACGTGATGATCGCCGGCAAGGTGGCTCTGGTGGCTGGCTACGGTGACGTGGGCAAGGGCTCCGCTCAAGCGCTGCGCGCCCTGTCCGCCCAAGTGTGGGTGACCGAAATTGACCCGATCAACGCCCTGCAAGCCGCCATGGAAGGCTACAAGGTCGTGACCATGGAATATGCTGCCGACAAGGCAGACATTTTTGTGACCACCACCGGTAACAAGAACGTTATCACCTACAAGCACATGGACGCGATGAAGGACCAGGCCATCGTCTGCAACATCGGTCACTTCGACAATGAAATCGATGTGGCTTCGCTGTCCAAATGCAAGTGGGAAGAGATCAAGCCGCAAGTCGACCACGTGATCTTCCCCAAGAGCGGCAAGAAGCCCGAAAAGCGCATCATCTTGCTGGCCAAGGGCCGTTTGGTGAACCTGGGTTGCGGTACGGGCCACCCCAGCTTTGTGATGTCGTCCAGCTTTGCGAACCAGACGATCGCCCAGATCGAATTGTTCACCAAGCCCAAGGAATACAAGGCTGGTAAGGTCTATGTGTTGCCCAAGCACCTGGACGAAAAAGTGGCACGTTTGCACCTGAAGAAAGTCGGCGCCATGCTGACTGAGCTGACTGACGAGCAAGCGGCCTACATTGGCGTGAGCAAGGCCGGTCCGTACAAAAAAGAAACCTACCGCTACTAAGCCAGGGACGCGATGCGCATTGACCAACTGCTGGTACAGCGCGGGCTGGCCAGCACCCGCTCCCAAGCCCAGCGCTTGATCGCCGATGGGGTGCAATGGCGCAAGCTGGAGATCGCTGGCGAAGTCTGGAAACGTGTGGCCAAAAATGGCGACGAGGTTCCGGAGGACGCGGTAATTGAGCTGCTGGATGACTCCGAGGCGCGGTATGTGTCTCGGGGCGGTCTGAAGCTGGAAGCTGCGCTCAAGCAGGTGGGGCTGTCTGTGGCGGGCCTGCGTTGTCTGGACGTGGGGCAAAGCACGGGTGGTTTCACCGACTGCCTGTTGCAGGCGGGGGCCCAAGCAGTGGTGGGGGTGGATGTGGGCAGCGCCCAGTTGCACCCCAGCTTGCGCGCGGATCCCCGGGTCCTGTGTGTCGAGAGTGTCAATGCGCGCACCCTGTCTGCTTCAGATTTGATAGCTGCTTACGCAGACAGCACGGGGGATGAGGGGCATTTTGACCTTGAAGAAGACAGTGAAACCTTTGAGGATTTCGACGATGTGGAGGGCGATAGCCCCGACGATGACGAGGCGGCTGAACTGGCCGCCTTGCCGCCCGAATTTGCACCGCCGTTCGATCTCTTGGTGGCTGATCTGTCTTTCATCTCGCAAACGCTGGTATTGCCCGCCGCCGTGCCCTTGCTCAAGGCGGGGGGAACGCTGTTGACGCTGGTGAAGCCGCAGTTTGAGTTGCAGCCTGGCCAAGTGGGCAAGGGTGGCATCGTCAAAGACCCGGCCATGTACGCCATCGTCGAGCAGCGCTTGCGTGAGGCATGTGCCGCGTTGGACCTGACTGTCACCGCGTGGTTTGACTCGCCCATCGAAGGTGGCGACGGCAACCGCGAATTTTTCATTTGCGCCCGCAAGGCGGGTTGAACACAGACCCGCGTTTGCGGGGCCTGTGAGACGGAGATGCTGATGTTTGCCAACGACCGAATTCCATTGAGTCTGGAGTTCTTTCCCCCTAAAACGCCCGAAGGCGCCGAAAAGCTGCGTGGCGTGCGCCAACAGTTGTACGCGCTCCAGCCCGAGTTCTGCTCGGTGACCTTTGGGGCCGGTGGCTCTACCCAGGAGGGCACGTTTAAAGCGGTGAGCGAAATCCTGGCTGAGGGCGTGAGTGCGGCTTCGCATTTTTCGTGTATCGGCGCCACCAAGGCGACGGTGCGCGAGCAGCTGGCAACCCTCAAGGCCATGGGCGTGAAGCGTCTGGTGGCCTTGCGCGGCGACCTGCCCAGCGGCTACGGTGCCGGCGGCGAGTTCCATTACGCCAGCGATCTGGTGGCCTTCATCCGTGCGGAGACGGGGGATGATTTCCACATCGAGGTGGCTGCCTACCCCGAGGTGCACCCCCAAGCCAAATCACCTGCCAGCGACTTGCAGGCCTTTGCCACTAAGGTGAAAGCGGGAGCCAATTCGGCCATCACGCAGTATTTCTACAACTCCGACGCCTACTTCCGGTTCGTGGAAGAGGTGGATGCCCTGGGGCTGGATGTGCCGGTGGTGCCGGGCATCATGCCCATCACCAGTTCGACCCAGTTGTTGCGTTTCTCGGATGCCTGCGGTGCCGAGATTCCGCGCTGGATTCGCCTGCGTCTGCAAAGTTATGGCGACGATGTCGCGTCTATCAAAGCTTTTGGGCTGGAGGTTGTGACGGACTTGTGTGAACAACTGCGTGCCGGTGGCGCCCCAGCCTTGCACTTCTACACGATGAATCAGAGCGCTGCCACCCTGGCGCTCTGCAAGAACCTGGGCTTGGCCGCCTAAGCTCGTCACACGCTGCTGCGCAGGACACCCCATCGGCTGATGGGGTGTGCTTGGTTTCTTAAATTAACCCGCTGAGTCCAGCGTGAACGCTGCGTTGCTGTCCTGCCCCAGCAACTCGACCATTTGCGGCAAGGCGTCCTTGAGCAGGGCCTTCAGTGTGTGGGGCGGGTTGATCAGGAACATGCCGCTGGCAGGTAGGCCAGGGCGTACCACTTCGCCTTGTGCATCCTGTGTCAGCTTGCTCGATTTAACCGTCAGCGTGGCATGCAGCCACGACTTGCCGGCCTTGTTGGCCATGGTCTTCAGGCGTTTGGGCAGGTCGTGGGCCTCAGGCCGCGGAATGATGGGGTACCAGACGGCGTAGGTGCCCGTGGCAAAACGTAGCAGTGCGTCGGCAATCATGTCGAGCACGCGGCCATAGTCATTCTTGACTTCGTAGCTGGGATCGCACAGCACCAAGGCACGGCGGGATGGTGGCGGCAGGAACTTCTTCAGACCCTCAAATCCATCTTCGCGCAGGATGGCCACTTGCCGGCCTGCTTCGAGCTGGGCCACGTTTGCCATCAGGGTTTTGGTGTCAGTCGGATGCAGCTCGAACAGCTTGAGCTTGTCGCGCGCGTCTTCGCGCAATAGGCTCTGGATGATGAAGGGCGAGCCGGGGTAGACACTCCAGTGCTCGCCGTTGTTGAAGCCGGCCACCATGTCGACGTAGTCTTGCAGCGCGGGTGCAAACGGTTGTTTGGGTTTGGTGGCTACCAGCTTCAAAAAGCCTTCTGCCGCTTCGTCGCTGGTTTTTGCATAGTCGCCATCCAGGCGGTACAGGCCGGCTCCCGCATGTGTATCAAACACATTGAGCGCGGTTTCCTTTTGCGTCATGTAGCGCAGGACCGCCAGCAAGACGGTGTGTTTGAGGACGTCGGCATGGTTGCCGGCGTGAAAGGCGTGGCGGTAACTGAACATCCCCTATGATACCCACGCAGGGCACCTACGCTACAGGCGTAATCGTTGGACACCAGGGCCCGCAAGTTTCGCACGGCTTTGCGCCGCGATCTCTACATAGTTACAGAATGCGTGAAAGTACATCCCCGTCCAGTGCGTCTGTTGCTGCTCCTCTGGGGCACGTCGATGCCTTGCCGCCCGGCGCCATGCTGGGGGAGTTCGAGGTGCAGTCGCTGTTGGGCGTGGGCGGATTCGGCATGGTTTACCGCGGCTATGACCATACCCTGCACCGCCCGGTCGCCATCAAGGAATACATGCCCTCGGCCCTGGTCGGGCGCGACGCCAGTTTGGCGCTGACGGCTCGCTCCACGGCCGATACCCAGCCGTTTCAGACCGGTTTGCAGTCTTTCATGGATGAGGCGCGTTTGCTGGCGAGGTTTGAGCATCCCTCGCTCGTCAAGGTCTACCGGTTTTGGGAGGCCAATAACACGGCCTACATGGCCATGCCGCTTTATGAGGGGATGACCCTCAAAGAGGCTCGTCGCCGCATGAGTGGTCCCCCGCCGGAGACTTGGTTGCGCCAGGTGCTGTGGTCGGTGCTGGAGGCGTTGCGCGTGCTGCATGACAACGCCATGCTGCACCGCGATGTGTCTCCCGACAATATTTTTCTGCAGGATGTTGGGCCGCCCGTACTTCTGGATTTGGGCGCAGCCAGACGTGCGATTCTGGACAGCAGCCATAAACACACGGCCATTCTGAAGGTCAACTACGCGCCGATTGAGCAGTACGCTGATGCGCCCGACCTGCGCGAGGGCCCCTGGACCGATCTGTATGCGCTGGCGGCGGTGGTGCATGGCTCGGTGTGCAACGAATCCCCGTTGCCCGCCACATTTAGGGTGGTGCGGGACCGCATGCCACCGTTTGCACAGGTGGCCCAGACAGCGCAGACCCACTTTGGTCAAGCCTATTCCCCCGAATTTGTCCAGACGGTGGCCCATGCCTTGGCCATAGAGCCTGACCACCGCCCGCAAAGTGTGGATGCCTTTGCCCAGGAAATGCTGCTGCAGCCGCCGTCTGACATGGCGCGGTTTGATTGGCGTGATGCCCTGGGCCCTGGTGTGACCCTGGACACTGACGCACCACCTGCAAATACCCCCACCACAGCCTTGCTGACCACACAGCCCGCACCACAACCGCGGACCCAATCCTTGGCGGCCAAGCGCCGTCGCCGGGAGGCTCGAGATGACAAGACCGCGCGCAGGCCACACGGCAAACACGATGCAGCAAAGCGCAAAACCCGGGCTTCTGCTTCCGCCAATTGGGTACTTGGCGGAGTCTTGGCCTTGGTTGCCTTGTTGCTGCTTGTTAGTGCTTACTTGGCTCTACGCAAGCCTTCTGCGGTGCTGGACTCACGGCCCCCGATGCCGGAGGCCAGTGTATTGACGCCGGCCCCCGAGGTGACGCCGCCTTCGGCTGCCAGTTCGGCGCCCGCCAGCCCCGCTGTGCAAGCTATCTCGCTGCCGCCCAAGCCCAACCTGCCCAAACCGGTTCCCTCCACACCGGAAAAGCCAGCCTCTGCCGGGCCAGGCAAACCTGTCAGAGCGGAAGTCCGTCCGGCGGTACCCGCAGCCTCTGTCCCGACAGAGGCGGCTGCGCCGTTGGAGTTGTGCCCCAATGCCAGCATCTGGACGCGCAGCATGTGTGTTTACCAAGAGTGTCAGAAACCGGAATACGCTCAGTTGCCGGTATGTATCGCGGATCGCAAGCGCTGGGAGAGCCAGAATAACAGAGCCTCGAGTCCCTGAGTGGCGCAGGATTTGGGTTTTTCCTGTTTATTTGTATAATCGCGGGCTTCGCAGCGCTTTAGCGGTTCCGCGGCGAAGTCATTTCTTAAGGCTCCTTGAAGGAGTTTTCAGAATGTTCCCCACCTAAGAGATTCCCACTAGAGGAACGCCGACCGTGGAAAAGAACCCACCAAACCCACTCCTTTTAGGAAATCTCATGTCTACTTTCAGCGCAAAACCCGCTGAGGTCGTGCACGAGTGGTTTGTGATTGACGCGACCGACAAGGTCCTCGGACGAGTAGCCAGCGAAGTTGCTCTCCGTTTGCGCGGCAAACACAAGGCCATTTACACGCCTCACGTCGATACCGGTGACTTCATCGTCATCATCAACGCATCCCAGTTGCGTGTCACCGGCGCCAAGCCGATTGACAAGGTGTACTACCGTCACTCCGGTTACCCCGGCGGCATCACTGCCACCAACTTCCGTGACATGCAAGCCAAGCACCCTGGCCGCGCTTTGGAAAAAGCCGTCAAAGGTATGCTGCCCAAGGGTCCCCTGGGTTACGCCATGATCAAGAAGCTCAAGGTTTACGGTGGTGCTGAGCATCCCCACACAGCCCAGCAGCCCAAGGTTCTGGACATTGCTGGCATTTCCAACAACGCTGTGAAACGTGAGGCAGCCCAATGATCGGTGAATGGAACAATGGCACCGGCCGTCGCAAATCCAGCGTCGCCCGCGTGTTTCTGAAAAAAGGCTCCGGCCAAATCGTGGTGAATGGCAAGGCAATCGAAAAGTTCTTCGGTCGCGCAACCTCCATCATGATCTGCAAACAGCCCCTGTTGTTGACCAACCACGCTGAAACGTTTGACATCATGGTCAATGTGGCTGGCGGTGGTGAGTCCGGCCAGGCTGGTGCAACCCGCCACGGCATCACCCGCGCCTTGATCGACTACGACGCTACTCTCAAGCCCGTCTTGAGCCAGGCTGGCTTCGTGACTCGTGATGCACGTGAAGTCGAACGTAAGAAGGTCGGCTTCCACGGCGCTCGCCGTCGCAAGCAGTTCTCCAAGCGTTAATCGCTGGCAACGACTCGTTGCAATTGCAAAAGCCGCCAAGGTGCAAATCTTGGCGGCTTTTCTTTTGGGGCTGCTAGACTTCGCCCTCCATGAGATTCCGCCTGCTCCGTCGTCGCCTCACCATCAGCGCCCCTCGCATGGCCGTGCGCAGCGCTTTGCCTTGGCCGTTCCGCTGGGCAGTTCTGGCGATCGTGTTGGGTTTTTGTGCAGCGATCGGCTTGTGGGCGTTTGAGTTCGGCAAAGACATTGCCGGGCTGGAAAAGGGCTCCAAAGAAGAGCTATTGCAGCTCAGAGCGGAGGTCACAGCCCTGCGTAGTGAATTGGTCAACGTGAAGGCCGAGCGTGATGAGGCCCAGTCGGTCGCCAACACGGCAGGTACCCTGGTAACGGCGGAAAAAGCCTCACACGAAAAACTGTTGGCCCAGGTCAAGCAGCTAGAGGCGGATAACCGGTTGTTGCGTGATGACTTGGGCTTTTTCGAAAAGTTGATTCCCGCGGGGTCAGTGGAGGGCCTTGCAATACGGGGGTTGCAGGCTGAGTTGATTGCCTCGACGACGCTAAAATGGCAAGCGCTGGTGATGCAGCCGGGTCGCAACACGCAAGAGTTCAATGGTCGTTTGGAAATCACTTTTGCGGGCACGGTGAATGGCAAACCCTGGACTTCCACATTGCCTGACGGGCCCATGCCCATCAAGGTCAAGCAGTACGGTCGTATGGAGGGCGAGTTGGCGCTTCCTCCTCAGGTCATTGTCAAAAGTGTCTCGGCGCGGGTTCTTGAGGGTGCGGTTGTTCGTGCGACCCAGTCCATCAAGCTGTAATGTTTACAGAGGTTCACCATGTTCAATAAGAAGAAGCAGCCCCCGATCAAAAGCCTGATCGCCGAAGGTACCCAGATAGAAGGCAATATGACCTTCTCAGAAGGTCTGCGTGTTGACGGCAGCATCATTGGTAATGTCCTTGCCAGTGAGGGCGGAGCTAGCATCCTCGTGATTTCCGATTCTGCGAGCATCACTGGCGAAATCTCGGCCGACCATATCATTGTCAACGGCACTGTGAAGGGGCCCATCCACGCACGACACATGCTGGAGTTGCAGCCTAAGGCCCGTATCGAAGGCGATGTGGAGTATGCAGCGTTGGAAATGCACCAAGGCGCCCTGATTGCCGGCCAGCTTCGCCCGATGCTGGGTACCGAAGAAAAACCCACACTGAAACTAGCGGCAAATAACCAGTAAGAGAATTCCCGAGCGGATTCCTGTACTATTTGCCCCATCCTGATTGAGACCGGAGTGTTCCATGAGCGCCGTTGCTGAAAATATCCAAACCGAAATGCCTGCCCCCATCCTGTTCACCGACAGCGCCGCTGCCAAGGTGGCAGATCTGATTGCGGAAGAGGGCAACCCAGACCTGAAACTGCGCGTCTTTGTGCAAGGCGGTGGCTGCTCTGGTTTTCAGTATGGTTTCACGTTTGATGAAATCACCAACGAAGACGACACCACCATGACCAAAAATGGTGTTTCCCTGTTGATTGATGCGATGAGCTACCAGTACCTGGTGGGCGCCGAGATTGATTACAAGGAAGACCTGCAAGGTGCGCAGTTCGTGATCAAAAATCCAAACGCCACGACGACCTGTGGTTGTGGCTCGTCGTTTTCGACCTGAGTGTTGTGGCCCTGCTCAGGCAGGGTAAATTGCACCGAGTATGCGGGCGCCTTGGGCGCCCGTTACTTTTGGCAGGCTCGCTGTTTGGCGCAAGCATGCTTGTTGGGCCAGCCAGGCAAATGCCGTGGCTTCCACCTGCAAGGGCGGCAGCCCCCGGACATCGGAGGACTGCACCTGACAGTCTGGGAGGTGGTGCGCCAAGCGCTGCATCAAATGGGTGTTCAAGGCACCGCCGCCGCACACAATGAGTACGCGGCACGCCGGCGCCATGGTGCGCAGGGCTTGGGCGCAGGATTGGGCGGTCAGCTCGGCGAGGGTGGCCTGCACGTCCTGGGGGGGCAGTGCCGCGAATAGGTGCAGGTGCTGCGCCAGCCAAGGGGCGTTGAACAAATCACGGCCAGTGCTTTTGGGCGGTGGTTTCGCAAAAAAAGGCTCGCTGAGCAAGGTGGTCAGCAAGGGTTGGTTGATTTGCCCGCTGGCAGCCCATTGCCCCGCGTCGTCATAGGTCTGCCCGGTGTGGTGGTGGCACCAGCCATCCATCAGAGCGTTGCCAGGGCCGCAGTCAAACCCCAGGACTGGTGTGTTGGGAGCCGGATCCAGGATCGTGATGTTGGAGATGCCTCCGATATTCAGGACCGCCAGCGTTGTCTCTGCTTGGCCGAAAAATGCGTGGTGAAAAGGTGGCACCAGCGGTGCGCCTTGGCCGCCTGCCGCAACATCCCGGCTGCGGAAATCAGCCACCACATCGATGCCACACAGCTCGGCGAGCAAGGCTGGCTGGTTGAGCTGCAAGGTGTAGCCCGTGCCATCAAACTCTTGGGGGCGGTGGCGAACGGTTTGCCCGTGGGCACCAATGGCCCGCACTGCGGTGGGCGCGGTGTGGCTGCTGGACAGCAGGGCTTGGACCACCCCCGCATAGCTGTGCGCCAAGGCATTGCCCGCCAGCGCAGCGCGGTGCAACTCATCGGAACCGCTGCTGTTCAGTGCCAGCAATTCGGCGCGCAGCTCTGGCGGAAAGGGGGCGCTGCAGTGCTGCAGCACACGCATCTGCCCTGCAGTGAAATCCGCCAACACGCCGTCCACGCCGTCCAGCGATGTGCCGGACATCAGCCCAATGTAAAGCTCGGACACGGAGGGCTTGCTTACTCCGCGCTGGCCAGGCTGACCTGGGCGGCAGCGCTAAGCTGGGCGCGAACCTGGGCGGCAGCCTTGTCGAACAGCGGCTTGGCGGACGCGGTGACCGGGATCGATTCGCTCTGGCGGGCGATGGTCAGGGGATCATGGTGCACGCCGTTGACGCGGAACTCAAAGTGCAGGTGCGGACCCGTCGCCCAACCGGTAGAGCCCACGGCGCCAATATTCTGGCCCTGGCTGACGGCTTGCCCTTTTTTGACAGCAATGCGGCTCAAATGGGCGTACACCGTGGTCTGGTTGTTGCGGTGCTTGACCATCACGACATTGCCAAAGCCGTTCTGCACGCCTGCAAAATCAACGACACCATCACCCACCGTGCGCACTGGCGTGCCGGTTGCTGCGGCGTAATCCACGCCCAGATGGGCGCGCCATTTTTGCAGGATGGGGTGAAAGCGCATTTTGAAGCCGCTGCTCACGCGCGAAAACTCCATGGGCGACGCCAAGAATGCGCGGCGCAGGCTATCACCATCCAGTGTGTAATAGCCGCCCTTGCTCGCTTCTGCGGCAGTGGGCTCGCGGAACCACATGGCCTGGTGGGCCTTGCCGGCATTCACAAACTCGGCGCTCAGTACACGGCCGGAGCGCAGAGGCTCGCCATCGCCCTCCAGCGTTTCGTAAACCACTGAGAAGCGGTCCCCTTTGCGCAGGGCGCGGTGAAAGTCGATGTCACCCGAGAAGATCTCGGCCAGCTGCACCGCAATGGCGTCCGGCAGGCGTGCGTCGTCGGTGGCGGCAAACAGCGAGGTCTGGATCACACCACCGCCCAAGCGGGTAGAGGCCACCAGGGGCAGGGTTTCCAATTGGGCCGTGAAATCCGTGCCTTGCTTGCGGATGCTCAGGCGCTTGAAGGTGCCGTCGTCCATCGGACTCCAGCGTGCGGTCAGGCTCAGCAGTGACTGTTGGCCATCCACCTCCACCGTGACATTGCGGCCTGCGCGGCCCAGCAAGACTTGCTGTACTTGGCTGTTGGTGCGCAAAAACGCGGCGGCGGCAGGGTCAAACACGCCCAAGCGTTTGAGCAGGCTGTCCGCAGTGTCGGTGGAGCGTGTGAGCTCGGATCGGTACAAAGGCGTTGCGGGCAGGGCCGACAAGGTGGTCTCGGGCAGTACCAACTGCAGGGGAATGGACTCGACCACGGTGCGCACCGGCAAGTCGGCTGCATCCGGCGCCAGATTCGCGACCGCGAAGGTGGCACCCGTGCCGCCGACCAACAGGGCGGCAACGACGGCGGTGATGCGTTTGGGATGGCGTTCAGTCAGGTCGCGGGCAAAGGCAAGACAAGTCTCTACGGCCTGGATCAATCCGTGTTTCAAAATCTGGAACTCCGATGGATGGGGCGGCCCGACTAAAATCCAGCCGCTGGCAACGAACACGTTGCAGGAGAGAGCCCGCAGTATAGCGGTCGCATACCCCCCGGCAACGAGAAAAAACCCTTATGAATCAAGCCTTAAGCCCCCAATTAGTTGTAAGCGATCGTGTCCGCGAAGCCCTGGCGGTGACCCTGCGCGGTGTGGAAGAACTGCTGCCACAAGACGAATGGGTGAAAAAGCTCGCCAAGTCCGAAGCCACCGGCAAACCGCTGCGTATCAAGCTGGGGCTGGACCCCACCGCGCCCGACATCCACATCGGCCACACCGTGGTGCTGAACAAGATGCGGCAACTGCAAGATCTGGGCCACACGGTCATCTTTTTGATTGGTGACTTCACCAGCATGATTGGTGACCCGTCCGGCCGCAACAGCACGCGCCCCCCGCTGACAGCCGAGCAGATCAAGCTGAATGCCGAAACCTACCGCGCCCAGGCCGACAAGATCCTGGACCCTGCCAAAACCGAGCTGCGCTACAACAGCGAGTGGAGCGACCCGCTGGGCGCGCGCGGCATGATCCAGCTGGCCAGCCGCTACACCGTGGCGCGCATGATGGAGCGCAACGACTTCCACGACCGCTTCAAGGCGGGCACGCCGATTGCTGTGCACGAGTTCCTCTACCCGCTGATGCAGGGCTACGACTCTGTGGCGCTGCAAAGCGACCTGGAGCTGGGCGGCACTGACCAGAAGTTCAACCTGCTCATGGGCCGCACGCTGCAGGCCGAGTACGGTCAGGAGCCCCAGTGCATCTTGACCATGCCCTTGCTCGAAGGCTTGGACGGCGTCGAGAAGATGTCCAAGAGCAAGAACAACTACATCGGCGTCACCGAAGAGCCCAACACCATGTTCGCCAAGGTGCTCAGCATTTCGGACGTGCTGATGTGGAAGTGGTATACCTTGCTCAGCTTCAAGCCCGAGGCTGAGATTGCGGCGCTCAAGGCCGAAGTCGATGGCGGGCGCAACCCCAAGGACGCCAAGGTGGCCTTGGCCAAGGAAATTACGGCACGCTTCCACAGTGCCGCCGCAGCCGATGCAGCCGAGCAGGACTTCATTAACCGCAGCAAGGGTGGCATTCCGGACCAGATCGACGAAATCACCTTGCCCCTTGGCGAAGGTGGTGCAGCAGTGGGCATTGCCGCCCTGCTGAAGTCTGCGAACCTGGCCGCTTCCAGCGGCGAGGGCAACCGCCTGATCGATGGTGGCGGTGTGCGCATCGACAGCAACGTGGTCAGCGACAAGGGCCTGAAGCTGGGTGCCGGTACGTACGTGCTGCAGGTGGGCAAGCGCAAGTTTGCCCGCGTGACGCTGTCCTGATTTCGCGCCATGCTGGCCTTGGTGCAGCGCGTTCGCCGCGCACAGGTGGTGGTGGACGGTGCCACGGTAGGCAAGATCGACCAGGGCCTGTTGGTGTTGGTGTGCGCCGAGCAGGGTGATACCGAGGTACAGGGCGACAAGCTGCTGGCCAAGCTGCTCAAGCTGCGCATCTTCAGCGACGCCGACGGCAAGATGAACCGCAGCGTGCAGGACCTGGACGGCGCGGGCCTGCAGGGGGGCTTGCTGATCGTGAGCCAGTTCACGCTGGCGGCCGATACCTCGGGTGGCAACCGGCCCAGCTTCAAGGGGGCTGCGGCGCCTGACGAGGGGCGGCGTTTGTACGACTACTTCGTGGCCCAGGCCCGTGCGGCACACCCCGTCGTGCAGACCGGCATTTTTGCCGCAGACATGCAGGTAGAGCTGGTCAATGACGGGCCGGTGACCATCCCGATGCGGATTGCGCCTGTGGTTTGATTGCTATTAATTAAATAGCTGCCCGCGCAGTATTTACGAGGGCTGGGTCCTTAAAAAGCTTGAAATTGGGGTGCTGGAGATGCTTTCGCTGCACCGCACTACTGCAGCACCAGGTACATCGCGTTGGCTGGAAACTTGACGCTGGCCAGATCCCCATTGCGCGTCAGCGGCAGGGTCTGAACTGCCATGCCATTCATGTCCAGCACCACACCCCGGCTGATGTGGGGATTGCGCACCGTGAGATCGAGGTCGGCTGACTGCACCTGCCAGGGTGACTGCCCGAACGACTCCAGGGTGAACCCCGGTGTGGTGGCGCCCTTGTCCAGGGCGATGCTGCTGGGGCTTTCTTTCCAGCCGTTGGGGCGGCTTTGGGTGGCGAACTGCACCAGGATTTTGTGGGAGCTGCGCAGCGGCTCCCCGTCCATGGACACCGCCATGGCGGCACCGAAGCTGTTGCCCGAGCGAAAGCGCACATCCTGCAGCTGGTGCGTGCTGGCGTTGCCAAAGTGGGCCACCACGCCCTGGGCCCGCGGGCTGTTGACGGTGCAGTAGCCCAGCAGGGTGTTCCACACCAGCTCCCCGGTGTTGGCGGTGATTTGCCCCGGGGCAACCCAGGGGGCCAGCGGCACCACGGTGCTGGGCGTTTTCTGGGGGCCGTAGGCCACCAGCACCGGCCCCACCTGGAAGGCCTGGGCGCGTACGCTGGTGGCCTGGCCGTCGCGCAGGGGGCCGTCGCCGCTGTCGCGGTTGGGGTCGAAGCTGGTTTCTTCTGCAATCAGCGGCGCCTTGCGCTGCCAGACCTCGTCCAGCGTGCGCTGTTCCAGCACCACCGGCGTGCCACGGCGCACATAGCCCATGCGAAAGGCCAGGGCCGCTGCCGGAAAACTGCCCAAAATCTCGGGCGTGGCAAACAGCCATTTGCCCTGTGACGGCAGGTAGCCGTTGGCGGACTGCGGCGGCGTCCAGCCCTCGTCGCCGGTCGAGAACCAGTAGTACCCGTCCACCCCGCTCAACGCCGCATAGGCGGCGACCAGAAACGGCCCTTCGGCGCCAAAGTTGTTGGGCAACACCCAGTTGCCCTCGGTCAGCAGCATGGGCCGCCCCTGGGTTTGCTTCAGGTTGATGGGCAGCTTGTCCGGGCTGCGCAGGATGCTCTCGTTGGTGAACTGGTCCCCTTTCATCAGCGCCCAGCCGTTGTTCACGCCCTTGTGCAAGCCGCCGGTGTAGACATTGGCAGCATCCACATCGCCAGCGGTATACGACCAGCGCTCTGCATCGTTGAGGTAGCGCGCGCTGCCGGTCTTCCAGTTGCCCGCGTTCACCAGCTGCCGGGCGCCCAGGGTCTGGCGCAGGTACTGCACCATGCCGGTGTTGAAGCTGTGCATGGTGCGGGCATAAAACTCTGTCTGATCGGCGCGCCGCTGGGCCTTGCCGCCGCGCAGGTCCCGCGGGTCGCCGATCAGCGGCCAGTCGCTGGGGGGCTGGGTCAGCTCCCACAGGTTGAGCAGCGCGGCGCGGCCGTCTTGCGGGGCGTCTGCGGCATCGCCTGCACCTTTCCAGGCAGCTAGGGCTTTGTCCAGGCTGCCGTACTTGCGTGCCAAAAAATCGCCATAACGCCGCTCCAGCGCTTGGCGTTGTGGCCCCTGGATGCCGTTCACGCTCCAAAACAGCAGGCTGTCCTCATTCTGCAGTTGCAGGATGGCCACGCTGGGGTCCTGCGCCAGCGGAATGCCGGTGTAGGGGTTGGGCTCGGTCAGCAGCGCGCGCCACCAGGCCTTGTAGGCCGCTTGCAGCGTGGGGTCAAAAAACAGCAGGCCCAGTGCGGACTGCTTGTCGCCCCCCGCAATGCCCCAGGCTGCTGCAAACTTCATGGGCACGGCCCAGTAGGGCGAGAGCGTGGTGTAAATGCCCTCTTTGCGCATGGCCGCCACGGTGCGCCAGATGGCGTCGCGCTCGGCCGGGTTGATGTCGGTAATGGCCGCGTTCGGTGTTTTGTCCAGCGCCGGGCTGATCTGCTGGTGCAGCCGCACCATGTTGACGCCGCGCTTGGCCATGAAGCGGGCGTGCCGTGCCAGGTCGGGCGCACCCAGCGGCCACAGCGGGCGGGTTTGGCCGGTGCGGCCGGCCACATGGGTGTTGATGGCCCACAGCCGCAGCGGTTTGCCGTCGCCACGCACCAAGTCGCCTTCGGCATTGGCCCGCACAAAGCCGGTTTCTCCGGCGGTGGTTTCGTTCAGGCTGCGCAGGTCCAGCAGCGCCTCGGGCTGGAAGGTGTCGCGCGGCGGCGAGAAGTTCCAGGTCTGCGCTTGCGAAGCCCCTGCGAGCAGCAGTCCTATGCTCAGAAGCCAGTGTTTTTTGCTATGCATTTGGTAGCTGCTTGCGCATATTCCACAAGCTTGATCGGGTGGTTTTGCCTGAAGTTATCTGTGAATGCTGCACTTGGCAAGGCCCCGCACGCGGCGGGCTCTTGTGCATGGACTACGCCCCGACTGTACGACCCGATCCCATAATTTGCCCATGAAAATTGCACTCGCTCTCGGAACCGCAACGCTCGCCTTGTTGTGGACAGGTTTCATCGCGCTCTCAGCCGCATTGGCCGATTGGCTGGCGGGCCAGGGTGGCCAATTGCAAGGGGGCCTTCAGGCCCTTGCACAGTGGCCTCTACCGCCGTGGATCGCACTGTGGACGGACCCCGCCGCTGCGGAAGCGATTCGCGCAACCATCGTCTGGTCTGTGGAAATGCTCGCTGCGGTTATGCCCTGGATCACCCCTTTGCTGGATTGGGTCGCCCCGCTGCTGTGGGTCGTTTGGGCGTTTGGCATGGTGGGGCTGGTGGTGTTGGCGGCAGTGGGCTTGCTGCTGATGGGTCGCATGCGCAAGCGTCGGCAGTTTGTAGCTGCGCGCTAGGCGGATAGGCTGAGGGGCGTTGGCTCTCGCCCGCGAGGGGAAGGGCTCTGCGTTTTGCTCCGTGTCCCCCGCCCGCTGCGCGGGCTCCTCCTTGACCTGCGCAAAAACGCAGAGCCCTTCCCTTCGCTAGGTGCGTCGGAATGCCAGGGCCACTCAGGAGCAAGCGCCCAAAACTCAGTACGGGTTCTTGAACCCCAAGCGCGCCATGATTTCGCTCTCGCGCAGCTCCATCACTTCCGCGTCTTCGTCCAGTTCGTGGTCCCAGCCTTGGGCGTGCAGGGTGCCGTGCACGATCATGTGGGCGTAGTGGGCTTCCAGCGTTTTCTTTTGCTCTTTGGCTTCCTTGGCGATCACCGGCGCGCACAACACCAGGTCGGCGGTGACGGGGTCCTGGGTGTAGTCGAAGGTCAGCACATTGGTGGCGTAGTCCTTCTGGCGGTACTCGCGGTTCAGGGTCTGGCCTTCTTCGGCGTCGACGATGCGCACGGTGATCTCGCCGTCCACCTCCAGGGTGTTGCGGATCCAGCGGATCACTTTGTGGCGCTTGAGGGCATCGCGGTGCTTGTCTGCGTCTTTGAGTTTGCCAAATTGCAGGGAGAGTGAGAGTTCGGGCAGCATCAGCGAGCCTTGGTGGAGGTGGTTTTGGCGGACTTGGTTTGGGGGGCGCGGGTCTTGGGCAAGCCTACGCGGGGCAGCTCTTCTTCGGCGTCCGGGATGGCAATGGGTGGCAAATCTTCCAGCCGCGCGGCCTCGTAGGCATCCACGATGCGGGCCACCAGCGGGTGGCGCACGATGTCGGCGCTGGTCAGGCGGGTGATGGCAATGCCTGGCGTGCGGCGTAGCACGCGCTCGGCCTCTACCAGCCCGCTCATCTGCGCCTTGGGCAAGTCGATCTGGGTCAGGTCGCCAGTGATGACGGTCTTGGTGCCAAAGCCCACGCGCGTCAAAAACATCTTCATCTGCTCGGGCGTGGTGTTCTGGGCCTCGTCCAGGATCACAAACGCGTTGTTCAGCGTACGCCCGCGCATAAAGGCCAATGGCGCGATTTCCAGCTGCTGGCGCTCGAAAGCTTTGTGCACCTGGTCGTAACCCATCAGGTCGTAGAGTGCGTCGTACAGCGGGCGCAAATACGGGTCCACCTTCTGGTTCAGGTCGCCGGGCAGAAAGCCGAGGCGCTCGCCCGCTTCCACGGCGGGGCGGGTCAGCACAATGCGCTGTACGGCGCTGCGCTGTAGCGCATCCACCGCGGCGGCCACGGCCAGGTAGGTCTTGCCGGTACCGGCGGGGCCGATGCCAAACGTAATGTCGAACTCGGCAATGTTGTCCAGGTACAGCGCCTGGTTCTGGCTGCGGGGCTTGAGGTCGGCGCGGCGGGTGGACAGCGTGGGGCCATCTTCACCGTCCATGCCCCCATCGCCGCTGAGCATGAGCTGCACGGTGGAGGCTGCGATGGGGCGGCCTGCGATCTCGTACAAGGCCTGCAGCATTTCCATGGCGCGCTGGGCCTTGGCCTTAGCACCTTCCACCTTGAACTGCTCGTGGCGGTGGGCAATGCGCACCTCCAATTCGCGCTCGATGGTGCGCAGGTGTTCGTCGGTGGGGCCGCACAGGTGCGAGAGGCGCGTGTTGTTCAGCGGGGTGAAGATGTGTTTGAGAATCAAGCTGATAATCCGGCAGGGCTAAAGGGGGCGCCACGGTGGGCGCATCCCCACATTGTCCCCAATGTTCGGCCTCCGGGCCACACCCCCGCATTCCAACCCCAGGCACACCACGATGATCGGCAAACTTACAGGCATCCTCAGCGACAAAAACCCACCCCAGGTCATCATCGACTGTGGCGGCGTGGGCTACGAGGTGCAGGTGCCCATGAGCACTTTCTATAACCTGCCTGCCGACGGTGCCAAGGTCTCGCTGCTGACCCACTTTGTGGTGCGAGAGGACGCGCAAATCTTGTACGGCTTTGCCACCGCCGCCGAGCGCGAGGCCTTTCGCGAGTTGATCAAAATCTCGGGCGTGGGTCCGCGCACGGCGCTGTCGGTGCTCTCGGGCATGGATGTGGGTGACCTGGCCCAGGCCGTGACCCTGCAGGAGGCCGGGCGCCTGGTCAAGGTACCCGGCATCGGCAAAAAGACGGCCGAGCGCTTGCTGCTGGAGCTCAAGGGTAAGTTGGGCGCTGACCTTGGCGCCCCCATGGGTGCGGTGGGCGACGCCCAGTCCGACATCCTGCAGGCACTGCTGGCGTTGGGTTACAACGACAAGGAAGCCGCCGCGGCGCTCAAAGCCCTGCCCAAGGACGTCGGCGTGAGTGACGGTATCAAACTGGCCCTCAAATCTTTGGCCAAATAGCCGCCCGAGCAAAGTAAGGGTGTTTTGCCGCCGGGCCGCCCCAAGGCAAATCGCGGCCCCCTTGGGGGGCAGCAACCCGCGTATCGGCAGAGCGTGGGGGCAATGCCTATTGGGCTTCGCGCACGGGACGGCTATTGAGCGCCTGCACGGGGCGGGCGTTGTTGGGGTAGAGCTGGGTGAAGAGCTTGAGCTGGCTGCGGCTGAGCGGCGACGGTTGTTTGAGCACCATCCACAGCACCCCTTCGGTGCAAGGCGGGGTGGTCAGCGAGCCCATGAACTGGTAGTAGCGCTGGTCGGCCGGTAGCAGTTCGTTGAGGTTGAGCAGCTCGCGCGGCATGCGCACGCGGTCGCCCGCGTCCAGCGGCATGTAGGTCCAGACCTTGTCGATCAGTGGGTTGGCCTCGCCGGGCTGAAGCAGCACCGCCACCACCGCCAGTTGGCCTTCATCATTCTTGTGCACCAGGTGCGCCACCATGGCGGCCCGCTGTCCGTTGATTTGCTCCTCGGACGGGGAGTGGAAATGGAACTGCAGCAACCGGTAGCGCGTTCCGCGCACAGTAATGTTGTTCTCGCCCTGCACATCCACCTGGATGGTATGGCCATTGTTGATCACCGTGCCATTGCTGGGCACGTAGTTGAACTTCACCGGTTCGGCGGGGCCCTGCAGCGTGTTGCCTTCTTCGATGTTGATGGGGGATTGGCGTTTGCCTATGGCACACACATTGAACTCGGGCTTGAGTTTGGCCCAGGCCTGCGGGCCGGTTTCGCCTTCGTAGGACCAGTGCACATCGCCCCCATGGGCATCCGTCGCAGGAGCCGCGGACACCGACGTAATCTGCACCGTTTGCCCGTGGCCCACCACGGCGGCGGCACGAGCGGCTTTTGTGCTCACGGGCGCGGGGGTGCCATTGCCGGCCGCCTTGCCGCTGACCACGATGGTGAGTTTCTTTTTGGCCGGTACCGACGTGCCCAAGGCCTCGCGCAGCTGGTCGCCCACTTCTTTGGGGCTGGATGCGCTGGTGGCGGTGATGTCTGCGGCAGGTTTTTTGGCGGCGGCTTTGGGAGCGGGCGGCGGATCGTTGGCACGTGCAGTGCCGCAGCTCAGTGCCAGGCCCGCCAAGAGCAGGGCGCCCAGAAGGTGTTGCAGGGGCCGGGGGCGGTGCAAGGCTGTGGGGCGGCGGGAGAGCATGGGTGGCAAGGCCTTTCAGACGGGCACGGGCGAAACGAGGGGGTGTGCAACTGGTATCGGCAGTTGTGGATGGCTTCTTGAGCCACGCCCTGTGCAGGCTATAGTGGCAACCCACCCCGCGTTTCACCCATTTTGCAACCTACAGGCCCTTTGCGTGAGCATCCAGACTGACGATTTTGCTGTTCCCCCTTTGCCCGCTGGCGTCAGCCGGGTGGTGTCTGCGGCCCCGACCTCCAGCAGCGAGGAAGCCCTGGAGCGCGCACTGCGCCCCAAGCTGCTGGACGAGTATGTGGGCCAGGCCAAGGTGCGCGAGCAGCTGGAGATCTTTATCGGTGCCGCCAAAAAGCGGGGCGAAGCGCTGGACCATGTGCTGCTGTTTGGCCCGCCCGGCCTGGGCAAGACCACGCTCTCCCACATCATCGCGCACGAGCTGGGCGTGAACCTGCGCCAGACCAGTGGCCCGGTGCTGGAGAAACCCAAGGACCTGGCGGCCCTGCTGACCGGGCTGGAAAAGAACGACGTACTGTTCATTGACGAAATCCACCGCCTCTCGGCCGTGGTGGAAGAAATCTTGTACCCCGCGCTGGAGGACTACAAGATCGACATCATGATCGGCGAAGGCCCGGCGGCCCGCAGCATCAAGCTCGACCTGCAGCCCTTCACACTGGTGGGCGCCACCACACGCGCCGGCATGCTGACCAACCCGCTGCGCGACCGCTTTGGCATCGTGGCGCGGCTGGAGTTTTATACGAATGACGAGCTGGCCCGCATCGTCAAGCGCAGCGCGGGCCTGCTGGGGGTGCCCATGGACGAGGACGGTGGGTTCGAGATCGCCCGCCGCTCGCGCGGCACGCCACGTATTGCCAACCGCCTGCTGCGCCGCGTGCGCGACTACGCCGAAGTGAAAGGCGAGGGCAAGATCACCCTGGACATGGCCAACCGTGCGCTGGCCATGCTGGACGTGGACCCGCAGGGCTTCGACCTGATGGACCGCAAGCTGCTGGAGGCCGTGATCCACCGCTTTGACGGTGGCCCCGTGGGGCTGGACAACATTGCGGCCAGCATTGGCGAAGAGCGCGAAACCATCGAGGACGTGATTGAGCCCTACCTGATCCAGCAAGGCTATCTGCAGCGCACCCCGCGTGGGCGCATTGCCACGCTGGCCGCCTACCGGCACCTGGGCGTGACGGCGCCGGCTGGCCCGGCGGTGGACCTGCTGGGCGACTGAACCTAAGCCCGGGCGGGGCCGGGTTGGTGCAGGTGTACCAGCACGTGGTGCACGATCAGCAGCTGCGCGGCGTAGTAGGTCAACAAGATCCAGAACGAGGCCAGGGGCACGGGCGTGAGGAACTTGTTGATGGCGATCAGCGAGTCGCTGAGCATGAACACACAGGCCCCCGCTGCTACCCAGCGCGCTGCGGAGTCACCCGGCACGCTGGCCCGTGACCAGGCCTGTGCCGCCATCAGGCAGATGACGGTGACATAGGCGGCCACAGCCCCCTGGAGCACAGGGTTGCCCAAGCTACCCCACAACACCCCCAGCATCAAGGCACCAAAGGCCAGCAAGCCCCACAGTGCCTTGCGCTGCACAAACCAGCCCGCGCCTTGGCGGAACAGTGCGATATAAAACACGTGCGCCACCAAAAACGACGCCAGACCGGGAATGAAATAGTCGCCCGGCAGCATGAGGAAGACATCGCCGCCCAGCGAGAACAGCAGCGCACCCAGCAGCAAGGCGTGTGATTTTGAGCCAAATGTGCCGCCGGACCTTGTGGAATGTGCGCGAATAGCTACAAAAATCATAGCTAGCACCATGACCAGCGGCTTGGTAAGAAGGTAGTACGGCAGTAGCTCCATGGCACCCAGCGTGGCCAGGGCAGCGGCTTCCACCATCAGCACCTCCAAAGCGCTCAGCGTGTGTTGCATGTAACGGCCCAACGCCCACACCCCCGCCGACAGCGCCACGCAGCCCACCGCGGCATGGGCGAAGCTCAGACTGTCGGCCACCCACAGGTAGCCCGCCACCGCGCCCAGCAAGCCCAGAAACTGCAGGCTGGCAAACCACTGCTGGCCACGGCTCAGGGGCGGGTTGTAGGTCTGCACCTGTTCCAGCCGAAAGGCGGGCTTGGGGTGGGTGGCGGCCAGGTCGGCGGGTTGCCAGCCCGGCGGCTTGAGCCACACGCGCAACTTGTCGCTCCAGCGGCGGGTAGCCCAGCTGTCTTTGGCCAAACCCCAATAGACGTCGGCATTGGCCCAGAGCGGGTCCCAGCTGTTGAGCGGGCCGCGCGTACCGTATACGCAGGGTTCCTCCTCTTCGGTGAAGGTGCCGAACATACGGTCCCACAGCACCAGGATGCCGCCGTAGTTCTTGTCGATGTACGGATCGTTCACCGCGTGGTGTACGCGGTGGTTGCTGGGGGAACAGAACACCCGGTCAAACCAGCCCAGCTTGCCCACCTGCTCCGTGTGCACCCAGAATTGGTAGAGCAAATCAATCAGCGCCACGATGCCAAAAATCATGGGCGGCACACCGGCAACGGCCATGGGCAGGTAGAAGATCCAGCCAAAGAATGCGCCGCTGCTGGTTTGGCGCAGGGCGGTGGACAGGTTGTAGTGCTGGCTCTGGTGGTGCACCACATGGGCCGCCCAAAACAGCGCCACCACGTGGCCCGCGCGGTGCAGCCAGTAGTAGCAAAAGTCGTAGAACACCAGCGCCAGCACGATGCCGTACCAGGTCTTCCAGAATTCCAGGTCCGGGTAAATGGCGACGGCGCTGAACACCGCGGTGTAGATGCCTACGCTGAGTGCCTTGGTGAGCACCCCCCCCACCTGGCTCAGGATGCCCAGGCTGATGCTGTTGATGGCATCGTTGAGCCGGTAGGCCTTGGCCCCTGGCACGCGGGCCGTGGTGCGGCGGCTCCAGAAGAACTCCAGTGCGATCAGCAACAGGAAAACAGGGGTGGCGAACACAATGACTTTGCTCATGGCGGCATTTTTGCCGAGCAAGCGCTTGGTGCCGAGCGGGACAACCCTAGGCCGGGCTAGAGCGAGCTGACTATTTGCCGCGGAAGTCGCGCCACTGCACCCGTGCAAACCATGCGCAGACTCCACCCATTGCCAACCAGAACAGCAGCGAGCCCCAGGAAGTCTTCGGGAAGCTGAAGACTTCGCTCAGCACGGCGGTGAGGCTGATGAGGAAGCCCAGGCCCGAGAGCAGCACGAAGACCAGCGCCAGGGTGCGCTCCACGCCGGACTGCAGGTGTTTCACGGTGCTTTGGGTCTGCTCCCAGGCATCCGCTGCATCAGCCAGCGGGCTGCGGTCTTGGGCGGCCAATGCTTCGGCCACATTGGTGTGGGTGGCCAGCGCTGCAAAGTCGCCCTTGGCGGGCCGGCTCGCGCGCTTGCGCCACCAGAACACCCCAAACAGCGCTACGAGGGCCACGAGGATCAGGCCCGCGTAGAGCAACTGGTCCTGCCAAGGGACCGAACCGGCGTGCAAAAGATAGTGGCCCATGTGGCGGCTCTGCGTCAGGTGCTGGACTCGTCCAGCGCCGTTGCGTCCAGATGCCGGGTGTCGGCCCAGCCCACCAGCGTCAGGGCGTCGGGCGTCCACAGCAGTCGGTTGATGGCGGCGTTGCCCAGTTCCCAGGTGCGCGGGGCGTGCAGCTCCTGCTGCGTAGCCATGCGATAGAGCATGTCCATCACGCCACCATGCGCCACCAGCACAATGTGTTCGCCCAGGTGCTGCGCTGCAATCTCGTTCACGGTGCGCGAGACACGGGCCAGCAGTTGTGTCGGGGTCTCACCGCCGGGCGGCGCAAAGTGCGGGTCGCGGGTTTTCCAGCGGCGCGATTCTTCGGGCCACTGCTCGGCAATGGCGGCCCAGGTCTGGCCCTCAAAGGTGCCAAAGCCGCGCTCGCGCAGACCGGTGTGCAAGCGCACGCTGCGCGCTGTTGGCTGCAGGGCATGCTGTGCAATCGCCTGGGCGGTGCTGTGGGCGCGGGATAGATCGCTGCTGTAGATGTGGTCGATGGTTTCATCGGCCAGCGCCAGGCCCACGCGCTGGGCCTGCCAGAGACCGTGCGCGTTCAGTCCAATGTCGAGTTGGCCCTGGATGCGGGTGTCCACGTTCCAGGCCGTTTCGCCGTGGCGCACGGCAATGATGCGGGTGGCCCCCATTCAGCGCGCACCCGCCACGGGCAACTCCACCACCACCCGGCGCTTGCCGGGGAGCGGATAGTCTTTCAGGGCCGCTTCCAGCATGGGCGGTAGCAGATTCAGGGTGTCGCGCCAGGGGCCGTCAAACACGGCCGCCGTCTCGTAGGCCAACTGGCCATTGGTACTGTCACGCAGCAGCACCTGCGCGCGGTGGCGGTACCAGGGCACTTCCACATCCATGGCCCAGGGCCATTCTTCGTACACCACGCCATTGGCGCCCACCACCAGGCGCGGGCGGGGTGGCCGGTAGTGCGGGTTGCGTATGCCGTCCACCGACACATTCACCTGCACCAGGTAGCGGGGCGCATCGTCGTTGCGCTGCAGGCCAATGCGCTCCAGGGCTTCTTGCGCCAGGGCCTCGATCTGGTCCTGGTCGTTGTTGTGGGCCTGCGAGGGCAGGCGCTCAAACCGGTAGCTTGCGCCGCTCAGGGCTGGCGCGTTGCCCACAAAGCTCTGTACATCACTGTCAATCATGCGCGGCAGGGCGCAGCCGGTGAGGGCCGCAGTAGCCAGCACCAGCAGTGCACGGCGGAACCAGGAGTCAAGCGCCATATGGGGCTCCTTAGAGAGTGACAACCTGTACGCTTGGCAGGCCGCTCAGGCTGGGCAGGGCGGGGGCGGGGAATTCCTCTTCGTCGAAGGCCTTGTCGCCGTTCTCGTCCTCCACCCCGGTGGGGCGGATGGCCTTGAAGTCATGCTTGCTGTGGTCCATCAGGTGCGAGGGCACCACGTTTTGCAGCGCGGTGAACATGGTTTCGGCGCGGCCGGGGTATTGCTTTTCCCAGTCGCGCAGCATGTTGCCAATCTGCACACGCTGCAGGTTGGTCTGGCTGCCGCACAGCGAGCAGGGGATGATCGGGAACTGGCGGTGCGCAGCCCAGCGGATCAGGTCCTTCTCGGCCACATAGGCCAGCGGGCGAATCACCACAAACTCGCCGTTGTCGCTGGTCAGCTTGGGTGGCATGCCCTTGAGCTTGCCGCCGAAGAACATGTTCAGGAAGAAGGTCTGCAGCATGTCGTCGCGGTGGTGGCCCAGCGCGAGTTTGTTGCACTTGAGCTTGCGCGCCACGTTGTACAGAATGCCCCGGCGCAGGCGGCTGCACAGGCTGCACATGGTTTTGCCTTCGGGAATGTTCTTCTTGACGATGGAGTAGGTGTCCTGCGTCTCGATGTGGAATTCCACACCCAGCTTGGCCAGGTACTCGGGCAGGATGTGGTCGGGGAAGCCGGGTTGCTTCTGGTCCAGGTTGACCGCCACGATCTCAAAGTTGATGGGTGCGCGCTGCTGCATTTTGAGCAGGATGTCGAGCATGCCGTAGCTGTCTTTGCCACCGGACATGCAGACCATCACGCGGTCGCCTTCTTCGATCATGTTGAAGTCCATGATGGCCTGGCCCATTTGGCGGCACAGGCGTTTTTCGAGCTTGTGCGTTTCGCGCTCGATCTTCAGTTCCTTGTTGCGGTTCGCGGCAGCCGCTTCTGCGGCCTCAGCGGCTTCGTCTTCAACCCATACTGCACTCATATCGTTCTCCATGGCGCCTTGCGCACTTACCACTGGCCGGTCTCCATGCGGATGGCCACTTCACAATCTTCAAAAATTTCCAGTTTCGCAATCTTGACCCGCACCCCCAGCACGCCGGGCAACTGCATCAAACGGTGTGCCAGTTTGCCAATCAGCGTTTCCAGCAGGTTCACGTGCTCTGCGGTGCATTCCGCGATGATGATCTGGCGTACCTTGCGGTAGTCCAGCACATGGTTGATGTCATCGTCATGCGGCAGCAGGGGCTGGGTGCCCAGGCTGAGTTCTGCGTCCACCTGGATCGGCTGGGGCGCGGTTTTTTCCGACTCCAGAATGCCCAGGTTGGCGTCGAAGCGCAGGCCCGTCAGGGTCAGGGTTTGGTGACCGGTGCTGGCCTTCATGCGTTCATGCCTTTCATGCGGAATACTTCAACGCCCACGCCCGCACAGTCGGGGTACACGTCCGGTTTTTGGGTGGACAGGCGCACGGCGCGCACCTGCGGGTGGGCCAGCAGCAGCTGCACCAGTTCATCACACAGGGTTTCCTGCAATTCGATATGCCCCTGGGCAATGCGCGCGGCAATCACTTCGCGCACAAAGTCATAGTCCACCACTTCATCCAGCTTGTCCGCCTTGGGGGTGCTGTTGGCCAAGGGCACAAACAGCTCCACGTTGAACACCAGGCGCTGGGTCACGCCTTTCTCAAAATCGTGCGCGCCGATGCGCACCGGCACCACATGGTCACGCAAGAACAGGCGGCGGCATTCCAGGGCCAGGGTGTCAAACATACTGGGGCTCATGGCGCACCTCCTGCATGCGACGGCACCATGAACATCACGTCACGCGCTAGCGGCACCAAGTGCTGCCCGTTGTCCACGGCAATGGTCACGCCATTGATGGCGGTGGTTTGTGCCAAAAACACGCAGGTGGCAGCCACCTGGGCCGGGTCCAAGGGCTCGCGCAGCAGGTTCACGCGCGCGGCTTGGTCAAAGTTGTCCTGGGTTTGTGGGCCGCTCAAAAACATCAGCCCTGGCGCCACGCCGCACACGCGGATGGCGGGCGCCAATGCCTGCGCTTGCAGGGCCACCGCACGCTCCAGCGCCAGCTTGGTCACGGTGTACGAAAAATAGTCCGGGTTCAGGTTGAAGACCTTCTGGTCCAGCACATGGAGGATGCAGCGCGAACCGGCGGGCGGATCGGTATCGGTTTGCGCCATCAGGCTGGACAGGGCCAAAGGCGCTAGCAGGTTCACCTCGAGTTGCTGGCGGGCACCGTCCACGTCCATGGCCTGCCCGCTGTCGGGCTCGAAGCTGGAGGCGTTGTTCACCAAGCAGTGCAGTGGGCCGGATTGGGCAGCAATCTGTTGCACCATGGCGTGGCGGCTGTCTTCCTGGGCCAGGTCGGCGTGGATGGCATGGGCCGTGTAGCCCTGCGCGCGCAGACTGGCGCACAAGGACTGCGCCGCCTCGGCGCTGCGCTGGTAGTGACACCACACCTCCCAACCCGCCTGCGCAAATTGGGCGCACAGCAGCGCACCCAGGCGATGGGCGCCGCCGGTGATGAGTACGCGTTTAAGCACCAAATTGTCCTTGAGCAGAGTGGGGGTGAGAGAGCAAGATAATCCTTGGCTTTACCAAACACGAGACGGATGTTCATGTTCACAGCCGAAAGCATTCCGGCCAGCCTGACCCGAATTATCGCGGATGCGACCGAAAAAGCCGGGGGCTGGCAGGGTTTTGACGCGTTTATGGGCCAGGCCCTCTACACGCCGGGTCTGGGCTACTACGCCAATGGCCTGTCCAAATTCGGCCAGATGCCCCAGGGCCTGCGCGGTGCCGAGGGCGTAGCCGGGGCTGGCAGCGACTTTGTGACCGCGCCTGAAATGACGCCGCTGTTCGGCCAGGCGTTGGCCCGCCAAGTGGCGCAGGTGTTGGAGGCTACCGGCACTGACGAGGTTTGGGAGTTCGGCGCGGGCACCGGTGCCTTGGCCCTGCAGCTGCTGGAGGCGCTGGGGGACCAGGTGCGCAGCTACACAATTGTGGACCTGTCGGATTCGCTCAAGGCGCGGCAGGCGCAGACCTTGGCTGCCCACGCGGGCAAGGTGCGCTGGGTGAGTGCGCTGCCGGCCCACATGCGTGGTGTGGTGGTGGGCAACGAAGTGTTGGACGCCATGCCGGTGCAACTGTTGGTGCGCAAAAGCGGCGTTTGGCATGAGCGTGGCGTGGTGGTGGAGCAGGGTGCATTGCAGTGGAGCGACCGTCCCACCGCGCTGCGGCCGCCGATCGAGATTGACGGCGAGCACGACTACCTGACCGAGATTCACCCCCAGGGCGAGGCCTTTGTGCGCACCCTGGCGGACCGCCTCACATTGGGTGCTGCCTTGTTGCTGGACTATGGTTTCCCCGAGAGTGAGTACTACCATGTGCAGCGCCATATGGGCACGGTGATGTGCCACCAAGCGCACCAAAGCGACCCGGATCCGCTGCAGGCGGTGGGGCTGAAAGACATCACCGCCCATGTCAATTTCACCGGCATTGCCCTGGCCGCGCAGGACGCGGGGCTGGACGTGTTGGGCTACACCAGCCAGGCCCACTTCTTGATCAACTGCGGCTTGGTCGAGGCCATGCAGGACGCGCCGTTGCCAGAGCGCGTCGCCGCCCAGAAGCTCATCATGGAGCATGAAATGGGCGAATTTTTCAAGGTCATTGCCTTGGGCCGTGGCGTGGATGTGAGCCTGCGAGGCTTTGCGCGCGGCGACAGAACCCACCGGTTGTAAGGGCCCACCTAGCGCACTCGCGTCGGGCTCAACACTGTGTACGTCGGTATTGCTGGTAGCAGAGTTCGCGGATGCGCTGTTGGTCTGCTGCTAGCCGCCGTTGTGCGTCGTAAATGCGTTGGCGCTCTTCAGATTTAGCTTCCGACTCCCTGCGCTGTTTGTCCCGTTGCAATGCTTCCTCCTTGCGGCGCATGTCGGATTGCGCTTGTGACTCTGCAATCATGGCGCTTCGCAAGCTGTTGGAGGCTTCGGCCGCCATTTGTTGTTCGCGAACTTTGTCTTCGGCTTGTTGTCGCGCACGTCTATCTTCAGCGCGTTTGCGTTCCTCTTCTTCCCGTGCCAACGCTTCAGCTGCAATTTTTTCTCTTCCAGCAGAGTCGCTTCGGCTGCCGCGCGCGCCTTGTCGCGCGCGTGGGCCATATAGCCTCCAATGGCAAACATGGACAGCACCAGCAGCACCCCAAGGTACAAAATGTTGGTGTACCAAGGCGCTGGGACTGCCTCCATAACAATCCTGGGCGTCGATCGCGGCTTGTTGACGTAGCTGAGCAGCTTTCGATCATGGGCGGCACGCATGTCGTTGTTGGACAGGATTTTGTGAGCCTCGCGAATCGCCAATACACGGGCAACAGCGTCGCTATCTTGGGCTAGTTTGGCGTGGTTGTAATGGTGTAGCGCCTTCTGGAGTGCTTGATTGATTTCCTCTGGCGTGGCATTGCCGGGAACTCCCAGCACCTTGTATGCAGAATCCATATTGCGGCCCCCCGCCGGCCCGTGTTTGTTTTATCGTGCCCAAATCATATACATGTAACAAACTGCGTGAATCTCACTCGTAACGCCCCGGTAACACCGCCCCATGCTTGCAAGGTAGTATCGGCCGCGACTTTTAAGGAATGTTTCATCATGACGACCACCCACCGCACTGAAACCATTGAACGCACGCTCCGCCCCTGGGGCTGGTACGAGACCGTGTCGGAGGTCGCAGGCAACAAGATCAAGCGCATCGGCGTGTTGCCAGGCCAGCAGCTGAGCCTGCAGAAGCACCACCAGCGTGCCGAACACTGGGTGGTGACGCAAGGCACGGCCCGCATCACGCTGGATGACAAGGTGTTTGACCTGACCCAAGGGCAGCACTGCGACATCGCAGTGGGCCAGGTGCACCGCCTGGCCAACCTGACCACCGAGCCAGTGGAAATTGTGGAGGTGCAGTTTGGCGCCTACCTGGGTGAAGATGACATCGTACGCCTGCAAGACGACTACGGCCGCCAGTAATTGAGAAGGACAACAGCCATGGCAACAACAACTTCAGCACCGTTGGTGCAACTGCCCGCCGGCTGCCCGCCTGTGGCCTGCGTGGACATTGGTGGCACCAAGGTGGCCGTGAATGTGGCCGACGCCCAAGGGGTACGCGGCAAAGTATCGGAACCCACGGCCAAAGTGGGCAACAACGACGCGTTGGCCCAGCAAATCATTCGCATGATTGGCGAGAGCTGTGCCTTGGCGGGCATTGCCGTGGCTGACATTTCTGCCGTGGGCGTGGCCACCTGCGGGCCGTTTGTCATCAACCAGGGCATGGTCGAGCTGGCTGGCCCCAATATCTGCGGTGGCCTGGCCGGCAAGGCGCGTGGCCTGCCCAATGACTGGGCCACTGCGCTGCTGGAAGCCCCGCTGAAGGCGGTGTTTCCGAATGTGCGGGTGGAAAACGACGGTGTGGGCGCGCTGGAAGCCGAGCGCCGTTGGGGCGCCCTGCAGGGGCAGGATCACTGCGCCTATGTGACCTGGAGCACCGGAATTGGTATGGGCTTGTGCGTGGATGGTCACATATTGCGCGGCAAGAACGGCAACGCGGGCCACGCGGGCCACACCTTTGTCGTGAGCAATGACGATGCCTTGTGTGGCTGCGGCCTGGTGGGCGATGTGGAGGGTCTGGTGGCGGGCAACGCCATTCCACGCCGCTTCGGCAAAGATGGTTTTTCCGATGCTGCTACTCTTTTTGTAGCTGCTCGCGCAGGAAATACGGAGGCTGTGGCCATTATTGATGGTCTGTGCGAGGTCATGGGCCGGACGCTTTTCAACATGGTGGCGACGCTGGACTTGCAGCGCATCAGCGTGGGGGGCAGTGTGTTCTGGCACAACCGCGACTACCTGCTGCCCAAGCTGCAGGCTTACTTGCACGGCAAGTTGCCCGCCCTGACCCAAGGCGTAGAAATCGTGCCTGCGGGCCTGGGCGAGCAGGTGGGCGACTACGCCGCGTTGGCGCTAGTCGTGCCCTGATTCTTCATCATATGGGTTGATTTAATCGGCCCTAGGGAAACTCCTAGTAGTTCAGCATTAAAAATTAATGAAAAATTAATTAATTCGAATTGGCATGGTGCTGGTCCGAATTCAACGCTGCTTTGGGCCCCACAAAGAGGGCACAAAGACAAAACTTTTTTGGAGACAAGATGTTGAAGCTTTCTAAACTCGCCACCGCTGTGGCTCTCGTGGTTGCTGGTTCGGCCGCTGTGGCTGGTGAAGTGGAAGTCCTGCACTACTGGACATCCGGCGGTGAAGCCAAGTCGGTTGCTGAACTGAAGAAGATCATGCAAGCCAAGGGTCACGTCTGGAAAGACTTCGCAGTGGCTGGCGGCGCTGGCGACAACGCTGCGACCGTGTTGAAGAGCCGTGTGGTGAGCGGCAATCCTCCCGCTGCTGCCCAAATCAAGGGCCCCGCCATCCAAGAGTGGGCTGCTGAAGGCGTGCTGGCCAACCTGGACGCCACTGCCAAGGCCGAAAAGTGGGATGAACTGCTGCCCAAGGTCGTGGCTGACGTCATGAAGTACAAGGGCAATTACGTGGCTGCCCCAGTGAACGTGCACCGCGTGAACTGGATGTGGGCGAACTCCGCTGTCTTGAAAAAGGCTGGCGTGACTTCCACACCCAAGACCTGGGACGAGTTCTTCGCAGCCGCTGAAAAGGTCAAGAAGGCTGGCTTGATCCCCGTGGCACACGGTGGCCAGAACTGGCAAGACTTCACCACCTTTGAGTCCGTGGCTCTGGGCGTGGGCGGCACCAAGTTCTACAACGACGCGCTGATCAAGCTGGACGAAAAAGCGCTGACCAGCGCCACCATGACCAAGGTTCTGGAAACTTTCCGCAAGATCAAGGGTTACACCGACGCAGCCGCTCCTGGCCGCGACTGGAACCTGGCCACCGCCATGGTGATCCAGGAAAAGGCAGCCTTCCAGTTCATGGGTGACTGGGCCAAGGGTGAGTTCTCTGCCGCTGGCAAGGTGCCTGGCAAGGACTACATCTGCGCTGCAGCTCCTGGCACCTCCAACGCTTACACCTTCAACGTGGACTCCTTCGCCATGTACAAGCTCAAGGACGCTGGTGCCCAAAAGGCCCAAGGCGATCTGGCTGCTTCCATCATGGGCACCGAGTTCCAAGAAGTGTTCAACCTGAACAAGGGTTCCATCCCTGTGCGTTTGAACATGAAGATGGACAAGTTTGACGACTGCGCCAAAACGTCCGCCAAGGACTTCGTGGACACCGCCAAGTCCGGTGGCCTGGTACCCTCCGTGGCCCACGGCATGGCCATCAAGCCCGCTGCTGAAGGCGCGATCAAGGATGCCGTGTCCCAGTTCTGGAACGACGACAAGATCTCTGTGGCTGACGGTGTGAAGAACATCGCCAAGGCTGCTGCGACCAAGTAAGTCGTGCTGGCGCGCAGGCGCCAGTTTCTTGCCAAGCAAACGCCCCATCCCTCCACGGGGGTGGGGCTGTTTCAAGTTTGGGCGTCCCTTTCCACGAGTGCATCCCCATGTCATTCCAATCCTCTTTGCGTTGCCTGTGGGCCGGTGTGGCCTTGTGTGCTGGTGCGAGCCTGTGGGCGGGCGAGGTGGAGGTGCTCCACTACTGGACATCCGGTGGAGAGGCCAAGTCGGTGGCGGAACTCAAGGGCATGATGGCCCAGCGTGGCCACACCTGGCGTGACTTCACCGTCACCGGCGGTGGCGGGCAAAACGCCATGGCGGTGCTCAAGCAGCGTGTGCTGGTGGGCAATGCGCCGGCTGCGGCCAACATCAAGGGGCCCGCGATTCAGGAATGGGCCGAACTCAATGTGCTGACCAGCCTGGATGCGATGGCATCGTTTGAAAAGTGGGACGAGGTCTTGCCCAAGGTGGTGGCAGACCAAATGAAATACAAAGGCCGTTACGTGGCGGTCCCCGTGAACGTGCACCGCGTGAACTGGCTGTGGGCCAACTCCGCAGTGCTGAAGAAGGCAGGCGTTGCCGCACTGCCCAAAACCTACGACGAATTTTTTGCAGCCGCCGACAAGATCAAAGCGGCTGGTTTCACCCCCGTGGCCCATGGTGGCCAGGACTGGCAAGACTTCACGGTGTTCGAGTCCGTGGTCTTGGGCGTGGGCGGCGCTGCGTTCTATGACAAAGCCTTGGTGAAGCTGGACCGCGCAGCCCTCAATAGCGACGAGATGAAAAAGTCTCTGGAGGTGTTTCGCCGCATCAAGGGCTACACCGATGACAAGTCGCTGGGCCGCGACTGGAATGTGACCACCGAGATGGTCATCAACGGCAAGGCCGGTTTCCAGTTCATGGGCGACTGGGCCAAAGGTGAGTTCTTGGCCGCCGGCCAGACGCCGGGCAAGGACTTTACCTGTTCGGCAGCGCCCGGCACTGACAAGGCCTACACCTTCAATGTGGATTCCTTTGCCATGTTCCAGCTCAAGGGCTGGGAGGCGCAAAAGGCCCAAGGCTACCTGGCTTACCTGCTGATGGGCAAGGACTTCCAGGAGAAGTTCAACTTGCGCAAGGGTTCCATCCCGGTGCGCTTGGGCATGCCCATGGACAAATTTGACGACTGCGCCAAGACGTCCAGCAAGGACTTTGTAGCCACATCCGCCAGCGGAACCCTGGTGCCCTCGGTAGCCCACGGCATGGCACTGTCTTCATCGCAGCAGGCCACCATGCGGACCGCGGTGTCCGAGTTCTGGAACAACGACAAATTGACAGTGGCTGAAACACTGTCCAAGCTGCAGGCAGTGGCCGCCCCCAAGCAGAAATGAAACGTATGAAAACCCTTGAAAACATCCTACCCAAGCTGGTGATCGCCCCGGGCTTTGTGCTCGGCTTCGCCTTCATCTATGGCTTCATGATCTGGAACGGCGTGCTCTCCGTCACCGGCTCGCGCATGCTGCCCAACTACGAAGAGTTCGTGGGGCTGGAGCAGTACGTGCGCCTGTGGGAAATGGACCGCTGGTACGTGGCGCTCAAAAACCTGGGCCTGTTCAGCGTGTTGTACGTCGGTGGCTCCATGATTTTGGGCATGGGCCTGGCGATTTTTCTGGACCAGAAAATCCGCTTTGAAGGCGTGCTGCGCACCGTGTACCTGTACCCCATGGCGCTGTCCTTCATCGTGACAGGCACCGCCTGGAAGTGGATTCTGAACCCCAGCTTGGGGCTGGAAAAACTCATGCACGATTTGGGCTGGGCCAGCTTCAGTTTCGACTGGCTGGTGCAGTCTGATACCGCCATCTACTGCGTGGTGATTGCCGGCATTTGGCAGTCCGCCGGATTTGCCATGGCCTTGTCGCTGGCCGGCCTGCGCGGCATTGACGACAGCATCATCAAAGCCGCCCAGATCGACGGCGCTTCGCTGCCCCGCATCTACTGGCGCATCATTTTGCCCATCCTGCGCCCCGTGGTGTTCTCTACGGTGCTGGTGCTGTCGCACCTCTCCATCAAGAGTTTTGACTTGGTGATGGCGCTCACTTCGGGCGGCCCCGGCTTCTCGTCGGACGTACCCGCCACTTTCATGTACACCATGAGCTTCACGCGTGGTCAGATTGGCTTGGGTGCCGCCAGCGCCACCATGATGCTGGCCTTTGTGGCCGCCCTCGTCGTGCCGTACCTTTACAGCGAACTGCGTTCCAAGCCGCACGATCGCTAATCCACGACCGTTCCACCACGATCGCACACCTATGTTGTCCAAAAATCTTCCCCGCATCCTCATCTACGGCGTTCTGCTGATCGCCGCAGCCTTCTTCCTCGCACCGCTCTATGTGATGCTGGCCACGTCCTTCAAGGACGCCGAGCAGATCCGCTCCGGCAACCTGCTGAGCTTGCCGCACGGGCTGAACTTCGAGTCCTGGCAGCTGGCCTGGTCCAGTGCTTGCACGGGTGTGGACTGCCGCGGCCTGCAGCCTTACTTCGTCAACTCCGTCATCATGGCGGTGCCTGCGGTGATCATCTCCACCGCCTGGGGCGCCATCAACGGCTACGTGCTGAGCATGTGGAAGTTCAAGGGCAGCGAAGTGCTGTTTGGCTTCATGCTGTTCGGCGTGTTCATGCCCTTCCAGGTGGTGCTCTTGCCCATGAGCCAGGTGCTGGGTTTCCTGGGGCTGTCCAGCTCTTTGGGCGGCCTGGTGCTGGTGCACTGCATTGCCGGTTTGGCTGGTACCACGCTGTTCTTCCGCAACTACTACACCGCCATCCCCAAAGAACTGGTGAACGCTGCGCGCATTGACGGTGCCGGCTTCTGGCGCATCTTCTTCCGCATCGTGGTGCCCATGTCCACGCCCATCCTGATGGTGACCCTCATCTGGCAATTCACCAACATCTGGAACGACTTCCTGTTTGGCGTGGCCTTCAGCGGCGCCGATAGCAAGCCCATCACCGTGGGCCTGAACAACATGGCCAACACCTCCAGCAGCGTCAAGAGCTACAACGTCGACATGGCTGCGGCCGTGATTGCTGGTCTCCCCACCATGCTGGTCTACGTACTCGCAGGTCAATACTTCGTGAAAGGTCTCACCGCCGGCGCGGTGAAAGGATAAAAAAATGGCAGCTTCTCTCCAAATCGCAGGCATCCGCAAAGTTTTCGGCAAAGGCGACAAAGCCGTTGAAGTCCTCAAAAAGATCGAAATCGACGTCGCCCCAGGCGAATTCCTGATCCTGGTCGGACCCTCCGGCTGCGGCAAGTCCACCTTGCTCAACATCATTGCCGGGCTTGAAGAGCCGTCCGAAGGCGAACTGCGCATTGCCGGCAAAAACGTGGTGGGCGTAGCCCCCGCGCAGCGCGACATTGCCATGGTGTTCCAGAGCTACGCGCTCTATCCCACCATGAGCGTGGCCGACAACATCGGCTTCGCCCTGGAAATGCGCAAGGTGCCCGTGGAGGAGCGCAAAAAGCGGATCGCCGAAGTAGCGGCCATGCTGCAAATCGAACACCTGCTGGACCGCCGCCCCGCGCAGCTGTCCGGTGGCCAGCGCCAGCGTGTGGCCATGGGCCGCGCTTTGGCACGCGACCCCCAGCTCTTCTTGTTTGACGAGCCGCTGTCCAACCTGGACGCCAAGCTCCGCGTGGAAATGCGCGCCGAAATCAAGCGCTTGCACCAGGTCTCTGGCATCACCAGCGTCTATGTGACGCACGACCAGATCGAGGCCATGACCCTGGGCAGCCGCATTGCGGTGATGAAGGACGGCATCCTGCAACAAATCGGCACACCCGACGACATCTACAACCGCCCGGCCAACACCTATGTGGCCACCTTTATCGGTTCGCCCACCATGAACCTGATCAAAGGCCATGTGGAAGTGCCCGGTGCCCAAGGCCGCTTCAGCTTCAATGGCAGCAGCCTGGACTTGGCTACTCCTGCTAAGGGTGACGCCACCTTGGGCGTGCGTCCGGAGCACATTGAGCTGGTGGCTGATGCCTCCTGGCGCGGTGAAGTGATGGTGGTGGAGCCTACCGGTGCGGATACCTATGTGGTGGTGAAGACTGCGGCCGGCGACGTGACCGTGCGCACTGCGCCCAGCGCCCAGTGGAAGGCGGGTGACCAGGTCGGTTTGCGCGTCAGCCCCGCGAATACCAACTGGTTTAACACTGCGACGGGTGTGCGTTTGGACGTGTAATTCCGAAGCCTGAAAACTAAAGCGCCGGGCTGTCCGCTGGGATAGCCCGGCGCTTTTTTATTTCTTCAAAAGACTGATTGCTGACTTTCGCTGTGCTCAAAAGGAGTCGTTAACGTTTGACATGAAAGGCGGCGCGAGGGCGCAGCCCTTTTGACGTCCTCTCGATGGAGGGGTTGGGCTGCACTTGGAGCCTAGGCAGGAGTCTCATGCTCGTAGTAGACGTCAAGAGATCGGGGGCTCTGCGCAAATAGTTCCTCTGCAACGCGCGAAATTGCACTTACCAAGTGTTCCTTGCTTGCACCTTTGATCCGGAGGCAAGCGAGACGTCCGTCGCACCAATCAATGAATTGACCCTGTTCGAACTCAACGAGCAACGAAGCCAGTCGGTTTTCGGGAGGCTCCCGGTCTGTATATGCAAAGTCGAAGTAAGGATCTGACTGACCAAACAACGGATAGATATGAACCCAAAAATCTCCTCCCGGGAATCGCAACTCAACATGTCTGTATCGCCAAGCCTCTGACGAGATCATAAGTTCCACGGCATCGAAGACGGTTCGGCATTCAGGGAGGTGGATCATTGAACTTATGCCTGCTCGGCAAGCTAGTCTCCAGGGGACGTCATTACTGCTTTTGTGCAGCCTAACGAATAATGTACGGACGGGTCAACGAAGCGTATCAGACTAAAACCGGCTGCTAGATGACCGTTCTCGGCCAGAAACGCAGGCGTCTACAGACTGACTGAAGACATTTGGTGCGTTCCAAAGCAGTCGTTAACGTTTGAACTCACCTGACTGCGCAGCTTGTCGGGTAGTCCGGTGGAATGAGTTAGAAATCGTACTCATCAAAGCCCTCTACGCCGAGATCTTCAAGAACTACAAAATGCCATGGCATTGGGTCATCAAGGGGGATTTCCAGTAAAGCACTAGTGGTTGCAACTTCATCAATATGCTCTTGGTGAAATCGTCGCTCCCACGCCCTGGTCGGAACCACAAAGGTGGTTTCCGATGGCTCAAGCGCTAATGAGTCAGTTTGAATTCGCCACTCGCGCTCCCAAGTGTGATCGACATTTCTGTGGGGTTCATAACGAACATGTCGGAACTTTTGAGCATCCGACAATAGATCGTATTCGTCGTGAGCTTGATAGATGACTGGGCGTCCGCCTTTTTGAAAGAGCCATGACTTGCTCACTATCACACCAAACGGTGAATAGCGCATTCCATTCTCGGGAGGAGCTGCAAGAGCTTGCGTCAAAACACCTAATGGAGCTTCGCTAAAGCAAACGCAGTTGACGCCACCACGTATGTATCCATTTGACCCAATCAATGCTCTCTCGCGAACAATAGATTGAAAATTTAGTGCTGCCTCTTGAGGAGAAGTACCTCGCGTTAGATGGACAAGCCGATTTGAAAGGTCGCCACGGATCATTGAATTTCTACCGTAATTGATACCGCAAAGCACTGCGGGATAGAGTGGGATTGTGATCTATCAAAAATGGCATTTTTCATATCCAGCTTGAGGAGTCCGATCTCATAAAAATACCGACAAACCTCGCAGACTGTCAGCTCTAATGTTTTGATGAATCAGCTAGGCCCTGAACATCCCCATTCGGGTGAATTTGTGAATGTCGGCTTCCGCCGCAAAGCAGCCCCCATCACCCCTGCAGCGGCAACTGCAAACTAATCGTCAGCCCATGCGGCAGCGTGGTCCGCGCCGTGGCCGTGCCGCGGTGCCGCTTGGCTATTTCGGCCACGATGGAGAGGCCTAGGCCGCAGCCGCCAGGCAGTTCACTGGCGCGCCAGAAGCGTTCAAAGACGCGTTCCAGGTGCTCGGCAGACAGGCCCGGGCCGGTGTCTTCCACTTCCAGGATGCAGTGGCCGTCGCGCACCTCAGTGCGCAGGGTCACGTTGCTACCTTTTCCCGCGTAGCGCAGGGCGTTGTCGATCAGGTTGCTCAGCACCTCGCGCAGCAGCAGTTTGTCCCCAGGCACCTGCACGGAGTCTTCGCCTTCGTAGCCCAAGTCCACCCCGGCGGCCACGGCGCGCGGTGTCCATTCGCGGGCGACTTCGCGGGCCAGTGCCGCCACGTCGACAGGGTGGAGGGTGACCTCGGCTTCGGTGCGTGCCAGGGATAGCAGCTGGTGCACCAGATGGGCGCTGCGCTGGGCGCCGGTGTGCACCTTGGCCAGGCGCTGTTGCAGGGCTTCGGGGTCTTTTTCTTGCATGGCCAGCTCGGTCTGGCTGATCAGGCCGGCCAGCGGCGTGCGCAGCTGGTGGGCGGCGTCATTGAGAAAGCGCTTTTCCTGGCTCAGGCTGCGGCGCAGCGTGGTGAGCAGCTGGTTCAGCGCGTTGGCCAGCGAGTGCACCTCTTCCGGCGCCTGTGTCATCTCGATGGGGGAGAGCGAAGCCGTGGTGCGGTGGGCCAGTTGGGCCTCCAGCCGCTCTAGCGGCGCCAGGCCGCGGCGTATGCCTTCATACACCAGCACGCTGAGCACGGCGCCCAAAATCAGCAGCGGGAACAGCACGTCACGCACCAGCTCACGCGCAATGCGCTGCTGCACCACCAGGCTCTTGGCTACCTGCACGCGCATGCGTTGGTCGGTGAAGCCGTCGCCAAAACTCAGGTCCATGGAGGCCACACGCATGGGCTTGCCGTCCAGCACCACTTCGTAGAGCAGCGGTTCGTTGCTGGGCACATGCAGGTCTGGCGTCATGCCGGGGATCTTGGTGTTGCCCAACAAAAAACTGCCGGGGGGGGATGACACCATGTAGGCGACACGGTCCTCAGGGTCCTGCTCGATGATGTCGCGCGCGGCGCGCGGAAAGTCCACCAGCAGGCCCGATCCCATGGGCTTGACCTGGCGCGCCAGCGAGCGCACCGATTGCGTCAGCGACTGGTCAATCGTCTTCTCGGCATAGGTCAGTGCCACGCGAAAGGCCAGCACCCCGCCCATGAGCCACAGCACCAGCTGGGGCAGCAGCAGCCACACCAGCAGTTGCCGCTTGAGCGAGAAGCGGGCCGGAACGTTCATGCGTTTTCGGTTTCCAGCATGTAGCCTAGCCCGCGTACGTTGCGGATGTTGAGGCCGCTGTCGTTGAGCTTGCGGCGCAGGCGGTGCACATACACCTCCAGCGCGTTGGAGCCCACCGCGGCACCGTCTTGTGGCTGGGTCTGCCATACCGCCAGCACATCCTCGCGGCCCACGACTTGGCCCATGTTGTTGACCAAGAGCGAGAGCAGGGACCACTCACGCTGGGTCAGGTCCATAGGCTCCTCACCCAGCCAAGCCAGGGGGCGCACCGGGTCCAGGCGCAGGTTTTTGCTGGAGCTGCTTTGCACCTCCAGGGAGCCGCCAAAGGCCGGCAGGCGCGAGCGGCGCAGCATGGCCTGCAGACGCGCCAGCAGCTCGGCCATGTTGAAGGGTTTGGTGAGGTAGTCGTCGGCGCCGGCATTCAGCCCTTGCACGCGGTCGTCCACCCCGTCGCGCGCGGTGAGGATGAGCACGGGCAGGGCCGACAGGCGCAGGCGTATCCACTCCAGCACCTGGATGCCATCCACCACGGGCAAGCCCAGGTCCAGCACCACACCGTCAAAGCGGGTGCCCTCCAGCAGGCTCTGGGCCTGCGCGCCGTCGCTGGCGCTGCTCACGCTGTGGCCCGCATGGACCAGCTGCGCGCACAGGCCGTCGCGCAGCAATTCGTCGTCTTCAACAATCAGTAAATGGGCCATGGGCTGAGCATACCAAGGCAGGCCTAGTCGGGCCGAGCGGAACAACCCTCAGGTTTAGGGCGTCTCGGTCAAGCTCGACGCAATGGCTTGCACCCGCGCTGTATGGATGAATTGACCAATTTTTGGGCCTGTAGCCCCCATGGATATTGCGTGAGCAGCTACGGTATCTGTAGCAACTTCCAGCGCCAGCTGCAACGCCTGCGCCAAACGGGCGGCTTGGGGGTAGGGCGTATTGCTCAGGCCCAGCCGGCCCTGGGCGTCGCACTGGCAGGCCAGCAAAGCTTGGGCAAAGCGCTGGGGTTTGCGCAAGGCGTCGCAGCGCTCCAGCAGGCGCAGCAGGGCGGCGGCGTTGAGCGTGCCACTGCGGTGGATGTTGCCGTGCTCGCGCGCCACCACTTCGGCCAGCTCGGCACAGTCGGTGGGCACGCGCAGGCGCTGCACCACGGTCTTGAGCAGGCGCACGCTGCGCTCCTCGTGGCCAATGTGGCGCGGCAGCACGTCGGCGGGTGTGGTGCCCTTGCCCAGATCGTGGCCCAGGCAGGCAAAGCGCACGGCCAGCGGCGCACCCAGCTGGGCAGCGCGGTCCAGCACCAGCATCACGTGCAGGCCCGTGTCCACCTCGGGGTGGTGCTCGGGGCTTTGGGGCACGCCCCAGAGGCGGTCCAGTTCGGGTAGCAGGCGTGCCAGCGCACCGCAGCTGCGCAGCACCGCAAACATGCGTGATGGCTGGGCTTCCATCAGGCCCTTGGCCAGCTCCTGCCACACGCGTTCGGGCACCAAGTGGTCCACTTCGCCCTCGGCCACCATGGTCTGCATCAAGGCCAGGGTTTCGGGCGCCACGGTGAAGTCAGTGAAGCGCGCAGCAAAGCGCGCCAGCCGCAGGATGCGCACCGGGTCTTCGCGGAAGGCGGGCGTCACATGGCGCAGCACGCGCTGGGTGATGTCGGCCCGGCCGCCGTAAGGGTCGACCACAGAATTTGCATCAAATGGACCTGTAGCCCCCGTGATATCTGCGCGAGCAGCTATGGAATTGATAGTAAGGTCGCGCCGGGCCAGATCCTCCTCCAGTGTCACGCCGGGCTCGGCATGCACGGCAAAGCCGCGGTAGCCGGGGGCGGTCTTGCGCTCGGTGCGTGCCAGCGCGTATTCCTCCTGCGTGTGGGGGTGTAGAAACACCGGGAAGTCGCGCCCCACGGCCACAAAGCCCGCGTCGAGCATGGCCTGCGGTGTGGCGCCCACCACCACCCAGTCGCGGTCCTGCACGGGCAGGCCTAGCAGGGCGTCGCGCACGGCACCACCCACCAGGTAGGTCTGGCCGGGAATGGACGGGGGAGTTGGGGTGGCAGGCATGGGGCCAAGGGGGCGCGGGGTCAGCGCTTCAGGCGGTAGGGCTCTTCAAAGTCCAGAAAGTCTTTCTCATTCAAGGCGTCGTTCACCCAGGCTTGCACGCCGGGCAGGGCCAGCACGTGGGCCACATAGGCCGCAGCCTTGGGGGGCAGCGGCAAGCCGTAGGTCTTGAGTCGGGTGCAGACCGGGGCGAAGTAGGCATCTGCCACGCTGAAGTTGCCAAACAGCAAGGGGCCGCCGTGCTGGTCCAGCAGGCTTTCCCACATGGCGACCAGGCGGGCGACGTCGGCCCGCACGGCCGGTTTGTCGCGCCAGATCAGGGCGCCGGTGGCGGCCAGGTCGGCCTCGATGTTCATCGGGCAGTTGCCGCGCAGGGCGGTGAAGCCAGAGTGCATTTCGGCGCAGATGCTGCGGGCCCTGGCACGCGCGGCCTTGTCATGTGGCCACAGCGGCGTGCCGGAAAACTGCTCGGCCACGTACTCGGCGATCGCCAGGGTATCCCACACCGCCAGGTCGCCGTCCACCAGCAGCGGCACTTTGCCGGTGGGGGTCAGCGGGCCCAGCGTGGCTTTGAACTGGGAGCTGCTGTCAAACGAGTCGAAGCGGACCATCACCTCTTCAAAGTCGATGCCCGCTTGCTTGAGCAGCACCCAGGGGCGCATGGACCAGGAGGAGTAGTTTTTGTTGCCGATATAGAGCTTGAGCATGGCGCACCTGTACGTGGAAGGGCTTTCATCCTACTGCTTGACGGCCTGCCCATTGATGACAAAGGCAGGCCGCATTGATGCATGCCGCACGCCGAGCACGGCGCACGGGCTCAGGGTAGTTCCAGCCCGGCCTCTGGTGTGCTGGCGTCGCGTGGGCCCACCGTGCCCAGGCGAGCCTTGAGCGACTGGGGCTGGCCGCTGATCAGTGCGGCATACAGCGTGGTGTTGGCCAGCACTTTTTTCACATAGTCGCGGGTTTCGGTAAACGGCACGTTTTCGGCCCAAATGGCGGCTTCCAGGGTGGGGCTGCCCGCCTGGCCACGCCAGATCCGGGGGCGGCCCGGGCCGGCGTTGTACGCTGCCGCCGCCATGGGCATGGAGCCGTTGAAGCTGTCGAGCACCAGCTTGAGGTAACCAGTGCCAATGGCAATGTTGGTGTCGCGGTCGGTGATCTGGTGGGCCTGGAAGTCGGTCAGGCCGATCTTTTTGGCAGTCCAGCGTGCAGTGGCGGGCATGACCTGCATGAGGCCGGCTGCGCCCACCACGGATTTGGCGTCCATGATGAAACGGCTTTCCTGGCGGATCAGGCCGTACACATAGGCTGGCTCCAGGCCAATGGTCTGGGTACGCGCCAACACCGCAGCCTTGAAAGGCATGGGGAAACGTTGCTCCATGTCCACCACACCTTTGGTGCGTTCGCTGGTGTTGATGCAACGGTCCCACACTTCGGCCTTGCAGGCCAGGTCGGCCGCAGCCAGCAGGCTGCGGTCGTCCATGCCACCCCGGGTGTGCAGGTTGGTGGTGTAGTTCCACTCGCGTACGCCCTCGGTACGCAGGCCGATTTGCATGGCGTACAAGGCACGCATGAGGCCAGGGGTGGTGCGGGCGTGGTCTTTTTCTTCGGGCGTCAGCGGCAGGGGTTTGGCTGGGGCGATCACTTTGTGGCCCAAGTCTTCCAGAGCCAACATTTCATAAAAGCCCTTGATACCTGCAATGCTCTCCAGCGCACGGGTGGCCTCAGCGCGGGCCGCGTCGGTGCTGGCACGGGCCAGCTGGGCGCGGGCGCGCCAGTAGACCCAGGTGGGGTCGTTGCGCGTGGCCTCGGGCATGGCGGCGATGGCGTCTTGCACCATAGCCCAGCGGCCCGCACGCAGGGCGGCGCGGGCCGCCCAGACCAGGTGGTCTTCGTGCATGTGCTGGAACTGGCCCTTGGCGAAGTAGCCCACGGCGTCGTCCGACAGTTTTTGGGCGGCCCGTTTGCCGATCACGCCCCAGATCCAGCTACGCTCTTCTTGCGTGAGCTGTGCTTTCCAGCGCAGTTTGTCCACTTCTGTCGCGGCCTCCGCCGGCTCCTGGTAGGCCAGGCGGATGAGTGCCAGCGACACCAGTTCGCGGGTCTGCGGACGCAGCGCGGTGAGCTTGTCGTTGAGGTACTTGCCGGGGTTCTGGGCAATGGTGTTGACCGTCTTGGCCCAATCCGCATCCAGCAGGCCCACGGCCTGGGTGGCGATGCGTAGGCGGTCGTTTTCCATGCCCAGGCGGGCGCGTAGCCAAGCCGTGTGGGAGGTGAGTTTTTTGTCTTTGAGCAGTTGGGCCGCGGCACCGGCACAGGCTTCGTCGGTGTCTTTGAGGGCCAGCCATGTCTCCTGCACAGCATTGGCCACATCGGTGCCTTGGGTGCTGTAGTCCGCCTGCAGGCTGTAACACCGGATGGCGCGGTCGTCGTTCATGCGGTAGGACGGCAGTTCGCGCTGGAAACCGGCCCAATCGCCGCGGCGGCCCAAAACCTGCAGCCACTCGGCACGCAGGCGGTCTTCTTGGTAGGTGCCGCTGTAGCGGTTTAGGAAATCCTGGATCTCTGCGTTGCTGGCATCGTCCAGCCGGGCCGACATGTCCCAATAGGCCGCCCACGGCTCTAGCAGGTGGTTGCGCGCCTGGGGCAGCAAGGCCGCCAAGCGCTTGCGGTCCCGCTGTTTGTAGGCTTGCGCCATGTCGAGGATGGTGTCGTCGGAGCGGGCGGAATCGCGCACCACGTCGCGCCCTTGGGCTTTTGCCGGAGCGGCAACAGAGGACACCGCGAACCCCGCGAGGGCCAAGGATGTCAGAATGGCTGAAAACTGCATGTGGGGATTATGGACAACTCGGACGAAAGCAAAGCCGCGCAAAAGAAAGCCCTTCGCAAGGCACTCCTTGAACAACGCCTGAACCTGCCTGACCGCCTACAACGCGCGGAACTTCTGCAGCGCGTGATGCGCATTTGGCTGGTGGGGCGCACGGATGCGGTGATTGGCGCTTACTGGCCGATCAAGGGCGAATTTGACCCCTTGCCTGCCTTGCACCGCTGGAAGGAAGACGGCGAACTGATCGACCAGCCGCAGCCGCGCCGCATTGGTCTGCCGGTGGTCAACCGCGAACACAAAACGATGACCTTCCATGCCTGGTACCCCGGCTGCCCGATGGAGGAGGACGCTTACGGCATCCCCAAGCCCAAGGACACCGAACTGATCGTTCCGACGCTGCTGTTTGTGCCCTGCGTGGGCTACGGCCCGGGTGGCTACCGCCTGGGCTACGGCGGCGGCTTTTACGACCGCATGCTGGGTAGCCTGAGTCCCAGGCCCTTCACCGTCGGGCTGGGATTTGGCACCGGATTCGTAGATGACCTGGAGCCCGAGCCGCACGACGTGCCCCTGGACGCCATCCTCAACGACCACGGGGTGGTGTGGCCGGTGTAGTTTTCCGCTTGGGGGCTGCTTTCTTTGGTGCCGGTTTTCGTGCCTGCAAAGCCGCTTCCAGTGCCAGCCGGGCCCAGGGCAGCATCAAGGCGGGTGATTCCATGGCCTCGGCCGGGGCGCTGTAGTAATTCATGCTTTTGGGTTGGCCTTGCACCGGGTAGGTGAAGCGGGCGCAGCCTTCAGCTTCAAAACGGTGGCGGCTCTCGTCGCTGGCCTTGAGCCAAAGGGTGTCGCCCTCGCCCAGATTGGCCAATATGGCAATCGTCATGCCGTCCACACTGATGCCCCAGCCACCAAACATGCGCCTGGCCACACAGGGGCCTGCGCTTTGCAGCAGTTCGCAGCTGTAGTCGGCAAAACTTTGGTCGATAGACATGGAGGGTATCAGGGGCGCATGAGGGCGAGAACGTCGCCTTCATAGCCTTTGAGCGTCTCTTGCAGGCGCTGGCGTTGGCTGATAGACGTGCGGTTGTGAAACGCCGCAATCGCTTCGCAGGCCTGGCTGCGCACGCGGTCGGTGTACTGGCGAAACGCGGGGTCGGGCGACTGCAGGCTGCGGGCCACCAGGGCGCGCACTTCGGCCTGGGTGTGGATTTCGGTGGGGTTGCCAGTACGCAGGGCCCGCAAAGTCTGCAGTGTGTCCTGCTGGCGGCGCAGCACCTCGCGGTACTGCAAGCTGGCGTCAAATGCTGAGGCCTCTAACTGGGCTTGCAGCTGCTTGCGTTGTGCCTCGGTGATGCGGCCGTAAAAGCCCTCGGCGCGTTCCACCAGCTTTTTCAGGCGGCGTTCCGCGCGATCCTCGGGGCTGCCATCCATCCACTCTTCCCGCCACTCGCGGTTGCGCTTGTCCAGCGCGCGGGCCAGGTGCTCCAGCTGGGCGGCACTGAGCGTGGGGCCCAAGGCCACGGCGGTGGGAGCCGCACGGTCTAGCGTGGCCTGGATGCGCTCTTCTACATACTGGCTGAGCTGGCACACCTGGGCGGCTGTGACTTCCTGGGGCGCTGCGGCCTGCAGGTTCTTGAGGGTGGTGGCCAGCGGGGGCAGCTCTTCCTTGCGGTGCCAGTCTTGCAGGGCATACAGGTCGTTGCGCAGGCGGGTGGACTGGGCGCCATCGAAGTCAAAATAGCCGTCCAGCCACCAATAGGCCAAGTCTGGGGCGTTGTTGTAGCCCAGGCGTACCGCGTTGCAGCCGCTCAGGCTCAGCAGGCCCATGAGCAGCCCGATAATGGCGCACCAACGGCCCGCGCTGGCCCACCAGCGTTGCGGGCCCACCCATTCATCAGAAATTTGCGCGAGGGCATGCACGTGACGTCTAGTTTTCAGGTTCAAGGGGCTTTGGGCCAGCGGCCGGTAGTGGACGTGGTCATTATGGCGGCGGGCAAAGGCACGCGCATGAAGAGCAAAACCCCCAAGGTCTTGCACGCCCTGGCCGGGCGTCCCTTGCTGGGGCACGTGCTGGAGACTGCGGCCCAGTTGCTGGCCCGCAAGGTGGTGGTCATTACCGGCCACGGTGCTATAGAAGTAGAAGCAGCTTGCGCAGAATCCACGGGGGGCAGGGTCGAATTTGACCTGAATTTTGTGCGCCAAGAGCCGCAGCTGGGCACGGGCCACGCAGTGCAACAGGCCGTACCGGCGCTGGCCGATGACGGCGTGGTGGTGGTGCTGTCGGGCGATGTGCCACTGACCCAGGCCGACACGCTGTACCACCTCATTGCCGCTTGCGGTGGTGACAAGCTGGCGCTGCTGACGCTAGAACAGCGCGACCCCACGGGCTACGGCCGTATCGTGCGCGCGGGCGATGTGGTGCAGGCCATCGTGGAGCACAAGGACGCGTCGGATGTGCAGCGCCAGATCACCGAGATCTACAGCGGCATCATGGCCGTGCCCGCGGCAGCGCTCAAGCGCTGGCTGGCGCGGCTGGACAACCAGAATGCGCAAAAAGAGTACTACCTGACCGACATCGTGAAGTTTGCGGTGGCGGACGGCGTGGGTGTGGTGGCGCACAAGATTGACGACGCGGTGCAGGTGGCCGGTGTCAACAGCCCGGTGCAACTGGCCGAGCTGGAGCGTGCCTACCAGGTGCGCCAGGCCCACCGCCTGATGGAAGAGGGCGTGCGCCTGGCCGACCCAGCACGCATTGATGTGCGCGGCGATCTGCTCTGCGCGCACGATGTGAGCATCGATGTGAATTGCGTGTTTGAAGGCATGGTCAATCTGGGCGAAGGCGTGTCCATCGGTGCGCACTGCGTGATTGCGAACGCCGTGATCGAGGCGGGTGCCGTCATCCACCCGTTCACCCATATCGACGGCGAGAAGCTCGGAGTGACCGTCGGCGCGGGGGCGCTGATTGGCCCGTTTGCCCGCCTGCGCCCCGGTGCCAAGCTGGGTGCGGAGGTGCACATTGGCAACTTCGTGGAAGTGAAAAACTCCACGCTGGCCCAAGGCGCCAAGGCCAACCACCTGGCCTATCTGGGCGACGCTACCGTGGGCGAGCGCGTGAACTATGGTGCGGGCAGCATTACCGCCAACTACGACGGCGCCAACAAGCACCGCACGGTGATTGAGGCCGATGTGCATGTGGGAAGCAACTGCGTGCTGGTGGCGCCTGTCACCATCGGTGCCGGTGGCACCGTGGGCGGCGGCTCCACCATCACCAAGAACACCGAGCCTGGTGCCCTGAGTGTGGCACGCGGTAAGCAGGTCAGCATTGCCAACTGGGCGCGGCCTGCCAAGAAACCCAAAGCCTGATCGCTGGCCCCATGTCCGACCCGCACACACGTATCGCCGAACTCGAGGCGGAACTCGCCGCAGTGCGTCGCGAGCTGCAGGAATTTACCTCCGCGGTGTCGCACGATTTGCGTGCGCCGCTGCGCCATATCGTGTCCTTTGCCCAGTTGGTCGAGGAAGACGCGGGGCCGCAGTTGTCTGCCGAGGTACAAGGGTTCTTGAGCACGATTACCGGCTCTGCCAAACACCTGGGCGCCATGCTGGATGGTTTGCGCGAGCTGTCACGTGTGGGCAGTTTGGTGCTTGCGCCTGTTCCTGTGGACCTGCGCGCTCTGGTGCAAGAAGTGGTCCTGGAAGTTGCGCACCAACACGCGCCACGCCAGTTGGTACTGGACGTTGACGTGCCGGACGCCGTCGTGGTGGTGGATGCGGCCTTGCTGTGTGTGGTACTGCGTGCCGTGTTCGATAACGCCTGGAAATTTACCTCCCGTGTGCCCGAGGCAGAGGCCCTCGTGGTGGTGCGTGCATGGCAGGCCGCTGGGCGGTTGGTGCTGGAGGTGCAGGACAACGGGGCAGGTTTTGTGTCGGCACACCCAGAGCAAGCCCTGCGCATGTTTGGTCGCCTGCATGCGGTCAACGCATTCCCGGGCCTTGGCGTGGGCTTGGCTTTGGCGGCCAAGGCCGCGCAGCGCATGGGGGCGGCCTTGCAGTTGGCGCCCGCCCAGCCTGTGGGCTGTATGGTGACCCTGTCTTTGCCCTTGGCCGCACCTTAAGCGCGCAGGCTCGCTGCACGCAAAAAAGCCCGGACATGCCGGGCTTTGCGGGGTGCTTAGGTCACTGCAGGGCAGCAGCGGCTGTGCTTACCACTTCTTGACTTTGTCCAATTCAGCAAAGGCGTCTGGAGCAGATTTGCCTTGGGTTTCCGCAGCGGGCTTGGCGGCGGCCTTGGGGGCAGCAGCGGCTGCCACTTGTTGGCCGGTCTTGGCGTCTGTGGCTTGGTCGGCAGCCATGGCGTGGCCGGCGAAAACAGAAGTCAAAGCAAAAGCGATGGCAGCGATAGAAGTCTTGTTCATGATGAAGTTCCTTTCAATGTTTAGAAGAATCCGCTCTGGCGGGCATCACACCGTCTGAACAGCATCGATGGGGCGTTTAATTCATGCGTCTCGTCGATGGGATGAACTGTAAAATTTCTGATTAAGAAGATAAACGGTGCTCGCAGCACATGTATGTTTCTGTTTTGGCAATAATCGAGGCTTGATATCCCCGTAAAGTGCCCCCATGGACCGACTTCTCTCAATGCGTGTGTTTCAACGGGTGATCGACGAAGGGGGCTTTGCGGCTGCGGCTCGTGCTTTGGACATGTCGCCCGCGGTTGTGACGCGCCTGGTGGCTGACCTGGAAGAGCACCTGGGAACCCGGCTTTTGCACCGTTCCACGCGCCGCCTGTCGCTGAGCGAGGCGGGTGAATCCTACCTGGCACGCGTGCGGGCGATCCTGCAAGACATTGACGAGGCCGACGCCTTGGCGAACCTCCACACGCAGGAGTTGGCAGGTGAGCTGCATGTGCTGGCCACTCCGGTGCTGGCGACCTATGTTCTGGCACCGCTGGTGGCGGGGTTCCGGGCACAGTACCCCAAGATCGTGTTGCATGTGAATGTGGAGTCCTTTGTGGAGCCGCCCATCGACGGCCACGATGTCACCCTGTTCACCGCCGACGAGGCCTATGACGGCGATGTGGTGGCCCGGAAAATTGTGGCGACTGAGGCGGTGTTCGTGGCGTCGCCCGCGTACTTGCAACGCAAAGGTGTGCCGACGCGGCCAGAGGATCTGTCGGCCCACGACTGCCTGGGTATCAAAGGTGGCGCCTTGGGTGCACGGGTATGGCGTTTCAAGCACTCCGACAACTTGCAGAGCTTTGTGGATGTGCCTGTGACGCCTGTGGTCTGGTCCAACCACATTGAAACCTTGATTCGTGCGACCCTGGATGGCGCTGGTATAGCTCCTACGACGGTGGAATTGGTGGCGCCGTTTCTGGCCAGCGGCGAGCTGGTGCGGGTTATTCCGCCGTGGATCGCAGGGCAGCTGTTCTTGTACGCAGCGTTGCCCAGCCGCCAGTTTTTGCCGCGACGTACCCGCGTGTTTTTGGACTACCTGTCGGAGCAAACGCGCTTGCAACTCGCCAGCGCCATGGACGCCTGTGGCGCGGGCTGTGGTGGGCCGGTATTAGCCCAGCGCTAGTTCTGCCCCGAACTTGCTGCGCTTGATGCTGAAGAAGCTCTTCACATTGCGCACATTGGCGTCGGCCGTAAACAGGCGTTGGGTGAGTGCCTGGTAGCTGGGCATGTCTCGGGTGTGCACCACCAGGCAAAAGTCCGGGCCGGGCGACACGCGGTAACACTGCTGCACCGCTGTTTCGTCGGCCACGCGGGTTTCAAAGCGTTCCAGTGCTTCGGCATCCTGCCGGTCCAGCGTGATTTCCACCATCGCCGTCAGCCCGTGGCCCAACGTGGCGGCCAGGCGCTCGGGGTTGAGCAAGGTGATTTGTTTTTCGATCAAGCCCGCGTCGCGCAAGCGTTTGACGCGCCGCAGGCACGTGGGTGGTGTGGTGTGGGCCAGCTCGGCCAGCGCTTGGTTGCTCAGGCTGGCGTCGCGTTGCAACGCTGCCAGCAATTGCAAGTCCACGGCATCGAGTGTGATTGATTCCATTGGAGGTTTATAAATGGAATAAAAATCCATTTCAATGGATTGTTGAAATAAAAATCCAAAAAAAGCAAAAAAATAATCGGATATTTCTTATTGTTCTGCCTACGATGCAGCCCATTCACTGAATTGGAGGCTGTTTATGTGTGGCATCGTCGGCGCGGTATCGACCCGCAACATTGTTCCTGTGCTGGTGCAAGGCCTGGAGCGCTTGGAGTATCGGGGTTATGACTCCTGCGGCGTGGCGGTCTATGCGCAAGACGGCCAGCCAGGCCTGCGCCGAGCGCGCAGCACCTCGCGGGTCTCGGAGTTGGTGGAACAGGTGGCCTCGGGTCAGGTGCAAGGCACCCTGGGCATTGCCCACACCCGCTGGGCCACCCACGGTGCGCCCGTGGTGCACAACGCCCACCCCCACTTCAGCCACGGTACAGGAGCGGATGCCGACAGCAAGCCCGGCCGTGTGGCGCTGGTGCACAACGGCATTATCGAAAACCACGACGAGTTGCGCGCCGCCCTCAAGGCCAAAGGGTATGTGTTCCACAGCCAGACCGACACCGAAGTCATCGCCCACCTGATCGACAGCCTGTACGACGGCGACCTGTTTGAAGCGGTAAAGGCCACCGTGCTGCAACTGCATGGCGCCTACGCGATTGCCGTATTCTGCAAGGACGAACCGCACCGTTTGATCGGTGCACGCGCCGGTTCGCCGCTGATTTTGGGTGTTGGCAAAGATGGGCAAGAGCACTTCCTGGCCAGCGACGCCATGGCTCTGGCCGGTGTGACGGACCAGATCGTCTACCTGGAGGAGGGCGATGTGGTGGATATGCAGCTGAGCAAATACTGGCTTATCGACAAGGCCCACAAGGCCGTAGCCCCGGCCCAGCGCCCAGTGAAAACCGTGCACGCGCACAGCGGCGCGGCCGAGCTGGGCCCCTATCGCCACTACATGCAGAAGGAAATCTTCGAGCAGCCGCGCGCCATTGCTGACACGCTGGAAGGTGTGGAGGGCATCGTGCCCGAGCTGTTTGACCAGCAGGGCAATCATGCACCCGGCGCCAATGCGGCACGCGTGTTCAAGCAGATCGACAACGTGCTGATCCTGGCTTGCGGCACCAGCTACTACAGCGGTTGCGCGGCCAAGTACTGGATCGAGAGCATTGCCAAGGTGCCTTGCCAGGTGGAGGTGGCCAGTGAGTACCGCTACCGCGAGTCGGTGCCCAATCCCAAGACCTTGGTCGTCACCATCACGCAAAGTGGCGAAACCGCCGATACCCTGGCTGCGCTGCGCCACGCGCAGAGCTTGGGCATGCAGCACACGCTGACCATCTGCAACGTGGCCACCAGCGCCATGGTGCGAGAGTGCAGCCTGGCCTATGTGACGCGCGCGGGTGTGGAGATCGGCGTGGCGTCCACCAAAGCCTTTACCACCCAGCTGGCGGGCCTGTTTTTGCTGACCCTATGTCTGGCGCAAGCCAAGGGGCGTTTGACCGATGCCGACGAGGCGCGCCATCTCAAAGCCATGCGCCATTTGCCCGCAGCTTTGCAGGCGGTGCTGGCGCTGGAGCCGCAAATCATGGCCTGGGCCGATGATTTTGCGAAGAAAGAAAACGCGCTCTTCCTCGGGCGCGGCTTGCACTTTCCGATTGCGATGGAGGGTGCCTTGAAGCTCAAGGAAATTACCTACATCCATGCCGAAGCCTATGCCGCCGGTGAGCTCAAACACGGCCCGCTGGCGCTGGTGACCAGCGAGATGCCTGTTGTGACCGTGGCGCCCAACGATGCGCTGCTGGAAAAACTCAAGAGCAATATGCACGAGGTGCGCGCCCGTGGTGGGGTGCTTTACGTGCTGGCCGATGCCGACACCCGTATCGAGAGTGCTGAAGGCCTGCATGTGATCCGCATGCCCGAGCACTATGGCGAGCTGTCGCCCCTGTTGCATGTGGTGCCGCTGCAGCTGCTGGCCTACCACACGGCCTGCGCACGGGGCACGGACGTAGACAAGCCCCGCAACTTGGCCAAGAGTGTGACAGTGGAGTGATTTTTTTGGCCAAAAGTACCTTCGGTCCTTGTGGTTATTGCGCAAATAGCTATCGAATGCATAGCGCTTGGGTCGCTATTGGGTGACCTTGCGTAACACTCTGCAACAAGGTCGGCGGCGCGGAGTCGCCCGACGTTGCGTGGGGGCGGGGCGTGGGCGGCTATGCTGCACAGGCCCTGTGGCAGGTGCGCTTGGGGTGCGCCTGTTGCCTACCCTTTTGCAGAAAGTTTTTCCATGCGCTCTATTTCCGCTCCTTTTGCCCTGGCCGCGCTTGTTGTGCTGGCCCAGTCCGCCGTGGCCCAGTCCATCGAGCAACGCAGCACCTTGGCTGACCAGCAAGAGGTGGCTGTCACTATTTACAACGACAACCTGGCCCTGGTGAAAGACCAGCGCCGAGTGCAGCTTGGCGCGGGCAAGCTGGCACTGGCATTTCGGGATGTGAGTGCCCGCCTGCGGCCTGAGACGGCGCTGCTGCGTAGCGTGAGTGCGCCGGGCGCCTTCAGTGTGCTGGAGCAAAACTTCGATTTCGACTTGCTCACTCCGCAGAAGATGCTGGAGAAGTACGTGGGCCAAACCGTGAATGTGGTGCGCACCAACCCCGCCACCGGCGTAGAAACCACCGAGGTAGCGACAGTGCTGTCCGCCAATAATGGGGTGGTGCTCAAGATCGGCCAGCGTATCGAAACCGGAATTCCCGGCCGCTTGGTATTTGCGGACGTGCCCGCCAACCTGCGCGACCGCCCCACGCTGGTGATGGCGCTGGACAACAAGGGCGCCGCCCAGCAGGACGTGGAGCTGAGTTACCTCACCTCGGGACTGGGCTGGAAGGCTGACTACGTGGTGGAGCTCAACGCGGCCGATGACAAGCTCGACATGTCGGGCTGGGTGACGCTGACCAACACCAGCGGCGCGACCTACCGCAACGCCCGGCTGCAGCTGGTGGCGGGCGACGTGAACCAGGTGCAGCCCGAATTGCAGCGCGGCCGCCCGGTGCTGATGGCCGCGCCGATGGCGGCCAAGGCCGAATCGCGCATGGCCGAAGAGACGCTGTTTGAGTACCACCTCTACACCCTGGACCGCCCCACCACCATTGCTGAGAACCAGACCAAGCAGGTGGCCCTGATGTCGGCCAGTGGCGTGCCTGCCCGCAAAGAGCTGCTGCTGCAGGGCAATGACTACTACTACCAGGGCGCGGCTGGGGAGCTGGGCCAAAAGATGAAGGTGGCCGTGTTCGTGGAGTTCGACAACAAAGAAAGTGCCCGCTTGGGGCTCCCCCTGCCCAAAGGCGTGGTGCGCGTTTACAAAAAGGACAGCGCTGGCAACGCCCAATTCATTGGTGAAGACCGTATCGACCACACCCCCAAAAACGAGAAGGTCCGCCTCAAGCTGGGCGATGCGTTTGATGTGACGGCAGACAAAAAGCAGACTGACTTCAAGAAGCTAAGCGGTACAGGCAAATACAACTATGTGTTCGAGAGTGCCTACCAGCTGGTCCTGAAAAATGCCAAAAAAGAGGCAGTGACCGTGACTGTGCAGGAGCCAGTGCCGGGGGATTGGCAGATCATGAGCTCCAGCCACACGCACACCAAGGGAGCAGCCAATACCGCAGTCTGGAAGCTCAATGTGCCTGCCGAGGGCAGTACTGTTTTGACTTATCGCGCACTGGTGCGCTATTGACCCTGGCCGGGCCAGCCCGGATACTGGCCCGCTACGGTTACGGAGCGGGTTATGAAGTCTTTGAGTATTGCGTTGAAGTTGTGGCTACCCGCCATCGCGGTGAGTGTGGGCCTGGTGGCCATGGCTTCGGGGTCTGCCATTCGCACCATCCGCTCACAAGCGATCACGGTCGCGGAGCAGTCGGAACAGCAAAGCAAGCTGGAGATGGCTGCCCGCTGGCGGGGGCTGGGGGAAGCAAATGCCTTGCGCGGTATCGGTTCTGCACTCAATCCAGACGCTGCGGCGGGCCAGCTCTTGCTGGCGGACCAGGACAGTGCTGCTGCCGAAATCAAGCAGTTGCAATCCGGCCTGGAAAAAACCATGCAAAGCAGCGCCGAGCGTGCGGCGCTCGATGCCGTCAAGACACGGGCGCAGTCTTTGGAGGCTTCGATTCGCAAAGCCCAAGAGCTCAAGGCTGCAGGTGACATGGCGGCCGTAAGTAGCCATGTCCAGTCAGCCACGCAGACGGAGCTCAAAGCATTTTTGGCGGCCCAGCAGTCCATGGTGGCCCTCACCGAGGCTGGGGCCACCGCCCTGCGTGACAAGGCTGGAGAGGAGCGCATGCGCACGGTCTGGTCCGTTGCGGGGATCATGGCGGTGATTGTGGTGCTCATCTCCATCGGGACGCGTCTCTTGCAACGCAATGTGTGCGATCCGCTGGACGACATCGTGCGCGTGGCCCACTCCATTGGGAAGGGGGATTTGAGCGTCGCCATCCACACCACACGGCGTGACGAGATGGGCGAAGTGCTGCGCTCGTTGGCGCACATGGCGGATTCGCTGGCACAACTGGTGGGGCAGGTGCACAAGTCCACCGGCAGCATCAGCGTGGCCAGTTCTGAAATTGCGCATGGCAACCAAGACCTGTCCAATCGCACCGAAAGCACAGCCTACAACCTGCAGCGGGCTGCGTCGACCATGGACCACCTCAATGGCTCGCTGCAACAGTCTGTGGAAGCCGCCCGGCAGGCCAACGCGCTGGCCGGATCTGCCTACAGCGTGGCCGAAAGTGGGGGCGCGGCTGTCTCCCAAGTGGTCAGCACCATGCATGAGATCAATGCTTCTTCGCGCAAGATTGTGGACATCATTGGGGTGATTGACGGCATTGCGTTCCAGACCAATATTTTGGCGCTCAATGCGGCCGTAGAGGCCGCCCGTGCCGGGGAACAGGGCCGCGGCTTTGCCGTGGTGGCCAGTGAAGTGCGCGCATTGGCCGGACGCAGTGCCGAGGCAGCCAAGGAGGTCAAAGCCCTGATTGGAAGCTCGGTGACCAATGTGGAGCATGGCGCGCGCCTGGTGGATGGGGCGGGGCAGACCATGCAGGACATCGTGCAGTCGGTGCAGCGGGTGACCGGCATCATCGGAGAAATCAGCGCTTCCAGCAGTGAGCAAAGCCAGGATATGGCGCAAGTGAGCGCTGCCGTGTCTGAATTGGAGCAAATGACCCAGCAAAACGCCGCATTGGTGGAACAGAGTGCCGCCGCGGCAGCTTCTTTGCGCGAGCAGGCGGAGGTTCTGGATCGCCTGGTGGGCCGATTTACCTTGCCTGGCAACGTACGCAGCCCGGGGCTGCTTTCTTTACCAGCGGCCTGACACAACCCCAAAAGCTTGTCGCGCGTCAAAACGCACCCTTGTGGTGCGTTTTTTGTGCGACGCGAGCCCGTTTGGGACGAAAAATCCCAAAAATTTTAAAAAAAGGCCTAAATAAGCCCCTAAATCTGCCGTTAAGAAACGTACGTCAACTCCTAAAAGTAACCGGAGGGGCCGCAAGGCCTACCCAAAATGCAACTGCCATCCATTGACCGAAACCCGAATGTGCGCCCCACCGGCGCAGATTTGGCTTCGTCTGGGGCACAGAGGGTGATCCCAGTTGCGCCGGTGAACCCTGCGGTGAGCGCCAGCCCGTCGGCCGAGTCCTCTCCCGGAGTCATCGACATGGTGAATCCCGCACTCAAGAACCCCGAAGGCCAGCCGCCCCGCGTGGTGGTGCCGGAGCCAACGGAGCGGGGTGCGGAGGCGGCCACGGCGCCCAAAGACTGGACAATCCACCGCCCGGAGACGGAAAAAGTCGAAGACCCGCCGCCCAAGCCGATTTCGCAAGTGCTGTTGGACCACCTGAAGACCATGTGGACCGCCAGTGCCAGCGCCATCCAGATCGAGCAGGTCAAGATTCAGCTCACACCGCCTCAGCCGCTGACGCCTGCGGAAGTGCCGGGCCAGCTGGCCAAAGAAGTGCTGGTCTACACACCCAGCAAGGTCAAGAAGACCGAAAACCTCTGAGTCCGGCTCCATCGGACTCAGCCATGGGCCTCCCGCCTTGCTCTACCATGGCGGCCATGCATACCAGCGCACTCGTCCTCTTCTCCGGTGGCCAAGACTCCACTACCTGTTTGGCACACGCCTTGGCGCGTTACGAACGCGTCGAAACCATTGCCTTTGACTACCGCCAGCGCCACAGTGTGGAGTTGGATGCCCGTTTGAATGTGTTGCGCGAAATCCGAGCGCGCTTTCCGCAATGGGCCGCCAAGTTGGGCGAAGACCACCTGCTGGACCTGGCGGTGTTGGGCGAAGTGAGCGAGACCTCACTCACGCGCGACACGGCGTTCCAGATGGAGGCCAGCGGCCTGCCCAATACCTTTGTGCCGGGCCGCAATCTGCTGTTCATGACGCTGGCTGCCGCGCTGGCCTACCGGCGCGGCTTGCAGGTCATCGTGACCGGCGTGTGCGAGACTGATTTCTCGGGCTACCCCGATTGCCGGGACGACACCATGAAAGCTTTGCAACTGGCCTTGTCGCTGGGCATGGACAGGCGTTTTCTGATCGAGACTCCGCTGATGTGGATCGACAAGGCCCAGACCTGGGAGCTGGCCCATGCGCTGGGCGAGCAGTCGGGCGTGCCGGGCGGCGGCCCGGCGCTGGTAGACCTCGTGGTGGAGCACACCCATACTTGCTACCTGGGTGATCGCACGCACCGCCAAGCTTGGGGCTACGGCTGCGGCAGCTGCCCGGCGTGCGAACTGAGGGCCAAGGGTTATGCGCGGTTTTCGGACAAGGTAAACAAAGCACCTTCACCTTGACGGGGTGTCAACACCCACTGCCGCGTATGGAAGGCAGCGACTGCCGGGCGGTGGGCGATCGACACCAATCCGCCGCCCCGCTGCTTGACCAGGTCGCTCAAGCGTTGGTACAGCGTGTGTTCTGCCGCCTCGTCCAACGCACTGGTCGCCTCGTCGGCAAAAATCCATTGGGGTTGCTTGAGCAGTACGCGTGCAATCGCCAAGCGCTGCTGTTCGCCCCCCGAGAGTTTTTGGCTCCAGGCATCTACCCGGTCCAGATCGTCCACCAAGCCGGGTAGCAGGGCGTCGCGCAGCGCCTGCTGCAGCTGGGCATCGGTGTATGCCGTGGTGGCCTGCGGGTAGGCCAGGGCTTCGCGCAGCGTGCCATTGGGAAAGTAGGGACGTTGCGGGATGAACATGGTGTCGGCAGGCAGGTGCACCGCGCCACTGGCAAACGGCCAGATGCCTGCCAGCGTACGGAACAGGCTGGATTTGCCACTGCCAGACGGGCCCTGCAGCAGGATGCGGTCGCCCGGCTGCGCCTGCAGCTGCGTGGGTGCCAGCAGCACTGTGCCATTGGGCAGGGCGACAGAGATATCCGAGCCGCTCAAAGCATCGGGCTTTGCTATTGCTTCAGGAGCTGCTTGCGCAATAGCCACGGGGTTTAGAGCCTTGAATGATGCTTCAAAACTGGTCAGGCGGTCGGTGGTGGCGCGCCAGGTGGCCAGGCTGCCGTAGTTGTCGACAAACCAGCTCAGGGCGCCTTGCACCTGGCCAAAGGCGCTGGAGATTTGCATCAGCTCACCCAGTTGGATGGCGCCGCTGAAAAAACGCGGTGCGGCCACCACAAACGGAAACACCACCGCGGCTTGGCCAAAGAAACTGGTGAACCAGATCAGGCTCTTCTGCGCCTTGATGAGGGCCAGGTAGTTGCCAAGCACCTTGTCAAACCGATCGCCCAGCTGGCGGCGCGCCACCGTTTCGCCACGGTCCAGCGCAATCGATTCGCTGTACTCACGCACCCGGATCATGGTGTGGCGGAAGTCCGCTTCTACACGCTGTTGGGCAAAGTTGAGGGGGATTTGTTTGCGGCCGATGTAATGGGTGATGACGCTGCCCGCGGCGCAGTACAGCACCGCCATCCACACCATGAAGCCCGGAATGTTGTAGTCGTGGCCCGCCACGTTGAAGGCAAAACCACCCGACAAACCCCACAAGATGCCCACAAAGCTGGCCAGCGTGACCACGGCGTTGAGCAGTCCCATGGTGAGCGAGATGGTGTAGCTGGTGAACTGGTTGATGTCTTCCTGGATGCGCTGGTCTGGGTTGTCGGGGTTGGCATCGCTGTGGGCTGCACTGGTGAAGCGGGCGAGCTCCAGCCGGTAGAAGGCCTGACCGCTGAGCCAACGATGCAGGTAGTGCGCCGTCATCCAACTGCGCCAGCGCATTTCCAGCAGCTGCGTCAGGTAAAACTTGTAGACCGCGATGACGATGAACGCAAACGCGAGGTAGGTGAAGCGGCCCAGCTGGGCCCAAAACACACTCGCGTTTTTTTCTTGCAGCGCGTCGTAGAACAGCTTGTTCCAGTCGTTGAACAAGACGGCCATGTAGACCAAGCCCAGGTTCAGCGCCACGATGGCGGCCAGCATGCCGCGGGCCTTCCATTTGTCCTCGGAGTGAAAGTAGGGTTGGGTCAGCGCCCACACGCGGCGTACAAACTGCCCAAACGCACGGAGCTTGTTGCCCACGGTTGCCACAAAAGCCATGTCTGTCATCCTTGTTTGAAATGGCAGCGGCTCACCGCCCTGCGCAGGGGCCATGGTAGCGGCTGCAAACCGCCACGCGGGCTATCGGTGGGAGGGCGTGTTGGTGTCGCGTTGCAGCGGGGCTGGCTGTGACGCACGCACTTGCTCCGCAGTGCGGTCATAGCCATCGCGCGCAAGGCGGCGCCACACCTGCGCGTTGGCCGACAGTACCCGGTTGTGCGGCAACGGGGTATCCGGTTGGACTGCAGCAGAAGCAAGGGGATCGCGAGTGGACTTGAACCAGGACATCATGGGCCAAGCTTAGGCACCGGCCGAGGACCTGTCAGCCAGTTTTACATTGCTTTACCAATGCTTTTCGCGCCCTTGTCTTAGTTGCGCACACCACTGGCCACGTGGCCTGCGGGCACGTGGCGTGCCGCCGATTCGATGTGGCCGGTCTGGTCGTCAAAGAAAAAGTCGGGCTCAAACTCGCGCAGAAACTCGCCCTTGTCCAGTCCGCCCAGAAACATGGCCTCGTCCACGTCGATGTTCCAGTTCATCAAGGTGAGGATGGCGCGCTCGTGGGCCGGCGCACTGCGTGCGGTGACCAGCGCAGTGCGGATGCGGATGTGGTCGATTTGCGCCTGCTGCAGTTTGTGCAGTGCCTCCAGCAGGGGCTTGAAGGGGCCATCTGGCAGGGGCTGGGCGACCTTGTCTTGTTCGTGCTGCTGGAAGGCGGAAAGCCCTCCGCTTTGGTACACCTGCTCAGCCTCGTCGCTGAAGAGCACGGCATCGCCGTCGAAGGCGATGCGCACTTCATTGGGGTGGGCATTGCTGGCGTGGGCGCTGTGTGGATAGACCTGGGCGGCCGGTACGCCAGCCGCCAGGGCAGCGCGCACATCGCTGAGGTGGGTGCTGAGAAACAGGTTCGCGTGCAGCGGCTTGAGGTAGCGCCAGGGTGCTTCACCGCGCGTGAAGTTGCCACGCTGAATGGACAGGCCGTAGTGCTGGGCGGAGCGGAACACGCGCATGCCGGAAACCGGGTCGTTGCGCGAGAGGATGACCACCTCCACGCGCTGCGACGGGGTGTCATTGAAGGCCAGCAGCTTCTGCACCAGCGAGAACGCCACGCCAGGTTTGGCCGGTACGTTGAGACGCTGGCGCTGCAGCTCCATGTAGGCGCGGTCATCGTTCTGTTCGAACACCTGGTTTTCCTCTTCGAAGTCGAAGAGGGCGCGGCTGGAAATGGCGACTACCAGTTTGCCGTCGAGGGAGAGCGCCATGTTTTGTTATTTCACTAATTGGTTGAGTTGGATGATCGGCATCAGCACCGCCAGCACGATCAGCATGACCACGATGCCCATGGCCACAATCAGCAGAGGCTCCAGCAGCGTGGCCAGTTGCAGGGCGCGGCGTTGCACTTCGGTGCGCAGTTGCAGGGCGGCACGGTCCAGCATCTGTGGCAAGCGGCCGGTTTGTTCGCCCAGGCGGGCGAACATCGCCAAGAGTGGTGGAAAGCGTTTCTCATGCGCCAGCGCGCTGGCCAGCGGCGCGCCTTCGCGCACCATCACCAGTGCGCGCAGGGCGTCTTCACGCATGGCCCGGTTGGAAAGGGTTTCGGCCGCCGCTTGCAGCGCCTTGAGAATGGGCACGCCCGCAGCCGCCAGCATGGACAGGGTGCTGGCGAAACGTGCTGCGTTGTAGCCCCGGGCCAGCCGACCCAGAATCGGCAAGCGCAGCCACAGGGTGTCCACTTTCAAGCGAAAAGCGGCTCCAGACCACGCGAACTTTGCGCTAATAGCTCCTATAACGATAGCAGCTAGTGCCAATAGCCCGTAGTTGCTGACCGCGCTGCTGATGCCCAGCATGATGCGGGTGAGCAAAGGCAGCGCCTGCTTGGAGCCCGCAAACACCCCGGCCACTTGGGGTACGACATAGGTCAGCAAAAACATGACGATGAGCAAGGCCACCACGCTGACCACGGCAGGGTAAAGCGCTGCGCCTAGCAGCTTGGAGCGCAGGGTGTGTTGCTCTTCCAGCTCATCGGCCAGGCGCTCCAGCACGGTGCCCAGGTGTCCGCGGTACTCGCCAGCGCCCACCACGGCCACATAGATTTCGGAAAACTCCCGCGGCTGTTGCTGCAGGGCCCGGCCCAGGCTGCTGCCGCTGTTGACTTCTGCGCGCAGCGTGGCCACCACATCGCGTTGGGCGGGAGTTTCGGCTTCGTCGGTCAGGGCGCTGAGTGCCCGCTCCAGTGGCAAACCTGCTGACACCAGGCTGGCAAGCTGCCGTGTCCACACCGCGCGCTGGGTGCTGGTGAAGGCAGGCCGTATCCGGCGTGAGCCGGAGGTGCTGGCGTCACTGGCGCTGCGCAGCTCTTGCACACTCAGGGGAACCAGTTGCTGGGCACGCAGTTGGCTGCGCGCAGCACGTGGAGCATCAGCCTCCAGCACGCCGGTGTGGGTCTTTCCGTCGGCGTCGAGGGCGGAGTAGGTAAAGGCGGCCATGGCGCAATGGTAGCCGCAGGCCGTGGTCGCGGGTTTTCCACCATGACAAGAAAAACCTTGCCGCGTATGCTTCGTTAAAAGCACGATCGTGCTATTTAAGACTCGCAACTGCCGACACAAGCAGCAGGCAGCAAGTCTTCCGCGACAGCGCTCCCGATCCCGGCGCTCGCACCGGTTCCATCGACTGACACCCCTTCAACCCCATCGACCCTCCACAGGTCCCGAGGAGACAAGCATGAAGAGTACCGTGATGCGTTGGCTGGCCGCGTGCGCGCTGGCCCTGAGCCTGATCCCCACTGCGTTTGCAGCGGGGTATACCCAGACCAAATACCCCATCGTGCTGGTGCACGGGCTGTTTGGCTTTGACAACATTGGGCCCGTGGAATATTTCTACGGCATCCCTTCGGCGTTGCGTGCGGATGGTGCCAAGGTCTACGTGGTGCAGGTGGCTGCGGCCAACAGTACCGAGGTGCGCGGAGAGCAGCTGCTTAGCCAGGTGCGGCAGGTGCTGGCCGCCACGGGCGCCGCCAAGGTCAACCTCATGGGCCACAGCCATGGCGGACCCACGGCGCGGTATGTAGCCTCGGTACGGCCGGATCTGGTGGCCTCGGTCACCTCGATTGGCGGTGTCAACAAGGGCTCGGCAGTGGCCGATGTACTGCTGGGCGTGGCACCTGTGGGTACCTTCAGCAATACGGTGTTGGTCTCCATCACCAACGGCTTAGGCACCCTCATCAACTTCCTGTCCGGAGGCGGGGGGCTGAGCCAGAACTCGCTGGCGGCGGCCCAGTCGCTCAGTACGGCGGGCAGCAAGAAATTCAATGCTGCCCATCCCCAGGGGGTACCCACCAGCGCGTGCGGCGAGGGGGCTTACAACGTGAATGGTGTGGCCTACTACTCGTGGAGTGGGGCCAAGCCCTACACCCACCTGCTGGACGTTGCAGACCCTGCACTTGCGCTGACTTCGCTGGCATTTCTGGGCGCCAAAAACGATGGTTTGGTGAGCAGCTGCTCCTCGCGCCTGGGCAAGGTGATTCGTGATGACTATGCGATCAACCACCTCGACGAAGTGAACCAGACCGTGGGCCTGACCAACTTGTTTGAAACCAGCCCGGTCACGCTGTTTCGCCAGCAGGCCAACCGCCTGAAGAACGCGGGGCTGTAAGCCTTGCGTACGCTGCCGTGGTGGCGCCGCGCGCTAGCGGGCCTCTTGGGTGTGCTGGCGGTGGCCGTGTGGTGGTGGGGGGCTGGGGCACCAGACGTCGCGGACTCCGGGGTTGCTGCACGCATGTCTGTGCTGTCAGGTCCTGCGGCGTCGCTGCAGGGAACCGAGCCCGACGGTGTGGCCAGTCTCGGGGCGCTCAATCCCATGCCGGGGGCGGGCGGCGGCGCTATGGCGTACGCCGCACTACGGCGTTTGTTCGATTACCACTTGAGCACGGTGGGAGAGCAGTCGGTGCCCGCCATCGTGCAGCAAATTCACCTGGCGCTGGACCAGGCATTGGCACCAGAACAGGCGGTGGTTGCCAAGCGGCTGTTGGTGCGGTACCTCGATTTCAAGCACGCCTTGTACACACTGGAGCAGCACTGGACGCAGTTGCCAAGCGGTTCACAAAGCGTGCGCCAGCGCTTTGACAGCATGCAGGCCTTGCGCGCGCGTTTTTTTAATGCCGAGGAGGAGCAGGCCATGTTTGGCCTGGAAGATGCTGCCGACCGCGATGCGCTGGCACGTTGGGACATTGCGAACAACCCAGCCCTGGACGCCGCGCAACGCAACGCGCAGTGGGCTGCGCTGGATGCCGCCATGCCCCAAGCTCTGCGCGCGGAGCGTGATGCACCGCGAGCCATTCTGCTGTTGGAAGACAAGACCCGGGCGTTGCGTGCCCAAGGCGGCAGTGATGACGATGTGTACCGCCTGCGCGCGCAAGCGCTGGACGCGTCGGCAGCGGCACGGCTGGCCGAGCTGGACCGCGAGGACCAAGCCTGGAAGGGGCGCATGGATCGCTATTTGAGCGATCGGGCAGTCATGTTGAAGAACTTGGCCGAGGCCCCGGAGTCGGAGCGTCAGGTGGCATTGGAAAACCTGCGGCTCACCCAGTTTTCTGAGTTGGAGCGCAAACGGCTGGCGGCCTACGAGCCCTGACAGGAAAAAGCCCCCGCAGCAATAACGCTGCGGGGGCTCGTGCTCCGTGCCCGGTGCTTAGTTGGTGCGGGTGGCGGGGTAGAGGTTAGGGAAGAGTTCGTTCAACTTGCTTCCAGTTGCAGAGACGTACTCATCGACACCTTGGTCCTTGCTGGCAGCAATGTCGCCGGTGCGTTGGGCTTCTGCCAACTCAGCGCGTACTTGTTCACGCGTTTTGCCTGCAACCGTTGGTTTGGCGGGATAGGCAGCAGGGAAAAGTTCATTGAGTTTGCGACCATTGCCAGACACATACTCGTCAATGCCCTGGTCTTTGTTGGCAGCGATGTCTCCGGTGCGTTGGGCTTCTGCCAGTTCGGCACGCACTTGTGCGCGGGTTTTGCCTTGGCTGGTGGTTTGTGGGTAGCTTTCAGGGAAAGCGGCGCTCAGCTTTTGGCCCTTGCCGGACAAGAACTCGCTGGAGCCTACGTCGGTATTGGCAACGATGTCGCCAGTGCGTTGTGCCTGTGCCAGCTCGGCACGTACTTGTTCGCGGGTCTTGCCGACGTCGGCAGCTTGGGCGTGGCCTGTGAGCAATGCAGCGACGGCCAATGCGATGGAAGCGGTAGCGAATTTCATGATTCAAATCCTTCTTTGGTTGATTGATTCCGTCTGCAGGACACATCGTCCTGTAGACGGTATCGACGGGGGCGTTTCAGGTTCGTCTCATCGATGGGGTGAACTTTAGAGAAGGCCTAGCATCAGAAAAATACCTCTGCGAACAGTGGTCCATTACGTTAGTTGAAATAATCCAGAACTTGAAATCCAAAAAAAGGACTCCATGGATCGCTTGATGTCAATGCGGGTATTCCAGACTGTGATCGACCAAGGTGGTTTTGCGGCGGCCGCCCGTGCGCTCGATATGTCTTCGGCGGCAGTCACCCGCCTGATCGCCGATCTGGAGGAATACCTCGGCACCCGTTTGTTGCACCGAACCACGCGTCGTGTATCACTCAGTCCCGCGGGCGAAACTTATCTCGGCCGTGTACGCGACATCCTGCAGGATATCGACGCTGCCCATGAAGCGGCGAGTTCCCAGACGCACGAACTGTCGGGTGTGCTGCGTGTGTTGGCCCCGCCGGTCCTGGCGTCCCATGTGTTGGCGCCACTGGTGGCAGGCTTCAATGCCAAATATCCCGACATCACACTGCATATCGACGTGGAAACCTTCAAGGAGCCGCCGATTGAAGACTATGACGTCACCCTGCTGCCCACCGAAGGGCATTTCGATGCGGACATCATTGCCCGCAAGGTGTCTTCCACCGAAGCAGTGCTGGTCGCCTCTCCGCAGTATTTGCAGCGCATGGGGGCACCCGCGTCACCCCAGGATTTGGTCAGCCACGACATCCTGCGCCTGAAGCTGCCGGGCCAAGTACACACCCAATGGCGGCTGCTGAACGCGGACGATGCCGATGCAGTGCAGGAGGTCGTGATCCGCCCCAAGCTGTTGGCCAACCACTCCGACACTTTGCTGCGCGCCGCCATGGACGGTGCCGGTATCACCTCTGCACCGGTGGATCTGGTGGCCCCGCTACTCAACAGCGGTGCATTGGTGCGTGTGTTGGCACCGTGGATTGCGGGGCGCCTCTCCTTGTACGCGGCGCTGCCCAGTCGCAAGTTTTTGCCGGAGCGTACCAGCGTGTTTTTGGATTACCTGATTGAGCAGACCCGCCAGCAGTCTGCCAATGCGCTGCGCGCTTGCACGCGTTGCTGAGCGACGCGCTCAGTCACGCACTACGCGCAGCAGCTCCTCGGGGCTGGTGAGGCCATCGCGCACCAAGCGCTCGCCGTCTTCGCGCAACGGGACCATGCCGGTGGCCAGCCCGGCTTGGCGGATATCTGCCTCGGAAGCACGGTGGTGCACCCTTTCGGCTATTGCGTCATCCACCACCAGCAACTCGAAAACGCCAGTGCGGCCCTGGTAACCGGTGTGGCCGCAGTGGGCGCAGCCCTTGCCCCGGCATTGGGTGCACAGTTTGCGTACCAGGCGCTGTGCCAGAACGCCGCGCAGCGAGGAACTCAGCAAAAACGGCTCAACTCCCATGTCCAACAGGCGCGTGACGGCACTGGCCGCGTCGTTGGTGTGCAGGGTTGCCAATACCAAGTGGCCCGTCAGCGAGGCCTGGATGGCGATTTGTGCGGTTTCGAAATCCCGGATTTCACCAATCATGATCACGTCCGGGTCCTGGCGCAGGATGGCACGCAAGGCCTTGGCGAATGTCAACTCGATCTTGGGGTTGACCTGGGTTTGACCCACACCGGGTAGCTCGTATTCGATGGGGTCTTCCACCGTCATGATGTTTTGCCGTGCTGCGTCCAGCCGCCCCAAGGAGGCGTATAGCGTGGTGGTCTTGCCAGAGCCGGTCGGTCCGGTGACCAAAATGATGCCGTGCGGCTGGGCGATCAGGCCCTCAAAGCGCTCCAGCACCGTGCCTTGCATGCCGATGGATTCGAGGCTGCGCTGGTCCTGGCTCTTGTCCAGCAGGCGCAACACCGCGCGCTCACCATGGGCGCTGGGCAGGGTGCTCACACGCACGTCAACCGCGCGCGTGCCAATGCGCAGGCTGATGCGGCCGTCCTGGGGCAGGCGTTTCTCCGAAATGTCCAGGTCGGCCATCACCTTGAGCCGCGAAATCAGGGCTGCGTGGAGCGCGCGCTGGGCTTGCACCACTTCACGCAAGGTGCCATCCACCCGAAAGCGCACGCTGCTGTGGCGCTCGTAGGGTTCGATGTGGATGTCACTGGCACCGTCACGCGCGGCCTGGGTCAGCAGTGCATTGAGCATGCGGATGATGGGTGCGTCGTCGGCCGTTTCCAGCAGATCCTCGACGGCGGGCAGCTCCTGCATCATGCGGCTGAGGTCGGCCTCGCCCTGCACCTCGTGCATCACGGTGGCCGCGCTGGATTCGCCCTGGGCATAGGCGGCGCTGATACGCTGGGCCAAGGCCTCCGCCTCCTGGTTTTGCACGTTGTAGACGGCATATCGGCGCAGCACCTCCCCCACCGCCGAGGGTGCCGTTCCGGGGTGTACCCACAGCATCAGGATCTGGCCGTCGTCCTCCAGCAAGAGTTGCTGGCTGCGCGCAAAAGCGTAAGGCAGCGGATAGCGCATACGGCCTAGGGAGCGCTGGTAGCGGGTGTTTCAGCGGGTGCAGGTGCTGCAGGACGCACTGGCAGGGCTGGCAACACAGGTGCTTCGTTGATGGGCACCAGCGTGCTGGGTGCAGGCTGGCTGCCCTGCTGGCCACTGCGCATCAGCTCGTAGCGGTCGGTGGACAGGGCTTGGGTGGCCGCGGCGTCGCGCACCACCACCGGCCGCAGGAAGACCATGAGGTTGGTCTTTTTGCGGCTGCGGGCCTCGCTCTTGAACAAGTTGCCAAAGAAAGGCACATCGGCCAGACCGGGTACTTTCTCCTGGTTGCCGGCGTATTCGTCCTGCAGCAAGCCACCCAAGACCACTACTGCACCGTCTTCCACCAGCACGTTGGACTCGATGGTGCGCTTGTTGGTGGTGGGGCCATTGGTGGCGTTGGCGGTCGATGCCAGCACGCTGGAGACCTCCTGGAAGATGGTCAGCTTTACAGTGCCGTTCTCGCTGATTTGCGGCTTGACCTTCAGGGTCAGGCCCACGTCCTTGCGCTCGATGGTCTGGAAGGGGTTGACGGTGCTGGTGCTGGCGCCGGTGTTGGTGAATTGGCCGGTTACAAAAGGAACGTTCTGACCAATGACGATCTTGGCCTCTTCGTTGTCCAGCGTCAGCAGATTGGGTGTAGAGAGCACATTGCCACTGCCCGACTCTTCCAGAAAGCGCGCCAAAAAGCCCAGCACGTAGACACCATTGGTCTTGCTGGCTGCGCCCAGGTTGAAGCCGCGTGCGGGAGCCACCGTGCCTGCCGCGCCCTGGGTGGCCAGGGTGATGATGTTTTTGCCGGCACTGCCAAAGTTGGTGCCCAGCAAGCCGATGGTGGCATCGCCCGCATTGCCCACGGCACCTTGCCACTGGATGCCAAACTCTGCCGCCTTGTCGGCGCTGACCTCGGCAATCAGGCTCTCGACAAACACCTGGGCGCGGCGAGCGTCCAGCTTGTCGATGACGGCGCGCAGCTGGCGGTACTGAGGCTCACTGGCAGTGATGATGAGAGAATTGGTGGTGGGGTCGGCCTGGATCTGGCCGCCCGTACTGGGCTGGCTTGCAGCGGTTGCGGGTGTCCCCCCGGTTGCAGGCGTGACGGCGGGGCTGGCGCCACGTGTGTCTGCGCTGATGGCGGCACGCAGTGTGGTGGCCAGCTGGGTGGCGTTGGCGTTCTTCAGGTAGACCACATAAATGTTGCCTGCCGCGCCATTGCTGGTGTTGGCGCTGGGCTGGTCCAGCCGCTGTATCAGGGTCTTGGCAAGTGACAGACGGGCTTGGTTGGCTGCGCGCACGATGACGGCGTTGGAGCGTGGCTCCACCAGGATGGTGGTCTTGTAGCTGGCATCGGCCTGACCGCCCGGCGCGGCGCCTGCGGGTGCCTCCAGCAAGCGGGTGGCGAGCTGGGCCAAGTCGGCCGCGACGGCGTGCTGGATGGGGATGATTTCCAGGTCGGTGGCGTTGGGCACGTCCAGCGCTTGCACGATGCGCGCAATGCGGCGCAGGTTGTCGGCGTAGTCGGTGATCACCAGCGAGTTGTTGCCGGTGTTCACGTTGATGACGTTGTTGGGTGTGATCAGCGGACGCAACACGGGCACGAGGTTGTTGGCGTTCTCGTGGGTGATTTTGAAAATCTGGGTCTGGATTTGGCCGGTCGTTACCGGGCCTTTGCCATCGTCCACTGATACGGCCGTGCCCTGAAGCTTGGCGTCCGCTTCAGGCACCACCTTGTCCAGGCCGTCCACTTGCACCACGGTGAAGCCCTGCATGCGCAGGGTGGTCAGGAACAAATAGTAGGCACGCGCGGGGGAGGCTGGGCTGTCGGTCACCAAATTGATGGTGCCTTTGACGCGGGGATCCACCACCACATTGCGTCCGGTGAGTGCCGCCATGGTGCGGGCCACCGCCTCGATTTCAGCGTTGTTGAAGTTCAGCGTGACGGGCTCGCCCCGCTTGCTGGTCGCAGGCTGAGCCCAGGAACTAGTGGTAAATATGCCACTGGCCCCCGTGAATACTGCGCAGGCAGCTATCAAATGCATAGCTGCTTGGCGCCATCGGGGACGAGATGTTGATAAATAGTGTGGCATGCAGTTAACCCACTTGGAGTATGGAGCGTGCGCCGCTGCGCCGTCCAATGATATTGAGCAAATTGGCCAATGCCTCTTCCTGGCCAGGTGCAGCCTGGGCGTCACCGGTGAATTGCAGTTTTCCTTGGCGCCATTGCCCCTTGCCTTGCAACTGCAGCCCCCCTTCCAGCGTGCGCAGCGCCAGTGTAGGCGCCAGGCCACCTTCCAGGGTGAGGGCATAGCTACCGACGGGCCGCAAGGGGGACAGCGCCGTGGACATGGCCAGGGCTTGGAGCTGCAGCTGGCCTTGTAGTCGGGGGTGGTCTTGTCCCAGGTCCAGTACCAGGGATTGTGTGGATAGCGCTAGCGTGCCTTCCAGTTGCAGCGTGTTCCAGGGGGTTCCCAAGCCGACCAACAAGGCACTTGGCAATCGCAGCGGTTGCCGGGCGTCACGGTCCTCGGGCAACACCTGCAGCCCCAGCCAGCGTGGCTGCAGGTCCCAGGTCCACGTGCCGTCCAGGCAGCAGGCGGCACTCAGCCGCACCCGCAAGCCTTGCCAGTGGGGCTGTAGTTGCCACGCCAACTCGCCCGGCAGTGCGGTGCGCGGAGCCAGGGAGTCTTCGCTGCCCAGGGTGAGCTGGGCACGTCCGTTCCACACCGTGCCTTGGGCCGATTGGAGTTGTAGTCGCTGAGCCGTTAGTTGGCCAATGCCGTAGGCCAACCAATGTGCCGGCGCCACCACAGTGATTGCCAGCAGCAACCCGGCCACGGCCCCTAGCCAGGCCCAGATCCATGGTGGTGCACTGCGTTTCATGCGGGCCCCAGACGGATACGCAGGCTGCCACTCCAGCCCTGCGGCCCACGTTGCAGCTTGGCTTCAAAAGGGGCCAGCCGTGCGGTGCTGCGGGTGCGTGCCAGCCACTGTGCCAGCGCCTCTGGGCGCACGCCTTGCAGCGTCACGGTGGCGATATTGCCCTGCACCTGCATGCTGGCTTGGGGCCCCAAACTGGTCCTCACACTGGCCTGCAAGGCCTGTTGGGCTGCGGCGGGCTCCAGCGCGGGCATGGCCTGCAGGCTTTTAGCTTGGGCCTGCAGTTGCAACATGCGTTGGTGTTGTTGCTCCAGAGCGAGGTGCCGGCTGTCAAAGGTGCGCAAACTCCGCCATGCGGGGCCCAGCAGCAAGCTCCACAGCAGCGTCAGGCCGACTAGCCAGGCGGCGGCCAGCAGCAGGGCTTGCTCGCGTGGCGGGCGTTGTTGCCACCAAGCCTGCAAGGCCTTGGGGGGAGCGGACGTTGGGCGTGCCATGGTCGTTTGCTGGCTCAGGGGGCGGTGTTTGCACGAATGCGCAGGCTGTTGCCGTCGGCTTGCAGGGCGTAGCCCAGGTCGGCGAGCTGGCGGCGCAGTGCGTCCACGGGTTCGGGGCTCAGCGGCAAACCGCTGACGCGCAACTCACCGGCTGAAAATTCCATCGCTGCTTGCGCAGAGCCGGTGTGCATGAGAGGTTCAAAGTTCTCTGATCCGCCCAGCGCGGCCAGCATGCTTTCCAGATCGCCTTTGGCCGCGCTGCCACTGGACTGGCGCAGCGCCGCTACGGCGCGTTCCATTTGCAGGGGGGCATCCACAACCACTGTGGTGGCAGGGAAGGTCGTTTGCAGCAGACTATGCAGGGTGCTGCGGCCCTGCGTGAGGGTGTGCTCCGCCCACCAAGCGTAGGCCTGCAGGCCCACCAGTTGGGTGAACACCAGCACCAACGCAGCCAAGCGTGCCGGGCGCCAATCGGGGGCTTGCCACATGGTTTGCAGGGCTTGGCGGATGCGACCCCACCCAGCATGGGTGGGCGCCAGCTCGCCCTGTGCCAGATTCCAGTCGGTATGGGTGCAGTTGAGCAAGCGCTGTGCGCGGGACATCACCTCCACATCGCGTTGCAGGGCGGTTTCGGCGAGAGCGGCCACGCCGGGCTCGGCCCACACCGTGCCTTGCAGGGCATCGGGAGGCAGGTGTGGTGCGACCGGGGATGGCCACGGGCGCCGGTGCACGCCTTGGGCATCCGTCCAGACCCACTGCGCATCGTGTCCGCCTCCGGTACACCAAAGGGCATTGGTAGGACCGTTGCCAGGGACCCACTCAGGGACGACCGCCTCGGGGGTGTGGCCAGCGTAGGCAATGGCAGCCAATGCATTCTGCAACCACTGTCGCTGACATACGGCCACCCACACCGTGCCCTGCTGGGTGGCCCCAGGGGCCAGGGCAAAGTGCAAATTGGCGGGCTCTTCCAACAATTGGTCTTCCAGCAGGCCTTCAAGCACAGTACGCAGGCGTGCTGCACTGCCTCCGCGCCAACCCGGGCGCAGCGTGCCAGCGGGCAGTGTGACCCGGTGCCACGACAAAGCCTGGGTCGGCACAATCGCCACGGTGGCTTGTTTGCCTACGCGCTGAGGAAGTTCAGGCAATATCAAATGCTCGGTCACATTGTGGCCGTCATGGCTACGTACGCTCTCCCACATGCCCTCCAGGTGCACGCTCACACCGGCCGGCGGTGCAGGCAGCAGGGGCAGCAAAATAGCCTGGTGGATCATGGGTGTCTGAACGGGCTCGAGGGCCAGAGTGGGGCTTTCATTGTACGGACGCCAGTGCCGGTGTTTCACGTAGCGTGGCCAAAGTCTTCACCTGAAGGCCTTCACGGTGCAGCATGCTGCGCTCTTGGCTCACGGTGCTACCCAGGCGCAGGCGAACGCGCACCTCGAAATAGCGTGTCCCCACACTGTGTTGGTTTCCGTTGACGGCGAGGTCCGGTACGCCCGAGGCTTGCACGGCATCCGACAGGGTACGAAAGTGGTTTTGCTTGCGGGCCTGCACCATGCGCTCGGCCGCGGCCAAGTCCAGCCCAGGCAAGCTGGCGTGGAGCACCAGTGCCGAGGCGGTATTGAGGTTGACGGGCGTGCGCTCTGGCAGCACCACGGCATGGGCTTGCAGTGCGGCCAGGGTGGTGGGCGTGAGGCCGAGCCACGCCAGCTGCTCAATGTTGCGGGGCAGCAACGGGTGAGCGCCTTCTGTGCTGCGCTCAGCGTCCGCAGCCTGCAGTGTCCGCTGCAATTGCGCAGCCAAAAAAGCGAGTTCGGCGGGCGGCAGTTGCAGGGCTTCAAACAGGCGGCTGAACGCTCGCAGGCTCGGCTGGTGGATTTGACCTTCTTGCACCAGGTTGAGCAGATTGAGCCGGGCCTGCAAATCGGTAATCTGGCCGGAGAGGTAAGCGGCTTTGAGGTCCTCACCCAGATCTGTGGTGGAGCTACTGCCTGCCAAAAAGCTGGATAGTTGAGCCTCTTGCAAGACGACCGCCCAGGGCTCGCCCAAGTGGTCGGGCACGGCGTTGCGTGCGTCTTCACGCAATATGAGCCGGGCCCAATCCAACGCACCTTGCAGCAACCAGCGCGATTGGGCTTTGGTCCGCTCGGCGGTCTCTACCTCCAGTGCACGCCACTGTTGCCAAAGTGCGGACGCACTCAGCGTGGCGACCAAGGTGACCAAAAGCAACGCGGTCAGGATGGCGGCGCCACGTTGAGCCTGCTTCATTGCAAGGCCCCCGCGCTATTGGTCCGTGCCCAGTCCCGTACCAAAGGTCCCATCAAGGGGTGGCTCTGTGGCAAGGTGAGGACGAGCCGGATGCCGTCGGGCAGGCTGTTGTTGACTGCTGGGTCTGCACCGGTGCTTGATAGGGGGTTGCCCCAGGCACCGGTGCGGTAGAAAAACACCTGCCATTCGGCCAAAGGTGTCACGCGGACTTCGCGCCTGTCGATGCTGTCCTGGCTGTTCTGGGCCCAGGCGTGGGCCTCATTCCAGGCGGTTTGCCAGCCCTCGCGGCTGGTGAAGGGCAGCGACTGCCACCGCAGCCATTGGAACTGGCCATTGCGGCTGGCGCGCGTCCAAGCGACCACGATGGCCCCATCGCTGCCCGTGCTTGCGCTGCGGCGTGTCAGGTACAGGGCCCGGCCATCCCACTCCAGCGTGCGTGTGAGTGGCAGCTCTACCAAGGCATCCAGATCCATGCCCCATTGGGCCAAGCTGGCGTCCAGCGTCAGCACTTGGTCGGCATGTTGGTGGTTGATCTCCACCGCGGTTTGCATGCTGGCCAACACGCGCCAGCCCAGCGTCGCCATCAAGGCCATGATAGCCAGCGCCACCAGCAACTCAATGAGGGTGAAGCCGCGCTGCATGCTCAGATGCGTCCCACGATGGTGGTGAGTTGCAGCACCGGGGTGTCGTCGACGGACAGGCGTGCCTCGACGCGGCGAAAGTTGGGGTTGGGGGTGGGTTGCACCAGCAGGCGCAGTTGCAGCACGCGGCCGGCTTGCGCACAGGGGCGGGTGCTGTCCCCCACGTCGGGCAGTTGCTGGCTCAGGCGCACCTGGGCGAGTGCGTTCTCAGCGCATAGCTGGGCCAGCACCCGGTCAGTCTGACGTTGAGCATTGCGGGTGAGGGCGCCGGTGGCTTGCAGGCCCGCCAGCAGGGTGGTGGCCACAATGGCCAGTGCCACCAGCACTTCAATCAGGGTGAACCCCTGTGGGCGCGTGCGGCGTGTCATGGTTCGGTGTTCTGCACGGTAAATGGCCGGAGCCCATCGGTGCTGACCCACAGGCTGCGCTCGGGTGCGCTTTGTTGCCAGAGGCGGATGTATTGTGCGCCGATGATTGGCTCCGGGCCGAGCACCACAGGGCTTGCACTGTAGGCCGCAGTTTCAAGGTCGTCCCATGTTGTGGGCAATGCGGAGTCGCTTGGCAGGCCGTCGAAGGCAAAACCTTGGGAGGTGCTGCGCCAGCGCACCATAACGCCCCGGCTACGGGACTGCGCACGGGCCCCTTCCAGCAGGGCCGCGAGCCGCTGAGCCTCGCGGTCCAGACGGGATTGGCCGGCGTCCCGCAAGGCAAATGCGACCCCGGCCGATGCCATCGCCACGATGGCCACCACCAACAGCAGTTCCAGCAGGGTGAAGCCTCGGGATGCGCGTGGCGTCACGTCTTACCAGTTGCCGATGTCAGCATTCTTGCCATCTCCTCCCGATTGGCCATCGGCACCAAAGCTCAACACGTCCACTTCACCATGCAAGCCGGGGTTCATGTAGAGGTAGGCACGGCCCCAGGGGTCGTTGGGAAGTTTGTCCACATAGGGTCGCCAGTTGGCCGGAACCACACCGTTCGTTGGCTTGAGTACCAGCGCCTGCAGGCCCTGTTCTTGGCTGGGGTAGCGTTGGTTGTCGAGTTTGTAGAGTTTGAGCGCCTGGTGCAAATTGGCAATGTCTGTTTTCGCTGCCGACACGCGGGCATCATCAGCCCGGTCCAGCACATTGGGCACAATCAGTGCGGCCAGTACCCCGATGATGACGAGCACCACCATCAGTTCAATCAGGGTGAAACCCCGTGGCTTGGGAAAAAATCGGGCGGTGGCTTGCATGGTGGGTGCTTCCGTAGGGCGTGACAGGGCCGGACAGTGGGTACATGATAATGCGCGGCATGGCTTCTTCCACTATTTCACGATGGGCTCCCCGGCTGGCGGCCTCGCTATTGGCGGGCTTGGCGGCGGCAGGGTTGGTCTATTGGGGGCTTAAAGTGCCAGCACCGAGCACGGGTAACGCTGTCGCTGCGGTGCAGGTCCCGGTGCTTGCGCCTGACACCGCGCTGGTGGCACGCGCCTTGGGCGGCTCGGCAGTTCCTGCGGATGCCCCATTGGCCGCTGCGGCACCTGCCGGCGCTTCTGCCCGTTTCGCACTGTTAGGCGTGGTGGACCAGGGCGGTAGCGGGGTTGCTCTTATTGGTTTGGATGGCAAACCCGCCAAACCGGTGGCCGTGGGCGCCAGTGTGGGCGAGGGGTGGGTCCTGCGCCAGGTACAGGGCCGTAGCGCCACCCTGGAGCGGGACGGAGATGCACCCATGCGGCTGGAGCTTCCGCCCCGAATTAAAGGTTAAATCGGTCTCAAGCCCTCGTGGAATAAGCGCGGGCAGCTATCATTTTTGTAGAAACATCCGGTACACCGGGTTGTCGGTTTCTTCCACGTAGGGATAGCCCAGCGTTTCCAGAAATTGTGCAAACGCCTCGTTGTCCGCTGCGGGCACTTGCAGGCCCACCAGGATGCGGCCGTAGTCCGCGCCTTGGTTGCGGTAGTGGAACAGGCTGATGTTCCAGCCCGGGCGCATCAGGCTCAAGAACTTCATCAGCGCGCCAGGCCGCTCGGGGAACACAAAGCGCAGCAGGCGCTCGTCCTGCGCCAGGCTGGAGATGCCGCCCACCATGTGTCGGATGTGCTCCTTGGCCAACTCGTCGTGCGTCAGGTCCAGGGTCTGGAAGCCGTTCTTCTCGAAGTTCTTGGCCACTTTGGCTGATTCGCCCTTGCCCTGCGTGCTGAGGCCCACAAAAACATGGGCTTTGGCTGCGTCGCTGATGCGGTAGTTGAACTCCGTCACGTTGCGCGTGCCGCCGGGTAGTTCTCCGATCAGTTCGCAAAAACGTTTGAAACTGCCGCGCTCTTCGGGAATCGTCACCGCAAACAGCGCCTCGCGCTCCTCGCCCACTTCGGCCCGCTCGGCTACAAAGCGCAGGCGGTCGAAGTTCATGTTGGCCCCACAGAGGATTGCCGCGTAGGTCTCGCCCTTGGTCTTGTGCGTGGCCACGTACTGCTTGATGGCGGCCACGGCCAGCGCACCCGCGGGCTCCACGATGGAGCGCGTGTCCACAAAGATGTCCTTGATGGCCGCGCACACGGCGTCGGTGTCCACCGTCACGTAGTCGTCCACCAGGTCGCTGGCAATGCGGAAGGTTTCTTCGCCCACCAGCTTCACGGCTGTGCCGTCGGAGAACAGGCCTACGTCGGCTAGCGTCACACGTTCGTGCGCACTCACCGACTGGATCATGGCGTCGGAGTCGTTCATCTGCACGCCAATGACCTTAACACCGGGCGCCACCGCCTTGATGTAGTTGGCCACGCCCGAGATGAGGCCACCGCCACCAATCGCCACAAACACCGCGTCGATGCCGGGGCCGGATTTGTTGCCGGTCTTGTGGCCCGACTTGGCTGCTTTGTCGGCGCCCAAGGTTTGCACCTGGCGCATGATTTCCATGGCAACAGTCCCCTGGCCGGCAATCACGTCCGGGTCGTCAAAGGGGTGAACAAAAGTCAGGCCCTCCTGCTTTTGCAATGCCACGGCGTGGCCGTATGCGTCGGAATAACTTTCGCCAAACAGCACTACTTCGCCACCAAAGCCACGCACGGCGTCCACTTTGAGCTGGGGCGTGGTGGTGGGCATCACGATAACGGCGCGGATGCCCATGCGGTTGGCTGACAGAGCCACACCCTGGGCGTGGTTGCCGGCCGAGGCGCAGATCACGCCCTTGGCAATCTGCTCGGGCGGTAGCTGTGCCATCTTGTTGTAGGCGCCACGCAGCTTGAAGCTGCGTACAGGCTGCTGGTCCTCGCGTTTGAAGAGCACGGTGTTGTGCAGGCGGCGGCTCAGTGCTCGGGCGGGCTCCAGCGCGGTTTCGTTGGCCACGTCGTAAACGCGTGCGCTCAGAATTTTCTTCAGGTAATCCGCAGGGGTGAGCTTGGGAGCTTGGGGCTGTTGGGGAGAACTCACGGGGCTACACTCCGGGTTGAAAGGGCGATAATGCGGTCTAATTGCTCCGCGCGGAGCTGATTGGTTGTATTGTAGCGAGCGTTTTTGGCCCCGCGCGGGGTAATTTATTGAAGGACGAACACCATGGAATGCACAGTGAGCTGGACCGGCGGCTTGAACACCCGCTCTGGCATGGGCTTTGTGGCCGAAACCGGCAGCGGTCACACCTTGATGATGGATGGCGCCCCTGACACCGCCAAACCCGAAAACGGCGGCCAAAACCTGGCACCTCGCCCGCTGGAAACCGTGCTGGCTGGCACTGGGGGTTGCACGGCGTATGACGTGGTCTTGATTTTGAAGCGTGGCCGCCACGACGTGCAGGGCTGCACGGTCAAGCTCTCGGCGGAACGCGCGGAAGTGGATCCCAAGGTTTTCACCAAAATCCACATGCAGTTCACCGTCACTGGCAAGGGCATTCCTGCCAGCGCCGTAGAGCGCGCCATTGCCATGAGCCACGAGAAATACTGCTCTGCCAGCATCATGCTGGGCAAGACCGCTGAAATTACGACCGGGTTTGACCTGATCGAGGCCTGAGCAGGCCTTAAATCCGCTCCGCCACTGTCGTCATCACCTTGGCGGCGGCGCGCATCAATTCCTTGACGGGTTGTGGCAGCTCTACTGCACCTGCGGTTTGTGCGTCTTGGGCGTGGCGCAGTTCGTCATCGTGCATTTGCGCCACGATGGCGCGCGAGGCGTGGTCGCCTTCGGGCAGCAATTCCAAGTGGCTTTGCAGGTGCGCTCCCACCTGTTTTTCGGTTTCCACCACAAAGCCAAGGCTGATAGCGTCGCCCATGCGGCCCGCCAACAAACCCAAGCCAAAGGCCCCGGCGTACCACAAGGGGTTCAGCAAAGAGGGGCGCGAGCCCAGTTCGCTAAGCCGCTGCGCTGTCCAAGCCAAGTGGTCTGTTTCTTCTATGCAAGCGGTGGTGAAGTGCGTGCGCAGCGCCTCGTTCGGTGTGGCCAAGGCCTGCGCGGTGTAGAGGGCCTGCGCACAAACTTCGCCTACATGGTTCACCCGCATCAGGCCTGCCGCCTTGCGTTTTTCGGCCTCGGTGAGCTGTGTGGCGTGCTCCGCGACGGTAGGGCAGGGCTGGGCGGCGTGTGGCTGAGCGAATAGCGTGCGCAATGCGGTATCTGCTGCAGTAAAGAGTGCATCCATGAGAGGTCTTTCCAGTGTGGGCAGAGTCTAGCGGGGCTGACGTTAAGGTGAGTTTGATGACAGTCAAACAAATTGTTGCAACCCAACAACGATAACCCGTGAGAACCCTAATCTTTTGCCTGTTTTCTTTGCCAAACGCCCCCCCGTCTGGTGCAATACATCCAACTTCCTGAATAGGAGGTTGGCCCGGAGTTCCGAACAATCGGTCCGGAGCTCTATGTTTAACCTTGGAGTATTTCTCAATGAAAAAGACCCTCATCGCCCTGGCCGTTCTGGCTGCCTCCGGCGCTTCTTTCGCTCAAGCGACTATCACTGGTAACTACACAGCTGGCTACCGCGCTTCCTCTGGTGTTGACGCAACGACTACTTCCGCTGGTACCGACAAGTCCGGCTTGGGTAACGACACCTCTTTGGTGACTTTCTCTGCCAAGGAAGACTTGGGCGGCGGTATGGAAGCTGGCGCTTCCATGAAAATTGACGGCCTGACACGCGGTGGCGTTTCCGGTGGCGATTCCGGCATGTACATCTCCGGTGGCTTCGGCAAGATCTCTTTGGACAACGGCCGTGGCTCTGACTACCTGTCCGGCGGCACCGCTGGCGTGGGCGGCGTTGGCCTGGACGGCAAAGTGTTCTCCGCTTTGACCGCTGGCGACTCTATCGCTTACACATCGCCCAGCTTTGGCGGTTTTTCATTCGGTCTGAGCCACTCCGAAAGCGCTATCACCCAAGGTGGTGAAAACGCATCCCCCATCGGCTTGGGCGTTGGTGCTGCTGGCGTTCCTGCTGGACAAACTTACCAGCGTTCGACTGGCCTGACTTTGGGCTACGCTGCTGGTCCTTTGGCTGTGAATGGTAACTACACTGTTTGGGACCAAGCTGGTAACGAAACGATCTCTCCTGACAACGCTAAAAACCGTGCAAGCATCCGCGGTGCTTACGACTTTGGTGTTGCCAAGCTGGGCGCTGGTTTCCGCTCCACACAGTTTGCTAAGGGCACACGTAACGACTCCTTCTTGGCTGTTGGCGTTCCCTTGGGTGCTTTGACTCTGGGTGCTGACTGGGGTAGCCGCGTTCAATCCGATCGCAATACTGCTACTGACAACGGTACACGCACTGGTTACGGCCTGAAGGCTGAGTACGCTTTGTCCAAGCGTACTTCTTTGGTGGCTTCCTACGCTCGTTGGGATGGCGTGGTTGGTGCAAATGCAGCAACTACCGAAACCAACCTGTTGGTTTCCCACTCCTTCTAATTTCTCGCTGGCGTGAGCCAGCTTGAATGATGAAATCCCAAACCCGCTGCAGAAATGCAGCGGGTTTTTTGTTGTGTGCCCATTGTTCATAATGTGAAAAAAAATGACGCGTTGGTGCTAATACAACAAAACACACTTTTTGGCACGGTCGTCTACTTTTTGTCCGCTGTATTACATGACGCGAATGTGAATTTTTGTTTCAATATGAGCTACTTCTGAATTAAGAAGTAGGAGTTGCAGGTTGGGTTTGTAAAACCTTGGCCTGCTTACCATCTAACTCAAACTGAAGAGACACCACATGAAAAAATCTTTGATCGCATTGGCAGTTTTGGCTGCCTCTGGCGCCTCCTTTGCGCAAGTCACCATCACTGGTAACTACACAGCGGGCTACAAAGCGAGTACCAATGCTCCTCGCCAAGGTACAAACACTCAACAAATTACCCAAGCTGTTACAGAAGCGCTGGCTGGCGGCAGTGGTGGCAATCCTGTGGGAGACGCGTCAGGTTTGGGTATTGATACATCGCTAATCACTTTCACCGCCAAAGAAGATCTGGGTGGTGGTATGAATGTCGCCGCTGAAATGAGTATCGACGGTCTGAGCCGTGGTGGCGTTTCTGGTGGCGATTCTTCTTTGAAGCTGACCACCACTGTCGGCCGCATTACGCTGCAAACCTACAAGCCTGTTGACTACCTGTCTGGTGGTATCTCTGGCGTGGGTGGTGTGGGGATGGACAACAAGGTGTTTCCTGCACGTGGATTGAAGGATGGTGTTGGTTTTGATACCAAGGTCGGTCCAGTATTCTTGGGTATCGCTCATCTTGAGCAGGCCTCCGCTTCGGGCGGTAGCACATCCGGTGTTGGCATGGGCTTGGGTGCTGGTGGTGCTGGTGCGGCCAGCACCACAGGTCAACGTTTGAACAGTTTGTCTGCCACCTACGTTGGGGGCGCATTAATTGCTAACGTCAACTACCTCGTGTATGACGGTCGTACTGACAATGTCAATACCTCTTACAAAGATGTTATCCGTTCTGCTGCGTCCTATGATTTCGGTGTTGCTAAGTTGGGTGGCGGCTTCTCTGTGTTGACCACCACTGGTGGTTCGACACTGACTGACACCATGATCGCTGTATCTGTTCCAGTTGGTGCATTGACCCTGGGGGCTAACTTTGCTCAAGAAACGTCTGCTGGCACGATTGCACAAACTATCCCAGTGACAGGTGTGGGTAACGTTCCGTTTGTGGCTGGTCAGTTGGACCAGACTCGCAACGGTTACGGTTTGTCTGCATCGTATGCACTCAGCAAACGTACTAGCCTGATTGCGACATACGCAAATTGGCTGTCTGCAGCTGGCAAGGACCGCAGCAGCGAAACCAATCTGTTGGTTTCCCACTCTTTCTAATTCCCGGACTGGCGTAAGCCAGTTGTTGGTTTAGATTAAAAAGCCCGCTGTAGTGCTACAGCGGGCTTTTTGTTTGGTGCAGATTAGGCGGCAACCGAGATGCTTGGCAAGTTAGGCGTAGCGCTTATTCCGCAAGTTGTGCTTCATTTCTCGTAGCAGCGGCTGCAGTGTGCCACTTCCAATGCGCAGGGCCACGCAGGTGGCGAGGATGTCGATGATCATCAGGTGCAGCAGACGGGAAACCATAGGACTGTAGCGATCAAAGCCCTCGGGGTGATCGGCGCTAAGGTGAATGTGACCCGCGCTGGCCAAGGGCGAGCCGCTGGCGGTGATGACGATGGTGGTAGCGCCGTTCTTGCGGGCGATGTCGCAGGCGTCCATGAGGTCGCGGGTGCGTCCGGAGTTGCTGATGACGACCACGCAATCGCCGGGACCTAGGATGGAGGCACTCATGACTTGCATGTGGCCATCGCTGTAGGCCGTGGTGTTGATGCCTAAGCGGAAAAACTTGTGCTGCGCGTCTTGCGCCACGATGCCGGAATTACCCACACCGAAGAACTGTATCTGGCGACCCGCACTGTAGGCGTCCACCAGTGCCCCGACGGCTTTGTCGATAGCCATGGTGGAGGCGTCGTTGCGGTACTTGAGAAAGGCTGCTACGGTGTTGTCGATCACCTTGACCATGACATCGCCGACCTTGTCGTCAGCATCGACGCTGCGGTGGATGAAGGGCACACCTTCGTTGACGGTGCCTGCCAGTTTGAGTTTGAAATCCGAAAGGCCGTCGTAACCGACACTGCGGCAAAAGCGCACCACCGTGGGCTTGCTCACGTGGGCGCGGTCGGCCAGCTCACTGACGGGCAACTTGGCAAAGGCGCGTGGGTCGGCCAGGCAGAGCTTGCCCACCCGTTGTTCGGCGGGGGCCAGGGAGGGCAGGGAGGCTTTGATTCGGTCCAGCATGTTCAGTTTTCCAAATGGACGCAGAGGCTGCCCGTGGACAGCCTCTGCGTCATCAGCACATCAAGACTCTTCTGACCAGCAGAAGCCGTCGCGCGCAATCATGGCGCTCGACGCACTGGGGCCCCAGGTGCCTGCTGCGTAGAGGCGGGGGCCAGTGGAGTCGGCAGCCCAGTGCTCCAGCATGGGTTCGACCCAGCGCCAAGCTTCTTCCTGCTCATCGCTGCGCACGAAGAGGTTCAGGCGGCCGTCGATCACATCCAAAAGCAGGCGCTCGTAGGCACCCACGCGCTCGGAGCCAAAGCGCTTGTCGAAGTCCAGATCCAGTTGCACGGGGGCCAGCGTTTGCGACGCAGCAGCACGCGATTGGCGGTTGTCCTGCCCCTGCGCCAACAAGTGCAGTTCCAGGCCATCCTTAGGCTGCAAGTTGATGACCAAGCGGTTGCCCACGCCTACGTTCGAGTTGTAAATGGCGTGGGGTGTGGGCCGGAAGTTAATTTCAATGCGCGCATCGCGGCCAGACAGACGCTTGCCAGTGCGGATGTAGAAAGGCACACCGGCCCAGCGCCAGTTGGCAATTTCAGTACGCAGGGCCACAAAGGTTTCGGTGTTGCTCTTGGGGTCAACCCCGGTTTCTTCGCGGTATCCGGGGACCTTGTTGCCGCCGCTGGTGCCAGCCGAATACTGGCCGCGCACCACGTCTTGTTTGAGCGTTTCCTGCGTCCAGGGCTTGAGCGAGCGCAGCACCTTGAGCTTTTCGTCGCGGATGGCGTCGGCGTGCGAGTTGATCGGGGGCTCCATCGCAATCGCGCACAGGAGTTGCAGCGCGTGGTTCTGCACCATGTCGCGCAGCGCGCCGGTGGTCTCGTAGAACGCACCGCGGCTCTCCACGCCCAGGTCTTCGGCAATCGTGATCTGGATATTGGCGATGTGCTCGCGGCGCCACAGGGGTTCGAACAGGGCATTGCCGAAGCGCATGGCAAACAGGTTCTGTACTGAAGGTTTGCCCAGGTAGTGGTCGATGCGGTAAACCTGCTCTTCCGCAAAGAAGCGGCGCACCGTCTGGTTGATGGCGCGGTTGGATGCCAGGTCGTGGCCCAGAGGCTTCTCCAGCACCACGCGCGTCTTCGGCGTATTCAAGCCGGCAGCGGCGAGCTGCTCGCAGACGTTGGTGAACAAGCTGGGTGCAGTGGCCACGTAAATCACGACGCTATCGGCATTGCGCGCATTCAGGGTCTCGGCCAATGCGGCGTAATCGTCCGGCTTGGACAGGTCCATGCGCTGGAATTCGAGGATGGCGGCGAAGCGTGCAAACTCCTCGGCGCTGGGGCGTTTGGCCAGTTCCACCTTCTCGAAACGGGACTGGATCAAGGCACGGTACTGCTCGTGGCTCAGATTGTCACGGCCGACGCCGATGATGCGTCCGCCTTCTGGCAGGGAGCCATGGCGAAATGCCTGGAACAAAGCGGGCATTAACTTGCGCCAGGCCAAATCGCCGGTGCCGCCAAACATGACTAGATCAAAGCTCATAAGACAGGTGGTACGTTTAAGAGTTACATGAAAGATGACGTTGTAATGTAACTTTGTTTCATTGATAATTCAAGGGGACGCAGCGCAAGTCTTTGCGTGTTTTCCCCTAGTCTTCAACCTTGGCCTTTGGCCCGCGCCCTCCATGAACCAACTCGACGCACTCAAACAATTCACCACCGTGGTGGCCGACACCGGCGACTTCAAACAGCTCGATGCCTTCAAGCCCCAAGATGCGACCACCAACCCTTCGCTGATCCTGAAGGCGGTGCAAAAGGCTGATTACGCGCCCCTGGTGAAAGACACGGTAAACCAGTTCCGTGGTCGCCCCATGGACGAGATCGTGGATCGCCTGCTGGTGCGTTTTGGTTGTGAAATTCTGTCCATCATCCCTGGCCGTGTGTCTACCGAAGTAGATGCGCGTTTGAGCTTTGACACGGCCGCCACCGTTGCGCGCGGTGAACGCCTGATCGAGCTGTACCAAGCCCAAGGTATCCACTCCGACCGCGTGCTGATCAAGGTCGCCTCCACCTGGGAAGGCATCAAGGCCGCCGAGCAGCTGGAGCGCAAGGGCATCCGCACCAACCTGACCTTGCTGTTCGCGTTCTGCCAGGCCGTGGCTTGCGGTCAGGCCAAGGTGCAGCTGATTTCGCCCTTTGTTGGCCGAATTTACGACTGGTACAAGAAGAACGCCGGTGCCACTTGGGTGGAAGCCGACAACGCGTTGGCCAACGACCCTGGTGTGAAGTCCGTGGCACAGATTTACAACTACTACAAGAAGTTCGGCATCCAAACCGAGGTGATGGGCGCGAGTTTCCGCAACGTGGGCCAGATCACGGCCCTGGCAGGTTGCGACCTGTTGACCATCAGCCCTGACCTGCTGGCTAGCCTGGCTGCCACCGATGCGCCGCTGACGCCCGCGCTGAACGCCGAAGCAGCCAAATTGGCCGCCATCGAGCATGTGAGCTATGACGAAGCCAGCTTCCGCCTCGCACTGAACAACGACGCCATGGCCACCGAAAAGCTGGCCGAAGGCATTCGCGCCTTCTGCGTGGACGCTGTGAAGTTGGAACAACTGCTGCTGGCAGCGTAAGGGGCGGGCGATATGGCACGTACCCGTTGCGACCGTACGCCCGCTTGGGGCGCCCTGCAAGCTGCGTATGACGCGTCCGGCAAAACGCTGGATGTACGCGAGGCCTTCAAGACCGACGCCCAGCGCTTTGGCCGTTTCAGCCAAGAGGCGCCCTATGTGTTTGCCGACCTGTCGAAGAACCGCATCGACGCGGCGACCGAGGCTCTCCTGTTTGATCTGGCACGCCAAAGCGGATTGCTGGAGCACCGCGACGCCATGTTCGCTGGCCAGAAGATCAACAACACCGAGCAGCGTGAAGTTTGGCACGTCTTGTTGCGCAATCCGCCTGCAGCCCTCGTGAAATATGCGGGAGCAGCTACGGATTTTGTAGCGAGTGAGCAGGCCAAGGTGCACGCCACACTGGACGCCATGTTGGCCTACGCCGAGAAGGTGCGGGCCGACGCGGCCATCACCGACGTGGTGAACATCGGTATCGGTGGCTCCGACCTGGGGCCGCAGATGGCGGTGCTGGCGCTGGACGCCTTTGCTACCAGCGGCAAGCGCTTGCACTTTGTGAGCAATGTGGACGGCCACGAACTGGCTGCCAAGTTGCCGCACTTGAAGGCCGAGAGCACGGTCTTCCTGATCGCCAGCAAGACCTTCACCACCATCGAAACCATGACCAACGCCGCCTCGGCCAAGGCTTGGTTCGAGGCACAGGGCGGCACTGACATTGCGCGCCACTTTGCCGCGTTGACCACCAATGTGCCGGCGGCGAATGCTTTTGGCATCACCACTACCTTTGGTTTCTGGGACTGGGTGGGCGGCCGCTACTCCATGTGGTCGGCCATCGGCCTGCCGATTGCCATTGCCATTGGTGCTGAGGGCTTCCGCGAATTCTTGGCCGGTGCGCATGCCATGGACGAGCACTTCCGCACTGCGCCGCTGGAAAGCAACTTGCCCGTGCGTCTGGGCCTGCTGGACGTGTGGTACCGCAACTTCCACGGCTTTACCAGCCGTAGCATTGCGCCGTACCACAGTGCCTTGCGCCGTGTGCCTGCCTATCTGCAGCAGCTGGAAATGGAAAGCAATGGCAAGCGCGTGGACGCTTCGGGTGAAGCGCTGCCCTTTGGCACTTCGCCCGTGCTGTGGGGTGAGCCGGGTACCAACGGGCAGCACGCCTACTTCCAGATGCTGCACCAAGGGACCGACGTGGTGCCCATGGAGTTCATCGCGGTGAAGAAGGCGCGCCATGATCTGAAGGGCCACCAGCCCTTGCTGTTGGCCAATGTGCTGGCGCAAGCCCAGGCCCTGTTGCAAGGCAAGAGCGACGCGGGTGGCCACAAGCATTTCACCGGTAACCGTCCCAGCACCTTCCTGTTGCTGGACGACCTGACACCTGCTTCTTTGGGGGCGCTGATTGCGCTGCAGGAGCACCGTGTGTTTGTGAGTGGCAGTCTTTGGGGCATCAACAGCTTTGACCAATGGGGTGTGGAGCTGGGCAAGGTGCTGGCCAAGGAGATTGAGCCGCGTCTCGCTTCTGGCGATGTGTCGGGCTTGGATGGCTCCACGGCCGGGCTGTTGGCGCGTTTGCAGGCCTGATTTGCTGGGTACTGTGCCTGCGATCCATGGTGCTCGCGCAGCACACCGGGGCACAGCGGCGGGCGCATGGTGCCAAACGCGCACAAATTGCCCGCCACTGCACCCCGGCATGCTGCGGGGGCTGGTTGGCGTAGCGTTATGAGCAAGCAACCGATTTCTCTGGCACAAGCCCGCAATCTGCATCTCGCAGCCCAGGGCTTGCTACAGCCCCCCACACGCGCCGCCAAGCGTGCCGATGTGGCAGCCTGTATCCAGCGCATGGCGCTGTTGCAGATCGACACCATCCACGTGGTGTCGCGCAGCCCCTACCTTGTCTTGCATTCCCGTTTGGGCGACTATCCGCGCGAATGGCTGGAAGACACGCTGGCTTCGGCCAAAGTGTTTGAAACCTGGGCGCACGAGGCTTGCTTTGCGCCCATGGACGATCTGCATATCCATCGCGCTTACAACCGCCACGCCCGCCAGCACTGGGGTGTGGGCAATGCCCGCAAACTGGCTGTGACGCAGCGCCCGCATCTGGATAAGCTGCTGGACCACGTCCGTGCCAACGGCGCCGTCAAATCTTCCGACTTTGAGCGGCCCGAGGGCAAGGGCGGTCCCTGGTGGGGTTGGAAGGATGAGAAGCGCTGGCTGGAGGCGCTGTTTGCGTTAGGTGAGCTGATGATTGCGCGGCGCGAAAATTTTCACCGCGTCTACGACCTCAGCGAGCGCGTGGCGCCGCAGTTGCTGCAGCCTGTGGAGTCGGTCGGTGAGGCTGCGCTGCATACCCAGCTCATGGAGAAAGCCGTTGCCGCCTTGGGCATTACCCAGGCGCGCTGGGTCAACGACTACTTCCGCACCAAGCCACGCCTCAAGGATGCGGATCTGGACGCGCTGGTGGATTCGGGCGCGGTGGTGCGCGTGGCGGTAGACGGCTGGGATGCGCCCGGCTATGTGCACGCCAGCCACGCCGCGCTGCTCAAGAAAGCGCAGGCTGGCAAGCTGGAGGCGACGCATACCGCCTTGCTGTCGCCGTTTGACCCCGTGGTTTGGGACCGCGAGCGCGGCTCCACGCTGTTTGACTTTGACTACCGGCTGGAGTGTTACACGCCAGAGGACAAGCGCGTGTACGGCTATTTTGTGTTGCCCATCCTGTGCCGCGGTGAGCTCATTGGCCGACTGGACGCCAAGGCGCACCGGGCCGAGGGCGTGTTTGAGGTGCGTGCGCTCCACGTCCAGCCTGGCCTGGTCTGGAGCGATGAACAGCTGGCTGATGTGGCCGCCGCCATTCAGTGCAGTGCGGATTGGCATGGCACGCCCACCGTGCGTATCACTCGCACCCAGCCGGCCAAGTTGGCTACTGCCATGCGCCACGCCCTCAAGGGGCTGGCGGCGAGCTGAGTCCCCGCACTAGGCAGCGATAACCCCTTCAACGTCCCGGTCTTGTCGGGTTGCATTGCACGAAGTAGTTGTGTTTGAGACTATCCAGTCTTTATTCAAACTCAGGAGATTGCACATGGTGACTCGACGCGATTTTTTTGTGGGCGGCGGAGCCGCACTGGCTGCGTATGCTGCTGGTTCGTTCATGCCCTTGGGGGCGCAATCGGCGCCGAACTTTGGTGCACCTAGCGTAGTGCAAGTGGGGTTTCGCAAGCAAAAAATCGGCGATTTCGAAGTCATTGCCCTGAACGATGGCGTGACACGTCGCCCGCTGGCCGCTGAGTTCGTGCGCAATGCCCCATTGGGCGAAGTGCAAGAACTATTGCGCTCACAAAACTTGCCGACCGACTACCTGGACGTGCCGTACACCGCGTTTCTGGTGGTTTCCGGCAACCGCAAAGTCCTGATGGACACCGGCTTCTCGGACAACGGTGGCCCTACCACCGGGCGCCTGCTGACGAACCTGAATGCAGCGGGCTACAAGGCCGAGGACATCGACACCGTGATCCTGAGTCACTTCCATGGCGACCACATCCTGGGCGTGCGCAACAAGGCGGGCCAATTGGTCTACCCGAATGCCAAAATCATGGTGCCCTCGGTCGAGCACGCCTTCTGGATGGACGATGCCCGCATGGCGGCTGCACCTGACGCCATGAAAGGCGCATTCCAAACCGTGCGCCGCATGCTGGGTGGCTTGAATGACAGCCAGTTGGTCAAATTTGAAGCCGGTGCCGAGATTGTTCCCGGCATCAAGAGCGTCGCAGCCTACGGCCACACACCGGGCCACACGCTGTTCATGGTGGAAAGCAAGGGCGAGAAATTCGCCTACCTGGCCGACATCACCAACGTTCCACAGCTCTTCGCCCGCAACCCGGATTGGGCTGTGCAATTTGACATGAATGCAGAAGACGCACGCGTGGCACGCCGCAAGGTGTTCGACATGATCGTGGCGGACAAGGTCATGGCTGGGGGCTTCCACTTCCCGTTCCCGGCGTTTGGGCGGGTGGAAAAGCTGGGTAACGGCTTTGAGTTCAAGCCCGTCGCCTGACGCTCCTCCAACCCCAAACCGAGCCTCGCTGGCGCTATGCTGGCGAGGTTTTTTTGTTGGAACTACGAAATGAATGTGGTGTTTGATTTTGGCGCGGTGCTGTTTACCTGGCGCCCGGTGGATTTGATGATGGAGTGTTTTCCGCAACGCGCTGCTAGCCGCGCAGAAGCGGGACATTTGGCTCATGAAGTGTTCGGCCGCGCCGACTGGCAAGCCTTTGACCGGGGTACTGTTTCAATGCCGGATGTCATTGCGCAGGTCGCAAAGCGGGTGGGCTTGGATGCCAGGGTGCTGGGCGCGTTGGTGGAGAGCATTGGTGAGCGCTTGACGCCCATGCCCGAGTCCGTCGCACTGTTTGAGCGCCTGGTGGCTTTGCGTGCGCAGCGCGCAGCACATGGTGGTGAACCCGTGCGCCTCTACTACCTCTCCAATATGCCCGTGCCGTACGCCCGCACGCTGGAGCGCATGAACCCTTTTCTCAAAGCGTTCGACGGCGGCATTTTTTCGGGCGACGTGCTGCTCATCAAACCCGAGCCTTCCATCTATCAATGCCTTCAAACGCGCTATGCCTTGGAGCCGTCCAAGACCATCTTCTTGGATGACCTGCTGCCCAACATCCACGCTGCGCAGGCAGAGGGCTGGCATGGGATTCACTTCCACAGCGCGCAGCAAGCCAGCCAAGCGCTGCAAGCCCTTGGTTTGAATGAAATAGCCCTCTAGCCCGCGCAAAATATGCGCGAGCAGCTATCAAATTCATAGTGAATCAGGCGTAAAAAAGCCCCGCAAGGTAGACCCTGCGGGGCTTTTTTGGTTGCAGTCGAGAGCAATAACGCCACATCGACGCAGCATGAGGTGCCAAGCCAAGGCGCAAGGGCGTAGACAGTACCTACGGTACGGCAAGCCCTTGCAACGCCGGCATGGCGCCTCAGGCAAGGAGCACTTACATGCCCATGCCGCCCATGCCGCCCATACCACCCATGTCGGGCATGCCGCCGCCAGCCGGCGCGTCAGCCTTCGGGGACTCAGACACCATGCACTCGGTGGTGAGCATCAGGGATGCCACAGACGCTGCGTTTTGCAGGGCAGTGCGTGTCACCTTGGTGGGGTCCAGAATACCCATTTCGATCATGTCGCCGTAGCTGTCGTTGGCAGCGTTGAAGCCGTAATTGCCCTTGCCGTTCAACACAGCGTTCACCACCACGGAGGCTTCGCCTCCGGCGTTGAACACGATCTCGCGCAGGGGGGCTTCGATGGCCTTCAACACCAGCTTGATACCAGCGTCTTGGTCCGCGTTGTCGCCCTTGATGGCGCCAGCGGCTTGTTTGGCGCGCAGCAGAGCCACGCCACCACCAGCCACAATGCCTTCTTCCACGGCAGCGCGGGTTGCGTGCAGGGCGTCTTCGACGCGGGCCTTCTTTTCCTTCATTTCGACTTCGGTCGCAGCGCCCACCTTGATCACGGCCACACCGCCGGCCAGCTTGGCCACGCGCTCTTGCAGCTTTTCACGGTCGTAGTCGGACGTCGCTTCCTCGATCTGCACGCGCACTTGCTTCACGCGGGCTTCGATGTCAGCGGCAGCGCCCAGGCCGTCGATGATGATGGTGTTTTCTTTGCCCACTTCGATGCGCTTGGCTTGGCCCAGATCGGCCAAAGTCACCTTTTCCAGGGTCAGGCCCACTTCTTCAGCGATGACCTTGCCGCCTGTCAGGATGGCGATGTCTTCCAGCATGGCCTTGCGGCGGTCGCCGAAGCCAGGCGCCTTCACAGCCACTACCTTCAGGATGCCGCGGATGGTGTTCACGACCAAAGTTGCCAGGGCTTCGCCTTCGACATCTTCAGCAATGATCAACAGGGGGCGGCCAGCCTTCGCGACTTGCTCCAGGGTAGGCAGCAGGTCACGGATGTTGCTGATCTTCTTGTCGAACAACAGCACAAAGGGGTTGTCCAGCAAGGCAGCTTGCTTTTCGGGGTTGTTGATGAAGTAGGGGGACAGGTAGCCGCGGTCGAATTGCATGCCTTCGACGACATCCAGTTCGTTTTGCAGAGACTTGCCGTCTTCCACAGTGATCACGCCTTCCTTGCCGACCTTGTCCATCGCATTGGCGATGATTTCGCCGATGCTGGTGTCAGAGTTGGCGGAAATGGAACCCACTTGGGCGATTTCCTTGGAAGTGGTGGTGGGCTTGGAAGCCTTCTTCAGCTCGGCGATCAGGGCAGACACTGCCTTGTCGATACCGCGCTTCAGGTCCATCGGGTTCATGCCGGCGGCCACGTACTTCATGCCTTCGTGCACGATGGCTTGGGCCAGCACGGTCGCAGTCGTCGTGCCGTCACCAGCGTTGTCAGAAGTCTTGGAAGCCACTTCCTTGACCATCTGCGCGCCCATGTTTTGCAGCTTGTCTTTGAGTTCGATTTCCTTGGCCACGGACACACCGTCCTTGGTCACGGTGGGGGCGCCAAAGGAGCGCTCCAGAACCACGTTACGGCCCTTGGGGCCCAGGGTCACTTTGACCGCGTTGGCCAAAATGTTCACGCCTTCAACCATGCGTGCGCGGGCTTCGCCGCCGAAAATTACGTCTTTTGCTGCCATGTTATGACTCCAAATTTAAGTGAAATATGCCGCTAGACCGCGTATATGCTGCGTGACTAGCTATGAATTCAGTAGTGCTTTAAGCCCGGAATTACTTGGACTCGACGACTGCGAACAGGTCGTCTTCCTTCATGACCAGCAGCTCGTCGCCGTCGACCTTGACGGTCTGGCCGGAGTACTTGCCGAACAACACGCGGTCGCCAACCTTCACAGTCAGGGCCTTGGTTTCGCCCTTGTCGTTGGTCTTGCCTGGGCCCACAGCCAGCACTTCGCCTTGGTCTGGCTTCTCGGCAGCGTTGTCAGGAATGTAGATGCCGGAGGCAGTCTTGGTTTCGCTTTCAACGCGCTTAACAATCACGCGGTCTGCCAGAGGACGCAGTTTCATGAGGAATCTCCTAGGTTTTGAAACAGAAAGGGAACAGGTGCCCACCCAAGGGTAAGCACACATGAACTTGTGGAAGGGTGCTGTTAGCACTCCATCCCAACGAGTGCTAATCATAAGGCCTTTTGCCCTGCTTTCAAGAGTTTGGGCCGCGATTGCAGCGCGACGCAGAGCTTTCTCGGCATCCACCTTTACTGGCGTGCGGGCATAAAAAAAGCGCCCTGGTGGGGCGCTTTTTAGGGGAGGGGGCGGACGCTCAGAGGCTGTGGCCAGCCAGGGCGGCGCGTTCTACGCGGTCGGCCAGGGCGTACAAATCCTGGGCAAAGTTGGGGTCTTGGCTGGCGACATCGTCGGCCATGGCGCGCAACTGGCTGGCTTCGTCCAGTTCCACGGCGCCTGCTGCTTGGCGCTCAAAGGCTGCTGCCCACAGGGCGCTGCTCAATGCGCGGGCCGACACCAGCAGGTCGCGCAGTGCCTGCGCCACACCGGGCTGCTGGGCGGGGGCGAAATGGGGGGTACGGATTGCGGTGCTGGCCATGGGGAAACCTCCAAAGTGAACGATGTTGCACTGCAGTATAGGGTAAACCCTAGGTGTCTTCAAGGGGCGTGTTGCGCTGGCTGCACCGGGCGTGCGGGTATCCCGCAGGATGGAGCCCAAAGCCTTGGGGCAGAATCTGCCGGCGCAGGGCGTGAGGCCCGGGCCCTTATCATTTTGGAGAAATTGCCATGTTGTTGAAGAAGCTGTTGGTGTGGAGTCTGGTGTCAGTGGCGGCGGTGGGTGCGGCTCAGGCCCAAAACGCGTCCTACCCCACCAAATCGGTCCGCCTGATCATTCCCTTTCCTCCTGGCGGTGGCACCGATATCCTGTCCCGCCTGGTAGCCCAGAAGCTGACCGAGGCCAACAAATGGTCCGTGGTGCCTGACAACCGTGCCGGCGCTGGCGGCACCATCGGCATCACCGAAGCGGTCAAAGCGGCGCCCACGGGCTACGACATCGTGATGGGCCAGAAGGACAACTTGGTGGTGGGCCCCTGGCTCTATGGCAACCTGCCGTGGGATCCGACCAAGGATCTGGTGGCGGTGGCCCACGTGGCCTACACGCCGGTGGTGATCGCTACCAGCGCCAACTCCAAGTTCAAGACCTTGGCCGATGTGGTCGCTGCCGCCAAGACCGCTCCCGACACCATCACCTATGGATCTCCTGGCAATGGCACCACCATCCACCTGGCAGGTCACCTGTTTGAGAAGGCCGCCAGTATCAATATCCGGCACATTCCTTACAAGGGCTCCAACCCTGCGTTGATGGATGCCCTGGCGGGCAATGTGGATTTGCTGGTGTCGTCCGTGCCTTCAGCCATGGCCCAGATCAAGGCCGGCAAGCTGCGTCCCCTGGCGGTCACCTCGGCGGCGCGCAGCAGCTCATTGCCCGATGTGCCCACCGTGGCCGAGTCGGGCTACAAGGACTTTGATGTGAGCACCTGGTACGGCCTGTTTGCCCCGGCCGGTACACCGGCTACTGTGGTCACCACGCTGAACACTGAAGTCAACAAGCTGTTGGCCAACCCCGAGGTCAAAGCCGCCATCCAGGCCCAGGGCGCCGAGCCAGTGGCCATGAAGGTGGATCAGTTTTCCAACCTGCTCAAGGCCGACTACGCCAAATGGAAGGGGATCGTGCAGGCCTCAGGCGCCAAGGTCGAGTAGCGCGGGGGGCGCGATTTTTCTACAATCGCGCTTTAGCAAAAATCCGGGCAAACCTGCCGAGAGGCAGGGACGCAAAGCCTCCGGTCCCCATCTGCATTTGGCGCGGAAGGGATAGCGGGGTTGCCAGCAGTGCTGTCACTGTGGTGTCAATGCGTGTGTGCCTGTGTTCGTACCAGGGAGCCGTGCATGAAACAAACCAAACCCTTTGGTCGGGCCTACTTGCCTGTGACCAGCGCTGCCGCGAGTGCAGCGGCAGAGCCTGAGGGCGAGCCCAGCACCATCTTGGAAGCCCCTGCCGCAGGGGTTGAGCTGTTCAGTTTGGGCGCAGGGCGCCTGCCCGTGGAGCCGCCGCCGCCTGCCCCTTGGCGCAAGCTCGTGCGTGACGCTTCCACCCTGCTGGTGCTCGTGGTGCTGGCCCTCATCATTTACGTGGGCATGCGCGACAGCCTGATGCTGGCCAATCTGCTGCAACAAGTGTCGACGGAAGACACCGTCATGGTCTGCAAAGACGGCAAAGTGCAGTACGCCGACAACAGCATCGCTGACCGTTTGTTGAATCGCGGGCATTTTGTGTGTACTGATTGGAAGGTGCAGCCCACCTTCGTACGCCTGCCGCGCTAGCTGCTCGCTTTACATGTCCACTGCCGGGCGCATGGCGGCAGGTTTGACGAAACGCCAGCGTCCCACCACCATGGACAACAACATGGCGGCTGCCCCAGACGCGGCCACATAGGCCAGCGGCCGGGCCCATTCCCCGTCAAAGGCACCAAACAGGCTGGCTTTCACCGCACGTACCACCCAGGTCATGGGCAACCAGGGGCTGATCTGGGTGAACAGGCCACCACTGAGTTCCACTGGCATCACCCCACCTGACGATGAAAGCTGCACTGCCAGCAGTACCATGGCCATGGCCTTGCCCGCATCGCCGAACGCCTTGGTCAACAGCAGCACCATGGACAGAAAGCTCAGGCCGGATACCACCAGCGTCAGCATAAAAGCCGGGGCATTGGTCACGTGCATGGTCAGTACCTGCTGCGCCGCCCAGCCCAGCAACAAGGCCTGCACTGTCACCACGCCAGCGGGCAGACTCATTTTTCCCAACAGCTGCGCGGGGCGTGAGAAGTGCTGTGCCCTGCGGGGCAGCGTGCGCACATGGATCAAAAAGGCCGCAATGCCTGCACCCAGCCATAGTGCAGCCGGCAGGATGTTGGGAGCAAAGCCACTGCCGCTGTTGGACACCGGGGCACTGAGCTCCATCACCGGTTGAACGGAGCTGGCCATGCCTGCCGCACTGCCGCCCGGTGTGTCCAGCGCTGCAGGCAAGGAGTTAGCCAGCAAGTCCAGCCCACCCGAAAGGCTTTGGGAGCCCCCTCGGATTTTTTGCAGCCCGTCGGCAAGGGCAAAGTTTCCGTTGGCCAAGGCGCTGGCACCGCGGTTCAGTTCATCGAGCTGCGTATCTTCGGGCAGCTTGCTCACGGCCGTGCGGATGCCGCCATTGAGTGCGCGCATGCCAGTAGTCAGGGCCCCAACACCGGTGCTCACCTTGTCTGCACCCTCTGCCAATTGGCGCTGCGCATTCCCCGCGGTCTTCAGTCCCTCATCGAGCTGGATCACACCGTTGGCCAGCTGGTTGGTGTTCTCCTTGATGCGATTGGACACCAGCAAACTGCCGTTGGCCTCCTCTTGGAATCCGGTCACGCCTTCGCGGATTTTTTGCGAACCCACTTGCAATTCATCCAGGCCACGGGACAGTTCTCCATGACCGGCGGCCAGACTTTCGGCCCCCGCTTTGAGCCGGTTGAGTTCGGAGTTGGCAGGGCGCCGCGCATCCATGGTGCGCAGGCCGGCGCCCAATTGGCGCATGCCATCGGTCAGTTGCTCCACACCGTTTTGCAGTTTTCCTGCGCCACCGGAGAGCGCCTTCGCCGCGCTGGCCGTTTGTTCCGTGCCGGCTTTGAGCTGCACCGCCCCCAAGCGCAGCTGCTCTACCCCTTGCCGGAGTTGGTCCACACTGTGCTGAGAGCCTGCCGCGTTGCTCAGCACCAGGGCCCAGCGGCGTTCGTTCAGGCTTTCATTCACCTCGTGCCCCAGCTCGGTGGCGAACTGGCGGGCAATCACGGCGGTTTCGTAGTTGTTGCCCTCGGCGCTGTAGATCACCAGTTTGCCGCCACCCGGCTGCGCGCCGGGAATGGCGTTGGAGCTGAAGTCTTTGGGGATGATCAGCGCAAACGCCAAACTGCCCTGGCGCACGCGGTGCCGGGCTTCTTCGGCGTCGTGCAAATCCACATACCCAAAACGGTGGCTGCTTCGCAGCTTGGACACCACTTGCCAGCCCACGTTAAACACGTGGTCGCGGTACTCCACGCCCTCGTCCAAGTTGACCAGTGCGACTGCCAAAGACTGCGTATTGGACGCCGGGTCCCACACGCTGGAGAGGTAAATCAGCGCGTACAGCGCCGGCAGCAGGGCTACGGCTGCAGTAGCCGCCAGCATCTTGGGGTAACGCACAAACGCCCGCAGCTCGGTGCGAACGATGTAGGCGATTTGTTGCAAAGGGCTCATGGCGGGTGGGGGGCTTGGGCCGGCGCGGGATACCACTGGTCTGGGGGCACCTGTTTGGGCGCCAGCGGGTCGGCGATGTACTGCGGCGACATGATTTGCACGCCATAGGTGTTGAACACGTCCTGGATATTGGCGTGCAAGGCGCTCAACAGCAGTGCACGCGGGCGCGGCTCGGTGGGCACCGCTTGGCAGACCAGCCGGTACACCGGGTACCAGTCGGACAGCGCGGTCTGGAAAACATGCGGCGCGGGGCTGGCCAGCACGCCTTCGGTGCGCGCAGCGGCCTCTTGCAGCATGGCATGCACCTGGCGCCAAGGGGTGTCGTAACCAATGGTGACGGTGGTGTCCAGCACGTAACCTTCGCCCTGCACGGCACGAGAGTAGTTCTTGGTGGTGCTGCCCAGGATGGTGGAGTTGGAGATAGTCACTTCTTCCCCCAAGCCCGTGCGAATGCGGGTGGCAAACATGCCGATCTCCGTGACTGTGCCCTCTTGATCTGCAATACGCACATACTCACCGCGGCGGAACACCCGGCCATAGGTCAGGATCAGGCCGCTGGCCGCCTGCCCCACCAGGTTGGACGCCCCCAGCGAAATCATCAAACCCACCAGCACCGACAAGCCCTTGAACGCTTCGGTCTGCGCACCAGGCAGGTAGGGGTAGGCCATGGCCAAGGCGAACAGCCACACGACGGCGGTGGTGATACGCCGTGTGGGCACTGCCACGTCTGCGTCCAGCCATGCCACGTTGTGCTGGCCTTGCTGGATGCGGTCAAAAAAGCGGTGCAACATGCCCGTGACAGCACGCGCCAAATAAAAGATCACCACCGCAGTAAAGAGGCCCGGCACCGCACCCACGATCGCGCCCCCGATCAGCGCCAGCAGGTTTAGTAGATAGCTGTTGAGTGTTTCACCCCAGACGCGGGTGAAGGGAAACCGCGCCAGCACAAAGCTCAGCCATTCGTATACCAGCAAGAGCACCACCAAGGCATACGCACCGTTGAGAAACTTGCGTACCACCGCCGCAGCACGCTCGCGCTGTAGCAGCTCTACGCCACCCCACTGCAGTTTGCGCGCGTGCCACTCCGAGAGGGTGACCAGACGCCGTGCGAGCGCTGCATGGCCGCGTCGCAGTACCCAGGCCAGCACTAACGCCAGCGCAGAGGCCAGGGTGGACCAACCCAGTGCGCGTAGCAGGGCCTGCCAGTCGCGCGCCTCACGGCTTTCGGCAATGACCCGTTCCAGTGCCTGGGCGGCGCGCTGGGCGCTGGCCTCCAGGGTCTCCTGCTGTAGCACATCCACATCGTCCGCTGTCACCACAAAGGTGGTGGCGCCATCAATCTGCACCAAAATTCCCATGGATTCGGGCTTCTGGCCAACCCGGTGGGCCCCCGGAGTGTCGAGTTGCTCGCGCAGGCGCGCGGCGGCGCGCTGGGCACGGTCGGGGGCGGATACACCGGACAGGCTGCCACGGAACGTGAACACCGGGCGGTTGAAGTAGTGCAGGGTGCTGACCGCATCTTCCGCCGTGGCGGAAGCCGCGTTGGACTCTGCCGCCAATCCGGAGATGGCCGCCAGCAGGCCCAGGCAGCAGGCAATGACAATGCGTTTCATGGTGAAAATCATTGTCGCTCAAGGCAACCATTTCCGGGTTACCGGGCAGCAACAGGGGAACACGGCGGCGCCGCGTCGGGTGCTCTAGGGCGTGTTTTGCAAGTACCGCGCCACAAAGCGGCGATCGGCCCATTCCTTGAGCCAGCTGATGGGGCGGCCTTGGGCGCTGTAGGTGCCCCAGCCTGCCACGGCCTGCCGGGATCCGCCAAACAGCAGGTGCAGGGCGTGCGCCTCGTTGCGGCTGGCGTGCAAGGTGCCACCGGTGGTCGCCGCAGGCAGGTTGCGCGCCAGCACCATGCTGTTGTCGGTCACGGCAAACACCTGCGGATGGCTGGTGCTGCGCTGGTAGTGGTCAGTGATGATGTGACCTTGGGGCGATAACGCCAACGCGCTTTGCGCCTGCCAAGCCGGGGTTTGCCCTTCGATGGCGAGCAACGGCACATCGCAGGCCAGGCGGGCACCACAAGCCAGTTGCACTTCATCGGCTTTCAGGCCCACCGCGTTGTCATGCAGCACCGTGATGCGCTGGGCTTTCATGGTGGTGGTCAAGCGCTGCTGCAAGGGATTGGGGGTGCTGGCACCGTCCGCCAGCGGGCCAGCCACCAGGGTCACGGCGCTATGGGGCAGGCGCTGGCGCACGGCCATCGCCAGTTCCATGGCTGCAGTGCCTGCGCCGATCACTGCAATCCGCAGTGCCCGTGTTTCGCCCAGTTCACACACGCGCGGCCACAGTGCGGCAAAGGTTTCCATGGGGTGCACAAACAGGCCGTGCTCGCGTGCCCCGGGAATGTCGCGCTCAATCTGTTCGCGGTTTTGTACCTGGCCAGTGTTCACGGACAGCCAGTCGTAATGCTGGGTGCTGCCGTCGTCCAGCAGCAGGGTCTGGGTGGTGGCGTCCAGCGCCTTCACACTGCGCTGCAGCCAGCGGATACCCGCGCGGCGCACCAAGGGCTCCAGCGGTATGGCGCATTCGTCCAGCGCATAGTGGCCGGCCACAAACCCAGGCAACATGCCGGGGTAGATGCTGCGGGGGTGGGGGGCTACCAGGATGATCCGCATCTCGGCCAGCGGGTGTGCGGCCAGGTTGGCCAGCACCTGCAAATTGGCCATGCCCCCGCCCAGCAGGACCAGCTGGCGGGGCTGGTAGCCACGCGCATCGCCATGCGGCACCGAGTCCACATGGTTCTTGAGATGCGCGGCCAGAGCGTTCATGCTGCTATTGTTTCATGAGTAGCAGGTCTTTGACAAACCCCAGGCTGGCGCCGCCGGTGTTGTCGGAATCTGCCCCCAGCACAATGGCCTTCAGCGGTGGCACGGTGTCGGTCTCATCGCCAAAACTGGCCAAAAAATCGGTCTGAAGGTCACGCTGCTGGGGCAGCCATTGGCCCAGGGCATTGGTGCCGCTGGAGAGGACGTGCAGGCGCACCCGGCCGGTGTAGGCATTGGCCAGCAGTGTGCCGGGCGGCAAGCTGGTGTCCCACACGTAACACAGCGTGGCGCCAGGTAGCGCCTCACCGCTCACACGGCGTGCCAGGCGCAACAGATTGCGCTCCACAAATGGTATCTTTTCGAGTGGCAGGTCAAACAGGGCGCACACCTTGAGTGCGGCATCGTCACCGTCCTTGCGCCGCAGGTTGGATGCGGCCAAGGCCTGGTCCAGGCGCCACTGCCATTGCAAAAAGCGGCCTCCGGCGTCGGGCGCCAGCGCGTGGCTGACCGTGCCATAACTCTTGTCGCTGCGCAGGCGCAGCACCTGCTGGCCGTCGAGTGTGGTGATATCGGGCGCCACCAGTGGCACCTTGTTGCCGGGCAGGCCGACCACCCGCCAGGGCGGCGCGGGCGCGCCATCGGCAGCGCCTGCAAGTGGCTGCAGCAGCGAAGGTGCTGGCGCTTGCGCCCAAGCTATGGCCCCTGCTCCAGCCCACAGAAAAGCAAAAAATAGGCCTGTAGCCTTTGTGGAGTGTGCGCGAATAGCTATCGAAAACATAGCATCAAAACACTATGCGCACGGGCGCCTCACCCGCGGGCAGGCCCTGCGCCCGGCCGATGGCGCAGGCCTCGGGGTAGCCCTGGGCGTGCAGTGCTGCCACGCAGGCTGCGGCCTGGGCGGCGGGCACGCTGGCCAGCAGGCCGCCCGCGGTTTGTGGGTCCACCAGCAGCGGCCAGCGCGCGTGGGCCATGGCCTCGCTGGCGTTCTGCACCACATGCTGCTGGCGCGCATTGGCGCTGTGCAGGGAGCTGAGCAGGCCTTGCTGCACGCACTCCAGTGCGCCGTCCAGCAGGGGCAGGGCGTGCACATCCAGCACCACCTGCACGCTGCTGGGGCGCGCCATTTCTACCGTGTGGCCAATCAGGCCAAAGCCGGTCAGGTCGGTGCAGGCGGTGGCGCCATGGGCGCGCAGCGTGTGTGCCGCGGCCTGGTTGCTCTGCACCATGCTGGCCAGCGCGGCCTGCACCCAGCGCCCGGTGGCGGCGGCGCGGCCGTGCGCGGCAAACAGGGCGCCGGTGCCCATCGGTTTGGTCAGCAGCAGCACGTCGCCGGGCTGCATGCCGCCCTTGCGCAGCACGCCACTCATTTGCCCATTCGCATCCACATCCACCAGACCATTCACCGCAAAGCCCAGCGCCAGCTCGGCGCCCTCGCCGCTGTGACCCCCAATCAGTGTGCAGCCTGCGGCATTGAGCACTTGCACCGCGCCCGCCATCATCTGGCGCAGCGTGGCCTCCACCTGCCGGTCCACGCCGGGCGGTATGGTGGCAATGGCGGTGGCCGTGTGCGGCTGCGCGCCCATGGCAAACAGGTCGCCCAGCGCGTGGTTCGCGGCAATCTGGCCAAAGACAAACGGGTCGTCCACCAAGGCGCGGAAAAAGTCCACGCTGTGTACCAGCGCTTTGCCGAGTGGCACGCGCACCACGGCCGCGTCGTCGGGGCTGTCCAGGCCCAGCAGCACATCCGGGTTATGCGCCACCCACAGGCTCTGCAGCGCACGCGACAACACGCTGGCACCCACCTTGGCCCCGCAGCCCCCGCAGCGCATGGTTACGGCGGCCTGGGCTTGTTGGCTCTCCTCTGGAGAGAGTTGCAGGGGCGCAGGAGCCGCAGCGGCGGCCAGCGCTGGCATGCCGGCCAAACCGTTGGCGCCCTGCACGCTGAAGCGTTGCATGAAGCGCCGGTCTATCCAGTCCTTCCAGTGCCAGACCCAGGCACCCGCAAAGCCAATGGCACCTCGCGAGGCCACGGCGTAGCGGTCGCCGGTGCTGATCAGGGCCAGCCACCGGCGCTGCGGGCGGTAGGGTTGCAAGGGCAGGCCCTGCACGGCGCATTGCAGGTTGCGCGCCAGCGGCATGCCCATGCGCACGGCGAACACACCGGCTTTTTCCAGCGCAAAGTTTTCCATGGCTGCCACGTCCCCCGCCGCAAACACGCGCGGGTCGCTGACGCTTTGCAGCGTGTCATGCAGCCGAATGCAATGGCGTGTGTCCAGCGCCAAACCTGTGTCCTGTAGCCACATGCCACCGCCCGCTTGGGTCACCCACAGCACCTCGTCGGCAGCAAACCAGCTGCCTTGGGCGGTACGCAAGCGGCCCGCTTGCACTTCGGCAATCGGGGTGTGCTGGTGCACATGCACGCCGCGCTGCGCCAGCACGCGCGCAAAACGTGTGCGAACGCCAGTGTTGTGGGTGGGCAGCAGCTCTTCGGAAGTGAACAGGTGGAACTGCAAAGTTTCTGCATCACGTCCTGCAGCCTGCAGCATGGCGCGCAGCCGGTATTGCATGGACAGACACAGCTCAACACCACCCGCACCCCCGCCCACAATGGCTATGTTCAGCAAGCCATGGTGCTGTTCGGTCCGCGCCAGCAATGCTAGCCAGCGCTGTTGAAAGCCGGTGATGGGTTTGACGGGTACCGCATGCGCAGCTGCGCCCACCACCTGCATTTGGGGCGTAGAGCCGGTGTTGATGGAGACCAAGTCGTAGTCAATGTCGGGCCGGCCGCGCAGCTGCACCGTGCGGGCGTCGCGGTTCAGCCCCGTTACTTCGGCCTGGATGAAGCGGGCCCCGGTGGCCGCGCACAGGCGGCACAGGTCGATGTGCACCTCGTCATACGTGTAATGCCCCGCCACGTAGCCGGGCAGCATGCCGGAGTAAGGCGTGTGCGCGTCGGTGCAGATCAGGGTGATGCGCACGCCGGGCAGCGGGTGCATACCGAAGTAGCGCAGCACCCCTACATGGCTGTGGCCGCCGCCCACCAACACAATGTCGCGGACGATGGGGGCGGTGAGCGTTTGCATGGGCGTGAATTGTGCCGCGCCGTCAATCGGTTTATTTGCGTTTCCAGTCGTGGAACTTGCGCACCCACTCCAACAGCGTGTGTGGCTGGTGCGCACGCTTCCATTCACCAGCTGCGTATTTGTTGGCCTCGGCCAGTGTGGGGTAGGTGTGGATGGTGCCCAGAATTTTGTTGAGGCCCAGGCCGTGTTTCATGGCCAGCACGTACTCGGCCAGCAGGTCGCCCGCGTGGGTTCCGACGATGGTGACGCCCAGGATGGTGTCTTTGCCCGGCACGGTCAGTACTTTCACAAAACCATGCGCCTCGCTGTCTGCAATCGCACGGTCCAAGTCGTCGATGCCGTACTTGGTGACCTCGTAGGCAATGCCTTGTTCCTTGGCGTCCTGTTCGTTGAGGCCCACGCGCGCCACTTCGGGGTCGATGAAGGTGGCCCAAGGGATGACCGCGTAGTCGGCCTTGAATTTCTTGAAGTCCCCAAACAGCGCATTCACCGCCGCATACCAAGCCTGGTGCGCCGCCGTGTGTGTGAACTGGTAGGGTCCAGCCACATCGCCAGCTGCGTAGATATTGGGGTAGACGGTTTGCAAGTACTCGTTAGTTTGCACCGTCTTGTGGGTGGGGATGCCCAGCTCTTCCAGGCCATAACCTGTGAGGCGCGCCGTGCGGCCCACGGCGCACAGCAGTTGGTCGAACGGGATGTGTTTTTCCACGCCTGCGTGCTCCACCACCAGCACTTTCTCGCCATTCACCAGTTCGCAGCGCAAGGCCTTGTGGCTGGTGAGCAGGTTCACGCCATCGGCGCGCAGGGATGCGGCGGCCAGTTCGGACACTTCCATGTCTTCCCGCGCCATGATGCGCGGCGCCATCTCCACCTGGGTGACGTGTGAGCCCAAGCGCGCAAAACTCTGCGCCAACTCGCAGCCAATCGGTCCGCCACCCAGCACCACCAGGCGCTGGGGCACCTCGTCCAGCTTGGCGAATGCGTCCCACAGCGTATCGCTGGTGACATAGCCCACCTCGTCCAGACCCGGTAGGGGCGGAATGAAGGGCCGTGCGCCTGCGGCGATCACGATGCTGCGCGTGGTCAATGTTTGTTTGCCGCCGTCGTTGAGCGCAACTTCCACCGTCCACGGGTTGATGATTTTGGCGTAGCCCTGCAGCACTTCCACGCCCAGGCCGGTGTAGCGCTCCACGCTGTCGTGCGGCTCGATGGCGGCAATCACGTCATGGATGCGTTGCATCACTTTTTTGAATGAAAATGGCGATTGGCCCCCGTCCTCCCTGCGCAAGCTGCTATGTAAACCATAGCGTTCCGCATGCTGCATCTGGTGCGCCAGCTTGGCGCTTTTGATCAGGGCCTTGCTGGGCACGCAGCCGTAATTGAGGCAATCGCCGCCCATTTTGTGGGCTTCCACCAGCGTGACCTTGGCTTTGACAGCAGCGGCGATATAGGCCGAGACCAGGCCACCTGCGCCACCACCAATGACGATAAGGTTGCGGTCAAATTGCTTGGGACGCACGGCGTTCCAGCGTGCGTAGACCTTGCGTTTCTGGATGAAGTTCATGGAAGCTTTTGCGAGTAAGGGGAACAAGCCCAACAACACCAGTGCACCCAACAGGCCGGGGCTGGCCACATCCTGCAGGCTGCGAATGTCGGCCAGTTGCGTGCCCGCATTCACGTACACCGCAGTACCCGCCAGCATGCCGAGTTGGCTGACCCAATAAAAGGTCCAGGTGCGCAGCGTGGTCAGGCCCATGGCGAGGTTGATCACAAAAAACGGCACCACGGGAATCAGGCGCAGGCTGAATAGGTAGAGCGCACCCTCCCGCTCGACCCCCGCGTTGATGTCGGCCAGGCGCTTGCCAAACCGCGCCTGCACCACATCGCGCAGTACAAAGCGCGCAGCCAGAAACGACAGGGTGGCCCCGATGCTGGACGCAAACGACACCAGCAGCAGCCCCCACGCCAGGCCAAAAATGCCGCCGCCCGCCAGCGTCACAATCGCCGCGCCGGGCAAGGACAGGCCCGCCACGGCCACATAAATGGCGAAGTAGGTGGCCCGCACCGTCCACGGTTGTTCGGCATACAAAGCCGCAAACGCCGCCTGGCTGGACTGCAAATAGTCCAGCCGCAGAAAGCGGCCCAGGTCAAGCCACACAAACGCAGCAATGGCGGCAGCCACCACGGCCAGCAGCACGACTTTGGACAGCTTCATTGGAAGGTTCTCCAGCCCCACCAGATGCGGGTGACGATAGTGACGCCACACAGCGCGGCAAAGGCATAGGCCAGCGTGGCAAAGTGCGCAGGCCACAGGCACATGGCGACAAAAAAGGCCAGCGTTTCGGTAGCCTCAGTCAGCCCGCCCAAAAAATAAAACGACTTGCCCGGTGTGGCCAGGTCTTGCAGGCCACGCTTGGCGGCGAGCACGGCAAAGGCCAGAAAACTGCTACCCGTGCCCATGAAGGCCGCCAGCAGCACCGCCGCAGGCAGCGCATGGTCGGCCGGGTTGGCCACGGCAAAGGCCAGCGGAATGCTGGCGTAAAACAGGAAGTCCAGCGTAATGTCGAGAAAGCCGCCCGCATCGGTGGCCTGCGTCTGGCGCGCCACGGCCCCGTCCAGTCCGTCAAATAGTCTTGAGGCCAAAATGGCCAGAGCGCCCATGGCATATGCGCCGCCAGCTATCAAAATTGCAGCAGTTACACCAATGCCAAAACCCAGCAAGGTAACAGCGTTGGCCCCCAGTCCAGCGCGTACCAACAGGCGGGCGGTGGCGGTGAGGGGCGGGCGGATCAGGGGGATGGCGTAGCGGTCGAGCATGGGGGCGTGCGGGGTTCAGGGCAGGAGTTCGGCCACACCGTCCCATACCTCGGGGGCCAGGCGACCTTCAAAGCGCTGAATGATTGTGCCCCGGGTGTCCACCAACAGGGTCAGTGGCAGGCGCTGGCCTGTGGGTGCTGCACCATCCAGCCGGAGCGACTGCCAGTTTTTGGTCGGCATCAGCGTTTGCCCCACCAGGGTTTCGTAGCGACTCCAATCCTCGGCGCGGGCATCCACATTCACTGCCAGCAAACTGAAGGGCTTGGCTTGCCAGCCCGCTGCATTGGCGCGCAGTTCTGGCAGGCTGTCGCGGCACACGGCGCAGGCGGTGGACCAGACAAACACCACCACCACCTGCTGGCGCAGCTTGGCCACATCGATGCGCTGCCCCTTGGCATCGCTGGCGTTCAGCGACAGTGTGTTGCCTTTACTCCAAGATGGGCCGGTGGCTTGGCTGTGGGCCGGGTTGGCGGCCAGCGCCGCAGCAGTGGCCAGCAGGGCAGCCAGTATCCAGCGCAGAGATGGGAGACAAGGCAGGGCAAAGGAGGTGGGCATGGGGGCAGTCTAGGGGACGCGGAGCAAAACGGTGTCTGTTGGTCGCCCAAAGCCGTGTTTTCTTACAGGGTAGCAGGCGGGCTCAGCTGGGTCAGGCACTGTGCATCTGCCACATCGGCGGCGTCGTGCGTGACCAGCAAGGCCGGAATTTGGCGGCTCTGTACCAGGCCAAATACCAGCGCGCGCATACGGCCGCGCAGCGCGGCGTCGAGCTTGGAAAATGGCTCGTCCAGCAGCAGCGCCTGTGGCTGGGCCAGCAGTGCGCGGGCCAGCGCCACGCGGGCGCGCTGACCCCCAGAGAGCGTGGACGGGTCCGCGTGCAGTGCGGGGGCCATCTCCACATCGGCCAGTGCTTGCAGAACCAGCGCTTCGCGCGCGGGCTGCGGCCCGGCGGGCACGGCAAACAGCAGGTTCTCGCGCACCGTCATGTGGGCAAACAACAGGTCGTCCTGAAACAGGATGCCCACCTTGCGGGCCTGCGTGGGCAGGGTGTCGATGCGCTGACCATTCAGCGTCACCGTGCCGTTGCACTGCAGGGCTTCGTCCAGCGTGCCGCACACGGCTGCCAGCACACTGCTTTTGCCCGAGCCGCTTTCGCCCATCAGCGTGTGCACGGTGCCGGGGGCGATGCGTAGTTCCAGGTTCTGCACCAGTGTGGTGGTGGGCGTGGCCAAGCGGGTGATATGGATGTGCAGGCTCATGGGCTGGGGGCCACACAAATCTGGCCGAGGGCATCCACGATGACCGGAATCGGTAACAGGCCCACGCCCTCGCACTCACCACTGGCACACGCGCCATCACTCCAGTGGTAGCGCGCATAGTGCACATTGCAGGTGAGACTGGTGTGGGGCACAAAGAGCAGCAGGTCTTGCCGCGCGGCCAAGGGCACCCCAAAGTGGGCGCAGCGGTTTACATAGGCGCGCACTGTGGTGCCACTGCGCAGCAGCAGGTAGCGGAAGCCGGGGCCGGATGTTTCGGCGGGCGCTTGCAACTCCTGCATCAGTGCTTGGCCATCTGCCACAGCCGCCAGCATGCTCAGCACCGTGCCAGGGGCTGGTGCGTGGGGCACTTGGTGCCAGTGTTGTGGTTCGGGCGGATGCGTGCTCACAGGGCGGACGGGGTAGAGGCAGGGCTTCGCATGATAGCCCCGGCCTGCGGAGCCATTGAATATGGCTATTGGTAGCCTAAAAATATCAATATATTCAAGCGAATAGTTAATGGCTAATATCCAATCTTTCCCACGTCGCCCACCGGTCACCTTGTCATCGAGATTTGCCCATGCACAGCACTACCACCACCTCTTGGTCCCAGTCATTGGGTGCGCACGCCCGTGCCCATCCATTGGCGCTGGCAGGTTTGGGGGTGGCGGTGCTGGGCCTGTTGGCTCTGTGGGCCCAGGGTGGTGTTCTGCCTGCGGGGCAGAACCACCAATTCGTAGCCTGGGCATTGTTGGGAGGCACAGCAGGTCTGGTGGCTACCACCGTGGGGGCATTGCCCGCAATGTTATTTGGCAGCTTGCAGCAAAAGACTGAGGACGTGATGCTGGGCCTGGCCGCCGGCATGATGCTGGCTGCTGCCGCTTTTTCCTTGCTGTTGCCAGGCATTGCCGCCGGGCGAGAGCTCACTGGCAATGCTGGTTTGGGTGCAGGGCTGGTGGTGCTGGGCATGGCCTTGGGGGTCTTGCTGATGCTGGGGCTGGACGCCTTCACGCCGCATGAACACGACAGCAGCGGTCCTTGTGGTCCCGGCTACGCGCGTTGCAATCGCGTGTGGTTGTTTGTGTTCGCCGTGGCCATCCACAACCTGCCCGAGGGCATGGCCGTCGGTGTGGCATTTGCGCAAGGCGACTTGGGGGTGGGCTTGCCGCTGGCCACCGCCATTGCACTGCAAGATATTCCTGAAGGACTGGCGGTTGCGATGACCTTGCGCTCCATTGGCACGCCAGCCTGTAAGGCGGTGGGCATCGCAGCCTTGGGCGGCCTCTTGGAGCCGCTGGGCGCTTTGGTCGGGATCAGCCTGGTGGGCAGCTCTGCGCTGGCCTACCCGGTAGGCCTGGGCTTGGCTGCAGGCGCCATGCTGTTTGTGGTGTCGCACGAGGTGATTCCCGAAACCCACCGCAACGGACACCAGACCGCTGCCACTTTGGGGCTGATGGCAGGCTTTGCATTGATGATGGTGCTGGACACCACGCTGGGATGAAACGGGCCTCACCCACGCTGCCTAGAAGCGTCGCGCGCGTCCTACGCGCGCTGCCAGTGCAAACACCACCACCGGCAGCAGCCACTGCAGCCAGGCAAACGCTGCAGTGAGCGAGCGCTGGCCACCGGCGGCCAGGTTCACGGCCTCGGTGGTGACCGTGGCAAAGCGTCCCGCGCCGACATACAGCGTGGGCAAGTACTGCGCCACGCTCACGGAAAATCCGATGGCCAAGCTGGCTGCCAGGGCGCTGCGCAAGAGTGGCCATTTCACGCGCAACAGAAACACCGCACGGCCATGCCCCAGGCTGGCGCTCACGTGCCGCAGGCGTGGGTCAAAGCCCTGGTAAGGGCCTTGCAGTGCAATCAGCACGTAGGGCAATGCGGCCAGGGTGTGGGCCAGCCACAGGCCGGTGCCAGTGGTGTCCAAGCCCCACGCCAAGCTAAGCCGGTGCAGGCCCACCACCCACAACACCGCAGGCAGCACCAGCGGCAGCATGAGCACAGGGCGCGCACGTAACTGCCAGTGGGCGGGTGCCCATTCCAGCCAGGCCACGGCCCACAGCAGCGCGGCACCGCTGCTGGCCAGTGCCAGCCACACGGTGGTCCACACGGTGTTACTGCTGCGCGCTACGCCTTGCCAGGCGGCCCAGGTGAAGGCGTCGGGCCATAACTGCGGAAACGGCCAGGGTCCGATCACGCTGCCTAGCAGCAGGGCCAGCATCACGGCGCCGTACGCCGCTACCAGCCAAGCGAACGCCAACCCACTCGCTGTGGGGGCACTGGTTCCATGCGCTGGGGCGCCACGTGTCCAGCGCTTGCGCGTCCACGGGGTACGCAGCAGTCCCCAACCTAGCGCAGTGCACAGGGCCAGCACCACGGCCAATAGCCAGGCCGCAGCGGCGCCTTGCGCATTGACCGCAAGGTCACCGTCTTGCAGCCATTGCCAGGCCAGCACCGCCAAGGTCGGTGGGGTGGTGGGGCCGATCAGCAGCGCTACATCCACGACCGTGAGTCCATAGGCCAGCACGGCCAGCAGAGGCGCAGTCAGGCGCGGCAGCAGCTGTGGCCAACCCACCCGCCACCACGCGGCGCGCGCGCCATAACCCAGGGTGTGGGCCAGCCGCAGCTCCTGCTGCAGGCGGCGTGCCACATCCGGCCGCTGCAAGTGGGCCAGCGCGGCCCACAGCAGAAATGGGATCTCTTTGCACACCAGCACCACGATCAAGCCCAGGCCCCAGGGGTCTTGCGTGGTGGTCCAGGGCGGTGGTGTGGTGAACCCGGTAGCCCAGGGCGAGAGCAGGCGCAGCAGCCAGCCGCTGGGCGCCAAGAGTGCCAGCAGTCCAATCGCGAATGCCGCGTGGGGCACAGCCAACAGGGGCGCCAGCAGGCGCGTGAGCAGGTTGCTTTGCGTGGCACTGTGCAGCCGCCCCACCGTGGCTGCCAAGATGCCCGCTGTCGCCGCGGTTGCCAGCAGGGTGGACGCCACCCCAGTCCACACACTGGTGCCCAGGGCGGTCACGGTCTGCGGTGCCTGTGCCAAGGCGGCCCAAGCCAGGGTGTCTACCCCGGCAGCCATGGCACCCCACAGGCTCCAGCCCAACGGCAGCAGCACCGCCAGCAGTAGCGCCATTGCTGCGGAGGGGCTGTGGGCGGAGTGGGCTAGCTGCATGGAGAAATAGTAGTCTTTTTGCCAATTTGGCTTATGGATACTGCGCAAATAGCTATAAAAAATATAGCGTTGTGGTGTGGCGCCGCAAGCGCATTGTCTGCGCTGTATCAATGTGAGGAAGGCAACAGTTGAACACGATAGCGCTCGGCATTGTCGGACCGATCCTTCACACACATCAGGAGAAAACCATGCGTTTACAAGGCAAGAGCATTCTGGTCACCGGAGGCGCCAGTGGCATTGGGTTGGCCACGGTCGAGCGCTGTTTGCAAGAGGGTGCCAAGGTCGTGATGGCCGATTTGCCCAGCTCTCAAGGGGTGACGCTGGCAGACGCACTGGCTTTGCGATACGGCGGGCGCTGCCGCTTTTTGGCGGCAGACATGGCATCCACTTCGCAAGTAGACGAACTCATCGCTGACACAGTCGCAGCCTGTGGTCGCTTGGACGGCGTGTTCAACAACGCAGGCATTGGCGGCCTGAGCCCGGCAGACGTGTACACCGACGAAGACTTCCTGCGCATCATCGACATCAACCTGATGGGCGTGTTCCGCGTGGCGCGTGCTGCGCTGCGACCGATGTACGCGCAGGGCAGCGGCAGCATTGTCAATTGCGCGTCCATTCTCGGGGTGTTGGGTCAGAGCATGACCGCCGCCTACTCCACGGCCAAGGGTGGCGTGGTGAACATGACCCGCACCTTGGCGCTGGAGGCTGCAGCCAAGGGCGTGCGCGTGAACTCGGTGGGGCCCGGTTACATCGACACACCCCTGCTCGCCGGATTGGACCCAGCCATGAAACAAGGCCTGATTGCTTTGCACCCCATTGGGCGCCTGGGCCGCCCCCAAGAGGTGGCCAACCCCGTGCTGTTTTTGTTGAGTGATGAGGCCAGCTTCATCACCGGCGCCAACCTGCTGGTGGATGGCGGCTTTACCGCAGGCAAGTCCTGAACCTTGCCACCTGCCGGGCGGTTATGCCGCCGCGCCCTGGTAGCTGGCACGAAACGCGCGGGGCGTCATACCCTTGCGCTGCAGAAACTGGCGGTTGAAGTGGGCCAGCGTGCCGTAACCCACATCGCTGGCAATCACGTTGATAGGGCGTTGCGTGGCAATCAGCAACTGGCAGGCCTGGCCGATGCGCAATTGGGCCACGTAGTCCAGCACCGTCATGCCGGTGTGGCGCTTGAAGAAGCGGTGGAAGGCGCCCACCGACATGGCTACCTCTTCGGCCAGGGCGGGGGCCGACACCGTGTCGGCCGCGTGGGCGTGCAGGCGGGCCAGGATTTTGGCGATGCGATGGCCCACCTTGTCGCCCGCAGGTGTGTAGGCATGGGTGGCCAGTGGCCGGGCCGCTGTGTCCTTGGCCAGCAGGGTCAGGATGTGCAGCAGTGTGGGTAGGCGCAGCGCCGGGTCTTGCGCCTGCAGTGCAAGGATCAGCGGCTGAACCTGCGCGCGTGCGGCGTCCGTGAACTTGAGTCCGCGCCCGGCCTGGGCCGATAGGGTGCGCAGCGCCGCCAGCTCGGGCCAGCCGGCAATGGCGCGCTCCAGCCAGTCGCTGCTGAACCACATCACCACGGCCAGCATGGGCTTGCTGGGGTCAGGCCGTTCGGTCGCGGCCCAGGTGTGGGGCTGGTTGGGGCCGGTGAGCACCAGGTCGCCCGAGGCAAAGTCTTCCAGGCTGTCGCCCACGTAGCGCTGGCCCTGCGCGTTGAGCGTGAGTGTCAGCTCGAATTCGGGGTGGTAGTGCCACAGAAAGGGCAGCTCTGGCAGTTCCCGCCAGAGCAGGCTCCAGGACTCGCCCACGGGCACGGTGACCTGTTCAAACTGCGGTTTCATGACATTGAGCGGAGCATGTTGGTCAGAATCGTATCAGTACGCAGCAGTCTGCAGGCACTGCCACTGCGTGTCTGTTTCCACAATGCATTCCATCCATAACACCCACGCAGGAGACCCCATGAACGACCGCTACCGCTACGGCGACCAACGCCCCGGCAACCCCACCCTCTCGTACACCGCCAACGAACAGCTGCGCGACATCCGCAAACAACTGCCGCTGCGCGTGCTGTCTGAGGCCGACTTTGCCCACTGGCAAACCTATGGCTATGTGGTCATCAAGCAGGCCATTCCAGCTGAGCAGGTGAAGGCGACTACCGACTTTCTGTGGGAGTTTCAGGACTGGAATCCGAACGACCCGAGCACCTGGAACCGCGCCGAGCTGAGGGGCCACGAGATGAAGGAACTCAACGGCTCGGGCATGGTGGAGACTTACCAGCACCAGACGCTGTGGAACAACCGCCAGACCCAGCGCGTCTACGACGCGTTTGTAGATATATGGGACCGCGAAGACCTGTGGGTCAGCATCGACCGCGCCAACCTCAACACGCCCAACCGCGGCGCGCGCCAGTTCACCGGCTTCATCCACTGGGACGCCGACACCACACTGGACCCGCTGCCGGTGAACGTGCAGGGCGTGCTGGCCCTGTCGGCCACCAGCCCGCAGAGCGGCGGCTTCCAGTGCATCCCCGAGCTGTTCAAGAACTTCAACGCATGGCGCAAGACCGCACCCGCCGACCGCAACCCCTGGCGCCCCGATGTGGACAGCCTGCCCTGGCCCGTGGAGTTCATCGCCATGCAGCCGGGTGACCTGCTGATCTTCAATAGCCTGCTGGCCCACGGCATCCGCCCCAACACCAGCGAGCACCTGGTGCGCATGGCGCAGTACATCGCCTTCACCCCCGCCAACGAAGGCGACGCCATGCTGCGCGATGCCCGCGTCACGTCCTGGCGCGAACGCGAAGCGCCGCAGGGCTACGCCTTCCCGGGTGATCCGCGCGAATGGGAAAAGAAGAATTACGCCACTGCCACGCTCACGCCGCTGGGCGAGCGCATTCTGGGGCTAGCGGACTGGAGGTAGCCGCTGCGCGCAAACGCTCGGAGAGCCTGGGGGCTGGGCGTTCTGCGCAGGTCAAGGAGGAGCCCGCGCAGCGGGCGGGGGACACGGAGCAGAACGTCCAGCACCCAGGCTCTCTTCACCCCAGAGGCTGACTTGGCCCCTTCAGGTGATCTTAAAAACAGTCAGCACCTTTTTGCCGCCCACCTTTTCCTCAAAGGCCGACCACTGCTTGATGCCTTTGACGAGCACCGTGTTGCTCACGTCTTTGACGGGCTGCTTGGCCTTGAGTTTGGCGGTGACCCAGTCTTGCACATGGGGCAGCAAGGGGCCCTCTTGTCCGGTAGGGATGAGCAGCAGCTTGCCGGCCACAGTGCCGGCGGGGGTGACTTTGAGTTCGGTAGCGGGCATGCGGGTTTATACGCCAAAGACTCAAGCGCTTGCCAGATCCGGCGCCCGGTACACCAGCACCTTGAGTGCGCGTTCGGGCGCGGCGTCGGCAAAGGCGGGCGGGTTGGGCAGGCGCTGTACCAACGCCAGTTCGGGCGCCTGTTCCTGCATATGGGTCTGCAGGAACGCCGTGTCGAGTTCGGGTGCGTTCAGGCACACCAGTGCATGGCCGTCGGGCGCCAGAAGCTCGGGCAGGCGGCGCAGCAGGCGCGCATAGTCCTTGGTGGCCACAAAGCTGCCCTTCTGGTAGCTGGGCGGGTCCAACACAATCAGGTCGTAGGGCCCGCCGCGCGTGATCTTGCCCCAGGTCTTGAAAATATCGTGCGCCAGAAAGCTCGCGCCCGTGTCGAAGCCGTTGAGCCGGTGGTTCTGCTGGCCAATGGCCAGTGCGCCCTGGGCCATGTCTACATTCACCACCTGACGGGCGCCGGCCTGCAGCGCCACCACCGAGAACGCGCAGGTGTAGGCAAACAAGTTGAGCACCTTGAAGGCATAGGTCTTGGGGTGTGCTGCTACATGCTGGCGCACCCAGCGCCTGCCCTCGGCCATGTCGAGAAACAGGCCGTGGTTTTGCCCGCGCAGCACGTGCACCTTGTACTGTGTGCCGTCCTCTGTCACCACATGTGGGTCGGGCACGGCACCGGCCATGAGCCGTGTGTCCGCGTGCCCCTCGGCGCGGCACTGGAACACCCAGTTCAGTGGCTGGTCGGGCGCAATCTGGGCCCAGCGGGCTGCCAGTGCCGCCCCCAGGGTGGCGAGTGTGTCGTCGTCCACTGGCGCAAAGCTGGTGAGCACCCACACGGGCGGATAAAAATCCAGCGCCCACTGTTCGCAGCCAGGGTGCATTCCGCCGCGGCCATGGAATATGCGTTGGGCATCCTGGGGCAGGGGCATCGTGGCGATGGTGTGGAGCAGGGCTTGCACGGTAGGGCGGTGGTTCCAAAAGGTTGCCAAGTGTATGCAAGCCGTGGGCTTGTGCGGGAGGCGTGGGGCGATGTGGCTTCACAAACTTTTACAGCGCCCGCATGCTTGTTTACGCGATTTTGCGCCGCAGCCAACGCAGATTTACACGCAGCCCAGACCATGGAGGTCCCTTAACTCGGACCCTTAACCCGGTTTTCTCCATGAAAAAACTTGTTCTGACGACCATTGCCTTGGGTGCATTTGCAGCTTCTTCCGCCTTCGCGGCGGGCCCTGCGGACAACCTGACGGGTTTCAGCATCGGCGCCAACGCCGAACTGTCCACCGGCTCAACCAGTGCCACCGATGGAACGTCTGACACCGGCAAAACCACTGCGCTGGGCCTGCAAGCCCGCTACGACTGGGCCTTGGCCCCCAACTTTGCTATTGGCCTGGGCGGCAGCTACAGCTCGGGCAACCACCTGGCCGGCACCTATGCCAACGGCACGGGGGCCAGCATCAACAACCGCTACTCGATTGACGTGATTCCCACCTTCGCGCTGGTCAACAACTTCCAGCTCTACGGCAAGCTCTCATCCATCTACGGCTCCGCCGCCGCCAACGACGGCAGCAGCACCAACGATGTGCAAGGCGTGGGCTACGGCATCGGCGTGCGCCAGATGCTGGACAAAAACATGTACTGGCAAGCCGGCTACGACCTCAACCAGTTCCGCGATGTGACCTTTACCACCGGCACCACATCGAGCCTGAAGGAGAACGTGTTCTCGTTCGGCATCGGCTACAAGTTCTGATGTAACGGTCGCGAGATAGGTGCCCCCAACCCCGGCCTGTATTGACGGGTGCTGGGGGCTCTTTATGCATAAAAACGGCCTGTAGGCTCATGGAATATGCGCGAATAGCTCCTGAATTTATAGCAATTTGGGCTGCTTGCTGAATCCAACCATCCAGGCTTCCGCTGAGTGCAGGCCTGCTGTTTTCGGTACGACGTGGAAGAAGCCAAATCCAGCTTCGGGCTTTAGCAGATGTCTGCTTACTTCCTTACGCGAATGCGTTTACAGACTGATTGCCGACTTTCGCCGGTCTCCGAAGCAGTCATTGACGCGGGAGGCAACTGGCAAGTGACATACGTTGCGTAGCGGCAAACAGTTATTGCTGGTCCGCGCGCGCCGACAGGTTGAGCCTCACCATCACTTGCTCTTCCCCATAGCTAAAAGCTTAACAACATCAAGAAATTGGATTGACTCACGCACGGTACGTTCGACTGCGCGCCCCGGCGGAATACTTTGGCGACTCCAACTCATAAATCCACCTTGGAGACTCGGCGGACAACCCTCCACCGTAATCACACCGGAATAGGAAACACCTGCTAAACCTAAGCGGTACTCTGCAGCGAAGTCAGCTTTGAGGCCGCTGTTTTTATGGATTCCGGTGCCCTTGATTTGCTTCATGTCGAATAGTCGTTTCAGTGAGGTTTAACGAGTAATGTATATAAAACTCATCTGAATCCTACAGCCTGGGCCATACACCGCCGGATGACGGCTTCCGCCGCATAACGGCTGTCCGTCTTGCCGGCTTGGCGTGTCAATGCTAGATATTTGCTATCGAGCACGCAGTTTGAAACTACCGAACTTTGCTTTCGGTCACTAGCGTGCCCGACGCCACCAAACCCTCAACTCCGCTTTCGGGCTATCTCCATCCAGCAGACGCTGCAGCGCCAGCGGCCGGGTGCTAGTTCCACGCCGCCCTCCGGGGGGCGTTCGCCCTGGCAGCGGCCGGAGCAGAAGCGAAAGCGGGCGGCTTCCCGGTGGTCCAGACTGCTGTTCTCAGGCGTGGCGTTCACACGGGCGGATGGAGACATGGCTTGCATTAGGGGGAGCCTCTCGGTTTGATTCAAACGTCAATCCCATACTACCAAGGGTGTCTGACAGTTTGGCTTCAGGGGGGGCAAGCAGTATCCGGGCCAGCCAGGACGTAAAATCGGGGTTATGAGTAAGCCAGCAGATAAAACCAAGATCCTGGAAGACGGGTTGCGATACAAGTCCAAGGTCGGGGGATCTCCGTTCCTGACCTCATCCAGCCCGGGCGCCACCACCATGTCCTGTTTCCTGTGCGGCAAGCATCGCCCCCGCAGTGAACTCAAGACGCGCAAGTTCATCGGCAAGTCACAAGCGGTGTGCGACCCCAAGTGCAGCTAAGACCAAACTGACGCACCAACAACAAGGGCCCCATCGTGGGGCCCTTGTTGTTTTTGAAAAATCGCGTGGTGATTATTTCTTGGCGGCTGCCTTGGCTTTTTTGGCGGGCGCTTTCGCAGCTGGTTTGGCCGCAGGCTTTGCTGCAGGTTTGGCAGCGGGCTTGACGGCAGCCTTGGCTTTCGGGGCTGCGGGTGCAGCAGCAGGCGTGGCCTTCAGGGCGGCGCGCTGGTCACGCAGGGCATTGATCTCGGCAGAGATCTTGTTTTTGCGCTCAGTCAGCTTGGCGATGTTCTCGGTCAGCTTGGCGATCGCCTTGGCTTCCTTGGACACGACGGCCTTTTTTGCCTTCACAGGAGAAGCGATTTTCTTGGAGGAGACGGCGGCTTTGGGGGCCGCTTTTTTTGCAGTTGCCATGGGATTGTTTTTCCTTTTGTAATCTGGCCAGTGATCCAGCCAGGCCCGTATTGTCGCCAATCTTGTCGCACAGTCCTCGCGTTCCATTTTTTATCGCACACCATGACCCGTTTGAACACAGAATTTGCGCGCCTCTATGGGGCGCCGGACACACATCTCCCTGCAGACCCTGTGAAGGCGATGGTGCTGGAGTTGGCACGGCCTGGGGACTGGTCGGTCTTGGCCACCGTTTGGCGCGCAGTACAGAGCGAACTGGAGTTGCCTGCGCCGGCCATCGCGATTTCGGGCCGCGATGGTTTGCAGCTGTGGTTTTCGGTGGCGCAGCCGGTACGGTCCAGCGAGGCTGCGGACTTTTTGGCAGCGCTGCGCCAGCAGTACCTCGCGGCCGTCCCCGACAGCCGCGTGGGCCTGTACCCCTCCCACGCAGCGCTGGCGGCAGGCAATGCTGCGCCTGCGCGCACGGTGCCTGCCGTAGATGCCCACACGGGATACTGGTCCGCATTTGTGAGTGCCGATTTGGCCTCGGTGTTTGGTGAAGAGCCTTGGTTGGACATTCCGCCCAACCGAGACCAGCAAGCGGACATTCTGTCGCGGATCTCTCCCATCACACCGCCCCAATGGCAGGAAGCGTTGGTGCGCCTGGATGCGGTGCCCCACAAGGAGGAATCTTCGGCGGCGGCCGTTGCTGTCACTTTGGCTGCCCCGCTTGGCCCGGTTGCCGACATGCAAGCGCAGAGCGCCAAAGCATTCTTGGTGCGGGTGATGAATGACCCGAGCGTTGCGATGCGCGACCGCATCGAGGCCGCCAAGGCGTTGTTGCCCTACGAGCGTTAGGCCTCTGCGTCAAATGGGCGCGTAGGCTCCAGTGCCGCCTGGCCAGGCCGTGAGCACCTCATAACCTTCTGCCGTGACTGCCACCATGTGCTCCCACTGAGCAGACAGTGACCGGTCTTTGGTCACCACGGTCCAGCCGTCGGCGAGTTCTTGGGTGTTGCGGCCGCCAGCGTTGAGCATGGGCTCGATGGTGAAGACCATGCCAGGCTCCAGCGCCAGGCCGTGGCCGCGCTGGCCATAGTGCAACACCTGCGGTTCGTCGTGGTAAATCGTGCCAATGCCGTGGCCGCAGTATTCGCGCACCACGCTGAAGCGCTCGCGGTGGGCCACCGACTGGATGGCGTGGCCCACATCGCCCAGCGTGGCACCGGGGCGCACCTGCTGGACGGCGGCACGCAGGGCCTCGTACGTGGTTTCCACCAGGCGGCGCGCCAGGGCGCTGGGCTCGCCGACAAAAAACATGCGGCTGGTGTCGCCAAACCAGCCGTCCTTGTTGACCGCCACATCGATATTGACGATGTCGCCCTTTTTCAAAATCTGCTTGGCCGACGGTATGCCGTGGCACACCACGTGGTTGACGGAGGTGAGGATGGTCTTGGGGTAATCCATGTACCCGAGGTTGGCGGGAATGGCGCCCTGCACGTTGACGATGTAGTCGTGGCAGAGGCGGTCCAGCGCCTCGGTGCTGACGCCGGGCACCACATGGGGTTCGATCATCGCCAGCACCTCGGCGGCCAGCTGTGCGGCCCGGCGGCACGGGACCATGTCGGCAGCGGATTTGAGGGGGACGTCGTGCACCATCAATGTTTGCCCGCCACCGCAGGTGTTGTAGTGGGGGGCTTGCCCGCCAAGCCATCGACCGCCCCGGCAATGTCCAGACCTCCAGCCAGTTCGGCACGAATCAGCAACTGGCTGATCTCCCGATGGTTGAGCTCGGGGTACATCTCGGTCAGCATGCCCACGCGCATCCAGTGCTCGGCTTGTGCGTTGATGGAGCGAGAGAGCGCGCTGCCCGCCACGCGCAAGTTCTCGTGCATCTGGTCAGAAATTTTGACAATACCCATGAGAAGTCTTTATATGAAACATATGCGTATTGTATATATTTCGTATTCTCTTCAGCGGTGATCAATCGGCGCTAGCATCTGCTCATGCCTCGTTTCGAATTCGGTCTGCACATCTCGGCCCAGGACTACCTGCCGTACTACCGCGGCGACGTTCGCCATGTCGTAGCCCGTTGCGCTGATGGACGCACGGTCCAGTTTCCTGCTACGTTGCTCGTACCCTTTGTCAGCAGTGGTGGCATCCGCGGCAGCTTTGTCTTGACGTGCGACGATAGTGGCAAGGGCGCACAGCTGCAGCGGAATTCATCGACGCATGCCTCCTGAAACTCTGGCCAACCCGGCCGAACTCCGGGCCCACGCGCGCGCTGAATTGCAAAAGTACGCGGATCGCTTTGTGGTGGAGGCCTCTGGTTTGCAGGCCATTGCAGACCTGTTGGCCGATACGTCCGCAGACCCGTTCTCCAGGGGGCATATGCAAGGCCATATCACCACCAGTGGCTTGGTCTACGACGCGGCCGCTGACAAGGTGCTGCTCATCCACCACCGCACCCTGCGCCGCTGGTTGCAGCCCGGTGGCCACCACGAGGGTTTGGACCGCTTGGATGTGTCTGCCGCCCGCGAGGTGGCGGAAGAGACGGGTGTTCATGTACGCGGGCCCCATGCCCCAGGGCGCGATGCGTTGCTGATCGACATCGACAGCCACGCAATCCCGGCCAACCTGGCCAAAGGCGAGGACGCGCATGTGCACCATGATTTTTTGTACCTGTTCACGGGCGATGCCACAGCGCCCCTGAGCCCGCAGTGGGAAGAAGTGCGCGGAGTGCGATGGGTTGCGCGTGCGTCTTTGTTGTCGCTACCCAGTGCGCGTTTTGAAAGGCTGGTGAGCAAGCTGCAGCTTGCGCTCTAATAGATTGATTTATGCACAAAAACAGCTTCTGGGCGGCATGAAATGTGCGCCAGAAGCTCCTGAATTCATAGCAAATCAATACGCGTGTACCGCACCTGCCCACGCCAGGCCCGCAGCCACCCCACCGAAGCGGTTGCCTTCCACCAGCGTGGCATTTGGCATGGCTTGGCGCAGCGCCTCGATCAGGGTGCGCAGTGCGGATGAGCCACCGGTCAGGTACACCGCGTCCACCGCGCTCAGGCCTGCAGCCGCCACGCAGTCTTGGGCGCACTGCACTACTTGTGCGATCGAGGTGTGCAGGGCTGCTTCCATGCCGGCCGCATCCACGGCCGGGCTGAGGCTGCGGTCCAGAAAATCCAGCTGCACTGGTGCGCTCTGGCCGCTGATGGAGCAGGCAATCTTGGCGGCTTCCACACTGGCCAGCATGCGGTGTCCGTGCTGCTCTTCCAGCGCGTCCATCAGGCGACGGTGCAGGGACTGGTCGGTGTAGTCCGTCCACAGCTCCTTGGCAAAGTGCATGGCTTTGCGCGTGTAGGCCTGGTGGATCAGGTGCCAGGTGCTGAGGTCAAAAAACACGCTGCTGGGCACAATGCGCCCACCGGTGCCCACGTGCTTGTAGCCGAGAAACGGCATCACGGTGGCCAGGTCCAGCAGGCGGTCAAAGTCGGTGCCGCCGATGTGTACGCCGGTGGTGGCCAGAATGTCGGCGCTGCGGTCGGCCTGCGTGCCGCGCGCGGGGTTGAGGCGGATGACAGTGAAGTCGGACGTGCCGCCGCCAATGTCCACCACCAGCGCTGTGGTCTCCTGCGCTACGCGCTGCTCGTAGTCCAGCGCGGCGGCAATGGGTTCGAGCTGGTAGGCGATATGGGTGAAGCCAGCCTCTGTGGCCGCGCGACCCAGGGTTTCTTGGGCCAACTGGTCGCGCTCGGCATTGTCATCCACAAAGTGCACAGGGCGGCCCAGCATGGCATGCGTCAGCGGCTGGCCTACATGCGCTTCGCAGCGGCGCTTGAGCTCTTTGAAGAACAGCACCACGATGTCAAAGAAGCGAATGCTCTTGTCGCCCACGGCGGTGTACTCGTCCATCAGCCCGCTGCCCAGCAGGCTTTTGAGCGAGCGCAGCAAGCGCCCTTCGGTGCCATTCAAATAGGCTTGCATGGCCTCGGCGCCGTACAGCACGGTGTGCGTTTCGCTGGCAAAAAACAGGGCGGTTGGCATCTCGGCCTTGGCACCGTTGAGCGGTATGACCTGCAGGGCGCCGTGCGCATCAATCAGGGCACAAGCAGAGTTGGAGGTGCCAAAGTCAATGCCCAGCACAAGGGGGCGCGCAGTACCCATTACGCGGGCAACACTTGCTTGAGGAAGGCGGCAATATCTGCCACTTCACGCGGGTGCACGCTGTGGGGCATGGGGTAGGTGTGCCATTGGACCTTGTGGCCCATGGCGGCCAAGGCGTCGCGCGAGTCTTCACCGCGCTTCAGGATGACCACCGGGTCCTGGGTGCCGTGGGCCATGAAAATGGGGGTGCTCGCATTAGCGACGTTGCGCTCGGTGGCAAAGCGGTCTGCCAGCGGCAGGTAGCCGGACAGGGCCATCACGCCGGCAATTGTGTGGGGCAGGCGCAGTGCGGTGTGCAGTGCCATGGCGCAGCCTTGGCTGAAGCCCGCCAGTACGATGCGCTCCGTCGGAATACCGCGTGCCACTTCGCGGTCTACCAGTGCGCGAATTTGCGCCTCAGACCGCTGGATGCCGGCCGCATCCTGCTTACTCACCAGGTCCATGCCATACAGGTCGTACCAGCCGGGCATCACGTAGCCGCCATTGATAGTGATGGGGATGCTGGGCGCCTGGGGAAACACAAAGCGGATGGGCTGGCAGCCCTCCAGGTCCAGCTCGGGCACCAGGCCTGCAAAGTCATCGCTGGTGGCGCCCAGCCCGTGCATCCAGATGACAGCTGCCGTGGGGTTGGGGGCGGATTCGAGTTCGATGCAAGAGAGCAGGGCAGTCATGGCGCGGGATTGGGTAGTCGATTGGGGGAGACGGGTTTATACCTGAGTTGCAGCGGTTATCGTCGGGGCATGTCTTCACACCGTTTGCATCATGTGCTGCCTTTGCTGGCGGTTTTGGGTTCTGTCACCGCCTTGGGGCTGGGCACGTCGATTGCCAAGCAGCTGTTTCCTGTCGTCGGGTCTTTGGGGACCACGGCCTTGCGCGTGGGTTTTTCGGCCCTGTTGCTTTTGCTAATCTGGCGGCCCTGGCGCTGGGCCCTTGCGCCAGCGGATCGCATGTCTTTGCTGCGCTATGGCGTGGCGCTGGGTCTGATGAACCTGTTGTTCTATATGTCCTTGCGCACCATCCCGTTTGGTATTGCAGTGGCCATAGAGTTTTCCGGGCCTTTGGCGGTGGCGTTGTATGCGTCGCGCAAACCGGTGGACTTTGTGTGGCTGGCTCTGGCTATCGTAGGGCTGGGTTTGCTGCTCCCATTGGTCGGCCCTGTACAGGCGCTGGACGTGACCGGTGTGCTGTATGCATTGGCCGCGGCTGCGTTCTGGGGTGCCTACATCGTGTTCGGCAAGCGCCTGGGCCACTTGCATGCCGGGCATTCGGTGGCGCTGGGCCTCACGGTCGCTGCCATCACCGTGGTGCCCTTCGGCATCTGGCACGCGGGCGCTGCCTTGTTGGAGCCTCAGGTTTTGCTGATCGGGCTGGTGGTGGCCGCCATTTCCAGCGCCATCCCCATTTCCCTCGAAATGGTCGCCCTCAAACGATTGCCTCAGGAGGCCTTCGGCATCATGACCAGCATGGAGCCTGCGGTGGCGGCCTTGCTGGGGCTCGTGATGTTGAATGAACAACTCAGCGCGCCGCAGTGGTGGGCGATTGTGTGCATCATAGGCGCCGCGGCCGGCAGCGCGGTGACTGCCAAGCGCGAACCGCAGCCCGCCGTTGCCGGGCTGGTGCAGTAATTCGATTTACTTGGGCAACCAGCCCAGCCCGTGGGCGTGCAGGCTCTGCACATAGAGGCGGTCTTGGGTCTCGGTGATGGCCGTGGTTTCGGGGTAGCTGCCGCTGGGGTCCTGCAGGTCTGCCACTACTTTGCCATCTTCAGTGAAGGCGATCACATGGCCGTAGGCCTTGGGGATGGGCCAGAGCGCGCGTGGCAGGCGCAGCGTCAGGCTGCGCAACCAGGGCTTTTGTGCCAGCTTGTCGATGGTGGGGTTGCGGGGCTTGGCCAGGCCCAGCCAGATCTTGCCGTCCAGGCCGCGCATCAGGTTGTCGGGGTAGCCAGGCAGGTTATCCAGCAACACGCGGGCCTGGGCACTGGGTTGTGCGGCCAAGGTGCTAAGGTCCAGGTGGTTGGAGGTCACCGCAATCTTCCACACGCGGTACTTGCCGGTTTCGTTGACAAACAGGGTCTGTTCGTCTTGGCTGAGCGCCACGCCATTGGCAAAGCTGATGCCACTGGCCACCACACGCGTGGCCTTGGTCGCAGGGTCGTATTCGAGGATACGGCCCGTGCTGGCTTGTTCCAGGATGTCCAGTACGCTGGCCTCAAAAGTGCCGCCCCAGTCTTTGGGGGCAAACCGGGTGGAGGCATCGCTGAAATACATCTTGCCATTCTTGGCAACCACCACGGCATCGGCATAGCGGATGGGGTCTGCATTCACCCAGTCGGTGAGTACGGTGACCTTGGCATCGGGCGCAATCGACAGCAGGCCCTTCATCGCATCAGCCGCAATCAGATTGCCCCGTGCGTCAAAGTCAAAGCCCAGCACGCGCCCTCCGGTATTGGCAAACACTTCCTGGCCCGAGCCGTCGGCGTTCATGCGCAAGATGTTGCCGCTGAGCACGGTGGTGTAGAGCTTGCCATCTGGTCCGAACTGGATGTGTTCGGGCCCCACTTCACCGTTCAGGTCGATGATTTGAAGATTCGCCAACTTGCTGTTGACCGCATGGGCGCCGGTGTAGCCCGGTGCAGCAGGCGCCTCCCACACCACTGGGTTAATGGGCACGGGCCAGGCCAGCAGGTACGAGGTGGCCAAGGCCACCAGCGTGATTACACACAGTGCTATTTTTTTCATGGCGTGTCTCTCCCCTCAAAGAGCGCTTATTGTGCGCGCACCAAGCCCGGCGGTCTGCCGCCTGGGCGACGCATTATTCAGGCAAGGGGTTGGGGCGGGCTGATTTTTTGGCTGCGCCTTGTGCAGCCTGCGCGTCGGCCAGCGCGGCGCTCAGTTGGGCGTAGGCGCTACGTAGCTCGCCGGCGCGGGTGGCCATCTGGGCTTCGTGTTCGGCGGCGGCATTGCGCATGTCCACCATGTGCTGGGCGGCCTGGTTTTCCAGTTGTGTGGTGCGCTGGTGGGCTCCCATAACCTGGTCACGACGTTGCAGGGCCAGGCGGGCGACGCGGTCAAACCAAGGCTTCCAGAGTGGCGGCACGGGCGGTGGCCGTTTGATGGTGGGGCCTTCGGTTTGCTGCACGTAGTCGGCCAGTTGCAGGGCGGGTTGGGTGAAGCGCCGGTTCAGCCACAGGCAGGCCCCCAGCAGCGCCAGCAGGCCCGTTACACCCGTGGCCAACATGGGCACCATTTGTATCAGCGTTTTGCGTGCCACCACGCTGCCAGGCGCATGCACCAGCAGGCTCCAGTCAGTACCGCGCAGGGCAAAGCGCAACCAGCCCGCTTCCGGCGTATAGGGGCCTGCAGGCAAGGGTAGCGCTTTGGTGTCACTCGTGGCCAGCACCTGTCCTTGGCCATTAACGACCCACGCCTGGCCCATGGGCAGGGCGCGTTGCAGCAGTACGGCGTTCAGGGCGTCCAGCGTCAGGTCCGCACCTACCAGGCCCACATACCGCTCAGCGTTGTAGATCGGTGCCAACACCGACACCACAGCGGTTTTCTTGATCGGGTCGGTGTGGGCGCCAGTCCACACCAGTTCTTTTTGCGGGTTGCGCGTGGGACCCGCGGCGTCCAGAGGATGGGTGCCCCCCGCATCCCACAACGTGGCCAGGGCAGCAGCCATCTCGGTCTGGCCGGTGGCGGTAATCAATTCCTCGCGCGATTGGGCCGGATACACCCAGCGCCATTGCTTTTGTGCGTCGTAGAAGTAGCTCCATTGCAGCCGCTGGTGCTGGCTGTGCGACGCGGCCACCTGGGCCAGTGCGCCCAGTGGGGCTTCTACGCCACGGCGGTAAGCCGTGGCATCAGCGCCGGGGTCCACGTGCACCGCGCCCACGTCTTTCACCAGGTCTTGTGGCAGTCGGTCCCAAGGCGCGTCACGCAGCGGCGCCAGGTTGCGCCGCTCCAGGCGGTCGACCAAGCTGTTGTCGCTGAGCAGGGGCTGGCGCAGGTTGCGCTCGGTGGACAGGCGCATACCGCCCACATGGCTGCGCGCCACATCCAGGGTATCGTTCAGAGCCAGCTGCATTTGCTCACCCTGGCTGCTCAGGCTCCACCACAGGGCGGCACGCTGGCGCGCGTACACGCTCCAGCCGTAGGCCAGCAGGGCAATGGTGAAAACCGCCATCACGGTCGCCAAGGCGGCGGTGTGTTGGCGCTGGATATGTCGTGCCGACGGGGCCGGCGCTTCGGTGTGCGGGACAGTGTCAGACATGCCCGCCATTGTGGACTAAGCGCCGTAGCGCCGGGTCCATTCCTTCTCCAACGGATCCACCCAGCTGCCGTGCGGTTCGGGAATAGCCGGTGCACTCTTCTCTACCTGGCCTGGCAAGGGCTTGGCGGCAAATCGCGCGCGTTCCGGGGGGCTCAGTTTGTCCAATGCCAGCACGGTAGGGTCACCCCAGATGGCAATGTCTGCCTTGCGGGCCTGGGCTTCGGCGCTGAGCAAGAAATTGGCAAACACCTGCGCACCCTCGGGCGCCGAGGCGTTGACCGGAATCGCCACAAAGTGGGTGTTGCCAATTGTTCCGCTATCAAATTGGTAGCTAATCACGCTATCGGCAAGGCGATTCGCAGCAATTTCGTTGGCCGCATCGTTGGGGTTGAAGGTCAATGCCAGGTGCAGCTCGCCATCGGCCAGCATTTGGCGCATGGCTTCGGCGTTTTGTGGAAACTGCTTGCCTGCCCGCCACAGGTGGGGGTGCAGCTGGTCCAGTGTGGCCCACAGGGGGGCCGTCGCTTTGGCAAACGACTCCATGACCACGGGTTTGTAAAAGGCGCTGCGGTACTCGCTGCTGTCCAGCAGCAGCTGTTTCAGGAAGGTAGTGCCATGAAAGTTGGGGGGGCGTGGGTAGGTCACGCGGCCCGGGTTGGCTTTGGCGAAGGCTTGCAGCTCGGCCAGGCTTCTGGGGGGCTTAGGGGTGCGCTTGCGGTCCGCCATGAAGGTGAGTTGGGCCATGCCCCAAGGGGCTTCCATGCCGTCCACAGGCTCCGAGAAGTCCATGCGTGTCGTGGGCTTACCTTGCACGTCCACCTTGGCATAGGCGGGCAGGCGCTCAGCAAAGGGGCCAAACAAAAGGCCTTCGCGCTTCATGCTCAAGAAGTTCTCGCCATTGATCCACACCAGGTCCACCGTACCGGCCATCTTGCCCGCTGCCTTTTCGCTGCGCACCCGTTTCACCACATCGGCGGTGTCGGTCACCTTGACATGTTCCACCTTCACGCCAAAGCGCTTTTCCACTTCGGTCGCGGCCCACCGGATGTAAGCGTTGATGTTCTCTGCACCACCCCAGGCGTTGAAATACACCGTCTGGCCTTTGGCCTTGGTCTCGATGGCGCTCCAAGCCGGTGTGTTTTGGGCAAAGGCAGGCGTGGCAAATGCGGCACCCGATAGGGCGAGAACTTGGCGGCGAGAAAGAGCTGGTGTCATGGTGCGGGCAGAGTAGTGAATGGGGTTGGTCGAGCGTGGTACGTATTTCTTACACGCAGGCCTAGGCGAGCAGTGCCTGCGCAAACTCGCGGGCATTGAAGGTTTCCAGCTCGTCGAGTTTTTCGCCGACACCGATGAAGTACACGGGAATTGGCCGTTCGCGCGCAATGGCGGCCAGCACGCCGCCCTTGGCGGTGCCGTCCAGCTTGGTGACGATGAGACCGGTAAGGCCCAGCGCGTCGTCAAAGGCCTTGACTTGGGCCACAGCGTTTTGCCCGGTGTTCCCGTCAATGACCAAAAGCACTTCGTGCGGGGCCGTGCTCTCGGCCTTGCCAATCACACGTTTGATTTTCTTCAGCTCTTCCATCAGGTGCAACTGCGTGGGCAGGCGGCCTGCGGTGTCAATGAGTACTACGTCCTTGCCGCGTGCCTTGCCGGCGGTCACCGAGTCGTAACTCACGGCTGCGGGGTCGCCGCCTTCCTGGCTGACGATCTCCACCGTATTGCGGTCGGCCCAGACGGTGAGCTGCTCACGCGCTGCGGCGCGGAAGGTATCGGCCGCCGCCAGCAGCACGCTGGCATTGCTGTCGGCCAGGTGTTTGGTGAGCTTGCCAATGCTGGTGGTCTTGCCCGCGCCGTTGACGCCCGCCACCATGATGACGGTGGGCGTGTGCTGGCCAATCACCAGCGGCTTTTGCAGGGGGTGCAGCAGTTCGGTTAGTTCGGCGATCAGGATGTTCTTGAGCGCGGTGGGGTGGGTGACGCCACTGGCTTTGACCTTTTTGCGCAGGGCGCTGGTCAGGTGTTCGGTAGCGGCCACGCCGGCATCGGCCATGAGCAAAGCGCCTTCCAGGTCTTCGTACAGCGCCTCGTCAATCTGGCTGCCACCAAACACGCCCGAGATGCTGCTGGCAGTCTTGCCCAAGCCGGCCTTGAGTTTGTCCAGCCATTTTTGCCGCTCGGGCGGGGTGGCGCTGGGCTCGGGGATGGCGATGGGCGCCACCAGCGCGCTACCAATCAGGGAGCTGGTCGGCAGAGGGGCTGCAGGCGGGGGAAGCGGCACTTCTGCTACGGTGGGCGCTGCGGCTGGCGCCTGGACCGCAGGGGCGCTGGGCACCTCGGTCGTGGCGGGTGCAGGGGCGGAGGAGAACTTTTTCTTGAAAAAACTGAACATGTGGGGCGTTCTTAGAATCACAGCATTCTATGAAACACCCATTCCACAGGCTGGGGCGGCGCGTGGCTGCCTGCAGTTTGCCCTTGGCGCTCGCGCTTCTCGCCCTCACGCTCATCCACCGCGCCCACGCTGCTACGCCCGCTGAGGCCCAGCAGTTCACGCTGAAAAACGGCATGGCGCTTATCGTCAAACCTGACCGGCGCGCCCCCACGGCGGTGCACATGCTGTGGGTGCGCGTGGGTTCCATGGACGAGGTGGATGGCACTAGTGGTGTGGCCCACGTGCTGGAGCACATGATGTTCAAGGGCACGCCTACCGTAAAGGCTGGGGATTTTTCGCGCCAGGTGGCGGCGCTGGGCGGGCGTGAAAATGCCTTCACCAGCAAGGACTACACGGGCTACTACCAGCAGATCCCGTCGGCGAAGCTGGAAGACGTAATGCGCCTGGAGGCGGACCGTTTTGCCAACAATCAGTGGAGCGACGCGGTGTTTGCCAAGGAGCTGGAGGTGGTGAAGGAAGAGCGCCGCATGCGCACCGATGACAACCCCCACGCTCGTCTGCACGAGGCCATGTCGGCCCAGATCTACCTGGCCCACCCTTACCGCCGCCCCATTGTGGGTTGGATGAGTGACTTGGACGCGCTGACTGCGCAAGACGCGCGCGACTTCTACCAGCGCTGGTACACCCCAGCCAATGCGGCCGTGGTGGTGGCCGGTGATGTGGACGTGGACCAGGTGCGCGCCTTGGCCGAACGTTACTACGGCAGCCTGTCCACCCGCGCCGTGCCAAGCCGCAAGCCGCGCGAGGAGCCCGCGCAAGAGGGGCTGCGCCGCATGGACTTCAAAGCCCCGGCCGAACAGGCCTATGTGGCGCTGGCCTTCAAGGCGCCGGGCCTAACCCCCGCCGCCCTCGCCGAAGCTGGGCCTGCGGCCGATGACAGCCTGGCCCTGACGGTCCTGTCCGCTGTGCTCAGCGGCTTTGACGGTGCACGCCTGCCGCGCACGCTCACGCTGGACGCCAACCCTGTGGCTGACAACGTCGGGGCGTACTACAGCCTCACTGCTCGCGGCCCGCAGCTCTTCACACTCTACGGCGTGCCCGCTGCCGGTAAAACTGCTGCCGACGTGGAACAAGCCCTGCGCGCCCAGGTCGCGCGGGTGGCAAAAGACGGGGTGACCCCGGCCGAGCTGAACCGGGTGAAAAACCAATGGGTGGCGGGCGAGGTGTACCGGCAAGACAGCGTATTCAACCAGGCCCGTGCTCTAGGGGTGGGCTGGATCAACGGCTACCCCTTGGGCAGTGACCAGCGCCTGCTGGAGCGCCTGCGCACTGTCACTGCCGCCCAGGTGCAGGCCGTGGCGGCCAAGTACTTTGGCGACGATGCCCTCACCGTGGCCACGCTCTTGCCCCAGCCCGTGGACAAGACCCGCAAACCCCGCCAGTCGCTGGCCGGTGCACGCCACTAAGCTGACGTATCGCCATGATTACTATTAAATTCATAGCTGTTCGCGCAGTTATCACGGGGGTTGCAGCCCTTTTTTGCACTAGTTTTGCATGGGCGGGCATTCCTATCCAGCACTGGACGCAGCCCAGCGGGGTGCGTGTCTACCTGGTGGAGAGCCCGGCGATTCCCATGGTGGACCTGCAAATTGACTTGGACGCCGGAGGGCGCCGCGACCCGGCCGACAAGCCGGGGCTGGCCAACCTGATGGCCTCCAGCACGTCCAACGGCGTACGGGCCACGGCCACCGAACCTGCGCTGGACGAGCACCAGCTCAGCGAGGCTTGGGCCGACCTGGGAGCCTCGTTTGGGGGCGGTGCAAGCGCTGACCGCATGAGCTTTGCCCTGCGCAGCCTGACCTACCCGGACCTGCTGGACAAGGCCGTGGTGCTGGCTGCGCGCCAGCTGGGCGAGCCATCCTTCCCTGAAGCCCCTTGGTTGCGCGATCGGCCCAAGCTGATGGCCAGCCTCAAGGAGGCCAACACCCGCCCGGCCACGCTGGCAGCACGCGCTCTCAGCCGTGCGGTGTATGGCAGCCACCCCTACGGTTGGGAAATGACGGAAGAAAGTCTGCTGCGCACCAGCGTGCAAGACCTGCGCACACTGCACGCCACGGCGTTGCGGGCCTGCGACGCCCGTGTGAGCATCGTGGGGGCGCTGACCCGTGCCCAAGCCGATGCGCTAGTCACGCGCCTGCTGGCCCGCCTGCCCAAGACCGCGTGCACAGCGCAGCCGGTGGTGCCTGAGGTGCAGCCACTGACGGCCGCCTCGGAGCAGCGCATCCCCTTCGCATCGGCCCAGGCCCAGGTGTTGTTGGGTCAGCCTGGCTACAAGCGCAACGACCCTGACTTCTTCGCCTTGCTGGTGGGCAACCACATCCTGGGCGGCGGCGGTTTCACCGCACGCCTGACCGAAGAGGTGCGCGAGAAGCGTGGCCTGACCTACAGCGTCTACAGCAGCTTTTCGCCCGGCTTGCATGCGGGCGCCTTCACTATCGGCCTGCAGACCCGGCCGGACCAGGCCGACCAGGCGCTGGGCCTGGTGCGCGAAGTGCTGGCCAAGTTTGTGGACCAGGGCCCGACCGAGAAAGAACTGCAGGCGGCCAAAGACAACCTGGTGGGGGGCTTTGCGCTGCGCCTGGACAGCAACAAGAAACTGCTGGACAACGTGGCCAACATCGCCTGGAATGGTCTGCCGCTCGATTATTTGGACCGCTGGACCCAGCGCGTGGAGGCGGTCCGTGTGACCGATGTGCGCACCGCCTTTGCCCGCGTGCTCCAGCCGCAGAGCATTGCCACGGTGGTGCTTGGCGCGCCCTGAGCGCGCAGCGTTCAACAGGCGCTTAGCGCAGCGCCATCAGGCCCGAGGCCTTGCAGTCGTACATGCCTTCGTCGGCGGTTTGCAGCAGGCCCTCCAGGTCCGCACCGTGGCGCGGGAACAGGCCAAAGCCCACGCTTGCGCCCACGGTCACGTTGCTACCGTTGGGCAGGGTAATGTCTTCCGCAATGGTGGCAATCAGTTTGCGGCCAATGTGGACCAGTTCGTCGGGGTCGTCAAACGACTCGATCAGCAGCACAAATTCGTCCCCACCAATGCGGGCCACGGTGTCGGATGCGCGTACAGCTGCCACCAGGCGCTGGGCCACGGTGCGCAGCACGATGTCGCCTGCAGCGTGGCCGTAGTGGTCGTTGATCACCTTGAAGCCATTAAGGTCCACCATCAGCAATGCAAATTCCACGCGCTTGCGTTTGGATCGCTCCAGCGTCAGCTGAAAGCGGTCAGCCAGCAGCAAGCGGTTGGCCAGGCCGGTTAGGCCATCGGTGAAGGCTTGGTTCTTAAGCTGCTGGGTCGTCCGTTCCATGGCGGCTAGCTCGCGTTGCAGCACGGTTTGTTGGTCCAGCGCCATGCGCAGCCGCAGGCCCAAACGAACCAGTGCCCAAGCCACAGGAAGCCAAGCCAGGTAGGGCGATACGGCCAGGCTGAGTGCTGCCAGCAGCAAAGCCAAAGCCTCGAATCGGAAGAGGGCAAACAGGGACGTCATGGGTCGTCCATTGTGCGGGGTGAACCTAGGGTTAGTACTAGGCAATTTGTTACCAAACATGACCGCGCACTTGGCGGAAGCCCTTGCGGTAAGCTGCTCGCATGAAAGCCAAAGCTACCTCTCCGAATACCGCCAAACGCCCCCCCCGGCCCCGCGCCGCCCAGACCCACGAGATCCGCATCATTGGCGGGCTGTGGAAGCGCACCAAACTCAAGGTGGCCGACAAGGCCGGCCTGCGCCCCACGCCCGACCGTGTGCGCGAAACCGTCTTCAACTGGCTGGGCCAGGACCTGAGTGGCCTGCGCTGCCTGGACGCCTTTGCCGGCACCGGCGCGCTGGGCTTTGAAGCGGCCTCCCGCGGTGCCCAAGAAGTGCAGTTGGTGGAGCAGGACGGTGCGCTGGTGGAGCAGCTCAAAAAGACCCAGGCGCAGCTGCAGGCCAGCCCGGTGCATGTGGTGCGCGGCGACGGCGTGTCCGCCATCCGCCAGGCTGCGCCCGGCAGCCTGGACGTGATCTTCATCGATCCGCCGTTTGATGCGCCCTTGTTTGAGCCCGCGCTGGGCGCCTGTGTGCGTGCGCTGGCGCCTGAGGGCTGGGTCTATCTGGAATCGCCTACCGCGTACACCGACGAATTGCTGAGCGCCGTGGGGCTGAGCGTGCACCGGCACCTCAAAGCCGGCGCGGTGCACGCCCACCTGCTCAAGCGCAGCGCCGCATAATTCTGCCTATCCGTCTGGAGCGCCCATGCCCAATTCTGTGATTGCCGTGTTCCCTGGCACCTTCGACCCCATCACCCTGGGCCACCAGGACCTGATCCGCCGCTCGGCGCGGCTGTTTGGCACCGTCATCGTGGCGGTAGCGATGGCCCACCACAAGAAAACCATGTTCACGCTGGAAGAGCGTCTGGCCATGGTGCGCGATGTGTTTGCGCCGTTGGACAACGTGCAGGTGGAAAGCTTTACCGGCTTGGTGCGTGACTTTGCGGTAAGCCATGGCGCCAAGGCCATGGTGCGCGGCGTGCGCTCCGTGACCGACTTTGACTATGAGGCCCAGCTCGCGGGCATGAACAAGGCGCTGGCGCCCGAGGTCGAAACCGTCATTCTTACGCCGGACTCGCGTTATCAGTTCATCTCGAGTACGCTGGTACGGGAGATCGCCACGCTCAAGGGAGACGTTGCCCCGTTCGTGGCCCCCGTGGTCCATGCCCGCTTGATGGAGAAGTTAGCCAACTGACGCCGTAAGGAGGTCGCCATGAAAGTTCTGTTGCCAGTGGATGGTTCGGAGTTGTCGATGGAGGCCGTTCGCCTGGCGCTGCGCATGCGCCGGGAGGGCATGCACCTGTCTGCGGTGCTGGCCAATGTGCAGGAGCCCGCCAGCCTCTACGAGATGCTGGTGGCCCATGATCCCGATGTGATTGACCACGTGAGTGCCGAAGCGGGCCTGCACGCATTGCAGCCCGCACGCGACATGCTCGATGCCGCGGGGGTGGACTACGAGTGCGAGGTGGCCAAGGGGGATCCGGCGCATACGCTGATCGACATTTCGGAACGCTTTGCTTGCGACATGGTGATCATGGGCGCACGTGGCGCCAGCGCCTTGCGCAGCGCCATGCTGGGCTCGGTGTCCAACGAGGTGCTGCACGCCAGCACGGTGCCGGTGGTGATCGTCAAACCCGTGGATGCAGAAGGGGTTTGAACCCCCTGCGGCGATAATTTGGCCATGGAGCGTGAACTGCCGTGGCACTGTTAATTACCGACGAATGCATCAACTGTGATGTGTGTGAGCCCGAGTGCCCGAACGAGGCGATTTACATGGGCGAGCAGATTTATGAGATTGACCCTCACAAATGCACGGAGTGCGTGGGCCATTTCGATGAGCCGCAGTGTGTGCAGGTCTGCCCCGTGTCCTGCATTCCGGTGAACCCGGCGTTTGTGGAAGACCGCGAGACGCTTCTGCAGAAATACCGCCGTTTACAGGCCCAGGGTGGGTCCGTGACTTCTGCTCCTCCGGCGGCCTGAGCGCCACACGCACTTACCCAGCCCAGGCCGCATGTGCGGCCTTATTGTTTTACGGGCGGCGGTGGTTTGGCGGTGAAGTACTCAGGCTCTTTGCTGTTCTTCTTGCTCTTGGGCTTGCTGTCGGATGGCTCTTTCTTATGCTGGGCCTTGGCCCATGCTTGGTCAGTCGCCCGGGCTTGGGCCTCATCCTTCAGCCGTTCTTTCTCTAGTGATTCTGCTTGCCGCGCCTGGCTTTTGCTGTTTTGCGTGGCTGCAGATTTTTGTGCCTTGGTCCGGGCGTCTTCTGCTTCAATCGTGACGCCGTCCGGGCAGGGGATTTGGCTATAGTTGCTGCCACATTTATAGACTTTTTGGGCTATAGCCCCCGTGGATACTGCGCAAGCAGCTATCAAAAATAGAGCGAACTTCGCAAGGGGTGGCATGGTGTTACTCCACAAGAGGGGGGGACGGTACGGGAGCCGGGCTATCGACAGGTGGGCGAGGCGGCTTGGGGCGCGGTGGCTTGCTGGTGTGGATCAGCATGGTGGCTTTGTCCATCTCGCCAGCCAGCAAATGGGGCAGAGCCTTGAGGGAGCGGTCAATACATTGGTCGATGGCGATACGGTGGTCCAGCGATGGCTTTTTCAGCACCCAGTTCACCACTTCCGATTTCACACCGGGATGACCCACGCCCAGGCGCAGGCGCCAGTAGTCCCCTGTACCCAGCTGCGCATGGATGTCGCGCAGACCGTTGTGGCCTGCGTGGCTACCGCCAAATTTGAGCTTGACTTCGCCGGGCACCACATCCAGTTCGTCGTGCGCCACCAATATTTCGCTGGGCTGGATTTTGAAGAAACGCGCCAGTGCGCCAACGGACTTGCCCGAGATGTTCATGAAGGTCTGGGGCTCCAGCAACCACACCGTATTGCCTTGCACCGTCGTGCGGGCCATGAGGCCGTGGTAACCGCGGTCCATGGCCAAATTCACCTTGAGTTCGCGCGCCAGCGCATCGACCCACCAGAAGCCTGCATTGTGGCGGGTGGCGTCGTACTCGGGGCCGGGGTTGCCCAAGCCTACAAACAGTTTGATCATTGGGAAAATTATCGCGTACAAAAAGTTGCTGCCCAAAATGACAAGGGCCCACCGAAGTGGGCCCTTGTGCAGTGCGCGAGCGCTGGGAAGAATTACTTCTTGCCCTTGCCCTTGCCCTTGGCATCCGCAGCAGGTGCAGCAGCCACAGGAGCGATCACTTCTTCCACCGGAGCGACCACGGCCACGATCACGGGGTTAGCCTTGCCGTGGGTGACTGCAGTAACGCCTTTGGGCAGAGACAGGTCAGCCACGTGCAGGGACTTGCCCTTGACCAAGCCGGACAGGTCCACATTGATGAACTCAGGCAGGTCTGCAGGCAGGCATGCCACTTCCAGCTCCGTCACCACGTGGTTGATCAAGCAAGCATCCACCTTGGCGGCGGGAGAGTTCTCTTCGCCGCTGAAGTGCAAAGGCACTTTCATGCTCAGGCGGGTGTTGGCTTCCACACGCTGGAAGTCGATGTGCAGCACCAATTGCTTGAAGGGGTGCATTTGCACATTGCGCAGCAGAACCTTGCTTTCCTTGCCGTTCAGTTCCATGTCCAAGATGGAGGCGTGGAAGGCTTCCTTCTTCAGGGCGTGCCACAAAGCATTGTGGTCCAGCTCAATCAGTGCGGGTTCGGAAGAACCACCGTAAACGATGCCGGGGGTACGACCAGTAACGCGGAGACGGCGGCTCGCACCCGTGCCCTGCTTAGCGCGCTCAAAAGCGACAAATTTCATAACTCACTCCAGTAAGAGTCCACCGCGACCAGTGTGACTCCGGTTTTAAAAGACACCAGCCAACCCTGTGGGTCAGTGGCGTCGGCTTTTTGTCCCGATCCGACTTAAGCGTCCTGATCCGAGAACAAACTCATGACCGACTCTCCGCGGGCGATGCGCTGGATGGTGTCTCCAATCAGCGGCGCCACAGAGAGTTGGCGAATCTTGGTGCACTGCGCGGCGGCAGCGCTCAATGGGATGGTGTTGGTCACCACAATTTCGTCCAGCGCATCGCCGCTGGATATACGTTCGATGGCGGGGCCAGAGAAGATGGGGTGGGTGCAATACGCGTACACCTTCTTGGCGCCACGGGCTTTTAGCACTTCGGCGGCTTTCACCAGTGTGCCGGCGGTGTCGATCATGTCGTCCATGATCACGCAGTTGCGGCCCTCGATCTCGCCGATCACGTGCATCACTTCCGACACGTTGGCTTTGGGACGACGCTTGTCGATGATGGCCAGATCGCAGTTCAGTTGCTTGGCCAGCGCACGGGCACGCACCACACCACCGACGTCGGGCGAAACCACGATCAGGTCTTCGTAGTTCTTCTGGCGCAGGTCGCCCAGCAGCACGGGGGATGCGTAAATGTTATCCACCGGAATGTCAAAAAAACCCTGGATCTGGTCGGCGTGCAAGTCCATGGTCAGGACGCGGGCCACACCCACTGTTTGCAGCATGTTGGCCACCACCTTGGCGGTAATAGGCACACGGCTGGAACGGGGACGGCGATCTTGGCGCGCATAGCCAAAGTAGGGGATCACGGCGCTGATGCGTTCGGCCGATGCACGCTTGAGCGCATCCACCATGATCAGCAGCTCCATCAGGTTTTCGTTGGTAGGCGCACAAGTGCTCTGCACCACAAACACATCACGTGCACGCACATTCTGGTTGATCTCTACCGTGACTTCACCATCCGAAAAGCGGCCTACGGTGGCGGAACCCAGGGAAATGCCCAGGTGCTTGGCTATGTCGGCGGCCATGCCAGGATTGGCATTGCCAGTGAAAACCATGAAATCAGGGGGAGTGAAGGCCTGCATGTGGGATCCAGCGAAGAGATTGGGTTTATGTCGTCACTATGCGCATGCCGAAGCGGGATGTGTCCCGAACAGCAATTTGGCAGGGGAAGAAGGATTCGAACCTTCGCATGCTGGAATCAAAATCCAGTGCCTTAACCAACTTGGCGACTCCCCTACACAGGTTGACAGCGAACGCTGCCCACCGCTAAACCTAAATTTTGCCGTCGCTGTCTGCCCAACCCGACAGGGGATGAACATCCAGACTGCTGCACAACCTTACCTGAAGCGTTTCAGGTGCGTCGCCCACATCAATGTCGTGCAGCTTTTGCGCAAACACCGCACTTCCAGAGCCCGTCATCCTCCCACTTAAACCCTTGTCACCAAGCCATCTCAAGGCTTGATTCACACCGGGGCACAGCTTCTGGGCAACGGCTTGCAAGTCGTTTCGGCCAAAACTCAAATTGTTTTGCGTTTTTCCGAAGGCGTCTGCAGCGAAGCCTGTGATTGTAGCAGGCTCTGAGTCGCGTTTCAACTCTGGATCAGAAAAAATCATTTTTGTGTCTAAACCGGCGTCGGGTTTGACCACTACCCAAGGGAGTTTCGGCAGCGTGAGTGGGCTGATTTTTTCACCGATGCCTTCGACCCAAGCGTGGCCACCACTCAGGAAGAAAGGCACGTCGGCACCCAGCGCCAAGCCGATCTCAGAGAGTTGTTGCACCGAAAGCTTGAGATTCCACAAGCGATTCAGCGCCAGCAAGGTGGAGGCTGCATCCGACGAGCCGCCGCCCATGCCTGCCTGCGCCGGAATGGATTTCAAGACACCGATGTGCGCCCCCTGTGTGCAGCCGGTCGCGCGCTGCAGTGCGCGCGCTGCCCGCACGATAAGGTCATCGGCTGGCAGGGAGATGCTCAGGTCCTCGCGGCTGATTTGGCCATCGTTGCGCAGCGCAAAGTGCAGGGTGTCGCACCAGTCAATCAGCATGAAGACTGACTGCAGCAGGTGGTAACCATCGGCACGCCGTCCGACGATGTGCAGAAACAGGTTGAGTTTGGCGGGAGCTGGAATGTCGTAGAGCGACTGCATGGCCCGAATTATCGGTGCAGCATGCCGCCCACTCAGCGCTCCAGAATGATTCTGAGCTCTACCGCCGGCGCGTTGTCCGCCGCGCGGCGCGCCAGCAATCGCCCCTCGGGCAGTTGGCTGAGGTCAGCCTCCCAGCCCGGTGCGGCAGTAGCCATGCCATGTAGCCAGTCGAACAAGGCAGCCACCGGCAGCTCGGTACCGGTGGCTTGCTGGGCCAGGGCCGAGAGGGAATCAAAGTTGCGTAGCTCGCCCCCGTTGCGCAGCTGGGCCAGGCCGGGTGCCCATTGCATCTGGGCTACGGTGGTTCCCAAGGGGGAGAACAGGGCGAGGGTTCCTGCTTCACCCTGGCCATCGAGTTCGAAGTCTGCAGTGAAGACCTGCGGTGGCGTGCTCAGAACCTTGATGGCAATACGCCCATGCCAATGATTGTGAGGGTCAAATTGGCCTGCGTTCCTCGTGGTTGTTGCGCAGCCAGCTATCAAAATTATAGTAAGCAATGCCCACAGGCGTATGGCTGCCAAGCCCCGGCGCGGCATCACAACGCGCCACGCAGGCGGCGCACGGTTTCCTGCAGGGTGTCGTTGTCCTTGTTTTCATCCAGAGCCTTGCGCCAGAGGGCGGTGGCTTGGTCGCGCAGCCCCATGGTCCACAGCACTTCACCGAGGTGTGCTGCTATTTCGGCGTCCTGGCGGTTGGCGTAGGCCTGCTCCAGTAGGCGCTTGGCTTCTGCGAGGTTGCCGCTGCGGAATTCGACCCAGGCTAGGCTGTCAATGATGAATGGGTCATTGGGCGCGAACTCCAGCGCCTTGGTGATGAGTTGGCGCGCCTCAGGCAGCCGCAGGTTGCGATCGGCCAGCGAGTAGCCCAAGGCGTTGTAGGCGTGGTGGTAGTCCGGTTGCTCGGCAATCACCCGGCGCAACAGCTGTTCCATCTCGGGCAGCTTGTTCAGTTTTTCAGCGAGCATGGCCAAGTCGTACGCCATGCCGACGTCTTTGGGAAAACGCTGCACGCCGGTTTGCAGCAGTGCATAGGCTTGCGCAAATTGTTTGAATTCGCGCAGCAGCTGGACCTCGCTGTTCAGTTTGGCGCGGGCGTCGTCGGGCTGGGTCTCGGGCGTCGCGCGGATCAACGCACGGGCTTCGTCCAGCTTGCCCTGGCGGGCCAGCAATGTCGCGCGCCGGGTTTGTACACGCAGTGCGTCTTGCGGGCTGTTGATGCGGGCCAGGTAGGCGTTGGCTTCGTCGGGGCGCTGGGTCTGCTCGGCGATTTGGGCCAACAGCAGCAGGGCTTGCACCATGCCACGCCCGGTTGCCGTGCCGTCAGATGCCGACTCCTGCGGCGCACTGAGCTGCATGTACTGTTTGAGGGAGGCTTCTGCATCCGCCAACTTCTTGTCCTGCTCCTCCAGCGAACCTTTCACCAACCAGCCGTCGGCAAACGTGGGTGCCTGCAGGGTCAGCGTCTGCATTTGCGCCAAGGCTTCGGCGTACCGGGCGTTGTCTATCAGTTTGCGTCCATAGGCCATACGTAGCTCTGGCATGGGCGTTCCGCTCAGGTATTTGCGCAGCAGCGGCTCGGCTTCTGCCACTTTGGCTTCCATCAGGTTCAATGCCAGGATGGCGATTTCGTCCGACTGGCTGTCCAGCGCGCCGCCGCGTTGGGCGGCGTCCATGGCACCGGTGGGGTTGGAGGCGCTCAGGCGCAACATGCCTACGGCGGCCCAAGCCGCAGGGCCCGTGGTTTTGTTGCCTAGGTCGGTGACCAAGGCTTGCTCCACCTGCTGTGCGGCCAGAGTTTTATCCGTCACACGGGCAAAGTAACGCGGCAGCAGGCTGATGGCCGCAATCCGCTCTTTGCCCGTGCTGCCGGCCAGCTCGCGTTTGAGTGGCTCCAGTGTGTCGCTGACCCGGTTCACGCCAATCAGGATTTGCAACACATAGCGGTTGGCTTCTTTAGACGTTGGTATCGCGCGCTGCCAGGCACGCGCGGCGTCCAGCGCCGCGTCTGCACTGCGTGCACGCAATGCCAGTTCAACAGCACGTTCAAACAGCTTTTCCGAATTGGTTTTGCGTGCCGCGTCCAGCATCAGGGCGTAGGCATTGCCAGCATCACCGTTGTTGGCACTCAACTCGCCAAGTAACAATTGGTAAAAGAGTTCGCGATTGAGTTCGGAGTTTTGGACCGGTTCCGCGTCTGCAGCCCAGGCCATGGGACTCAGCCCCAAACTGGCGACCAGAATACTGAGGGAAACAAGGCGCTTGGATCGGTTCATCAGACCATAATAATCCAACCCGAATAGCCCGAAGGCCCCATGCCTGAATTACCCGAAGTCGAAGTGACCCGCCTGAGTTTTGCCGACCGCATTGCCGGTGCAGAGGTGCGGGCGGTGCACATGGGCAAACCCCTGCGCTGGCCTTTGGGGTGCGACCCGGACCAGCTAGTGGGTCAGCGTGTGCTGCAGGTGCGCCGCCGCGGCAAGTACCTTCTGCTCGATCTGAGTGCCGGCTTGCTGTTGGTGCATCTGGGCATGTCCGGCAGTGTGGCCTTTGGCGGTCGTATGCCTCCGCACGGCGTGCACGATCACTTTGACCTGGTGACCACCCGTGGCACCCTGCGCCTCAATGACCCACGTCGTTTTGGCGCAGTGGTGTTTGCGTCCGCGGAGTCTGACCCCGTGGCCCAAAAGCTGCTGGGCCACCTGGGTGTCGAGCCCCTGGGCGAGGATTTTGTGCTGGCCGATTTCCAGTCGGCCATGGCGCAGCGCAAGGCGCCCATCAAGCAGGTACTGCTAGCTGGTGAGGTTGTGGTGGGTGTGGGCAATATTTACGCGTCCGAGGCCCTGTTTCTGGCGGGAATTCGCCCTACGACGGCGTCCAGCAAGGTCAGCAAACCCCGCTTGGCCAAGCTGCACACCGCCATCCGCAATGTGCTGGCCCGTGCGGTGCACAAAGGGGGCAGCACCTTGCGCGACTTCTCCAATGCCAAAGGCGAAAGCGGTTACTTTCAGCTGGAGGCGATGGTGTATGGTCGTGAAGGCGCGCCGTGCCGGGTCTGTGGCGGGGCGATTCGGGGCATTCGGCAGGGGCAGCGCTCCACCTTCTTCTGCCCCGCTTGTCAAAAACCCTGAGCGCAGCTCGGGGGCGACGGTGCTATATTGAATGATTCCACGGGGGATTCTTGGCTACTTCATTTAACGACCAGTTTGACCAGCATGGCACATGGCGCCGTGAGTTTGCCCTGCGCCTGAAGTTGTTGGGTGAATGGATGAAAGACCACGACCTGCTGGATGCCGGTGTGGAAGAGCGTCTGCGCCGACTCGAAGCCCAGGTACGTTCCGACAAGGTGATGGTCGCCTTTGTGGCCGAGTTCTCGCGTGGCAAGTCCGAGATGATCAACGCTCTGTTTTTTGCAGGGTATGGACGACGCATCATGCCGGCCAGTGCCGGCCGCACCACCATGTGCCCTACCGAAATGGGCTATGACGCCGACGTGCCGCCTTGCTTGCGTTTGCTGCCCATCGAAACCCGCCTCCAGCCCCAGGCCCTGATGGAGTGGCGCATGGCGCCCGAGAAGTGGACCCGCATTGACCTCGACGTGAACAACCCCCAACAACTGGCCAAAGCCCTGGAAAAAGTGGCCGAGACCCGCAAGGTCACCCAGGACGAGGCGCGCGCGCTGGGTTTTTGGCACAGCCAGGCGCCGGAAGACAACCCCATGGTCGACGCGCAGGGGATGGTCGAGGTGCCCAAGTGGCGCCACGCGCTGATCAATATTGCGCACCCGCTGCTCAAGCAGGGCTTGGTGATTCTGGATACACCGGGGCTCAATGCCATTGGTGCCGAGCCCGAGCTCACCGTGAGCCTGATTCCCCAGGCGCACGCAGTGGTCTTCATGCTGGGGGCGGATACTGGTGTGACCAAATCCGACTTGGCCATCTGGCGCGAACACCTGATTACTGAGTCCACCGATCCCGATGCGCGCCTGGTGGTGCTCAACAAGATCGACACGCTGTGGGATGCACTCAGCACACCCGCACAAATCCAGACCCAGATCGACCGCCAGAGGGCCAGTACCGCCGAAATCCTGGGCCTGCCCAAAGAAAAGGTGATAGCCGTATCTGCCCAAAAAGGTCTGGTGGCCAAAGTCACCGAAGACGACGAGCTGCTCAAGCGCAGTTGCCTGCCTTTGCTGGAAGATGTGTTGGGCCGCGGCATGATGGGCAAGCGCCAGAAAATTCTGGGGTCTGCCATGGCCCATGGCATTACCGATCTGCGTACCGAGACAGGCCGCGTCATCAACATCCGCAAGCGCGACCTGACCGAGCAAACCATGGAGCTCAAGGGCTTGCAGGGCAAGAACGCCACGGTCATCAAGCACATGCGCAACCGCATCTCGCAAGAACAGGCTGAGTTTGACCAGGGCGGTGCCAAGATCCACGCGGTTCGCTCGGTACACCTCAAGTTACTGCGCGAAGTGTTCGGCATTCTGGGCTCCAGCGCTCTCAAGAAAGAGATGGCGCAGCTCAACGACTCGCTCATGCAAAAAGGGCTGAAGCTGGGTGTGAAGCGCGCGTATGGCGAGACTTTTGATCGCCTGCGCGGCAATCTTCAAAGGGTGCAGGGCTTGTGTGGCGAGATTCAGAGCATGCTGGTGGCCAGCTTCAAACTGCTCAATGGTGAATACGGCTTCTCGCTCCAAGCGCCGGCCGAACCCGCCATGGCCCATTTCATGGCCGAACTCGACACCATCGAACGCAACCACCTGCAGTACCTGGGCGTGGGCAATGCCTTCAAGCTGGCGCAGCCCGAGTTTTCGGACCGGCTGGTGCGTGCGCTCTCGACCCGCCTGCGCTCGGTGCATGAAAACGCGCTGGGTGAGGTGGAGCTGTGGAGCAAATCGGCAGCAGCCCAACTGGACGCCCAATTGCGCGAACGCCGCCGCAACTTTGCGCGCCGTATCGAAGCGATTGACCGTATCTCGCAAGCGGCGGGTGGTCTGGACGATCGCATCGGCGAGATTGAGCAACAAGAGTCTGCCTTGAACCAACTGGACAGCAAACTGGCCGAGTTGACCGACTACCTGATCGCAGCCCAAGACGCCGCCAAGCTCATGGCGGTGGCCGCAGCGGCCTCGGCTGTGGACGTGGTTATTGCCTGAGTGTGACCGCGAGCAACTTTGCCACCCAGGTGGTGGCCTGGCAGCGCCAGCACGGGCGCAACACCCTGCCGTGGCAAAACACCCAAGACCCCTACCGGGTCTGGCTCTCCGAGATCATGCTGCAGCAAACGCAGGTGGTCACGGTCATGGGCTACTTTGCCAAATTCCTGGAGCGTTGCCCTACTGTGGCTGATCTGGCCGCTGCCAGCAGCGATGAGGTAATGGGCTTGTGGAGCGGACTGGGCTATTACAGCCGCGCCCGCAATCTGCACCGGTGTGCGCAGCTGGTGGTGGAGTTGCACGGTGGACAGTTCCCGCGCGATGCCGCGACCCTGGCCACCTTGCCAGGCATCGGCCGGTCCACTGCGGCGGCCATTGCCTCCCTGTGTTTTGGCGAGCGCGTGGCAATTCTGGATGCCAATGTGAAACGCGTAGTGACCCGCGTGCTGGGCTTCGAAGCTGACCTGGCGTCGTCCACCAATGAGAAGAAGCTGTGGGACGCCGCCACCGGTCTGCTGCCTGTGTCCGAGAGCGCGGCAACCGACATGCCGCGCTACACCCAAGGCATGATGGATTTGGGGGCCACCGTGTGCAGCCCCAAAAAGCCCAGCTGTCTGCTCTGCCCCGTACACAGCCACTGCGCTGCGGCCAAAGCGGGTCACCCCGAGCGCTACCCCGTGCGTACCCGCAAACTCAAACGCAGCAGCCAAAGCCTGTGGCTGCTGTGGGTGCAGCGGCCGGATGGCGCAGTGTGGCTGGCCAAGCGCCCAACGCCGGGCGTGTGGGCGGGGCTGCAGTGTTTCCCCCTGTTTGACAGCGAGGACGCGCTGCGTGCCGCACTGCCCGCCGAATATGCCGATCGTGTGCAGATGCTGCCGGTGTTTACCCATGTGCTCACGCATAAAGAACTTTTTATGCACGCGGCCCGCATAAATACTGCGCGAGAAGCTATGAATTTAGGAGCGGGGGCTTGGTTTTTACCCGCCGAGTGGGCGGCTGCGGGCCTGCCTGCACCTGTGCGCAAGCTGCTGGAGGCCTCAGCCTAGAGCGTCCATCTCGCGGTGGCGCTTGAGCGTGACCCAGCTGTCTTTGAAGCGCTGGGCCAGCTGCTCCACCAGGTACACCGAGCGGTGCTGCCCCCCCGTGCAACCAATCGCCACCGTCACGTAGCTGCGGTGGTCGCGGGCCAAGGCATCAAGCCAGCTTTCCAGAAAGTGCGCGATATGGTGCTGCATGCGTTCCACATCTTCTTCCGCTTTCAGAAAGTCGATCACCGGCTGGTCCCGCCCGGTCAGGTGTTTCAGCTCGGGGTCGTAGTGCGGGTTGGGCAGCATGCGCACGTCGAACATATAGTCCGCATCGGTGGGCACACCGCGTTTGAAGGCAAAGGACTGGAATACTAGTGTGAGCTGCCCGCCTGGCGCGGCAATCAGCGTTTTGACGTAGCCCTGCAGCTGCGAGGGGCGGATGATGCTGGAGTCGATCACGTGCGCCTGCTCGCGCAGGTCGGCTAACAGTTCGCGCTCCAGTTCGATGGCATCCACCAGCGCACGGCGTTCGTCCACCGTGGCGTCCACGCGGGACAGAGGGTGTTTGCGGCGGGTTTCGGAATAGCGGCGCACCAGTGTGTCGGTGGTGGCATCCAGAAACAAGGATTTGACCTCCACACCCAGCGCCCGCACGGCGGCCAGTTGTTGGGGCACCAGGGGCAGGGAGGTGGCGCTGCGCACATCCATGGCGATTGCTACGCGCGGCGCGTTGTGTTTCTTCTCTAGCTCCACAAAATCCAGCAGCAGCTCCGGTGGCAGGTTGTCCACACAGTAGAAGCCGGCGTCTTCCAGCGCATTCAGCGCCACTGATTTACCGGAGCCGGACATGCCGGTGATGAGCACAATCTCCATCACGCCCCCGCTTGCAACATCTCTTTGGCGTGGGCCAGCGTGGTGCCCGAGAGCTTTTCACCGCCCAACATGCGGGCAATTTCGGCCACGCGCTGCTCGCCGCCCACGGAGGCCACGGTGCTCAGGGTGGCGCTGCCTTGCAGCTGCTTGGATACGACCAAATGGTGGTGCGCGCACGCGGCTACCTGGGGCAGGTGGGTCACGGCCAGCACCTGGCGGTCGCTACCCAGCTGTTGCATAAGGCGGCCCACGGTCTCGGCCACCGCGCCGCCCACACCGGAATCCACCTCGTCAAAGATCAAAGTCTGGGCCGTGCCCAAGCGGCTGGTAGTGACCGCGATGGCCAGCGCCATGCGCGACAGCTCGCCACCTGAGGCGACCTTGCCCACCGGGCGCGGCGTGCTGCCGGCGTGGCCTGCGGCCAGAAACTGCACGTCTTCCAAACCACTGGCCTGGGGCTGGGCCAGGGGCTCCAGCGCCACCTCAAACCGGCCGCCCTGCATGCCCAGCCCTTGCATGGCTTGCGTGATGCTTTGGGCCAGCAGGGGCGCAGCCTTGGCGCGTTGCTTGGAAATGGTTTTGGCCTCGGCCATGAAGGCGGCCTGGGCCTTGCGCTCTTTGGCCTGCAGGCCGTCCAGGTCGGCAGCGGCGTCCAGCTGGGCCAGCTCGGTCTTCCAGCTCGCCCACAACTCGGCCAGTTCTTCGGGCGGGCGTTTGTAGCGGCGCGACAGACTCACCCAGAGCGACATGCGTTCGTCCAGCTCGGCCAGGCGTTCGGGGTCCAGCTCGGCGCGGCGCGCGTAACTGCGCAGGCTGTGCACCGTGTCTTCAATTTGCGCGACGCTGGAGTTGAGGGCCTCAACGGCGTCTTTGAACTCGGCTTCCAGGTGTGACTGGGCTTGCAGCAGTTGCAGCGCGGCGTGCAGTGGGGCGAGGGCGTTGGTGTCGTCGTCTTCCAGCAGATTGACCGCGCCTTGGGCCGCGTCAATCAGCGCCTGCCCGTTGGCCAGGCGGCTGTGGCTGGCGTTGAGCTCGGGCCACTCGTCGGTGCCGGGATTGAGCTTGTCCACCTCGCCAATCTGCCAGGCTAGGCGCTCACGCTCGCGCTGCAGGCTGTCTTGTGCAGCCTGGGCTTGGGCGAGTGCTTGTTGGGTTTGGCGCCAGGTGGCCCACAGGCTGCTCAGGGCGCTGGTGTCTACCTTGGCGTAGGCATCCAGCAGGCCGCGCACGGCCTCAGGCCGGGTCAGGCTTTGCCAGGCGTGCTGGCCGTGAATGTCCAGCAGCTGCTCGCCAATGGTGCGCAGCTGTTGCGCGGTGGCGGGGCTGCCATTCACCCAAGCGCGGCTTTTACCCTGCGTGTCCACGGTCCGTCGCAGCAGCAGGGTGTCGCCGGCTTCAAAGCCCGCTTCGTCCAGCACGGCTTGCAGGTCCGGCGCGTTGTCGAACTCGGCGCTCACATCAGTGCGGGCCGCGCCTTCGCGGATCACGCCGGTGTCGGCGCGTGCGCCGGTCACCAGTTGCAGCGCATCAATCAGGATGGATTTGCCCGCGCCGGTTTCACCGGTCAGCACCGAAAAGCCGGACTCCAAATCCAGCTCCAGCTCGCTGACGATCACAAAGTCTCTGAGAACAATTCGCTTGAGTGCCATGTGTTCACTTTTGGTGGCGCTTAGGCCACCCCTTCATTCCAATGCATCTTTTGGCGCAGGGTGTCAAAGTAGGTCCAGCCCACGGGGTGCAAAAAGCGTACCTTGTGCTGCGAGCGGGTTACCTCAATGCGGTCGCCGTGCATCAGGCTGGCCAGACTCTGCATGTCAAAGTTGGCGCTCGCATCGCGCCCCGCTACGATTTCGATAGCTATCTGCGCAGTATCTGCAATGGCTATCGGTCGATTTGATAGGGTATGGGGGGCAATTGGCACCATCACCCAAGCGGCAATCGAGGGGTGCAGCAACGGCCCACCGGCCGACATGGCGTAGGCGGTGGAACCCGTGGGCGAGGCAATGATCAGCCCGTCCGCCCGCTGGTTGGCCACAAAGTGCCCGTCCACTTCCACCCGCAGCTCCACCATGCCCGAGGTCGCGCCGCGGTTCACCACCACGTCGTTCATGGCCTCGGCCTCAAACACGCAGTGGCCATCGCGCATCACGCGGGCATGCATCAGCGAGCGGTCGTCCACCTCGTAGTGGCCGGCCAGCATGGGGGCCAGCGTGGCTTTGTATTGCTCGAAGCGGATGTCGGTAATAAAGCCCAGCCGCCCGGAGTTGATGCCGATCAGCGGCACCTGGTAGCGCGCCAGCTGGCGGCCAATGCCCAGCATGGTGCCATCACCCCCCACCACCAGGGCCAGGTCGCAATGGGTGCCAATGCCGTCCACATCCAGCGTGGTGTAGTTGCTTAAGCCCGTGTTGGTGGCGGTGTCGGCTTCGATCACCACCTCGCAGCCCTGGTCCATCAGATAGTGGGCAATCTCGTCCAGCGATTTACGGGACGACGCCCCCGCAGCGCTGGTGCCGGTGGATTGGTACTTGCCGATCAGAGCGACATGCCTAAATTGGGACAACATGCGCAAATTAGACACTAAATAGGTTACTAAAATGGCCGCATGCTCGATGATCGTTCCAAGTTGTTGATGAAGGCGCTGGTGGAGCGCTATATCGCCGATGGACAGCCCGTCGGCAGCCGCACCTTGTCCAAGGCCTCGGGCCTGGAACTGTCCCCTGCCACCATCCGCAACGTCATGTCGGACCTGGAGGATTTGGGCCTCATCGTCAGCCCCCACACCTCGGCCGGGCGCATCCCCACCGCACGCGGCTACCGCCTGTTTGTGGACACCATGCTTACCGTGCAGCAGGGCACCATGCCCGCCCATAGCCTTGCACCCGACCAGCCGCAACGCGTCATCTCCAATGCGGCCAACCTGCTCTCCAACCTGTCGCAGTTTGTCGGTGTCGTCATCGCGCCGCGCCGCACATCGGCGTTTCGGCACATCGAATTTTTGCGCCTGTCCGAAAAACGCTTGCTGGTCATCATCGTGTCACCCGACGGCGACGTGCAAAACCGCGTCATCTACACCGAAGTGGACTACGCCCAGAGCCAGCTGGTGGAGGGCGCCAATTTCCTCAATACGCACTACGCCGGGCTCGAGATCGAAGAGGTCCGCAAGCGCCTGCAGAACGAGGTGGATAGCCTTCGCAGCGAAATTGCCACCCTGATGCAGGCCGCCGTGCACGCCAGCTCCGAGGCCATCAGCGAGTCGCAGGACGAGGTGGTGATCTCTGGCGAGCGCAACCTGCTCTCGGTGTCCGACTTTTCCAGCGATATGGGCCACCTGCGCCGCGCGTTTGATTTGTTCGAGCAAAAAGCCCAGCTCATGCGCCTGCTGGACGTGACCGGCCAGGCCGAAGGCGTGCGCATTTTCATCGGGGGCGAGAGCCAGGTGGTGCCGTTTGAAGACCTCTCCATTGTCAGCAGCCCTTACGAGGTGGATGGCAAGGTGGTCGGCACGCTGGGCGTGATCGGCCCCACACGCATGGCGTATGACCGCATGATCCAGATCGTGGACATCACCTCCAAGCTGGTGAGCAATGCGCTGAGCCACCATAAATAGCCTGCGCTGGCCCGGTACAATTGCTGGTTCGGTTGGGGCGTTAGCTCAGTTGGTTAGAGCAGAGGACTCATAATCCTTTGGTCGCGGGTTCAAGTCCCTCACGCCCTACCATTTCATGCATCAAGCCTGTTGTTTCCCGGAACGGCAGGCTTTTTTGTTCGCCCCGTGTGATGTTGACCTCGCGCAAGGTGTTGGGTCTTGGATAGGCCTACCCTGCAGGTGTACTACTTTTGAAAGGGAACACACCATGTCGCATTACCACGCAGTTGTCTGGTTGGATCATTCGGAGGCCCATGTTATGCACATTGCGCCGGACGATGTGGAGGCCTCCATCATTCGCCCCAAGCGCCCGCATTCGCATTTGCACGCCAAGGGCGGCGCGGTGGGCTCGGGCAAGGCTGCCGAAGACAAGCACTACTACCATGCCATCGCCCAAGCGCTGGCGGGCGCGGAGGAAATTCTGGTGGTGGGCCCTGCACAGGCCAAGTTGCAGCTCATCAAGCACCTGCACCGCCACGACCCACAGGTGGGTAACAAGGTGGTGGGTGTGGAGAGCATTGACCACCCCAGCGACGCGCAACTGGTGGCCTACGCCCGCAAATACTTTGTGGCCAAGGACCAGATGCTGGCCTGAGCCTGCGTTGCCATAGCGGCGCAGCCGGACTGGCTTAGCGCTGTTTGAACGTGGAATGCACCGCCGCCGGGTGGTGCCCCACAAACAAAGTGGTTACCCCAACCATGAGGGCATGGGCGCGGGTTTCATCCTGGTGCTCACACAGGGCCTGCATGAGCTCGGGGCGCAGGTACCAAAGTTCGCCGATGTCCCGGGCGTAGCTGATTTTGAACTCCAGGTGAAAGTCCGCGGCACTGCAATAGCTGCGCACCACGCTGAGCATGGCGTTGCGGATTTTCTCCATGGCCTCCTCGGGGCTCTCCAGTGGCTCGGGGAGCAAAAAGTTCCAGAAACTGTTTTTGATGCGCATGCCGTCAGTCCTTGTGTGTGCCGACTTTGCATTCGGGTGTGTTGTGGTATCCCATGGGGGCAGTGTGCCTTGCGCATGTGAAGGCTGTCTGACAAACAGCGGGTTTGGCAAAGCGTTGTGCCAGCAATTACAAAGCGTTACTGCGCAATACCGCACACGCCGCTGCAGCGCCGCGCGCACTGCAGAAATAGAATGGTTCGCATCGGGCTCGCTCTCTCTGCACAAGGACTTTTCATGAAGGCGCTTCGCGTTGTTGGTATGGCTGTGGTTGCCATTGTGGGCCTGTTGGCCCTGGCTGTGGGGGTGCTCTACGCCCTGTTTGACGGTGACACCATCAAGGCCGAGATCAGCCGCGCGATGCTGGAGCAAAAGCAGCGCACGCTAGTGATTGCGGGCCAGCCCAAGCTGTCCGTCTGGCCCAATGTGGGCATTCAGCTCGATGGCGCAACCTTGTCCGAACGCGCCAGCAAAGACGAATTTGCAGCCCTGCAGTCCGCCCGCATCTCGGTGGCGCTGATGCCGCTGCTGCGCAAGCAGGTGCAGGTGCGCGCACTGGACATCGAAGGGCTCAAGCTCACACTGGTGAAGAAGAAAGACGGCACGTTGAACATTGCCGACTTGCTGGGCGAACCCTCTGCGCCTGAAGCCAGCAAACCAGCGGAAGCCGCCAAGCCAGCCGACCCGCTGCTGATTGATGTGTCCAGCATCCACATTGCCAACGCCCATCTCACCTGGCGCGACGAGAAGGCGGGAACTACCGCCACCTTGTCGAACTTGAGCCTGTCCACCGGGGCCGTGTTGGCCGACACGGGCAAGAAGACCGCCGTCGTGGAGAAGCTGAGCCTGTCGGCCAAGGGCCAGAGTGGTACCGATGTATTCACGCTGGCGCTCGACGCGCCCAAGCTGAGCCTGTCGCCCGACAAGTCGGCGGGCGAGGCCCTTACTCTGTCGGCCACGCTGCAGGGTGTGGCCCGCAACGCGACGGTGAACCTGGTGTTGAATGGCGTGGAAGGCAATGCCGACGCGCTGAAGGTGGCCAACCTGGCGCTGAAGTTGGACGCCAAGGCGGGCGACGCGGCCGTGAAGGGGCAGCTGAGTTCCCCTGTGGCGGTGAACGTGGCGGGCCAAAGCGTGGCACTGGCCAAGCTGGCTGGCAATCTGGAGGTGGCCCACCCCAGCATGCCCATGAAGAGCGTGAGCCTGCCGATCAACGGTAGCCTGAAGGTGGATGCGCTGCAGCAGACCGCTGCGCTGGAGTTGGCCACCCAATTTGATGAATCCAAGATCGCCACCAGCGTGAAGGTGGCCAAGTTTGCGCCGCTGGTGTTGGCATTTGATCTGGATGTAGACAAGCTCAACGTGGACAAGTACTTGCCACCCAAGCCCGCCACCACAGCGCCAGCCAAAGAGGCTGCAGCGGCCAAGGAAGCGCCCGTGGATCTGAGCGCGCTCAAGGGCCACACGGTGAACGGTGCCATTCGCATCGGCGCGCTGCAGGTATCCAACCTGAAGCTGGAAAAGATCAACGCCAAGCTGGAGCTGGCGGGCGGCAAGCTGGATGTGGCGCCCTTGTCGCTGCACCTGTACGAGGGCAGCACCAGTGGCAGCCTGTCGGTCAACGCCAATGGCAACGCGGTGGCCATCAAGCAGGCACTGGTGGGCATCAGCATCAACCCGCTGATGAAAGACCTGGTGGCCAAGGATCTGCTGGAGGGCAAAGGCAATGTGACGCTGGATATCAACACCCAAGGCAGCACGGTGACGGCCATGAAGAGGGCGCTGGGCGGGTCGGCATCGCTGGCACTCAAAGACGGTGCCATCAAAGGCATCAATCTCGCGCAAAGTCTGCGCGACGTGAAGGCCAAGCTGGGTCAGGCCGACAGCACCCAGGCGGCCAATGCCAGCCAGAAAACCGATTTCTCGGAGCTGACCGGCTCCTTCAAAATTGCCAATGGCGTGGCCCGGAATGACGACTTGGCCATGAAGTCCCCCTTCATCCGCCTGGGCGGTGCGGGCGATGTGGATGTGGGCGCCGGCCAGATGAATTACCTGGCCCGTGCCACGGTGGTGGCCAGTGGCGAAGGGCAGGGCGGCAAAGACGCCAGCCAGCTCAAGGGCCTGACCGTACCGGTGCGCGTGAGCGGCCCTTTCGACGCCTTGAGCTACAAGATCGAATTCGGCGCCATGCTGGAAGACGCCACCAAGGCCAAGGTGGAAGAGAAGAAGCAGGAGATTAAGGCCAAGGCCGAAGAGGCCGTGAAAGACAAGGCCAAAGACCTGTTCAAGGGCTTGCTGGGCAAATAAGCCGCCCCGCGAGGTGTGCGATTGCTCCTATTTCAGGAGCTTCTCGCGCAGTATCTATAAAGGCTAGGGGCCTATTTGGCTTATTTTTTGCCAGAACGTTCGCGTTCTGCCAGATGGCCGCGGCAGCTGGCGTTGATGACGCGTAGCTCTGCCAGCGTGGCGTCGATCTGGGCACGTTTGCGTTCCAGATCGGCTATCTCTGCGTCGGTGCGTTCGATCACGTACTGGAGCTGTTGCACGCGGCCTTCGCCCTGGTCGCCATACAGGTCGAGGTAACGCTTGATCTCGGACAGCGGGGAGCCAATCGCCTTGGCGCGCAGGATGAGTGCCAGGCGTGCACGGTCGCGCCGGGTGTAGACGCGGGCGCCGTTGATGCGGCGTGGGCTGAGCAGACCCTTGTCTTCGTAAAAACGCAGTGCACGCAGCGTGATGCCGAATTCGCGGCACAGCTCGGTGATGCCGAACAGCTCGGTCGCACCCTCGTCGCGGTGGGAGGCGACGAAGGCCTGCGCATCTGCCACCGTGGTGTCGGTGGCCACGGGCTTAAATGACACGTTGCAGGCGCATGGCGACGCCCATATCGCCACTGACCTTGAGCTTGCCAGCCATGAAGCCGGTGGCGGGCTCCAGGTCACCGTCCAGCATGGCTTGCAGGTTGTCCAGCGTGATGCCCACGGTGCAGTCGGCATCGGTGTTGTCATTGCTCACGCTGTTGGGGGTGCTTTTGCCGTCGATGACGATGACGCCGTCGGCGCCCATGTCGAACTTCAGGGTGGCGTTGAGGCCACTGTCGGCGCCCACTTTGGCGCGGATGGCTTCGGTTGCAGATGCGAGAGACATGGTGGTTTCCTTGTGAGTTGGAGAGAGGGTCGGGCTGGATCGTATCCCCACAGCATAACGTATAGCATAGTAAAAACACCTATACGGCAATAGGTTGACGTTAACGTCACCATCGCCTTTAATGCGCCAAGACGTTTGAAGGACCTGTTGCCATGCCCGCTCTCCGCTCCAAGATCAATCCCCGCTCTGCCGGCTTCGCGGCCAATGCCCAGCGCATGGCCGAACTGCTGGCCGAGGTGCAGCGCCTGGAGGGGCTGGTGATTGCCGAGTCCGAATCCAAGCGCGAAAAGTTTGAAAAACGCAAGCAGCTGCTACCGCGCGAACGTGTGGCCCGCTTGCTGGACCGCGGGACGCCGTTTCTGGAGTTGAGCCGCCTGGCCGGCCTGAACATGCACGACGACGATGGCAAGAAGGCCGTGCTGGGCGGTGGCTCCATCATCGGTATCGGTGTTGTCGCTGGCAAGCGCTGCCTGATCTCGGTGAACGACAGCGCCGTCAAAGGCGGCACGGTGGCACCCATGGGTCTGAAGAAGGCGCTACGTGCCCAAGAAATTGCGCTGGAGAACAAGTTGCCCGTCATCTACCTGGTGGAGAGCGGCGGCGCCAACCTGATGTACCAGGCCGAGATCTTCGTGGAGGGTGGGCGCAGCTTTGCCAACCAGGCGCGCATGTCGGCTGCGGGCATTCCACAAATTTCGGTCGTGCATGGCTCCAGCACGGCAGGCGGTGCGTACCTGCCGGGCCTGTCGGACTATGTGGTTCTGGTGCGCGGGCGCAGCAGCATCTACCTGGCGGGGCCGCCACTGGTGAAAGCCGCCATTGGCGAGGACTGCACGGATGATGAACTGGGCGGAGCCGAAACCCACGCCCAAGTGACAGGCCTGGGCGAATATCTGACAGAAGACGACGCGCACGCCATCGCCATGACGCGGGAGCTGATGGACAAGCTGAATTGGGACACCACACCGTCTGCCGCACCATTTGCTGCGCCGCTGTTTGACGAGCAGGAGCTCATGGGCATCGTGCCAGCCGACGAGCGTGAGCCTTACGACGTGCGCGAGGTGATTGCTCGGCTGGTGGACGGCTCGGACTTCTTGGAGTTCAAGGCCAGCTATGCACCCGAGATGATGTGTGGCCACGCCCGCATCGAGGGGCGCTTGGTCGGCATTCTGGGTAACAACGGTCCTATCCAGCCTACGGGCTCTACCAAGGCGGCGCAATTCATCCAGCTGTGTGACCAGAGCGGCACGCCGCTCATTTTTCTGCAGAACACCACCGGGTACATGGTGGGTTCGGCTGCCGAGCGAGGCGGCGCCATCAAACATGGCAGCAAGATGATCCAGGCGGTGGCCAACGCGCGCGTACCCAAGTTCACCGTGGTGCTGGGCGGCTCGTACGGCGCAGGCAACTACGGCATGTGCGGGCGCGGCTTCGATCCGCGCTTCATATTCAGCTGGCCCAGCGCGCGCACGGCAGTCATGGGCGGCGCGCAGGCGGCCAAGGTGATGGACATCGTCAACCGCGCCAAGATTGAACGCATGGGCATGGAAGCCAATGATGAGGCGCTCAAGGCCATGTCTGACGGCTTGCGCCTGCGTTTGGACAAGGAAAGTGCGGCCCTGTTTGGTACCGCGCGGCTGTGGGACGACGGAATCATCGACCCGCGCGACACGCGCCGCCTGCTGGGCCTGTGCCTGGCATTGGCCGCAGAAGCCGAGCAACGCAAGCTCAACGCCAATACCTTTGGCGTAGCTCGTCTCTGATTGCAAGCTTTACAACAACGACCCGAGGACACTCCATGAAATTCACCCCCGAGCACACCCAGATCTCCGACACCGTACGCAAGTTCGTCGCCAACGAGATCAACCCCTTTACCGCTGAGTGGGAGAAGGCCGGCATCTTCCCCGCGCGCCAGCTCTTCAAGAAGATGGGTGGCCTGGGGCTTTTGGGCATCAAGTACCCCACCGAATTTGGCGGCATGGGGCTGGACTTCAGCTATTCCATGGTGGCGGCCGAGGCGCTGGGGGACTGCAATGTGGGCGGTGTGCCCATGGCCATTGGCGTGCAAACCGATATGTGCACCCCAGCGTTGGCACGTTTTGGCACCGACGAGTTGCGAGCCACGTATTTGGCCCCCGCCATTTCAGGCGACATGGTGGGTTGCATCGGCGTGAGTGAGGCCGGTGGCGGCTCCGACGTGGCTGCCTTGAAGACCACGGCGCGCAAGGACGGTGGCGATTACGTCATCAACGGCTCCAAGATGTGGATCACCAACGGGATGCAGGCCGACTGGTGCTGCCTGCTGGCCAACACCAGCGAAGGCGCGGTGCACAAAAACAAGTCGCTCATCATCGTACCCATGGATGCGCCCGGCATCACGCGCCAGAAGATCGAAAAGATCGGCATGCACAGCAGTGACACGGCCCAGCTGTTCTTTGACAACGTGCGCGTGCCCCAACGCAACTTGATTGGCCAGGAGGGCATGGGCTTCATGCTGCAGATGCTGCAGTTCCAGGAAGAGCGCCTGTATGGCGCTGCAGGTGCGCTGCGCTCGCTGGACAACCTGATAGACCAGACCATTGCCTATACCCGCCAGCGCAAGACCTTTGGCCAGCCCATCATCCACAACCAGGTGGTGCACTTCCGCTTGGCTGAGTTGCGCACCGAGGTGGAGGCGCTGCGAGCGCTGACCTACCGGGCGGTGGAGCAATACGTGAGTGGCAAGGATGTGACCAAATTGGCCTCCATGGCCAAGCTCAAAGCCGGTCGCCTCAGCCGCGAGGTGGCCGACAGCTGCCTGCAGTACTGGGGCGGTATGGGCTTCACGGCGGACAACCCGATCTCCCAGGCCTACCGTGACAGCCGCCTGATCTCGATCGGAGGCGGTGCCGACGAGATCATGCTGGGCATCATCTGCAAGCTCGAAGGCACGCTGCCGGGCAAGGCCAAAGACGGAGTCTAACCATGCAGCAACAGCTGGATGCTATGCAATTAGGAGCTGTTCGCGCAGTATCCACAGGGGCTGCCCTGCATATTTACTTAAATCGGCCCGAGGCGCGCAACGCCATGTCCTTGCAGATGGTGGCCGAGCTGCAGCAGGTGCTGCGGGCGGCGGAGGCCACAGCGGGCACGCCCGGCGCTGTGCGCATGGTGGTGCTGCGCGGTGAGGGCGGGCACTTCTGTGCCGGTGCGGACCTGAAAGACATGGCGGGTGCACGCATGCGGGCCATGCAACGCGCAGAGGGTGATCCCGATCCGATCGCCGAAGTGAACGCCGCTTTTGGCCACCTGTGTGCCGCCTATGCCAATACGCCGCTGGCGGTGGTGGCGGTGCTGGAGGGCACGGTTATGGGCGGTGGCTTTGGTCTGGCCTGCGTGGCCGATGTGGCCATTGCCAGCGACACCGCAGCCTTTCGTTTGCCCGAGACATCGTTGGGCGTAGTGCCTGCACAAATCGCGCCCTTCTTGGTGGAGCGCCTGGGTTACTCGCAGGCCAAGCGTTTGGCCGTGACGGGGGGGCGGCTCGATGCTGCCGGTGCGCTGGCGGTGGGGCTGGTGCATGCGGTGACAACCCCCGAAGGACTTGCGGCCGCGCTGGACAAGACCTTGGCCGACATCTTGGCCTGTGCCCCGGACGCACTGGCCGCTACCAAGGCGCTGATGCGCAAGGCGCGTTTTACCGCCGCGGCTGACTTGGTCACCGAGGCTGCTGCCATTTTTTCCCACGCGGCCCAGGGGCCCGAGGGGCAAGAGGGCATGACGGCCTTTATCCAGAAACGCAAACCCATGTGGGCCGTGACATGAGCTTCTCCAAAATTCTGATCGCCAACCGTGGCGAGATCGCCTGCCGAGTCATCCGCACGGCGCGCAAGCTGGGCTACCAAACCGTGGCCGTGTACAGCGATGCCGACCGTGATGCCCCTCATGTGGCCTTGGCCGATGAGGCAGTGCACATTGGCCCCTCGCCAGCCGCAGAGTCGTATTTGAAGATCGATGCGATCCTCGATGCAGCCCACAAGACGGGCGCGGATGCGCTGCACCCCGGCTACGGCTTCCTCAGCGAGAACGCTGCCTTCGCGCAGGCCTGTGCCGACGCGGGCGTGGTGTTTATTGGGCCACCCGCCAGTGCCATCACCGCCATGGGCGACAAGGCTTTGGCCAAACAACGCATGCTGGAAGCGGGCGTGCCCTGTGCGCCCGGTTATCTGGGGGCTGACCAGAGTGATGCCGCATTGTCCACCGAGGCCAAGAAGCTGGGCTACCCGCTGCTGGTGAAAGCCGTGGCGGGCGGCGGCGGACGGGGCATGCGCCTAGTGCGCAATGATGCGGAGCTGCAGCAGGGGATTGAAGGGGCACGCCGCGAAGCTACCAGCGCCTTTGGCGACGGCACGTTGATGCTGGAGCGCCTGATCGACAACGGCCGCCATATCGAGATTCAGGTGTTTGCCGATGCGCATGGCAATGCGGTGTATCTGGGCGAGCGCGATTGCACCGCACAGCGCCGCCGCCAAAAAGTGATTGAAGAAGCACCGTCGCCGGTGGTGTCCCCAGCCATGCGCAAGTCCATGGGCGAGGATGCAGTGGCTGCTGCCCTGGCGGTGGGCTACCGCGGGGCAGGCACGGTGGAGTTCATCGTGGACGACCAGCTGAACCACTATTTTCTGGAGATGAATACGCGCCTGCAGGTGGAGCACCCGGTGACCGAATGCATCACCGGCTACGACCTGGTGGAGTGGCAACTGCAGGTGGCCGCGGGCGATGTGCTGCCCGCCAAGCAGGAAGACATCACACTGACCGGGCACGCCATTGAGGCCCGGTTGTATGTGGAAGATCCCTATTCCTGCTTTGCCCCGCAGACCGGCACCGTGGCTTGGTGGCGGCCACAGCGCGCGCTGCATGGTGGCGTGCGCGTGGACGATGGCATTCGCTGTGGGTCCGTGGTGTCGCCGTTCTACGACCCCATGGTCGCCAAAATCATCGTGCACGGCCGGGACCGGGACGACGCCATTCGCCGCCTGCGGGCGGCGCTGGCGAATACGCCCTTGCTGGGGTTGAAGAACAATGGCCGCTTCTTGAGCGACCTGGTGGACCACCCGGCCTTTCGCAAGGCCGAGATGACCACCACGCTGATTGACCAGTGGCTGGAGCAGGGCGAGCCGCTGCTGCAGCCACCCGTGGCCATCGAAGCGGCATGGACCGTGGCAGCGGTGGCCTTGGCCATGCAGCACGGCAGGAACCCTGCAGACGGCTGGCGTGCCAATAGCGTGGCGGCTTACGGTTTCCAGCTACAGACCGACGATACGGTGCGCGCTGTGCGGGTGTTACCGGACCGGCACGGCGGTGTGTCCGTCACCATGGAGGGCCACACCACCGCGGCGCGAGTGCTGCAATTTGCTGACGGTGTGTTGCGGCTCGAAATCGAGCGTGTCGCGCAGACCGCCATCGCGGTGTTTGCGGGTGCGGACTTGCACTTGGCGTATGCGGGCCACAGCCACGTGTTTACCGAGGTCTCGGCCTTCCCGAATGCGGACGCGCTCAAAGATGCCAGCCGTGCCCGCTCGCCCGTGGCAGGCAAGGTCACGCAGGTGCTGGTGGCGCCGGGCGATTTGGTGCAAGACGGCCAACAACTCGTCTGTGTGGAAGCGATGAAGATGGAAATGTGGCTTTGCGCCGAAAGCGCAGGCACGGTGAAAGCCGTGCATGCCCGGGCGGGCGACCAGGTCGAGTCCGGCGCGGTGCTGGTCGAGCTTGAACTCAACACGAAGAAGGATGCATGATGGACAAAGCCATACTGACTTGCGCGCTGACCGGCGTGCTGACCAACCCCAAGCAGCACCCAGTGCCCGTCACTCCGGCGCAAATGGCCTCCGAGGCGCGCGACGCTTTCAATGCGGGTGCCAGCATCATGCACATCCACATGCGCAGCCAGGAAGAGGGCATGGGCCACATGCCCTCGTGGGACCCCGATGTGGCCGAGAACATCGTGAGTGCCATCCGTGAGGCTTGTCCCGGTGTCATCATCAACCTGACCACGGGTGTGGTGGGCAAAGACATCAGCGGCCCGCTGGCCTGCATACGCCGCGTGAAGCCCGAGATTGCCGCCTGCAACGCTGGCAGCCTTAACTACCTCAAGCTCAAGGAAGACGGCTCCTGGGCGTGGCCGCCCATGGTGTTCGACAACCCGGTGGCCAAGGTGCAGCAGTTTTTGGATGTGATGGAAGAGGCCGGTACCCACCCGGAGTTCGAGTGTTTTGACGTGGGCATCGTGCGGTCGGTCACCATGTACCTGAAAAATGGCATGCTCAAGCCCACCATGGGGCGCGCGGAATACAACCTCGTGATGGGGGTTGCATCTGGCATGCCCTGTGATGCCGATCTGCTTGCCTTGTTGCCCAAGTACATGGCGCAGGACAGCGTTTGGCAGACCACATTGATCGGCCGCACTGAGATTTGGCCCGTGCACCAGAAGACCGCTGACCTTGGGGGCATGTTGCGTACCGGCTTGGAAGACACATTTTATCTGCCGGGCGGAGAGCGGGCCAAGGGTAACGGCGAGTTGATCGCTGCATTGGCGGTGTGCGCACACAACGCCGGCCGCGGTATCGCCAGTCCGTCAGAGGCCAGAGCCATGTTGGGCCTGCGTGCCGGGTAGAATACGGCCATCCCGAATACTGCTGAAAAGCAGTGTTTGAAAAGTTTCTCGGGTTTTCCCGCAAAGCACGAAAAACTTCGTGCTAGAATACGAAGCTTAGCGGCTGTAGCTCAGCTGGATAGAGTACTTGGCTACGAACCAAGGGGTCGTGGGTTCGATTCCTGCCAGCCGCACCAAAAAGACAAGGTCTGCAATCGCAAGGTTGCAGACCTTTTTCTTATTCTGAACTAGGCAGATCCATGAGCAAGGCTTTTACCAAAGAGTCCGATGGTGCAGACGATGATGAGCTGCAGCTGCCAGCGCTGCCCGCAGGCGGCAAGAACTACATCACGCCGCAAGGCTACGCGGTCCTGCGCGATGAATTACTCGACCTGATCGACAACGAGCGCCCCAAAATCGTGGAAGTCGTGCACTGGGCCGCCAGCAATGGGGATCGCTCGGAAAATGGCGACTACCTGTACGGCAAGAAACGCCTGCGCGAGATCGACCGCCGCATCCGCTTCCTGACCAAGCGCCTGGAGATTGCCGAGGTCTCTGACCCCAGCGTACACCACGGCAATGACCAGATTTTTTTTGGCGCTACGGTCACCTATGTCGACGATGCCGATGTGGAGCGCACCGTCACCATCAAGGGAATCGATGAATCCAACAGTGCGGTGGGCGAGGTGAGCTGGATATCGCCGATTGCCCGCACCCTGCTCAAGGCGCGCGAGGGTGATGAACTCAAGCTGGTGATGCCCGACCGCGTGGCAACGATTGAGGTATTGCGGGTGGTGTACCCGGCGCCTGCCTAGGCGTTGATGCTATTGCTGCTGCGCTCGGCCCGCAGCACCGAGGGTGTGCGACGCAGATTGCGCAGCGCAGTCTCCAAATGGGCCGTATCGCGCACGGCCACCACAAAGCGCAGGTCGGAGGCGTCTTGCACGCCGTCTTGCCCCATGTCGATATGCAGGATGTCGGCCTCAGCCGAAGCCAATGCCGCTGCCACCTTGGCGAGCACGCCCTTGCCGTTGTTGACAGTGACTACCACACCGGTTTCAAACGGCCGGATGGGCTCGTCCGACCAATCCACACCAATGAAGCGCTCGCTATCTTTGTTTTGCAGTTTGCGCGCCACCTGGCAATCTTGCTGGTGCACCACCAAGCCTTCGCCACGCCCCAGGTAGCCCACGATGGTGTCACCGGGGATGGGGCGGCAGCAGGGTGCAAATTGCACCGAGGCGTTTTCGCTGCCATCCAGCGTGATCGAGCCTAGCGAGGTGGACTCGTGGGCGGTAAAGCGCTCGCGGGTGAGCAGCAGGGCGTCTGGGCGCTCGCCGGTATCGGCCAGCAGGTTCACCATACGTTTGGCCACGATGTTGGCAATCCGTTTGCCCAGACCAATGTCGGTGAGCAGCTCTTGGCGGTTCTTGTTGCCGGTAAAGCGCAGCACTTTCTCCCAGAGCGCTTCGTAGGATGGGTCGTCATCCGGGAAGCGTTCAATCCCTTCCGAGCGCAGCGCCTGTTGCAGCAGTTTGCTGCCCAGGCTCTCAGACTCGGTTTGCGCCATCGTCTTGAGGTGGTGGCGGATCTTGGAGCGGGCCCGCCCGGTGCGCACGAACCCTAGCCAGGCCGGGTTGGGTGTCGATACGGGAGCGGTCACCACCTCCACCACATCACCATTTTTCAGCTCTGTGCGCAAGGGAACCTGCTCGCCATTGATGCGCCCAGCCATGGTGTGGTCACCAATGTTGCTGTGAATGGCGTAGGCGAAGTCCACCACGGTGGCACCACGCGGTAGCGCCATGATTTGGCTCTTGGGCGTAAACACATACACCGCGTCAGGGAACAGGTCCACCTTCACATGGTCCCAGAACTCGGCGGCGTCCCGGGTTTCATCCTGGATGTCGAGCAGGGACTGTAGCCACTTGGTACCCAAGCGGTCATTCGAGGCGTCCTCGGGGTTGTTGACCTTGTAGAGCCAGTGGGCTGCCACGCCCGATTCTGCCACCACATGCATCGCCTCGGTGCGCATCTGGAACTCCACGTTGATGCCCGCGGGGCCTACCAACGTGGTGTGCAGCGACTGGTAGCCATTGACCTTGGCAATGGCGATGTGGTCTTTGAACTTGCCGGGCAGGGGCTTGTACAGTTGGTGCAGGATGCCCAGAGCTGTGTAGCAATCCGTCACGTTGGGCACCAGCACCCGGAATCCATAGATGTCGGTGACCTGGGCAAAACTCAGGTGCTTGTCGTCCATCTTTTTGTAGATGGAGTAAAGCGTCTTTTCGCGCCCTGCAATACGCACCGGCATGTTGGCAGCGGCAAACACGGCCTCGACTTCTTTTTGCACTTTCTGGATCAGGTCACGGCGGCGGCTGCGCGCTTTGGCCACAGCTTTGGCCAGCGTCGCATAACGCCAGGGACGCAGATGCCGGAAGGACAGGTCTTGCAGCTCGCGGTAGGTCTGGTTCAGACCCAGGCGGTGGGCGATGGGGGCGTAAATGTCCAGTGTTTCGGACGATATGCGTGCCCACTTGGAGCGCGGCACATCCGAGAGGGTGCGCATGTTGTGGCTGCGGTCGGCCAGCTTAATGAGGATGACGCGGACGTCGCGCGCCATGGCCAGCAGCATCTTGCGAAACGACTCGGCCTGATTTTCTTCCCGCGTATTGAACTGCAGCTTATCCAGCTTCGTCAGCCCGTCCACCAGTTCGGCGACGGGGGAGCCAAATTTTTCAATCAACTCGGTCTTGGTGATCCCGCAGTCTTCCAGTGCGTCGTGCAACAGGGCCGCCATCAAGGCCTGGGCATCGAGTTTCCAGTCGGCGCACTGTGCAGCTACCGCAATCGGATGGGTGATGTAGGGCTCGCCGTTATTGCGCAACTGACCCAGATGGGCTTCGTCGGCAAAGCGGTAGGCCAGGCGCACTTGTTCCACATCGCTGGCGCTCAGATAGTCCAGTTTGGCCGTCAGACCGGCAAAACTGGCAGCCGCTGCATTGGCGGCAGCGGCCGGTGAGGTGAGGTGAGGAGTACTGCCCATGGCTTAAATGTAGCGCGGCCCATGCTGTGGCGCAGGCCAAACGCAAAAAAGCACCGCGAGCGGTGCTTTTTTTAGGAGAGTCGGCGATTACAGCGGGACTTTTTTCAGCATTTCGATGCCGACCTTGCCCGCTGCGATTTCGCGCAGGGCAGTCACGCCAGGCTTGTTCTTGCTTTCAATCTTGGGGGTGTGGCCTTGGCTCAGCATGCGGGCACGGTAAGTTGCTGCCAAAACCAGTTGGAAGCGATTGGGGATCTGCTCGAGGCAGTCTTCAACAGTGATGCGGGCCATGGAAATCTCCGGGAAACTAGAGGATGTTCAGCGCTTGGAATGTCTCTGCACGGGCGCGGCGCTGTGCTGAGATCTTGAGGCGCTGGGAGTGGACAATGGCTTTCAGGTCGAAAAGCGCACGGTCGAATAATTCATTGATTATAACGAAGTCGAATTTTCCGACCTGGGCTACCTCGACCTGCGCGTTTTTCATGCGCATGTCGATGATCTCGGGCGAATCTTCGCCACGACGCTCCAGGCGCGAACGCAGCTCTTCCCAGCTCGGTGGCAGGATAAAGATGCAAATGGCGTTGGCAAAGACGTTTTTGATCTGGATGGCGCCTTGGAAGTCAATTTCCAGAATGACATCGGCGCCCATGGCCATGCGGTCTTCGATGGCTTTTTTGGACGTGCCGTAGCGGTTGGAATGTACATGGGCCCACTCCACAAAGGCGTCGGCGGCCACCATGGCGTCAAATTCCTGCTGCGAAACAAAGAAGTATTCGCGGCCATGTTTTTCCTGGCCACGCGGAGGGCGTGTGGTGTGCGACACCGAGGGCTGCAGCCGGGAATCTAGCTCCAGCAGGGCCTTGCACAGGCTGGACTTACCAGCCCCACTGGGGGCTGCGACAACAAAAAGATTTCCGGGGTAGTCCATTGACATTGGCTCCGATAAGGCGGCTAGCTGAAGTCGCCTTATTCTAAGTTCTGAACCTGCTCACGCATTTGTTCGATCAGCACCTTCATGTCCACGGAGATATGGGTCAGCTCCAAGGCTGCCGATTTGGAGCCCAGGGTGTTGGCCTCGCGGTGCAGCTCTTGAATCAGGAAGTCCAGTCGCTTGCCGATCTCGCCGCCCTTTTTGATCAGGCGCTCCAGCTCGTCCAGGTGCGAACTCAGGCGGGTGATTTCTTCTGCGACGTCAATACGAATGGCGAAGGCGGTCGCCTCGGTTAGGGCGCGGTCTTGGGCGGCTTCAGGCAGGGTGGCGCCGTCGGTCAGGGCCATCGCCTCTTTCCAGCGCTCCATGAAACGGGTGCGCTGTTGTTCCACCAGCTTGGGTACCAGTGGTCCGGCTTGTTCAGCCAGGGTGCGCAGCTGGGCAATGTGACCCAGCAGCATGGTGGCCAGGCGGGCGCCCTCGCGCTGGCGCGCGGCTAGCAGTTCTTTCAGGGCCTTTTCCGCCAAGGGTATGACGTCGGCACTCCAGTCGCGCTGACCGCCTTGCTCGCTCGCAGCCAGGCGAATGACATCGGCCACGCTCAGCGGATTGGCGTTGGGCAGCCAGGCGCGGATACTGTCCTGCGCGGCATTGAGTCGCTGTAGCAGCTTGGGGCTGGGGTCTGGGATGCTGCTGGTGCTCGTTGTTTCGACCGATGCACGCACTTCAACCTTGCCGCGCTTGAGCTTGGCGCCCAGCAGCTCACGCAGGGCGGGCTCGAACTGGCGCAGGTCTTCGGGCAAGCGAAAGGTGAGGTCCAGGAAACGGCTGTTGACCGAGCGAATCTCCAGGCCAAGCTGGGTGGTAGGCTGGTTTTTTGGCTCGCCTTCCGGGGCGCTGGTGGCTGTGCTGTGCTGGGCACTGGCATAGCCAGTCATGCTGTAAACTGGCATCACGGGTTCTCGCTGCGTTGAAACGGCCCCGAGAATAACCCGGTTCACACGCAACCGACGAGCCCTTACCCCGCAATTTATGTCAAAGGTCAAGCCAGCACCGTTACCCCCCGATACCACGATTGGCGGCTACCGCATTATTCGCAAGGTGGCGGCCGGGGGCTTCGGCTTGGTGTATTTGGCGTTGGATTCTGAAGGCCAGCAGGTCGCAGTCAAGGAATACCTTCCGTCGTCGTTGGCAAGCCGTGCGCCTGGTGAGTTGCTGCCCCAGGTGCAGCCCGAAAAACTTTCGCTCTACCGCTTGGGCCTGAAAAGCTTTTTTGAAGAAGGCCGATCGCTGGCGCAAATCTCTCACCCCTCGGTGGTGAGTGTGCTGAATTTTTTTCGTGAGAATGAAACCGTTTACATGGTGATGAACTACTTGGAGGGCGCCGCCCTGCAGGATTTCATCGTCACCGCGCGCGACCAGAAGAAGAGCAAGGTGTTCCGCGAGTCCACCATTCGCTCCCTGTTCGACGAAATTCTGCGCGGCCTGCGTATCGTGCACCAGCACAAAATGCTGCACTTGGACATCAAGCCGGCCAACATCTTCATTACCGACGACAACAAGTCTGTGTTGATTGACTTTGGTGCCGCACGTGAAGTGCTGAGCAAGGAAGGCAACTTCATCCGTCCCATGTACACGCCAGGCTTTGCGGCCCCCGAGATGTACCGGCGCGATGCTTCCATGGGACCTTGGACCGACATCTATGCGATTGGCGCCTGCATTTATGCCTGCATGCAGGGCTATCCGCCCAATGAAGCCCCACAACGTCTGGAGAAAGACCGCATCACCACGGCACTTGCCCGTTTGCGTGGTGTGTACTCCGACAACCTGATCGAGGTGGTGGAGTGGTGCATGTCGCTGGACCCCCTGTCGCGCCCCCAGTCAGTTTTTGCCCTGCAAAAAGAGCTGTCGCGCGAAGGTGAGCGTCGCTACACCAAGCTCACCGTGGGTGAGAAGGTGCGCATGCAGTTTGACTCCATGGTCGCTGACACCAAGAAAACCGTGCAGGGTGCGGTGGCAGCACCGGGCAAACCCAAATGAAATTTTCTGTATTCCAGATCAGCCGCAAAGGCGGTCGCGAAAAAAACGAAGACCGCATGGGGTATTGCTACACCAAAGCGTCTGGTTTGTTTTTATTGGCCGACGGCATGGGGGGGCACCCGGAGGGTGAAATCGCCGCTCAAATGTCCCTGCAGGTGATTTCGGCGCTGTACCAAAAAGAGGCTACGCCCGAGATTGAGGACGTGAAGGCGTTTTTCCAACGTGCCATCTTGGCTGCCCACCGCCAGATCCTGCGTTACGCCACCGAAAAACACCTGATGGACACCCCCCGCACCACGCTGGTCGCCGCCATCGTGCAGGGCGGTGCCGCACATTGGGTGCACTGTGGTGACTCGCGTTTGTACTTCGTGCGCCAAGGCGAGTTGTTGGCACGCACCCGCGACCATTCGTATATGGAGCAGCGCGAAGGTGAGCGGCCTCTCGCGCCTACACCCGCCGTTTTCAACCGCAACGTGCTTTACACCTGCCTGGGTTCACCGACCAAGCCAGTGTTCGACATTACCGGCCCCGTACCCTTGTTGCAGGGTGACCGCATCATGCTGTGCTCGGATGGTCTGTGGGGCACGGTGGATGATTCCACCATCGTCTACCACCTGGCCCAAAAACCGGTGTCCGACTCTGCCCCTGATTTGGTGGAGCAGGCGCTGGCCAATGGCGGGCCGCATTGTGACAACGTGACACTGATCACCATGGAGTGGGAAACACCGGACAGCTTCGAGTCCACCCGCGGCGCCATTTCCACCGACAGCATCGATGATGGTGTTTTCGCCTCCACAGTGCAGGCGGGTTGGCTGGACTCGCAGGTGGACGATCTGGACGATGCGGCCATTGAGCGCTCGATTGCCGAGATCAACGAAGCGATTCGCCGCTCTGCTGCCCGCCGGGGTTAAACACTGGCCGCGTGGCGGCCATTTCCAGAAGGACTGCCATGACTGATTTCGTTCGCAGCGGTGCGCGCGCCGCCAACGCTTTGCGCCCGGTGCGCATTACCCGCCACTACACCATGCATGCCGAGGGCTCGGTGCTCATCGAGTTTGGCAACACCAAGGTGCTGTGCACTGCGTCGGTCGAGGAGCGCGTGCCGCCACACAAGCGCGGCAGCGGCGAGGGTTGGGTGACCGCCGAGTACGGCATGCTGCCACGCGCCACCCACAGCCGCAGCGACCGCGAAGCCGCCAAGGGCAAGCAGAGCGGCCGCACGCAGGAAATCCAGCGCCTCATCGGCCGCTCGATGCGCGCCGTGTTTGATTTGAAGAAGCTGGGTGAGCGCACGATCCAGTTGGACTGCGACGTGATCCAGGCCGATGGCGGCACCCGCACGGCCGCCATCACGGGGGCCTTTGTTGCAGCGCAGGATGCGGTCAATGGCCTGTTGGCGGCTGGCAAGATCCCGGAAACCCCGATCACCGCGACGGTGGCGGCCATCAGCGTGGGCATCGTTCAGGGCACGCCGCTGCTGGACCTGGAGTACACGGAAGACTCTGCCTGCGACACCGACATGAATGTGGTGATGACTGGTGCGGGCCACTTTGTGGAAGTGCAAGGCACGGCGGAGGGCGTGGCGTTTACGCGCGCCGAGATGGACCAGCTGCTGGCGCTGGCCGAAAAAGGCATCACTGAGTTGATGGTCTTGCAGCAAAATGCACTATCAAAATAATAGCTGCTCGCGCAATATTCAAAAGGGCTAGAGGCCTATTTGGTTTGAAAATGGCCTCCAGGCTGTTCGGTAGAAGTCTGAAATATGAAAATCGTTCTCGCATCCAATAACCAAGGCAAGCTCGCGGAGCTGCAGGCCATGTTCGCCCCGCTGGGCTGCACCCTGGTGCGCCAGGGCGATCTGGGGGTGCCCGAAGCGCCGGAGCCCTACCGCACCTTTGTGGAAAACGCGCTGACCAAGGCACGGAACGCGGCGCAGCACACCGGCCTGCCCGCGCTGGCCGATGACGCGGGCCTGTGTGTAGATGCATTTGGTGGTCTGCCCGGTGTGGACACCGCCTACTACGCTACCCAGCACGGCTATACCAAGGGCGACGACAACAACGTGACCGCACTGCTGGAACAGATGCAGGGCATTACTAGCCGCCGTTGCGCGATGGTCAGCACCCTGGTGGCCGTGCGTTCGCCCGAAGACCCCGAGCCCCTGATTGCCGTGGGCCGTGTGGTGGGCGAGGTGGCCCAGGAGCGTTTGGGCAGCAATGGCTTTGGCTTTGACCCCATCATGTGGATTCCCGAGTTTGGCCAGACCTTTGCCCAACTGCCGGTAGAGGTCAAAAATGCCAACAGCCACCGTGGTCGCGCGTCGCAGGCCATGGCTGCACTCATCCGCGCCAACTGGCTGGGGGCCTGAGCGATCATGATTCCCATCACGCCGCAGGGGAGTGAGACGGAAGCCGCGGTTCAGCGCGACATCCAGCACTACATGCGCCCCGGTACCCTGCAGTTGCCGGCCTTGCCTCCGCTCTCGCTGTATGTGCACCTGCCCTGGTGCCTGAAGAAGTGCCCCTATTGCGACTTCAACTCGCATGAGCAAAACGCCGGCGGTTTGCAGGAGCAGCGCTACATCGACGCCGTGGTGGCCGACCTGGAAGCCGCGCTGCCGCTGATCTGGGGCCGCACGGTGCACAGCATCTTCATCGGTGGCGGCACGCCCAGCCTGTTTTCACCGCAGGCGATCGATCGCCTCCTGGCCGACATCCGTGCCCGATTGCGGCTGGAGGCGAACTGTGAAATCACGATGGAGGCCAACCCCGGCACGTTTGAGAAGGACCGCTTCAAGGCCTTCCGCAGTGCCGGTGTCACGCGCCTGTCCATCGGTGTGCAGAGCTTCAACGACGAACATCTCAGGGCCCTGGGCCGCGTGCACGACCGTGCGCAGGCGCTGGCGGCAGTAGAGGAAGCCGCACAGGCGTTTGCGACCTTCAACCTCGACATCATGTACGCGCTGCCGGGCCAGACCATGGAGCAACTGGATGCGGATGTGAAGCTGGCGTTGCATTTCGCACCGCCACACATCTCCATCTACCACCTGACCATCGAGCCCAACACCTACTTTGCCAAGTTTCCACCGCAGATTCCCGAGGACGACACGGCCTATGCGATGCTGGACCACATCACCGAAGTGACCAGTCTGGCGGGGCTGGAACGGTATGAGGTGTCGGCCTATGCCCAACCCACGCACCGCTGTTTCCACAACCTCAATTACTGGCAGTTTGGTGACTACCTGGGCATAGGCGCTGGCGCGCATAGCAAGTTGAGCTTTGCGCACCGCGTGGTGCGCCAGGTGCGCTTTCGTGACCCTGCGCGCTACATGGCGCAGGCCCTGGCCGGCAATGCTCTGGCGCAGGACAGTGAGGTTGCGCGCGCGGACTTGCCGTTTGAATACATGCTCAATGCGCTTCGTTTGCGCCACGGCTTTGGTCTGCGTGATTTCACGGAGCGCACCGGCCTGCCCATCACGGCCATCCAGGCAGGTTTGCAGGAGGCGGAGCGCAAAGGGCTGATCGAGCGTGACTTTGCCCGCGTGCGGCCGACCGCCCGGGGCTTTGACTTTCTGAGTGACTTGCAGGCGCTTTTCCTGCAAGAATGAGCCCGCGCTGCGCCGACTGCGTTTGGTCGGCGTATTGCCCATGGAATCGCTGCGCGGGCGCTGGCCTGCATGCTCCGGCAAGACTACGGGAGGCTCTCTATGTTTTCGGTGTACGGCAAAGCGGGACGGGTGTTTCGGGGCTCCATGGAGGAGTTGCGCCGTGTGGGGTCGGCTACGGGGCTCACGCGTTCACGCGGCGTTGCGGCGGTGGGTCAAGAAGGGCGCGACCATGGCAGCGATTCAGGTTTTGCGGGCCTGCTGGCTGAGACACCACCCGTTGCCCCTGCCGATGTGGCCCACCGCGCGGCATTGGCCGCCTATGCTGAGGTGCGCAAGACCGATACGCCGCGCCAGCCACTGACCAAGGTGCAGGCCATCATGAGCAGCCAGGTGGTGCTGGTACCCGATAGCTGCAGCATTGAGCAGGCGTGGCTGCTGCTTGAACATCACGGCATTGGTCAGGCCCCCGTGGTCTCCGAGCAGAAAGTGCTGGTGGGGCTGCTGGCCCGTGCGGGCCTGATGCGGGCCGATCACCTGCCACAGGCCGAGCAGCATCCTCTGGTCTGGCGCGCCTGGCTGGCTCAGAGTGTGACCGAGGTCATGTGGACTCCGGTCCCCAGCGTGGCAGAGGACACCGATATCCGCCGGGTCGCACGGGTGTTGTTGGACACCGGCTTGCCCGGTCTACCAGTGGTGGACGATGAGGGAAGGGTGAGCGGTTTCGTGTCGCGCTCCGACATCTTGCGCGCCGTGGTGGCCGATCCGCCGCTGGACCTTTGGACCTGAGTCAGGCCTTATCCATGTGATCGCGCTGCGCCAGTGCCGGGAACAAGCGGAACCACAGACCCGCCACCAGCATGGTGCCCACGCCGCCCATCACCACCGAGCCCACCGGCCCCCACAGAGCGGCGGTGGCGCCTGATTCAAATTCACCCAGCTGGTTGGACGCACCAATGAAGATGGAATTGACGGCCGAGACCCGACCACGCATGTCATCGGGCGTTTCCAGCTGTACCAGGGTGTTGCGGGTGACCACGCTCACGCAATCGGCCGCTCCCGTGACCACCAGCGCCAGCATGGACAGCCAGAAAGAGGTGGACAGGCCAAACACCAGCATGGCCAGCCCGAACACCCCCACCGCCATCAGCAGGCGCGGGCCCACTTTGCGCCGCAGGGGCCAGCGTGTGAGCACCAGCGACATGGCCAAGGCCCCCACCGCCGGGGCCGAGCGCAGCAGGCCCAGACCGGCCGGGCCAGTGTGCAGAATGTCTTTGGCATAAATGGGCAGCAAGGCGGTAGCACCGCCCAGCAGCACCGCAAACAGGTCCAGCGACGTGGCGCCCAGAATCACCTTGCGCCGCCACACAAATCCAATGCCCGCAAACAGCGACTGCCAAGTTGCTGCAGCCTGTGGTGGCTTGTGCCGGTAGCGCACCACCATCGTGAGTGCACTGGCACCCAGCAGCAGTGCCACACAGGTGATGTAAACGTAGCGGGGGCCCACGGCATACAACAAACCACCCAGCGCCGGGCCACCAATGATGGCCATCTCCATGCCCGTGGAGCTGATGGCAAAGGCGCGCGGCAACAGGCTGGCAGGTACTAGCAGGGGAATCAGGGCTTGCTGGGCCGGCATCTGGAAGGCGCGTGCCACGCCCAGCACCACGGCCAGACCCAGAATCAGTTCCCGTGTGGCAAACCCTTGTGCAGTGGACGCCAGCATCAGCGCAGCCACCAGCGCCTGCAGTGCCATGCAGCAGGCAAAGATGCGCCCGCGGTGTACCCGATCGGCCAGATGGCCAGCCGGCAGCGTCATCAGTAGCGCGGGTACAAACTGGAACAGCCCCACCAGGCCCAAGTCCCAGGCGCTGTGGGTGATGTCATACATGTGCCACGCCACGGCCACCATCAGCATCTGGTTGCCCATGATGCCCGCCAGGCGTGCCAGCCAGAAGCGGACGAATGGCGTTTGTCGGAAAAGTGCCGAGAGGGGAGGCGTGGCGGCGTCAGAGGACATAGCGATCGCGGATCGACGCCTGTGGGCGTGCGCCAAAGAAGTGTTTGGCGGAAGCTGTGAGAAGCTAACTCACTACCTCGCGAACTCAATCAAATCAAAGACTTAGGTGCGGTCGGGCCCCGCATTTTGGCATACTTCAGTGCATGACCAGAACGGACCTGCAGACGCGGATCACCCGCCCGCTGAGATCAGAGCTGCTGAGGCAGACGTTCTAGTCGAAAAGCGCATCCTGCTGTTTCTTGGTGCTCCTGGGCGCGCTGACGGGCTCGATGGGTCGCCCGAGAAAGCAGAAATCGGGGATGCTGAGCGGCTCGACCACACCGAACGCTGCTTCGCCGTTCTTTGACAACCTTTCTCGAAGCTCCATTAATAGTCGCCCAAGGACATTTTGTCCAACTAACGTCGTGCCGTCCTCTGACAACTTTGCGCCCCAATATGTATCTCGCCTAGATTGTTCAACAATTGGTCGCTCTTTTGTGGCAAGCAACAAGCGTGAAAACTCATCAAAATTTTGGTTCAGCTTCACTCGTAGGCACCATCGCATTATTTTGAACCGAACTTCGTCCCAGTCACTCCTGGTCTGCGATTTGAAGGTCTTTGCCTTCATCTTTGCAGTCATTGGGCTGAATTGACCAATTATTTCCTGTTGAGCCTCTGGATTATTTGGGTATCTGCATGCTTGGTAGAGAGCTTCACTTGTTGGCACTCTCACCCCATTTATCTTCAATGGGAAGCCTGCTGCCATATTTGACAGGCCGCCAAAATCGTCCTTGGTCTTGTAAACGACAACAACCAAACCACGCTCATACGTACGGTTTGCTTCCGACGTCTGAGGCGCGTTATTTAAAGAATTTTCCGAAGACATTCTCGGGGCTCGAATAATTCTTCCGGGCGAGCAGGGGGTACCACTTCAGCGCCCCTGACACCTCGTCCGGATTTCCCCACCACAATGCCAAAGGGCAATTGTTCGGGCAATTCCGATATGTTACGACTGTCGCTCCAAAACCAAGACCGAAGAACCCGTGACCGAGTGGTCTGTTTACATCGGCTACTTGCCCTTGCGAGCGAATTTGTGCACCTGCGATAACGAATTCACGCTCCAGTATCTGACGCCCCGCTTCAGAAGAAAATGGATCTCTAGCGGCGCCTGGCGTCCGCGGGTCGAACGGAAATTTGTGAGGAAGCGCGAGATAGTCGTTCACTACCTTCACATTTGGAGCCTCAATTGGCCAGAGAACTTCAGAGCTGTTCTTGTAGCTCTTCCGATTTTCTATTTCTGCCAGGCGCCAGTAGGTAAAGTCAATTTTCTTCTGGGACTCCGTGACCGCAGTGCCAAGGTTCTTGCCAAGATGGAAGCGACCTAGCGTATGCCACGCAATAACAATAACTTGGACGGAGGCTTTAGCAGGCGCGGATTTTCTGATCCAATCTCCCAGGTCGGTGCCGATACGACCGCCGCTAAAGATGACATCATCCAGATAAATGAAATTCGAGTCTTCTTGACCGCATTCAGCGAGGCTAATTCCAAGTTCTTCTTGGAGGAGTTTGTCAAAGATATCGACCATTGCCGATTGACTTTGCCCGTCCTGCTGAATATCGAGAACGTTCGCCTTTAACCAATAGCTTTTTGGGTCTGTACCAGACAGCTTTTCATTGGTGATGAGGTTGCGAAGGAAGCTTTTAACCAGCTTCTTGGTGATGAACTGGCTCTTCATCACATGGTCGAATTCCCGAAGGAAGGCAAGTTGGTTGCCTGGGGTGAACTGGCTGACCCAGCGGTCGACATGCTGAGCTGTAGGCTCGGGGAGTTCGCCCTTTCGATACGTCTTGATTGTGGTGGCGATCGACTCCAATAGGTTCTGTCGTTCCGTCATCAAGGTCCCCGCAATGGTCAACGGGGCCGCTGGCCCCGTTGTGATGTTTACGCTGGCGGAGAGCCAGGGATTCGAACCCTGGAGCCCTTGCGGGCTGCCGGTTTTCAAGACCGGTGCAATCGACCACTCTGCCAGCTCTCCGTGCGAGCATTGTAAGTTGTAACGAGCGTGATTTCAGATGATCAGCCTCGGATTGCGCTGATCATGGCAACAATATGCCCTAGTTCAGCTCATGGCCGGTACGAGCACATCCCACCAGAGGTTGCCGTCCACCGCATCACCAGGGACGAGGCTCTCGCTGACGGGCAGAAGGCAGGCGTCCACTTCGGCGACTTGGCTGTCACGGAGCAGGCCGGTGCGGTGTGCGTCCAAAAACGACGCTGCCATCCACCGCATTGCCTGTTCGTTCGTGGCGACCACCGCGAGCCTGGCCAGCCACAGGCCGGACGCAATCTCGACCTGACGTTCACCACCCAAGCAGTCCTGCACCAGGGCGACAGTCTTGTGTCGTTCTGGCCGCGACTTGGCTGAGTTCTCGCATTCCAACCAAGTGCAGGCCCCATCGTTGGTGATGACCAGGCCATCGGCCTGTTTGCCTTTCAGCACACGGCAAGGCCCGCGCTCGCTGGCAATCTCGTGTTCCGTCACGATTTCAAGACCTTGTTGCACGGCTCGGATGAGGTACCAGTTGCTGCAAGCCCGATGCACTGGATTGCCGAGCGCCAAAGTGTTGCCGCTTTCGGCGGGATGGCCTGTCTGCTCAGTGAGCAGCCGAGCTCCCTTGGCCGAAAGCAGGTACGCCGCGCCGCCCTTGGGCAGGGGACGGCTGATGATGAGCTTGTCGTCGGCCAGCGCCTTCAACATGCGGCGAGCCATCGCCTGCGATTGTGAGGCGTCGGGCCAGACCAGTGCAGCGACCATACGACCGGTGAGCCAGCCGAAGCGGGCCAGCCAGGTCAGCACGTCGGTGCGATTGCGCTCGCCAATTACGCGCTTGTCTGGCGTCTCGGGAGCCGAGTCGTCGGCCAGTGTGCCGGTGGGCAGCACGGTCGAGGGGAAGGTGTCGGTGTCGTTCATGGGCTTGTCTCCAGGTTGCTGAGCACCCTTGTGCTCTTCGACCTATAGCGACTGCGCCGCATGCGCACCATGTCCAGTCCGGCAGATCGCGCCGGACTGGAGGCCGACCGGTCGTTTTCCCCGGCTGGACGCCGGGCCACTCCCTGGGGTGCTAGGGCACCCCTCCGGCCCGAATACCGCGCCCCTTCTGCCGCTGCGCGGCCGGGCAAGGGGTTACACACCTTCCGCTCGCATCACAAGCCCCTGCGGGTCATGTCATGCGGGGCCTACGTCCCCTGCTCACGGCCGGGCTGGACGCCCGGGTCTGGCGACTGTGCAACCCCTTGCCCGGCCGCTCTGCGTCGGGGGCGGGGTGTCCACGCGCTTACGCTCTGGCACCCCCGGATGAACCAGTCCGACGTGGGCGTCGGTACGCGCTTGGACTGCGCTCAGGTCCACCGGCTCCCCGCCGTTCTCGTCCCGCATGGGGCGGGAGCATCGACCGGGACTGCGCGGCGCCAGCCGCTTGTCCCACCGCTTCGCGGCGGCACCCTGAGCAACGCCGGGGGCGTCGCTGCACCCGGCCGGCGCTGCGCCCGGCCAGCGTTTAAAACCGCTTGCCTACAGTACCCGTGGAGGAGAGGGCTCAACACCCCGCGGCCACGATTCAAGCGCACCAAGCGGGAGACACGGGTGCGGCGCTGGGTGGCACATCTGGAAGCGCGTCGGGGGCGGGTGCAGTCCGCCTCGTAAGTCCAGATGTGCTGCGGCGTACCTACGCGACCGCAGCGCCTGAAACGACGGGCTGGCTCCAAACGTCCAGCACTTCGCGGGCAACCACCTCCAACTCGCATGATCCACGCGGGGTCGGGGGGTGTTTTGCCTTCGCTCAGAGCTTCCACCACCGTCCAGCGAAAGAACTCTTACCCTTGGAAGAAAGTTCTACCAACCCTCACTGTGACGAATGAAAAAGGCCCGCAACGCGGGCCTCGGGGAACACCGGCGCGACTTCAGCGCGCGCGGAAAGGGAACGCGCGCGTCTTCAGCAGGACGATGCTCCGGCCCGCCGTGTCGGTCTTCGGCTCGTTGCCCAGCAGCACCGAGGCCATTAAAGCCGCAGACATCTTCTCGGGACTGTGCCATTCCTGCGGGCGGTACTGGGTGCCGCTGTGGTCCTGCATCAGGCCCAAGGTGGTCACGTCCTCAACCGTCAGGCGGGCCAGGTTCGACGCAAACCGGGTCGGCGAGATGAACACCGACAGGACTCCCTGCTTGAGGGCCATGTTGATGCCGTCCTGCAGCCCGCGTGCGCCGGTGCAGAAGGAATGCGCCGCTGTGTCCCAGCACAGGACCTGCCGACGCTTGAGCAGGTCGGTCGAAATCTGGTCGTTGAACGACAGCTCCGTGTGCGCAAGCTGGTCGACGGCGTGGGCATACTCTTTGCCGACCCAGTGCACCCACATCGGGGCATCCCAAAGCTCCTCGGGAACGAGCCAAGGGAAAACCCTGCCGGGCACCTCAAAGACTGAGGGCGGCAGGTCGTGGGCGACGGCCAGTGCTACGAACCGGGCAATCTCTGGGTCACGGTACGCCATGTCAGCCGTGGGCGCGCTCAGGCGCAGCGGGTTCTGTTCAGCTTCGATATCAATAGCAGCGAAAATAGTGGTCATTAAATAATTCCATTGGGTTATGGCCGATTGGCCGTGAATCCAATACAGCGCTCCCGTTTAGCCTCGCTCCAAAAAAAACCGAACATGGCCACCAAGTCCAAGAAGCCCACAGCCGCACCCGCCACGCCGTTCCCCACCGCACAAGACGCCCTGCACCAAGTTGGGCACTGGATGTGGATACCTTTGCGCAAGGAGTGGCGCGATGTGACCACCAAGCCCGAGGAGGTGGTCCGCCAGAAGTTCATCCGCATCTTGGTCGAGCACTACGGTTACGACCTCGCGCAGCTCGACCAGGAGCGCAGGACGCAGCACGGACACAAAAGCCCCCGGGCTGACATCGTCGTGTGGCAGTCGGCCGCTGACAAGATCGCCAAGCCGGTGAGGGCGCCGGTGCTGGTGGTCGAGTGCAAGACCGACAGCATCGAGATTCAGGAGCGCGACTACTACCAGGGCGAGTCCTACACACGCGCCTCAGGCTGCGAGTTCTTCGTCGCCACCAATGCCCGGCACACGTCTGTGTTCCGGCTTCTGCCTGGCCTGCCGGGCGGTTTCGTCGCCATCAACGAGATACCCAAGGCCACCGACTGGGGCGACGCCAAGCGGCTGAAGGAAATCAAGGAGTCCCTGCGCGCCTTCAACCGCAAGGAGTTCCAGGACCTGCTGCTGGGCTGCCACAACATCCTGCGCGACGTGCACAAGATGGACCCGGGCCGGGCCTTCGACACCATCAGCAAGGTGCTGTTCATCAAGATGTATATCGAGCGGTCGGGGCAGCACGGCACGTTCAGCGTGGACTATCTCGACCGGCGTGCCGCCGTCCGCCTGCCCACCGACCCGGCCGTGCACGACGGACTGTTCGAGCAGACCAAGTCTTACTACCAGGCCGACGAGCTGTTCACCGCCGCCGACAAACTGGACATCTCGGAGGCCACGTTCCGCCGCATCGTCAAGGAGCTGGAGCGCTTCGACCTGGCCAAGACCGGCGACGACATCAAGGGCCTGGCGTTCGAGCGCTTTCTCGGCACCACCTTCCGGGGCGAGCTGGGGCAGTTCTTCACGCCGCGCCCGGTGGTCGAGTTCATGGTTGACCTGCTGAACCCGGCCGAAGGCGAGCTGGTGTGCGACCCAGCAGCCGGGTCGGGGGGCTTCCTCATCCGGGCTTTCGAGCATGTTCGCGCGATGATCCAGCACGACATCCAGGCGAAGAAGGACGCTGAGCGCGCCCGCATCGAAGCCCTCAAATTGCCCGAGGAAGAGGAAGAGCAGCAGATTGAAGCCGCCTTCGCGGAGCTGAACCACGAGCTGCTGCCCAGCGGCGCAGACAACAAGCCCATCGACACCCGTGTTGGCCGTCTGGCCTGGCAGTGCATTTACGGTACCGATGCCGAGCCCCGCGCCGCCCGCACAGCCAAGATGAACATGGTCATGCACGGTGACGGCCATGGTGGCATCCACTACCACGATGGTCTGGTGGACATCAACGGCATCTTCGACGGCCGGTTCGACGTGGTGCTGACGAACCCGCCCTTCGGCTCCAACGTCGGCAAGGACCAGGTGCTCGGCGGCAGCGAGGAGGCGCGCATTCCGACCGACCCGGCATACATCGCCGCGTGCAAGAAGCGCTACGGCAAGGCCTGGGAGGAGAACCACAACCGCCTATTGCAGTTGGAAACCGAGGGCACGACCATCCTCGACCTATTCGATATTGGCGCGGGTAAGGCCAATCGGCCGACTGAGCTGATATTCGTCGAGCGCTGCCTGAACCTGCTCAAGCCGGGCGGGCGCATGGGCATCGTGCTGCCGGATGGCAACCTGAACAACCCGTCGTTGGCCTGGCTGCGCCGGTACGCCGAAGGGCGGGCCAAGCTGTTGGCCGTGGTCGGCCTACCAGAAGAAACCTTTCGCTCCAGTGACGCCACCGTCAAGGCCTCGTTGGTCTTCATGACCAAGTTCACCGATGACGAGTCGGCGGCGTGGGATGCCGCCTGGGAGCAAGCCCAAACGGAGCTTGATCCCAAGTTCGACGGCCAGCGCAGCGACCTGCACGCGGCCTACGCTCCTCGCATCGTGTCGTGCGACGACAAGGCAGCGGCAACGCTGCTGGGCAAGCTCGCCAAGCTGGGTGTCACGCGCGCCCTGCCGGTGTGGACGCAGGGCGAACCGCCCGCGTACCCGCTGGGCGTCGGGCCAACACAGCAGGCAAAGCCCTTGTGGGCCGGTGTCCCCAGCAGCAAGAACAAGGACGCCGCCAGCGAACTCAAGCGCGACGCGCAAGCCGCACTAGCCGCCGCCACCAAGGCTGGCGATGCGCTGCTGTCTGAGCTGAAGGCCAAGTACCGAGAGGTAGACGCCGCCCACACCGCCGCCCTGTGGGCGCGCGTGCGGGAACTGTTCGACTACCCCGTGTTCGTTGCCGCTCCTAAGGCGGTCGGCATCACGTCCACAGGCGAGACAGGCGAGGGCGTTACCAACGACCTCACGAGCACGCTGGCTTTGTTCCGGCAGTTCGAGCAGTGGATTGGCAAAGGCGCCCCAGTGCTGGAGCAGCCAAATTTTCCGGAGCCCTCCACTGCTTAATCCGGCAGTGGAGGGACATTGAGCGTTGGATTGAGACCGAGGCGGCTCAGGCCCGCACAAGCGGATTCCCGCTGGTGCCGTTGCGCGAGCTGCTGACCGAGCGCAAGGAGCCCGTGCGCGTCACGGTTGGGCTGGGTGATTGGCAGCCCATCACCATCAAGTTCTCAGGCGAGGTGCTTCCCCGCGACCGCGCGGAAGCCTTCAAGGGAGCCATGTTCGCGGCCTACCCCGGCGACGTGGTGTTTTCCAAGATTGATGCCCGCAACGGCGCGGTCGGGCTCATCCCGGCGACCATGCCCAAGGTGGTGTTGACGCCCGAATATCCGGTGATGGTGCCGGACCTGATGAAACTGCGGCCCGCTTACCTGCACTACCTGCTGCGTGCCGAGCACTTCCGTCATGATCTGCAACGCCAAGCATCAGGAACCAGCGGGCGAAAGCGCGTCACGCCCGAGGCCTTTCTAGGCCTGAGCGTGCCCTTGCCGACGCTCGATGAGCAGGACGCCTTGGTCACGGCCTACGAGGCTGCTTTGACCAAAGCAGCGGACAAGGAGGCCGACGCTGCGCGAATGGCTCTGGCAAGTCAGCGCGCTTTTGAGGCGGCGCTTGGTGTGGCACCAGCGCCACCGCTGCCCGACCGCCCGGTGTTCATTGCGCGCTTCAAGGACGTGGAGCGGTGGAGCCACGAAGGCGTGCTGCGGGACGTTACCTATACCGCCTCGACTTCGGCAAAGTGGCCAATGGTGGCACTGTCGAGCGTCGGCAAGGTGAGCTACGGCTTGCAGAAGTCGCCGGCCAACCGGCCCGGCAAGCACTCGCGGCCTTACCTGCGCGTCGCCAATGTGCAGCGGGGTGTGCTCGACCTCGCCGAGATGAAGTACATGGACGTGCCCGACGACGACATGCCCAAACTGCGCCTGCTGGATGGTGACGTGCTGCTTTGCGAGGGCAACAGCCCCGACCTGGTGGGCCGTGGCGCCATCTGGCGCAATGAGATTTCGGACTGCATTCACCAGAACCATGTGCTGCGGGTCCGCGTGGACTTGAGCAAGCTGCTTCCGGACTTCCTGCTCGCGGTGATCAACTCCAGCCACGGACAGGCCTATTTCAGGTCTAAGGCCAAGCGCACTACGAATCTCGCTTCCATCAACAGCACGGAGGTGGCTGCTCTGCCCGTGCCGCTGCCACCGACAGCGAAGCAGGCAGCGCTGGTCAAAGCACTGGGCGACAACGAGAAAGCCTCGAAGGCTGTTGCCTTCGAGGCCAGTGAGTTGCGCCGGGTGGCTTGGGCGACCTTCGAGGCGGCCCTGTTCGAGCCGGGAGTCTGATTGGGCGCTGGACCTGGGACGTCACAGGTTCAGGTGCGGCCAGTGTTCCTGTAGGTCCACGAGCAGGTCGTTGGCCCGGGCCCAGCCCTGTAAGTATTCGCACTCGTGCCTGGCTTCTTCTGGTGCATGTCGGTCATGGATGTGCAGCTCACATGCCCGGAAGAGCAAGTCCGTCACGGCGGACAGCTCACAGGCCAGCGCCTCGATGACCAGCTCGCTGCTGCGAGCGCTCTGCGGCGGAATGGTGGCGATGCAGCCCTCGGGCGTGAAGCCCTCGCGCTGGGTGGTGTCGGTTACTGTCATGTCGGTCCTCAATGGTTGATTCGGACCTAGTGAAAGAAGCAGATTTATTCTCTCAGGGGCCAGCCCCTCGCGGCAGGCAACGGTGCAGTCCGCGCAGGATCGCGCGGACCCTTCGGCCCGTCCCTCCCCCTCTTCCGTCGTGCAGACGGGGTAGTGCCCCGGCCTGGCCTGCGGCCGTTGCCTTCTTCTTCCCCCGGTTTCGCCAACGGGCAGGGGTGCCATCCACAGCACCCCACACCCGACAGGAGAACACCCATGGAAACCAAACCACGCCGAGACCTCTACGCCGAGGTCACGCAACGCATCATTGCCGCCCTGGCGCAGGGCGTAAGGCCCTGGGCCTGCCCTTGGAAGGCTCAGGTCAGCACCTTGAGGCGGCCGATGCGTCACACCGGGGAACCGTACCGGGGCATCAACGTGCTGTTGCTGTGGTGCACGGCCCAGGAGCGGGGCTATCAGCACAACACATGGCTGACCTACAGGCAGGCCGAAGCCCTTGGTGGTCAAGTCCGCAAGGGCGAGCGTGGTGCACTGGTGGTTTACGCAGGTCGGCACACTGCGGCTGACACGACTAGCGCCGATGAAGACGCAGCAGAGCCAGCGCAGGCGCGAGGCGTCGCCTTTTTGCGCAGCTACACGGTGTTCAACGTTGAGCAGCTGGATGGATTGCCTGCCACCGGTGCAGGATTCAGCGCGGAGCATTCCCAGGTGACGCCCGACGAGCGGACCGAGGCCTTCTTTGCCGCGACGGGTGCCCGCGTGCAGCACGGCGGCGACCGGGCCTTCTACGCACCCGGTCCGGACGTTGTGCAACTACCCCAGCCTTCGGCTTTCAAAGACGCTGCCGCCTACGCCGCAACCAAGGCCCACGAGCTTGCTCACTGGACAGGCCACCCGCAGCGCCTTGCGCGAGAGTTCGGCAAGCGCTTCGGTGATGCCGCATATGCCGTGGAAGAGCTGGTGGCCGAGCTGTGCGCTGCCTTCGTCTGTGCTGATCTGCAAATCGGCACAGAGCCCCGCGAGGACCACGCTGCCTACGTAGCGGACTGGTTGAAGGTCCTGCAAGGCGATAGCCGAGCCATCTTCACGGCCGCAGCCCAGGCGCAGCGCGCTGCCGACTACCTTTACCAACACCAAGGGGTGCGCCATGGTTGAAACAATGTTGATGCTGGCCGTGGTGGTGGGAGGTGTTGCCTTGTTCGCTGGCTTGGTCTGGTGGGTCAACTGGCGAATCTATGGCCGGTTCCCCACGTTCGAGCAGTACCAGTGCCTGCACCCCGATTCGGTCAAGAACGGGGGGTGTCGCTGCCACATGTGCGGCGGGCAGCGTGTCTTCTTGCAGCACCTGGACGGAGAGCTTGACCGGCGCCGTCATATCTGTGTGACCTGCGGCACCGTGCTGTACCGCTCGCGAACATAGCCTCAGCTCTTCGCTTCCATGGCCCAGGCCCCGTATGGGGCCGGTAGCGTGACGCCGTCAAAGTTCAGGGTCTTGACGTACTCCAGCAGCATGGCGGGGCCGTGACCCCGGCCATAGGCCGATTCACTGCCCTCGGTTTCGATGAGGCCCACATCCTGGCCTCGCAGGCGCTTACGGCCTGTGTAGGCCTGTGCCATGCCAGCAGGCCACTGGTGGCCGGGGCGCTGTGCGTCGCGAATGCGGTCTTCGAGTTGGTGGCGAAAGCTGTGGTTGCCAAAGCCACGGCCGAAGGCGAGTTCGTCGCGCACGTAGCGCAAGAAGGCTTGTTCGTAGGCGCGGCCGAGGATCGGGTTCTTTCCGCCTGGCGTCGGCAGGCTGGACGGGAATAGCATCGCGTGCTCGCCATCGGCCTGACGGCGCTGCTGGACGAATTCGACGAAGCCCAACGTGCACAGCGTGGGATGCAGCGGGACCACCCGCTCGGTTGCCTCGTTCTTGACGCTGCGCGCCGTGCCAGCAGCCAGCAGGTCGGCCTGTTCGCCTTCCAGCTCGGCGCGGAAGTGCACCACGGGCACGGCCCCAGCACTGCTGATGTCCGAGGCCACCAGCTGGAGCACTTCACGCACGCGGTTGCCGTGGAACAGGCAGACCAGCGGCACCCAGTACCGCGCCGCGAGGTCCCGGCCCATCTTGCCGCGCCACCGGTCGGACCCGGCCTGATACCAGTCCGAGGTGAACACGGTCGTGAGCTGCGCGTCCGTGAACGGGTGGCGGGGCTTTTTGCGAGCCCGCTCCTCTTTGGCGGTCAGCATCGGCATGACCTCCATGTCATCGACCGGGTTCGCGCCTTGCAACATACCGCGCGTTCGCGCCAGGCCGAAAACTTCCCGGAGGGTGCGCTTGACGAGCCCGTGCGCATGCTTCATCGACCAGGGCTTGTCAGGTGCGCGCATGCGCGCTTCCAAAAACTCGTAAAGGTCAGCGCCCTTCACAGAGGCCAGCGGCACATCGCCCATGTGGGTGATCAGCCGCGACCAGATGTTCAGCGACGTGCCCAGGTGCTTGGCACCTGAGGTTTGGCGCTTGTAGTCCCGGTACGGGTCATTCATGGCGCTGAGCATGTCGCCTTCGGCGGCAGGCTTGGCCGGTGTCGGAGTTGCCTCACCATCGGTGCGGCGGAGCAGCCGACCTGCCGCGTCGCGCTCCACCTCGGCGAAGGCCCGGACGAGCTGCGGATAGAGCGGGTCGGTGCGTTCGACTAGACAGTCAACCTGCATGCACCACAGGTCAATGACATCCAGTACGTTGCCCCATTCCGGCGAGGCCTTGCCCCGCTGCACCACCGAGCGCATGGACTGGTCAGTGACCTGGCAGAGCTGCGCCAGCGCCGCACCCGCAGCATCGTCGTAGCCGTCGCCCTCGAAGCGGGCTTCGTCGTCGAGCCGCATCCAGTGGTACAGCCGCCGTGCACAGATGTGCTCGATGAGGTCGTGGGTGAGGACGCGTGGGCTGGTTGCAGGGCCTTTGGCCTTGGCGAGCAGTTGATCCCACTCGGCCCGCTTGTCCGCGATGAGCTGGGAACCAATGGCCTTGGCACGGCGCAGGTCGGCTGTGCCGGTGGATTTGCGGAACTCGCGCACCCCTGGCATGCCTTTGAGCGGGGTCGGAGGGACCAGCCGAACGTACCAGTTCAGCGTGCGGCCGTGGTCGGGCCGGTAAAAGTTTTCGGGCACTTCGCGTTGATTCCGTGTGGCACACATATTTGGCACACCTATCGATTCCAAGTCCTTGATTTTCAAGAACTTATCGACAAATCAACGACTTACTTTAAGTTCGACGGGGAGGGTGAGATTCGAACTCACGGAGGGGATAAACCCTCGCCGGTTTTCAAGACCGGTGCCTTAAACCGCTCGGCCAAGCTTCCAGAGCTGCGTATTCTACCTGCGGACAGCGTGGCCTTAGGCTGCCTTGAGCATGCCTTTGGTTTCGATAAAGGCGATCACGTCTTGCAGGCCGGTCAGGTCTTTCAGGTTGGTCATCACAAAAGGTTTCATGCCCTTGGGCGTGTTGCGCATGCGCTCGGTGTCGCTGCGCATGATGTCTAGGTTGGCGCCCACGTGGGGGGCTAAGTCGGTCTTGTTGATGACGAAGAGGTCGCTCTTGGTGATGCCAGGTCCGCCCTTGCGCGGGATTTTTTCGCCCGCGGCCACGTCGATCACGTAGATGGTGAGGTCACTCAGCTCTGGGCTGAAGGTGGCGGCCAGGTTGTCGCCGCCGCTCTCGACAAACACGATGTCGGCATTGGGGTGGTCCACCAGCATGCGGTCGATGGCCTCCAGGTTGATGGAACAGTCTTCACGGATGGCGGTGTGCGGGCAGCCGCCGGTTTCCACGCCCATGATGCGGTCGGCTGGCAGCGCGCCGCTGACGGTGAGCAGGCGCTGGTCTTCCTTGGTGTAGATGTCGTTGGTGATGGCGACCAGGTCGTACTGCTCGCGCATCGCCTTGCACAGCATCTCCAGCAGCGTGGTTTTGCCGGAGCCCACAGGGCCACCTATGCCCACGCGCAGGGGAGGGAGGTGCTTGGTACGGTTGGGGATGTGGTGCAGGGTCGACATAAGTTTGCTATGAATAAAGGAGCTGTTTGCGCAGTATCTATAAGGTCTAGGACCTGAAAAGCCTTGAATATTGGACCTCATGCTGGCTGCTGAGGATGGCCAACATGGGGGCAAATGCCTGGCGGGTTGCGTCAGTCACCGCCAGCGCATGGTCCACGGCGGCAGGAATCTCGGCGGTCAGCTTGGAGAGGATGCGCTGCCCCGCGCTTTGGCCCAGGGGTACAGACTTGATGGCCGCCTGGGTCATGTTTTCAGCCCAGCCAAAAGCGTAGGCCAGCAGGCACTCGCGCACCGGGGCTTGGGTGGCGCTGGCGGCCAGCGCGTAGGCGATGGGGTAGGTCGGTTCTTGTGAAGCGAGCACGGCAATTTGGGCAGGCGTTGCCGTGGTGTGGTTCTTCAGCCATTCCAGCAGGCTCTTGCCCATTTGCTCGGTCTGGGCGCGCAGCTCGGCACTCTCGCGGGTCTGTAGCACCCAGGCGTTGAGCTCGGTTACGCGCGCCATATCCTCAGCACGCCATGCGGCAATCCCTTGGGCGACCGCGGGCAGGTCAGAGCGTGCCAGTGTCAGGTGCAACTGGTCCACCAGCCAGGCCGATGCTTCTGTTTCTGTAGCGGCTCGCGCTGTATCCACAGCGGCTTCCAGGCATTCCGAGTAGGAAAATCCGCCAATGGGCAAGGCCGGTGAGGCCAGCCACATCAGTTGCATCAGGCTGCTGTCGAGCATGCGTTTGACTATTGGCCGTGATGGTGACCATGGTCATGGTCGTGTTTGCAGTCCGGGCCATGCACATGGGGTGGGGCCTGCACCGCCACCGGGATGCCGCGCAAGCTGGCTGCAGGCTTGGGGGCGTGGTCATGGCCAGCATGGGAGTGCCCGTGCCCATGGTCGTGGTCGTGTCCATGGTGGTGTCCGCCATGGTGGCCACCGGTGGCATAGGCCCCGCTCTCGGGCTCGAAGGCCTCGTCCACGGCGTTCACGATCAGGTGCATGGCGCGTAGCATGTCGGCCAGCACATGGTCGGGCTCGATCTTCAGGTGGTCGGGCTGAAGCTCGATGGGCACATGGCGGTTGCCCAAATGGTAGGCAGCGCGTATCAGGTCGAAGGGCGTGCCGTGGTCGCTGCAGTGCGTAATCTTCAACACCGATTGGGGCGCTGCAATTACCTTGATCAGCGAGCCGTCTTCGGCCACCAGTACATCGCCGCCACGCACTGTGGTGCCGCGGGGCAGAAACACGCCCAGCGTGCGGCCGGCGGAGTCGGTGGCGTCAAAGCGGCTTTTCTGGCGCACATCCCAGTCCAGCTCGACGCTGCTGGCGCGCTTGAGCAGAACCGAAGCCAGACCTTGGCCTTGGGGGATGCATTTGGAGACTTGGAGCATAGGTATTCAGATGAACAAAGGATGCTGGCATTGTGGCCCAGGCGCGCAGGGGCAGGTCACAGCAGATGTTTGGTCATGAAGGTGCTGTAGGGGTCGAGTACATAGCCGGCAAACGGTCCACACTCCACAAAGCCTGCCCTGGCGTACAACGCGCGCGCTGCCGCAAACGGGGCATGGGAGCCGGTTTCCAGGCTGATCTGCCGCAGACCCAAAGCGCGTGCCTCTGCTTCGATATGGTCCAGCATCTGGCGTGCAACACCTTTGCGCAGATGCGCGTCTGCGGTGCGCATGGACTTGAGCTCCCCATGCGCGGGCGTCAGTGTTTTGAGGGCACCACAGCCCATGAGGTCCTCGCCGTCCCAGGCCGTCCAAAAGCGGATGCTGGGGTGCCGCAAGGCGTCCAGGTTGAGTGCGTGGACGCTACCGGGGGGCGAGTGGGACTGGCTGGAGCGCAAGTGCGCTTCCAGCAAGTCTTGCACCCGCGGGTGCTCCAAACCGCCTGCGATGATCCGCATCGCGCTCAAAACAGGAAGTACCGCTGCGCCAGCGCCAGCTTCACCGCGGGCTCGCAGGTCAGCAGTTGGCCATCGGCGCGCACGGTGTAGGTCTGCGGGTCAATCTCCATCACCGGCAGGTAGCTGTTGTGCACCATGTGCTGCTTGCGCACGCCGCGGATGTTCTTCACGGCTGCCACATTCTTGGCCAGGCCAAAGCGCTCTTTCACACCCGCGTTGAAACCGGCCTGCGACACAAAGGTGAACGAGCCCTTGTGCAACGCGCCACCGAACGAGCCGAACATGGGGCGGTAGTGCACCGGCTGGGGCGTGGGGATGGACGCATTCGGGTCGCCCATGGCCGCATGCGCGATGAAGCCGCCCTTCAAGATCAGCGCAGGCTTCACGCCAAAGAAGGCGGGCTTGTAGATCACCAAGTCGGCCCACTTGCCCACTTCAATCGATCCCACCTCATGGCTGATGCCATGGGCAATCGCCGGGTTGATGGTGTACTTGGCCACATAACGCTTGGCGCGGAAGTTGTCGTTGCGCACGCTGTCTTCGGGCAAGCTGCCACGCTGGGCCTTCATCTTGTCGGCGGTTTGCCAGGTGCGGATGATGACTTCGCCCACGCGGCCCATGGCCTGGCTGTCGCTGCTCATCATGGAGATCGCGCCCATGTCGTGCAGGATGTCCTCAGCTGCAATGGTTTCCTTGCGGATGCGGCTCTCGGCAAAGGCCAGGTCTTCGGCAATGCCAGCGTCCAGGTGGTGGCACACCATCAGCATGTCCACATGCTCGTCCAGCGTGTTCTGGGTGTAGGGCATGGTGGGGTTGGTGGAGCTGGGCAAGAAGTTGTCCTGGCCCACCACCCGCAAGATGTCGGGCGCATGGCCGCCGCCCGCACCCTCGGTGTGGAAGGCGCACAGGCCGCGGCCCTTGGTCGCCGCAATGGTGTCTTCCACAAAGCCCGATTCGTTGAGCGTGTCGGAGTGGATGGCGACCTGCGTGTCGGTCTCGTCGGCCACGTCCAGGCAGTTGCTGATGGCGCTGGGCGTGGTGCCCCAGTCTTCGTGCAGCTTGAGGCCGATGACACCGGCGTTGATCTGCTCGTGCAGCGCCGCGGGCAGACTGGCGTTGCCCTTCCCAAGGAAACCGAGGTTCATGGGGAAGGCATCTGCTGCCTGCAGCATGCGCTCGATGTTCCAGGGGCCAGGTGTGCAGGTGGTGGCAAAGGTGCCGGTGGCCGGGCCGGTGCCGCCACCCAGCATGGTGGTTACGCCGCTGGACAGGGCCTCTTCGATTTGCTGCGGGCAAATGAAGTGAATGTGGCTGTCGATGCCGCCCGCGGTGACGATGTTGCCCTCGCAGCTGATGATCTCGGTGCCGGGGCCAATGATGATGTCCACACCGGGCTGCGTATCCGGGTTGCCGGCCTTGCCGATGGCGGCAATGCGGCCGCCTTTCAGGCCAATGTCGGCCTTGACGATGCCCCAGTGGTCCAGGATCAGTGCGTTGGTCAGCACACAGTCCATGGCGCCTTCGGCCCGCGTTTTCTGCGATTGGGCCATGCCGTCGCGGATGGTTTTGCCACCGCCAAACTTCACCTCTTCACCGTAGGCACCAGCCGCCAGGGTGTAGTCCTTCTCCACCTCGATGAGCAGGCCGGTGTCGGCCAAGCGCACGCGGTCACCGGTGGTGGGGCCAAAGATTTCCGCGTAGGCGCGGCGTCCGATAGTAGCCATATCAGTTCACCCCCAGGCTGCGGTGCTGCGCACTCTCCGCCACCCCCCTTGCCGGGGGCAATGCCAGTGGCCCGGCAAAGCCGGTTCCACGGCATCCTTGGGTTTGATGGGTTTGCAAATGTGTGTGCATCATTTAAAGATTCCCTTGGGTCAGGCCGCGAAAGCCGTAGACCACGCGGTCGCCAGCAAAGTCCACCAGCTCCACGGTGCGCTGCTGGCCGGGCTCGAAGCGCACGGCCGAGCCGGAGGCAATGTTCAGGCGCATGCCTTGGGCGGCGGCGCGGTCAAAGCCCAGCGCGCCGTTGACTTCGGCAAAGTGGTAGTGCGAGCCGACTTGGATGGGGCGGTCTGCAGTGTTTTGCACCACCACGGTCAGTGTGCGGCGGCCGGTATTGAGGGCGTGGTCGCCCTCGTCGGTGAGGATTTCGCCGGGGGTCATGGGCTGGCCCTCAGACTTGGCTGAACAGGTACACGCCGGCAAAGCCTAGCGCCGTGCCCAGGCCGCCCAGCACCACACCGCTGCGTGCAGCCAGCTTGCGGCGGATGCCCAAGCCCAGGCCCACACCGCCCAAGTGCAGCACCGCGGTGGTCAGCAGGAAGCCTGCGGCATAGCCCGCAAAGCCGGTTGCGGGTGTTTCAGCGCCGTGGGCCAGGCCGTGCAGCGATGCGGCGGTGGCAATCAGGCCCAGGCCGAACGCCTTGGGAATGGGTTTGGCGGCGACGATGAGCATGGCGCCGAAGAGCACGACCGACAGGGCGATGGCGTGTTCCAGATAGGGAAGCGTCACGCCGCTGGCGCCCAGCACGGCGCTCAGGACCAGCGCCAGCAAGAAGGTGGCCGGACCTTGCCAGGCTTTGTGGGCGGGCAGGGCGCTCACAGACCAGACGCCCACTGCCACCATGGCCAGCAGGTGATCCAATCCGAAGGGGTGAACCAGTCCCTCCATCAGGCTTTCTGTTCCATGGCCAGTATGGGCGCTAGCCCCCGTAGTTATTGCGCAAGAAGCTATCAAAAGAAGAGCGTTTTTGGTGAAGGTTCGCATGGGTTCTCCGCGGGCTTAAACAATGGGTTGGTGAACGGTGACCAGCTTGGTGCCGTCGGGGAAGGTGGCCTCCACCTGGATGTCGGGAATCATCTCGGCGATGCCGTCCATCACGTCATCGCGGGTCAGCACGTTGCGGCCTTCGCTCATGAGCTGGGCCACGGTCTTGCCGTCGCGGGCGCCTTCCATCACGGCACAGCTGATCAGGGCGATGGCCTCGGGGTAGTTGAGCTTGAGGCCGCGTGCCTTGCGCCGCTCGGCCAGCAGGCCGGCGGTGAAGATCAGCAGCTTGTCTTTCTCTCTGGGCGTGAGTTCCATGGCGTTGTTTGGTATTGGGGATTCAGCACTGTAAGCAATCCCTGTGCCTTCCTCCATACGCCAAACGTCCCAGGCTGGTGGCATGAAATCTGCACCCTTGGTGCTGTGCACCACGCTCCCCCCGCCCCCTCCACCGACGAAGCCCCCGCCCAGCGGGTGGTGAAAATCCGCCGTGACTACAACAACTGGGTGGCCAGCGAGACCATGGAAGACTACGCCCTGCGCTTCACGCCGCAGCGCTTTCGCAAGTGGTCCGAATGGCGCGTGGCCAACACCGCCTTCGGCGCGGCCTCTTTCCTCATTCTGGAGGCCGTGGGCGCCACGCTGCTGGTGCAGTACGGTTTTGTCAATGCGCTCTGGGCCATCCTGGCCACGGGCCTGGTCATCTTTCTGGCCGGCCTGCCCATCAGTGTCTACGCCGCCCGCTATGGGGTGGACATGGATCTGCTGACCCGCGGCGCGGGCTTTGGCTACATCGGCTCCACGCTCACTTCGCTCATCTATGCGTCATTCACCTTCATCTTTTTTGCGCTGGAGGCTGCCGTCATGGCCTATGCGCTGGAGTTGGCGCTGGACATCCCGCCCACCTGGGGCTATCTGATCTGCGCGCTGGTGGTCATTCCGCTGGTGACCCACGGTGTCTCCACCATCAGCCGTCTGCAGATCTGGACCCAGCCGCTGTGGCTGGTCATGCTGGTGGTGCCGTTTGGCTTTGTTTTGGTGCGTGATCCGCAGGCGTTTGCCGGCATTACGCACTATGTTGGTGATCTTGGCGGCGCTGGTGGCTTTAGCTTGCACTTGTTTGGTGCCGCTTTAACGGTGGGCATTGCGCTGATTACCCAAATGGGGGAGCAGGCCGACTACCTGCGCTTCATGCCGGCCCACACCGCAGCCAACCGCGGCCGCTGGTGGCTGGGGGTGTTGGTGGGCGGGCCGGGCTGGGTGGTGCTGGGGGTCATCAAGATGCTGGGGGGCGCTTTTCTAGCTTACCTGGCGATTCAGCACAGCGTGCCTACTGACCGCGCGGTAGATCCCAACCAGATGTACCTGGCAGCCTATGAGTATGTGTTTCCCACGCTGGGCTGGGCCGTGGCGGCCACAGCGGTGTTTGTGGTGGTGTCGCAGCTCAAGATCAATGTGACCAATGCCTACGCAGGTTCGCTGGCCTGGAGCAATTTTTTCTCGCGCCTCACGCACAGCCACCCGGGACGCGTGGTGTGGGTGCTGTTCAACAGCGTGATCGCCTTCATGCTGATGGAGATGAATGTGTTCCAGGCGCTGGGCGATGTGCTGGGCCTGTACTCCAACATTGCCATCGCCTGGATCATGGCGGTGGTGGCCGATCTGGTCATTAACAAACCGCTGGGCCTGTCGCCCAAGGGTATTGAGTTCAAGCGTGCCCATCTCTACGACATCAACCCCGTGGGCGTGGGCGCGATGGCGCTGGCGTCCCTGCTGTCCATTTCCGCCTACCTGGGGCTGTTTGGGGAGCTGGCCAAGGCCTTCTCGGCGGTAGTTGCCTTGGTGACGGCCATGGTGGCTTCACCGCTGATTGCATGGCTGACCAAGGGCAAGTACTACCTAGCCCGGCAGTCTGATGTCAGCGCCGCTTTTGGCAGCTACCAGCGCTTGCAGTCCAGGCACTGTGTCATTTGCGAGCGCGAGTACGAGGGCCCGGACATGGCCCATTGCCCGGCTTACCAAGGGCCCATCTGCTCCTTGTGCTGCACGCTGGATGCGCGCTGTGGCGATATGTGCAAGCCGCACGCGAACCTGTCCACCCAGTGGTCGGCCGCGCTGCGCTGGCTGTTGCCCAAACCGGTGTGGCCGTATCTGGATACGGGCTTGGGCCATTTCATCCTGCTGATGCTCATCATCGTGCCACTGTTGGCCACGGTGTTTGGCATGTTCTATATGCAGGAGCTGGGTGCCTTAGCAGCGCTCGGCGACGCGCAGAGCGCCATGCAAGCCTCGCTGCGATCAGGCTTTAGCAAGGCGTTTGCGGCGCTCCTGCTGATGTCGGGCATCGTGGCCTGGTGGCTGGTGCTCGCGCACAAGAGCCGGCAGGTTGCACAGGAAGAATCGAACCGGCAAACCCATTTGCTGATGCGCGAAATCGAGTCGCACCGCCAGACCGACGAGGCCCTGCAAGATGCCAAGCTGCTGGCCGAGCGTGCCAAGCAGGCCGCTGAGGCCGCCAACCAGGCCAAGAGCCGCTACATCAGCGCCATCAGCCACGAGCTGCGCACGCCGCTCAACAGCATCCTGGGCTACGCGCAGCTCATGGGCGAAGACGCCTCCATCCCCGCGCACCGCAAGCAGGCGGTCAGCGTCATCAAGCGCGGTGGCGAGCATTTGCTCTCACTCATCGAGGGCACACTGGACATGGCGCATATCGAGAGCGGCAAGCTCACACTCAATGTGAAGCCCATGCAGTTCGCCAGCGGCATGCACGAGATGGCCAGCATGTTCGAGCTGCAGGCGGCGGCCAAGGGACTGCAGTTCCATTTTGAGGTGCAAGGAGCCATCCCCGAATGGGTGCGTGCGGACGAGAAACGTGTGCGCCAGATCTTCTTCAACCTGTTGGGCAATGCCATCAAGTTCACCCAGCAGGGCAGCGTGACGCTGCGCCTGCGCTACGCGCGCGAGATGGCGCAGGTGGAGGTGTGCGACACCGGCCCCGGCATGGCGCAGGAAGACCTGGACCGCATCTTCGAACCCTTCACTCGCGGTGCCAGTGCTGCCGGGGGCTCGGCTGGCGGAACCACAGGCTCGGGCCTGGGCCTGACCATTGCCAAGATGCTCACCGACTTGATGGGCGGCGAATTGTCGGCATCGTCAGTGCCCGGGGAGGGCTCGGTCTTTCAGGTGCGCCTCTTCCTGCCAGAACTGCACCTGCCTGCCACTGCGCATGACAAGGTCAGCCCCGCTGCGGCACGCAAGCCGCGCCTTGGGTATGCGGGCGCGCGTCGCAAGGTGCTGGTGGTGGATAACGAAGAAGCTGACCGGGAACTGCTGGTCAGCCTGCTGGAACCGCTGGGTTTTGAGGTGCGCACCGCCGCCAGTGGCCATGACTGCCTGGACTTGTTGGCTGCGGGTCTGCAGCCCGACGTGGTCTTGCTGGACCTGGCCATGCCCGGCATCGACGGCTGGGAAACGCTGCGCCGTATCCGCGCCAACCCGGCCTTGGGCGGCATGCAGCCACAGGTGGCCATTGTGTCGGCCAATGCCTTTGACCGGGGGCTGGACAACGGCCTAGGCCTCCCGCCCGAAGATTTCATCGTCAAACCCGTGCGCCACACCGAACTGCTGGACTGGCTGGAGCGCAAGCTCGCGCTGGAATGGGTTGACACCTTGCGTGCCCCCGAGCCAGCGGCCGTGGCAGTGGTCGCGCCTGTCGAACTGGTGTGGCCCGCCGCGGCCGATTGCCAAGCCTTACTCGACTTGGTGCGCCTGGGCTTTTACCGCGGCATCGTCAACAAGCTCGACGCCATTGCTGCGGCCCAACCGCAGTGCCAGGCGTTTACCCAGTTCATGGGCGCGCTGGCGCGCCAGTACCAGTTCGAGGCCATGGCCACCCAATTGCAGAAAGCGCTGGATGCAAGCCCCACTTCTCTCTGACTCCGATGACACCCTGGACCGCGCCAACAGCGATGTGGTGCTCATCGTCGATGACGTGCCCGACAACCTGTCGGTGCTGCACGATGCACTCGATGAATCGGGCTACACCGTGCTCATCGCCACCTCGGGCGAGGCCGCGTTGCAGCGCGCCACCCAGGGCCTGCCGGATGTCATCTTGCTCGACGCGATGATGCCCGGCATGGATGGCTTTGAAGTGGCGCGCCGCCTGAAGGCCGCACCCAGCACCACCCATATTCCCATAATCTTCATGACCGGCCTGACCGAGACCGAGTACCTGGTGGCGGCCTTGGAGAGTGGTGGCGTGGACTATGTGACCAAGCCCATCAAGCCCAAGGAGGTGCTGGCGCGCATGGGCGTGCACCTGGCCGGCGCGCGCGAGCGGCGCCAGACGCGCAACGCGCTGGACGCCTTTGGTTACGCCACCATCACCGTGCGCGCGGCAGACGGGTGCCTCATGTGGCAAACCCCGCTGGCCCGCGAGCTGCTGGAGCGCTACTGCGGGACCCAAGCACCCCAGACCCCGCCCGAGGTGCTAGGCTGGTTGCAGGCCTGCTTGCCGACCGTGGCGCGCGGTGCCGAGCCCGGCAAGCTGAGCCTGGAGCGCGGCCCCAAGCGTCTGACTTTCCGCCTCCACCAGCAGATTGGCGACAGCGACGCCGGTGGCGACTGGCTCATCGTCATGCGCGAGGTATCCGACACCGCCGTCATTGAAGCCATGAGCCTGTCTTTCAAGCTCACCGCCAAGGAGGCTGAGGTGCTGTACTGGGTCGTCAAGGGCAAGACCAACAAGGACATCGGCGACATCCTGGGTAGCAGTCCCATGACGGTGAAGAAGCACCTGGAGCGCGTGTTCGTAAAGCTGGGCGTAGAGACGCGCACCGCTGCGGCTGGCATGGCGATGTCACGCATCCGGCAACTGCACCCGCAATTTGAAGGCTAGCGCAGACCGCAGTGGCTGACACTGCGACAATGTCCGCATGAGCACTGACGCCCCCAAGCCCGCACCTGCCAAGCAAGCCAACAACCCCCTGCACGGCAAAACGCTGGAGGCCATCGTGACCGAGTTGGCAGACTTTTACGGCTGGGAAGAGTTGGGTGAACGTATCCCGATTCGATGCTTCAACCTCGACCCCAGCGTGGCCTCCAGCCTCAAGTTTTTGCGCAAAACGCCCTGGGCGCGCGAGAAGGTCGAGGGCCTGTACCTGTTCATGTTGCGCGAGCAGCGCCGTTCAGGGCGTTAAATCGCGCCACTCGTCGTGCTATTGGGTTTCTGGTTGGTGAAATCGGGAACTTGTCCGTTCACAATATTTGAATCGGATCATCAATCCAATTCAAAATAGGGAAACCCGTGGCCCCCTAGACTTGCGGCCATGGTTTCTTCCTCCACCTCCACATTCAAGGCGCCCGCAACGCGGTACAGCCGCACCGCGATCGTGTTGCACTGGGTGCTGGGCTTGGCCATTCTGGGCCTGTTCGGCGTTGGCCTGTACATGACCAGCCTGCCTTTCTCGCCAGCCCGTCTCAAGCTCTACAACTGGCACAAGTGGGCGGGTATCACGCTCTTGGCCCTGTCGGTCGTGCGTCTGCTGTGGCGCGCTACGCACCGTCCACCGGCGCTGCCTGACAGCATTGCCAAGGCCATGCCCGCCTGGCAGCACTGGGCCCACCACGGCACGCATTACGCGATGTACGCCTTGTTCTTTCTGGTGCCGCTGATTGGCTGGGCCTACAGCTCGGCGGCAGGTTTCCCCATCGTGGTGTTTGGTGTGCTGCCCCTGCCGGACTTTGTGCCGGTGGACAAGGCGCTGGCAGAGCTTATCAAGCCCTTCCATGAACTAAGTGCGTTTGCCCTGGTCGGACTGGCGGGCTTGCACATTGCCGCAGTCCTGAAGCACCAGCTGGTGGACAAGGATGGCCTGATTGGCCGCATGTTGCCAGGTGGCCGCTAACGCCTCATCGTATTTTTTTACAGGACTTTCCATGACTGTTTCCCGTCTTCTTGTGTCTGCCCTCGTCGCCGCTTCGGCCCTTAGCTGCACCCTCGCGCTGGCCCAGCAAAAGCTGGTGCCCGCCCAAAGTGAAATCGTGTTTGTGAGCAAACAAATGGGCGTGCCCGTGGAAGGCCGCTTCAAGAAGTTTGACGCGCAAATCGCGTTTGACCCTGCCAAGCCTGACACCAGCAAAATCGCTTTCACGGTCGACATCGCCAGCGCCACCCTGGGCGCCCCCGAGAGCGATGCCGAACTGCCCAAGGCCACCTGGTTCAACACCGCCAAGTTCCCCCAGGCCACCTTCCAATCCACCAGCATCAAGGGCCTGGGCGGCGGCAAGTTTGATGTGAGCGGCAAGCTCAGCATCAAGGGCGCCAGCCGCGACGTGGTGGTGCCCGTGGTGCTGACCCAAAGCGGTGCCACCACCACCGCCACCGGCACCTTCCCCATCAAGCGCCTGGCCTTCAAGATTGGTGAAAACGAGTGGGCGGACACCTCCATGGTGGCCGATGACGTGCAAGTCAAGTTCAAGCTGGCACTGACCGGCGTGGGCAAGTTCTGATTGTTTGGTTTCCCTTTTCTTTTTTTAACCTGGAGTATTTATGCGTACGACGTTCATCGCTGCCGCTGTCGCGGCCCTGGCTTTTGCAGGCGCGGCCCAAGCCCAATCCGCCAACTACGGCATCGACCCCACCCACACCTTTGTGACCTTTGAAATCGGCCACTTCGGTGCCACCACCAACCGCGGTCGTTTCGACAAGAAAGAAGGCACCATCCAGCTGGACAAAGCTGGCAAGAGCGGCAAGGTAGACATCTCGGTGGACGTGACCTCCATCAACACCGGCACCCCCGGCTTTGACAAGCACCTGCAAAGCGCCGACCTGTTCGACGCTGCCAAGCACCCCACCATCAAGTTCTCGTCCACCAAGTTCACCTTCAACGGCGACAAGGTCAGCGAAGTGGCTGGCAACCTGACCCTGCTGGGCAAAACCCAGCCCGTGACCCTGAAGGCCACCCAGTTCAACTGCTACGAAAACCCCATGCTCAAGCGCGAAGTGTGCGGCGGCGACTTTGAAACCACCATCGACCGCACTGCCTTTGGCATGAACTACGGCGTGGACTGGGGCTTCCCCAAGAACGTGCGCCTGGTGATCCAGGTGGAAGCTGTCAAGCAGTAATCTGCCCGACGCAGCCACAGCCAAAGCCAGCCCTTGGGGCTGGCTTTTTTATGCGGTTTAGAGCCAAATTGGCCTCTAGGCGCCGTAGATACTGCGCGAGCAGCTCCTGTATTTGTAGCAAAATAAGCGCTCTTCGGCCACTGTCCTGCATCCATGTCCCCTTCACCCACCGCGATCCTCAGCCCTACCAGCCCTGCATCTGCCTCTGTATTGAATGCCCGGGCCCTGCGCTGGGCCCCGGCGGGCACGCCCGTGTTGGACCTGCCAGCGCTGCAGATTCCGCCCGGTGTGAGCTGGGTGGGCGGCGGGGAAGGGCGGGGCAAAAGCAGCCTGCTGCGCTGCCTGGCCGGTGCGCTGCAGCTGCCCGGCAGCCACCTGCAGATAGGCAGCACGGTGCTGGCTGATCAGCCTGCTGCCTACCGCGCGCAGGTATTCTGGATGGATCCACGCACCAGCGCGCATGACCAGGTGCGCGGTGTGGATTTTTTGGCCCGCACCGCCGCGCGCCACCCCCACTGGGACGCCACGCTGCAGGCAGACTTGGCGGAGGCGCTGGACCTCACGCAGCACCTGGAGAAGCCGCTGTACATGCTGTCCACCGGCTCCAAGCGCAAGGTCTGGCTCTTGGCTGCGCTGGCCTCGGGCGCCGCACTCACCCTGCTGGACGAGCCTTTTGCCGCCGTGGACAAAACCTCCATCCGCTGCGTGCTGGACTATTTGCAGGAGGCGGCCACCCACACCACGCGCGCCTGGGTGGTGGCCGACTACGAAGCCCCGGCCGGTGTGCCGCTGGCCCATACGATTGACCTGGGCGATTGACTCCCGCCCGCCCCTTGTCTGAGGAGACCCTCCATGTCCCCACCTGCGTCGTCCCGTCTGCCCACCTACTTCATCTCGCACGGCGGCGGCCCCTGGCCGTGGATGCCAGAGATGGCGGCTGCCATGCAGCCGCTGGCCCAGTCGCTCTCCGACATTCCGCGCCAACTGGGCCAAACGCCCAAGGCCGTGTTGATGGTTACCGCGCACTGGGAGGCGCGTGCCTTCACGCTGGGCAGCAGCCCCGCGCCCGGTATGGTGTACGACTACGGCGGCTTTCCGCCCCACACCTACCAAATCCAATACCCCGCGCCCGGCGCCCCTGCGCTGGCACAGCGCGTGCAGGCGCTGCTGGAGGCGGCTGGCCTGCCCGTGGCGCAAGACGCGCAGCGCGGCTACGACCACGGCACCTTTGTGCCCCTGGCCGTGATGTACCCCCAGGCCGATGTGCCGGTGTTGCAAATGTCCCTGCGCGCTGGCTTGGACCCAGCCGAACACCTGGCCCTGGGCCGTGCGCTGGCGCCGCTGCGCGACGAGGGCGTGCTCATCGTCGGCAGTGGCCTGAGTTATCACAACCTGCGCGCCTTTGGCCGTGCGGGGCAGGCGCCTTCACAAGCGTTTGATGCCTGGTTGCAAACGGCCGTGGCTGCACCCGCCGCGCAGCGCACGCAGTACCTGCTGGACTGGGAGCAGGCCCCGGCGGCCCGCCTGTGCCACCCGCGCGAAGAGCACCTGCTGCCGCTGATGGTGGCCGTGGGCGCGGCCGAGGGTGACACGGCCAGCTGCGTCTACCACGAGGACGGCATCTTTGGTGGTGTGACAGCTTCCAGCTTCCGCTTCAGCGCGGCCTAGTGGCTGCACCCGCAGGTGGTAAGCGCCTGCCTGTTGCCGTCGTTCAGTTAAAGTCCGTCCCCGCACGGTGCGGGTGGCCTGCGTCGCACACTGTGTGCCTCAGCTACATCGGAATGACAAGGAAAACGACATGCTGTTAACGGATATCGCCGTCGAGCACACGATGACGCCCCTCAAGGGAGGCCCGCGTGTGACGGTGGCGCTGCACCCCTTCACCAACACCCAACGCGACTCACTGGGCAAATTCGAGATCGTGCGTGGCGTCAGTGAGCCAGGGGGCAAAGAAGTGCGGCGGTCCACCTTTGTGTCGTTTCAGCAGCTGGCGGAGTTGTACGCGAAAGGCGTGCTCGACGAATTCGGGTTTTCCGTTCGCATGTGTGCTGCCGGCGGCAAGTACCCGGCGACGACGCCCATCAAGAAAGTACTGCCCAGCAACATCCAACCACGCTCCCAGTTCGACCTGGCAGTGCAAGTCGTGGATGTGTCAAAACCCGCCAGCCGGGAGTTGAGAACAGCGCTGCTGCGCACCAGCGTCAAGCTTTGAGGGGGCCGTGCTTTCCTTTGTTGGTCATGCCGATTCGGCATGACTGGGAAGCCGTCGTTGTCTCTGTACTCTGCCAGACAGACCATGGCAGGCCGGCTGCCTAAGCTGCAACCATCGGATCCAGAGGCAGCGATTTTCTTGCTGGTTTGGTGATGAACCGTGACAGCTGGCATGTGCAGTGCTGGTGTTACGTCGATGTTGTATTACCCAGGAGGCTTTATGCCCAACTTCAAACTCCAATCGATTTTTCTTGCCGTGGGAATTGTCGCCAGCACCACGCTCCTGGCCCAGGGCTTGCCCAAGGCGGAGTACAAAGCGGGTCAGCAGGTCGTGGCAGATGACTACAAAGCGGCCAAGGCCCAATGTGATGCACTGTCGGGTAATGCCAAAGACATTTGCGTCGTCGATGCCAAAGCCGGACGCAATGTGGCCAAGGCCAATCTCGAGGCCAATTACCAGCCTACCGAGAAGAACCACTACAAAGCACGCTTGACCAAAGCGGAAGGTGACTACGACATGGCCAAAGAACGCTGCAGCGAGAAGGCTGGCAATGCCAAAGACGTGTGCGTCAAAGAAGCCAAGTCCCTAGAGGTAACAGCCAAGGCCGATGCCAAAGTCCAGATGCAGACCCGCGCCGCCAACAAGGAGTCCAGAGAAACCACCCAGGACGCCCGCAAAGACGCTGCTGAGGACAAAACCACGGCGGCCTATGCGCTGGCCAAAGAAAAGTGCGATGCCATGGCAGGTGTCGCCAAAGACACCTGCGTGAGCGAAGCCAAAGTCAAGTTCGGCAAGTAATCACTGTGCTGACCTTCCAATCATTTCAGGAGTAACACCATGAACCCCATCACGAATGCCACTTACGCGGCCATTTACGCGGTCACATTTGCCAGCCTGTTTGGCTGTGCAGGCATGACAGCCCAAGAGAAGGGTACCGCTATTGGCGCAGGCGCCGGTGCCGTTGGCGGTGCGGTGCTGGGCGGCGGTCCCCTGGGCACCATCGGTGGAGCCGCGGTCGGCGGCGTTATCGGCCACGAAGTGACCAAGCCGTGATTCGCCACACCTCAACCCGCCCCCCTTGTACCCACCCTTACGGAGCGCTCCATGCTAATGTCCAATACCCCCCAGCCCACCGAACCCCTGAGTGACGGCCTTCTGCCCTTGATGACCGAGGCGGCTGAACAGGCTGATGCGCTCATGCACCGCGGCGGTGAGGCCTTGCGCCACACAGGCCAGAACTTGCAACAGCGGGCCACACACGCCCGCGAGGTGGCGAGCGACTATGTGCGCAATGAGCCATTCAAGTCTCTGCTCATGGCTGCTGCCACTGGCGCAGTCCTGATGGGGCTGGCGAGTTTGCTAAGCCGCTCCCACACTCCGCGCTAAGCACATGGCGACGCCACATGCCTTGCACAGCCGGCAGATGTTGCATTTGCTGGCTGTGTACTGGGGATACAAAGTCTTGTGTTACCTGGGGGCCGTGGTGTTAGCCGCCGTTGGGCTCGCTCTTGCGGGCGCCTCCACGATGCTATGGGACATTACGCCCCTGGCATCGCAGTGGGTACTCCTGGCAGTGCCCAGCATCGGGCTGTTGGCGTCGGCGGCCTGTTGGTTTGCGGCCCGCGCGGCGACTGACAACCCTGAGCTGGGCGAATGCCTGGAGTATTTGGAGGCCCACCAGCTCATGCTGTACGCGGGATCGTCCGAGGCTTAAAGCCCCCGGGCTTTAAGCCCCCTGAGTGCATTCATCATAGAACGCATAACCGGTTCGCTGGCGTTTGGCGTGGTACATGGCGGCATCCGCGTTTCTGAGCAGCGACTCTGGTGTCAGGCCATCACTGGGGCAAATCGCAATGCCGATGCTGGGGCGTACCGTCAGGTCGTGTGTACCTATCTTGCAGGGTGCCTTGACCGAGTCAAACAATTTTGCCGCCAGTTGGGTCAGTTGTTTGCGATTGCCCAAACCCCGCAGCAAGCAGGCAAATTCATCACCACCCAAGCGGCACACCACATCCTCCATGCGCACGGCTTGATTCAGGCGCGCTGCGACCACTCGCAACAACTCGTCACCCGCACCATGGCCTTGGGTGTCATTGACGGCCTTGAACTCATCCAGGTCCAGAAACAGGATCGCCAGACCCAGCTCGGAGGCATGGGGTTCGCCCATTGCGTGTTGCAGCTGGTTTTCAAAATAGCTGCGGTTGGGCAGCTGCGTCAGGCTGTCATGCTCGGCGCTGTGGCGTGCTCGCCGTTCGCCGGCGCGAGTGCCCAGCAACTCTTTGCGCGCTTGCAGCAGCGCAGACTGAGTTTCCAACATTTCGAGTTTGAGCAGGGCATTGCGATCCAATTCGCAGTCCAGGCGGGTTTGCAATGCGTCCAGCGATTCCACACATTCCAACACGCTGATACAAAAGCGTGAAAGTACATGGTTGTCTGTCTGTCCATGTCCCTGTGCCGAGAGTTCGCCCACCGTCAGGTTCAGGCGTAGTTTCACTGCATTGAGCATGTGGTCCCAGTCGGGTGCAGCCACGGGCAATGCTGCAGTCTCCTTGCGGAGCAGGCCGTTGTACCCAGGTATCGCGCTCATGGCTGTTTAGCGCGTGTTGCGCGCAGTGGCCTGGGTTGGCTGCGCCCCATGTGGTGTTGCCGGGCGGCTAGGCAGATGCAGGGTTTCTTTATGGACCTGCGCCGTGGTGGCCTGTCGCAGTGCCACGGTGCTGTCTGGCATGCGCGCGTCCCGGCTGGTATCGCGGACGAGGTGTTTGTGGCTTTTGCTCATGGTGATGCGTGTCATGGGGCGTCCTTGGGATGTGGAAGCCTGGTTTTACCTAGGCGCTTCAGCACGGTCTGTACGCCAACGAACTACTGGTACGAGCTCTTTCGGACCATGGTGCCCCAGCGTACAGATGACCTCATTCTCCGGGGCCACACTGCCCTCCAGATACATTCCAAAGGACTCCATGACTGCCGTCTCTGGCGCTCAGCCGCCCCATCCGTCCACTGGCAATAACTTGCTGTTGAACCGTCTGACCCGCAAAGATCGCCTCCAAGTTTTGGCCCAGGCAGAACGGGTGGACCTGACCTTGCATCAGGTTCTTTGGGAGCCGGGGAATGTACTGGCGTACGTGTACTTTCCCTTGTGTGGGTATGTCTCCCTTATTGCGACCACTGATGGCGTACATGCCATCGAGGTCGGTATGGTGGGAGCCGAGGGCATGTTGGGAACGGCGCTGGGTCTCGGGGTGGCCCGCACCACCGTCCAGGCCTTGGTGCAAGAAAGTGGGCAGGCATTGCGGATACGTGCTGCAGAGTTTTCTCGTTTGCTAGCCAGCTGTTCGTCCTTGTTGCAAGTAACCCGGCGGTTTACCTATCTGGCGATCGATCAGTTGGCAAATGGCTGTGCCTGTGTGCGCTTTCACCGGGTCGAGCAACGATTGGCCCGCTGGCTGCTCATGGGCCATGACCGCTCACCGGGTGATGTGTTTCCCATGACGCACGTTTTCTTGTCTGCCATGTTGGGTGTACGCAGGGTCAGTGTGACCAATGCCGCCACTGCCATGCATACCGCCGGGCTGATTGACTATCACCGCGGCGTAGTCCGCGTGCTGCACCGTGCAGGACTGGAGGCCGCGGCTTGCAGCTGCTACCAGCGCGATTGTGAAAGTTACAACGCGGTTTTTTCTATACCCACCCAAAGGAGTACGGCATGAGCCTTGGCACACTGTTATTGATTGTTCTGGTTTTGATGTTGGTCGGGGTGTTTCCGGCTTGGCCGCACAGCCAGTCCTGGGGCTACGGGCCTACTGGTGGTCTGGGTCTGCTGGTGATCATTTTGCTGGTTCTGGTACTCACCGGGCGCTTCTGATTGTCAGGTCGCCTGCGCCTTGGGTAGCAGGCGTTCGTACTCGATTTTGACGACCTCGTAGCACTCACAAGTCCGGGCTTCCAGGCCTGCGCGGTCGATGACATTGATGTGTCCTCGTGCGTAGCTAATAAGGCCGGCACGCTGCAATTTGAGTGCTGCCTCGGTCACACCTTCGCGACGCACTCCCAACATGTTGGCAATCAGCTCTTGCGTCATGATGAGTTCGCTTCCGCGAAGACGGTCCAGGCTCAGCAGCAACCAGCGGCACAGCTGTTGGTCCAGCGAATGGTGGCGATTGCACACTGCGGTTTGTGACATCTGGGTGATTAATGCCTGGGTGTAACGCAGCATGAGGTGCATCACCGGACCGGATCGGTTGAATTCGTCTTTCATGGTGTGGGAGCTCAAGCGGTAACCCCTTCCCGCACTCTGCACAACAGCACGGCTAGGGGTGGATCCACCGCCCATGAAAAGTGAGATTCCGACCACCCCTTCAAAACCTACGACCGCAATTTCTGCAGAGGCACCGTTTTCCAGCACATACAACAGGGACACGATGGCAGTGGTAGGGAAGTACACATGCCGCAGCACGGCGCCGGATTCGTACAGTACTTTGCCCAAGGGCAGGTCTACCTCTTCCAAAAGAGGTTGCCAGCGTGCCCACTCGACATCGGGCAGGCAGGCCAGCAGTTGATTGTGTTTGGGGTTGTTATCTGGGGGCATGGACACCTCGGGTTGTTAGAGGGACGAGGTGCCAACCAGATAGATGGGTGGTTCGTACTGAAAGTCAGTGTAGTCCCGCACGTAGCGTTGTTATGTACGGTATCGCACCAATCCAACCTTGCCGGTAAGTTGAATGGTGCGTTGGCGAACAGACTTGTCGGTGAAATTTGCGCAGGATGGTTCTCCACAAAAGGAGAAATCCAATGGGACTATTGACGATAGAGCGCAAAGCGAGGACGCCTACCCGGACGGGGTTCGGTTCCCTTCGGTTGAGTTGGTCCTATATGTCGAGGAAATCCCATGACGCCTGATGCTTCTCCCTCGCTCCCTTCGTGGAGTACAGCGGCTTTTGGGACGCCCCCCGATACATCTTCTATGGAGCTTGACGCCTTGTCCGGACATTTGCAGCTCTGCACTGCGCGGCGCAGCGGATCAATAGCGGTCCAGTTTGCCGCCGGATCAGTACTACGGTTTGTGTGGAGCCACTCTGTTACCAGCGCGGTGCTATTGGTGTTGCTGCTCAGTGCAGCTGCCTCTTTGGCCGCGTGAGATACATGCGATTGACAGCGCTAAACCACCTGTTTCCTGAGGCTCCAGCCATTCTCGCGCAGGTGTTGGATTTACAGGCTGGTCCACTGGAGTCGCCTGTGCGTTCTGAAGTGTTCGGTGAGGGGCGTTTCTCGCAGCACGGGCGCAGCCTGGGTATCAGCCACCGATACACCAGTGTGGGCCAGCAGCGTGAGAGTTTCACCCCCCGTCTGCGCAATAACATCCAGCGCCTGCGCCTGGCCAACCTTTACATAGGCTCCCAAGCGCAAACTGGTTATGACATCAGCCCCGCCGCAGAGTGGTTGCTGGAAAACTTTCACTTGCTGGAGGCCCAATTCAAAGAGGTGTATGACGGGCTGCCGCGCTCGTACTTCCAGTCATTGCCCGTGCTGGTACAAGCGCCTTTGGAAGGTTTGCCCAGGGTGTACGGCGTTGCCTGGGCCTTTGTCGCCCACACCGATGGCGCCTTTGACGAAGACCTGCTGGTGAGGTTTCTGCGCGCCTACCAGGAGACTTGCGCACTGAACTTGAGCGAGTTGTGGGCGCTGCCAACCACCCTGCGTGTCGTGCTAATGGAAAACCTGCGCCGCTTGGCTGACCGGGTGGCTGCCAACAAGGCAGCCCGTGAATTGGCCAACATTTGCTGTGACGACCTCGACCGGCATGATGTTGCGCAATTGAAGGCCTTGCTGGATCTGCTGCGCCCCCGGGGCGTGGGGGGGGTATTCCTGGCTCAAATGGCCTTGCGGATGCAGGCCACGGTGTTACACAGCAACACGGTCTACAAAGATTGGTTGTACATCACCATGCCCGATGTGGCTGAGATGTTGGTGCAGCAGCGTGCGGACCAGGCCGCTGACAACGTCAGTGTGAGTAATTCTGTCACCTCCTTGCGGGCCATTGGGGATACCGACTGGGCCAGCGTGATTGGCCAGGTCGACATTGCCACCCGCTTGTTGCTGGAGAGTCCAGCCTTCCAGGCAGAGCATCCACTGACGCGCGAAGACACCCTGCATGCGGTGGAGGCGCTGGCCAAGCGCAGCGCCCGAAGCGAGGCTGAGGTGGCCAGGGCTTTGCTGGCTGCCATGGCCCAGGCGAACCCGGATCACCTGGCCAGTACGGTACCTGCCTACTGGCTGCAGGGAGAGGGCGCCCCCGCTTTGCGTCACGCTCTGGGCATGGGCGCGGCATACCAGGTCTATGGGCCGGATCTGATTCGGCGTATGGCGTTGCCGGTCTATCTGCTCACCATCGTCTGCAGCACCGCAGGCCTAGTATGGTGGTTGCTGACCAAACATTGGGCACCCGGACTGGTTCCCCGTACCGTTTGGAGCTGGTTGGCCCTCGGGCTTTTGGGCATCTCAGCGTCAGAGGCTATGGTCGCGCTGGTCAACCGGCTGGTGAGTGAGTCTGTGCGGCCTGCACGGCTACCGCGGTTGGCCTTTTTGGAAGGCATCACCCCGGCGCACCGGGTGCTGGTGGTGATTCCTGGCATGCTGGTGAACTCGCAAGACATTGACACTTTGGTCCACCGTTTGCAGCTGCACTACCTGGCGAATACCGAAGAGCAAGCCCAGTTCGCCTTGTTGACCGACTGGCTAGATGCGCCAACCCACACGGTGTCAGGGGATGCCGGTTTGCTGGCGCACGCCCTGCAATGCATCGTGGGATTGAACCAGAAGTACCCGCGAGCAGATGGCGAGAGCTGCCCACGCTTTGTGTTGTTACACCGTGAGAGGCGCTACAGTGAGTCCGAGCAGCGCTGGATTGGCTGGGAACGCAAACGGGGCAAGCTGGAGCAACTGATTGCGGCTCTGGCGCATGGAAACAACGCCGGTTTCGTGGACTTGGGACATGCCAGCTGCCTGCGAGCTGACACCCGCTATGTGTTGACGCTGGATGCCGATACACAGCTGCCCTCCGGGCGTCTGCGTTCGCTGGTGGGCATTGCCGCCCACCCCATCAACCATCCGCGAGTGGACCCCGTTACGCGCACCGTGGTCGCAGGGTACGGCATCTTGCAACCACGGGTTGCCACACCGCTGCCAGCGCACAACATGCGCACGCCTTACCACTGGCTGTTCTCCGGGCAGTACGGCATAGATCCCTACAGCGCGGCCAGCTCCGAGGTGTACCAGGACATTTTTGCGCAAGGCACCTTCACCGGCAAAGGCTTGTTGCATGTGCAGGCTTTGTACCAGGTGCTGGCCGGGCGCCTTCCCGATGAACGGGTGCTCAGCCATGATCTGCTGGAAGGTGCCTTGGCGCGCTGTGCTGCCGTGACTGATGTGACCGTGTTGGAAGACGCTCCCCACCACCCGGACGTGGCGTATGCCCGCATCCACCGCTGGACACGCGGGGATTGGCAGTTACTCCCCTTCATCCTGCGTGCCAGGCAGTACGGCATTACCGCTATCAATCTCTGGAAGATGCTGGACAACCTGCGCCGCTCGCTGGTGGCTCCCGCAGCCGTGGGCTTATTGTTGCTGTCGGTTTGCGGTGTGGGGCTGTCACCAGCATGGGCCTTGGGTTTGGTGTTTTCAGCTTATACGGCCGGGCCCCTCATGGGGGCTTTTGCAGGGCTGTTTCCCAGCCGGCCCCATGTGGCCCTGCGGTACTTTTATGCGCAGGCAGGCACTGAATTGTTGCGCGCCCTGTGCGTGGGGGCGTGGCAATTGGCACAGCTGCTGCGCCAATCGGCCCTGGGGCTAGATGCCATGGTGCGTGCGATGTACCGCATGCTGGTCAGTGGCCAAGGTTTGCTGGAGTGGACTACGGCCGCCTCGGCGCAGGCTTCTGCGAAGACCGGTTTGGCACCCTTGTTGCGACAACACTGGCCGGTATCTGCCATGAGTCTGGTGTTAGCGGCGGTGTTGGTGCGTCAGGTGGAGCACCCGGTGTATGCCTATGCGTTGTTCATGCTCTGGTGGGTATCTCCGGTGGGCACCTGGCTGGTCAGCCGTGTGCCGCAAGTCCGCACGGCGCAGAGTTTGTCCGAATCTGACCACCTGTACCTGGGCAGTGTGGCCCGGGATACTTGGCGTTTTTTCGAACGCTGTGTCACTCGTGAGGACAACTACCTGCCGCCCGACAACCTGCAGGTGGTGCCCAGCGACCAGTTGGCCCACCGAACCTCGCCGACCAACATTGGCCTGTATCTACTGAGCACCGCTTGTGCCGCGGAGTTTGGCTGGATAGGCACAGGCAACATGCTGGACCGCATGGAGCAGACCCTGGCCACCCTGCGGACGCTGCAGCGTTACCGCGGCCATTTTTTTAACTGGTATGACACCCAGACCCTGGCGCCCCTGTTGCCGGTCTACGTGTCCACCGTGGACAGTGGCAACCTCAGTGGTCATCTGCTTGCCAGTTCGCAAGCCTGTCTTGCCAGGGCGCGCATGCCGGATACGGCCAAACACAGGGTACGTTTGCAGGCACTGGCGCTGGCGCTGCAGGGCTTGGCGTGGGAAGCCGAGTATGGGTTTCTCTACAACGCCAAGCGGCGCCTGTTTCACATCGGGTACCGGGTTTTGGAGCAGGAGCTCGACGCCAGTTATTACGACCTGTTGGCTTCGGAGTCGCGCTTGACGAGCCTGCTGGCCATCGCCAAAGGCGATGTTCCGGTGGTGCACTGGGCGGCCTTGGGTCGTATGCACTACGTGTCGGGTTTGCAGGTGGGGCTGCGTTCGTGGTCCGGCTCCATGTTCGAGTACCTTATGCCTTTGCTGGTGCTGGCCGAACCCATGAACAGTGTGCTGCAGGTGGCCAATGCCGCGGCTGTGCAGGCGCAGCAGGCTTACGGAACCTTGCGCGGTGTTCCCTGGGGCATTTCCGAGTCCGCCTATGCTGGGCGTGACAGTTCCCTGGCCTACCAGTACGCACCACAAGGTGCGCCGGCACTGGCATTGCGTCGCACACCTGCGCAGGAGCTGGTGGTGGCACCTTATGCCACGGCACTGGCCGCCTTGGTCGATCCGGTGGCTGCCGTGGCGAACCTGCGATGCCTGGAGGCGCTGGGTGCCCGTCAGGCCTGTGGCTTCATTGAAGCCTTGGACTACACGCCGGCGCGCCAGAGTGGATCCGAGCCCTTTACTCTCGTGGTCACCTACATGGCACACCACCAGGGCATGTGCATTGTGGCGTTGGCCAATGTGTTGATGGATGGCGTGGTGCAGCGTTGGGGCATGGCTGACCCGCACCTGGAAGCCGCCTCAGCCTTGCTCCACGAACGTCTTCCCAAGGAGGTTTCGCAGTATCTGAGCTTGGCTGCTGGCTCACCGTTGCAGATGTTGCGCCACCGCGTGCCTGGTCTGTTGCGCAATATGCCCCCCGGCGCCACGGCAGTGGAACCTAGCCATTTGTTGTCCAACGGCAACTACAGCGTTGCGCTGCGCCCCAATGGAGCCGGCTGGAGCCGATGGAAGGGCGTGGGAGTCTCGCGCTGGCGCGACGATGCGCTGCGTGATGCCTACGGAACTTTCTTCTACCTGCGCACGTTGTCGGGACCGTTTGCCGATCAGCGCCATTCCCTGACCCAGCACCCGGTGCCCGACCCGCAAGCCGAATATGGTTGTACGTTCCATGCAGACCGGGTGGTGTTGTCTGCCCTCTGGCCACACCTGAGGGCGCAAATCACCGTGTGGGTAAGCCCGGAAGACGATATCGAGTTCCGGCAAATCGAGATTTGTAATCTGGAGGACGAAAACGCTCTGTTGGAGCTGTCTTCGGCGCTGGAGATCACCTTGGCCCGCGCCGAAGCCGATGCTGCACATCCCGCGTTCTCGAGCCTGTTCATCAACACGCAGTGGCTGGAGCCGCATCGCGCGCTGCTGATGGAGAGAAAAGCCCGCATTGCTAGCGAGGCTGCTGTCAGTGCAGTGCACTTTTTGGCGCATACCGATGCCAGCGTGCGCCAGGTGCGTGCTTGCGCGGACCGCCTGCAATGGGCCGGGCGTAACCGAAAGCCCGGGCATGACAGTGGCTGGAGCGACACTGCGGCGCCCCCGCACCCATATTTTCAGGACCCAGAGGTGGCGGCCAACGGCCTGGACCCGGTTGCTGCACTGGTGGTGCGCATCCATCTCGCGCCCCATGCCAAAACGGTGTTGACCTTTGCCACGGCTGCAGCGCCGGATGCCCAGCTGTTGCATGCCTTGCTCGACAAGTACCAGCAGGCCAATCACTTGCAACGGGCGTCGCTGATGTCTGCGACCCTCACCGGCATTCGCTTGCGTGCCTTACGTATCAGTCCCGAAAACTATGCCGCAGTGCAATCTCTCACCACTGCGCTTTTGTTGGTGCTAAACAAGCCCCACATCGGTCGCGCATTTGCGACTCCTCCACCGGGCGTGGTGTGTGACAAATCAGTGTTGTGGCGCTGGGGAATTTCGGGGGACCGCCCCATCATTCTGGTATCGATTGCGATCATTCAGGGGCTGGGTTTGGTGCGCGCGTTGGCCCAGGGGCTGCGGCTATGGGCCTGGGGTGGGGTGGACTGTGATCTGGTGGTGATCAACTCCGAGCCGGTGTCTTACCAGCAGCCGCTGCAGCGCGAATTGCTGGAGCAGGTGCAGCGGCTGCAGTCCGATTGCCCCCCGGGCCGTGCGTGGGGTTCCGCCCATTTTTTTGCGCTGCGCCATGATGTCCTGAGTGCTGATGAGCGCAGTACCCTGCATGTGCTGGCACGCATCCACATCGATTCCGATGGCCGTCCTTTGGCGCACCATGTGGCGGAGTGGGAGGCCTTGCACCAGCGCGATGCCTTGCTGCGCCAGCAGCGGCCCAGCCAGGCTGTAGGGCTGGCTGGGGCTCAGTTATCTGCGCAACAGGTCAGCGTTGGCAGTTTTGATACGGAGTCCGGAGACTTTGCCTTTGAGGTGGCACATCACGTGCGCCCCTTGCGTCCTTGGGCCAATGTATTGGCCAATGCGGAGTTTGGCACGGTGCTGACCGAAACCGGCGGTGGCTACACCTGGGCGCGCAATAGCCGCATGAACCAGCTCACCCCCTGGTCGAACGACCCGGTGGCCGACCCGCCTGGTGAGTGGCTGATGCTGCAGGACCGTCGGACGCTGGAGACCTGGTCACTGGCACCGAACGCTTGGGGCGATATGCGGTCCGCATATACCGTGGTGCATGGGCCTGGTGGCACCCACATCACACACCAACATGGCCCGTTGCATATCCATCTGCACTGGTGTGTGGATCCACACACGGCGGTCAAACAAATGCAGCTGCAAATCCACAACCGTGGTGAACGCCAAGTGGCGCTGCGCCTGGTGGCTCTGGTGGAGTGGGTGATGGGCGCGGTGCGGCAGGACCGGGCCAGCACTTTCACGTCCTGCCATCAGGAGACGCTGGTGGCGGGGCGCAACACGGTGTTGTTGTGCCACCAGCGTGAGCGTTCGGGAGGGCTGGGCGGGGGCACTGCATTTCTGGCGACCAAAGAGGTCAACCGCGGTGGTGCCCTGGAATGGACCTGTGACCGGCGGGAGTTTTTTGATGCCGGTGGCGGATTGGTCATGCCGACCCGGCTGGCGTCGCATGGGGGGGATGGACTCGACCCCTGTGCAGCACTGTCCCAGAACTTAAGCTTGGAAGGCGGCGAACACACCGAGCGTGTGTTTTTGGTGGGGTATGCCCCGGACGCCACCTTGGCCCTGAACCTGGCCCACAGTGCCCTGCGTGTGCCCGCTGCCAAACGCGGGGCTGCTGTGCAGACCTATTGGGAGGGGCTGCTTAACGCGACCCAGGTGCACACCCCTGACCCCTTGTTTGATGTGCTGGTCAACCGCTGGCTGCTGTACCAGGCCGTGGTATGTCGGCTGTATGCCAAGGCAGGCCTCTACCAGGCTGGCGGCGCCACGGGTTACCGCGACCAGCTGCAAGACGCCATGGCGCTAACATGGGCGCAGCCGGAGTTGCTGCGCGCGCAGATCGAGTTGTGCGCCTCGCGCCAGTTTGAAGCGGGTGATGTGCAGCACTGGTGGCACAGCCCCCTGGGGGCCGGCGTGCGCACGCATATCTCGGACGACCTGTTATGGCTGCCCTTCGCTTGCAGCCGCTACCTGCATGCGACGGGGGATGCCGCACTGCTCGAGGCTCCGGTGGCTTTTCTGCAGGGGCAGGACATTCCCGCGGGGGCAGAAGATATCTACTTCACGCCCGGGGCCAGCGCAGAGCAGGCTGCGGTGTACGAACATGCTGCACGGGCGATTGATCACAGCCTCAGGCACGGCGCCCACGATTTGCCCCTGATGGGTGCTGGCGACTGGAACGATGGCATGAATGCCGTGGGTCCCTTGGGACGCGGCGAGTCGGTCTGGCTAGGGTGGTTTGTCTGCTACATCGTGCGCGACTGGGCACCACGGGCCGAGCAACGCGGTGAGCTGGACCGCGCACAGCGTTGGCGTGAAGCGGCAGCCCGCTGGGAGCAGGCCTTGCATACCAGCGCATGGGACGGCGCCTGGTTTCACCGGGCCTACTTTGACGATGGCCAGGTTTTGGGGGCTAGCCACAATGTGGAGTGCCGCATCGACCTGATCGCCCAGGCCTGGGCAGTGTTGTCGGGGGTGGCAAGTCCGGAGCAGCAGGCCACAGCCATGGCATCGGCCCATACGGAGCTGGTGGACCCCCATTCGGGGCTGATCCGCTTGCTGACGCCGCCTTTGCAACACATGGTGCCCCGCGCGGGTTACATCCAGAGCTACCCACCCGGCGTGCGGGAGAACGGCGGGCAGTATTGCCATGCAGGGGTGTGGGCGCTGATGGCACAAGCGCGCTTGGCCTCAGCAGGCCACACGGACCTGCCCTATACCTACTTCACTTACCTGAGCCCTGCGCACCGCAGCCAAGACCCAGTGCATGGCCCGGTATACGGCCTGGAGCCTTATGTGATGGCGGGCGATGTGTACGCCGCAGCACCCTATGTCGGGCGCGGTGGCTGGAGCTGGTACACGGGCTCTGCGGGGCTCATGCACCGTGCCGCCTTGGAGTCGATCATGGGCTTGCAACAGGGCGCGACCGAACTCTGGTTTATGCCCTGTTTACCCGCCCACTGGCCCGAGGCGAGCCTGCATTTGCAACGCGAGGGTTGCGACCTGCATTTCACTTTGCAGCGTCTGGACGATACCGAGATTGATGCGAGGGCGCTGGCATTAAACGCGACGGTTTTGCAGGTGGGCGAACGCTTGGCCTGGCGTGTGTTGGCAGGGCCCGCGCATTATCTGGTTCCCATCCGCAGGGTCATCAGTGCGCCAGCGCACTGACAGGTCCGGCGGCGGGTCCTACATTGGCTGCGTACCCATTCATCCCCTTTGGAGAACACCATGAAAACCTTGTCCCGCCTCGCCAGTAGCGCCGTTCTTTTTGCTGTGCTTGCGTTCTCCGGCTGTGCCGTGCAGCGCGGCCAGGAAAGCATGGGGGCCTACATCGACGATTCCACCATCACCACCCAGGTCAAGAGCCGTTTTGTGGAGAGCAAATTGGTGGACGCCACAGCCATCAGCGTGGAAACCATGAAGGGCACCGTGATGCTGTCCGGCTTTGCCAAAAACGCCACCGAAAAAAGCACCGCAGAGAGCATCGCCCGTAAGGTCGGTGGTGTGACCTCGGTAAAGAACGAAATCACCGTGCGCCCTTGAACCATGTCCCACGCTGAACAGGAGAACGTGATGAAAGACGCCGCACGGTACTGGGCCCTGGTGGAGAGCAACTGGAAACAGCTGGCCGGCCAGGCCAAGGCGCAATGGGGAAAATTTACCGATGAAGAACTGACTGCCATTGCCGGCAGGCGCGAGCAGTTCATGGGCAAATTACAAGAGCACTATGCCTTGAGCACTTTAGAAGTGGAACGCCAAATGGCGCAATGGGCGCGCAAAGCCAGCGAACCCTGGTTCAAAAAACCACCCGAGAAAGACACACCATCATGAAAACACACTCCATCCTCTGGGCATCTTGTGGCGCCTTGCTGCTCGGAATTCCTTTCGGTATCCAGGCCCAAACCATCGCCAAACCCGGCTATTGGCTGGACGCTAGTGGTAAGTTCATTGGCTCTGCCACGCCGGGCCAATGCTGGCACAGCGGCGAGTGGACGCCGGCCCTGGCCGTCGCACCGTGTGATGGCGCCATTGTTGCGGTGGCGACGCCTCCCGTGCCAGCGCCGCCCGCCCAGCCTGCACCACCTCCTGTGGTTGCTGCGCCCATGCCGATTCCAGTGCCGTTGGCTCCCCAAAAAATGAGCTACTCCTCGGATGCCCTGTTTGCGTTTGATAAATCTGCGCTCAACAACGAAGGCATGAACATGCTGGACGAATTGGCCCTGCAGCTCCAAGGCGCCAGTTACGACGTCATCCAAGTGACGGGGCACACAGACCGCATGGGCACTGCCGCGTACAACCAAAAGCTGTCCCTGAAGCGGGCGACGGTGGTGGGCGACTATTTGGTGTCCCGCGGGGTGTCCGCCACTGCAATCGACGCTATCGGTATGGGTGAAAAACAACCTGTAATTGCCGTTACAGATTGCTTGCGTGGCAACCGCAGCGTCAGGATCACCTGTCTAGCTCCAGATCGCCGTGTGGATGTAGAAGTCCAGGGCACCAAGCCAGCCACACCTTGAATAAAAACTTCCTTGCACCAATTGGGTGGCGGTAACGCTCGGCGCACCGCTGAGGTCTTACAAAAACATGCCACCCGAGGCCTCGATGCGTTGGGCGTTCACCCAGCGGTTAGCAGGGGTCAACAGTGAGGCGATCATGGCGCCAATGTCGTCCGGCACACCGGTGCGTCCCAGTGCGGTGTTGGCCGCCACAAAGGCGTTGAGTTGGGCGTTGTCGCGCACAGCGCCGCCGCCAAAGTCCGTCTCAATTGCGCCGGGCGCCACCACGTTGACGGCAATGCCGCGCGGCCCCAGCTCTTTGGCCATGTAGCGCGTCAGCGTCTCAATGGCGCCTTTCATCGCGCCATAGGCGGCGTAGCCGGGTAGCGCAAAGCGGGCCAGGCCGCTGGAGATGTTGACGATGCGCCCGCCGTCGTTCATCAGCGGCAGCAGTTTCTGCGTGAGGAAGAAAACGCCTTTGAGGTGGATGTTCACCAGCGTGTCGAACTGCGCCTCGGTGGTTTCCATGATGCTGGCGTGGATGCCGATGCCGGCGTTGTTCACCAGGTGGTCCATGCGCTCGCGCTGCCAAGTGCTGGCCAGCGCAGCCTTCACTTGCGCGGCAAAGTCTGCAAAGCTGCTGCTGTCACCCACATCCAGTGGCAGGGCCACGGCGCGGCGGCCCAGGGCCGTGATCTCGGCCACCACCGCCTGCGCCTCAGAGGCTTGGCTGCGGTAGGTGAGGATGACGTCGCTGCCGTTGCGGGCCAGGTGCAGCGCGGTGTTTTTGCCCAGGCCGCGGCTGCCGCCGGTGACCAGTGCAATGGGGGTGGGGATGGTCGTGGAGTTCATGTTTGCTTCCTTGAGGGTTGGTGAGGGAAGCGAGTCTATTAAGCGGTTTGTTTTTGATAAATATGTAGATATTGATTAGTTTGTTCGTAATAATTAAACAATGAGTACCCTGGATCGCATGTTGATCTTCACCCGTGTGGCCGAGCTGGCCAGCTTCACGCAGGCGGCCGATGCGCTGGGCTTGCCCAAAGCCAGCGTGTCTAACGCGGTGCAGCAGTTGGAGGCCACGCTGGGCACACGGCTTTTGCACCGTACTACGCGCAAGGTGCAGCCCACGCAGGATGGCCAGGCGTTTTACGAGCGCTGCAAGGACTTGCTGGCTGATGTGGATGAGGTGCAAACCATGTTCCAGCAGCAGGGGGCGCAGACCCTGTGCGGCCGCGTGCGCATCGACATGAGCACCAGCATGGCGCGCCATGCGGTGATCCCCCGCCTGCCCGAGCTGCTGGCCCAGCACCCGCTGCTGGAGCTGGAGATCAGCAGCACCGAGCGCCGGGTGGACCTGGTGCGTGAGGGCTTTGACTGCGTGCTGCGCTCCGGTGCGGTGGGCGACTCCAGCCTAGTGGCGCGGCCGCTGGGGGCCATGCGCATGGTCAACTGCGCCAGCCCGGCCTATCTGCAGCAGCGCGGCATGCCGCAGGGGCCAGCCGATCTGGCCGCCCACCACCTGGTGCACTACACCAACACCCTGGGCGCCAAGCCCGATGCGTTTGAGTACCAGGACGCTGCGGGTGCGCGGGTGCTGGTGCCCATGCATGGGGCGGTGACGGTGAACAACGCCGAGGCCTATGTGGCCGCCTGCATGGCCGGGCTGGGCATCATCCAGGTGCCGTGTGTGGGCGTGCGCGAAGTGCTGCGCAGCGGCCAGTTGGCAGAGCTGTTGCCCCAGCATGTTGCGCCGCCCATGCCGCTGACGCTGGTGTACGCCAATCGGCGCAATCTGTCACAGCGCGTACGCGTGGTGATGGACTGGCTGGCCTTGGTGGTGGATGGATATTTACATGCCATTTAGGCCTCTAGACCTTATGAAATAAGCGCAAACAGCTATCAAATAAATAGCGTTTTGCATCTGCCCAGCACCGCATTGGGTGTACGCCACACGGCGTATTTCGGTTTCTGCCGCGGGTCCCTAAAGTCACCTCATCGCATCCAGCAAGCGCTGTGGCAACACAGCACCGCTAGGGCGAGACAGATTTTTTAACCCCCACGGAGAAGCCCACATGCAACGTCGTTTTTCTTTGAAGGCACTGACCGCTGCGGTCGCCTTGACTACCCTGTCCGCACTGCCAGCCTACGCGGCCGACACCATCAAGGTCGGTATCTTGCACAGCCTGTCCGGCACCATGGCCATTTCAGAGACCGTGTTGAAAGACACCGTGCTGATGGCGATTGACGAAATCAACGCCAAGGGCGGCGTGTTGGGCAAGAAGCTCGAACCCGTGGTGGTGGACCCCGCTTCCAACTGGCCCCTGTTTGCTGAAAAGACCAAGCAACTGCTGACCCAAGACAAGGTCGACGTGATCTTTGGCTGCTGGACGTCTGTGTCCCGCAAGTCCGTGTTGCCGGTGGTGGAAGAGCTCAACGGCCTGCTGTTCTACCCCGTGCAGTACGAAGGTGAAGAGCTGTCCAAAAACGTGTTCTACACCGGCGCAGCCCCCAACCAGCAAGCCATCCCCGCGGTGGACTACCTGATGAGCAAGGAAGGCGGCGGCGCCAAGCGTTGGGTACTGCTGGGTACTGACTATGTGTACCCCCGCACCACCAACAAGATCCTGCGCGCCTACCTCAAGAGCAAGGGCGTGAAAGAGTCTGACATCGACGAAAAATACACACCGTTTGGCCACAGCGATTACCAAACCATCGTGGCTGACATCAAGAAGTTCAGCGCCGGCGGCAAGACCGCCGTGGTGTCCACCATCAACGGTGACTCCAACGTGCCTTTCTACAAGGAACTGGGCAACGCCGGTCTGAAGGCCAAAGACGTGCCTGTGGTGGCCTTCTCCGTGGGTGAGGAAGAGTTGCGCGGAGTGGACACCAAACCTCTGGTCGGCCACCTGGCTGCCTGGAACTACTTCCAGTCCATTAAGAACCCCGCCAACACCGAGTTCATCAAGAAATGGTCTGCCTATGCCAAGGCCAAGGGCATCGCTGGCCACAAGGACAAGCCTTTGACCAACGACCCGATGGAAGCCACTTACATCGGCATCAACATGTGGAAACAAGCGGTTGAGAAAGCCAAGTCCACCGAAGTTGACAAGGTGATCGCAGCGATGGCCGGCCAGACCTTCAAGGCACCGTCCGGTATCGTTTCCAAGATGGACGAAAAGAACCACCACTTGCACAAGAGCGTGTTCATCGGCGAAATCAAGGCCGATGGCCAGTTCAACGTGGTGTGGAAGACACCCGGCCCTGTGAAGGCCAAGCCATGGTCTCCCTTCATCGAAGGCAACGACAAGAAGCCTGACGAGCCCGCAAAGAAATAAGGCGAAGGCAGGGAGAGGCTCACTGTGAGCCAGAGCCGCCACAGCCTTGCAAGGGGCGTGGCGGCTTGTTCCATTCAACCGGAGAGATTGGCGTATGCCAAACAGATTCATCCATCTGCTATTGCTAGCTACGGTTTTTGTAGCAGGTAGCGCAAACGCGCTCACGGCCCAAGAGGCCAAAGCCATCACATCTGGCGAGAGCGATGCCCGCGTGGCGGCCTTGCAGGCCGCCGTGGCCAAAGCCGATGAACGCACCGTGCGTTTCATCCAGGCCCTGTCGGACGACAGCGTCAAATTGGTGGGCGATGTGCCCGTGGTGGTGGTGGACGGCAAGGGTGTTGACCCGGTCACCAATGCCGAGGTGGAGATCCCCGATACCGCTGAAGACGTGATGAACAACAACCGCATGCGCGGCGAGCTGGACAACGCGCTGGCCGCGGTCAAGCTGTTGTCGGCTGACGTGGCGGTGCGCCGCGCCGCCGTGGCCACGCTGCAGGGCAATGTGGACATGGACAAGCTGCCCCTGCTGGACCAGGCCCTGGCCGCCGAGACTGTGGCCGATATCAAGAGCCAACTCGCGCTGCTGCGCGCCTCGGCACTGTTGTCCAGCGAAGACCCGGCCAAACGCCTGGAGGCCGCCACCTTGTTGGGTGACAGTGGCTTGGCAGCCACCAAGACCCTGTTGACGGAGCGCCTGCAGGGCGAAACAGACAGTGCAGTGAAGGTAGCGCTGCAAAAAAGCCTGAGTGCAGTGGAGAGCCGCCTCGCTTGGGGTGACCGGCTGGGTGCCATGTTCAGTGGCATCAGCCTGGGGTCCATCCTGCTGCTGGTTGCACTGGGCCTGGCGATTACCTACGGCCTCATGGGCGTGATCAACATGGCCCATGGCGAACTGATGATGATCGGCGCCTACGCCACCTATGTGGTGCAAGGCCTGTTCCAGAAGTATTTGCCCGGTGCGTTTGACTGGTACTTGCTGGCCTCGGTGCCGGTAGCTTTCATGGCTTCGGCCTTGGTGGGTGCGGCACTGGAGCGCGGCGTGATCCGTTTCCTCTATGGCCGCCCGTTGGAGACGTTGCTGGCCACCTGGGGCATCAGCCTCATGCTGATGCAACTGGTGCGCACGATTTTTGGCGCGCAAAACGTGGGCGTGGAAAACCCGAGCTGGATGAGCGGTGGTGTGCAAGTGCTGGGCAATTTGTCCTTGCCCTACAACCGCCTCATCATCGTCGGCTTTGCGCTGGCGGTGCTGGCGGGCGTGGCCTTTCTGATCAGCAAGACGCGTCTGGGCCTGTTTGTGCGCGGCGTGACGCAGAACCGCCCCATTGCCAGCTGCATGGGCGTGAATACGGCACGCATTGATACCTACGCGTTTGCACTGGGTAGCGGGATTGCCGGTCTGGCCGGCTGCGCGCTGAGCCAGGTGGGCAACGTGGGGCCGGACCTGGGCCAGGGCTACATCGTCGATTCCTTCATGGTGGTTGTGCTGGGCGGTGTGGGCCAACTGGCCGGTACCGTGTACGCCGCGCTGGGCTTGGGCGTGCTCAACAAACTGCTCGAAGGCTGGACTGGCGCTGTGCTGGCCAAGATCGCCGTCCTCGTCTTCATCATCATCTTTATCCAGAAGCGCCCGCAAGGCATCTTTGCCATGAAGGGCCGAGAAGTATGAACACCCCCCGGCTTGCCCACTGCGTGTGGCCGCTTTCCCCCTTGCAGGGGGCAACACCGGCAGCCCGGCCCAGCCGGTTCTGCGGTGTTTCTGGAACGGGCATCGCTTCGCTTGCCCCTGTCGTTTGTTCTCGGAGCTTTTGATATGACTTCCGATTTTGTTTCGTACGCCAAGAGGCCCTTGCTCAGTGCAGTGGGCTGGGTTTCTTGGCTCGCAGCCTTGGTGCTTCTGTGTGCCCTGGTGCCAGTGCTCAATCTTTGGGTGCCAGAGGGCAGCGTCTTTCACCTCAGCGACTTCGCAGTCGCGCTGGTGGCCAAGATCATGTGCTACGCCATCTGCGCGCTGTCCATGGGTCTGATCTGGGGCTACACCGGTATCTTGAGTTTGGGCCATGGCCTGTTCTTCGCGCTGGGGGGCTATGCCATGGGCATGTACCTGATGCGCCAGATTGGGCTGGACGGCAACTACAAGAGTGCGCTGCCGGATTTCATGGTGTTTCTGGATTGGAAAGAGCTGCCGTGGCATTGGGCGCTGTCGGACAGCTTTATCGCCACGCTAATCCTCGTGGTGGCCGTGCCGGGCATCGTGGCCTTTGTGTTTGGCTACTTCGCTTTCCGTTCGCGCATCAAGGGTGTGTACTTCTCCATCATCACCCAGGCCATGACCTTTGCGGCCATGCTGCTGTTCTTCCGCAATGAAACCGGCTTTGGCGGCAATAACGGCTTCACCGACTTCAAACGCATCCTGGACATTCCGATTGCCACCAGCAGCATGCGCATGACGTTGTTTGTGTTGACGGCGGCCACGCTGCTGGGCTTCTTCCTGCTGTCGCGCTGGCTGGTGGGCAGCAAGTTCGGCCGGGTGCTGCAAGCGGTGCGCGATGCAGAAACCCGCGTCATGTTCAGCGGCTACAACCCCATCGGCTTCAAGCTGACCATCTGGACCATCTCGGCCATGATGTGTGGTGTAGCTGGGGCGCTCTATGTCACACAGGTAGGCATCATCAACCCCAGCGAGATGAGCCCGGCCAACAGCATCGAGATCGCCATCTGGGCTGCGGTGGGCGGGCGTGCCACGCTGATTGGCCCGGTGGTGGGTGCGTTCATCGTCAACGGCGCCAAGAGCTGGCTCACCGTGACCTACCCGGAGTTTTGGCTGTACTTCTTGGGCGCGCTGTTCATTGGTGTGACCCTGTTCTTGCCTGATGGAGTGGTTGGCTTGATCAAGAAACTGAAGGGAGGCAAGGCATGACCCCCGACCTCCTCGAACAAGGCGCGCGCCGTGTGCAGGCGCATATGGAGGCGCTGGCCGCTGCCAGGGGCCAAACTGAATCCGGTGGTCGTGCCGCAGGTTTTTCGCGGGTAGCGAAGGCCGGCGAAGTGGATGTGACCCATGGCCGTATCCTCTACCTGGAAGACGTGAGCGTGAGCTTTGATGGCTTCAAGGCTATCAACAAGCTCAGCCTGGACATCGCACCCGGCGAGCTGCGCTGCATCATCGGCCCCAACGGCGCAGGCAAAACCACGATGATGGACATCATCACTGGCAAAACCCGGCCCGACGAAGGCACGGTGTTCTTCGGCAGCACCATCGACCTGCTGCGCTACAAGGAGGCGGAGATCGCCCAGCTGGGCATTGGCCGCAAGTTCCAGAAGCCCACAGTGTTCGAGCAGCTCACGGTGTTTGAAAACCTGGAGCTCGCCCTGAAGACCAACAAGGGCGTCAAGGCTTCGATGTTCTTCAAGCTCGACTCAGCACAATGCGACCGCTTGGCAGAAATTCTGCACACCATCCACTTGGCCGACAGCGTGGGCCGATTGGCGGGAAACCTCAGCCATGGCCAGAAGCAGTGGCTGGAGATCGGCATGCTGCTCATGCAAGACCCCAAGTTGTTGTTGTTGGACGAACCTGTGGCCGGTATGACGGACGAGGAAACCGAGCGCACCGCCGAGCTGTTCCTTTCGCTCAAAGGCAAACATTCGCTGATGGTGGTAGAGCACGACATGAGCTTTATCCGCACCATCAGCGATATCGTTACCGTGCTGTGCGATGGCTCGGTGTTGGCACAAGGGACGCTGGATCAGGTGCAGGCCGATGAGCGGGTGATTGAGGTTTATCTGGGACGCTAAGCATGCTGAAAATCAATAACGTCAACCAGTACTACGGCGGCTCCCACATCCTGCGCGATGTGAGCCTGGAGGCCGAGATCGGCAAAGTCACGGTCATCTTGGGCCGCAATGGCGTGGGCAAGACCACGCTGCTCAAGTCCATGATGGGCCTGGTGCCCATCAAGTCTGGCAGCATCGAATTCGATGGCAAGCCCATCCATAAACTCACGCCGTACGAACGCGCGCGTATGGGTCTGGGCTTTGTGCCGCAGGGGCGTGAAATTTTTGCACGCCTGACGGTTGAAGAGAACTTGCGCATGGGCCTGGCGTACAAGAGCGCCGGTACGCCGATCCCGGCGGAGTTGTTCGAGTTGTTTCCGGTGCTCAAGCAGATGCTGAACCGCCGTGGCGGTGACTTGTCTGGTGGGCAGCAACAGCAACTCGCCATAGCACGAGCGCTGGCGGCCGGCCCCAAGGTGTTGATTCTGGACGAGCCGACGGAAGGCATCCAGCCCAGCATCATCAAGGACATTGGCCGCGTCATTCGCATGCTGGCCGACCGGGGCACCATGGCCATTGTGCTGGTGGAGCAGTACTACGACTTTGCCGAAGAACTGGCCGACCAGTATGTGGTGATGGAGCGCGGCGCAGTGCTGGCGCGCGGCATGGGCCAGAACATGGAGATTGACGGAGTGCGCGGACTGGTGGCGATTTAGGCGGGGGCGCTGACCTCGGCAGTGGCCCGTTTGCCCGTGCGCAACGCCAGGCCACCGGCTTGGCGCTTTTGCTCGCCCAGCGATGCGCGGCTGACGGTGGGGCCGCACAGCCCGCGCAACTCCTCGACCGTGGCAGAGAGCGCCAACGCTTCTGACACCTTGGCCGCATGCTTTTGCAGCAGCTGGTAGGCGTTGTCGATGAGGCGCGAGTTCAGTGTCTCGCGGCCATGCAGGATGAGGTTTTTGACCGCTGCCGTAGGGTTGCCCGACATGCTTAGCGCCATGGCGGTTTCGGCGTACTCCAGCACCTGGGCTTGCGCGTTGCGGATGGTGTCGGCATAGGGGGGGTAAGCGCTGGCGCTGGCGGCCAGCAGCTCGGTGAGCGAGCGATTGCTGCAAAACCGTTTCGCCAGCGTGCCCACGGTGGACTCCACTTCGTTGAGCTGAATGGCCTTGTTTGACAACTGCGCCAGAAGCGCCACCAGGTTGCATGCTGATTCAAAATCAAACAAGGGCTCGCGCACGGTTTTGGCCATATCCCGCACCGTCTCCACCGCACGTGCAAACTGGTGCTGCTGGATCAAGTTGAGGGCAGCCACGATACCTGACAGGCGTTGCAAGCGCGCATTGTCCGGGTCTTTGTCGATCAGGCGCATGAAGTCGTCATGGCAGCGCTGCAGGCCTTTGCGGTCTGCCAGCTCCAGCCGCACAAAGGCCAGCAGCACCAGTGTTTGCGCATCAAACATCTTGGACTCGAGGCCCAGGCGCACCGTCTTGTCGAGCAGCTTTTCGGCTTCTTCGTGGTCACCTGCGTAGTAGGTCATCATGGCCAGGTTTTGCAAGCGACTGATGGAGGCCGGCGTCAGTGTGGCGGCCATTTTGTAGGTCTCCAGCGCCTTGTCAAAACGCCCCAGCTCAAAGTGCGCGCGGCCCATTACATCGTAGGCGTCGGCGTAGCTCGGGTCTTCGCTGATCAGTCGCTCCAGTGTGCTGGTGGCCTGGTTGATCTGCCCGGCCTCCAGCAAAGAGCGGGCTACGCCCAGCTTGGCCCAGGGCAGGGTCTTGGCGTCCACCACAGCCTTGTACAGGGTTTGCGCCTCGGCGCAGCGGCCAATGCGCAGCAACAGCTCGGCCCCCACGCGTGCGGCATAGAGCCAGAACATGCCTTTGCTCTCGAAGCGCTCCAGGCACAGCTTGGCGGCTTCTTCAAAACGTTCGTCTTCGATGGCGCTGAAGATCTCTTGCAACGACACCTTGCGGATGCGCGCAGCGACCAGTCGCTCCCCGAGTTGGGTGGCTTTGTGGGGCTTGAGCATGTAGCCATCCAGCGCCGACTCGGCCGCCTCGGCTACCTTGGCGTAGGTGGCCTCACCGGTGATCATGATGAAGATCGTGGAGAAAGGCAGCAGCTGGTTGCGGCGCAGGTCGTCCAGCAGGTCTTGGCCCGAGGTGTTGTCGCTGGGGAAGTGCTGCTCGCACAGCACAAAATCGAAAGACTTGAATTCGAGCTGTCGGCGCGCATCCACCGGGCGAGCTGCCTGGGCCACAGAGGCCACACCAAAATCGCGCAGCTGAGACACCAAAATCGAGCGCGAAGTGGGGTTGCCGTCCACAACCAGTGCGGAGCAGGCGGAGAAATCGTTTTCTAAGGCAGCCATCAGGAGTCTTGCCGGTGCGCCCGGCGGTGCGGGCGGTGGTCTATCGATGGCGCATTATGGGCGCTGTGCTACCAAATAGATAGCCGTTCACATCGCCCAGATACGAGGGTCGGCCGCTTCCAGCGCCCACTGCTGGGCGCGCCAGGCACGCCGCACGCTGCGCAGCAGCTGCATGGCAGGCTCCACATGGGGAGCCAAGACCCGCAGCACCACCAGTTGGGGGTGTGGGCTGGTCACGCCTGCGGTGCCCGCCAAGGCATGACCTTGCAGGCAGGCACGGGCGGTGTCCAGCAGTGACTCTTTGCGCGTGCGCGGTAGTGGGCTGCCGGATGCGAAAAACAGGGTGGCCAGGCAGCGCTGCCCGGCCATGCCAGCGGCGCTGTTGAGCAGGCGCTGGTCTTGCCCGTCGATCAGTCCCCGCTCCAGCCAGACACCGGGAATCTCGATGTGTTGTTCCAGCTGGCCCTGGGTGAAGGGCAAGTGGGCCATGGGCAGGCCCAGCACCGTGGTGTCCCAGCCCAGGCATTCCGCGCCGGACTCCAGCGCCAGACGCAGCTGGTTGCGGGCCTGGCAGGCGTCGTAACAAATGGCTTCCAGTGGCAACCACTCCAGGCGGGCGCCAGCCTCCAGGCTCAGGCGCGTGGTCTGGGTGGCCCAGGGGCCTTCGGATCGGTAAAAGCGCGTGGCGCCGGGTGTGGTGATGAGGCCGTGCGCACCGGCTCCCACGTGTACCCGCAGGTCCAGGGTGTCGCCGCCCACCAGGCCACCGGGCGGATGCACCAGCACGTTGTGGCAAATGCCATCGCCCTCGGGGTACAGGCTTTGCAAGATGCGCAGTGGGCCGCTGTGCTGGTGGCGTGCCACGCAGCGGTCGGTTTCCAGGCGGTAGTTCAGGTCTAACTGGGCGTGCCACACCATGGGGATTTGTCTGCCGAGGCGTGGGCCTCAGGGTTTCCAGAAGTTCAGGTGCAAGGCGGCAATGGCCTCTTCCACCGCGGGCACGGGCCCGATCACCGTCACCTGCTTTTGGCCTGCCGCCAGCACGGTGCGGCTCGGCAGATCCATAGTGGGGTTCTCGCTGTGGTTGCCGGTCAACTCCAGCAGGCGGCGTTCGGTCATGCCGAACACCAGCGTGCCGATGTTGGCCCAATACTGCGTGCCCGCACACATGGCGCAGGGCTCTACCGTGGTCACCAGCGTGCAGCCCCACAGGTAGTCGGCAGTGAAGTTGGTGGCGGCCGTGCGGGCCAAGGTGGACTCGGCATGGTTCACCGTGTCCACATTGCCTTGTTCGGCCAGCACCGTTTCGCCATCCGGTGCTACCAAGATGGCGCCAAAAGGGTGCTTGCCCAAGCCGATGGCACGCTGTGCCACAGCGTTGGCGCGCAACAGATGGCGCTCGATTTGTTCAGGCGTCATCAGCAACCCGCCGCCGGGCCGCCCCAAGGCGGGTTAGCCCCCTCGGGGGGCAGCGCAGTACACGTAGTGACGAGCGTGGGGGCCATATTACTGATTTTGCGAGCCGCGGTGGGCCCAACCGGTGGTGTGCTTTTCAATCGCGCTGAACAGCTCGTACATCACCATGGCCATGGCGCCCACCACCACCAGGCCGGCAAAGGCCAGACCCATTTGCATGGCCGAGCCAGCGCTGATCAGCAGGTAGCCAATGCCTTCGTTGGCGGCGGTCATTTCAGACACCGTGGTACCCACAAAGGCCAGTGTGATGGCAACCTTGAGCGAACCATAGAAGTAAGGCATGGAGCGTGGCAGGCCGACCTTCATCAGCACATCCCAGCGTTTGGCGCCCAGCACGCGCAACACGTCTTCCAGCTCGGGCTCCAAGGTGGCCAGGCCGGTGGCAATGTTCACCATGATGGGAAAGAAGCTGATGAGGAAGGCCGTCAGGATGGCCGGGCCCACGCCAATGCCAAACCACACCACCAAAATAGGCACAAAGGCCGCCTTGGGCAAGGCATTAAAAGCCGTCATCAGCGGGTACACCGCGGCATAGGCCAGGCGCGAACTGCCGATCACAAAACCCAGCAATACCCCCACCACAATGGCAATGCCAAAACCCGCCATGGTGACCCAAAAGGTGCGCCACGCGTGCCCCGCGATGATGCCCTTGAACTCCCAGAACTGCGTCCAGATGCGCCAGGGGCTGGGGAAAATGAACTCAGACACTTCAAAGGCCGAGCACAGGATTTGCCAGAGCACGATGAAGCCCACCAGCAAGATCCAGGGAGCCCAAAACTCCACTTGTTTTTTGTTCATGGCCTGGCCTTATTGGTTGATGGTCGCGCCAGTCTTGCGCATGGCACCAATGTGCCCGCGCAGCTCGTGCACGATGTCAGTGAATTCCTTGGTGTAGGTGATCTCCAGGTCGCGCGGGCGCGGCAGGTCGATCTCCTTTTTCACCACAAAACGGCCCGGGCTCTTGCTCATCACATACACCGTGTCGGCCAGAAACACCGATTCGCGCAAGTCGTGCGTGACCAAAATCACGTTGAATTGCTGCTCGGTCCACAGGTCGCGCAAGATGCACCACAGCTCTTCGCGCGTGAAGGCGTCGAGCGCGCCAAACGGTTCGTCCAGCAGCAGCATCTTGGGTTCGTGGATCAGCGCGCGGCAAATGCTGGCGCGCTGCTGCATGCCGCCCGAGAGTTGCCAGGGGAACTTGTCCTCGTAGCCGGCCAAACCCACCTTCTGCAGCAGCTTGCGCGCACGCTCCTCATACTCCTTGCGCTTGGCCTTGAAGGTGGAGCGGTAGGGCTCCACGATCTCCAGCGGCAGCAGCACGTTGTCCACCGTGGTGCGCCAAGGAAGCAGTGAGGGCGCCTGGAAGGCCATGCCCGAAATCTTGAGCGGCCCCGTCACCGGCTGGTTGTCGATCAGGATCTTGCCCATGGAGGGCATCTTCAGGCCGGTGGTCAGCTTCATGAAGGTGGACTTGCCGCAGCCCGAGGGGCCGACGATGGCGATGAACTCGCCCTTGCGCACCTTCAGGTCAATGGCCTCGACTGCAAAGTGGTTCTGCTTGAGCAGCTCCTCGTTGTAAGCGAGCCAGACATCCTGAAAATCGACAAACCAGGGGGTGGCGGGTGCACTCATGGTTTACTTCTTGGGCAACACGTCCAGCGCGGCCTTCGCGGGCAGGTAGCTGCCGTTCCACACCACATCGGGGTTCACGCGGCTCTTGGTATTGAAAGCATCCGACACTTGCGATGCCATCAGCGACAGGCGGGGACCATTGACCTGGCCAAAGCCTTCAGCACGTGCATTGGGGCTGTTGATGACAGTATCGATGGCCAGCTTGAGGCGACGGGTTTCGAGTTCCGCGTTAATGATGCCGTCACGCGCCTTCACATCGCCAATGGCCGCGGCCGGGTTGCCCATCACGTCCTTCATGCCCTTGGCAAAGGCTGCCAAAAAGGCTTTCACGGCTTCGGGGTTCTCTTTCAGGATCTTGGGCGAGGCGATGATGGCGTTGCCATACAGCTTCACGCCGTATTGGGGGTAGGGCAGCACCACCACATCTTCGGCCTTCACGCCGCGGGCTTCCAGGTTCAGCAGCGAGGTGAAGGTGAAGCCGGTGATCGCGTCCACATCACCACGCGCCAGCATGGTTTCGCGCAGTGGGGGGTCCATGGCGGTCCACTGCACGCCGGTGACGTTGTTCGCTTTGGAGAAGATCGGGAAAGCACGGCGGCCCGCGTCAAACACGGGGGCGCCCAGCTTCTTGCCATTCAGGTCCGCCGGGGTTTTGATGCCGCTCTTCTTAAGCGCCATGACCGAGGCCGGCGTGTCGTTGTAAACCATCATGATGGCCACAGGCTTGTTGGGCGCATCCGCGTTGTTGGCGTGGAACTCCATCAGCGCCGCCATGTCGGCAAAACCCATGTCGTAGGCGCCAGACGCCACACGGGTCACCGTGCCGCCCGAACCGTTGCCTGCGTCGATGGTGACGTCCAGCTTGGCGTCTTTGAAATAGCCCTTGGCGGCGGGCGTCAAAAACAGGGCGGCCGGGCCTTCAAAGCGCCAGTCGAGCTGGAACTTGATGGGCGTGCTTTGGGCCATGGCAGAACCGGCCGCCACGGTGGCGGCAGCAAAAGCAATGGCGTGGAGAAACTGGCGCTTTTTCATGGGAACTCCTACAGGTTGTCAGATGGAAATGGCAAAGCAAGAAGAATGCCCAAAAATGGGGCGCGTGGTCGTTGTCAGGGCCGCAGCAAATCCAGCAGGCTGCGCGCCACCACCTTGGTCGCCTTGCGCAAATCGTCCAGGCTCACGCGTTCATCGGCCCGCTTGGCGTGCGACTCCAGCACAGTGCGGGGGCCGGCGCCGTAGATGACGCCGGGAATGCCGCGCTCGGCGAACAGGCGCACATCGGTGTAGAGCGGCGTGCCCATGGCGGGGATGGGTTCGCCAAACAAGGCTTCGCCATGTTTTTGCAGCGCATCCACCAGTGGTTTGTTACCTGCCAGGGGGCGCATGGCGTTGGCCAGTAGCAAGCGCTTGATGTCTACCGTAATTCCGGGCACTTGGGCCGCGGCATCCGCAATCACTTTGCGGATAGAGGCTTCCACCTCGGTGGGGTTTTCCTCGGGGATCATGCGGCGGTCCAGCTTGAAGACCACTTTGCCGGGGACCACATTGGTGTTGGTGCCGCCTTCGATGCGGCCCACGTTCAGGTAGGGGTGGTTGATGCCGTCTACATCTGAAGTCACTTGTTTGTACAGCGTGTTCTGGGCGTACAGCGCGTTGAGAATGTGCACCGCGCCTTGCAGGGCGTCCACACCACTCTCGGGAATGGCCGCGTGGGCCATCTTGCCGTGCACGGTCACTTCCATTTGCAGGCAGCCGTTGTGCGCGGTAATCACTTGGTACGAAAAACCGGCCGCCAACAGCAGGTCGGGCTTGGTGATGCCCTTTTCCAGCAACCAGCCGGGGCCGAGTTCGCCGCCAAATTCTTCGTCGTAGGTGAACAGCAACTCCACACCACCCTTGAGCGGCAGGCCCAGCGATTCGAGCGCGCGCACGGCGAAGGTGTAGCTGGAGAAATCGCTTTTGCTGACCGCAGTGGCGCGGCCGTACATATTGCCGTCGGCAATCTCGCCGCCGTAGGGGTCATGCGTCCAGCCTTCGCCGGGGGGCACCACGTCACCGTGGGCGTTCAAGCCGATGGTGAGCCCGCCTGCAGCGTAGGCGCGGCGCACCACCAGGTTGGTGATGCTCTGCATGCCGGCGGCCTGCACCTCGCTGGCGGGCACGCTGTGTTTGTCCGCCTGCAGGCCCATGGCGGCCAGCAGCTCGGCGGTGCGGTCTGCGTGGGGCGCGTTGTTGCCGGGCGGGGTGTCGGTGGGCACGCGCACCAGTTCTTGCAGAAAGCGCACTTGCTCGTCAAAGTGCGCGTCAATCCAGGCGTCGAGTTGTTCGTAGGGGGTGGTCATGGGTGTGTAGGTTCTTGGGCCAGTTGATGCAGCAGGTGGCTGAATGCATCTACGGCGAGTTGCATGTCGTCGCTGGTGGTGGATTCCAACGGGTTGTGGCTGATGCCGGAGTTCAGCCCGCGCACAAACAGCATGGCCTGGGGCATGATTTCGTGGAGCTTCATGGCGTCGTGCCCGGCGCCGCTGGGCATGCGGTGCATGGGCACGCCCAGCGCGGTGACTGCTGCTTCCCAGCGCTGTTGCCATGCGGGCGCGCTCGGTGCGGCGCTGGCTTGCATGGTGCGGGTCAGGCTGTGGTGCAGGCCGCGGCGCTCGCAAATCATGCGCAGGCCGGTGAGCACTTTGGCTTCCAGCGCATCGCGCTGTGCGTCGGAAGGTGCGCGCAAATCCAGCGAAAACTGGCAGCGCCCGGGAATGACATTGATGGAGCCGCTGGGCACGTTCAACATGCCCACAGTGCCTACCGAGTCACCATCTTGCGTGGCGCAGTGCTCCACCAGCAAGATCAGCTCAGCCACGGCGGCGGCGGCGTCACGGCGCTGGCCCATGGGCGTGGTGCCGGCGTGGCTGGCCATGCCGGTGATTTCGCCCACATAACGCACGCTGGCGTTGATGGAGGTGACTACGCCCAGTGGAATGTCCAGCGCATTGAGTACCGGGCCTTGCTCGATGTGGACTTCCACAAAGCCTTGGTAGTCGGCGGGGTCGCGGCGGATGGCGGGGATGGCGTTCACATCCAGCCCGGCCTTGGCCATAGCGTCTCGCATGGCAATGCCGTCTGCGTCCACTTGGTCCAGCCACGTGGGGTCAAAGTCGCCGGTGAGTGCGCCCGAGCCCAAAAAGGTGGCTTTGTAGCGCTGGCCTTCCTCTTCGGCAAAGCCCACGATCTCCAGTGCGAAAGGCAGGCGCTTGCCTTGCGCCTTGAGCGCCTGCACGCAGGCTAGCGGCACGTACAGTCCCAGGCGGCCGTCGTACTTGCCGCCGTTGCGCACGGTGTCGTAGTGGCTGCCGGTGAGTAGGGTTTTAGAGGTTTTTTCGGCTTTCAGGCCGTGGTTATTGCGCGAATAGCTATCACTTTCATAGCGACCAACCACATTGCCCACCGCGTCGATGGTGGCGCTGTCGCAGCCCGCGGCCAGCATGTCGGCCTGAATCTGCCGGGCGCAGGCTAGGTGCGCTTCGGTCAGGTAAGTGACGGTGAGTTGGCCCGTGCCTGCGTAGGCGGCGTCGGTGTGCTGGGCCAGTGCCTCTTGCCAGTCCCACACCTGGTGACCCTGCGTGGGCGTGTAGCCACACTTGTCGTTGAGGCGAATCTCGGCAATGCGGTGCACGTTGCGCAGGCACTCGGCCAACTCAAAGTCCGGGTGCCCTTGCACACGGCGCTCCAGCGTGGCAATGATCTCCGCTTTGGGCAGGCCTGTGCCGCGCGGGCCACGCACCGCCAGGATGAAAGGAAAGCCGAAGCGCGTGTTGTACTCCGCATTCAGGCGTTGAATCTTGTCGAACTCGGCAGGCGTGCAGTGGGTGAGGCCGGCTTTGCTTTGCTCATGGTTGCTCTCGGCGGTGAGGCTGTTGTCGACCATGGCTTTGCCCGCCAGCTCGGGGTGGGCCCGCAAAAGCGCGAGCTGCGGTTCGCGCCCCGCTGCAGCCACCACTTGCACCATGCGGTGTTTGAAGGCCGCCAGCGACACAAAAGGTCGTTGCTGCAAGGCCGTTTCCACAATCCAGGGCGAGTGTTCGTACAAGCCGTCCAGCCGCTGTGCAGCCTCCGCCAGCGGCAGGGTGTTGAGTAGTTCCAGCGTGAGCGGAGAGGATGGAGTACTCATGGCTCAGCCTTGGTAAGGATGCGTGGCTTTCCAGTGCCGCGCAATGTCGATGCGTCGTGCCACCCACACCTTGTCGTGTTGGCCGATGTGGTCCAGAAAGCGCTGCAGCGCCGTGATGCGGCCAGGGCGGCCCAGCAGGCGGCAGTGCATGCCGATGCTCATCATCTTGGGCGCGTTCTGGCCATCCGGGTCGCCTTCGGCGTAGAGCGCGTCGAAGGTATCCTTCATGTATTGGAAGAACGGGTCGGCATGCGAGTAGCCCTGGGGCAGGGCAAAGCGCATGTCGTTGCAATCCAGGGTGTAGGGCACGATGAGTTGGGGCACCACGCTGCCGTCGGTTTTCTGCACCTTCATCCAGAAGGGCAGGTCATCGCCGTAGTAGTCGCTGTCGTACTCAAAGCCGCCGTAGTCGGCCACCAAGCGGCGCGTGCGCGGGCTGTCGCGGCCGGTGTACCAACCCAGGGCGCGCTGTCCGGTGAGCTTCTCAATCGCGGCCATGCCCAGCTGCATGTGCTCGCGCTCCTGCGCTTCGTCCATGTTCTGGTAGTGGATCCAGCGGTGGCCGTGGCAGGCTATCTCGTGGCCCAACTCCACAAGTCGGCGGGTCAGCTCGGGGTAGCGCTCCAGTGCCATGCCCACGCCAAACACAGTCAGCGGCAGGCCACGTTTTTCGAACTCGCGCAGGATGCGCCACACACCGGCGCGCGAGCCGTATTCATAAATGCCCTCCATGCTAATGTGTCGGTCCGGGTAGCTGGCGGGGTTGAACATTTCGGAGAGGAATTGTTCAGAGCCCGCGTCGCCATGGAGCACGCTGTTCTCGCCGCCTTCTTCGTAGTTGAGGACGAACTGGACCGCAATGCGGGCTTGGCCGGGCCACTGTGCGTGGGGCACATGTTCTCCGTAGCCAATCAGGTCGCGGGGATAGGGGAGGGTGCTGTCGTAGGTGGTCATGGGGTGTCTGCAGGGGTAAGCGTCAGGGTCGCTTCGACGTGGTGCAAGTGTTCATCCATCAGGCGCAGGGCCAGGCCTTCGTCACGTGCCTGGAGCGCGTCCACGATGGCGGTGTGTTCTTCGTGCGAATGGGCGGCTGCAGCGCTGGACTGGTACATCAGCGTGATCAGAGCGCAGCGCGAGAGCAGGTCCATCAGCATCAGGGCCAGCACCTCGTTGCCCATGAGCTGGGCCATGCGCACATGAAAGTCACCCAGCAGCTCAGTGCGGCTGGTGACATTGCCGTCGCGCACGGCCTCTTGCTCTTGAACAATGTGCGCACGCAGTGCCTCAATGTGGTGGGGAGTGACCCCAGTTATGAATGCACGGACCATGCCCGCTTCGAGCATGCGGCGCACGGCGAACACCTGGCGCGCCTCGGCCACCGAGGGGGCCGACACAAAGGCGCCGCGTGCGGGCTCCATGCGGATGAGCCGGTTTTGCGAGAGCTGGAACAGGGCCTGGCGGATCAGCGTGCGGGAAACACCGAACTGGTCCGCCAGCTTTTGCTCGCCCAGCTTGGCGCCGGGGGCCAGCTGGTGTTCCACGATGGAGCGCGTGATGGCTTCGACGATGAAACTGGTGGTGGTGGGCTCCATGCGGCCATGATACCGACAATGCTCAAAAGTGTATACACTTTGGATTTTTCAGCGAAAGGGCAGCGCCATGGGCTTGAGCACACACGTACTGGACACCATGCACGGCACGCCCGCAGCGGGCATGGCGGTGGCGCTGTACACCACGCAGGGCGACACTGCCACGCTGGTGAAACGCTTTGTGCTCAACGCCGATGGCCGCAACCCGGACGGCCCGCTGTACGACAACGCCAGCCTGCGCGTGGGCACCTACCGGCTGGTATTTGATGTGGCCGGCTACTTCAAGGCCCGCAACGTGACCCTGCCCGAACCCAACTTTTTGAACCAGGTGAGCCTGGACTTTGGCGTGGCCCATGTGGACCAGCACTACCATGTGCCCCTGCTGGTGAGCCCATGGAGCTACTCCACCTACCGGGGCTCGTAATCAGAGCTGTCCTTCGGTGAGAGTATCCAATTGAAACCGCCCGCTTTTGTGCCACAGCCAGGTGTCCGTGTAGGTCACCTTGCCCATGCGCACGGGTGCGGGGAAAGGCGCTGCTGCGCGCACCGAGCGCTCGATGTCGGCCATCACTTCGGGGGCATGGCTGGGCGCGCGCATCCAGCGGATGTCGGTCACAAAGCCCATGCGGTCGATGTCGACCTGCAGCACCCCCACGGCGTAGAGCAGGGGCGGCAACTTGCCGGCAAAAATGCGCTGGGTGTTGCGGTCATAGAGGTGCTTGGCAGCGTCGCGGCGGTAATCCCGCGGCGTGGGTGCTTGCGAGGTATGGGTGGGCTGGGGCAGTGGGGGGGGCGCCACGGTTACGGGTGGCGGTGCCACCGGTGCGGTGGCGGCGGGGGGCGGCTTGGGTGGCGGGCTGGAGCAGCCGGCCAGCACGGCCAGCAGCCCTGCCAGAAAAGGCACATTCCAACGGGTGGGTGCGCAGCCGCGCACGGTCAAGAATTGCTGCATGGGTGGTCTCCGTTCGGTGCGTTGCCGATGTACTGTTGCGCAAATTATGGCCTGAGCCCGCAGCGCCTGGCTGCAAAAGGTATCCGATTGTGAAATGGCTTCCCCTCCTGGCGGTGCAACTGGCCCAGGCCGACGCGGTGCTGGTGCAGGTGCACAGCAGCCGCGGCTCCGTGCCGCGCGAAGCCGGGGCCTGGATGGCGGTGTTTGCCGACACGGTGCTGGGTACCGTAGGTGGTGGGCGGCTGGAGCTGGATGCCATCGCTGCGGCCCGCAATCATTTGTTGCAATTGGGCGCCACGCCATTTAGCCAGCGCTATGCCCTGGGCCCCAGCTTGGGTCAGTGTTGCGGCGGCGAGGTGCACTTGCAGTTTGAGCGCATCACGGCGCAAGACAGTGCGGAGGTGTTGCAGCGCCTACAGCCCCCACGTTTACCTGTTGCCCTGTTTGGTGGCGGCCATGTGGGCCAGGCGCTGGTGGATGTGCTGGGAACCTTGCCTTTTGCGGTGGAGTGGATCGACAGCCGCGACGGCATTTTTCCGGCTGCAGTGCCGGACAACGTGCACTGCGAACATTCTGACCCGGTGCAGGCGGCCGTTGCTAGCCTCGCACCACAGTCGCGCGTGCTGATCATGAGCTTCAGCCACGCCGAAGATTTGGACATTGTGGCCGCCTGTCTGGCCCGCCAGCGTGCGCAGGGCGATCTGCCCTACATCGGCCTGATTGGCAGCCAAACCAAGTGGGCCACCTTCCGCCACCGGCTGGAGGCGCGCGGTTTCAGCGCGGCCGAGCTGGCGCATATCACTTGCCCCATTGGCGTGCCCGGCATCCACGACAAGCGTCCCGAGGTGATTGCCGTGGCCGTGGCGGCCCAACTCTTGCAAGTGCCAACTGAACCCAAGGCTGCGGCCTGACCTGAATCCTAGGAGAACCACCGCATGGAAAGCTATTTACTCGACTGGGCCAACCTGCTGCTGCGCTGGGTGCACGTCATCACCGCTATCGCCTGGATAGGCTCGTCGTTCTACTTCGTGTTTCTGGACAGCAGCCTCACCCCGCCCGAGGACGACGACCTGAAGAAGCAAGGCGTGAGCGGCGAGCTGTGGGCCGTGCACGGCGGCGGCTTCTACCACCCGGTCAAGTTTGCCGGGGCGCCGCCCAAGTTGCCGGGCAATTTGCACTGGTTTTATTGGGAGAGCTACAGCACCTGGCTCACCGGTTTCTCGCTGTTCACCATTTCCTATTTGTGGAGTGCGGGCACTTACCTCATCGACAAGTCGGTCATGGCTTGGCACCCGCACGCCGCCATTGCGGTGGCGCTGTCGTTCCTGGTGGTGTTCTGGTTGGCCTATGACGCGATTTGCCGCATCTTTGGCCAGCGTAAAAACGGCGATGCCATCGTGGGCGTGCTGGTGGCGGTGCTGGTGTGTGTGGCCTCGTACCTGGCCTGCCATTGGTTTGCCGGGCGTGCGGCCTTTTTGCTGGTGGGCGCCATGATGGCCACCGCCATGAGTGCCAACGTGTTCTTCTGGATCATTCCCGGCCAGCGCACCATGGTGGCCGACATTGCAGCAGGTCGCCCGGTCGACCCCATCCATGGCAAGCGCGGAAAGCAGCGCAGTGTGCACAACACCTACTTCACGCTGCCCGTGTTGTTCGCCATGCTCAGCAACCACTACAGCTTCACCTACAGCCATCCGCAAAACTGGCTGGTGCTCATTGCCATGATGTTTGCGGGCGCCGCCATCCGCCAGTTCTTTGTGCTGCGCCACGGCTACAAGCTGGGCCGCAATAGCCACCCTTGGCCCTATGCGGCTGTGGGCGTGGTGGCCATCATCGGTCTGCTGGTCTGGCTCAAGCCAGCACCGCCAGCCCAAAGCGCTATTGATTCAGGAGCTGCTGGCGCAGTAGCCACGGGAACTACAGCCCCAATTGGCTATAAAGAATTGCAACCCATGCTGGCCCAGCGCTGCTATATGTGCCACGGCGAAGCCGTGCAGATGAAAAACGTGCGCCTGGACTCCCCCCAAGCCTTGGCCAGCCATGCGCAGGCCGTCTACCAGCAAGTCGTCGTCACCAAAATCATGCCCATGAGCAACTCCACCGGCATGACCGACGCCGAGCGGGCGATGGTGAAACAGTGGTTTGAGGCGGGGGCGAAGACTGAGTAATCCTCAGTCCTCCGGATCAGCGCTGCGCCGTGGCTAGGCGCAGTGCCAGGCCCACAAATACCACACTGGCGATGCGGTTGAGTACGCGCTGGGCGCGTAGCGAGCGCTTGAAGACTTGGCCGAAGCCTGCCGCGAACCAGGCGATGGTGCTGAAAGTCAGCAGGGCGGCGGCGATGAAGACGGCGCCCAGGGCGATGATCTGCAGTGCCACCGGGCCTCGGGCGGGGTCGGCGAACTGTGGCAAGAAGGCCAAGAAGAAGATGGCGACCTTGGGGTTGGTGATGTTCATGAGAACGCCGCGGCCATAGGTTTGCGCCGCACTCATGGGGGCGCTGCGGGCCTCATCGTGGATACCGACCGGCGCATTCCACGCGCCCCACGCCAGCCAGACCAGATAGGCCGCGCCCAACAGTTTGAGCACCGTGAAGGCGGCTGCCGATGCCGCAAACAAAGCGGCCAAGCCCAGCGCCACGGCGGCGGTGTGAAACAACAGGCCCGTGCACAACCCGAGCACCACCAGCAAGCCAGCACGCCGACCGTGCACCGCCGAATGCAGCAGTACGAATACATTGTCTGGCCCTGGCGAGAGGGCCAGGAGCACGGAAGTAGCGAAGAAGGTGAGGGTGATCTGCAGTGTCAGCATGGAAGTGGAGGAATGGCGATCAGTCCCCCATCCTACCGTGGGCTCAGCGAAGGGTCAGCGCCAGTGGGCTGTTTCCGCCACCCTCGACTTTGAAGAAGTCCACAAGGCCGTTGAGCCGCTGTGTCTGCTGTTGAAGGCTTTCGGAGGTGGCTGCCACCTCCTCTACCAAGGCCGCGTTTTTTTGCGTCACATCGTCCAGGTCGCCCACAGCTTCACTCACCAAACCTGCTCGCGATTCCTGCTGGATCGAGTTGTCTGCGACGGTCTGGATCAACTGGGACACATTGGTCACCGCGCGCTGCAGTTCTGCCATGGTCTGGCCGGCGTTCTGCACCAAGGCCGTGCCAGAGTCCACCTTTTCCACGCTGGAGCCAATCAGGTGCTTGATTTCCTTGGCCGCCTCGGCTGAGCGACTGGCCAAGGTGCGCACTTCGGTGGCCACCACGGCAAATCCGCGGCCCTGTTCTCCCGCACGGGCGGCTTCCACGGCAGCGTTCAGGGCCAGGATGTTGGTCTGGAAAGCGATGCCATCAATCACGGAAATGATGGCCTCGATCTTTTTGGAGCTTTGCTCAATGTCTTGCATGGTGCGCACCACACCAGACACGACATCTGCACCCCGCGCCGCGACATCGGCCGCCGCAGCGGCCTCCTGACGGGCTTCTTGCGCCGTGCGCATGCCTTCGCGCAAGGTGGCAATCAGTTCATCGATTTCATGGGCCGCACGGTGTAGCTCTGAAGACATCCGCTCTGTCCGCGATGCCAAATCGTTGTTGCCGCTCGATATCTCGGTGGATGCGATGTGGATATTGCGTGATGCGTCACGCAAGTCGGTGACCGTGGCGCGCCAACGCTGGCGCATGGATTCCATGCTGCCCAGCACCTGCGCGATTTCATCGTGTGCCGTGCTGTGGATGGCCACGCGCAAATCACCTTCCGCCAGATGCTCAGAGCGTTCCAGGGCCAGCTGCAGTGGATGACGGATGGACCTGGTAATGAGCCAAGTGGCGCCGATCCCGAACAGAACTGCCACCACCACGGCAATGGCCAGTGCCACCAGGCCGCTCTGGTTTTGGCTGCGCGCTGCAAGTTGCTGTGTTTCGATCAATTGGGCGAGGTTGTCTTGCAGTGCCCGCATATCTTGCTGCCACTGGGCTTGCGCCTTGGCCCAGGTGGCTTGGTTGGAACGCACTTCCAGCCGGATGATGACGGCAGCAACTTCGGCTGTACCAGTAGGGCCAATCTTGGCAAGCACCTCCCGGTAGTAGGCGGACGCGGCTTGGTAGCTGGTATCGAGACGCTTCAACAGGGCCACTGTGTCCGCGCTGCTCGCCATTTTCATGAGTTGGCTGGCATTGCTTTCGTAGTTTTTATAGGCAGCCTTGAGCGAGCTGAATTCGCGGTCTACGTCTTCCGGCCCGGTAACGATGCCGATATTGCCCACCGCCGACAGAGCCTGTCCCACGGATTGGGCCATCTTGTTGGCGGCCTCCACCTGGGGTGCGATGTCCTCATTGATGGTTCCCAGCCGCTTGGACGTATCGCCCATGCTGTAGACCGCCATGCCTGCGATCAGCAGCAATTGCAGCAACAGAAGCCCAAAGCCCATGAGCAGGCGCTGGTGGATGGTGAAGCGGTTCATCGTCTATATACCTCAATTGCCGATGATGGTCAGCAGTTCTTCGCGGGTGCTCGGATCGGACATGTACTTGCCATACAGCGGCGACAGACGCCGGACCATGGGCGCGACGTCCTTCACACGGACGAACTGCACCCCCTGTTTGCCGGCCGTCTCGATGGCAGATGCCACACGCTTGTTCCACAGATCGCGCATGACCAATGCGGATTCAGCCCCAGCTTTTTGGAACGCCGCCTTGTCGGCCGGGCTCAGGCTGCTCCACAACTTGGTGGAGACGACCAGGGCTTCGGGCGAGATGACATGGTTGGTCACGTACACCGATTTCGCAATCTTGTAGTGCCCCGTGGACTCAAACGAGGGCATGTTGTTCTCGGCGCAGTCCACTTCGCCCTTTTCCAGCGCGGAGAGTACGTCCTTGAAGGGCAGGGCCACGGGTGTGGCATCCATCAGCTTGACCATCTCCAGGTAAACCTCGGACTGCTGCACGCGGATGCGGGCGCCTGCCAGGTCTTTGAAACTGCCCACGCTGCGGCTGGCGCAATAGAAGGAGCGCGCGCCTCCGTCGTACCAACCCACCACCACAAAGCCCGCGGCCTGCAGCTTGGCCGCAAAGCGTTCGCCCAGCTTCCCGTCCAGGTGTTTGAACATGTGGGCGGAGTCGCTGAACAGGAAGGGCAGGTTCAGCGCTTTGAGGCCCGGCACCGCATCCGACAAGGGGCCGGAGCTGAACTCCGCCACATCGATGTCACCGGCCTTGAGCATTTGCACCGCCTTGGGCTGGTCGCCCAGGGTGGCGTTGGAGAAGATCTCGATTTGGTAGCGCCCACCAGTGCCTTGGGCCACCAGGCTGGCAAACCGTTTCATCGCCTCGGTGACGGGGTAGCCATCGGGGTGGATGTTCCAGGCGCGCAGCTTGGTTTGCGCGCCTGCGCTGGCACAGGCCAGGGCCAGCAGGCCCATGACGAACCAGCGGCTTACGGTGGGGGCTGCCATGGCATCAGGCCTTGGCGACTTCGTGGGCGCCCATGATTTCCAGGGCACGCACCAGGGCCGAGTGGTCCAAACCGGCCATGTCGTTGGCGGCACACACTTGCATGAGCTGTGCAGCACCGGCGGTTTGTGGCAGGGCCAAGCCCATGGCCTTGGCGCCGCTCAGGGCCAGGTTCAGGTCTTTCTGGTGCAGGCTGATGCGGAAGCCAGGGTTGAAGGTGCGTTTGACCATGCGCTCGCCATGCACTTCCAGAATGCGCGACGCGGCAAAACCGCCCATCAGGGCTTGGCGCACCTTGGCAGGGTCAGCGCCGGCCTTGCTGGCAAACAGCAGGGCTTCGCCCACGGCGGCAATGTTCAGCGCCACAATGATCTGGTTGGCCACTTTGGTGGTTTGGCCGTCGCCGTTGCCGCCCACCAGGGTGATGTTCTTGCCCATGTGTTGCAGCAAGGGCAGCACGGTGTTGAATGTGGCTTCTTCGGCGCCCACCATGATGGTCAGGCTGGCGGCCTTGGCACCCACTTCGCCACCAGATACCGGGGCGTCCATGTACTGGCAGCCCAGCGCGTTGACCTTCTGGGCAAACACCTTGGTTTCCATCGGCGAGATGGAGCTCATGTCTACCACTGTCTTGCCCGGCGTGAGTCCGGCGGCCACCCCGTTCTCTCCAAACAGCACGGCTTCTACATCTGGTGTGTCCGGCAACATCAGGAACACGATGTCAGCTTTCTGGGCTACTTCACGGGCACTGGCGCAGGCCTTTCCGCCGGCACGCAGCAGTTCTTCAGGGATGGCACTTTTGGTGTGCAGGTGTACGGTGTGGCCCGCAGCGATGAGGTGTCCGGCCATGGGTTTTCCCATGATGCCCAGTCCGATGAATCCAAGAGTTGTCATAGCGTGTTTGTGTCAGAGAGTGATTGAAAAATGAGGGGGCTGTCCTCAAGCCAGGTAGCGGTCACGCAGGGCTTGGGTGGCGTTGCGGAACACGCCCAAGTCGCTGCCTACGGCCACAAAGGTGGCGCCCATGTCCATGTAGCGGCGGGCATCGGCCTCCACCGGCGCTAGGATTCCGGTGGGCTTGCCCTGGGCCTTGGCCTGGGCGAACACATGGGCAATGGCGGCCTGCACCTCGGGGTGCGCGGCATTGCCCAGGTGGCCGTAACCGGCCGCCAAGTCTGACGGGCCAACAAAAATGCAGTCCACTCCCGGCACGGCGGCAATCTCGCCACTGGCGGCCACGGCTTCGCGGCTTTCAATTTGCACGGCCACACACATGTGCTGGTTGGCTTCCTGGAAGTAGTTGGGCACCGAGCCATAGCGGTTGCTGCGCTGCGCCACCGACACGCCGCGCATGCCCTCGGGCGGGTAGCGGGTCGCGGACACGGCCTGGGCTGCCTCTTCGGCGTTTTGTACAAAGGGCACCAGGAAGTTGTAGAACCCCGCATCCAGCAGGCGCTTGATCTCGATGGGGTTGTTGCAGGTGGGGCGCACAAAGGGGGCGCTCACGCTGTCCTTGAGCGCCATGAGCTGAGGCACAAAGGTCACCACATCGTTGGGCGAGTGTTCGCCATCCAACAAGATCCAGTCAAAGCCCGCCACACCCAGCACTTCGGCGGTGATGGGGCTGGCCAGGGATGCCCAGCAGCCAATCAGGCGCTTGCCGGCCAGCAGGTCCTTCTTGAACTGGTTGGGAAAAGGGCGGTAAGGGGTAGGGTAGGTCATGGCAATACCTTCAGGAAATCGGGTTGTTCTTGTAGGGGCGGTCAGGTGATTGGGGCGGGGTTGAACAGCACCAGCGCGTTGTGCAGCTTCCATTGCTCAGCCCAGGTTTTTTTTCGGCCGCTGGCCACGTCCAGCATCAGGCGGAACAGCTCCCAGCCCAGGTCTTCAATGCTGGCTTCGCCATCCGCAATACGGCCGGCGTTCACGTCCATCAGGTCGTGCCAGCGACGGGCCAGGTCGGTGCGGGTGGCCACCTTGATCACAGGGCACTCGGCCAGGCCGTACGGCGTACCGCGGCCGGTGGTGAACACATGCAGGTTCATGCCCGCGGCGAGCTGTAGCGTGCCGCAGATGAAGTCGCTGGCGGGGGTGGCAGCGTAGTGCAGGCCCTTGTGCTGTAGCTTCTCACCCGGGGACAGCACGCCGCTGATGGGCGCGGTGCCGGATTTGATGATGGAGCCCATGGCCTTTTCAACAATATTCGACAGACCGCCGGCCTTGTTGCCGGGTGTGGTGTTGGCGCTGCGGTCGGCCTGGCCACGGCCCAGGTAGGCGTCGTACCAGGCCATCTCGCGGGCCATGGCATCGGCAATCTCGGGGGTGGTGGCGCGGGCCGTCATTTGGTCCACCGCGTCGCGTACTTCGGTGGTCTCCGAGAACATCACCGTGGCCCCGGCGCGCACCAGCAGGTCGGTGCAAAAGCCCACGGCGGGGTTGGCCGTCACACCAGAGAAGGCATCGCTGCCGCCGCACTGCACGCCCACCACCAGCTCGCTGGCAGGCACAGTTACGCGCTGGCGGGCGTTCAGGCGTTCGAGGTGGGGCACGGCAGATTCCAGCACCGAGTCGATCATGCTCATGAAGCCCACATGCTTCTCGGCCTGCAGGCACACCACATCGAGCGCAGGTTCTTTTTTTGCGTCAAATTGGCCTGTAGACCCCGTATCCACTGCGCCAGCAGCTACTGGTTTGATAGCAATACCCCCGGCGGGGAATAGGCGATCGGGTTGCAACTTCTCGCAGCCCAAGCTCACCACCATCACTTCGCCGCCAAAGTTGGGATTCTTGGAGATGTTGCGCAGCGTGCGGATGGGGATGATGGCGTCGGGGGCGTCGATGGCCACACCGCAGCCATAGCTGTGTTCCAGGCCAATCACGTCGTCCACATTCGGGTAGCGTGGCAGCAGCTGCTCCTTGATGCGCTGCACCGCAAAGTCCACCACACCCGCCACACACTGCACCGTGGTGGTGATGGCCAGGATGTTGCGCGTGCCTACCGAGCCATCGGCGTTGCGGTAGCCCTCGAAGGTGTAACCCTCCAGTGGCTCGGCATTCCAGGCGCCTGCGGTTGAACGGGGCAGGTCCGCCAAGGAGCGGGCTGCGGGCATGTGCAACATGCGTTCGTGCACCCAGGCGCCCGCGGGAATGTCTTGCAGTGCGTAGCCAATGGGCACGTTGTAGCGCAGCACGGCTGCGTCTTTGGCAATCGGCACCAAGGCCACCTTGTGGCCTTGCGGCACTCGGTCCACCAGCGTCAAACCGCTGGGCAACACAGTTCCGGCAGGCAGGCCGCCATCGTTGGCAACAATCGCCACGTTGTCGGCCGCATGCATGCGGATGGTAAGCGGTGGGCGTGGGTTGGGGGCAGACATGGCGTTCAAAACCTAGGTTTGATCTGTGTCCACTCGGGGCGGTAGCGCTGCATCTGGGCCACGTCGTTGCGGGTGCGGATGCGGCAGACCTTGAACGCCTCGTGCAGCTCGGCCAGCTTGTCCTGGTCCAGCTCCACGCCTAGGCCGGGCTTGTCGGTCAGGTGCACACAGCCGCCCACAATCGGCACCTTGCCGCCCACCAACACCTCGTCGCTCTGCCAGGGGTAGTGGGTGTCGCAGGCATAGCTCAGGTGTTGCACCGAGGCGGCCAAATGCGTCATCGCCATGAGGCTGATGCCCAGGTGGGAGTTGGAATGCATGGACAGACCCAGGCCAAAGGTTTGGCAAGTTTGTGCCAAGGCCTGCGTGGCACGCAGACCGCCCCAAAAATGGTGGTCGCTCAGCAAAATTTGCACGGCATTGAGTTCAATGCTGCGTTTCAGCTCCGCCCAGTTGGTGATGACCATATTGCTGGCCAGGGGCATGCCGGTCGCCTTGTGCAGCGCGGCCATGCCTTCCAGCGTGGGCGTGGGGTCTTCGTAATACTCCAGGCTGCCGCGCAGCTTGTCGGCCACTTTGAGGCTGGTGGCCATGCTCCAGTTGCTATTGGGGTCGATGCGCAGGGGCTGGTTGGGGAAGGCCGCCTTGAGTGCCAGAATCGCGTCCGCCTCTTGCATGGGGTCGAACACACCGGCCTTGAGCTTGATGCTCTCGAACCCATACTGACCAATCATCTGGCGCGCCTGCTGAACAATTTGTTCCGCATTGATGGCTTCGCCATAGGGATCAGGGGCGTACTCGGGGTCTACCGAGGCATCCCATTTGTAAAACAGGTAGGCCGAATACGACACTTTGTCGCGCACGGCGCCACCCAGCAGCTCCACCAAGGGGATGCCAAGGGTACGCGCCTGCAGGTCCATAAAGGCCACCTCAAACGCCGAGAACGCGCTGGTCACCAGGTTGCTCGCCAGTGAGCCGGGTGCAAGCTCCATTTCCACATGGCCGGTGGAGACTTGGGGCGCCAAGGCCTTGAGCCGTGCCAGCATGCCATTGAGGTCAAAGGCCGACATGCCGACCAGGTGAGGTGCCGCACGGGTCAGCAGGCCCAGCACCGGCGCGTCGCCATAGGTTTCACCCAATCCCACCATGCCATTCGCCCCCACCACCTCGATGATGGATCGCAGGCCAAAGGGTTCGTGCACCCCCGCCGCGTTGAGCAAAGCGGGGTCTTTGATGGCGATCGGAGTGACCCGAACTGCAGTGATCTTCATGTCGGTTTACTTCAGCAACATGCCAGGCAGCCACAGGGACAGCGCAGGGATATAGGTCACGGCCATGAGCACCAGCAGCAAGGCACCGAAGAAGGGGAACAGGGCCTTCACCACTTTTTCAATCGGCAGCTTGGCGACCGCTGCACCAACGAATAGCACGCCACCCACGGGTGGGGTGATCAGGCCCATGCCCAGGTTCACCATCATGATCATGCCGAAGTGCACGGGATCCACGCCCATGGTCTTGACGATGGGTAGCAGGATGGGCGTCATGATCAGGATCAGCGGCGCCATGTCCATCAGCGTGCCCAGCACCAGCAGCAAGATGTTGATCATCAGCAGGACGGTGTACTTGTTGTCCGAGATGCTGGTGAACAGACCTGTGATCAGGGTGGGGATCTGCATCAGCGTCATGATGTAGCCGAAGCTGGCGGCAAAGCCGATCAGGATCATCACAATCGCCAGCGTCTTCACCGTGCGGTGCACCAGCTTGGGCAGCTCGGTCCATTTGTAGTCACGGTAGATAAACATCGTGACGAAGAAGGCCCACAGCACTGCGATGGCGGCAGATTCGGTCGCCGTGAACACGCCCGACAAAATGCCGCCCAGAATGATCACCATGGTCATCAAGCCCCACAGCGCGTCCACGCAGATGCGCAGCGCCTCCTTCATGGGGATGCTGCGGCCCTTGGGGAAGTTCTGCTTTTTTGCAATGAACAGGCACATGACGGCCAGCGTCAGGCCCAGTAACAGGCCGGGTAGCACGCCTGCTAGGAACAAGGCCGCAATCGACACCGAACCACCCGCTGCCAGCGAATAAATCACCGCGTTATGGCTGGGCGGGATCAGGATGGCTTGCACCGAACCGCTCACCGTCACCGCAGTGGCAAAGTCACGCGGGTAGCCTTTTTTCTCCATCTCCGGAATCAGCACCGAGCCGATGGAGGCCGTGTCGGCCATGGACGAACCCGAGATGGCACCAAAGAAGGTGGAGGCCAAGATGTTGACCAGCGAAAGACCGCCGCGCACAAAACCCACCAGCACTTCGGCAAACGCCACCAGCCGGCGTGACATGCCGCCTTCGGCCATGATGGCGCCGGCCAGCACGAAGAAGGGAATGGCCAGCAAAGAGAACTTGTTCACACCCCCTGCGATGGCAATCATCACAGCGTCGTAGGGCAGCTCAATCCACCAGGCACCAATCAGGGCCGACAGGCCCAGGGCATACGCCACGGGCATGCCAATAATCATGAGGACCAGAAACGATCCCAGCAGTACAAACGCGTCCATCAGATGGCCTCCGGTTCATTCACAGCGTGGTCAAAGGTCACGATGGCACGTGCGTGCTGCGAGCCGAACGCCAGGTGTTCGGCAATAAAAATGAAAGTAATGATTCCGCCCAAGGGGACGGGCAGGTAGGTGGCACCCACTGGCATCCATGGGATTTCGCCAATGTTTTGGCCCCAGGTCTCGATGCACAGCTTGGAGCCGTAAAACGCCATGAACAAGGCCACCACGACCATCAAGGCGTGTACTACATAGGCAGTTATTTGACGAACTGAACGTGGCAGGCGATCTGTCACCATGGCCACGGCAATGTGGGCGCCTGCCCGGTATGCGGCGGCTGCACCCAAAAAGGTAAACACCACCATCAGCAAAATGGAGATGGGCTCAGGCCACTGAGAGCCCGTGCCGAGGACGTAGCGGGCGAAGATGCCCCAAGGAATGATCAGGGACATCAGGAAGATCGAACCTCCGGACAGCCAGATACAGGCGGAGTAGAGCGCATCGCTCCAACGCAATAGTGTGTTTTTCATGGGATTCCAGAAGGCAGGGCCAAGGGTGCCCGGCTCAGCGGGCACCCCATCCAAAGCGATTGGATTTACTTGGTGGCGGCGATGCGTTGCATCAGGTCGGTAAATTTGGCGCCGTACTTGGCACGCACGGGTGCTGTGGCGTCAAAGAACAACTTTTGGTCCACAGGCACAAATTCCACACCTGCGGCCTTCAGCTTGGCAGAGTAATCTGCCACGCTCTTGTCCCACAGTGTGCGCTGTTCCATCTGGGCTTCGCGGGCCAGCTTTTTCACCAGAGTCTTGTCGTCGGCGGACAGCTTGTCCCATGCCACTTTGGACATCACCAGCAGCTCGGGAATGATCAGGTGGTTGGTCTGGGCGTAGTACTTGGTGCCCGTGGTGTAGTGGTTGCTGGTGAACATGCTGGGCGGGTTGTTTTCCGCACCGTCAATCACACCCGTTTGCAGTGCGCTGAACACTTCACCGTAGGCCATGGAGATACCGTTGCCGCCCATGGCATTCATGGTGTCCACAAAGAGGGGGTTGCCCATCATGCGCACTTTGACGCCCTTGAGGTCAGCCGGAGTCTTGACCAGCTTCTTGGTGTACAGGCTGCGTGCGCCGCCGTCCATCCAGCCCAGGCCCACCAGGCGTGCAGGGCTGGCGGTCACTTTGTCCAGCAGTTCGGCGCCGATGGGGCCGTCAATCACAGCGCGCATGTGGGCGATGTCGCGGAACACAAAGGGCATGTTGAACACGTCCACATCGGGCACCACGGGGCCGACCACACCCAGCGAGATACGCACGATCTGGATCGCGCCGATCTGGGCTTGTTCTACGGCTTCTTTTTCCTGGCCCAGTACGGCGCCGGGGAACATTTGCATCTTGATGCGGCCATTGGTGGCAGCTTCCAGTTTCTTGCCCATGCTTTCCACGGCCACCACAGTGGGGTAGCCGGCGGGGTGGGTATCCGTGGCCTTGAGCACGATGTTCTGGGCCTGCGCGCCCAGGGTGCTGCACAGCGCTACGGCAGCGATGGCTGAAGCCACAAAAGTTCTACGGAATGTCATGCTTGTCTCCTCTATGGGATGGTTGGTGGAAAGAACGAAAACTAACGAACGGGAAACTGGGTAAACAGGGGCTCTGGTCGGCCTTGCACGCCGGGCTCCAACACCAGCACGGCGCCGTCCAGCGTGGCATCAAAGCCGGGTGCGGGTGTGGCGGGCTGGATGGATGTGACAAACAGGTGGCGCAGTTCGGGCCCGCCAAAGGCACACATGGCAGGTTTGCTCACAGGTACGGCAATCGACTGCAGCAGCACGCCGGCAGGGCTGAATCGGTGCACCTGGCCCGCGTCGTTGCCACAGATCCAGTAGCAGCCCTCAGCGTCCACGGCGGCGCCATCGGGGCGGCCGGGCAGGGGCTGCATGTCCACCCACGCGGTTTGTGGGCCCCAGGTGCCGGTGGCGGCGTCAAACGTGTGTTTCCAGATTTTTTGTACGCTGGGGTGCGAGTCTGAGAGGTAGGCGGTGGTGCCATCGGGGCTGAAGGCCATGCCGTTGGGCGTGATGTAACCGCTGAGCACCGGGCCGCGCAGGCCCTGGGTGTCGAGGCAGTAAATGCCACCGGCAGCACTGGCCAGCGACATGTCGCGCACCATGGTGCTGATCCAGAAGCGGCCTTGCGCGTCGCAGCGGCCGTCGTTGAAGCGCATGCCGGGCTGCGGGTGGCTGATGGTGGCCAGGCATTTCACCCGGGCCATGGGCGGGTCTTGCAACTCCACCTCAAAAATGCCGCTTTCCATGGCTGCAATCACGGTGCCACGGTTGCTCAGCGCAATACAACCCACCCGCTCGGCCAGGGCCCAACTGTGCTGTGCACGGCTAGCCCAATCCAGGCGGTGAATGCGCTGGCTTTCGATATCAACCCAATACAAGGCTTGTGTGGCGACCGACCACACGGGGGATTCGCCCACGCGGTCGCGGGCACTGCTGATGGGGAATAAGCTGGGCATCGGGTGCCTTACTTGCCAGCCTTGTGGGCGGTCATGGGCTCGCCCTGGAACAGGAAGCCACCGCCCTGGTAAATCGCGGCCGGATCGGTGATGTCGGGCTGCGGTGTGCGGGCATAGACCGCTTCACGGAACGGGTCTGAGCTGTCTTGCGGCACATAACCCACATGGCGGGCGGCGCTGTTGTCGTACCAAGTGACAGCGTTGTCGGACATGCCGAAGATGGGCGTATGGCCCAGGATGGGCGTAGTCAGGCAGGCAGTCACCAGGCGGTGCAAATCATCAAAGCTCAGCCAGCTCGCCAGCATGCGGCGGTCTTTGGGCTCGGCAAAGCTGGAGCCAATGCGCACGCAGGCGGTCTCAATGCCGTAGCGGTCGTAATACATGCGCGAGAGGTCTTCGCCAAAGGCCTTGCTCACGCCGTACAGGCTGTCGGGCCGGGCAGGGTGGTTCAGCGTGATGGTTTCGCTCTGCTTGTAGAAGCCGGTCACGTGGTTGGAGCTGGCAAACACCACACGCTTCACGCCAAACTTGCGCGCGGCTTCGTAGAGGTTGTAAACGCCCAGGATATTGGCCTGCAGGATGGGCTCGAAAGCCGCTTCCACCGAGATGCCACCAAAGTGCACGATGGCCTGGCAGCCTTGCACCATGGCGTCTACGGCGGCAGCATCGGCCAGGTCGGCCAGCACCACTTCTTCGCCAGCGCGGGCAGGTCCAAAATCGGCGCGATCGGAGAGGCGCAGCACCTCGCAATTGGCCTTGAGGCGGTCCCGCATGGCCGTGCCCAAACCGCCGGCGGCACCGGTCATCAGCAAAGTGTGGTGTACTTTGATCGTCATGAAATGTATGCTGTCTTGTCAGTTGTATGTTGTCTGATGTGTTAAATTGTCAACACCTGTTCCAACCGAGTCAAGGGCTTTTCCATGGACCTAGTGCAAACCCCTAGAGCCTCTGTCGCACAACCGTTACCTGTCGAAATCGGGGAGGCTGCGCGCCCGCGTCGCGCCCGCGGTCTGGTGCAAGAGGTGGTGGAAAGTCTGGCGGCCAGCATCCGCGAAGGGGCCATCCAGCCCGGTTCCAAGCTGCCCACCGAATCCGAAATCATGGCCCGCTTTGAGGTGAGCCGCACCGTGGTGCGCGAAGCCATTTCGCGGCTGCAGGCCAACCGTCTGGTGGAGACGCGGCATGGCGTAGGCACCTTTGCGCTGGCGCCGCAAAGCAGCGGCAACTTCCAGATTGCCGATGTGGACTTTGCCACCGTAGCCGACGTGATTGCCCTGCTGGAGCTGCGCATTTCGCTGGAGACCGAGGCCGCCGGCCTGGCCGCCCAGCGCCGTACCGAAGCCAATCTGCAAGCCATGCAAGCCATGCTCGATGCCTTCCAAACGTCCATTCAGGAAGACTCCGACGCCGTGCCGTCCGACTTCAGCTTCCACATGGAAGTGGCCAAGGCCACGGGCAACCGCCACTTCGCCGATCTGATGACCTACCTGGGCACCATGATCATTCCGCGCACCCGCATCAACACCGCCAGCAGCGCGCCAGAAGGGCGCTTGGCCTATTTGCGCCGGGTGCACGGCGAGCACGAATACATCTTCAACGCTATCCGCAACCAGGATGCTGATGCCGCCCGCGCGGCCATGCGCACACACTTGGCCAATAGCAAAGACCGGCTCAGAAAGTCCCAGCCTAACGCGGTTTAGTTGTATGATGTCTGATATGTAGGGGCGCCACCCATCCTTTTCTTCGTCTGAGCGCCCCACAGAGGAGACTGACATGACCCCGTCTGAATCTGGCGCCGTGCGTGGCGCACCCACCGTCACCGCACTGCGTGTCATCCCCGTGGCGGGCCATGACGGCATGCTGATGAACCTGAGCGGCGCGCATGCGCCGTTTTTCACGCGCAACATCGTCATCCTGACCGACAGCAGCGGCAATACCGGCGTGGGCGAAGTGCCCGGCGGCGAAAATATCCGCCAGACGCTGGAGGACGCGGCCGCCTTGGTGGTGGGCCAATCCATCGGCAACTACAACGCGATCCTCAACCGCATGCGCGAAGCGTTTGCCGCGCGCGACAGCGGTGGCCGTGGCCTGCAAACCTTTGACCTGCGCATTGCCATCCACGCCGTCACCGCGGTGGAAAGCGCGCTGCTCGATTTGCTGGGCAAGTTTCTGGGCGTGCCGGTGGCGGCCCTCTTGGGCGATGGCCAGCAGCGCGACAGCGTGGCTGTGCTGGGCTACCTCTTCTATGTGGGCGACCGCAACAAGACCGACTTGCCTTACATCAGCGAGCACGATGCCGAAGACGACTGGAAGCGCCTGCGCCACGAAAAAGCCATGGATGCCGACGGCGTGGTGCGCCTGGCCGAAGCGGCTTACGCGCGCTACGGATTTCAGGATTTCAAACTCAAGGGCGGCGTGCTGCGCGGTGAGGAAGAGGTCGAAGCCATCCGTGCGCTGCACGCACGCTTCCCCCAGGCCCGCATCACGCTGGACCCGAATGGCGGCTGGCTGCTCAAAGACGCCATTCGCCTGACCCGCGACCTGCATGGCGTGATGGCCTATGCCGAAGACCCCTGCGGTGCCGAAGGCGTGTTCTCGGGCCGTGAGGTGGTGGCCGAATTCCGCCGCGCCACCGGCCTGCCCACGGCCACCAACATGATTGCGACCGACTGGCGCGAGCTGGCACATTCGCTGGCCCTGCAGTCGGTGGACATTCCGCTGGCCGACCCGCATTTCTGGACCATGCAGGGGTCGGTGCGCGTGGCGCAGGTCTGCGAGACCTGGGGCCTGACCTGGGGCTCACATTCCAACAACCACTTCGATGTGTCGCTGGCCATGTTCACCCATGTGGCCGCCGCGGCGCCCGGCAAGGTGACCGCGATTGACACGCACTGGATCTGGCAAGACGGCCAGCGCCTGACCAAAGACCCGTTGCAGATCGCAGGCGGGCAGATTGCCGTGCCCACCACGCCCGGTCTGGGCGTGGAGCTGGACATGGCAGAAGTGGAAAAGGCCCACCAGCTGTACCTGCAGCACGGCCTGGGCGCGCGCAACGACGCCATGGCCATGCAGTACCTGATTCCGGGCTGGACCTTCAACCCCAAGAGCCCCTGCCTGGTGCGCTGAAGGCGAGCCGGTCTCGGCCCTGACATTCAAGCCAAATTGGCAAAACCCCAAGTCCAGGCCTCTAGCCCCCGGGAATACTGCGCGAGCAGCTCCTGTTTTAGGAGCGATTTAGTGCGCCGCCTCCGCCAGTCCGATGGCGAGGCGGTTGTGCCGCTCCATCAGCGGGCCCAGGTCCACGGTCTCCAGATGCCCTTCGCGCACCACCACCTTGCCGTTGACCAATGTGTAGTCCGCTTGCGGGCTGGCGCACAGCAGCAGGCTGCCCACCGGGTCGTGCACCGCGCCGCCAGCAAAGCCCAGTGTGTCCAGGTCCCACAGCACCAGGTCTGCACACATGCCCACGGCGAGGTGACCCACATCGCTGCGACCCAGCACCTGCGCGCCGCCGCGGGTGGCCACACTGAGGGCATCGCGCACCGTCATCTCGGCCGGGCCCAGGTCGCAGCCAAAGAAGGTTCTGCCGTCGCGCACTTCGGGCGGCTGCATGGCGCGGCCCACGCGCGCCAGCAGCATCGCCTGCCGCGCCTCGTTGAGCATGTGTGCGGCGTCGTTGCTGGCACTGCCATCCACGCCCAGGCCCACGGGCACACCGGCGTTCAGCATCTTGCGCACCGGCGCAATGCCACTAGACAGGCGCATATTGCTGCAGGGGCAGTGCGCCACGCCGGTGCGGCTGGCGGCAAACAGGCTGATGCCCTCGTCGTCCAGCTTCACGCAGTGCGCGTGCCATACGTCGTCGCCCAGCCAGCCCAGGTCTTGCGCGTACTGCGTGGGCGTGCAGCCAAATTTCTCGCGGCTGTAGGCCAGGTCGTGGTCGTTCTCGGCAAGGTGGGTGTGCAGGCGCGCACCGTACTGGCGGGCCAGCAGCGCGGACTCGCGCATCAGCTCGCGGCTCACGCTGAAGGGCGAGCAGGGCGCCACCGCCACGGTGACCATGCTGCCGTGCGACATGTCGTGGTACTGCTCAATCAGGCGCTGTGTGTCCTTCAATATCGCGTCTTCTTTTTCCACCACCCGGTCCGGCGGCAGCCCGCCCTGGCTGTGACCCACGCTCATGCTGCCGCGCGTGGCCACAAAGCGCATGCCGATCTCAGCCGCCGCCTCGATGCTGTCATCCAGCCGCACGCCATTGGGGTAGATATAGAGGTGGTCGCTGCTGGTGGTGCAGCCACTCAGCAGCAGCTCGGCCATAGCGACTTGCGTGCTCACCTGCACCATCTCGGGCGTCAGCCCGGCCCAGATCGGGTACAGCCCGCGCAGCCAGCCAAACAGCTCAGCGTTCTGCACCGCGGGTATCGCCCGCGTGAGCGACTGGTACATATGGTGGTGCGTGTTCACCAGGCCCGGCGTCACCAAGTGGTGGCAGGCGTCGATCACCTCGTCCGCCTGCAGCGCCTGCGGTGGCAGGTCGGCCGTGGCGCCGATGAAGGCAATGCGGTGGCCTTTGATGTAAATGGATGCGTTGCGCAGCTCGGTGGCTTGCGCAGGGTCGGCGTTATCGAACGTCGCAACCGTGCGCGCGTTGTGGATCAGCAAAGTGCCCATGTGAAAGTTTCTCCGTCAAACAAGTGTTCCACCTGCAAAGGTGGGTCCTGCCGAGGCCGAATCCCGCTGGCGGGCCAGACCGGCCACCAGAGGCGAGCACCACGTTGCCGAGCATCCCGGGCTGTGCTGTTGCGCTGTGCGCTCGCGAATTTTGCCCCAAGTCCTCTCCAGTACCATGGAATAAAGCGATGACCATGCCAAGCCAAACCCCTTCTCCCCACTTCTCCGAACTCGCCCCGCGCGACGTGCTGGCTCATCTCTACTGGGCTGCTGTGCGCCAGGCGCTGCCAGCGCACACGCTGGCCGGCTTTCTGCCGCCTGTGCCCAAGGGCCGCACGCTGGTGCTGGGCGCCGGCAAGGCCGGTGGCGCCATGGCCCACGCACTGGACGCACTGTGGCCGCAAGACGCGCCTATCAGTGGCCTGGTAGTCACCCGCTATGACCACACGCCGCCGCGCCCGCTAGATGCCGCGCCCCAGCGCATCGAGGTGGTGGAAGCCGCCCACCCGGTGCCCGACGCCGCCGGCCTGGCCGCGGCCCAGCGCATCCTCGCACTGACCGAGGGGCTGACGGAGGACGACCTGGTGATCTGCCTGATCTCGGGTGGCGGCTCCTCGCTGCTGACCCTGCCCGCGCAGTGGGAGGGCGGTGGCCTCAGCCTGGAGCACAAGCAGCGCATCAACAAGCTGCTGCTGGAGAGCGGCGCCAACATCCAGGAAATGAACTGCGTGCGCAAGCACCTCTCCGCCATCAAGGGCGGGCGCCTGGCAGCGGCCTGTTATCCGGCCCAGGTGGTCACGCTGCTCATCAGCGATGTGCCGGGCGACGACCCCAGCGTCATCGCCAGCGGCCCCACCGTGCCCGACCCCACCACCTGCGCCGATGCGCTATCGATATTGAAGCGGCTCGCGCAGCATTCATCAGGGCTGGAGCTCGATTTCATTACAAAAATGCTCGAGAGCGGCGCGCTGGAAACCCCCAAGCCCGGCGACCCGGTGTTTGCCCGCAACACGGTGCACCTGATCGCCACGCCCCAGCAGTCGCTGGAGGCGGCGGCCGATGCCGCCCGCGCCCTGGGCCTGAATGCTTACATCCTCAGCGACGAGCTGGAAGGCGAATCGCGCGAGGTGGGCAAGGTGCACGCAGCGCTGGCGCGCACCGCCGCCCACCGGCCCGCGTCCCCACAGCAGCCGTTTGCCAAACCTTGTGTGATCTTGAGTGGCGGCGAAACCACCGTCACCATTCGCCCCCGCCGCGAGGGCGCTGCCAAAGGCCGGGGCGGCCGCGCGGGGGAGTTCTGCATGGGCTTGGCCCAGGCGCTGCAAGGGCAGCCGGGCGTCTGGGCGCTGGCGGCGGACACCGATGGTATTGACGGGGTGGAAGACAACGCCGGTGCCCTGGTGGCGCCCGACACGCTAGCCCGTGCCGCTGCCGCCGGGGTGTCGCTGTCCGACTGCCTGGACCGCAACGACGCGGTGGGCTTTTTTGACCCTCTGGGCGACCTGTTCACCACCGGCCCCACCCACACCAACGTCAACGACTTTCGGGCCTTGCTGGTGCTGTAGCGGGTGCCGGGCCTGCGCAAAGGTTGATTTGCCTCAAGGTCTGGCGGGCGCTGGCGCGGCACAGTGGCAGCCATGTTGGCCCCCTTACCACCCACCCTTGCCGCCCTGCTGGCAACCCACCCCCTGGAGACGCGCCCGGAAGGCAGCCGCCTGCTGAGCCGCGGCCAGCCCTCGGCCCAGGTCTTGTACCTGGAGAGCGGGCGCGTGGTGCTGGGCATCGCGGGCAACGCAAGCAGCCATGGCGAGCTGCTGGAGCACCAGCTGGGCGCCCAGCTGGAGCCCGGCTGGCTGGACGCCACCGCCGCGGTGCTGGACCTGCCCGCCGCCATGGATGCCGTGGCAGAAACCGTCGTGCAGCTGCGCGCTGTGCCGCTGCCCGCATTTCGGGCTGCGCTGGCCGATGCCCGCGCCCCCGCGGGCAGTGTGCTGCTCGATGTGGCCTACGCCCACCGCCAGCAAACCGAGCTGGCCGTCAGCCGCCTGGCCAAAGACGCCGAGGCCCGCTGTGCCGAATGGCTGCTGCGCCACGCCCAAAACAGCGAGCAGGGCGTCTGCTCCGTGCAACTGCAGCAGCGCAAGCGCCTGATTGCCGCCCAGCTCGGCATTGCGCCCGAAACCCTGTCGCGTGTGCTGCGCAACCTGCGCGAGCGCAGCCTCATCAGCGGCTCGGGCCGCACCGTGAATCTGGTCGACCCGCTGGGCCTGCGGTCTCTGGCCGGCGGCTAAGCTCCGCGCTTGCGGATAGGATGGATGCATGGGCCGCCTGCTGTGGTGGCCCGGCAGATTGACCCACCCTATGCAAGCGCACCATGTTCAAAATTTACTGGACCGATGAAACCGGCCAAGCCCACGGCCAAGAAGCCGCCGCCATCGTGGAAGCGCTGCAGATCACCAAAGAAAAACGCGACGCCGGCCACACCTTTGTGACCATGGCCAGCGAGAACCCGCAGAACACCGGCAAGCCCGGTGTGGACACGGTGGCCGACGGCAAAACGCCTGATGGCGAGGACTACGACTGGTCCAAAGCCGGCCGCGCCGGGCGCCCCCGCAAGACCGACCGCATCATCACCAACAAGGACCGCTGATGCACCGCCGTGCCCTGTGGCTGGCTGCTTGGGCGCTGGGCTGTGTGCTGGGCAGCGCCTGGTGGGTGACCCAGTCGATGGCGGATAGCCGCAACGCGTTTGAGACCGACGCGCGCATCGCGCACCGCCTGCTGTCGCAGCGGGCCGTGCAGCACGAAGCCGTGTTGTCTACGCTGAGCCTCATGCAGCCCGCAGTGGACGCGCGCCTACCCGCCATCTACCCCCAGTTTTTGCACATGTGGCGCCGCACGGCGTCGCAGCCCTGGCCGGCAGACGCTGCGCTGGCCCAAGCATTAACCGCCGCCGAGCGCCGCCCCGGCCAGCCCGAGCTGGTGCGTGCCGACCTTGCGCAAGGCCGATTCTGGATTGCCATGGCGCCCCCACCGGGCAGCCTGCCAGAGGCCGCCAGTTATGCGCTGGAGGTGTCTTTGCCGCTCATGGTGCCTTGGGCCGACTGGCCTTTTGGCGACAGCCCCACTGCAGACGCTGCCCGCACCACCAGAGCCTGGCTCGCGCATGGCGGTGCGCGCTGGGCCATGCACGGCAGCCCGGCCGGTTTTGAGCTGGGCCGCTTCACGTTTAGCAAACATTTGGCTGCGGCCAGCCAGCCCTTCGACATGGTGGCCGAACGCAGCTACGGCCTGGCCGACGTGCCCTGGGTCACAGTGGGCGTGTGGCTGCTGGCCTGGACGCTGGCGCTGCTGGCCCTGGCCAGCGCCCTGCAGCAGCGCCGCGCGCGCCAGCGTGCCGAAGACCTGCTGCGCCTGGGCCAGGTGTCGCGCCTGAATGCGCTGGGCGAGCTGGCCGCCGGCCTGGCCCATGAGCTGAACCAACCACTCACCGCCGTGCTGGCCAGCACCCAAGCCACGGTGCGCCTGCTGGCCGACGACCCGCCTGATGTGGCCCAGGCCCAGGCCGCCATGGACAAGACCGTGGTTCAGGCCCGGCGCGCGGCCGAGGTGGTGGCCCGCCTGCGCCGCGCCATCGAGCGGCCCAACACCGGCACCACCACACCGGTGGATGTGGCCCAGGCTGCGCGCGAAGTGCTGCAACTGCTGGAGCCCGAATGCCGCAAACGCGCGGTGGCCGTGCAACTGCAAGGCCCCGCATCGTTGCTGGCGCTGGGCGACCCGGTGGCGTTGGAGCAAATCTTGCACAACCTGGTGAACAACGCGCTGAGCGCGCTTGAGCAGGTGCAGGGCAGGGCGCGTGTGCTCACACTCACGGTGGAGGCCGTGGCACGCACCTCCGTGCGCCTGAGCGTGCAAGACAACGGCCCCGGCGTGCCTGCCGCGTTGGCCGATCGATTGTTTGAGCCCTTTGTGAGCGGACGCCCCGGTGGCCTGGGGCTGGGCCTGAGCCTGTGCGAAACCCTGGCCGCCGAGATGGGCGGCCACATCCGCCACAAACCCGCGCAACCGGGTGCCGTGTTTGTGTTGGAACTACCCGCAGGAGACCACGCATGAGCGCCGCCGAATCTCTGTCCCCGTTGATCCACCTCGTGGACGACGACGAGGCCGTGCGCGACGCGCTGGCACTGCTCATCAGCACCGTGGGCCTGCGCGTGCAGCCCTGGGCCGACCCCGAACGTTTTCTGGCCGAGTTCGACCGCCACAGTTTGGGCGCCGTGGTGCTGGACATGCGCATGCCCGGCATCTCGGGCCTGGCGGTGCTGGAGCAGCTGCAGGCCGCAGGCGTGGACCACCCCGTGGTCATGCTCACCGGCCACGGCACGGTAGACCTGTGCCGGCGCGCCTTCAAGGCCGGCGCGGCCGAGTTTCTGGAAAAGCCGGTGAACGACGAACTGCTGCTGGACACGCTGCAACAAGCCGTGCGCCGCCACGTCAAATCCCGCCAACGCCACGCCGCCGACCAGGCCGCACGCCAGCGTTATGCGGGCCTGACCGAACGCGAACGCGAGGTGCTGGGGCTGATCATCGAAGGCCTCACCAACAAGGAAATCGGCCGCGCCATGGCCGTGTCACCGCGCACGGTGGAGACACACCGCGCCAACCTGTTTGAGAAACTGGAAGCGCCCTCGCTAGCGCATCTGATTCGGCACTATGCGGCGTTGGTGGAAGAGGGGGATGGGTGAGGCGGCGGCACCGGGTGTATATCCGTGCAACTCGTCGCTTTGGGCCATAAGAAGTCAGTCGCGACCGACCGCTCTGGGACGCTCAACAGCTCAATGACTGGGCCATTGAGGTGTGTAATCCTCAGCAGATTTCTCGTTGAAAAGGTCACGAACAATGCGTGCACATGAACTCAAGCAGCCTATCGAGCCGCCAAACAAAGTTTCAATCGCCAGGGGGCTCTGCTCCCTAGTTGGGAGCCTGCCACCAGACATAAACACCGAGCGGGGCTGCCTAGAAGATGCATTTACGTTCCTCAACGAGGAGCCGCCAAACGTAAGCGCCGCATTGAATGAGTTGACGCGCGGCTACGCCCACGCCTTCCGAGGCCTGCATCGCGAGACCAGACCGGAGGTCTGGCTCATTGCCGCCGCAGTCGAACTGCTCCGATAGTACGGGTCTCCAAAAGGCTGGAAGCAGTCGTTCAACGTTGGCGCTGTACGGCGCGCAGCCCGCGCCGCGAAGCGGCAACCTGTGGCTGCGTGTCCGAGACGAGCAACCTGTTATGTTTTCTTGACAAAACCATTGGCAATAACGTCAAGCTGACCGCACCCATTGAAGTTGAACTTGTAATGCTTGTACTCCTCAGTTTCGGCAATGCAGCCTTGTGAAACATGTGCTGCAAGCCACAGGGAGTTCAAAATCTCATGGCTTCTATCGTAATGCTCGCCTTCAACAAAGGTCTCCGTCATTTGCCATTTGAACGCGATGACGTCTGAGAAAAAGACCTCAATGACTTCTTCGCGCCAATCCTTGAATCGAAGAATGAGGTCGCCTTCCTCCATTCCGATGTCTGGGTACTCAGCATCTGCGGTAGAAAAACCGGGGTCAAAGACCTTCGCTAATTCCATGCTCATTTAGGAAACATAACGTAATGTATGCCGCAAAACCTGCGGGAAGTTCTGGAGGCTGCGGGATAAACTGGGCACCAATTGCGCTGGAAAGCCTTTTGCAGGCTCAATTTCCGAAGTATTCATGTGCGTTTGTACAGGTATAAAAATTCCGACAAACCCCGCACTCTGTAAGTAATGGAGTGAGCCAATAATTTCACGATTTTTACGCCTCGGAACCAGATTGAACATCCCCCAATCGGGTGTTTTTTGAACGTCGGCTTCCGCTGCGTTGCGGCTGTCCATCGTACCCGTCCGTTGATCCCTCTTCGAATGTCAGCTATCGGGCAATCAATCTGAGTTGCTGAAAGACCGCTTTGGGTCGCATCCTGTCTTCCGGTTGGCATAGCTTCGTCACCCCATCTCCGTATTTCTACGGACCCCCACACGTAAGCCTACGAATACCCCGCAGCGCCTCCTTTTTCTAAAGTTCTCCCAACGGCAAACAAGTGTTCGCCGTCAATCCAAATCCCTTTAGGAGAACCGTATGAACAAGTCCCTGTCTACCCTCGCCATTGCTTCCATCGCCCTGTTGGCCGCTGCTGGCGCGCAAGCCGAAGGCGTGCGCACTGAACGCAATATGTCGCTGGAGCTGGCCAACCGCATTGCCACGGCCGCTGTAGCTTCCTGCCAAGACAAGGGCTACGCCGTGACCACCACGGTGGTGGACCGCGCGGGCACTGTGCGTGCCGTGATGCGTGCCGACAATGCTGGCCCCCACACCGTGGACGCCAGCCGCGCCAAGGCTTACACCTCGGCATCCGCCAAGAACACCACGCTGGCCATGATGGAAAACGCGCAGAAGAACCCCGCAGCGGCCACGCTGGTGTACCTGCCGGGCATGCTGCTGGTGGGTGGCGGTGTGCCGGTGAAGGTGGGCAATGAAGTGATTGGTGCCGTGGGCATTGGCGGTGCACCTGGCGGCCACCTGGACGAGCAGTGCGCGGTGGCGGCCATTGCCACCGTGGCTGACCTGCTGAAGTAAGGCATCGCCATGCGCCAGCGTCTTTCTGCCATTGCCATCGCCTGGGCTCTGCTGGGGCTGGCCCCCGCCCAAGCGCAAATTGCGCCCAGCCCGGCGCAGGCCGCACAGTACACGGGCCTGCTGGGTGCCGCACACCGCGGTGATGTGGCCAAGCTGCGCACCCTGCTGGCGGCCAAGCCCAACCTGGAAGTGCGCGATGTGCAGCAGCGCACGCCGTTGCATGTGGCCACTTTTGCGGGCCAGCGCGAAGCGATTCGCCTTCTGGCGGCGGCCGGGGCCGACCTGAATGCCATGGAGTTTCAGCAGTACGACCCGGTGACGATTGCGGCGGTGGCCAATGACGAAGAGACGCTGGCCCTGCTGCTACAGCTGGGCGCCAGTGCCAAGAACACCACGAGCCCTTACGAAGGCACGGCGCTGATAGCCGCCGCGCACCTGGGCCACGCAGGTGTGGTGCGCCAGCTCATTGCGGCCGGTGCGCCGCTGGACCATGTGAACAACCTGCACTGGACGGCGCTGATAGAGGCCGTGGTGTTGGGGGATGGTGGTGCGCGCCACACCGATGTGGTGCGCCAGCTGCTGGCAGCCGGGGCCAACCCCAAGCTGACCGACCGCAGCGGCCACACGCCACTGCAACTGGCCCAGGCCCGGGGTTACCAGGCCATGGTGCAGCTGCTGCAGGCGCGGCCTTAGGGCCTTAGTCTTGCGCCTTGGGCACCAAGGTGTAGGCCGGGTGCTGCCCCGTGAGCAGCAAAAACATGGCGAACATGGGGCCTTGCATGCAGCGCTCGTCGGTGGGGCTTTCCAGCGCCTGCCAGGTGCGGGACTGCAGGCCGCCGCGGCTGCCGGTTTGCAGCGAATAACCCATCAGCTCCGCTGCCTGGGCCTGGTTCAGCCCGGCCGCCACACGCGCGGCCTTGAGCTGCTCGCCCGTGGGAATGGGCATGGTGAGCGTGATGGGCGCTGGGAGCGGAACGGGTGTGGTGGCGGTGTCTGGCGTCATGTGCCGGACTGTAACGCGCGCAACACGTTTTCGGCCGTGGCCGGGGCGGTCAGGCGCACCAGCTTGCCGTCGCCGCGTGCCTGAGCCACCGCGTCACGCAGCGCCTCGTAGACGCTGATGGCCAGCATGAACGGCGGCTCGCCCACGGCCTTGCTGCCAAACACGTTGTCTTCGCGGTTGGGCTCGGGCCAGAGGTCCACCTTGAAGTGTTCTGGGATGTCGCCTGCAGTGGGAATCTTGTAGGTGCTGGGGGCGTGGGTACTGAGGTAACCCTTGTCGTTCCAAACCAACTGCTCAGTCGTCAGCCAGCCCATGCCTTGCACAAAGCCGCCTTCGATCTGCCCCACGTCAATGGCCGGGTTGATGCTGCGGCCCACGTCGTGCAGGATGTCTACTTTGAGCACCTTGCTCTCGCCGGTCAGCGTGTCAATCACCACCTCGGTACACGCCGCGCCATACGCAAAGTAGTAGAAGGGGCGGCCAGTCAGCGTGGTCTTGTCGTAGTGGATTTTGGGCGTGCGGTAGAAGCCATCGCTCCATAGCTGGATGCGGTTGGCGTAGGCCAGTTTCACCACCTCGTCAAAGCTGCGCGTGGCCACGGGTGAAAACACCTCGCCGCCCTTGAACTTGATGGCACCGGCGCCGCAGCCGTCCAGCCCGCACACAAACGCGGCCAGGTTGTCGCGCACATGGCGCGCGGCAAACTGGGCGGCGCGGCCGTTCAGGTCGGTGCCCGCGCTGGCGGCCGTGGCCGATGCGTTAGGCACCTTGCTGGTGTCGCTGGCGGTGCACAGCACGCGCGCAAACGGAATGCCCAGCTCGTCCGCCACGATCTGCGCCACCTTGGTGTGCAGGCCCTGGCCCATCTCGGTGCCGCCGTGGTTCACCTGCACGCTGCCGTCGGTGTACACATGCACCAGCGCGCCCGCCTGGTTGAAAAGCGTGGCGGTGAAGCTGATGCCGAACTTGACCGGTGTGATGGCAATGCCGCGCTTGAGCATGGGGCTGGTCGAATTCCATGCCGAAATGGCCTCTACGCGTCGCCGATACTGCGCGGACAGCTCCAGCTTTGATAGCAAAGGTTGGAGGATGTTGTCCTCCACCTTCATCTGGTAGTGGGTGGTGTCGCGCTTCTGATCCGTGCCTGCAATGGCCTCGTCGCTGTAGAGGTTGCGCAGGCGCACGTCCAGCGGGTCCAGCTTCAGGGCGCGGGCAATGTCTCCCATGATGGTCTCAATCAGGATGACGCCTTGCGGCCCGCCAAAGCCGCGAAAGGCGGTGTGGCTTTGTGTGTTGGTCTTGCAGCGGTAAGACGTAATGTCTACGTCCTGCAGGTAGTAGGCGTTGTCGCTGTGGAAGATGGCGCGGTCGGCCACGGGGCCGGACAGGTCGGCGCTGAAGCCGCAGTTCGCCGCCATCTGCAGTTGCAGCGCGGTGAGGCGGCCCGTGTCGTCAAAGCCCACGGTGTATTCGTAGGCAAAGGGGTGGCGCTTGCCGGTAACCATGAAGTCGTCGTCGCGGTCCATGCGCAGCTTCACGGCCTGTTTGGTCTTTACCGCTGCCACGGCGGCCCACACGGCCAGGTGGCCGGCTTGCGTCTCTTTGCCGCCAAAGCCGCCACCCATGCGCCGGCATTCCACCTTCACCGCGTGGTTGTCGATACCCAGCGCGTGGCTCACCCAGTGTTGCACTTCGCCGGGGTGCTGGGTGCTGCTGTAAATCCACCACTGGTTTTGCTCCAGCGGCATGGCGTAGGCAATCTGCCCTTCCAGGTAAAAGTGCTCCTGGCCACCCACCTCCAGCGTGCCGTGCAAGGAATACTGCGCGTTGGCAAGTGCGGTGGCGGCATCACCCCGGCGCACCGTCACCGGGGGCAGCACAAAACTCTTCGCCTCCAGCGCCTGCTGCACGGTCAGCACCGCAGGCAGGGCTTCGATGTGGAGCTTGACCTTGCGCGCGGCGTGGCGCGCTTGCATGGCGGTGTGCGCCACCACCACACCCACCACCTGGCCCACAAACTGCACCGTGTCCATGGCAAACACGGGCTCGTCGCCCGCAAAGGCGGCCAGCATGGGGTCGCCGGGAATGTCTTCGCTCAGCACCACACTCACCACGCCGGGCATGGCGAGTGCGGCGCTGGCGTCCACACCCAGCAGCTTGCCGTGCGCCACGTTCGAGAGGATGGGCGCGGCGTGCAGGGTGCCGCGTACCTCGGGCAGGTCGTCGATGTAGTGCACGGCGCCAGCCACCTGGGCGACGGCGCTCTCGTGGAACTGGTTGACCCCTGCAGCAGGGCCGCGCGGGGTGGGGGCTGCCTCCAGCACGGTGGGCGACAGGCTGGGCAGGGCGGAAGCGGTGACGGACGCGGCGCTCATGCGGCTTCTCCTTCCAGCACAAAACTTTCGAGGTTGATGGCGCTCTGGCCCTGGCTCTCCAGCCAGTAGCGCTGCAGCAGGTTGCCCAGCACCTCGGTGCGGTAGGCGCTGCTGGCGCGCATGTCAGAGATGGGCGAAAACTCGGCACGCAGCGTGGCCATGGCGGTCATCACGGTGTCGGCCGTCCAGGGCTGGCCCAGCAGCGCCGCTTGCGTTTTGACGGCGCGCACGGGTGTGGCGGCCACACCGCCCACACCAATGCTGGCGTGCGCCACCTTGCCGTTCACGATGTGCAGGTTCAGCGCTAGGCAAACAGCAGAAATATCGTCCTCAAAACGCTTGGAGATTTTGTAAACACGCGAGCGCTCGGCGGCCACCGCCTTGGGCACCTTGATCCAGGCCAGCACTTCGTCCGGGGCCATCACATTTTTGCGGTAGCCGGTGTAAAGGTCTTCCAGGCGCAGCTCGCGGTGAACCACTTTGCCCTTGCGCAGCGCCATCAGCACCACGTTGGCACCCAGCGCAATCAAGAGCGGCATGGAGTCGCCAATGGGCGAGCCATTGGCCACGTTGCCGCCCAGCGTGCCGGCGTTGCGCACCGGCAGGCCGGCAAAACGGCTGGCAAAGGCGCCCAGCTGCGGCCGGTCGGCCACCAGGGCGGCAAAGGCATCGGTCAGCGTGACAGCGGCACCGATGGCGATGTGGTGCGGGTACTGCTCCACGCGCTTCAGCTCGGCCACCTGGGTCACGTCCAGCACCTGGGGAAAGTCCATGTGCATCTTGTTGACCCACAGGCCCACGTCGGTGCAGCCGGCCACGATTTGCGCCTGGGGGTACTGGGCGCGGGCGGCCAGCAGAGCGGGCAGTGTGGTGGGCGATTTATAAGCCAAATTGGCCTCTAGACCTCGTGGTTTCTGCGCGAGCAGCTTCAGTTTTGATAGCGTTTTGGCCTCGTCCACCGGCACGGCGGGCAGGCCCAGCATGGCCTGCGCGGCGTCCAAGATGGGCCGGTAGCCGGTGCAGCGGCACAGGTTGCCGCTCAGGGCGTGCTGGGCGTCGGCGCGGGTGATGGGCTGGCCCGCGTGGGCGTGCTGCTGGTACAGGCCAAACAGGCTCATCACAAAGCCCGGCGTGCAAAAGCCGCACTGGCTGCCGTGGCACTGCACCATGGCTTCTTGCGCGGGATGCAGGCAGCCGTCGTCGGCGGCAATGTCTTCCACGGTCCACAGCGCCTTGCCGTCCAGGCTGTGCGCCATCTTGATGCAGCTGTTCACCGCCTTGGTCTGCAGCTGGCCGTTGACCTCTTCGCCCACCACCACGGTGCAGGCGCCGCAGTCGCCTTCGTTGCAGCCTTCCTTGGTGCCGGTGCAGTGCAGGTCCTCGCGCAGCACCTCCAGCAGGGTGCGGGTGGGAGGCACATCGGGCAGGGTGACGATCTCGCCGCGGCGTACGAATCTCAAAACTTGGGTTGTCATGGAATGGGTTCCTCGTGCGGGAGGGTAATTCGGGAGGGGCAGGGCTCCCATACGCATTAGCATATGGCACCAATTTACACGCCTGTATGAGAGACCAATCCCTTTTCGACAAGATAGACCTTCATCTGATCAGGGTCCTTCATACCGTGTTAACTGAGCGCAGCGTTTCCAAAGCCGCCATCCGACTGGGCATGCACCAGCCGGCGGTAAGCGCATCGCTCAAACGCCTTCGCGACTTTGCCGGGGACCCACTTTTGGTGCGCTCCGGCTCTGGCATGGTGCCTACCGAAACGGCGCTGCGCATGCTCGAGCCCAGTGCCAGCATATTGCGTGCCGCCGAGATGTTGTTCTCGGATGCGCGCGGTTTTGAGCCCGCCACCGCGCGCAATACCTTCCGCCTGGCTGCCAGCGACTACCTGGACCCGCTGTTCCTGCCCCGGCTGGTGGCGCAGATCAAGACCCAGGCCCCCGCGGCCGAAATTGAAATCCACCCCCTGTCGGGCGCCAGCGACTACCGCACCCTGCTGGCCCAGGGTGATATTGATGTGGTGATTGGCAATTGGCCGCAGCCGCCCGATGACCTGCACCTGGGCCGCCTGTTTGGCGACGAGGTGGTGTGCCTGGTGTCCAAAAAACACCCGGCTGTGCGCCGCGGCTGGGACCAGGCCTCGTGGCTGGAGGCCGAGCATATCGCGCCCGGTGCCACTCACCCCGGCGCCAAGGGCGTGATCGACGAGCACTTGGGCAGCCTGGGCTTGCAGCGCCATATCGTGGCGCGCTGCCCGCATTTCGGGCTGATTCCGGGCATGGTGGCATCAACCTTGCTGGTGCTCACCACCGGCAGGCAGTACTGCGAGCGGTTTGTGGACACACTGCCGGTCAAAATACTGCCCTGCCCCGTGGAGTTCCCCCGCATGATGTATTACCAGCTCTGGCACGCCCGCACCCATACCAGCGCCTCCAACAAGTGGCTGCGCGAGCGCATCAAGTCGGTCGCGGCCGAACTCCGAAAAGAATAAGAGACACAGCACCCATGGCCCCACCTGTACCAGACTCCCCGCCTTCCGCCGTTGCGCGCCTGCAGCTCACCGGCATCACCAAAGCCTACCCCGGCGTGATTGCCAACAGCGAGGTGTCGCTCACCGTCATGCCCGGCCAGACCCACGCGGTGCTGGGCGAAAACGGCGCTGGCAAGTCCACGCTGATGAAGATCATTTACGGCTCCATCAAGCCTGATGCTGGTCAGGTGCTGTTCAACGGCAAGCCGGTCAATATCCGCAACCCCAAAGAGGCGCGCGCGCTGGGCATCAGCATGGTGTTCCAGCACTTCAACCTGTTTGACACCATCACCGTGGCGGAGAACGTGTGGCTGGGCCTGGACAAGGCGCAAAGTCTGGAGCAAGTGACGGCCAGCATCACCGCCAAGGCGGCCGAATACGGGCTGGACATCGACCCCAGCCGCCCGGTGCACACGCTCAGCGTGGGAGAGATGCAGCGCGTCGAAATCATCCGCGCGCTGCTGACCAATCCGCAGCTGTTGATCCTGGACGAGCCCACCTCGGTGCTGACACCGCAGGCAGTAGAGAAGCTGTTTGTGGTGCTGAAAAAGCTGGCCTCGCAGGGCTGCAGCATTCTCTACATCAGCCACAAGTTGCATGAGATTCGCGAGCTGTGCAATGCCTGCACCGTGCTGCGCGGCGGCAAGGTCACCGGCGTGTGCAACCCGGCCGAAGAATCCAACGCATCCCTCTCGCGCCTGATGATTGGTGCAGAGCCGCCGCAGCTGGAGCACCGCCCGCAGCAAGCAGGCTCGCCAGTGCTGACGGTGAGCCAGCTGAGCCTGGCCCGCGAGGACCAGTTTGGGGTGGACCTGGATGGCATCTCGCTCACCGTGCACGGTGGCGAGGTGGTGGGCATTGCCGGTGTATCGGGCAATGGCCAGAAAGAGTTGCTCTATGCGCTGTCGGGCGAAGACTGCCGCGCGCCCAAGGGCAGTGTGCGCATGGGCCAGGCCGATGTGTCTGCCATGCACCCGGGCGGGCGGCGCAAGCTGGGTTTGCATTTCGTGCCCGAGGAACGCCTGGGCCGCGGCGCTGTGCCGACGCTGAGCTTGGCCCACAACCTGCTGCTCACACGCACCGAGTCCATCACCGCGCCCAAATTTGCGGGTGGGTGGATCAAGGTGCGCCAGCTGGAGGCCCATGCGGCCCGCATCATCAGCGCCTTCAACGTGAAGGCCAATGGCCCCACGGCGGCGGCGCGTTCGCTGTCGGGTGGCAATTTGCAGAAGTTCATCGTCGGCCGCGAGATTGACGCGGCGCCCAAGCTGTTTATCGTGTCCCAGCCTACCTGGGGCGTGGACGTGGGGGCGGCTGCGCAAATCCGTGGTGCCATCCTGGCATTGCGCGACGCGGGTTGTGCCGTGCTGGTGGTCAGCGAAGAGCTGGACGAATTGTTCGAGGTGAGCGACCGCCTGCACGTGATTGCGCGTGGCAAGTTGTCGCCCTCGGTGCCGGTGGGCGAGGCCACGGTGGAAAAGATTGGAGAGTGGATGAGTGGTTTATGGGAGGGCGCAACGCCCGCCGCCCGTGCGGAGGTGGCCCATGGCTAAGTCGGGTTTGAAACTGGAGGCCCGGCCTCAGCCCTCCAAAGCCTGGAGTTATGGCTCGCCCTTGTTGGCCTTGGTGGTCACCGTCATCATCGGCGTGATTTTGTTTGCCGCGCTGGGCAAAGACCCGGTCAAGGGCTTGGGGGTGTTCTTCTGGGAACCCATCAAGAGTGGCTACGCGCTGGGCGAGCTGGTGGTCAAGGCCACGCCGCTGTTGCTCATTGCGTTGGGCTTGGCCGTGTGCTTCCGCTCCAATGTCTGGAACATTGGCGCTGAGGGCCAGTACATCATCGGCGCAGTGGCCGCCAGCGGTGTGGCGCTGTTGGCCGAGAAAACGACCGGCGGCTGGATGGTAGTGCCTGTCATCGTGGCGGGCATTGCCGGGGGCATGGTGTGGTCCGGGCTCACGGCTTTTCTGCGCGACAAGTTCAACGCCAATGAAATTCTGGTCAGCCTGATGCTGGTCTACGTGGCGGTGCAGGTGCTGGGTTACCTGGTCTATGGCCCCTGGAAAGACCCGCTGGGCTACAACTTCCCGCAGACCAAGACCTTTGAAGCCGCAACCCGCATTCCACGCCTGTTCCAGGGCTCGCGGGTCAGCATCGGTGTGATTTTTGCGCTGGTGGGCGTGGCGGGTATCTGGGTGTTCCTGTTCCGCACCCGAGCCGGGTTTGCCCAGCAGGTGGGGGGCTTGGCGCCTGCCGCGTCGCGCTATGCCGGTTTTTCGTCACGCCGCGCTTTGTGGACGGCGCTGCTGGTGTCCGGCGGCATGGCGGGCTTGGCTGGCGCGCTGGAGGTAGCCGGCCCCATTGGCCAGCTCACGCCCTATGTGCCTGCGGGCTATGGCTTTGCGGCCATCATCGTGGCCTATGTGGGGCGCCTGCACCCGGTGGGTATGGTGTTCTCGGCCTTGCTGATGAGCATGTTCTACATCGGTGGCGAGCTCGCGCAATCACGCCTGGGTCTGCCCAAGTCGCTCACGGGCGTGTTCCAGGGCCTGCTGCTGTTCAGCCTGCTGGCCTGCGACACCTTGGTGAACTACCGCCTCAAGTGGGTCCAATCCGCCGCTGCTGGAGGTAAAAAATAATGGATTCCTACGCTCTGCTCATTGCAGCCACCCTGAACGCGGGCACCGTGCTGGCGATTGCCTCGCTGGGTCTCCTGATCAACGAAAAAGCCGGCATCGTGAACCTGGGCGCCGAGGGCATGATGTTATGCGCCGCCATTGCGGGTTTTGCCGCGGTGGTGCACACCGGCAGCGACATGGCCGGCTTTGCCGCCGGCATGGCCGCGGGCGCCGTGATGGCCGCCATCTTTGGCGTGCTGGTGATCTGGCTGAACACCAACCAGTACGCCACCGGTCTGGCGCTCAGTTTGTTTGGTGGCGGCTTTTCGGCCTTTGCGGGTATTTCGTATGTGCAGGAAAAAATGCCCGACCGACCCAGCTTTGCCATTCCCGGGCTGGCCGACATTCCTTTTGTGGGGCCCGCCCTGTTCCGCCACCATCCCATGGTCTACCTGACCGTGTTGTTTGCGCTGGCGCTGATCTGGTTCCTGTACCGCACCCGCGCTGGGTTGATCCTGCGCAGCGTGGGCGAAAGCCCCGAGTCAGCCCACGCCCTGGGCTACCCGGTGCGCGGCATCCGCTTGGCCGCCGTGGTGGTGGGCGGGGCGCTGTGCGGGCTGGCGGGTGCTTATATTTCCGTCATCTACACGCCCTTGTGGGTAGAGGGCATGGTGGCTGGCAAGGGCTGGATCGCGCTGGCGCTGACGACTTTTGCCACTTGGCGCCCGGCGCGGGTCTTGCTTGGGGCTTACCTGTTCGGTGGCGTGACCATGTTGCAGTTCCACCTGCAGGGTATTGGGGTAGAGGTGCCCAGCCAATTCTTGACCATGCTGCCCTATGTGGCGACCATCGTGGTGTTGGCGCTGATCTCTCGCAATCCCCGCTGGATTCGGATTAATATGCCGGCTTCCATTGGCAAGCCGTTCTATCCGGGTTCCTGATCCTGGTTTCCGTTCGTTTTTTCGTGTTTTTTAAAAGGAAGTGACATGACAGATTTGCAAAAACGTTCACTGCTCAAAATCGCGGCCCTGACTGCGGTGGCGAGCGCAGCCCTGGTGGGTTGCGGCAAGAAGGAAGAGCCGGCTCCTGCGCCCGCTCCTGCGCCCGCAGCTTCTGCCCCTGCACCCAAGCCAGAGCCCCTGAAAATCGCGTTCGCCTACGTTGGCCCTGTGGGCGACGGCGGCTGGACCTTTGCCCACGACAACGGTCGCAAGGCGCTGGAAAAGGAATTCGGCGACAAGATCGTCACCTCCTTCGTGGAAAACGTGCCTGAATCGGCTGATGCTGAGCGCGTGATCCGTGAAATGGCCAGCAGCGGCAACAAGCTGGTGTTCGGTACTACCTTCGGTTACATGGAGCCCATGCTCAAGTTGGCGCCCGAATTCAAGGACGTGAAGTTCGAGCATGCCACCGGCTACAAACAAGCCGACAACATGCGCACTTACGACAGCCGCACGTACGAAGGTGCGTACATGGCGGGTGTGATCGCTGGCAAGATGACAAAGACCAACACGCTGGGCGTGGTGGCTTCCATCCCAATTCCTGAAGTGATCCGCAACATCAACAGCTTCACCCTGGGCGCCCAAAGCAGCAACCCCAAGGTCAAGACCAAAGTGGTGTGGGTGAACGGCTGGTTCGATCCTCCCAAGGAAACCGAAGCCGCAACGTCCCTGATCAACGGTGGCGCTGACGTGCTGTTCCAAAACACCGACTCTCCTGCCGTCTTGAAGACTGCCGAAGCCAAGGGCAAGCGCGCCTTCGGTTGGGATTCCGACATGACCGCCTACGGCCCCAAGGCCCACCTGGCGTCTGCCATCATCAACTGGGGTCCTTACTACATCAAGGCCACCAAGGACGCACTGGAAGGCACTTGGACTGGCAATAGCGGTGTGTGGTGGGGTGTGAAGGAAGGCGCGATTGACATCGTGTCCGTGGCCGAAGACGTGCCTGCAGAAACCAAAGCCAAGGTCGAAGAAGTGAAGAAGGGCCTGGCTGAAGGTACCTTCGCGATCTGGAAGGGTCCTCTGAAAGACAACACTGGCAAGGAAGTGCTGAAAGACGGCGAAACTGCCGACGACAAGTTCCTGTCGGGCGTGAACTTCTACGTCAAGGGCGTGGAAGGCAAGGTTCCCGGCGCCAAGTAATTGGCGGTGGACTGAACGAAGGGCCGCCTACGAGCGGCCCTTTTTTGTTGGCAGGCAAGGATTGAGGCATGGATACCGTGAGCAAAGAAGCCACTCTGTGGCACCCCGTGGCATTGAGCACCGATGTGGGACAGGCGCCACTGGGCGTGCTTCTGCTGGGCCAAGCCGTAGTGCTGTGGCGCAATAGCGCGCACCAGATCCACGCTTGGGCTGACCAGTGCCCGCACCGCGGTGCCCAGTTGTCACTGGGGCGGGTGTGTGGGGACCGGCTGGAATGCCCGTATCACGGCTGGCAGTTCGACGGGCGCGGACAGTGTGTGCATGTGCCAGCCTTGCCGCAGTTTGTGCCGCCGGCCACGCATGCGGCGCGGCGCTTCTCTGCCTGTGAGCGTTATGGCTTGGTCTGGATCTGCTTGCAGGCGGAAGCAGACGCCGCTCTGATCCCTGTGTTCGCGGCAGATGCCGATGCGCAGCTGCGTACGGTCAACTGCGGACCCTACGACGTGGCGACGAGTGCGCCACGCATCATCGAGAATTTTTTGGACATGGCCCATTTTGGTTTTGTCCACGACGGATGGCTGGGCATGCGTGAAGCCACCGCCATTGACGACTACACCGTGGAGGATACGCCCACCGGTTTGCGCGCCACCCAGTGCAAGGCCTGGCAACCGCAGAGCAATGTGCACTCCACCGCGCCCGCGCAGGTGGAGTACACCTACGAGGTGCTGGCGCCCTACACCGCGGTGCTCACCAAGGTGCCGGATGCCGCCAGCGTGGCGCTGCAAGGCTTTCGTGAATCGATTGGATTGTTTATCTGCCCCATCACCCCCGAGAGCAGCCGTGTCTGGTTTCGCCTGGCCATGGCGGACTTTGAGTCGCCCGACAACAAACTTCAAGATTTCCAGCACACTATCTTTATGCAGGACAAGCCGGTGTTGGAGTCCCAACGGCCGCAGCGCTTGCCACTGGATGTGCGCGCCGAAGTGCACACGGCAGCGGACAAGGCATCGTCCGCCTACCGCCGTTTTTTGAAACAAGAGAACATTACTTTTGGAGTCTGCTGATGGCTACCTATCCGACTGTCAAATCCGTTGCCGCTGACCGCATGCCTGCGCTCTTACGCGCCATGCCCAAGGCTGAGCTGCACATGCACATCGAAGGCTCGCTGGAGCCCGAGCTGATGTTTGCACTGGCCAAGCGCAACAACGTGCCCCTGCGTTTCCCCAGCGAACAGGCGTTGCGCGACGCCTATGTGTTCAACAACTTGCAAGAGTTTCTGGACATCTACCACGAGGGCACCATGGTGCTGAAGTCCGAGCAGGACTTCTATGACATGACCTGCGCCTACTTGGCGCGTGCGCAGGCCGACAACGTGCTGCACACCGAAATCTTTTTCGACACGCAAACGCACACCGGCCATGGCCTGAGTGCTGATGTCGTCATCAATGGCCTGTACCGGGCCTGTGCGGATGCGCCCGCCAAATTCGGCATTACGGCCTCGTTGATCTTGTGCTTCCTGCGCCACCTGAGCGAGGAAGAAGCCTTTGAATGCCTGGAACAGGCGCTGCCGTTGCGCGACAAGATCGTGGGCATTGGTTTGGCGTCCAGCGAAGTGGGGCATCCGCCTGAGAAATTTGCCAAGGTCTATGCGCGCGCCAAACAACTGGGCTTTCGCCTGGTGGCCCACGCCGGCGAAGAGGCACCCCCCGCCTACATCTGGAGCGCACTGGATGTGCTCAAGGTGGAGCGCATCGACCACGGTGTGCAAGCCATCCACGACGCAGCGCTGATGCAGCGCCTTGCCAAAGACAAGATGCCGCTCACCGTGTGTCCGCTGTCCAACTTGAAGTTGCGCGTATTCCCCACGCTAAAACAACACAACATCGGCACTATGCTGGACGCTGGCATCATGGCCACAGTCAATTCCGATGACCCGGCCTACTTTGGTGGCTACATCAACGAGAACTTCACCCAGACTTTTGCGGCCTTGGGCCTGACCGCACAACACGCCTACACGCTCGCACGCAACAGCTTTGAGGCCAGTTTCATCGACGCGTCCGTACGGGCCCGCTATGTAGACCGGCTTGACGCCACGTTTGCCAACTTCACCTGATTGGCGCGACCCGCAAAGTAGCCGGCATACAGCAGCACAAAGAGGCTGTCCACGGCTACCGCTATGCCGGCCTGGTGTTGCAACAGGGCGCCGCCCTGCGTCAGCACCAGGCTGACAAAAGCCAGCTTGCTGGTGCCAGCCACCGCCAGCACCAGCGGGCGCTGCGCAGGGTGGTAAGCGCCATAGAGCAGCATGCCGCCAACCAGGGTGATCAATACCGCCCAGCTGCGCACCACCACCTCCGCCACTGGGCCTTGCAAACTGCTCCCGAACTGGCTGCTTAACGCGGCCTGGGGCGCGATGGCTGCATACAGCATGGTGCAGGTGAGGACACCCGAGAGCAGCATGATTCCTTTGATATGGCGTGTGGTCCAGAGCATGACAATGTGCGAAGTGCAAAAGCCTGAACTCTATTGCTGCCAATTTATCGCGTAAAGAAGCACAATGGCATTACATTCATTCCATATGCGAAAGAATGTGAAAACCCCGAGCTTGCCGGCTTTGCAGGCGTTTCGCCGTGTCGTGGAGTTGCGGTCATTCCAGGCAGCGGCTGATGCGCTGGGAGTGAGTGGTGGCACTGTGAGCAAACTGGTGGCGCAGCTCGAGCGGGACGTGGGCGTGCGTCTGCTCCAACGCACGACCCGCACGCTGGGCGTTACTGAAGAGGGTATGGGCCTGTATGCCACTGCAGTGCGTATGGACGAAGAACTGGCCGCAGGGCTGGACGAGGCGCGCCAACGCGCCGGCAGTGTGTCTGGCCTTCTCCGGGTGGCGGTGCCCACGTCGTTTGCTCTGATGTGGATGTCTCGGCGCATGCCAGTATTCATGGCGACTTATCCCCACATCATCTTGGACTTGTCCTTGAACGACAGCTTTGTGGATCTGGTTGCGCAGGGTTTTGACTGCGCTATCCGCATCGCCGGGCGCTTGCCAGACTCCGGTTTGGTGGCCCGGCCATTGGGTCACACGGCCCAATTGCTTGTGGCTGCACCGGCTTATCTGGACATGGCACCACCGCTTCACTCGCCACAGGATCTGGCAGACCATGCCTGCATGGTCTACACCCAGACGAGCCAGCCGCTGGAGTGGCCTGCCGCGTCACCTGGCCAAGCGCCAGTGGTGGTGAGTGCGCACTACCGGGTGAACAACAGTGTGATGCTGCGCGACGCCCTGTTGGCGGGGCAGGGGCTGGCACTCACGCCGCACTTTGTAGTGGCGGATTTGCTGGCCAGTGGGCAATTGCAGGAAGTGTTGTCCGCGCATCGCTTGCCCGGACTGACGGTGTACGGGGTGGTGCCACAGTCGCGCTATCTGCCGCGCAAGGTGCGGGCTTTTCTGGACTTCATGGCTGACGAAATGGCTTTGGCGGCTTGAGTGTGGATGCTTATGCGGTTGCCGTGGAGGTGCCGTGTGCGTCCAGCATCTGCTGGCCGACGGCCCGAAAAGCCGGGTGGGGCGAGTGCTGCAGTTGCTCGCCGGCCAGGCGTTTGAAGCCCGGAGTGGCGGTCAAAGGTACCTTGTGCAGCCACTCCAGCGCTTCGTCCATCCGGCCGCGTGCGGCGAGCATGCTGGCATAGTTGTACTGGCCACGAAAGTCGCCGCCCCGTGCGCCGCCTTCGAACCAGCTAAACGCCGCGGCAGCGTCTTGTGCAACCACACGGCCATCTTCGTAAAAGAAGCCGATTTTGGTCATGGACTTGGCGTGGCCTAGGGCGGCTGCCTTGCGGTACCACTGCAGCGCTTCGGCCGCGTCTTGTGGCACACCTTGGCCCGTTGCCAGCAGGTTGGCGTAGTTGTACATGCCGGCGTCCAGGCCTTTGGCTGCAGCCTGTCGGTACCAGTGGGCAGCCGCCGCGCAGTCCTCACTGGCGCCCCAGCCGTTCTCAAAACAGCGGCCGGCCATATTGATGCCCATGGGGTGGCCCTGGGCTGCGGCCTTCAAAAACCAGGCCAATGCGCCCACCGGATCCCGGTCCAGCCCATGGCCGTTCAGCAGCCATTGGCCCAAGATGGTCTGTGCATCGGCGTGGCCCAGTCGAGCACAGTGCAGCATCCATTGCGCCGAAGCCTCGGGCTCGCCGGCTATCACAGTCTGCCAGTCTGTGGATGTCCAGCTCGCCAGTTCATGGGCAGATTCGGGGAAAGAACGCATGGGATGGGGCCTATCGAAATTGCTCAATTGAACAAGAATTGTTCTCAATTATGCCGTGTAGCGTAAACTACTGCCCCGGCGCTGCTGCCCTGAAGCGCTGGTTTCTATGTCTCAGGGCCATGTAGAGGACTACCATGTATAAAAACCTCGCTGCCACGCTCGTGGCCGCTTGTTGTTTTCTGTTGGCGCCATCGGCGGCCATTTCCCAAACCACACCCCCTGCCAAGGACCAGCCGCTCAAGGTCGGCTTTGTCTATGTGACGCCGCTGGGCGAGGCGGGCTGGGTGCGCCAGCACGAAGAAGGGCGCCAGGCCGTGGTCGCCGCGCTGGGCGCCAAGGTGCAGACCACGTATGTGGAAAACGTGGCCGAAGGCCCGGATTCCGAGCGCGTGATCCGCGACCTGGCGCGCCAGGGCTACCGACTCATCTTCACCCCCAGCTTTGGTTACATGGAGCCCACGCTCAAGGTGGCGCAGGAGTTCCCGGACGTGAAGTTCGAGTCCATCACCGGCTACAAGACCTCACCCAACGTGGCCACCGCCAATGCACGCTACTACGAAGGCCGCTACCTCGCTGGCGTGGCTGCGGGCCGCATGACCAAGAGCAACCTGGCTGGCTACGTGGCAGGCTTTCCCATCCCCGAGGTGCTGCAGGGCATCAACGCCTTTACCTTGGGCATGCGCTCGGTCAACCCGCAGGCGCAGGTCAAGGTGGTGTGGCTGGGCGAGTGGTTCAACCCACCGCGCGAGCGCGATGCCGCCATGACGCTGTTCAACCAGGGTGTGGACGCGATGGCATTCCACACTGGCTCCACCGCCGTGATGGCCGCTGCCCAAGAGCGCGGCAAGCTGGCCGTGGCTTACCACTCCGACATGCGCAAGGTCGCGCCCGACGCGCAGCTGATCGCCGTCACCCACCAGTGGGGCGCTTATTACACAGCCCGTACCCAAGCGGTGCTGGATGGCTCTTGGAAGAGTGGCAACGTGTGGGGCGGTGTGAAGGAAGGCATGATCCGCGTGGGCGACTTTGGCACCAAGGTGCCCAAGACTGTGCAGGCCGAAGTGCTGCAGCGTCAGAAAGACATTGCTGCCGGCAAGCTGCATCCTTTTGCCGCCAGTACGGACGTGCTGGACAACGAAGGCAAGCTGGTGATTGCCAAGGGCAAGACGCTGAGCGATGCCGACATCCTGGGTATGAACTGGCTGGTGGCCGGCGTGCAGGGCAAGCTCAGCCACTAGGGGCCCGCGATGACCTACCAAGTCAAGGAAATCTTCTACACCCTGCAGGGCGAGGGCTCCAATGCGGGACGCCCCGCCGTGTTCTGCCGGTTTGCAGGTTGCAACCTCTGGACCGGCCGCGAGCAGGACCGCGCCACCGCTGTCTGCCACTTTTGCGACACCGACTTTGTGGGCACTGACGGCACGCTGGGCGGCAAGTTCAAAACGGCTGCAGAACTGGCCGAGCGCATTGCCGCGCAGTGGCCCGACACCGATGCGGCGAACCGCTTTGTGGTGATGACCGGCGGTGAGCCGCTGCTGCAGGTGGATTCGGAGCTGATTGATGCCCTGCATGCCCAGGGCTTCCAGATCGCCGTGGAAACCAATGGCACGGTCAAAGCACCTGAGGGCATCGACTGGATCTGCGTGAGCCCCAAGGCGGGCTCCACCTGGGTGCAGCGCAGCGGGCACGAACTGAAGCTGGTGTGGCCCCAGCCGGGCATCACTCTGGCCGAGTGCGAGTCGGCGGATTTTGAACACCGCTACCTGCAACCCATGGACAACATCCTGCGTGCCGACAACACCCGTGTCTGCATCGCCCAGTGCCTAGAGCGCCCGCAGTGGCGCCTGTCCCTGCAAACCCACAAGATCACTGGCATCCGATGACCCAAGCACCCGCCATTCCTATTCCTCGCCGCTGTGAGGTGAGTCAGAAGTTTTTCTTCGATGCCGCCCACACCTTGAAGCGCACGCTGGACGATGCCGAAGAGGTGGCCGGCAGCCGACGCATTCACGGCCACACATACCACGCCGAAGTGACCGTGGCCGGCAATGCCGACGAAGACACCGGCATGGTGGTCGACTTGGGCCACCTGCGCAACGCGATTGCCGTGCTGCGCCCGCAGCTGGACCACCACCTGCTGGACGAAGTGGAGGGGCTGGGGCCGCCCACGCTGGAAAACCTGGCCGCCTTCATCTGGCGCGCCATGGCCAGGGAGTTCAGCGGCCTGTGGCAGGTGCGCGTGTGGCGCGAGGGAATTGGCGACAGCTGCACCCTGCGTGCCTGAACGCGGGCTCGCCCCATAAAGGCTATTGGCCTGCTGGTATGGACATTGCTGCGCTGCCCCGTATGCTTGCCCCCATGAAAGCCTACCGCGCCTCTCTGCTTTGGTTTGCCCCCGATGTACCGGGGCAGGCCCGTTTTGAAACCGATGGCCTGTTCGTCGTCGGCCCCAATGCCCAAGGCACCCAGGTGGTGCAGGCCATAGGCGCCTACAGCGCCATCGCGCCCCAGTACCCGCAGCTGACCGTAGAGCACTTCCCGGGCCGCATCATCGCCCCGGGCTTTATCGACCTGCACATCCACTTCCCGCAGACCAACGTCATCGGCTCGCCCGCACCGGGTTTGCTGCCCTGGTTGGAAAACTACACCTTTCCAGAAGAAAAGCGCTTTGCAGCCCCCGATTACAGTGCGCTAGCAGCTACGTTTTTTGTAGCGGAGCTGCTGCGCAACGGCGTCACCAGCGCGCTCACCTTTGCCACGTCGCATGTGGAATCGGTCAACGCCCTGTTTGCCGAGGCCCAGGCGCAGCAGATGCGCCTCATCACCGGCCTGTGCCTGATGGACCGCCATGCGCCCGACTACCTGGTGAACCAGGGGCAGGGCGGCGTGAGTGGCACCGAGCAAAGCCTGCGCGACACCGAGGCCCTGATCCAGCGCTGGCACGGCGTGGACCGCTTGGGCTACGCCATCACCCCGCGCTTTGCTCCCACCAGCACCGAGGCACAGCTGCGCGGCGCGGGTGAGTTGGCCAAGCAATATGGTGATGTCTGGATCCAGAGCCATGTGGCGGAGAACAAGGACGAAATTACCTGGGCGCGCGAGCTGTTCCCCGCGTCCCGCTCCTACCTGGCCACCTACGACGACTTTGGCCTGATGCGCGACCGCGCCATCTACGCCCATTGCATCCACTTCGACGACGACGACCGCGCGCTGATGCGCGACACTGGCGCCGCCGCGGCCGTCAGCCCTACCAGCAACCTGTTTTTGGGCAGCGGCTTCTTCGACTACGAGGGCGCCAACCGTGTGGGCTACCAGTACGGCTTGGCCAGTGATGTGGGCGGCGGCACCAGCTTCAGCCCCTTCCACACCATGTTGGCCGCCTACTACGTGGGCCGCGAGGGCCAGACCAAGCCCGGCCTGTCGCTCTCGCCCCAGCACCTGTGGTGGCAGCACACTGCGGGTGCCGCGCAGGCCTTGGGGCTGGGCGGCGTGGTGGGGAACCTGCAGCCCGGCTGCGAGGCGGACTTTGTCGTCATCAACCCCCAGGCCACCCCGCTGTTGGCGCGCAAGACGGCGCTGGCGTCCAATCTGGACGAGCTGCTGTTCAGCCTGATCGTGCTGGGCGACGACCGGCTGATCGAGCGGACCGTGATTTCCCAAGCCATTTAGGGCAGGCCCTCGCAGACCCCGCTCACGCAAACAGGGTCGCCAAGCCCGTTACGTTGGCACGTCCCAGGCCGAGCTGCTGCGCGCCCTGAAACGCCGCGCGGGCCGTTTCGGCGCTGGGTAGCTTTGCGCCACTAGCCCGGGCCGTGTCCAAGAGGTAGCCCAAGTCCTTCTCCATCAGGTCAATGGTGAAAAGGGGCGCCGTGTTCCCAGCCGCCATCATCTTTGCGGCCCCGGCAATCGGGGCGGCCACGATGGGGAACTCTCCCAGCAGATGCGCTGCCTGGTCGGGTGCGTAGCCGTTGCGGGTGAGGAAACCCAGCAGCTCGGCCACGCTGTGCAGTTGTGCCGCAAATAGCGCATTGACCGCCAACTTGAACACCGCACCTTGGCCGACTGCGCCCACATGCAACACCTTTGCCGCCATGGTGGCGAGCACCGGGCGCACCTGCTCCAAGGCCAGGCTTTCTCCGCCGACCATCAGCACCAGTTGCGCGGCCTCGGCCTGGGGCCGAGAGCCTACGACCGGGGCGTCCAGCAGCTGGGCGCCGTGGGATTGCACAGATTCCGCCAGCTGCCGCACCCACGCCGGCGTGACGGTCGAGCATTCAATCGCGATCGCTTTCGGCTGCAACGCGGCCACGGCCCCCGTGTGCGCATCCAGCCAGACGCTGCGCGCGGCCACAGCGTCGGTGACCATGGAGATCACCACCGCCGCGCTCTGGACGGCGGCACGCGGGGTGGCTGCCAGCGTGGCGCCCAGTGCCAGCAGTGGCGCGGCCTTGGCAGGGTCGCGGTTCCACACGGTGACGGGGTAGCCCGCCTTCACCAGCTGGGTTGCCATGCGGGCACCCATGGCGCCCAACCCTAAAAAAGCAATGGTTTGCATGGCCTGCTTCACGCTGCCAGTGCGCGGTTACGGGGCGCCACCCATCCTAGGGCCGGGTCGGCCATGAAGGACTCTTTCGGGGTCTTGGTCAGGTGATTGGTGTAGTTGGAAATCGTCTTGGTCGCCGCAATCGTCACCACCTCCAGCACTTGGGCCTTGCTGAAGCCGGCGGCTATGAAGGCGTCCACCGTGGCGTCGCTGACGAGGCCGCGCTCGCGCACCACCGCCTCGGTGAACGCGCGCAAGGCCTGCAAGCGGGCGTCGGGGATGGGAGTGCCATTGCGCAGCGCCGCAATGGCGGCTTCCTCCATCTTCACCATGCGTGACAGATAGGTGTGGCCGGCGGTGCAGTACTCGCACTGGTGCAGCACGTTGATGGCCATGTAGGCGACCTGCTGCTCGACGGGTGTCAGGGTGGACTGGGCGGCTACCAGGCCAAACAGGGTGTCATAGGCCGTGAGCGCCAACGGGCTTTCGGCCAGATTGCCGTGCAGCTTGGGCAAGAAGCCCCAGGCCTGGGCAACCTCGACCAGCTTGGCGCGAGACGCTGCGGGGGCGTGGTCGAGGGTGTACGAGGTGAATGTGGTCATGGTGGGTCTTTCTGGTTGGTGGCAAACAACCCGTCGTTGTTGTCCTGGAATGTGACTTTATTGATGACTACTTCGTTGATAAAGATATTGCGTTGCACTATTAACGTGCAAATAATGCATGAATGAATCTAGAGAATCTGCAATTACTCATCACCGTGGCCCGGCGGGGCAGCTTTGCTGCCGTGGCCAAAGAGCGGGGGGTGGATCCATCGTCCGTGTCCCGTGCGATTGCCGATGTGGAGGGCGAATTGGGTTTGCGGATTTTTCAGCGCAGTACCCGCTCCATGATGCTGACCGAAGCGGGGGAGATCTACCTGGCGCGGCTGGAGCCTTTGTTGGAGGAGCTGGAGCACGCGCGTGAGGCGGCCGCGCAGGTCAGCAGTGCAACGCGCGGCCTGCTGCGCCTGACCGCATCGGTCACGTTCGGGCAAATGTGCATCGTGCCTCTTCTCGGCGCGTTTCGCGCCCGCTACCCGGAATTGCAAGTCGAATGCGTGTTCAGCGATGCGAACGTGGATCTGGTGGCGGAGCGCATCGATTTGGCGATACGCCTGGCGCCCGCCATCGACGGCGATGTGGTCGTCGCCAAGCTCATGGACACGCGCTACAGGGTGTATGCCAGCCCGGAGTACCTGGCCACACATGCGCCCCTGGTGCAGCCGGCAGATCTGTCTGCGCACAGGGTTTTGCTGTTCAACCTGCGGGCCTACCGCTCCCACTGGTTGTTCCGGGACCCGCGGGGCCGGGAAGAGCGTGTGGCTATTCAAGGCGATTTGACGCTGGCGCCCGCAAGTGCCTTGTTGACCGCAACCCTAGCCGGCCTGGGCCCGGCGCTGCTGCCAGACTGGTTGGTGGCCGATGCCGTCGCCAAGGGGCTGCTGGTGCCGCTTTTTCCGGGTTATGCCGCGACGGCCACCACCTTTGATACGGCTGCGTGGATTGTCTACCCCAGCCGCAGCTACCTGCCCCACAAGGTGCGGGTGATGGTGGACTTCCTGCGGGAGACGCTATCCCAAGCCATTTAAGCCTCTAGTCACCATGGGTGCTGCGCTAGCAGCTCCTGATTTGATAGCGGCGTTCCGAAGGGGTATAGGGTTCCCCCTTATAGTTCCGGCCTTCAAACCCCAAGGACCCCATGATTGCGACGGACGAGGCCAGCCCGCTGACACGGCTACAGATTGTTTTGGTGATTGTGGCGCTGGCCTGCGGTGGCTTTGCCATCGGCACCGGCGAATTCGCCATCATGGGCCTGCTGCCCGATGTAGCCAGCAGCTTTGCCGTCACCACCCCACAGGCGGGCTACGTCATCAGCGCCTACGCCTTGGGCGTGGTCGTAGGGGCGCCGATCATTGCCATTGCGGGCGCCAAATCTTCGCGCCGCACCCTGTTGCTGATCCTCATGGCCGTCTTCACCGTGGGCAATCTGGCCAGCGCGGTGGCGCCGGGGTTCGTTAGCTTCATCGTGCTGCGTTTCCTTTCTGGCTTGCCGCACGGCGCTTATTTCGGTGTGTCAGCCCTGGTGGCCGCGTCCCTGGTGCCGCTGGACCAGCGGGCCCGCACCGTGGGCTATGTGATGCTGGGTCTGACGGGGGCTACGCTGGTGGGCACTCCCATCATGGCGCTCTTTGGGCAGTACCTGAGCTGGCGTGTCATGTTCTTTGCGGTCGGCCTCATCAGCGCGTTGACGGTGACCCTGATCTGGATCTACCTGCCAAGAGACAAGCCCTCGGAAAGTGCAAGTGTGGTCAAGGAATTGGTGGCCTTTACCCATCCGCAGGTGCTGCTCACCCTCACGCTGGCGGCTACGGGTTTTGGGGGCATGTTTGCCATCTTCTCCTACATCGCCGGCACGGCCACCGAGGTGGCCAACATGTCGGTAGGCATGATCCCCCTGATCATGGTGCTGTTCGGTATCGGCATGAATGTGGGCAATGTGGTGGGCTCCAAGCTGGCCGATATCAACCTCATGGGCACCATCGGTGGCATGTTGGTGTTCAACATCGTGGTGATGACGATGTTCAGCCTGACTGCCAGCTCTGCGTGGATGCTGTGCACCTCGGTGTTCCTGATCGGGTGCACCTTTGCGGCCGGCCCGGCAGTTCAAACACGCCTGATGGACGTCGCCTCCGCCGGCCAGACCCTGGCGGCGGCTTCCATGCACTCGGCTTTCAATATCGCCAACGCCCTGGGTGCTTGGCTGGGTGGCCTGGCCATTGCCTGGGGCTACGGCTTTGCCTCCACGGGGTATGTGGGTGCTTTCCTTTCCTTCATTGGATTGTTTGTGTTCGCTGCCTCCGTCATGCTGGAGCGGCGTGACAACGCCCCCCAGGGCTCGCCTGTCCTGGCACCGGCGCGGCAGAAATGACAGCCAGGCGGGAGTGAGACGGCCGGTGCTAGACTGGCCCAAACCTCCGCTTGTGCTATGAAAAACGACTCCCTGATCCACTGGCATTCCATGTTCATGGGTGTGGCGCTGCTGGCCGCAGCCCGCTCCAAGGATGCGCGCAAGCGCAACGGGGCCTGCATCGTCAGTCCGGACAACAAGATTTCCGGTGTGGGCTACAACGGCTTGCCACGCGGTTGTGACGACAACGACGAGCACTACTGGCAGGACGACGACAGCGACCCACTGAATTCGCGCCACAGCTACATCGTGCATGCGGAGCAGAACGCCATCCTCAACTGCACTACTCTGCCACTGCATGGCTCCACCATCTACGCCACGCAATACCCGTGCCCCCGTTGTGTGCAGTCCATCATCCAGGTGGGCATCAAGCGTGTGGTCTACTTGGACAAGAAGGCGCACCAGGAACGCGTGAATAGTGCCTCTGAAAAAATGTTGGCTGATGCTGGTGTCGAGATTGCATCCTTGCATGAGCTGCACCCACCTTCCGCAGATTGGTCTGGCGAGCTCGCTCAGTTCATCGAAAGTGCCACCCAGGACAAGTCTGCGTCCTAGCCGAGGCAGGCACAGGCCTGCCAACAGCAGGGGCACCCGGACGGGATTTTTGCGACTTGGGGGATAATCGGGGTTTGCCCTGAGTCTTGGGGCGCCCTGCTATCGGATGGATAGCACTCATTTGGCTATGCCTGACCGAATTGACTACTGAACTGCAATCTCCCGCTTCCGCGCCTGCCACCGCCGCACCCGCCGAAGCCCCGCCCATGCGATACGCCGACCTGGCGCTGGCCGAACCGCTCAAGCGCGCCGTGGCTGAGATGGGCTACGAATTCATGACGCCCATCCAGGCGCAGGCCATTCCCGTGGTGATTACGGGCAAGGACGTGATGGGCGCCGCCCAGACCGGCACCGGCAAAACGGCCGCGTTCTCGCTGCCGCTGCTGCACCGCCTGATGAAGCATGAGAACGCTTCGACGTCGCCTGCCCGCCACCCCGTGCGCGCGCTGGTGCTGCTGCCCACGCGCGAACTGGCCGACCAAGTCGCTCAACAGGTCAAGATGTACGCCAAGCACACCAACCTGCGCAGCGCCGTGGTGTTTGGTGGCATGGACATGAAGCCCCAGACCATTGAGCTGAAAAAAGGTGTGGAAGTGCTGGTGGCCACCCCAGGTCGCTTGCTGGACCACATCGAGGCCAAGAACGCCGTGCTCAACCAGGTGGAGTACGTGGTGCTGGACGAGGCCGACCGCATGCTGGACATTGGCTTCCTGCCGGACCTGCAGCGCATCCTGTCCTATCTGCCCAAGACCCGCACCACGCTGCTGTTCAGCGCCACCTTCTCGCCCGAGATCAAGCGCCTGGCCAATAGCTACCTGCAAAACCCCGTCACCATCGAAGTCGCCCGTTCCAACGCGACGGCCTCTACGGTGGAGCAACACTTTTACAGTGTGCCCGACGAAGAAAAGCGCCATGCGTTGCTGCAGATCGTCCGCAGCAAGAGCATCAAACAGGCCTTTGTGTTTGTGAACAGCAAGCTGGGTTGCGCCCGCTTGGCCCGGTCGCTGGAGCGTGATGGCCTCAAGACCGCCGCACTGCACGGTGACAAGAGCCAGGACGAACGCCTCAAAGCGCTGGACGCCTTCAAGAAAGGCGAAGTGGAGTTGTTGGTATGTACCGATGTGGCAGCCCGCGGTCTGGACATCAAGGACGTGCCGGCGGTGTTCAACTTCGACATCCCCTTCAACGCCGAAGACTATGTCCACCGCATTGGCCGTACCGGCCGTGCTGGTGCATCTGGCTTGGCTGTGAGCTTTGTGGGCGGCAACAACGATGCCCGCCTCGTGGCAGACATCGAAAAGCTGATCAAGACCAAGATCGAACTCGAAGCGGTGGAGTTTGACGAAGACCAACCCGACATCCGCCGCCAGGGCCGTATCAACGATGGCCGCCGCATGTACCAGGAAGACGGCGGCGACAACGGCCGCGGCGCCGGCCGCCGCATGCGTGACGAGAGCTATGGCGCCCGCACCCCGCGTGCCGCGCGTGGTGAGCATCCCCGCCCGGCGCCTGCAGCCCCGCGTGATCCTTTCTTCGACAAGCCATACGAGCCGTCGGCTTCGCCCGAGGCGGCCCCGGCGTGGGAATCCGCGGCACGCCCAACCACCCGCAGCATTTCGGCCAACATCAAGCCCAAGCGCAAGGTCGCAGCCCTGTTCAAAGCCGGTTGAGCTTCTCAACCCCAATAAAAAACGGCGCCCGGTGCGCCGTTTTTTATTGTTCGCCTGCAGCGTTTCTCACTCTCCGGGTGCCTGCGACTGCTCACATTGGACCTGCAACAGCGCGGCGGGACCGGGCGCCACGCGAAGTGCGCTAAGGCAACCTCCCCACACACAGCCGGTATCCAGCGCCAGCACATCGGTCCGATCCAGCCAACCCAGGGTGGACCAGTGGCCGCAGGCCACCGTCACATCCGCAGTCTGCCGCCCGGGCACATCAAACCAGGGCAGGTAACCCGAAGGGGTTTCGTGAAGCCCGCCGCTGTGGGCAAATTCCATTTCCCCTTGTGGGGTACAGAAGCGCATACGGGTTAGCGCATTCACGATCACGCGCAGCCGTTCAATGCCCGCCAGCCCATCGTCCCATTGCACAGGTGCATTGCCGTACATGGCGTGGAAGAAGCGGGTGGCCTGATCCGAGCGCAGTACGGTTTCCACCTCGGCAGCCAGTGCTACGGTTTTGCTAGCTGTCCACGCAGGCAGTACGCCGGCGTGGACCATCAGAATATCTTTTCCGTCGATGCGTTCCAACATGGCCAGACGCTGTTGGCGTAGCCAGTCCAGCAGGGCAGGGCGGTCGGGCGCAGCCAGCAGACCGTCCAAGGTGTCCTTGCGGCTGGGGCCGCGCGCACCGTGCGCCACGGCCAGCAGGTGCAGGTCGTGGTTGCCCAGCAGGCAGCGGGCCGAGCTGCCGTAGCCCATGAGCCGGCGCAGCACGCCTGCTGAGTCGGGGCCGCGGTTGACCAGGTCGCCCAGCAGGTAGAGCGTGTCGCGGCTGGGGGAGAAGTTGATGCGTTGCAGGAGTTGGGCCAGTGCGGCGTCGCAGCCCTGCACATCCCCGATAAGGTACATTGCCATGGTGTTCATTTTCGCTTGGGTTCCATGGATTTTTTGCTGATCATTGTTCTGACCTTGTTGAACGGCGCTTTCGCCATGTCAGAGCTGGCACTTACCGCAAGCCGCAAAGTGCGGCTGCAAACCATGGCCGAAGCTGGCGACAAGGGAGCCAAGGCAGCCCTGGCCCTGATGGACAACCCCACCCAGTTTCTCTCGTCAGTGCAAGTCGGCATTACCTCCATTGGCATGCTCAACGGCATCGTCGGCGAGGCTGCTTTCAGTGACGGGCTAGCCGCCTGGCTGCAAACCACCATCACCCTGTCGGACCGGGTTGCCGAAATTTCGGCGACGGCCATCGTGGTCACTGGCATCACCTTCATCACCATCCTGTTTGGCGAGCTGGTGCCCAAGCGCATTGGTCAGCTTTACCCCGAGACCGTGGCGCGTGTAGTGGCCCTGCCCATGACCTGGGTGGCGACCGGTGCCAAACCCTTTGTGCGTCTCCTCTCGGTGTGCACCCAGGGCATGCTCAAGCTGCTGCGCATCGACACCACCGACACCCGTGCGGTTACCGAGGCCGAAATCTCCGCCAGTCTGGAAGAGGGGGTGGACGCCGGCATCATCGAGGAGCATGAGCACCAAATGGTGCGCAACGTCTTTCATTTGGATGACCGTCACCTCACCTCCATGATGCTGCCGCGTACCGACATTGCCTGGCTGGACGCCGACGCCACGGTCGAGCAAGCCCTGGCATTGGCCAGCGGCAGCGCGGGCAAAGGTGCGCACTCCTGGTACCCCGTCTGCCGCGGCTCCCTGGACGATGTGGCCGGTGTCATCAGTGTGGCGCGCTTGCTGGAGCGCGGTGTGCGATACCCCTACACCATCGGCGCCCTGGTGGAACCCGCCGTATTTGTGCCCGAGACACTGAGCGGCATGGAGCTGATCGAGCAGTTCCGCGTCAAGGCCGCCCGCATGGTGTTCGTGGTGGACGAATACGGCGTGGTGCAGGGCCTCATTACCCCGCACGACCTGCTGGAGGCCATCACCGGCGAACTGCAACCTGACGCCCAAACCGACGCCTGGGCCGTTCAACAAGACGATGGCTCCTGGATGCTCGATGGCCTGATGCCCTTGAGCGAACTCAAAGCACGCCTGGAGATCGAGGAGAGTCTGCCGGATGAAGATCGTGGCCGCTACAACACCTTGGCCGGTTTGCTGATGGCGGTGTCAGGTAATTTGCCCGCACAAGGGGCCAACATCGTGTGTGCGCACTGGTTGTTTGAGGTGGTGGCCTTGGAGGGGCGCCGCATCGACAAGGTGCGCGCCCGACGCACCCTCAACGACTAAGCTCGTGCGCTACAGGCGGCCGGCCAGCCGGTACGCCAGCAGGCCCACCAGCTCGTGCAGCGCTAGCTGCCACTCAGCCGCACCGCTTGCCATTGAGAAATCCAGCCAATGGCTGGTATCTCCGGTACGAAAGTCCACCGGGTAGGCCGTTACATTCCAGCCCGCTTTCTGAAAGGTGGCCATGGAGCGCGGCATGTGCCAAGCGGAGGTCACCAGCAGCCAGCGCTGGCTCGGGTCTACGCCCGGCATCTTGGCGGTGAGCACGGCGTTTTCGTAGGTGTTGCGCGAGGCGGATTCGTACTCCACCTGCTCCGCCGGCACCCCCAGGCTGTCGAAGAATATCTTGGCGCGCTCGGCCTCGGTCTGGCCAACCCCCATGAGGGCACCTTCGCCGCCGGTAAACAGCACCCGCAAGCCGGGATTGGCGCGCAGCACCGCCACCGTGCCTGTCATGCGCTCGCCTGCATCGTTCAGCATGGGTTGCACATGGGCCATTTGCGTTCGGCCCGACTCCAGTGCCCCCCCAAGCACCACCATGCCCACATAGCCGTCCAACTTCGCATCCGGTGCCATCTCCGGGTAGTGGCTTTCCAGTTGGCGCAGCATGGCTTCGGGCAGCGGCTTCCAGGCCATCAGCACCAGCACCGCCAGCGCCACCCCCACCAGCCGCCGGCCCGCGCGCGGCCAGCGCCGCAGTACCAGCAGGCTCAACAGCAATATGGCAAACACCCAGAGCAGGGGTTGGGTTATCAAGGCCAAAATTTTGGAAGCAAGGAACATGGGGAGTCAGGATTACTTGGGAGCATCTTCCGGCATGGGGCGCGCCTGCTGCAGCGTGCCCTCTACCGATTGTTTGATCTGTTGCTGCAATTGCTGGCTCTGCTGCTGCGGGCTGGCCTCGGGCGTCGCCCCGGGGACCACACTGGCCGTACCGCCCAGCTGTTTTTTGGCCAGCACGCCAATAATGGCGAGCACGATGAGCAGACTGGCTATTCCCAATAGGGCGCGCATAAGGTCAACCGCCTTCTGTGAAAAAACCCGCTGACCTTGCGATCAACGGGTTTCAAGAATGGTGCCGGAGAGATGAATCGAACACCCGACCTTCTCATTACGAATGAGCTGCTCTACCGACTGAGCTACACCGGCAACGAAGCCCACGATTATAGCGAGCTGCCTCTTGCCATCAGGCTGCTTCGGCGTGGTAGCGGGTCACACGATCCACCTCGTTTTTGCTGCCCAGAATCACGCTGACGCGCTGGTGCAGTTTGGTGGGCTGGATGTCCAGAATGCGCTGTTTGCCGTCGGTGGCTGCGCCGCCAGCTTGTTCGATCAGCCAGCCCATGGGGTTGGCTTCATACATCAGGCGTAGCTTGCCTGGCTTCTCGGGCTCACGCTTGTCCCAGGGGTACATGAAAACGCCGCCACGGGTCAGTATGCGGTGCACATCGGCCACCATGCTGGCAATCCAGCGCATGTTGAAGTCCTTGCCGCGCGGGCCTTCGGTACCCTGCAGGCATTCGTCGATATAGCGTTTCACCGGGGCATCCCAGTGCCGCATATTGCTCATGTTGATGGCGAACTCCTTGGTGTCCTCGGGCACGCGCACGTTCTCTTGCGTCAACACAAACGAGCCTTGCTCACGGTCCAGCGTGAACATCGCCACACCGTCGCCCACGGTCAGCACCAGCGTGGTCTGCGGGCCGTAGATGCAGTAACCCGCGGCCACCTGCTTGTGGCCAGGCTGCAAGAAATCCTGCTCGCTCACGCTGGGGCCTTCTGGGGCCTTGATCAACACGCTGAAGATGGTGCCGATGCTCACGTTCACGTCGATGTTGCTGGAGCCGTCCAGCGGGTCAAACATCAGCAGGTATTCGCCCTGCGGGTAGCGGTTGGGCACGGTGTAGATGCCCTCCATTTCCTCGCTGGCCATGGCGGCCAGGTGGCCACCCCATTCATTGGCTTCGATCAGCACTTCGTTGGCGATGATGTCCAATTTTTTCTGGATTTCGCCCTGCACGTTTTCACTTTCGGCCGCGCCCAGCACGCCACCCAGGGCGCCTTTGGTCACAGCCAGGCTGATGCTCTTGCAGGCGCGTGCCACCACTTCCAGCAGCAGGCGCAACTGGGGGGGGATCGCCCCGGGTGCGTCAGCCTTGCCTTCGTGGCCGCGCTGCTTCTCAATGAGGTAGCGCGTGAGCGAGATGCGTTGTGTCATGGAAAGGTCCTAAGTTGAAAAATCAGTCCGCCAATGCACGGTCCACGACCTCGCGCACATCGTTGCTGAGGTCGGCCTTGGCGGCCACGCGCACCAGCGCTTCGCGTGCGGCGCTCCGGTAGGGCTCAGCCAGCTTCTTCCAGCGGTCCAGTGCGCGTGCCAGGCGGGCGGCTACCTGGGGGTTGATGCCATCGAGCTCCATCACGCGGTCCGCCCAGAACACATAACCTGCGGCGTCCGCACGGTGGAAGGCGCCGGGGTTGGCGCTGCAGAAGCTGAAGATGACGCTGCGCGCGCGGTTGGGGTTGCGCAAGTTGAAGTCTGGGTGCGCCATCAGCTGGCGCACTGCGGGCAGCACCTGGCCACCGCGGTCGCTCGTTCCTGCTTGCAGGGCAAACCATTTGTCCAGCACCAGCGCTTCGTCCTTGAACAGCGCGTGGAAGCGGGCCAGGGCTTGCGCTGCCAACGCGTGGCCGCTGCCCACCAATGCCGACAGGGCGTTGAAACGGTCGGTCATATTGCTGGCATCTTTGAAGCGCTGCAAGGTCTTGCCGGGCCACACGGCATCGCCGTTTTGCACAGCGGCCAAGTTCAGGTAAGCCAGCGCCATGCCGGCCAGTGCGCGGCGGCCGCTGGACACGGGGTCGGGGCGGTAGGCACCGTTGTCCTTGTGGACCTCAAAAGCCCATTCCCAATCGGCCTGCAGTGCGGTGGCCAGTTGCAGGCGCATAGCGTCGCGCACGGCGTGGATGCGTTGGGGGTCAACCACGTCCAGTTGCTCGGCGATATAGGTCTCCGAGGGCAGGGTCAGCACCAGCTCCTTGAAGGCAGCGTCCAGCGTGGGGTGGCGTAGCACGGCACGCATGGCGGCAATATAGGCGTCATTCAGGGGCATAGCGCCCGTGGATTCTGCGCTGGCAGCTATTGAATTGATAGCGCTGCGCAGCGCCAGGCGCTGGCCGGCTTCCCAGCGGTTGAACGGGTCAGGGTCGTTGGCCAGCAGGGTCAGCAGTTGGGCGTCGCTGTACTCAAAGTCCAGCACCACCGGCGCCGAGAAACCGCGCAGGATGGAAGGCACGGGCTCTTCTGCCACGCCAGTAAAGGTGAGGCTCTGGCTGGCTTCTGTCAGCACAAACAGGTGGCTGTCGGCACCGGCGACGCTGCTGCCTAGCACCTGCAACGGTAGAGCCGCACCGCTGGCTGCACCCACCAAGCCCAGGCTCACGGGGATGACAAAAGGCTCCTTGGTGGCCTGGCCCGGCGTGGGCGCACAGCTTTGGCTGAAGTGCAGGGTGTAGGTCTGTTCGGCGGCGTTGTACTCGCCACGCGCGGCCAGGCGTGGCGTGCCGGCCTGGCTGTACCAGCGCTTGAACTGGGGCAGCAGGTTGGCCAGGGCCGAGCCGGGGTTGGCGTCGGCAATGCTTTGGGCGAAGTCATCACACGTCACGGCTTGGCCGTCAAAGCGCTCGAAGTACAGCGCCATGCCCTTGGCAAAGCCGGCGCGGCTGGTCAAGGTCTGCATCATGCGGACCACTTCGGCACCCTTCTCGTAGATGGTGACGGTGTAGAAGTTGTTGATCTCGATATAGCTGTCAGGCCGCACCGGGTGGGCCATGGGGCCTGCGTCTTCGGGGAACTGGGCGGTGCGCAGCACGCGCACGTCTTCAATGCGCTTGACGGCGCGGGCGCTGGGTTCGGCGCACAGGTCCTGGCTGAATTCCTGGTCGCGGAAGACCGTCAGGCCTTCTTTCAGGCTCAGCTGGAACCAGTCGCGGCAGGTGATGCGGTTGCCGGTCCAGTTGTGGAAGTACTCGTGGCCCACCACGCTTTCGATGTTGCTGTAGTCCACATCGGTGGCAGTGGCCTGGTTCGCCAACACGTATTTGGTGTTGAAGATATTCAAGCCCTTGTTCTCCATCGCGCCCATGTTGAAGTCGGAAGTCGCGACGATCATGAAGCGCTCCAGGTCCAGCGGCAGGCCGAAGCGGGCTTCGTCCCAGGCCACGCTGGCCATCAGGCTGTTCATGGCGTGTTCAGTCTTGTCCAGATCGCCCGGGCGCACATACACCTGCAGCAAATGCTCCTTGCCGGCGCGGCTGGTGATGCGCTGCTCGCGCGCTACCAGTTGGCCCGCCACCAAGGCGAACAAATAAGACGGCTTCTTGTGGGGGTCCACCCACTTGGCGAAGTGGCGGCCTTCGTCGAGGTCACCACTCTCCACCAGATTGCCGTTGCTGAGCAGCACTGGGTACTTGGCTTTGTCCGCGCGCAGCGTCACCGTGTACATGGCCATCACATCGGGACGGTCCAGGAAGTAGGTGATGCGGCGGAAGCCTTCGGCTTCGCACTGGGTGAAGAACGATTCGTTGCTCACGTACAGGCCCATGAGCTTGGTGTTCTTTACGGGCGCGCAGGTGGTGAAGATTTCCAGCGCAAAAGGCTCGCTGCCCTCGGGCAGGTTCTCCAGCACCAGCTGGTTGTTCTCCATCTTGAAGCTGGTGCCCTGGCCGTTCACCAGCACGCGGGCCAGGTTCAGCTCTTCGCCATCCAGGCGCAGGGGCTGGGCCGCCACATCGGGGTTGCGGCGCAGCGTCATCTTGTTGAGCACGCGGGTCTTGGACGGGTCCAGGTCAAAGCTCAGGTCGACGGTGTCGATCCAGAACGCGGGCGCGGTGTAGTCGGCGCGTTGGATCACCGTGACAGGGCCCGAGGCCTCACGAAGTTGCAACATGGTGGGTCTCCAGAAATTGGGATGTGATCAGGGCGCGGTAGTTGGGCACGATGGCCAGCACGTGGGGGCCTTGCAGTTCTTCGGGCGCATGGCTGCTGGCGATGCCCACGGCGCGCATGCCGGCGCGGCGCGCGGCCTCGATGCCCAGCGGCGCATCTTCAAACACGATGCAGCGCGCGGGCTCCACGCCCATGCGGCGTGCAGCCTCCAGAAAAATGGCCGGCTCGGGCTTGCCGGGAAGGCCTTCGTCGCCACCCACGGTGGTCAGTGGGGCGATGGGCATTTGCAGGTGCTGGTAGGCAAAAGCCTGGTTCTGGCGGTCCCCCGCCGTGCCCACACCCAGCTTCAGGCCACGTGCATGGGCCAGACCAAAGAAGTCCTTGAAGCCGGCAACCTCCGAGAAGATGGGCGCAAAGATCTCGCGGTACACAGCTTCCTTCTCGTGCACATGCGCCATGGCCTGTTCCACTGTCATGTCAGGCTGGTCGAACAGGTCGCGCATGCATTCGATACCCGTGCGACCGGTGGTGCGGCGCATCAGGTCGGCGATGTCCACATTCAGCCCCTGGCGCTGGGCGAACACGGCCCAGCTTTCTTTGTGCGAGGGCATGGAGTCGATCATGGTGCCGTCCATGTCGAAAATCAAAGCGTCCAACATGCTTTAAATCCCTTGCTTCAGCGATGCCTGGATGAACACGTCCAGATCCCCGTCCAACACCTTTTGCGTGGCCGAGACTTCGACGTTGGTGCGCAAATCCTTGATGCGGCTGTTATCCAGCACGTAGCTGCGGATCTGGTGGCCCCAGCCCACATCGGTCTTGCTGTCTTCCAGCTTCTGCTGTTCGGCCTGGCGCTTGCGCAGCTCATGGTCGTACAGGCGGCTGCGCAGGCGCTTCCAGGCCACGTCACGGTTGCTGTGCTGGCTGCGGCCGTCCTGGCATTGCACCACGATGCCCGTGGGGATGTGGGTCAGGCGCACGGCCGAGTCGGTCTTGTTGATGTGCTGACCACCGGCGCCGGACGCGCGGAAGGTGTCGGTGCGCACATCGCTGGGGTTGATGTCGATTTCGATCGAATCATCGATCTCGGGGTAGACAAATACCGATGCGAACGAGGTGTGGCGACCGCCCGAGCTGTCGAACGGGCTCTTGCGCACCAGGCGGTGCACGCCGGTTTCGGTGCGCAGGTGGCCAAAGGCGTATTCGCCCTCAATCTTGATGGTGGCGCTCTTGATGCCGGCGGTGTCGCCGTCGGTGATGTCTTCCACGTTGGCGGTGAAGCCCTTGCGTTCCGCGTACTTGAGGTACTGGCGCAGCAGCATGCTGGCCCAGTCGCAGGCCTCGGTACCGCCGGCGCCAGCCTGGATGTCCAGGAAGCAGGGCAGGGGGTCGGCCGGGTTGTTGAACATGCGGCGGAACTCCAGGCCTTCCACAATCTCGGTGAGCTTGGCGGCCTCGGCCTCGATGGTGAGCAGACCGGCTTCGTCGCCGTCTTCTTTGCTCATCTCGAACAGTTCGGTGTTGTCGGCCAGGTTGCTGCTCAAGTCATTGAGCGTAACCACCACGCCGTCGAGCAGCTTCTTCTCTTTACCCAGCTCCTGGGCCTTCTTGGGGTCGTTCCAAACCGCGGGGTCTTCTAGCGATGCATTGACGGTGCGCAGGCGCTCGGCTTTGGCATCGTAGTCAAAGATACCCCCGAAGTTCCTGGGTCCTGCTCGTCAGGTCCGCCAGGGTGGTGCCAATCAGGTTGACGCGTTCTGCTTCGATCATGGTGTTCTCGTTCTTGGAAAGGGAAAACACCGATTTTCTCATGCTTGGGCGCCCCGCCCGGCGCCCGCTCTCAGCGGCCGAACAGGCCCTTGAGTGCCTCTCCCACGCCGGGATGCCCGGGCAGCACTGGCAACAGCGATTTTTGCTCGGGGGCGCCTTCGCCTTTGTCTGGTTTGACTGCAGGCACTTCTGGGGCCGGGCGCTGGGGCGCGCCGTCGTTCAGTGGCAACATGGCCACGGATTTGACACGCACCCGCGCCGACCATTCCTGTGCCCAGGCCACGCGGCGGTCTGTGGGGCGGGGCGGGTGGATCAGGTTCAGTTCCTGCCCATACGCGATGCCCCGCACCAGGGCTCCCTGGGCTTTGGCAAAGATGCCGGCCGGAATGGCGCACTGCGTTTGGCTGGTGGGTAGCAGGGTTTTGTCGGCCAGCCACAGGTCCAGGTTGGGCGTGCTGAGGTAGTCCATCAGGCCCCAACCGGGTTCGGGCGTTTCGGACGAGCTCCACAGCACCATCTCACCGTCGTTGCCGCCCATGGCGTTCAGAAAGTAGGCGCGTGCCTGGGGCTGGTCGGCCCAGGCGATGGTGGTGGCGTTGGCGCCGCCGCCCTGGGCGCGCAGCACCAGGGGTGGCATGAAGTCTTGCACCTGCCCGATGGAGAACTGCAGGTTGGCCGGCAGGCCGTCACCAGACACCTTGTGCTCACCCTGCAGCGAGGCGCCTTTGGGCACCTGTTGTTGGCTCTGGGCATTTGGCCAGATGGCGTGGCCTGGTGCGGCTGTGGCACCCCGTTCGCGCGTAGCGCGGCCGCGCATGAATTGGGCGTAGTCCTCGGGCTTGGCGTTGGCCAGGTCCAGCACCTTGGGCTGGCCGGCGCGCACGGTGTCACCGCAGCCCCAGTAAAGCAGGATGCGGCCTTTGGGTTGCTCGGGCACGCCATCCTCGCTGTCGCGGTCCTGGCTTCGGGGCAGGTTACTTTTGGCTGCCACTGGCTCCGGCGGCAGCAAAGGCAGGCTGACGCCCAAGCCCAGCCCTGCCGGAATGGTTTGTGTGGCGGTGGTGCCTGCTGGCTTGCGCTGGGTGGCCACGGCAATGTCCAGCCAGCGTCCGGGCATCATGCCCTTGGTGGCGCCAAAGCTGGCTTCGCCCATGCCCTTCATGCCCGCCATGCCAGCGGCCATGCCTCCCAGTGCGCCCAGGTTGGGCAGCTCGTCCCTATCGGCCACGCGCACGGTGGCCACGTCCATCCAGTACTGCGCCACGGGTGGCCGCACCGCCTGGGTTTGTCCAATGGCTGGGCTGCTTCCCAGGGCCAGCAGCATGGCGCTGGCCAGGGTGGTGAGGTGCGCGGGACGGTAGCGGGCTTGCATGGAGTCTCCTGAAGCGGTGCGGGCGTTGCGCCGCATTATCAACCGGCCGTGTGTCTGGCTTGCACCTGTGTGCTAAGCGATGAAACGCTCGATCAGCGTGGCCAGGTCGGCGGGCTGGTCGTGGTGCATCATGTGGCCGGCGTCCTCAATGCGTGCGACCTCCACCTGGGGCACTACCTTCAGGCGTTCGTGGTATTCCGCCAAGGTAAATTTGCCATTCCACCACTGGTCCAGGCTGTTGTCCGACGCTTCCACCGCCAGCACGGGCATGGTGAGGCGTTTGTAGATCTCCAGCACCTCTTCCACCCGGTAGAGCTGGGCGTTCGTCACCTTGTGGGCTGCGTCGCCCAGGATGGCCCACTTGCCGTCCGGTGTTTCTGCCGCCCAATGGCGGGCCAGCCAGTCGGCCTTGTCCTGGCCCAGGCGCGGGTTGGTTTTCATGAGGCGGCGGGCTACGCCGTCGGCGCTGTCGTAGGCTTTCAGGGCCATCTCGCCCGCATGCAGCTTCTTGAGCTCGTCCATCCAGCTGGCAAAGCGGCCGGGCGCCTGCGCGGGGCGGGTGGCGGGCATGCCAAAGCCTTCCAGATTGACAAGGCGGCGGATGCGCTCGGGCCGCACGCCGCCGTACAGCATCACCACATTGCCACCCATGCTGTGCCCCACCAGGTTGACTGGCTGGCCGGGCGCGTAGTGGTCCAGCAGAAAGTCCAGGTCGGCCAGGTAGTCGGGGAACCAGAAGTTGTCGGCACCACCGGCAGGCGTCTTGCCATAGCCGCGCCAGTCGGGGGCAATGATGTAGTGGTCGTGGGCAAACGCGTCCACCACAAACTGATAGCTGGCGGCCACGTCCATCCAGCCGTGCACCATGACCAGCGGCACCTTGTCCGGCGCGGGTTCGCCCCAGACTTGCACGTGGTAGGTGAGATTACGGATGGGGACGAATTCGCTGCGGCACTGGCGTTTGACTTGGTACATTCTCCAAATCATAAGGACGAACCAGGAGACACGGCATGCCACTCAGTCAAGGCGGCGACAAGCCCGCCCGCCCAAAAAAGCCCCGGCCACCCGCGGCCTACACCGCGCTGCACGCGGGTTTTGGCTGGCAGGTGCCTCAGCACTTCAACATGGCCCAGGCCTGCAGCCAGCGCTGGGCGGCGCAGCCGGATGCTACAAAAAGAGTAGCTGTTCGCGCATATTTCACGGGTGCTGAGAGCACTTTTCATACATATTCTGAGCTGCAGGCGCAGGCCAACCGCCTGTCCAACGCGCTGCGGGTGCTGGGCGTGCAACGTGGTGACCGCGTGGGCATCGTGCTTCCGCAGCGTTTTGAGACTGCGGTGGCCTACGTGGCCGTGCTGCAGCTCGGCGCGGTGGCCATGCCGCTGTCCATGCTGTTTGGCCCCGAGGCGCTGCAGTTCCGCCTGCACGACAGCGAAGCCGTGGTGGCCATATGCGACGCCGGCTCGCTGCAGGCGCTGCACAGCGTGCGTGAGCACTGCCCACTGCTGCGCTCGGTCATCGGCGTGGGCGAAGTGGCCGCCACGCAAGGCCTGGCGGACTTGCATTGGCCTGCAGTGCTGGCGCAAGAGCCAGAGACCTTCGCGCTGGTCAACACTCTGGCCGAAGAACCCGCCGTGCTCATCTACACCAGCGGCACCACCGGCAACCCCAAGGGCGCGCTGATCCCACACCGGGCCCTTATCGGCAACCTGCCGGGCTTTGTGGCCAGCCAGAACTGGTTTGGCTTTGACGGGAAAAAGAACAACGACTCCAAGGCCGTGTTCTGGTCCCCGGCCGACTGGGCGTGGACCGGAGGGCTGATGGACGCCTTACTGCCCAGCCTGTACTTTGGTCGCCCCATCGTCGCGTACAACGGCCGCTTCAGCCCGCAGACGGCACTCGAATTGATGCGCGACTGCGGCGTGACCCACACCTTCCTGTTTCCCACCGCGCTCAAGGCCATGATGAAGGCCTACCCTGGTGCAAAGGGGAAGACGGTGCGCCAGCAGTTCAAGCTCAAGCTCGCCGCCATCATGAGCGCGGGCGAGGCCGTGGGTGATGCCGTGTTTGGCTACTGCGCCGCGCAACTCGGCGTGCAGCCCAATGAGATGTTTGGCCAGACCGAGATGAACTACATCGTGGGCAACTGCAACCGGCTCTACCCCTCCAAACCCGGCAGCATGGGCATGGGCTACCCCGGCCACCGTGTGGCGGTGATCGACGACGATGGCAAGGAGAGCCCGGTGGGCGTGCCGGGCGATGTGGCGCTGCACCGCTATGACGTGCACGGCCACCCGGACCCCATCTTCTTCCTGGGCTATTGGAAGAACCCCGCCGCCACCGAAGGCAAGTACACGGGCGACTGGTGCCGCACGGGCGACCTGGCGGTGCGCGACGCCGACGGCTACCTCTGGTACCAGGGCCGCAGCGACGACGTGTTCAAGGCCGCGGGCTACCGCATCGGCCCCGGCGAGATCGAGAACTGCCTGGTCAAACACCCCGCTGTCATCAATGCCGCGGTGGTGCCCAAACCCGACGCCGAGCGCGGCGCACTGGTCAAGGCCTATGTCGTCATTGCTCCTGATTTCATAGCTGATTGCGCAGAGGATACGGGGGCTAAAGCCCAATTGCATGCCAAACTCACGCTGGAGTTGCAGGCCCATGTGAAGGGCCAGCTGGCGCCGTACGAGTACCCCAAAGAGATCGAGTTTGTGGACGCCCTGCCCATGACGACGACTGGCAAGGTGCAGCGCCGCGTACTGCGTTTGCAAGAGGAAGCGCGGGCACAGGCCGCCCTAGTGCGTTAGCCATTTCCCACATAACCATTCGCCAGCAAACGCATAAGCCACCTCGTAAACTTCACGCCATGAACACCATCCAACTCGGTCGCAGCGATCTGCACGTCACCCCTATCTGCCTGGGCACCATGACCTTTGGTGAGCAGGTGGATGAGCCCACCTCCCATGCCATCCTCAGCCGCTCACTCGAGCGGGGCGTGAACTTCATCGACACGGCCGAGATGTACTCCGTCCCGCCGCGCGCCGAGACCTTCAACCTGACCGAAAAAATCATCGGCAACTGGATCAAAGCCAACCCCGGTGCCCGCGAAAAGCTGGTGATTGCCACCAAAGTGGCAGGCCCCTCGCGCGGCATGAATTGGGTGCGCAATGGCAGCAGCAACCTGACGGCCGAAGACATCATCGCCGCGTGCGAAGGCAGCCTGCAGCGCATGAACATCGAGGTCATTGACCTCTACCAGATCCACTGGCCTGTGCGCCACGTGCCCATGTTCGGCGGCATGTACTACGACCCCAAGAACGAAAACGTGGGCGGAAGCGCCATTGAAGAGCAGCTGCGCGCCATGGACACGCTGGTCAAGGCCGGCAAGGTCCGCGCCATCGGCCTGTCCAACGAAACGCCCTATGGCGTGCACGAGTTTGTGCGCCTGGCGGAGCAGCATGGCCTGCCCCGCATTGCCACCGTGCAGAACAACTACGGCCTGCTGGCCCGCACGGTAGAGAACGGGCTGGACGAAACCCTGCACCGCCTGGGCGTGTCGCTGCTGCCGTATTCGCCGCTGGCCTTTGGCCTGCTGACTGGCAAGTACGACGAGGAAGGCCTGCTGGGCGAGAACGTCTCGCAAGACTGGCGCCTGCGCAAGTTCGAGTCCACCCGCAAGCAGCGCTGGGGCCGCCCCGATGCGCTCAAGGCCGCGCGCCGCTACAACGCGCTGGCCCGCGAATACGGCTTCACGCCCAGCCAGATGGCACTGGCCTTTTGCTACACCAAGTGGCAGGTCGCCAGCACCATCATCGGCGTGCGCACGCTGGAGCAGCTCGACGAAAACATCAACGCCTGGGGCACCGTGCTGCCCGAAGAGTTGCTCAAGAAGATCGACGAAATCCGCTGGGAAATCCGCGACCCCGCGGTTTAAGCATTCAGCACGCCTTCAACCGCCGCCTTGGCCTCGGCCAGGTTGGCGAAGAAGCGGGTGGGCTGGGGCGGGGCCTTGGGCATATGGGCAGGAGGCGGCCACAGGCGGTCATCGAGCCAACTGGCAGCTACACCACCGATGTCTTTGACCTTGAGCGTGCAGACCGGTGTGCCGTCGTAGAGGGCCGTGTACACGGAGGGCGCGTCGTTCCAGGTGATCTGTGCCATGGCTGCCTGTCTGTCTGGTGTGTGGGGAGGCCCATGGTAAGTTGAGCCAACCCACTTATCAAGTGGCGGAAAATACGCGCCTATGGCCAAAAAAGACCACGTCTCTGAAACCCCCGCCACCCAGTTGCTCAAGGCCTACAAGGTGGCCTTCACCGAGCACCCCTACGAATACCTGGAGCATGGCGGCGCGCAGCACAGCGCTGCGGTGTTGGGCTTTGACCCCTTCACCGTCGTCAAAACGCTGATCATGCAAGACCAGGACGCCAAGCCTTTGGTGGTGCTGATGCACGGCAACCGCAAGGTATCCACCAAAAACCTGGCACGGCAGATCGGCGCCAAGTCGGTCGAGCCCTGCGCCCCCGAGGTGGCCAACCGCCACAGCGGCTACCTGGTGGGCGGCACCTCGCCCTTTGGCACGCGCAAGACCATGCCGGTCTACATCGAGTCCACCATTCTGGCGTTGCCCCGCATTTGCATCAACGGAGGGCGGCGCGGCTACCTGGTGGGTATTGAGCCCCACGTGTGTGTGCAACTGCTGGGCGCCAAACCTGTACAGTGCGCGCTGGAAGAGTGATTGGAGAACCTGTTTTGAATTCCGTGTTGTACCCCCTGCTGGCCACCGTCGCCGCCTACCTGATCGGCTCGCTGTCTTTTGCGGTCATCGTCAGCCGCCTCATGGGCCTGAACGATCCGCGCACCTATGGCAGCAAGAACCCGGGCGCCACCAATGTGCTGCGCTCCGGCTCCAAGGCCGCGGCCGTCGTCACGCTGCTGCTTGATGCCCTCAAGGGCTGGCTGCCCGTGGTGGCTGTGCAATGGTGGGGCGCACCCTATGGCCTGGGCGAGGGCACCGTGGCGCTGGTCGGGCTGGCCGCGTTTCTGGGCCACCTGTACCCGGTGTTTTTCAAGTTCGTGGGCGGCAAGGGCGTGGCCACGGCGCTGGGCGTGCTGGTGGGCGTGAGCGGCTGGCTCGGCCTGGCCGTGGGCCTGACCTGGCTGATCATTGCCTACTTCTTCCGCTACTCGTCCCTGGCTTCATTGGTGGCCGCGCTGTTTGCCCCGGCCTACTATGCCTTTGGCAACCAGGTGGCCTGGGCCATGGACAAAGCGGTGCTGATGTCCATCGCTGTCATGTCTTTGCTGCTGATCTGGCGCCACGCCGAAAACATCTCCCGCCTGGTGCAGGGCAAAGAGTCCAAGCTGGGGCAAAAGAAATCGTGACGCCGGCCGCTGGCCCGGCTCAGGCCATGGCCAGCGCCTGGCTGCCCAGCTGCAAGATGTAGAAGTGGTTGAGCGGCGCCCGCACTGCAGATGACGGCAGCGCCGAGCGGATGCGCGGGTAGGACTCCGCCGTGCTGTGCAGGCGCGGGTTGTTCTCCAGCTCACCGCCGGGCTTGCCCACCACCACCACAAACGGCTGGTTGCTTTTGGCGCTGCGGCGCACCACCACGCCCAGCTCGTCGTTGTCCAGGCGCACATAGGTGCCTGGCGGGCACAGGCCCACAGCGCGCACCAGCGCTTGGCCAATCGCGTCCACCGAGCTGCTGGAGCGCGTCATCACCGAGCGTGCCGACTCAATGGCGCTGCGGCCCGCACGCGATTTACGCGGGCTGATCATTGCCGCATAACGGTCCACCACCTTCAGAATGCGCGCCATCCGCACCGAGGCTGGCACCGCGTTGAAGTCGTCCTTGTCCACCGCATCGTCGTGGTGGCTGGAGACGATGTCCAGCCAATCGTCATCGCCCACACCCAGGTTGGCCAACATCATGGCGCCCTTGATGGGGTGGGCGCGGATGGCGTCTTGCTGCGTGGGCGTGGGTTTTTCGGCTTGGCCAGCCAGCTCGTCCTGCAGCGTCGTCATGGCGATGTTCATCGTCAGTGCCGCATGCACCAGGCTATTGCGTTCCTTCTGCGGCAGGTGCAGCTCGTTGGCCACCAGGTGGCACAACACGGCGCACACCAGCGCGTGGGATGCGCTGTAGCCCACGGGGGAGTTGCTGGCCAGCTGGAACAGCAGGTACAGGCCCACATCCGGGTCGCGCTGCAGCAGGCCTTGCATCCAGCGGTCGTATTGCAGCACCCGGTGCGAAAACTGCTGCGCACTGTTGGGGCTGGCCAGAATGATGCCCAGCCCGCTCTCCAGGTCCGACCACTGGCCCAGCAGGTCCTCGTATTCGCTCTCGTCGCGCACGTCCAAAGGCTTTGACATTAGAAACGCCGCTCCAGCACCATCTGGTCGTTGTTACGCGTCATCTGGAAACGGCTCAAAAAACTGTTGCCCAGCAACACATACGGCATGCTGCCGGGGCTGACCACGGCATCCACGCCACTCACCATCACATCGCCTACCCGCACCGTGTTGAGCGTCACGCGCCAGCCCTGGGTCACGCCATTGGCCGTGCTCATTTGGATGGTTTGCCCGTTTTGGTAGTTCAGCCCAATGCGTTTGGCATCGGCCACACTCAAGGCAATGGTGGTGGCGCCAGTGTCCACCATGAACTGCACCACACGGCCATTGATTTGCCCGTCCGTCAAAAAGTGGCCACCGGGGCCCGCGGCCAGCACCACGCGGTTGCCGCTGAGCTGCTCACCCGCACCGCTGCCCACGCTGGCCGGGGCATCGCCCACGCGCATGGAGACGCGCTTGCCACCCATCTCCAGGGTGATCTGCTCGCCCTGAATCGCCACCACCTTGATGCCCTTGTGCACCTCGCCAACCGCTACGGCCTTGGGGAACCCGCCGTCCACAATCAGCAGCGCCTTGTTGCCCAGCGTACCGTTGATCGCAACTGATTGCGCCCACACCGGGGCGGCAAACAGCAGGGCAGCAGCCAGGCACAGGGTTTTCATAGGCTTAGTCGCGGAAGTTGTCGAAGCTCAGGGGAATGTCGGTCACATCCTTGCGGATCAGTGCCATGGCGGCCTGCAGATCGTCGCGCTTGGCGCCGGTGATGCGCACTTTTTCTTCCTGAATGGCGGCTTGCACCTTCAGTTTGCTGTCCTTCATCAGGCGCTGGATCTTCTTGGCCAATTCGGATTCGATGCCGTTGCGCACCTTGATCACCACTTTGACCTTGTCGCCGCCCATCTTCTGCACATCGCCACGGTCCAAAAAGCGCACATCCACTTCCTGCTTGGTGAGCTTGTTGCGCAGCACATCCTCGATCTGGTCGAGCTGGAAATCAGCATCCCCGATCAGGGTGATTTCCTTGTCCTTGATCTCGATCTTGGCGGACGTGCCTTTGAAGTCAAAGCGGGTGGCGATTTCCTTGGCGGTGTTTTCCACCCCGTTTTTCACCTTGACCAGGTTGGCTTCGCAGACGGTATCAAAAGAAGGCATTTTTTGTATTCACTAGAGAGAACGCACCCCTGCACGGCCCCGGGGTGCGCAATAAACCATTGGGGGCCCGCGCCGTGGGCCTGCCCAGGGCGACAGGGCCCCGGTGCGACAATCTTGCCATGTTAGTCGAGAAAAATGTTCCCCTGCAGGCCTTCAACACCTTTCGCATCGTGGCCAAGGCCCACGCCCTGGCGCGCATCACCAGCGAGGCCGATGTGCAAGCCCTGCTGGCCGACCCCGCCTGGGCAGGCGCGCCCACCTTTGTGCTGGGGGGCGGCAGCAACATTGTGCTGACCGGCGACGTGAAACCCCTGGTACTGAAGGTAGAGGTGCCCGGCCGCCGCCTGGTGGCCGAGACCGACAAACACTGGGTGGTGGAGGCGGGGGGCGGTGAAAACTGGCACAACTTCGTCACCTGGACGCTGGACCAAGGCCTGCCCGGCCTGGAGAACATGGCCCTCATCCCCGGCACCGTGGGTGCGTCGCCCGTGCAAAACGTGGGCGCCTATGGCGTGGAGCTGCAAGACCGCTTTGACTCGCTCGACGCGGTAGACCTGCAAACCGGCCAGGTCTTTACCCTGAACGCCGCGCAGTGCGCCTTTGGCTACCGCGACTCCGTCTTCAAGCACAGCAGCCAGCCCGGCGCCGACGGCGCCCACCAGGCCCTGGGCCTGAAAGACCGCGCCCTCATCTTGCGCGTGCGCTTTGCGCTGCCCAAGGCCTGGAAGCCCGTGCTGGGCTATGCCGACCTGGAGCGCAAGATGGCCGAGACCGGAATCGAGCAGCCCACGGCCCGCCAGATCTACGACTGGATTTGCGAAGTCCGCCGCGCCAAGCTGCCCGACCCCGCCCAGATCGGCAACGCCGGCAGCTTCTTCAAAAACCCCACCGTCACCCCCGAGCAGTGCGCCGACATCATCGCCCGCGACCCGAAAGTGGTGCACTACCCCCTGCACGACGGCAGCATCAAGCTCGCCGCCGGCTGGCTCATTGACGCCTGTGGCTGGAAAGGCAAAAGCGTGGGCCAGGCCGGCGTGTACGAGAAGCAAGCCCTGGTGCTTGTGAACCGCGGCGCTGGGGTGAACGGCGAAGGCGCCACCGGCGGCGAGGTGATGACCCTGGCCAAAGCCATCCAGACCAGCGTGTACGAACGCTTTGGCATCCGCCTGGAGCCCGAACCCGTCGTCCTCTAACCCCTCCTCAGGAGCACCCCGCCATGGCATCCATCCTCGTCCTCGGCGGCACCGGTTTTGTCGGTGCCCATGTGTGTGAACAGCTGGTGCGCGCCGGCTGGCAGGTTACCGTGGCCACCCGCAAGCGCCAGCACGCCCAGCGCGTGCAGCTCCTGCCCGGCCTTACGGTGCTGGAGGTGAATGTGCACGACGCTGCCGCCCTGGCCCGCGCCGTGCAGGGCCACCAGGCTGTGGTCAACCTCATTGCCGTGCTGCATGGCAACGCCGCCCGGTTTGACGCCGTGCATGTGCAGCTACCCTGCAGCCTGGCCCAGGCCTGCAGCAGCGCCGGCGTGCAGCAGCTGGTGCACGTGAGCGCGCTGGGGGCCCACAGCGCCCAGCCCGACGCCGCGCCCTCGCTCTACCTGCGCAGCAAAAGCCAGGGCGAAGCCGCCCTGCAGCAAGCCGCAGCGTCCGCCCCCTGGCGCCTCACGCTGCTGCGCCCCAGCGTCATCTTTGGGGCCGAAGATAAATTCCTCAACATGTTCGCCAGCTTGCAAAAAGTGTTCCCCCTCATGCCCCTGGCCGGGGCCGACGCGCGCTTTCAGCCCGTGTGGGTGCAAGACGTGGCCCAGGCCGTGGTGCGCAGCCTGCAGCCCGGCAGCCCCGCCGTGGTGGAGGCCTGTGGCCCCGATGTGTTCACCCTGCGCCAGCTGGTGCAACAGGCGGGCCAATGGGCTGGCGTCAACCAAGGGCGCGGCCGCCCCGTCATAGCCCTGCCGCAGTGGATGGGCAGCCTGCAGGCCCTGGCCATGGAATGCCTGCCCGGCGAACCGCTCATGAGCCGCGACAACCTCGCCTCCATGCGCGTGGACAACGTTGCTACCGGCCAGGTGCCCGGCTTGCAGGCCCTGGGCATCACCCCCGCCGCGCTGCCCCCCATCGCCCAAGACTACCTGCGCCGCCACAGCGCAGACTACGGCCTGCTGGGCGTGCGTATGAAGCGCTATTGAGGCCGCTGGCGGTGCAAACCGCTATGTATTTGATAGCTGCTTGCGCAATATCCATGAGGGCTAGTGGCCATTTTGATTGAAAATCTTCAAAGACAAAGCCCATAGGCTGCAGGAAGGCCTTTGGGCCTTGCGCCGGCCAATCTGCCGGTACAGTAGTGCCCCAGAGACCGTGCCAACGGCCCAACACGCGATTCAAGGGGAGGGGAGCATGCTGCTCAAGACAGCCGACGAAAAATCCAAGCGCCTAGCGCTGATGGAAGATCTGCAAAAGTCCACCCTGCTGGACATAGGCCAGAAAGACTGGCTGCGCGACGAACTGCGCCGCTGCAAGACGGGCATAGAAGGCGAGCGCGCTGCCGCCTTTTACCTGGACGGGCATTACAAAGACGCGCAGAACAACGCGCTGCTGCACGACTTGCGCTTTGTGGTGGATGGCGAAGTGGCGCATATCGACCACCCGGTCACGGGATGCATCTTGGTAGCACGAGCCTATCCGGCAAAGCCTAGCGAAGCCCCGCAGCCTGTGGACATCAACACTTTCTTTGAAAAGGCTCTGATCGATACAGTTCAGATCCTGGGCATCCAGATCAATAGCCGATTGATTTCCAAGATGGGCGCCTTCAGGGTGTTCGCCGCCAATATGGCTGCTGGGGTGGCAGCAGCCTTTGGCTAACCGATTTGGAGGACCGTCTGTGAGCCTTGCACTAGAGCAAATCAAAGTTACCACGTTGGGTGGCACGTTGGCACGCGAAATGGCACGAATAGAAGAAGAGCGCTCATCGTGGCGCAAAGCTTTGATTGACAACGATCTGATCGGAAAACAGTTGCGAGAGTTGGCGGGCAACTCGGTCTATGCACAGATGCCACAGGACATCAGAACCTTGCAGTCTCCGGCGATGTCCATTGCCAAGCAGTACCAAGACCTCTTGGGCCCCACTTCGGCCATTGGGTCTGCCTTTAAAGCTTGGCAGGAGTCTGAGCGTTTGCAGATGGAACATATGCGCAAGATGTTCGACCCGATGGCCGAAATTCGCATGAGTGTTCTGGGGAGCACAGCCACCCAGCAGCTCATCAAGGAGCTCACGGACGGAAGCTCCATGCGAAACCAGATGCAGGCGATTGTGGATCAAGCCTTGGGCTTTGGTTCGGTTGCCAAGATGCTTGCACAGCAGGCCGAGGATTCACGGGTACAGAATAAGAAGCTTCTTGAAGGTCTGGGTGTGAGCAGCATTCAGAGCTACCTTAAAGACTTCGAGCACATCAATAAGCAGTGGACGGTGCCCAACGAAGTGTTGGGAATTGTGGGTTCGTTTAAGGAACTGCAAGATCAGTTTGGCAAGGTGGCATTGCCCACAATCGATTGGGGCTCCGCAGCCGCTATTGCAAAGGCGCTGGGACCCGAGGGCATCCAACAGCAACTGGCTTTGCTGGGCATCGAGCCAGATGGCTCCATGCACGAACACGCTGTGAAGCCCGAAAGGGGGCTACTCAGTCGTAAGCAGTCAGATGCATTAGCGATGTTGAGCTTGCTGCTGGGCATCTTGTTCTTCCTCTACCAAGAGATTTCTAGCCACCAAGACAAGAACAAAACGGAGGCCTTTCAAACGCAGACCACTGCCACCTTGCAGGTGCAGACGCGGCAGATTCAGAACCTCACGGTCCTGATTGAAAGAGCTTTGGTGCAAGCTGCACAGACTCCAGAAGAGCGCTTCGTGGTGCGTGAGCGTCCCGCCACTGTGCGATCCAAGCCAGAACATGGATCAGCCGTTGAGGGCATGCTCATGCCCAATGAAGTGGTGCGTGCCATCGACAAGGACGGCAAGTGGGTGGAGATCGAGTACTACCACTGGCTGCGCGAGGAGTACCGCACCGGGTGGGTCTTGAAGAAGTACTTGCATCGGGTTCCATCAAATTATCAGAATATGGTGCCCTAGCCTGACTCAGCGGAGGAAAAGATGAAGATTCAGTGTGTCGAAAAAGATATTCGCCAAGTTTTGGAGTCTGGTACGTATCTCATTCCGCGTTTTCAGCGCCCGTTTTCTTGGGATGAGGATAACGTTGAAGAGTTCTGGGTAGATAGTACGTCGGACCTCAAAAAGGACTACTTCATCGGGGCGTTCGTCTCTTACAACCTTTCAAGCTCTTCTTTTGGTCTTGTGGACGGGCAGCAGCGCATCACCACTATCACCATTGCTCTGTGTGCCATTCGAGACAAGTTCAACGACTTGGGTTTTGCGGCCCCCGCTAAAGGCGTGCACCGTTTGATTGAAACGCGGGACCTAAACGATCAGGCCCAATTCGTTCTTAAAACCGAGACCTCGTACCCCTACCTGCAAGCCAAAATTCAGAGCCTTGAAAAAGAGGAGACGGAGATTGACGTGGGTGAGGAGGAGAAGGCGATCAGTGCAGCATACAAACTCATTAACACCGTCATCGATCAGGGTGTGAAGGAGGCGACTTCTAAGGTTGATCCTTCAAAAGCGGAGGCTGCGAGCAAAAAATGGTTGGAAAGTGTGCGGGATAAGCTCTTGGGTCTCAAAGTGATTTCGATCACCCTGGATAACCAAGATGACGCGTATCTGATTTTTGAGACGCTCAATACACGGGGTAAGGACCTCACTGCCGCAGACCTTGCGAAGAACCATCTGCTGCGGCTGCTCCCTTCAAAAGGCAAGGCCATTGACCGTCCCAAAGACCATTGGGTGGAAATTCAGAGCACTTTGGAGCAGGCAAGCCGGCCGATTCAAATGGCCACTTTCCTTCATCACTACTGGCTCTCAAAGTACCCCTTCACAACAGAGAAGGAGCTTTTCAAGGCCATTAAAAATGAGGTTTCGGCCACGAATGTTCGTGTGGTCCTCGATGAGCTCAGGACCGACAGTGATCTTTACCGTGGGATTTTGGAGCCCGAACGGCTCACCCTATGGAACAAAGGAAATCGGGATGTCGAAGATTCGCTTCGCTGCATCTCTGATGTCCTGAACATCCAAATCGCAAATCCACTGCTTTTGACGGTACTGCGCCTGTTCGGTGCCAAGAAGCTCAAAGACGGCCAGGTTCGAGAGATCTTCTGGCTCGTGGAACGCTATCACTACCTTTACACGACGATCAGCAACCTGCCTTCATCAGGCGGCGTGAGCAAGATGTACGCGGCTCATGCGCGCGCATTGGCGACCGCTGCTGATGCAAATGCTCGCGGTCTGTGCATCAACGAGTTCAAGAAAAAAATCAAGAGCAAGGTCCCCGCTCGGGACACGTTTATCACGCGGTTTAAGGCGCTCAACTACTTGACGCCAAGGCACAAGGAGGTCATCGGCTATACGCTGTGGAAGATCTACAAGCATCGAAACCCCGCTGTCGATGTCGATCGCACGGGGCAGTCGCTCGAACACCTTCTTTCACAAAACACTGGTGCTCCTTCCGTGCACAGCATCGGGAACCTTTTGGGCGTGCCCGTGAAGTACAACGGAGAGGTTTTGGCGGCCAACGACTTTGCGGCCAAGAAGGCGCTACTCAGAAAGCACGGCTACATCTTAGAGCCACAGATCGACGCTGCAACGACGTGGGGAACGGCAGAGATAGAGCGTCGAACGAGTGATCTAGCAGAGCTCGCTTATGACCACGTTTGGGCTATCGAGTAGCTAATGACGGGGCCACTGTCTAGCGAGATTATTTATTTGAGTGTGGGTGCGCTCACGAAACTCGGCGAGGCGTATAGCCTGGGTGTACTTTGTCTTTTTTTGCACGTCTAGGAGTGCAAACCTCATAGGAGAGCGATTGGGGCACTCCCGTGCAGCGAGGTCATCTGACCCAAAAGAAAAAGCCCGCCTAGTTCTTGCCTAGCGGGCTTTGTCCTCATGGCTTCAGCGGTCTTACTTACCCAACTTCAAGAAATCATCCCCCTTGCCCAACTCCAGCAGCCCGGCGTTGGAATACACCTGCAGCTTGGCGCGGGTGTCGGTGATGTCCAGGTTGCGCATGGTGAGTTGGCCGATGCGGTCCAGCGGGCTGAAGGGCGCGTCTTCCACCTTTTCCATGCTCAGGCGCTCCGGCGCGTAGGTGAGGTTGGGGCTTTCGGTGTTGAGCAGGCTGTAGTCGTTGCCGCGGCGCAGTTCCAGGGTCACGGTGCCGGTCACGGCCTTGGCGACCCAGCGCTGGGCGGTTTCGCGCAGCATGATGGCCTGGCTGTCGAACCAGCGGCCCTGGTACAGCAGGCGGCCCAGCTTGCGGCCGTTGTCGCGGTATTGCTCGATGGTGTCTTCGTTGTGGATGCCGGTGACCAGGCGCTCGTAGGCGATGAACAGCAGGGCCAGGCCGGGGGCTTCGTAGATGCCGCGGCTCTTGGCTTCGATGATGCGGTTCTCGATCTGGTCGCTCATGCCCAGGCCGTGGCGGCCGCCGATTTCGTTGGCCTTGAGGATCAGGCTCACCAGGTCGGGGTACTGCACGCCGTTCAGGGCCACAGGGCGGCCTTCTTCAAAGGTGATGCTCACTTCTTCGGCCTTGATGGAGCAGTCGTCGCGCCAGAAGGGCACGCCCATGATGGGGTTGACGATCTTGATGCCGCTGTTCAAGAACTCCAGGTCCTTGGCTTCGTGCGTGGCGCCCAGCATGTTGCTGTCGGTGCTGTAGGCCTTTTCGGCGCTCATCTTGTAGCCAAAGCCGCTGGCGGTCATGAAGGCGCTCATTTCGGCGCGGCCGCCCAGCTCGTCAATAAAGGTTTGGTCCAGCCAGGGCTTGTAGATTTTCAGCGCGGGGTTCACCAGCAGGCCGTAGCGGTAGAAGCGCTCGATGTCGTTGCCCTTGAAGGTGCTGCCGTCGCCCCAGATGTTGACGTCGTCTTCCTTCATGGCGCTCACCAGCATGGTGCCGGTGACGGCGCGGCCCAGCGGCGTGGTGTTGAAGTAGGTCTGGCCGGCGGTGGTGATGTGGAAGGCGCCGGCTTGCAGCGCGGCAATGCCTTCGGCAGCCAGCTGGGGGCGGCAGTCCACCAACCTAGCCTTGATGGCGCCGTATTCCATGGCCTTCTTGGGGATGGCGTCGTAGTCGGCCTCGTCGGGCTGGCCCAGGTTGGCGGTGTAGGCGTAGGGCAGGGCGCCCTTCTTCATCATCCAGTGCAGCGCGGCGCTGGTGTCCAGGCCTCCAGAGAAGGCGATGCCGACCTTTTGGCCGGTGGGGATGCTTTGCAGAATGGTGTTAGACATAAAATTGGCCTCTAGCCCGCATGGATGTTGCGCGAGCAGCTATAAAAAATGGAGCGTTTGCGTCTGCCGGGGGAGCCGCGGGTCAACCACCAATTAGCCGAAATGGCAGATGTAGTGGTAGGCGGCGTGGCCTTCCGTCACGCGGATCTGGAACTTGGCGTTGCCGGGCACGCTGAACTTCTCGCCTTCGCCGCTGGTGACCCAGGTGTCGGTGCCGTCGAGCTTGTAGTCGCAGCTGCCGCCCACGCATTCCATGATTTCAGGGGCGCCGGTGTTGAAGGTCAGGGTGGCGGGCAGGATGACGCCGACCGACTTTTTGGTGCCGTCAGCCAGGGTGAAGCCGTGGCTCACGCACTTGCCGTCGAAGTACACATTGGCTTTGGTGGTGACGGAAACGTTGTCAAAGTGGGTGGTGGTCATGGTGCTGCGTAATAGGAATGGAAATGAGGGCCCGGCGCGCCTGGCACCGGGCAACCAGCGATTTTACGGGAGGCGGGCGGCAAAGGCCGCGTCGCTAAAGCCCACGGTCACCACGCCGTAGCCCCACACCACCACAGGCCGCTTGATGACGCTGCTGTGGTCTTGCATCACGGCCATGGCGCTGGGCGTGTCCACCACGCGGGCCTGGGTGGCCTCGTCCAGCTTGCGCCAGGTGGGGCCGCGGCGGTTGATCAGGGTGTCCAGGCCCACGGCGTCTATCCAGCCGGGTAGCAGGGCGGTGGGCACGCCTTGTTTCTTGAAGTCGTGAAAGGCGTAGTCCACGCCATGGTCCGTCAGCCAGGTGCGGGCTTTTTTGACGGTGTCGCAGTTGGGAATGCCGTAGAGGGTGATCATGGGGCTATTGTCGCAGTGCGCGACAATTCGGGGCTCTATGCCAAACACCACGTCCCCCGCTGTCCCCAATGCCACGTCTTCCCTGCCCGAGTGGCTGGCCTACATAGAAGCCATGCACCCCAAGGGCATCAACGGCATCGAGATGGGGCTGGACCGGGTGCGCAGCGTGGCGCAGCGGCTGGGCCTGCAGTTCAGCTGCCCGGTGTTGACCGTGGCGGGCACCAACGGCAAGGGCTCCACCTGCGCCATGCTGGAGTCCATCCTGGGTCAGGCGGGTTACAAGACCGGGGTCTACACATCTCCCCACCTGGTGCACTTTGAAGAGCGCATGCGCCTGCGGGGCGAGGCTGCAGACGCTAGCAAATTTGTAGCTGCTTGCGCAGAGGTGGAGCGGGCCAGGGCCCAAAACGACGCAGAAATTGCGCTGACGTACTTCGAATTCACCACCCTGGCCATCTTGCTGGCGCTGTCCCGCGAGGGGCTGGACGCCGTGATTCTGGAAGTGGGCCTGGGCGGGCGGCTGGATGCGGTCAACATCATCGATGCCGACTGCGCCATCATCACCAGCATCGACCTGGACCACATGGAGCTGCTGGGCAACACCCGCGAGCTGATAGGGTACGAGAAGGCCGGCATCATGCGCACGGGGCGCCCGGTCATCGTGAGCGACCCGGTGCCGCCGCAAAGCGTGCTGGACCGCGCGCTGGAAGTGGGCGCTGACCTGTGGACGGTGGGGCGGGATTTCAATGTGTCCGGCGACAAGCAGCAGTGGGGCTGGGCCGGGCGCGGGCGGCGCTACAGCGGCCTGGCCTACCCGGCGCTGCGCGGTGCCAACCAGTTGGTCAACGCCTCGGGCGTGCTGGCGGCGCTCACGGCCCTGCGCGAGCAGTTGCCCATCACCGCCCAGGCGGTGCGCGTGGGCTTGTCGCTGGTGGAGCTGCCGGGGCGCTTTCAGATCATCCCGGGCCAGCCCACGCTGGTGCTGGACGTGGCGCACAACCCGCATTCGGTGGCCGCGCTGGCGGCCAACCTGGACGCCATGGGCTTTTACCCCTGCACCCACGCCATTTTTGGGGCCATGGCCGACAAGGACCTGGCGCCCATGTTCGCCAAGGTGGCGCCGCTGATGGATCGCTGGTATTTCACCGATTTGCCCAGCCCGCGGGCGGCCACGGGCGCCGACCTGCAGGCCCAATGGACGGCGCAAAACACCCGCAAAGACGCTTCGGCCCAGGCCTTTGCCACGCCCCTGGACGCGCTGCGCGCTGCCATCGCCGCGGCAGACCCCACTGATAGAATCGTCGTCTTTGGATCGTTCTACACCGTGGGTGGTGTGCTGCAAGAGGGCACCCCCAAGCTGCACGCCAAACACCTCCAGCCCCAAGCTACCTGAACCGTCACCCCACACATGGCATTTTTCAAGTTTCGCAAAGGTGGCGACGAGCAGCCCACCCCACCTACCGCCCCCGAAAGCGTGGAAGTCATGCGCAAACGCGCGCGGCACCGCCTGATAGGCGCTGCCGTGCTGGTGTTGCTGGGGGTCATCGGCTTCCCGCTGCTGTTTGACAGCCAGCCGCGGCCCATTGCGGTGGACATTCCCATCGAGATTCCAGACAAGGCCAAGGTGGCACCCCTAGGCACGCCGCAAGTGGCGGCCAGCAGCGCTGCGCCCTCGCAGGTCAGCGGCGGCATCATCGTGGGCGACACCCCTGCGCCCGTGGCCTCGGCCCCGGCCAAACCCGTCTCCAAGCCCGAGGCGAAACCGGCGCCCAAGCCCGAAACCATCATTACCGAACCTAAACCGGCGCCCAAGACTGAACCCAAGCCAGAGCCCAAACCGGTTGCAAAGCCAGAGGCCAAACCTGCGGCGTCTGTGGACAAGCCCGCTGACAAGGCGGCAGAGGCCGCCAAGGCCCAGGCCTTGCTGGACGGCAAGCCTGCCGCAGCCGCCAAGCCTGCTGACAAGAAGCCAGACGCTGCCACCGGCCGCTTTGTGGTGCAGGTGGGCGCCTATGTCGAAGCGGCCAAGCTGCGCGAAGCACGCCAGAAGGTGGAGAAGGCCGGTTTCAAGACCTACACGCAGGTGGTGGGCGCCAAAGATGCGCAACGCACGCGGGTGCGCATCGGGCCGTTCGCCAGCAAGGCTGAGGCGGAAAAGGCCGTGGACAAGCTCAAGAAGCTGAACCTGCCCGCTGCCATCCTGGAACTCTGAGCGGAGCCTGCCCATGCCGACCCTGGACTGGATTTTTCTGGCGGTTTTGCTGTTCTCGCTGGTGCTGGGCGCTTGGCGGGGGCTGGTGTACGAGGTGCTGTCGCTGCTGAGCTGGGCCGTGGCCTTTGTGCTGGCGCAATGGTTTGCGATGGACGCCGCGCAGTGGATTCCCATCAGCGGTGATGCCGAGGCGGTGCGTTACGCCGGGGGCTTTGTGCTGGTGTTTGTGGCCACGGTGTTTGCCGGAGGCCTGATTGCCTTTGTGGTCAAGAAGCTGGTGGCGGCAGCGGGCATGAGCCCCGCAGACCGCATGCTGGGCGCCATTTTTGGTTTGGTGCGTGGCATGTTGCTGTTGCTGGTGGTGACCGCCGTTGTGGGCATGACGCCCGTGCACACCGCGAACTGGTGGCAGAGCGCCATGGGGCCGCGCATGGCTGGCATGGTGCTCAGCAGCGTCAAGCCCCTGCTGCCCGAAGAGTTTGGCAAGTATTTACCTTGAGAGTGAACCCCTATGTGTGGAATCGTTGGCGTTGTTAGCAATGCACCCGTCAATCAACTGATCTACGACGCCTTGCTGCTGCTGCAGCACCGCGGCCAGGATGCCGCCGGCATCGTGACCCAGCAAGAGCGCAAGTTCTTCATGCACAAGGCCAAGGGCATGGTGAAGGATGTGTTCCGCACCCGCAATATGCGCAGCCTGTTGGGCAACTGTGGCCTGGGCCAGGTGCGCTACCCCACGGCCGGCAACGCTTTCAGCGAGGAAGAGGCGCAGCCCTTCTATGTGAACGCGCCGTTTGGCATTGTGCTGGTGCACAACGGCAACCTGACCAATGCCCATGCCCTGAAGGCCGAGCTGTTCAACACCGACCACCGCCACATCAACACCGAGAGCGACTCTGAGGTGTTGCTCAACGTGCTGGCGCACGAGATCGAAAAAACCACGCGTGGCCTGCCGCTGCAGCCCATGGACATCTTTGCCGCAGTGCGCAATGTGCACAAGCGCGTGAAGGGGTCGTATGCGGTGATTGCACTGATCGCCGGCCACGGTGTGCTGGCCTTCCGCGACCCCTACGGCATCCGCCCCCTGTGCATGGGCACCAATGGCGAAGGCAATGTGATGCTGGCCAGCGAGTCGGTGACGCTGGAGGGCAGCAGCTTCACCTTCGAACGCAATGTGAATCCTGGCGAGGCTGTGTTTGTGGATCTGCAAGGCAAGGTGCACGCCCAGCAGTGCGCCGAGACGCCCCAGCTTTCGCCCTGTATTTTTGAATTTGTGTACCTGGCCCGCCCCGATTCGGTGATGGACGGCATCTCGGTCTACCAGGCCCGCCTGAACCTGGGCGAGACCTTGGCCAAGCGCGTGATTTCCACCGTGCCGCCCAGCGAGATTGATGTGGTGATCCCCATCCCCGAATCGAGCCGCCCCAGCGCGGCGCAGTTGGCCCAGCTGCTCGGCTTGCCCTACCGCGAAGGCTTTGTGAAAAACCGCTACGTCGGTCGCACCTTCATCATGCCGGGCCAGGGCGTGCGCAAGAAGTCGGTGCGCCAAAAGCTCAACGTGATCGCCAGCGAATTCAAGGGCCGCAATGTGCTGCTGGTGGACGACTCCATCGTACGCGGCACCACGTCTAAAGAGATCGTGCAAATGGCGCGCGACGCGGGTGCGCGCAAGGTCTACCTGGCCAGCGCTGCGCCGCCGGTGCGTTTCCCCAACGTCTATGGCATCGACATGCCCACCAGCAGTGAGCTGGTGGCGCACAACCGCACGGTGGAACAGGTGCGCGAGATCATTGGCTGCGATGCCCTGATCTACCAGGACGTGGACGGCATGAAGAAGGCCATTGGCTCGCTGAGCAACAAGTTGGCCGGTTTCGACGCGTCCTGCTTCGACGGTATTTATGTCACGGGCGACATTTCGTCCGACGACATCGAACGCCTGAATGAAAAACGCGTGGGCGGCGACGAAGGCCAAGAAGACACCTCGCGCCTGGCCCTGCCCAACAACGCGGACTGAACGATGGCAGCCCAACAGTTACCCAACGATTTGCACCTGGACACCCTGGCCGTTCGCACGGCCCTGGAGCGCAGCCAGTACGGCGAGAACTCCGAAGCCCTTTACCTCACCAGCGGCTACGTACAGTCCAGCGCCGCCTCCAGCGCCGCGCGGTTTGCGATGGAAGAAGAGGGCTTCACCTACTCGCGCGTGGGCAACCCCACCGTGAGCAGCATGGAGCTGCGCTTGGCCGCGCTGGAAGGCACCGAGGCAGCGGTCGCCACGTCGTCCGGCATGTCGGCCATCTTGCTGCTGGGCATGGCCTTGCTCAAGGCCGGCGACCACGTGATTTGCTCGCAGTCGGTGTTCGGCTCGGTCATTCCCATGTTCAGCCGCGAGTTTGCCAAGTTTGGTGTGGAGACCACGTTTGTGTCCCAGACCGATGTGGCTGCGTGGAAAGCTGCCGTTCGCCCCAACACCAAACTGTTGTTTGCCGAAACACCAACCAACCCGCTGACCGAGGTGTGCGACATCCAGGCCTTGGCCGACATTGCGCACAACGCGGGTGCCTTTTTGGCGGTGGACAACTGCTTTGCCACGCCGGTGCTGCAGCGCCCCGTGACGATGGGTGCGGACTTCATCATCCATTCAGGTACCAAGTTTCTGGATGGCCAGGGCCGTGTGATGGCCGGCGCCATCTGCTGCACCCAAAAGCAGCGGGATGACATCTTCCTGCCGGTCATTCGCACTGCGGGCATGGTGCTCGCACCCTTTAATGCGTGGGTGTTGCTCAAGGGCATGGAAACCTTGGCCATACGCGTCAAGGCCCAGTCGGCCAGCACGCTGGCCGTGGCGCAGTGGCTGGAGGCCCAGCCGCAAGTCGCCCGGGTTTTCTACCCCGGCCTGCCCAGCCATGCCCAGCACGAGTTGGCCATGCGTCAGCAGTCGGGTAGCGGCGGGGCCGTGTTGTCCTTTGAAGTGAAGGCTCCCGACGTGGAAGCCGCACGCAAGAACGCTTTCCATGTGCTCGACAGCATGCAAGTGCTGTCGCTGTGTACCAACCTGGGCGATACCAAGACATTGGCTGCACACCCCGCCAGCACTTCGCATGGTCGCTTGTCAGAGGCGCAGCGCCAACTGGCCGGCATTGGCCAGGGCCTGATCCGCGTGGCAGTGGGCCTGGAACATATTGATGACATCACCGCCGATCTGGCGCGTGGTTTGAACACCCTTTGAACATGAGCAAAATTCGCACGCGCATTGCGCCTTCTCCCACCGGCTTTCTCCATCTGGGCACGGCCCGCACGGCCCTGTACTCCTGGGCCTATGCCCGCCACTTTGGTGGTGAGTTTGTGCTGCGCATTGAAGACACCGATGTGGCACGTTCCACGCAAGACTCGGTGGACCAGATTCTGGCGTCCATGCAATGGCTGGGTCTGGAATACGATGAAGGTCCCATCTACCAAATGCAGCGTCTGGACCGCTATAAGGCTGTGGTGGACCAGCTGATCGCAGAAGGCAAGGCCTACTACTGCTACAGCACGCCCGAAGAGCTGGACGCGGTGCGCGAAGCCAAGAAGGCGCGTGGCGAGAAACCCCTGTACGACGGCACCTGGCGCCCGGCTCCCGGCAAGACCTTGCCGCCCGTGCCCGAAGGCGTGAAACCCGTGGTGCGCTTTTGCAACCCCGCTGACGGTGACGTCACGTGGGACGACTTGGTCAAAGGCCCCATCACCATCAACAACCGCGAGATCGATGACCTCATCATCGTACGTACCGATGGCATCCCCACCTACAACTTTGCGGTGGTGGTGGACGACTGGGACATGCAGATCACCCACGTGTTCCGTGGCGATGAGCACATCAACAACACGCCTTGGCAGATCAATATCTTCAATGCGTTGGGTGCAACGCTGCCCCAGTTCGGCCATTGCCCGGTGATCCTGGGTGACGACGGCCAAAAGCTGTCCAAGCGCCGCGGCGCCGTGAGCGTGACTGCCTACGAGGAGGGCGGCTACCTGCCCGAGGCCATGCTCAACTACCTGGCTCGCCTGGGCTGGAGCCATGGCGACGAAGAGTTGTTCAGCCGCGAGCAACTGGTGAGCTGGTTTGACGGCACGCATCTGAACAAGAGCCCTGCGCAATGGGACCCAGCCAAGCTGTTGTGGGTGAATGCGCAGTACATCAAGCAAGCTGACAACACCCGTTTGGCCCAGCTGGTGGCCGTGCAGCTTGCCAAGCAGGGCATCTCGCTGTCGGACGATGTGATTGCGTCCCACCTGCCGCTGGTCTGCGGTTTGCTGAAAGACCGCTGCGACACCACGGTCGCCTTGGCTGCCTGGGCTGCCAAGTTTTATGGCGAAGTGAATGTGGATGCCGCCGAGAAGGCGCAGCACGTGACCGACGCTGTGCAGCCGGCCATTGCCTTGCTGAAAGACAAGCTCGCCGCCTGCGCTTGGGACAAAGCCAGTATTGGCGCGGCCATCAAGGAAGTGCTGGCTGCCCACGGCCTGAAGATGCCGCAACTGGCCATGCCGGTGCGTGTGTTGGTCATGGGCACGGCGCAGACGCCGTCGCTCGACGCTGTGCTCGAATTGAGTGGCAGAGAAAAAGTTATCTCCAGACTTGCCTTGGGCTAAAAAACTTGTATATAATTTGAGGCTCGGAAGTTGAATGCAAAGCTCAAGCAAAACTTGGCGATGCGTTCAGGAAATTGGGGGTATAGCTCAGCTGGGAGAGCGCTTGCATGGCATGCAAGAGGTCAGCGGTTCGATCCCGCTTACCTCCACCAATTCTTCTGATACGGATACGTTCCAAGGTTTTGACCCTATCGTCTAGAGGCCTAGGACATCACCCT
>NZ_NOXW01000016.1 GCF_002251855.1 Rhodoferax sp. TH121
GTACCGTGGGCGCTGGCGTGGTTGCAAAAATCATCGCGTAATTCGCAAAACCGAAGGAATTACGATGGCTGCCAAGCAAAAAATTCGCATCCGCCTCAAGGCGTTTGACTACAAGCTGATTGACCAATCGGCTGCGGAAATCGTCGACACTGCCAAGCGTACCGGCGCGATTGTCAAGGGCCCCGTGCCCCTGCCAACCCGCATGAAGCGTTTCGACATCCTTCGTTCACCTCACGTGAACAAGGCTAGTCGCGATCAGTTTGAAATTCGCACACACCAGCGTCTGATGGACATCGTTGATCCCACAGACAAAACCGTAGACGCGCTGATGAAGCTCGACCTGCCCGCTGGCGTGGACGTGGAAATCAAGCTGCAGTAAGAAATAGCAGTCCCGGGCGCCAGTCTGGGACTTCTAACTGGCGAGCCAGACAGGGGCTTGTGTTCAACACAAGCCCGCGTTATACTCGCTGGCTCTATTCGACGCGCTTTTGCGCGCGGACAGAGTTTTATTAACAGTCTCTCACGCAAAAACACTGCAGCCAATTGAAGTTGCAGTGGTGGGAGTTACGGAGAAAACAATGAGTCTTAGCAATCACTTAGGGTTGCTGGGTCGCAAGGTTGGCATGATGCGCCTATTCACCGATGACGGGGATGCAGTTCCTGTTACGGTGGTAGACGTGTCCAACAACCGTGTGACGCAGGTCAAAACCCAGGAGAACGATGGCTACGTTGCCTTGCAGGTGACGTTCGGTTCGCGCAAAGCTTCGCGCGTTACCAAGCCTATCGCTGGTCACCTCGCCAAGGCGGGTGTGGAAGCCGGTGAAATCATCCAGGAATTCCGTGTAACGGCTGATGCAGCCGCAAAGTACGCCGCTGGCGCCACTGTGCCTGTTGCGGATGTATTTGTTGTTGGTCAAAAAGTGGACGTGCAAGGCACCTCCATTGGTAAGGGCTATGCCGGTACCATCAAGCGCCACAACATGAGCTCGCAACGTGCTTCGCACGGTAACAGCCGTTCGCACAACGTTCCCGGTTCCATCGGTATGGCACAAGACCCAGGTCGCGTGTTTCCCGGTAAACGCATGACGGGTCATTTGGGTGATGTCACCAAAACCACGCAAAACCTCGATGTGATCCGCATCGACGAGGCGCGTCAATTGCTGCTGATCAAGGGTGCAATCCCTGGTGCAGCAGGTGGTTTCGTGACCGTCCGTCCCGCCGTTAAGGCCAAAGCAGCAAAAGGAGCGAACTGATGCAGCTCGAACTCCTGAATGACCAAGGTCAAGCGACGTCCAAGTACGACGCGCCTGAAACCGTGTTCGGTCGTGAATACAACGAAGATCTGGTGCACCAAGTGGTTGTGGCCTTCCAGGCCAACGCCCGTCAAGGCACCCGTGCACAAAAAGACCGTGAGCAGGTCAAGCACTCCACCAAGAAGCCTTTCAAGCAAAAGGGAACTGGTCGCGCTCGTGCCGGTATGACATCCTCGCCACTGTGGCGCGGAGGCGGTCGTATTTTCCCGAACATGCCCGACGAAAACTTCGGTCAGAAGATCAACAAGAAGATGTACCGCGCAGGTATGGCTTCCATCCTGTCCCAGTTGGCCCGCGAAGGTCGTCTGGCGGTGGTTGATTCCCTCAAGGTGGATTCTCCCAAGACCAAGCCTTTGGCAGCCAAATTCAAGGCGATGAACCTTGAATCCGTGCTGGTGATCGCTGATGAAGTGGATGAAAACCTGTACTTGGCATCGCGCAACTTGGTGAACATCCTGGTTGTTGAGCCTCGTTATGCAGATCCCCTGTCGTTGGTGCACTACCGCAAGGTATTGGTGACCAAGGCCGCCATGGACAAACTCAAGGAGATGTTCGCATGAGCGCCCGTATGAACAACACGTCTAAAGTCAAGTACGACGAAGGTCGCTTGATGCAGGTTCTGGTTGCTCCCATCGTGTCTGAAAAGGCAACCATGGTGGCTGAAAAATCCAATGCTGTGACGTTCAAGGTGCTGCAAGACGCAACCAAGCCCGAAATCAAGGCCGCTGTGGAATTGATGTTCAAGGTGGAAGTGCAAGGCGTTTCTGTGGTGAACACAAAAGGCAAAACCAAGCGCTTTGGCAAGTCCGTGGGCCGTCGCGACAACGTTCGCAAGGCTTACGTGATGCTCAAGCCAGGTCAAGAGCTGAACCTTGGTGGGGAGGCCGCGTAATCATGGCTGTCATTAAAATGAAACCTACTTCTCCAGGCCGTCGTGGCGTGGTGAAGATTTCGCGTGACCACCTGTACAAGGGTGCACCTCACGCTGCATTGCTGGAGCCGCAATTCCAGCAAGCCGGCCGCAACAACAACGGCCACATCACCACCCGCCACAAGGGCGGTGGACACAAACACCACTACCGTGTTGTTGACTTTGTTCGCAACAAAGATGGCATTCCTGCCAAAGTGGAACGCATTGAGTACGATCCCAACCGTTCTGCGCACATCGCTTTGGTGTGCTACGCCGACGGCGAACGCAAGTACATCATTGCCCCACGTGGCTTGGAAGTCGGCGCAACCATTCAAAACGGTTCTGAAGCTCCCATCCGCGTTGGTAACACTTTGCCAATTCGCAACATCCCCGTGGGTTCCATCATCCACTGTGTTGAATTGCAAGTGGGTAAGGGCGCGCAGATCATCCGCTCTGCCGGTACTTCCGCTACGCTGTTGGCCCGCGAAGGTACCTACGCCCAAGTGCGTGTGCGTTCCGGCGAAGTACGCAAGATCCACATTGACTGCCGTGCAACCATTGGTCAAGTCGCCAACGAAGAACACAGCCTGCGTCAGTTGGGCAAGGCCGGTGTGAAGCGTTGGATGGGTATTCGCCCAACCGTTCGCGGTGTGGTGATGAACCCGGTTGATCACCCCCATGGCGGTGGTGAAGGCAAGACTGGCGAAGGCCGTCACGCAGTCGATCCTTGGGGTAATCTGACCAAGGGTTACCGTACCCGTAACAACAAGCGCACGCAGGTCATGATCGTGTCGCGTCGCAAGAAGTAAGGGGTAGGTAAATGACTCGTTCACTGAAAAAAGGTCCATTTGTTGACCACCACTTGGTAGCCAAGACTGAGAAGGCTGTTGCCACCAAGGACAAAAAGCCGATCAAGACGTGGTCGCGTCGCTCCATGATCCTGCCCGATTTCATCGGCTTGACCATCGCTGTGCACAACGGCAAGCAGCACGTGCCCGTCTATATCACTGACCAAATGGTTGGCCACAAGTTGGGTGAGTTCGCGCTCACACGTACTTTCAAGGGCCATCCTGCGGACAAAAAAGTCCAGAAGAAATAAGGAGGCACCATGGAAACTCGTGCAACCCTTCGTGGCGTCCGTTTGTCGGTAGACAAAGGCCGTCTGGTCGCGGATCTGATCCGTGGCAAAAAAGTTGACCAAGCTCTGAACATCTTGCAGTTCACGCAGAAAAAAGCTGCCGTGATCATCAAGAAGGTTTTGGAGTCCGCCATTGCCAACGCTGAGCACAATGACGGCGCCGACATCGACGAATTGAAGGTGAAAACCATCTACGTCGAGCAAGGTGCTTCGCTGCGTCGCTTCACCGCACGCGCCAAAGGCCGTGGCAATCAAATCCGCAAGCCCACGTGCCACGTGTACGTGACGGTTGGTAACTGAAAGAGGCCAGGAAGATATGGGACAAAAAATCCACCCAACCGGCTTTCGCTTGGCGATCAGCCGTAATTGGTCTTCTCGTTGGTACGCCAGCAACCGCGATTTCGCGGGCATGCTGGCCGAAGACATCAAGGTGCGTGAGTACCTGAAGGCCAAGTTGAAGAACGCTTCGGTGTCGCGCATTCTGATCGAGCGTCCTGCTAAGAACGCACGCATCACCATTTTCTCGGCACGTCCGGGCGTGGTGATCGGCAAGAAGGGCGAAGACATCGAAAACCTCAAACGCGATCTGGGCAAGCAATTGGGCGTGCCAGTGGCAGTGAACATCGAAGAAGTGCGCAAGCCCGAAATCGATGCGAAGCTGATTGCTGACAGCATCACCCAGCAGCTCGAAAAACGCATCATGTTCCGTCGTGCCATGAAGCGCGCCATGCAAAACGCTATGCGTTTGGGCGCCTTGGGCATCAAGATCATGTCGTCCGGTCGTTTGAACGGCATCGAAATTGCCCGTACCGAGTGGTATCGTGAAGGCCGTGTGCCATTGCACACCCTGCGCGCTGACATTGACTACGGGACTTCCGAAGCCAAGACCACCTACGGCATCATTGGTGTGAAGGTGTGGGTCTATAAGGGTGATACCTTGGGCCGTAACGACCTGCCCGCTGCTGTGGAGCCTCGCGCTGAAGAAGAGCGTCGCCCCCGTGGTCCCCGCCGCGATGACCGCGGTGGTGCCCGTCCTAGTGCTGACCGTGCCGCTCCCCGTGGCGCACGTCGCCCAGTGGGTGGCAACGCAGCGCCTGCCGACGGCAGCGACAAGCCCGCAGAAGCACTTGGTGCTGACGCTAAACCCGCCGTTAAGCGCGTTCGCAAAGTCGCCGCGCCAGCTGCAGCAGCTGACGGCAAAGGAGAATAATCATGTTGCAACCCGCTCGCCGGAAATACCGCAAAGAGCAAAAGGGCCGTAACACCGGCATCGCAACCCGCGGAAGCTCGGTTGCGTTCGGTGACTTCGGTCTGAAATGTACTGACCGCGGCCGTCTGACGGCTCGCCAGATTGAAGCTGCACGTCGTGCAATTTCCCGTCACGTGAAGCGTGGCGGCCGTATCTGGATTCGCGTGTTCCCTGACAAGCCAATTTCCCAAAAGCCTGCTGAAGTGCGTATGGGTAACGGTAAAGGTAACCCCGAGTACTACGTGGCTGAAATTCAGCCCGGCAAGATCGTGTTTGAAATCGTCGGTGTGCCTGAAGAGCTGGCACGCGAGGCATTCCGTTTGGCTGCGGCCAAGCTGCCTTTGCGTACCACCTTTGTAGCACGCATGATTGGTCAGTAATTCAGGAGAACTCGAAATGACGAAAGCTGCTGAACTGCGCACCAAAGACGTTGCCGGACTGACTGCAGAAGTCAAAGCGCTGCAAAAAGCTCACTTTGGCCTGCGTATGCAAAAAGCCACGCAACAACTCAACAACACAGCTACGATTCGCACTGCGCGTCGTGACATTGCTCGCGCCAAGACTATTCTTGTCGAGAAGCAAATGGCTGACAAATCCGCCAAGTAAGGAGCACTAAATGACGGAAGCTAAAAAGTCCCTCAAGCGCACCTTGATTGGCAAGGTGGTCAGCGACAAGCGCGCCAAGACCGTGACTGTTCTGATTGAACGACGCGTCAAGCACGAGCTGTACGGCAAGATCGTTGCTAAATCCAGCAAGTACCACGCCCACGATGAAAAGGGCGAGTACAAGTTGGGTGATGTGATCGAAATTACCGAAAGCAAGCCAATCTCCAAGACCAAGAACTGGGTTGCGACCCGCTTGGTGGAAAAGGCTGCTGCAGTCTAAGCCTATCGGCTTTGTCCACTGCAAGTGACTTTAAAACGGCCCACAATGTGGGCCGTTTTCATTGGTGCGTTCACATATGACCTGTGGCGCACTCCCATTACCTAGGAGCACACATGATTCAAGTCGGAGACACCCTGCCATCGGCCACCCTGATGGAGTATTCGGAAGTGGAGGGAGAGGGTTGCAGCATTGGCCCCAACCCTGTGGATGTGAGCAAAGCGACGGCAGGAAAGACCATTGCGCTGTTTGCGCTGCCCGGCGCTTTCACGCCCACCTGCTCTGCCAAGCACGTCCCTGGTTATGTCGAACAAGCTGCCGCCTTCCAGGCTGCTGGTGTGGATGAGATCTGGTGCGTTAGCGTCAATGACGCATTCGTGATGGGTGCCTGGGCGCGTGACCAGAAAACGGCTGGCAAAGTACGTATGTTGGCCGACGGTAGCGCCGCTTTTGCCCAAGCTACCGGACTGACACTGGACCTGACCAGCAAGGGTATGGGCCTGCGTAGTAACCGTTATTCCATGTTGGTCAGGGACGGCATAGTTGCGGCCCTGAACGTCGAAGGTCCGGGCAAGTTTGAAGTGAGCGACGCTAACACCTTGTTGGCGCAGGCCAAAGCCTAAACAAGCCTGTGTGCCACTACCTCAGAGCTCCGCTTTGAGGTAGTGAGCCCCAGCAATGGGGTTGTAGTAATAAGGTGGGACTTCTTCAAATCCCAGTTCTTCGTAGAGTGCCCGAGCGGCTTCCATGTCGTCCAGGGTATCCAAAAGCACACAGTCGTAACCACTTTGGCGACCGGCATCCAGTATGCCCTCCGCCAGCATCCTCCCCAGACCCAGCCCACGGTAGGCCGGGCGTACATAGAGACGCTTCATTTCTGCGGCATTGGGGTAGTCGGCGCTGTCCAAGGGGCGAAGAGCGCAGCAGCCCGCCATGGCTCCATCTACGCAAGCCAAAAGCAAGGCACCACGTGGAGCGGCGTACTCGCCCGGCAGCTCGCGTAGCTCCTGCGCAAAGTTCTGGAAGCACAAATCGACCCCCAGTTGTTCTGCATACTCTTGGAACAGCACCCGAACCGCGTCAAGTGCGTCGCGGGAGGTTGGTGTGAGCAAAGATAGCTGTGCGACCAAAGGGGTGTTGGATGTCATTCAGGCGGCCCAAGCTAACAAGGCGGTCACCGAAGCAGCGCAAAGCACGAAAACCAGCAATGCCATGCAGCGTGAGGTCCAATCGTCACGCGCGCTGGGCATCCCTGTCGGGGTTTGCTTGTCGCCATTGAGCATTGGGGACACCAGATTCTGGCCTCGCTTAATCCGGTAAAACACAATGGCTGCAATGTGTAAAACGAACAGCGCCAGCAGCACGATCTTGCCGACTTCAGTGTGGTAATCACTGGCACGGCTGACCCATTCACCACTTGCAAACTTCGAAAGGGGGCCGGTGGTCGCGATCTCATCGTCGCTGAACAGGCCGCTTGCAACTTGCAACAGGGTCACGCCCAACAAACCTAACACAGACAGAAAGCCCAGTGGGTTATGTCCGACGCCTTGTTCGGTGGTGCCTTGGCCGCGCATGTAGCGCCAAATCGTGCGGGGGCTGTAAAAAAAGTTTGCAAAGCGCGACCAGTGGCCACCGACGAAGCCCCAGACCAGGCGGAATAAGAGAAGGGTGAGCACACAGTAACCCAGGCGAAAGTGCCAGTCCATCCAGTTGCCACCAATCTGGCCCGTGACGACCAGACCGATCACGGCGATAGCCAACAGCCAGTGAAACAGGCGGGTGGGCAAATCCCACACACGGGTTGTTTGCATCGTTGCTCCTTCAAGTGCCCGCAGCTCGGGCTACCGCGCAATGTATCACCGCCACGGGGACTAGGCACCCCACAGTGTTTACCCTAGCATAGCAATTCGGGCAGAACTAATTCCGCATGCCTGCGGTCTACCCGGCGTCAGTCTCCCCAACCACCGAAGGAAGTTCGATGAAAAAGCTAGCTACCCTGATTCTGGCCAGCGCTGCGGCCACCCTGTCTGTCCCCGCAATGGCCCAATTTGCCAAGGCAGAGGATGCCATTAAGTACCGCCAAAACGCCTTGTTCGTCATGCAGCAGAACTTTGCACGCGTTGCCGCTATGGCAGCGGGTCGGGCGCCCTTCGATGCCAAAGTAGCAGCCGAGAGCGCAGAGGTCGCCGCCTTTGTGAGCAAGTTGCCTTGGGCAGCCTTCGGAGATGGCACTGACAAGGGCGCTACGACCAAGGCCAAGGCTGAGATTTGGAGTGACAAGGCCAAGTTCAATGACTACGCAGAGAAACTACAGGCCGAAATGAACAAACTCAACGCAGCCGCCAAGACTGGCAACCTGGATAGCATCAAGGCTGCAGTCAGTGCTACCAGTGGCAGCTGCAAAACCTGCCACGACGCATTCCGCTCGTAACCGCTGCAGGCCCCTGCTCAGGACTCCTTGAGCAGGGTTTCAATCAGTTGGTGCAGCTCAGGCATGTTGGGGGCACCCACATACCGCTTCACGATCTCACCACGCTTGTTCACCAAGTAGCTGGTGGGGGTGATGCCCACCTCACCCCAGGCCTTGGCCACCGCACCGGTGTTGTCGATGGCGACATCGAAAGGCAGTTTGCGGGTCTGCACGAAATTCACCACATAACTGGGTGGGTCGTAAGCCATCGCAACCGCCACCGTGCCATAGCCTTGGGATTTGTACTTCTCGAAGGTGGCCACCAGTTCCGGCATCTCGGCCACACAGGTGACGCAGCTGGTGGCCCAAAAATTCACCAGGGTCACCTTGCCTTGTAGGCTGGCAGAGGGTTTCTGGGAGCCATCGAGCAACACAAAGGTGGAGGCCGGAGCGGCCTTGCTGGAACTCAGCCACATGCCTCCCGCGACCAAGGCTGCAGCGGCTACGATGCTGGCAACGACAATGTGTTTTTTCATGAATAGGTACTTCCCATGGACCGCCGACAGTTTAATTCCATCTCACTGACCACTGCCGCCCTGTTGACGGCCGTGAGCCTGCACCCCGCCTACGCGCTGAGCCTGGACGACTTGACCAAAGCCGACGCGACCAAGGGCCTGAAAACCGCGCTCGAAAAAGGTGCGTTGGCCGCAGTGGGCATCTTGGGTGTGCAAGATGGATTCTTGGGCAACGAAAAAGTTCGCATTCCTTTGCCCGGTTATCTCGAAGATGCCGCCAAGCTGCTGCGTACCTTTGGCCAAGGGGCCAGGATAGACGAGCTGGTGACTTCCATGAACCGGGGTGCAGAAGCCGCCGTGCCCATGGCCAAGGATCTGCTGCTCAAGGCCGTGCAGGGCATGTCGGTCAACGATGCCAAGGGGATTCTGGCGGGTGGCGACACCGCGGTAACCCAGTTTTTTGCCGACAAAACGCGCAGTCCGCTGGGCGTGAAGTTTTTGCCCATCGTGACCAAAGCCACCGAAAAAGTGGGCCTGGCTGACAAATACAACCAGCTCGCAGGCAAGGCCTCCGAAATCGGGCTGATGAAGAAAGAAGACGCGAATATCCAGCAATATGTGACCGGCAAGGCGCTGGATGGTCTGTTCTTCATGATCTCTGAAGAGGAAAAGAAGATTCGCCAGAACCCCGTGGCCTATGGCAGCGCCATCCTCACCAAAGTGTTTGGCGCCCTGAAGTGAGTGCCTTGGCTTCGCTGCGTCGCTGGCTTTTGCCCGCGGCCTTGGCCTTGGCCGCATGCAGCCCGGCACTCAACTGGCGCCAAGCACCGCTGGGCGGGCTGAACTTCTCATTGCCTTGCAAGCCAGACAGAGCCCAGCGCACGGTCAATTTGGGCGACCGCGACGTAGCGCTGGAGATGCAGGGGTGTGAAGCGCAAGGGGCGTTGTTTGCCATCAGTCGTGCCCGGGTGGGTGATGCCACCGCTATTCCCGGGGTGGTCCAAGCGTGGCGTGCGTCGGCACTGGCGGCTATGCGTGCCGATGTGGCTGCCGCCACGGTGCTCGCAGCGCCTAGTCATGCCGGCGTGCCCGGGCTGGCCAGCGCTGCGTGGCTCCGCGCCGCTGGCCAGCGACCCCAAGGTGGCGAGGTACAGGCCCAGCTGGCCTGGCTGGTGATGGGGGGGGATGTGTACCACCTCGCGGTCTACGCTGACACGCTGGGCGCCGACATGACCGAGCCTTTCTTTACCGATATCACCCTTCCATGAGCACACTGAACACCCGCAAAGCGGTGCTGGTCTTCAGCGCCTTCGCGCTGGCCTACTTTTTGTCGGCACTGATCCGTGCCATCACCGCCACGCTGGCGCCCACCCTGGTGCAGGAGTTCAACCTGCAGTCGCGTGACTTGGGCTTGCTCGCCGGAGGCTACTTTCTGGGCTTTGCCGCGACGCAACTCCCGCTGGGCCGCTGGCTGGACAGGTTGGGGCCCAAACGGGTCGAGATTGCGTTTTTGACGCTGGCCGTGGTGGGCTGCCTCGCGTTTGCGCTGGCGCAGAGCTTTTGGGGTTTGCTGGCCGCACGTGTGCTGTGTGGTGCGGGCGTCAGCGCCTGCCTGATGGCCCCTCTGACGGGGTACCGCCGCTGGTATGCGCCCGAGCAACAAATGCGAGCCAACTCATGGATGTTGATGGTGGGCGCCTTTGGCATGGTGGCATCCACACTGCCGGTGCAGTGGCTCATGCCTCTGATGGGCTGGCGCGGCATCTTCGTGTTGCTGGGCACCCTGGTGGCCCTGTCCATGGTGGCCATTGCCTGGCAGACACCCGCGTGGCACACCGAGACGACAGCCGTAGACACCCAGGAGGGCTTGCTGGCCAGCTACCGCGAGGTATGGCGCCACCCCTATTTCCGCAAGCTGGCGCCGCTGGGCTTCTTCAACTACGGCGGCATGGTGGCCATGCAGACGCTGTGGGCGGGGCCGTGGATGGTCAAGGTGGCAGGCTATAGCGCGCTGCAGGCCGCTACCGGACTGTTCTGGCTCAATGTGTCCATGCTGGTGGCCTACTGGCTGTGGGGGTGGGCCAATCCCTGGCTGGCACGCCAAGGGTACAGTGCAGACAGGCTGATTACCTGGGGGATGCCCCTGAATTTTGTGTTGCTTGCTATACTTTTGGTAGCTGGTGACGCGGCATCCATATGGGCTGCAGTGCTTTTTTCTTTGGTTTGCGTGAGTTGTACCGTCGCCGCCCTCGCGCAGCCTGCGGTGGGGATGGCCTTTGCCCCTGCGCTGGCGGGGCGGGCACTGTCCGCATACAACCTAGTAATTTTTGCTGGTGTCTTTGCGGTGCAGTGGGGCATTGGCTTGTTGCTCGATGGCTTCAAGGCCTTGGGCTTGGCCGAAGTGGCCGCCTACCAGTCAGCGTTTGGTGTCTATGGTCTGGCGTGTGTGGGGGCCTACGTGTATTTCTTGCGGGCAAAGGCGCCATAATCAAAGTCCACTTCGCTGCAGCATCTCCATGAACACCGGCATCCTGATCGTCGCCCATGCACCGTTGGCCAGCGCGCTGCGCACGGCGGCCTTGCATGTGTACCCCGAAGCTGCCGCTGGCGTGCTGGCCTTGGACGTGGCGGCGCAAGACAGCCCTGAACTCACGCGCGCTGCGGCTCAGGCGCTGCTCTCCCAGCTGGGCACCCCGCAGGCGCTGGTGCTGACCGATGTGTTCGGTGCCACGCCCTGCAACGTGGCACAAAAAGTGGTGGACGGCCTTCATTCCAAGCTGGTGGCAGGTGTCAACCTGCCCATGCTGTTGCGCACCGTGAACTACCGCCAAGAGTCGCTCGACGTGTTGGTCACCCGGGCGCTGGCCGGTGGTGCCCAGTGCATCATGCAAGTGGCCGTGACTGCTCCCCAAAACCAACATCGCAAACCCCATGATCAGCACCAACACGACCATAGTCAATAAGCTGGGCTTGCATGCCCGTGCCTCGGCCAAGCTCACCAAGCTGGCCGGCAGTTTTCCGTGTGAGGTCTGGATGGCCCGCGGCGACCGCCGCGTGAATGCCAAAAGCATCATGGGCGTCATGATGCTCGCGGCCGGCATCGGCACCGAAGTCACGCTGGAAACCAGCGGCGAGCGCGAGCAGGAAGCCATGGACGCGCTGCTGGCCCTTATCAACGACAAATTCGGCGAAGGCGAATGACATTCTCGATCCACGGTCTGGCCGTTTCGCGCGGCATCGCCATTGGGCGTGCGGTGTTGGTAGCGTCCAGCCGGGTGGATGTGGCGCATTACTTCATCAAGCCAGATGAAGTGGCGGCCGAAATTGACCGGGTCCGGGTTGGGCGCGACACGGTGGTGGAGGAAATCCACCGCCTGCAGGAGAGCATCACCCGCATGGGGCCCAAAGAGGCGCCACAGGAGCTGTCGGCCCTGCTGGATGTGCACCTGATGCTGCTGCAGGACGAGGAGCTGGTCTCCGGTGTGAAGCATTGGATCACCGACCGCCTCTACAACGCCGAGTGGGCGCTGACCACCCAGCTCGAAATCATTGCCCGCCATTTCGATGAAATGGAAGATGCCTACCTGCGCGAGCGCAAGGCGGACATGGAGCAAATCTGCGAGCGCATCCTGCGCGCCATGAAGGGCACCCAATCACCCATCGCGCCACCGGTGCAGCGCGGCGCACGCAAACCCTCGCAACAAGACCTGCTGCTGGACGATACCGTGGACGTGCCGCTGGTGCTGATCGCGCACGATCTCTCGCCCGCCGACATGCTGCAGTTCAAGCAGAGTGTGTTTGCCGGTTTCATCACCGACGTGGGTGGCAAGACATCGCACACCGCCATCGTGGCGCGCAGCATGGACATTCCGGCCGTGGTGGGCGCGCGTACCTGCAGCCAGCTGGTGCGCCAGGACGACTGGGTCATCATTGATGGCGATGCGGGCGTGGTCATCGTTGATCCCTCACCCATCATCCTGGCCGAATACGGCTTCAAGCAGCGCCAGGGTGAGCTGGAGCGCGGCCGCCTGCAGCGCCTGCTGCACACGCCTGCGGTCACCATGGACGAGCAGAAGGTGCAGCTGCTGGCCAACATCGAAATGCCCGAAGATGCCCAGGCCGCCCTCAAGGCCGGGGCGCTGGGCGTGGGCCTGTTTCGCAGTGAGTTCTTGTTCATGGGCCGCCAGGGCCGCCTGCCCGATGAGGAAGAGCAGTACCAAGCCTATAAAAAAGCCGTGGAAGGCATGCAGGGCCTGCCGGTCACGATCCGCACCGTGGATGTGGGCGCCGACAAGCCGCTGGACGATTCGGTGCGCGACAACGCCCACCTCAACCCCGCGCTGGGCCTGCGCGCCATCCGCTGGAGCCTGGCCGACCCGGGTATGTTCCTGACGCAGTTGCGTGCGATTTTGCGGGCCGCGGCGCATGGCAAGGTGCGCATGCTGATCCCCATGCTGGCCCACGCCAGCGAGATCAAGCAGACCATCGCCCACATCGACAAGGCACGTGCCCAGCTGGACCGGCGCGGCGTGGTCTATGGGCCTATCCAGCTCGGCGCCATGATCGAGATTCCGGCCGCAGCGCTGAGCCTGCGCCTGTTCCTCAAATATTTCGATTTCCTATCCATCGGCACCAACGACCTGATCCAGTACACGCTGGCAATCGACCGGGCGGACGAGTCGGTGGCGCACCTGTACGACCCCATGCACCCGGCGGTGTTGCGCCTGGTGGCCGACACCATTGCGGCGGGCCGTGCCGCGGGCAAGGACGTGAGTGTGTGCGGCGAGATGGCAGGTGATGTGGGCATGACGCGACTGCTGCTGGGCTTGGGGCTGCGCAGCTTCTCCATGCACCCGGCGCAGATTCTGGCGGTCAAGCAAGAAGTCCTGCGCGCTGATGCGAGCAAGCTGGAGGCCTGGGCCCAGGGGGTTTGCGACGCCGAAGAGCCCGGTGAGGAACTCAGCAGTCGGCCCATGCCGCTATAAAAAAAGGAGCTGCTTGCGCAGTATCCAAGCGGGCTAGAGGCTAATTTGGCTTGAAAATGAAGCTGTGGCCCTATTTGCCCGCCCGGGAGCCCAGCACGGCCGCCCCAATGATCAGGGCCGCCGCCAGTACCACCGAGGCGCTGGGCCACTCGCCACGCAGCCACAGCAGCGCCAGGGTCGAGAGCAGGGGCGTGAGGAAGGACAGCACGCCGATCTGCCGCGCATCGCCGCGCTTGAGCGCCGCATCCCACAGGTAGAAGGCACCGCCCAGCGGCCCTAGGCCCATGGCCACCAACAGCATCCAGTCGTGCACCTTCAGGTCTACGGGGCTCTCCAGCAGCGCATGACACAGCAGGGAGAGCAGGCCCGATACCAGACCAAAGAGGCCGATGGCCGAGCTGGGGAAGGGCGGCACGCGCCGCGTCAGCAGCGAGTAGCTGGACCACACAAAGGCGGAGGCCAGCGCCGGGATGTAGCCCCACGCAAAACCGCCCTGCAGATCACGCCCGCCCACAATGGCCAGCGCCGCGCCAGCAAAGCCCAGAAAGGCCGCGGCAATGTGCAGGCCATGTAGGCGCATGCCGGGCAGGAACAGCGGCGCCATCAGCACAATGCCTAGCGGCCACAGGTAGTTCACCAGATTGGCCTGCACGGGCGGCGCGTGGCGCAGTGCAATGAAAAGCAGAAAGTGGAAACCAAACAACCCATACACCCCCATCAGCAGTGTGGAGGCGGGCACCCTCCATTGGGTGACCCTGCCACCTGACAGCACCAGTCCGATCAGGCTGCCAATCAGCAGCGCGCAGCCGGTGAGCAGAAAGGGTGGTACATGGGCGAGCGAAACACCCAGCGGAGCGAGTGAGCCCCAGAGGGCGATGGCGGCGAGGGCGAGGAGGGGGGCTTGCATAGGTTTGCAAGCTTAGCCGTTGGGGCTGTCGCCAAACGATGGTGCGCTGTCGCGCAACGCCGGTCTCAGTGCCGGACCGCGGAAGGCGCGGCTCAGTGCAGCGCGTGCTGTCTCAGGGCGGCAGCCATGGCTGAGGCGGACTGGTAGCCGCAGCGCCGCGCCACTTCGGCCAGACCCAGGCCTTGGGCGCGCAGGGCGCGGGCACGCTGCAGGCGCAGGTCGCGCAGCCACTGCATGGGGCGCATGCCGGTTTCCTGCTGGCAGCGCACGGCGAATTGCGAGCTGCTGAGGAAGACCTGCTGCGCCAGATCGGCCACGGTGAGCGGTGTGTGCAGCTGGCGTTCACACCACTGGGTCAGGCCCTGCCAGTCGATGCGGCGCTGGTGGCGTGCCGGCCGGCCCTGTGGCGTGCGCCAGCAGTCGCGCAGCAGCAGCGGGCCGTAGCGCTGGGCCAGGCTGTGCTCCTGGGTCAGCGCCAGCTGCAGGTAGCGCGCCAGCGCGAGCGCAGTGGCGGGCTGCACTGGTGTGCCTACTGCGCTAGCCCAGTCGGGCTGCGCGGTGTCCAGCACCAGGCAGTGCGCACCGTTCAGTGCTTCAAAGTCATGCCGCTCGCCCGGCGCAATCACGCAGCCGCCGCCCGCGCCAATGCGCTGTCCGCGACCTTGCACCTCCAGCTCCAGCGTGCCCTCCAGGCCCAGCAGGATCTGGAAATGGTCGTGCGCATGGCTGCCCGGCGACGGGCCGTACTGGCGCAGCGACAGGGAGCCTTGGGCGGCGTGCATGGTCGGCAGCGGCTCAGGCCAGACGCTGGTCGGTGGAGGGGCGCTTCCAGAGGTTGATGCCGCCGTCCACGGCGTGGCCGTCGATGGCATCCAGCTCGGCCTGGGTGAAGCTCAGGTTCTTCATCGCGCCCACCAGGTCCACGATCTGCTCGGGCTTGCTCGCACCGATCAGGGCCGAGGTCACGCGTGCATCGCGCAGCACCCAGGCGGTGGCCATTTGCGCCAGGCTTTGGCCGCGTGCTTGGGCGATCTCGTTGAGCGCACGCACATGCTTGAGGTTCTGCTCGCTCAGATGGTCCTGCTTGAAGGAGCCGCCGCCGGGGCGGTTGATGCGGGCGTCGGCGGGCACGCCGTTGAGGTACTTGTTGGTCAGCAGGCCCTGGGCGAGAGCGCTGAAGGCAATGCAGCCCATGCCAGTTTCCTCCAAGGCGTCCAGCAGGTCTTCCTCGATCCAGCGGTTCATCAGGCTGTAGGAGGGCTGGTGGATCAGCATGGGCACGCCCATGCTCTTGAGAATGGCCGCGGCCTCGCGCGTCTTGGTGCCCGAGTAGCTGCTGATGCCGGCGTACAGCGCCTTGCCCTGCTGCACGGCCGTGGCCAGCGCGCCCATGGTTTCTTCCAGGGGCGTGTCGGGGTCAAAGCGGTGGCTGTAGAAGATGTCCACGTAGTCCAGGCCCATGCGTTTCAAGCTCTGGTCCAGGCTGGCCAACACGTATTTGCGCGAACCACCGCCCTGGCCATAGGGGCCGGGCCACATGTCGTAGCCAGCCTTGCTGGAGATGATCAGCTCGTCACGGTAGGGGCGGAAGTCGCGACGCAGGTGTTCGCCAAAGTTGGTCTCGGCGCTGCCGTAGGGCGGGCCGTAGTTGTTGGCCAGGTCGAAGTGGGTGATGCCCAAATCGAAGGCGGTGCGCAGCATGTCGCGCTGGGTCTGGAAGGGTGTGGCGTCTCCGAAGTTGTGCCACAGGCCCAACGAGACGGCGGGCAGCTTGAGGCCGCTTTTGCCGCAGGTGCGGTAGGGAACTTGGCCGTCGTAGCGCTCGGCCTTGGCGTGGTAGTGCTGCATGGTGGGGAGGTGGTGACAGGTAAAGCGCGCAGTGTAGGCCGAGCGCATGACCGACGCATCCACAGGGGCAAACAAGGCGGTTACCAACGCCGTTGCGCTGCAGCATGGGGCGGGCGTAGTTTGGCAAGATAAATGCCGTTAGCCCGCATCCGATCTGCGCAAGCAGCTATCGTTTAGATAGCGCTTGCACTTGGTCGCTTCAGCTCTGGCTGGCCAGGTGGGCTTGTTGGTCAGCGTGGTACGAGCTGCGCACCATGGCGCCCACAGCGGCGTGCTTGAAGCCCATCTTGTAGGCCTCTTCCTCGAACATCTTGAAGGTGTCGGGGTGCACATAGCGGCGTACGGGAAGGTGGCTGGTAGAGGGCGCAAGGTACTGGCCGATGGTCAGCATCTCGATGTTGTGCGCGCGCATGTCACGCATCACTTCCAGAATCTCTTCGTCCGTTTCGCCCAGGCCCACCATCAGGCCGCTCTTGGTCGGTACGTCGGGGAACAGGGCCTTGAACTTCTTGAGCAGGTTCAAGCTGAACTGGTAGTCCGAGCCCGGACGCGCTTCCTTGTAGAGGCGGGGGATGGTTTCCAGGTTGTGGTTCATCACATCCGGCGGCGCGGCTTTCAGGATTTCCAGCGCGCGGTCATCGCGGCCGCGGAAATCGGGCACCAGCACTTCGATCTGCGTTTTGGGCGAGAGTTCGCGGGTCTTGCGAATGCATTCCACAAAGTGGCCGGCACCGCCGTCGCGCAGGTCGTCCCGGTCCACGCTGGTGATGACCACGTAATTGAGTTTGAGCTGGGCAATCGTCTTGGCCAGGTTGTCGGGCTCGTTCGCATCCAGCGGGTCGGGGCGGCCGTGGCCCACATCGCAGAAGGGGCAGCGGCGTGTGCACTTGTCGCCCATGATCATGAAGGTGGCCGTGCCCTTGCCAAAGCACTCGCCGATGTTGGGGCAGCTGGCTTCTTCGCACACCGTGACCAGCTTGTTGGCGCGCAACACGTCCTTGATTTCGTAAAAGCGGGTGCTGGGGCTGCCAGCCTTGACGCGGATCCAGTCCGGTTTCTTGAGCACTTCACCGGCTTCCACCTTGATCGGGATGCGCGAGAGCTTGGCGGCGGCCTTTTGCTTGGCCAGCGGGTTGTAGTCTGCGGCAGACTGGGCTTCGCGCACGGTGGGGTTGCTGGTGGTGTGGTCGCTATGGCTCATGGTGTGCGTGTTTTCAGCGGGCGGTGGCCCGGTGCGCCTAGGGCGCGAGGTAAGTGGCGAGCTTGTGGCCCAAAACATCGGCAGCATCCTGCCAGCCGACCTGGACCCCAATTGTAGAAAGGTCCATGGTTTGCAGCTTGGCGTAGCCGCAAGGGTTGATGCGGGAGAAGGGTTCCAGGTCCATGGCTACGTTCAGCGCCACGCCGTGGTAGGTGCAGTGCCGGCTGACCTTGATGCCCAGCGCGGCAATCTTGCCCAGGCCGGTGAAGTCGGGGTCGGCCTTGCTGGCGGCACCCAACTGCGGGCGCTGGGCCAGTGGGGCGTGGCCGCTGGGGTCGTCCAGGCGCACATAGATGCCGGGGGCACCAGCCACCCGATGGCCGGTGACGCCGAAGTGAGCCAATGTCTTAATGACGGCCTCTTCAATGCGGTAGACGTACTCCTTGACGAAGTAGCCCGCCCGTTGCAGATCGATCAGCGGATAGCCCACCACCTGGCCGGGGCCATGGTAGGTCACTTGGCCGCCGCGGTTGGTTTGCACCACAGGAATGTCACCGGGCAAAAAAATATGCTCCGCCTTGCCCGCCAGGCCTTGGGTGAAGACGGGGGGGTGCTCACAAATCCATAGCTGGTCGCGCACATCCGACGCGGGGCCGGCGGGCCTTTGGCTGGTGAACTCCTGCATCGCCGCATAGGTCGGCGCATAGTCCACGCGTCCCAGTTGGCGGACGTCCATGCTTACAAGACCACTTTGACCATGGGGTGGGTGCTGAGGGTGCGGTACAGCTCGTCGAGCTGCTCGCGGCTGGTGGCGGTGATCGTGATGGTCACGCCCAGGTAGTTGCCGCCTTTGCTTTCGCGCAGCTCGATAGTGGATGCTTCGAAATTGGGGTCAAACTGTTTGGCAATGGTGGTAATCGCGTGCACCAAGCCGTCCACCTTGTGGCCCATGACCTTGATGGGGAAGCGAGAGGGGTACTCGATCAGCGATTCGGCTGATGGTGGGGGCGGGGTGCTCATGCGGTGGGCTTTCTCAAGGGCAAATGCAGGTTGGAATTATCGCCGTCGGGTAATGCGTGTGGGGCTCTCTGCCCGAAGTGCTAGGTGCCGCCGGGTTTCTACGTATAATCGTGGGCTGTGCATTGAACAGCGGCAGTAACCTGAGCGTAATTTTGATTTATGACAATCGCGCCTCAGCCTTACACGTCCACTGACGCAGAGAACTCAGATGGGCTCTTTGACGCAGAGTTCAAGCCCTTGACGGCAGAACAAGCCCGGCAGTGGCGCCAAGCCCATCCCGCAATGTCCCCTTGGTGGGTCGTTGTGTGGCAAGTGGTGGCAGGCGCGGTGTTGGCACTGGTGGCTGCTTGGTGGGCTGGCAAGGTGGCGGGTCTGTCTGCTGCCTACGGTGCATTGGCGGTGGTTTTTCCCGCGGCGTTAATGGTTCGAGGTTTGCAGCGCCAGCGCGCAGTGACCCAACCTGGCGCTGCGATGATGGGATTTGTGATTTGGGAGTCGGTGAAAGTTGCCTTGACGGTTGCCATGTTGTTGGCGGCGCCCAAGGTGGTTTCCCCGCTCAGCTGGTTGGCCCTGGTGGCTGGCTTTGTGGTGACGATGAAGGTGTATTGGGTGGCCGCGTGGTTGCACTCGCGACGCCGAAGTCTCAACGGTTCGAATTGATATTTTGGTGACCTATGTCTGCAGAAAACACTGGAACACATGCCCCCTCCGCTGGTGAATACATCCAGCACCACTTGCAGCACCTGCAGAAGGATTTTTCCTTCCAAAGCGTGAAGCAGACCAGCATCGTCGACTTCAGCCTGTTCAACTTTGACTCGGTGCTGTTCTCGGTGATTCTGGGTGTGATCGGCTGCTTCGTCTTGTGGCGCGCCGCGCGCAATGCCACTTCCGGTGTTCCTGGCCGCTTCCAGGCTGCCGTTGAAATCCTTTCGGAAATGGTTGAAAACCAGGCCAAAGGCGTTATCCACAATGCGAACAGCCGCAAGCTGATTTCTCCTTTGGCCCTGACGGTGTTTGTCTGGATTTTCCTGATGAACGCCATGGATATGTTGCCTGTAGATCTGATTCCCCAGATCTGGCACACCGCTGGCCCTGCCATGGGCTTCAAAGATTACATGCGCGTGGTTCCTACGGCTGACTTGTCCACCACATTGGGCTTGTCGTGCTCAGTTCTGTTGATCTGTGTGTTCTACAACATCAAGATCAAGGGCTTGGGTGGCTGGGCGCACGAACTGATTGCTGCTCCATTTGGCGATCACTGGGCACTGTACCCCGTGAACTTCCTGATGCAGATGATTGAGTACCTTGCCAAGACCGTGTCCCATGGCATGCGGTTGTTCGGCAACATGTTTGCAGGTGAGCTGGTGTTCATGCTGATTGCCCTGATGGGTGGCGGCTGGGCGTTGTCCGCAACCGGTGTTGGCTTGGCTATCGGCCACGTCATCGCCGGAACCGTGTGGACTCTGTTCCACATTCTGGTGATCACTTTGCAAGCCTTCATCTTTATGATGTTGACGCTGATCTACACAGGTCAAGCGCACGACGCACATTGATGTAAATCTCTCGTTCTATTTCGTTTCTTTTTTCTTTTTCCACTAACTTTTAGGAGCTTCTCATGGAAAACATTCTCGGCCTCGTGGCATTGGCTTGCGGCATCATCGTTGGTCTGGGCGCTATCGGCGCTTCCATCGGCATCGCGCTGATGGGTGGCAAGTTCCTGGAGTCCTCTGCACGTCAGCCTGAACTCATGAACGAACTGCAAACCAAGATGTTCATCTTGGCTGGTCTGATCGACGCTGCGTTCCTGATCGGCGTGGCTATCGCTCTGCTGTTCGCTTTCGCAAACCCCTTCGTTCTGAGCTAATCAACGGCCCTTCACGTTAGAGAAGGAATCAAACCGTGAACATCAACGCAACCCTGTTCCTGCAGGCTATCGTTTTTGCGATCCTGGTGTGGTTCACGATGAAATTCGTGTGGCCCCCGATCACGAAAGCGCTGGACGAGCGGGCACAGAAGATCGCCGACGGCCTGGCCGCCGCCGACAAGGCCAAAGCCGAATTGGCTTCTGCCAACCAGCGCGTGGAAGCCGAACTGGCATCCTCCAAAAATGAGACTGCAGGTCGCCTGGCGGATGCCGAGCGTCGTAGCCAAGCCATTGTGGAAGAGGCCAAGGCCCGCGCTACCGAAGAAGGCAATCGCATCATTGCGGCTGCCAAGGCTGAAGCCGAACAGCAGACTGTGAAAGCCCGCGAGGCTTTGCGCGAACAGGTCGCCGCTCTTGCCGTCAAAGGTGCCGAGCAGATCTTGCGCCGGGAAGTCAATGCCGGTGTGCATGCCGACTTGCTGTCTCGTCTGAAGACAGAGCTGTAAGGGAAGACCATGGCTGAACTTGCCACCATTGCCAGGCCTTATGCCGAAGCCTTGTTCAAGGCGGCGCAAGCCGACTTGAACAGCGCTGCCGGGTGGTTGGACGAACTCGCAGAGATTGCCAAAAATGGCCAGCTGCAGCAGTTCGCCAGCAACCCCAAAGTCACGAATGCACAGGTCTTCGATCTGATGGCTGGTGTGATGAAGGTAGCGCTGCCGGAGCAAGGCAAAAACTTCCTGCGCACTGTCATCGACAACGGACGCCTGGAAGCGCTGCCCGAGATTGCAGCCCTGTTTCGCGGACTCAAGAACGCGAAAAGCGGTCTGTCTGACGCCGTTGTTTACAGCGCATTCCCGATCGACGCAGCTGCGTTGGCGGACGTTGCGGCCGCGCTCGAAAAGCGTTTCAGCCGCAAGCTCAATGTTTCCGTTGAGCTCGACGCCGAACTGATTGGCGGTATCCGTGTGGTGGTGGGTGATGAGGTGCTCGACACTTCCGTCAAGGCCCGTCTGGAACAAATGAAAGTGGCTCTCACTGCTTGAGGCGTTAGCCCCTTGCAGCGAAGCCCAACTAAAGAAAGAAGGAAAGAGTCATGCAACTCAATCCCGCAGAAATTTCTGAACTGATCAAGAGCCGTATCGACGGTCTGTCTGGCGCAGCTGACATCCGCAACCAAGGCACCGTGGTGTCGGTGACGGACGGTATCTGCCGCATTCACGGTCTGTCTGACGTGATGCAAGGCGAAATGCTGGAATTCCCAGCTGGCTCGGACGGCCTGCCCACCTTTGGTCTTGCCCTGAACTTGGAGCGTGACTCCGTGGGTGCCGTGATCTTGGGCGAATACGAGCACATTTCTGAAGGCGACACGGTCAAGTGCACCGGCCGCATTTTGGAAGTGCCCGTGGGTCCCGAGCTCAAAGGCCGTGTGGTCAACGCCTTGGGTCAGCCTATCGACGGCAAAGGCCCCATCAACGCCAAGATGACCGACGTGATTGAAAAGGTGGCACCTGGTGTGATCGCCCGTAAATCCGTGGATCAGCCCATGCAGACCGGCCTGAAGTCCATCGACTCCATGGTCCCCGTCGGCCGCGGCCAGCGCGAGTTGATCATTGGCGACCGCCAGACCGGCAAGACTGCCGTGGCTATTGACGCCATCATCAACCAAAAGGGTCAGAACATGACCTGCGTCTACGTTGCGATCGGCCAAAAGGCTTCTTCGATCAAGAACGTGGTGCGCGCGCTGGAACAAGCCGGGGCGATGGAATACACCATCGTGGTGGCCGCTTCTGCCTCTGAATCTGCCGCCATGCAGTACGTGTCTGCGTACTCTGGTTGCACCATGGGCGAATACTTCCGTGACCGCGGCGAAGACGCATTGATCGTGTACGACGACCTGTCCAAGCAAGCCGTGGCTTACCGCCAAGTGTCTTTATTGCTGCGTCGCCCACCAGGCCGCGAAGCCTACCCTGGCGACGTGTTCTATCTCCACAGCCGTTTGCTGGAGCGCGCAGCCCGCGTGAACGCTGAGTACGTGGAAGCCTTCACCAAGGGCGCCGTGAAGGGCAAGACCGGTTCTTTGACCGCTCTGCCTATCATCGAAACCCAAGCTGGTGACGTGTCCGCCTTCGTGCCTACCAACGTGATCTCGATCACCGACGGCCAGATCTTCCTGGAAACCTCGTTGTTCAACGCCGGTGTGCGTCCTGCGATCAACGCCGGTATCTCGGTGTCCCGCGTGGGTTCTGCAGCCCAGACCAAGGTCGTCAAAGGCCAGTCCGGCGGTATCCGTAACGACTTGGCCCAGTACCGTGAACTGGCTGCGTTCGCGCAGTTCGCTTCCGATCTGGATGAAGCCACTCGCAAGCAGTTGGACCGCGGTGCCCGCGTGACCGAACTGCTCAAGCAAAAGCAATACAGCCCCCAGTCCATCAGCATCATGAGCGCTTCGCTGTTCGCAGTGAACAAGGGTTTCATGGATGACGTGGAAGTCAAGAAGATCCTGGCCTTCGAGCACGGTCTTCATGCCTACCTCAAGGACAAGCACGCAGCCCTGTTGGCCAAGGTGGAAGACACCAAGGCGCTGGACAAGGATGCCGAGGCTGAATTGACTGCTGCCGTGGCCGCGTTCAAGAAAACTTTTGCTTGATTTCCACCTGATCACAAGGAGCCATTGATGGCAGCAGGCAAGGAACTACGCACCAAGATCAAATCGGTGGAAAACACCAAGAAGATCACCAAGGCCATGGAAATGATCTCGGTCTCCAAAATGCGCAAGGCGCAGGAGCGTATGCGCGCTGCCCGCCCTTACAGCACGAAGATCCGGGACATTGCGACGAATCTGGGACAAGCCAACCCCGAGTACGTGCACAGCTTCATGAAGACCAATGACGCCAAGTCGGTGGGTCTGATTGTGGTGACCACAGACAAGGGCTTGTGCGGTGGCCTCAACACCAACTTGCTGCGCCAAGTCACCGGCAAGCTGCGTGATACGCAGGCTGCTGGCAAGACGGCGCAAGCGGTGGCGATCGGTAGCAAGGGCTTGGGTTTTCTGAACCGTGTGGGTGCCAAAGTCGTGTCCCATGTGACCCAATTGGGTGACCGTCCACACCTCGACAAGCTCATCGGGCCTGTCAAGGTGTTGATCGATGCCTACGTGGCTGGGGAAATCAGCGCGGTCCATGTCTGCTACAACAAGTTTGTCAGCACCATGAAGCAGGAACCAGTGGTCGAGCAGTTGTTGCCCTTGTCGGCTGAGCAAATGGCTTCGGACAGCAAGGCAGACGGCGGCAACCACGCCTGGGACTACCTCTACGAACCCGACGCCCCCACGGTCATCGACGAATTGCTGGTGCGCTACGTCGAGGCGCTGGTGTTCCAGGCTCTGGCCGAGAACATGGCGTCTGAGCACGCTGCACGTATGGTGGCCATGAAGGCCGCCACCGACAATGCCGGCAACGTCATTGCGGAGCTCAAGCTCGTTTACAACAAGACCCGTCAGGCCGCGATTACCAAAGAGCTGTCTGAAATCGTGTCCGGTGCAGCTGCCATCAGCGGCTAAGCGAATTCAGAAATTATTGGAGCGAAAAAATGCAAGCCCAAGGAAAAATTGTTCAATGTATCGGCGCCGTGGTGGACGTGGAGTTCCCCCGTGACCAGATGCCCCGTGTGTACGACGCGCTCAAAATGGAAGGCTCTCCGCTGACCCTCGAAGTGCAGCAGCAACTCGGCGACGGCGTGGTGCGTACCATTGCGCTGGGTTCGTCCGACGGCCTGCGCCGCGGTCTGGTGGTGTACAACACCGGCGCACAAATCACTGTGCCCGTGGGCAAGGCCACTCTGGGCCGCATCATGGACGTGCTGGGTTCGCCGATCGACGAGCGCGGCCCCGTGAGCCAAGAGCACACGGCGTCCATCCACCGCAAGGCACCGTCGTACGACGAACTGAGCCCTTCGCAAGAGCTGCTGGAAACCGGCATCAAGGTGATTGACTTGGTCTGCCCGTTCGCCAAGGGCGGCAAGGTGGGTCTGTTCGGTGGTGCCGGTGTGGGCAAGACCGTGAACATGATGGAACTGATCAACAACATCGCCAAGGCACACAGCGGTCTGTCTGTGTTTGCCGGTGTGGGTGAGCGTACCCGTGAAGGGAACGACTTCTACCACGAGATGGCCGATTCCGGTGTGGTGAACCTCGAAGACCTGCCTGAGTCCAAAGTGGCCATGGTGTACGGTCAGATGAACGAACCCCCTGGCAACCGTCTGCGCGTGGCCCTGACCGGTCTGACCATTGCCGAATCCTTCCGTGACGAAGGCAAGGATGTGCTGTTCTTCGTGGACAACATCTACCGCTACACACTGGCTGGTACCGAAGTGTCCGCGCTGCTGGGCCGTATGCCTTCCGCCGTGGGCTACCAGCCTACATTGGCTGAAGAAATGGGCCGTTTGCAAGAGCGTATTACGTCCACCAAGGTGGGTTCCATCACGTCCATCCAGGCCGTGTACGTGCCTGCCGATGACTTGACCGATCCGTCTCCCGCTACGACATTCGCCCACTTGGACTCCACTGTGGTGCTGTCCCGTGACATCGCGTCCCTGGGTATCTACCCTGCGGTGGATCCTCTGGACTCCACCAGCCGCCAGCTGGATCCCTTGGTTGTGGGTGAAGACCACTACAACACTGCCCGCGCCGTGCAAGGCACGCTGCAGCGCTACCGCGAACTGCGTGACATCATCGCCATCATGGGTATGGACGACTTGGCCCCTGAAGACAAACTGGCTGTGGCACGTGCCCGCAAGATCCAGCGTTTCCTGAGCCAGCCATTCCACGTGGCTGAAGTGTTCACCGGCTCCCCTGGCAAGTACGTGCCCCTGTCTGAAACCATCCGTGGCTTCAAGATGATTGTGGGCGGCGAGTGCGATCACCTGCCGGAGCAAGCGTTCTACATGGTCGGTACCATCGACGAAGCCTTCGAAAAAGCCAAGAAGGTCTAAGACATGAACACCATCCACGTTGATGTGGTCAGTGCAGAAGAGTCCATCTTCTCCGGTGAAGCCGTCTTCGTGGCGCTTCCCGGTGAGGCTGGCGAGCTGGGTATCAAGCCCCGCCACACGCCCCTGATCACGCGCATCAAGCCCGGCTCGGTGCGCATCGAAAAGGCCGACGGTAGCGAAGAGTTTGTGTTCGTGGCCGGCGGCATTCTGGAAGTGCAGCCCAACTGCGTCACGGTGTTGTCTGACACGGCGATCCGTGGTGCGGACTTGGACGAAGAGAAGGCCAACGCTGCCAAAGCTGCGGCTGAAGAGGCGCTGAAGAACGCGAAGAGCGAAATCGACATCGCGAAGATTCAGTCCGAGATCGCTGCGATGGCCGCTGAGATTGCCGCCGCACGCAAGTTCTTGCGCAAGAAGTAAGCTTCCACGCTTGCTCTCACAAAACCGCCTTCGGGCGGTTTTGTCGTTTCTGGACGCCCTAAGACAGCACTGGCGTGTCAGGCAATTCGTTTGGATTGGCTTGGCCAGGCTGCAGTGGGAAATGCTGTGCCAGAACAGCACACACCGCATCGACGGCCTGGGTCAGGCCCTGCTCGTACTGGCCGGCCCGCAGCGCGTTGGCCAAATGGTGCACCAGGTCCGGCCATTGGGTTGTTGGAACCAAGCGATCCACGGCGCGGTCCGCCACCAGTTCAATCGCACGCTCCGCCAAACACAGGTAAATCAGCACGCCATTGTTGTGCTCGGTATCCCACACCCGGAGGCGGCCAAACTGGGCCAGTGCCCGCTGGCGCAACAGGGCAGATGTGCTGTCGGGGCGCAGCAGGTAGCTATTGGGCAAGCCGGCCTCCACACAGAGGCGGATTTCACCGGAGTGACGGGTCTCGCTGGCAGCGATTCGGCTTTGCAGCCGTGCCACAACTGCTGCGGACATGGTGCGATCGGCATCCTCTGTCCATCGGTGTTTGAAAAGGCGCCGAATACGCAACCACATCACCAGCCTCCCGAGGCGCCACCGCCTCCAAAATTGCCGCCACCACCCGAGCTGAACCCTCCGCCCCCCGAGCTGGAACTCCAGCCGCCGCCACCCGACCCGGTGCTGCTCCACGCACCGCCGTGGCGGCCGGGCGTGTGTTTGTTCAGGCTGCTCAGCAAGGTCAACACCAGTGCGGCCACTGCTGCCAGACCTGCCAGCAGCAGGCTGCTGGTCACGAAGAACACCAGGCAGCCCGCTATGCCGCCCGTCGTCAGGGAGCCCAGCTTGTTGCCCAAGGCACGTCGCGCCATGCTGCCGCCTACTGCCACTGCAAAAAACAGAAACACGGCCAGGTCCATCCACTGGAATCCCGCTGCCGGGCTTGCGCGCGAAGGGGCGGGCGCAGGCAAAGCTTCGCCACGCACCAAGGCCATCAGTTGCTCTACACCCGCGTTAAGGCCCCCCGCAAAGTTGCCTTCCTTGAAGTGTGGTGCAATGGCTTGGTCGATCACGCGTTTGGCCATCAGGTCGGGGATGGCGCCCTCCAGCGTTTTGGCCACCTCGATGCGCAGGGTGCGGTCGTTTTTGGCGACCAACAGGATCAGGCCGTCTCCAATGTCTTTGCGGCCGATTTTCCAGCTATTGCCCACCCGATTGGCATAGCTGGCAATGTCTTCGGGGGTCGTGCTGGCCACCATCAGCACCACCAGCTGTGTTCCGGTAGCCGTTTCGAAGGCGGCCAGCTTGGCTTCCAGCGCCTGCTGATCGGCCGCGCTCAGGGTGCTTGTGGTGTCAATCACATGGTTGCTCAGCGCGGGGACCGGCTGCAGCCCCTGCGCTTGCAGCGTGCCCGCACAAGCCCAAACGGCCACACCTGCCAAGCAGGCGACCAATCGCTGGCGCCAGACAAACCAAGCGCGCATCCGGGCTTACTTCTTGTTGAAATCGACCACCGGCGGTGCGCTGATGGCGGCTTCGTTCTGCACTGCAAAGGCAGGCTTGGGCGCGTAGCTGAACACCATGGCCGTCAAGTTGCTAGGAAAGCTGCGTGCCAGCACGTTGTACTCCTGCACGGCCTGGATGTAGCGGTTGCGCGCCACCGTGATACGGTTCTCGGTGCCTTCCAGCTGCACCCGCAGGTCGCTAAACCCTTGGTTGGCTTTCAGGTTGGGGTACTGTTCGCTGACCACCATCAGGCGGCTCAGCGCGCTGCCGAGCTCGCCCTGGGCGGCCTGGAACTTGGAAAACGCCTCAGGGTTGTTCAGCGTCTCTGGCGTGACCTGGATGGACGTGGCCTTGGCTCGCGCCTCCACCACCTTGGTCAGTGTTTCCTGCTCAAACGCGGCCTCACCTTTGACGGTGGCCACTATATTGGGCACCAGGTCTGCGCGGCGCTGGTACTGGTTCAGCACCTCGCTCCAGGCGGCCTTGGTCTGCTCATCCAGGCGCTGGAAGTCGTTGTAACCACACCCGCTCAGCAGCGCGGCAACAGCTATTGCGGCCAGCCAGGCCCGGGTCCGAAAAGAAGACAAACGCATGGGACGCTCCTGCAAATGCAACAGCCCGTACTATAGAGCGCTACCTAAGCAACGCGCCATGACCGTATCCCATCTCTTGCAGGCCGCACAGCGTGGCCCACTACCCACCGCCCCCTTGCCGGTAGCTCTGATCGCCGGAGCCGCGGGCACGCTGGGCGCCGAGGTGCTGCAGCGCCTGGCGGGAGGCCACCACTACCGCGCGCTGCGGGTGTTGGCACAAGAAGACATGACACCCGCGTTGGACCGGGTGCAGATGGTCGATGTGCCTTCAAACGATCCTGCCACCTGGCCGCTGCAAGCCGCCAGCGTCGGGGTGATCGTGTTTGATGCACCGCGCCTGTACAACGACCGTGAACGTGCGCTGTGGACGCCACACCCCGAGCAACTGCCGGCCCTTGCCGCCTGGATGCTGCGCAGCGGCGTGCACACCTTGGCGGTGGTGGTGCCGCACGACCAGGGGCGACTGCCCCAGGCACTGAAAGCCGGTTTGGCCAACCTGGACGAACAGGCCGTGGCCAGCATGGGTTTTGAGCGCCTGCTGCTGGTGCGCCCCGCTGCCGCACCCCAGGCCCCGCACCATGCCCATGTGCTGGAGTGGCTGGCGCATCGCATGTTGTCCATCTTCGCCTACATGGTGCCCAGCCAAGAGATGCCGCCGCGTGCCGCCGATGTGGCCGTGCTGGTCGACCTGGCCCTGCGCGAGATGCCGGCAGGCGTGCACATTGCCCCACCCGAACTGGCTCGCCCCGGCAAGGACGCGACCGTGCAAGAGACCGTACGCCTCTGGCTCAGCCGCTGAGTTGGGCGAGAATCGGCCCATGCCACGACACAAAGCCACCCTGCACGCCGCCCTGGGCGGAACCCCCGACGAAATTGAAGCCGCGTTTTACGAGGCGCTGCAGACCGGCGACATCGAAAAACTGATGGCCTGCTGGGCCGACGAGGACGAGATCGCCTGCATCCACCCCGGTGGCCCGCGGGTGGTGGGCGTGGGGGCGATTCGCGCGGCATTTGACGCCCTGTTTGCCCACGGCGGCGCGGTACACGTACAGGCCGAGCAGATTCGCCGCGTCGATTCACTGGCCAGCGCGGTGCACCATGTGCTGGAGCGGGTGGAGGTGATGACCCCGGATGGCCCCGCCAAGGCACATGTGTTGGCCACCAACGTCTACCACAAGACCCCGCAAGGTTGGCGCCTGGTGGTGCACCACGCCAGCCCTGGCACCGCCGAGGACGCAGCCCAGGCTCCTGCTGGTGCCCAGATTCTGCATTGAATATGTCCAAAGCCCCCGCTGAATATGCGCAAACAGCTATGAATTATGTAGCGCCGCGGTGGTTGCCGGGCGGCAATCTGCAGACCATCTGGCCCGCTCTGTACTCGCGCCGCGTGTTTGGCCCGCACCCGCAGTACCAGCGCGAGCGCTGGGCCACACCGGATGCGGATTTTGTGGACGTGGATTGGTTGATTGGCTCCCACTCTGCGCCGCGGCCGTCGATGTCGCTCGACCAGGAGCGACCGCTGCTGGTGTTGTTCCATGGCCTGGAAGGCAGCTCCCGCAGCCACTATGCCGAAGCCTTTGCCGATTTCGCCCACACCCATGGCATGGCCTATGCCGTGCCGCACTTCCGTGGCTGCAGCGGCGAGTTGAACCACGCCCCACGCGCCTACCACTCGGGCGACTTTGCTGAGGTCGGCTGGATGCTGCAGCAGTTCCGTGCACGCCACCGGGGCCCCATCATCGCGGTGGGCGTCTCCCTGGGCGGTAACGCGCTGCTGCGCTGGGCCGAGGAAATGGGAGACAGCGCTGCGGCTGTGGTGCGCGGCGTGGCGGCGGTGTGCTCCCCCATCGATCTGGCCGCCGGCGGCTACGCCATCGGCCGCGGCTTCAACCGCATGGTCTACACCCGCATGTTCCTCAACACCATGGTGCCAAAAGCCTTGCAGAAGCTGCAGCAGCACCCTGGCCTGTTCGACGGTGCGGCGCTGAAGGCAGCCCGCGATCTGTACGAATTCGACAACATCTTCACCGCGCCGCTGCACGGCTTTAAAAGCACTGAGGACTACTGGGCCCGTGCCTCGGCCAAACCGCACTTGGCCGCAATCCGCGTGCCGGCGCTGGTGGTCAACGCGCGCAACGACCCCTTTGTGCCCGCCTGGTGTCTGCCGTCGCAGGCCGAAGTGGGCGCGCATGTCACGCTGTGGCAACCTGCACACGGCGGCCACGTGGGCTTTCCGCAGGGGCCGGTGCCCGGCCATGTGCGCACCATGCCCGACGCTGTCGGCGGCTGGCTGCGCCGCCATCTGCCCTGAGAACGCAGCCCATGGACGACATCGTCAAACAAGCCATGGCCAAGTGGCCCAACGTGCCAGACTGCTACGGCTGGCTGGGCCTGGACGCGCGTGGCCAGTGGTTCATGCGTGACGACGCGGCCCAGGCTGCTGGTGCCTTCGCCAGCGGCCGCCCCGGCGCCAAGGGCAGCCGCCTGCAGCACGAGAAGTTGATTGCCTTCATCGCGCGCAATTACGCGGCCGATGCTGGTGGGAGCTGGTTCTTCCAGAATGGCCCGCAGCGGGTGTTTGTGGAGCTGGAGGCCACGCCCTGGGTCTGGCGTGTGGCCGATGATGGCATGGTGACGGCTCACACGGGCGCCCCGGCTCAGGTCCAGCAGGCCCTGCTGGATGAAGAAGGCTGGCTCTACCTCAACACCGACCTGGGCTTTGGTCTGGTCCACACCCAGGACACCGGCCGCGCCGCCCAAGCGCTGGAGCAAGGGCTGTGGACGTTGCACGAGGTGCACCGGGCAGACTTGCCCCAACGCTTCGCCTATGCCCCGAGTCCGCAGGCGCTTAGTTCGCTATCAAAATAGTAGCTTTGGGCGCAGTAACTGCGATGCCTAGAGGCCAATATGGCTTGAAATTGGCAACAAAAAAGCCGACACGCATGTCGGCTTGATGGGGGGGAGCTTCGCCTGGGAGCTTATTTGGCGGCTTCGGGGGCTGCAGCCTTCTTGGGCTCGTCAAACTTGCCACCGCTGCCGTTTGCCATGTAGACCACGGCGCGGGCAATTTCAAAGTCGTCCAAGTCACCGCCACCCTGGGCACCCATGGCACCCTTGCCCTTGAGGGCAGAGTTCAACAAGGCATCAAAGCCGGTCTTGATGCGGGCGCTCCAGGCACCCGCGTCGCCAAACTTGGGGGCGCCGGCCAGGCCAGCTGCGTGGCAGGCTGCGCACTGGGCAGCGAACACCTGCTCGCCGGTTTTCATTTCGCGGTTGGCATCGCGGATTTCGACCATGCCGACCTTTTGGATGCGCTCGGCAAGGGCTTTTTCAGCGTTCACCGTGCCAGCAGCGGGCTTGTTGTCCGAGGTGACGTAGTACACCAGACCGATGATCACGAAGATGGGGATCACGAACGAGAAAAAAGCCGCCAGCAACAATTGCTTGGGAGTCTTGATGGGGCCGGTATGGGCCTCATCGTGCGCGGTCGCGTGGCTGGTGTCGCTCATGGGTGTCCTCAAAAAAGTCGGGGGCTTCGAAACAGCTGCGGATTATAACGGGGGCCCTCTGCGAAAACACCTACAATGCCCACTCTTCTGGACGCGGCTGTAGCTCAGTGGATAGAGTATTGGCCTCCGAAGCCAAGGGTCGTGGGTTCGATCCCCGCCAGCCGCACCAACCCTCTCACAGTGGCAAGCCCACGTAGTTTTCGGCCAGCACGGTCGAGGCCGCCTGCGATTGCACCAGGTAGGCCAGTTCTGCTTCCTGCAGCTTGTACCCAATGGCGCCTTCTCCTGGGAACTGGTGCATCAGGCTGGTGAACCACCACGAAAACCGCTCTCCCTTCCAGATGCGCTGCAGGCAGCGCTGCGAGTAATGGTCAATGCCGGCGCTGGAGCGCTCCAGGTAGAACTCGATGAAGGCCGTAGACAGGTATTTCACGTCGGTGGCCGCTAGGTTCAGGCCCTTGGCGCCTGTGGGCGGCACGATGTGGGCGGCATCGCCGGCCAGGAACATCCGGCCAAAACGCATGGGTTCGGTCACAAAGCTGCGCAGCGGCGCAATGCTTTTCTCCAGGGACGGGCCAGTCACCAGTATTTCACGCGCCTCGGGGTCCAAGCGCAGGCGCAGCTCTTGCCAGAACGCATCGTCGGACCAGGCCTCGGCCTTGTCGGTCAGCGGAACCTGCAGGTAGTAGCGGCTGCGCGTGGCGCTGCGTTGCGAGCACAGGGCGAAGCCGCGGCGGCTGTTGGCGTAAATCAGCTCGTGGTGCACCGGCGGTGTGTCGGCTAGCAGGCCCAGCCAGCCAAAGGGGTAGACCTTCTCAAACTCTGTGATGGCGCCCGCGGGCACGCTGGCGCGGCAGACGCCGTGGAAGCCGTCGCAGCCCGCGATGAAGTCGCAGTCCAGCCGGTGCTGCTGGCCGTCTTTCTCGTACAGCACATAGGGCTGCGCACCGTCGAAGTCATGCACGCTGACGTTGCGAGCTTCGTAGACCGTCGTCAGGCCGGCGGCCTGGCGTGCGGCCATCAGGTCGCGGGTGACCTCGGTCTGGCCGTAGACCATGACCTGCTTGCCGCCCGTCAGGGTGTGCAGGTCGATGCGGTGGCGGGTTTCCTGGAACAGCATGTCAAAGCCGGTGTGTGCCAGGCCTTCGGCGTGCATGCGCGCGCCCACGCCCGCCTCGTCCAGCAGGTCGGTGGTCACCTGCTCCAGTACCCCGGCGCGGATGCGCGAAAGCACGTAGTCGCCGCTCTGGCGCTCCAGGATGACGGCGTCAACGCCGGCCTTGTACAAAAGCTGGCCCAGCAGTAAACCTGATGGGCCGGCACCGATGATGGCAACTTGGGTACGCATGGATGCTCGCAATCAAAAAACTATGGCGCAAGCTTAGGTCTGGCGCCTGCGGAGTGCCACGCTAGCAGAGGCCATTTGCGCGATGATTGGAGCGCTTGCTCGATAATCGCGCAACTTTATCAAGGCCATTCCATGCCCCCGATCGACCCCCATCCTGGTATTGCCAAAGCTGACCTGATTGCAGGTATGGCCAAAGGCATGGCGGTGCTGGAGAGCTTTGACACCGAGCGCCAGCGCCTCAATGCCACGCTGGCGGCGCAGCGTGCGGGCATCACGCGGGCCGCGGCGCGCCGCCACTTGCTCACGCTGGCTTATCTCGGCTACCTGGAGACCGATGGCAGCTACTACTGGTTGTCCAGCAAGGTGCTGCGATTCTCCGGCAGCTACCTAGCATCCGCGCGCATGCCGCGTGTGCTGCAGCCCACGCTCAACCGGCTGGCGGCGCAGACGCAGGAGTCGTTTTCGGCCGTGGTGCTGGATGGGCACGAGGTGGTGATCGTGGCGCGCAGCGGCAATGACTGGCGCAGCTCGCCCTCGGGCAAAGCCCAGGTGCTGGCCTACGGGCTGCACCTGGGCGCGCGCCTGCCCGCGCATGCCACCTCCACCGGGCGCCTGCTGCTGGCGGCCTTGCCCAAGCCGCAGCTTGCCGCCTGGATCAAGGCGCAGCCCCTGCGCCGCTTGACCGCGCACACCGTGACCGATACCAAGACTCTGCGCCAAAGCATTGACGTGGCGCGCAAACAAGATTTCTTCCTGGCGAGCGAAGAGCATGAGCTGGGCGTGCTGGCCCTGGCGGTGCCCCTGCGCAACGCGCAAGGTCACACGGTGGCCGCCCTCAATGTGGTGGCCGCACCGCACCGTTGGACGGCGCAAGACTTGCAGCGCGATCTGCTGCCGGTGCTGCAGGATGCAGCGCGGGAGTTGCGCCCGCTGTTGTGAGCCCAAGCTGCGACAATCGGGGCATGACCGTACGACTCCAAAGCCTGGGTGAAGAAATCGCCAACAGTGTCAGCCACGGCTTGGCGCTGCTGGCGGCGATCGGTGCCGTGCCCTTTCTGATGGCGGCTGCGCGCGATCTCAGCACTGCCAGCCAGGTGGGTGCTGTGGTGTTTGCCGTGACCATGGTGCTGCTGTACTTCACATCCATGCTGTACCACGCACTGCCCAATGGGCGCGCCAAACGGGTGTTCCTCAAACTGGACTACTGCGCGATTTTTCTGTTCATTGCCGGTAGTTACACCCCGTTTGCGCTGGGTGCGCTCTACGGCGCCTGGGGCTGGACCCTGTTTGGCTTGGTGTGGGCGCTGGCGGTGGTTGGCGTCATTCTCAAGTCCACCGACAAGCTGTCCCACCCTTGGATTTCCACCGGCCTGTACCTCGGGATGGGCTGGCTGGTGCTGATTGCTGCTGTGCCGCTGGTCGAGCGTGTGCCCACGCAAGGCCTGGTCTGGCTGGTGGCCGGCGGCTTGGCGTACACGCTGGGCGTGGTGTTCTTCGTGCTGGATTCGCGCATCCGTTACGCGCATGCCATCTGGCATGGCTTTGTGGTGGCCGGCACTGGCTGCCACTTTGTTGCGGTGATGGGTTACGCCGGCTGACACCCCGGCTTGCGCCTGACCCACTCCTTCCCCTTTTTCTTCTCGTCCCGTTTACTGCCCACTGGGTTCCTTACGCCATGCCTTTTTCCGACCTCGGTATTTCCCCAGCACTTGCGCATGCCATGGTGCTGCAGGGCTTTGTGTTGCCCACGCCCGTGCAGGCCCAGACCGTGCCCGTGGCCCTGGGTGGGCGGGACGTGCTGGCTTGCGCGCAAACCGGTTCAGGCAAAACTGCGGCCTACGCCTTGGTGCTGCTGGCCCAACTGGCCGCGCGCCCTGCACACAAGCCGCGCCAGGCCGCCGCCTTGGTGGTGGTGCCCACGCGCGAGCTGGCCACCCAGGTGGGCGACACGCTGCGCACGCTGGCCCAGCATGCTGGGCAGGCCGCGCGTGTGACTGTATTGTTTGGTGGTGTGTCCATCAACCCGCAGCTCATGGGTCTGCGCGGTGGCACCGACATTGTGGTGGCCACGCCGGGTCGTTTGCTGGACGTGATCGACCACCGCGCGCTGAGCCTGGGCGCGGTGCAGACCCTGGTGCTGGACGAGGCCGACCGCCTGCTGGATCTGGGTTTTGCCGCGGAGCTGGACCGCATTCGCAGCCTATTGCCGCAGCGCCATCAGAGCCTGCTGTATTCGGCCACCTTCGCCCCTGCGGTGCGTGCCATGGCACAGGCCAGCCTGCGCAGCCCGGTGGAGGTGAACGTGGTAGCCGAAGAGGGCGAGCAGCCCGACATCGCCCAGCGTGCCATCCAGGTGGATACAAACCAGCGCACCCCGCTCTTGCGCCATCTGATGGCCGAACACGGCTGGAGCCGCGTGCTGGTGTTTGTGGCCACCAAGTACGCCGCCGAAATGGTGGCCGACAAGCTGCGCCGAGCCGGGCTGCTCGCTGAGCCCTTCCATGCGCAGCTGAGCCAGGGTAAGCGCACCCAGGTGCTGATGGACTTCAAGGCCTCGGCCATCCAGGTGGTGGTGGCCACCGACGTGGCGGCACGCGGTATCGACATCGGCGACCTGCCGGTGGTGGTGAACTTTGATCTGCCGCGATCGGCCACCGACTACACCCACCGAATTGGCCGCACCGCACGCGCCGGTGCCAGTGGCTTGGCGGTGAGTTTTGTCAGTGCGGATATGGAGGCGCATCTCCGCCTCATCGAAAAGCGCAATCGCATCAGCATTGCGCGGGAACAGGTGGCGGGTTTTGTGCCCACAGCCACGGCGCCCGTGGCCACGCTGGCCGGTGGCATCAAGGGCCATCGCCCGAGCAAGAAGGACAAATTGCGCGCGGCCGGTTTGCTGCCGCCTTTGGTTTAATTGCTATTTATTTAATAGCGGTTTGCGCAGTATCCATAAGAAATAGAGCCATATTTGGCTAATAAATGAGTGCCAGACCTGTCCAGCGGCGCAGGTCTGCACCGAATCGCAGGGATGCCTTATGTCTGATGACTACCAGATCGAAATTCCGCAGAGTTTCTTGGCGCTTTACACCGATACCCGGCGACAACGCCTGAATGCGCCTTGGCACGAGGTCGCACAGCGCTACGAACTGTGCGAAGACCTGGCCCAACTGCTCACCACCACCGCCAAAGACATGGAATTCAGCCTCGGGATTGCCGAGTCGGATGTGCTGTCGCGCGTCCACCAAGGGTTGCTGGGCGAGGCGGCGGTGGTCACGCCGCCTGAAGCGCAATGGGTGGTCTGCCGCTTGGCGGAGTTGCTGGGTTGGGCCTTGCCGCCGGTAACTGGCGTGTAACCCCATTACTTTTTCAGTGCAAAACTGTATTCAATCGTGTTTTGTTTCTTCATTGGACAAAATCGGTTTTGAAATTTGGCCTTTGCGCAGAATTTCGAGGGTTTTCCCTGAATCTTGAAGTTTGTAATCTGATTACATTTTGATGCGTAGCGGAATGCCGCTGTCCCACCGTCAGGAGCATGCATATGAGTCAGTCCGATGTCCGTTTGCGCGGAATCGTCAAAAACTACGGCAAGGCCGATGTCATCCATGGCATCGATCTGGACATCGAGCCCGGAGAGTTCACCGTCTTTGTCGGCCCTTCGGGCTGCGGCAAGACCACCTTGCTGCGCATGATTGCCGGCCTGGAAGACATTTCTGGCGGTGACCTCAACATCGGCGGCGTGCGTGTCAACGACCTGGGGCCGTCCGAACGCGGCGTGGCCATGGTGTTCCAGAGTTACGCGCTCTATCCGCACAAGACGGTGTTCGACAACATGGCCTTTGCGCTCAAAATCGCCAAGACACCCAAGGCTGAAATCGAGCGCCGCGTGCGCGAGGCCTCTGACATCCTGCAGCTCACGGAATACCTGGACCGCCTGCCCAAGGCCCTGTCGGGCGGCCAGCGCCAGCGCGTGGCGATTGGCCGAGCCATCGTGCGCGACCCCAAGGTGTTTTTGTTTGACGAGCCGCTCTCCAACCTGGATGCCGCGCTGCGCACCAAGATGCGCGTGGAACTGGCCACACTGCACCGCCGTCTGGGCGCCACCATGGTTTATGTGACCCACGATCAGGTCGAGGCCATGACGCTGGCTGACAAGATCGTGGTGCTCAACAAGGGGCGTGTGGAGCAGGTGGGTCGCCCGCTGGAGCTCTACAACAAGCCTGCCAGCCTGTTTGTGGCGGGCTTCATCGGCTCACCGCAGATGAACATTCTGGGCGGTGAATTGGCGGCGCGCCACAACGTAGCCCACGTGGGCCTGCGTCCCGAGCACCTCAAGGTGCTGGCCGAAGGCCCCATCCAGGGCACGCTCAAACACTCCGAACAACTGGGCAACGAAACCTTTGCCTATGTCAGCAGCCGTGAACATGGCGAGGTGACGGCCCGCATGGACGGCACGCTGGCCCTGGAGCCGGGGAGTGCCATTGCTTTGGGCTTTGCGCCGGAGCACCTGTACCGCTTCAATGCCGAGGGCAAGCGCGTCGACTGACGCCTGCTGTGTCTGTTTTTTAAGTGCTGCGGATGGGCCGCAGCACACCAAGAGGAGAGAGACGATGTTCAAGAAAACCATGATCGCTGGGGCTTCGGCTTTGGCAATGGGCACACTGGTTAGCCCCGCGATGGCGGCGGACTACAAAGGCCCGGACCTGAAGGGTGAGGTCATCACCATCACCTGCCCCTGGACCGGTGCCGAAGAAGGCATGTTCAAGAAGGTGATTGCCAATTTTGAGAAGGCCACCGGCGCTACCGTGAAGCACTCGTGCTCGCAAAGCTCTGAACAACAGATCGTGATCGACATCAAGGCGGGTTCGCCCTCCAACATCTCGGTGTTTCCCCAGCCAGGCCTGGCCGCCAACATGGCTGCCATCGACGGCCTCAAGCCCCTAGGCCCCAAGGCGCAAGAGTGGGTGAAGAAGAACTATGCCGCCGGCAGCTCCTGGGCCGATCTGGGCACCTACGCCAACAAGGCGGGCAAAAAAGAGTTCTACGGCATGTTCTACAACGTGAACGTGAAGAGCCTGGTCTGGTACCTGCCCGAAAACTTCAAGGAAAAGGGCTACAAAGTGCCCAAGACCATGGAAGAGCTGCAAGCGTTGACCAAGAAAATCGCCGCCGACGGTGGCAAGCCCTGGTGTATCGGCCTGGGCTCGGATGCGGCTACCGGCTGGCCCGCCACCGACTGGGTGGAAGACATGATGTTGCGCACGCAGACGCCCGAGGTGTATGACGGCTGGGTGAGCAACAAGGTCAAGTTCAACGACAAGCGCGTTGTCGACGCCATTGAGGCCTACGGCTGGTTTGCCAAGAATGACGCCTATGTGGACGGCGGCGCCAAGGCCGTGGCCACCGTGAGCTTCAAGGACAGCCCCAAGGGTCTGTTCGGTTCGCCCCCCAAGTGCTACATGCACCGCCAGGCGTCCTTCATCCCCGCCTTCTTCCCCGAAGGCAAGGCGGATGAAGCGGACTTCTTCTACTTCCCGTCCTTTGCCAGCAAGAAGCTGGGCAACCCGGTTCTGGGCGGCGGCACCATCCTGACCATCACCAAGGACAGCAAGGGCGCCCGTGCGTTCATGGAGTACCTGCAGCATCCCCAGTCGCATGAAATCTGGATGGCCGAAGGCGGTTTCCTGACACCGCACAAGGGTGTGGACCTGGCCAAGTACAAGACCGCGTCGCTGAAGAAGCAAGGCGAGATCCTGCAAAACGCCACCACCTTCCGCTTTGACGGCTCCGATCTGATGCCTGGCGCCGTGGGTGCGGGCAGCTTCTGGAAGGGCATGGTTAACTACTCGGGTGGCCAGTCTGCCCAGCAAGTGGCCGACGAAATCCAGAAGAGCTGGGACGCCATCAAGTAAGCCTCTCCTCTGACAGCGCAAGGGTGCGCGTCTTACGGTCGGCGGCCTGTGGGCTGCCGACCCTTTTGAATTCTTCTTCACGCTACGCACAAGAGTGGGTCCCATGACCGATCAAATCTTCCAGACCCTGACTGCGGTAGTGGTCAGCATTGCGTTTTGCCTGCTGTACTTTGCCGGCTCCAATTTCCTGCTCGACAAGATCGTTCATCTGCCCATGGGCAGCAAACCCGGGCGCGAACGCCTGCGTTCTCGTGTGCGGCCGTGGTTGTTCCTGGCGCCCGCGCTGTTACTGCTGGGCGTGTACCTGCTGTACCCCCTGTTTGAAACCTTCCGCCTGAGCTTTTTTGATGCCACCGGCGAACAGTTTGTGGGATTGGCCAACTACCAGTGGGTGCTGGTGGACCAGAATTTTTTGATCACCATCCGCAATAACTTCATGTGGCTGCTGGTGGTGCCGGCAGCGGCTACCGCGCTGGGCCTGATCGTGGCGGTGTTGGCCGACCGCGTGTGGTGGGGTGGCTTTGCCAAGTCCATGGTGTTCATGCCCATGGCCATCAGTTTTGTGGGTGCCAGTGTGATCTGGAAGTTTGTCTATGACTTCCGTGGCCCCGACGCCGAACAGATTGGCATCTTGAACGCCATGGTGATGGGCATGGGTTTTGAGCCCCAGGCCTGGGTGACGGTGCCGTTTTGGAACAACTTCTTCCTCATGGCCATCCTGATCTGGATCCAGACCGGCTTTGCCATGGTGATTTTGTCGGCCGCGCTGCGTGGCGTGCCGCACGAAACCATTGAAGCGGCGCGTATCGATGGCGCCAGCGAGATTCAGATCTTTTTTGAAATCATGGTGCCGCAGGTCATGTCCACCGTGCTCGTGGTCTGGACCACCATCACCATCACGGTGCTCAAGGTGTTTGACATTGTGATGGCCATGACCGGTGGCCAGTGGGACACCAGTGTGCTGGCCAACCTGATGTACGACTGGATGTTCCGGGGCGGTGGTGACTATGGGCGAAGCTCCACGTTGGCCATGGTGCTCATGTTCGCGGTGATTCCGGTCATGGCTTTCAACATCCGCCGGTTCCGCACCGAGGAGGCTCAACGATGAAAAAATACTTTAGCCTGCCATCGCTGGCGGCCCAAGCCTTGCTACTGGCCATTGTGCTGGTGTGGGTCTTGCCCACCTTTGGCCTGTTTGTTTCCAGCTTCCGCGACAAGCAACAGCTGGTCTCCAGTGGCTGGTGGACCGCCTTGTCCACCCAGACCCGTGCGGATATGCGACGCACCGGTGGTGCACAAAGCGCCGTGCAAGAAGGCGACAAGACCGTCATCAAAGGGCTGCTCTTCGGCGAGCAGTCTGCAGTGCGTATCAAGCAGTTCTCGCTCAAGTCGTCCAACCCCAAAGAGTTTGCCGCGGGTACCGTGGCCGAGGTCGGCGATGGCCAGGTCTTCGACGAGGAAGACGGCAAGCCCGATGGCACGCTGACCGTGGCCGCCGATGGAGCCTACCGCTTGGAGCTCAATGGACCGTACGACAAGGACCGTGGCATCCGCGTGTTCTACGTCGCCGAGTCGCCCCCCGTGTTCCTCACGCAGAACTACGAAAAAGTGGTCGCGGGTGAGGGCGTGGGCCAGGCCTTTCTCAACACCTTCAAGGTCACTATTCCGGCCACTTTTATCCCCATCCTGATTGCGGCCTTTGCGGCCTATGCTTTCAGCTGGATGGAGTTTCCGGGGCGCAAGTGGCTGTTTGTGGTGGTGGTAGGCCTGCTGGTGGTGCCGTTGCAGATGTCGCTGATTCCGCTCTTACGCCTCTATAACCAATTGGGTGAATCCTTTGGCATGGAGTCCAAGTCCTACCTTGGGGTGTGGTTGGCGCACTCGGCCTTTGGCTTGCCACTGGCCATCTATCTGTTGCGCAACTACATTGCGTCGCTGCCCCGTGACATCATCGAGAGCGCGCGCATGGATGGTGCCTCGCATTTCCAGATTTTCACGGGCATCGTGCTGCCGCTGTCCATCCCGGCGCTGGCCAGCTTTGCCATTTTCCAGTTCCTCTGGGTCTGGAATGACTTCCTCATCGCGCTGGTGTTCCTGGGCAAGGCGCCCGACCAAATCGTGCTGACCATCAAGCTCAACGACCTGCTGGGTTCACGTGGCGAGAGCTGGGAAATCCTGACCGCCAGTGCCTTTGTGTCGATCGCGGTGCCGGTGGCGGTGTTCTTTTCGTTGCAACGTTTCTTTGTGCGTGGCCTGCTGTCAGGCTCCGTCAAGTAGTTTTCCCTTTCCTTTTTCTGTATGACCAAAGCATCGAATGACAACTGGTGGCGCGGCGGCGTCATCTACCAAATCTACCCCCGCAGTTTTGCCGACAGCAACGGCGACGGCATTGGCGACCTCAATGGCATCACGGCCAAGCTGGACTATGTGGCGGCGCTGGGCGCCGACGGCATCTGGCTCTCACCGTTCTTCAAGAGTCCAATGAAGGACTTCGGCTACGACGTCAGTGACTACTGCGATGTGGACCCCATGTTCGGCAGCGTGGCCGACTTCCGCAGGCTGGTGGACCGTGCCCACGCGCTGGGCCTCAAGGTCATGATCGACCAGGTGCTCTCCCACAGCTCCGACCAGCACCCCTGGTTTGTGGAAAGCCGCTCCAGCCTCACGAACCCCAAGGCCGACTGGTACGTATGGGCTGACGCGAAGAGCGATGGCACGCCGCCCAATAACTGGCTGTCCATTTTTGGCGGTAGCGCCTGGCAGTGGGACACGCGTCGCTGCCAGTACTACATGCACAACTTTCTGACCAGCCAGCCGGACCTGAACTTCCACAACCTCGAAGTGCAGAATGCCTTGCTGGAAACGGTGAAGTTCTGGCTGGACCTCGGTGTTGATGGCTACCGCCTGGACACCGCCAATTTCTACTTCCACGACGCGCAGCTGCGCGATAACCCGGCCCGTGGCCGCCCCGATGGTGAGGACCCGGCTGTCAACGCCGTCAACCCTTATGGCTGGCAGTGGCACAAGTACGACAAGAGTCAGCCTGAGAACTTGGCGTTCTTGCGCCGCCTGCGCGCGCTGCTGGACCAATACCCCAACACCACTATGGTGGGCGAGATTGGTGATGACGATGGCCTGGCCCGCGTGGCCGAGTACACCAGCGGTGGCGACAAGCTGCACATGGCCTACTGTTTTGACCTGCTCGGCACCGGCCACAGTGCGGCGCACTTCCGTGGTTTTGTGCAGCGCTTTGAAGAGGTAGCACCTGGGGGCTGGCCCTGCTGGGCGCTCTCTAACCACGACGTGGTGCGCGTGGCCAGCCGCTGGGGGCAGGGCACGCAGGCTGCCCACCCGGACCTGCTGCGCTTGGGCGCGGCGCTGCAGATGAGCCTGCGCGGTTCGCCGTGCATTTACCAAGGCGACGAGCTGGGTCTGCCCGAAGCCGACATTGCGTTTGAGGATCTGCAAGACCCTTATGGCATCACCATGTGGCCGGAGTTCAAAGGCCGCGACGGTTGCCGTACCGCCCATCCGTGGGCCAAAGACGCGGCCGATCTGGGCTTTTCCAGCGCGGCCCAACCTGCGGCCCCGTGGTTGCCCGTGATCGAGCCACACCGCGCGCTGGCTGTGGATGCGCAGGAGCGCGATGCTGCATCCTTGCTGCACTTCTACCGGCGCTTGCTGCGGTGGCGCAAGGCTCAGCCAGCGCTGATCCATGGCACGCTCAGCGTGTTGCCTGCGCATCCGCAGGTGCTGGCCTTTGTGCGGGTCTTTGACGGTGTACAACTGCTGTGTGTCTTCAACTTCAGCGACACGGCTGCGCAGTGGGACCTTCCCGCCGCCTTTGCTGGCGCTAGTGCCGTGGAGGGCAGTGGTTTGGCCGACACACCGCGCACCGGCAACACGCTGCAGCTCGCCCCCTGGGGTGGTGCCTACTACCGCCTGGGCTGAGTCGTGGCCTTCATGGCGGATGCGCGCCCCATGCCCGCCGCCGATTGGAAGCAGTCGGTGGTCTACCAGATCTACCCGCGCAGTTTTTGCGACAGCAATGGTGATGGCGTCGGCGACCTACCGGGTATCACCTCCCGACTGGACTACCTGAAAGCGCTGGGCGTGGACGTGGTCTGGCTCTCGCCGGTCTACCGCTCGCCCAACGACGACAACGGCTACGACATTAGCGACTACCGCGCCATCATGGACGAGTTCGGCACCATGGCCGACTTCGACACCATGCTGGCCGGTATGCACGCGCGTGGCATCCGGCTCATGATGGACCTGGTGGTCAACCACACATCGGATGAGCACCCCTGGTTCCAGCAGGCCCGCCAAAGCCGCGACAACCCGTACCACGACTACTACATCTGGCGCGATATGCCCGCCGATAGCAGCTTGCCCAACAACTGGGAAGCCGCGTTCAGCGGTTCGGTGTGGGAGCCCAACCCGGCCACGGGCGAGTACTACCTGCACATGTTCTCCAAGAAGCAGCCCGACCTGAACTGGGAGAACCCCAAGGTCCGGCAAGAGGTCTATGCGCTGATGCGCTTCTGGCTGGACAAGGGCGTGGACGGGTTCCGCATGGATGTGATCAACATGATTTCCAAGCCTGCAGGTCTGCCTGACGCGCCCGTGATTCGCGCGGGCCATCTGCAGCCCAGCTTTGGCATGGTGACCAATGGCCCGCGCCTACTGGAGTTCCTGCGCGAGATGAAGGCTCAGGTGCTGGACCATTACGAAACCCTCACCGTGGGCGAGGCCCCGCTGGCCACCATCCAGCAGGGTCAGGACATCACCAACGTATATACCGGTGCGCTCAACATGCTGTTCCAGTTTGAGCACATGGACCTAGACGCCATCCCCGGCGATGGCCGGGGCAAGTGGGCGCTCAAGCCCCTGGCGCTGACCGACCTGAAGGCCAGCATGTCGCGCTGGCAGGACGCGCTGTGGCAGACCGGCTGGAACAGCCTGTACCTGAGCAACCACGACCAGCCGCGCCCTGTCTCGCGCTGGGGCGACGACGGCGTGTACCGTGTTGCCTCGGCAAAAATGCTGGCCACCTTTCTGCATGGCCTGCAGGGCACGCCCTATGTGTACCAGGGCGAAGAGCTGGGAATGACCAATGTCCGATTTGCCCGCATCGAAGACTACCGCGACATTGAAACGTTGAACATGTACCGCGAGGCGGTGCAGGACCGGCACGAGGCGCCTGCTGAGGTGCTGGCGCGCATCCACGTCAAAAGCCGTGACAACGCACGCACCCCCATGCAGTGGGATGCGACGGCCCACGGGGGCTTTACGACTGGCACACCATGGATGCAGACCAACCCGAACCACACCGAGGTGAATGCCGCCCAGGCCCGGGACGATGCAGACTCGGTATGGCACTACTACCGCCGCCTGATCGCCTTGCGCAAACAGCTGCCCGTGCTGGTGGAGGGGCGGTATGCCTTGCTGCAGCCCGAGGATCCGAACGTCTATGCTTATATACGTACGCTGGGTGACGAGGTGTTGCTGGTGGTCTGCAACTTCACCCCCCGCGAGCAGGTCTTTGTACTGCCGCCCAACGTGGCGTTCGAACAGCAGCAGCTACTGATAGCCAACTACGTGGTGAACGCCGCCGACAGCGTCCGCGCTTGCACCCTGCGTCCTTTTGAAGCACGGATGCTCGTTTTACGCTAAGGTCGGTGGCCATGACTGCGCCTGACCGCCCCCGCCTCAACATGATTGCCGGCCCCTTGTTGGGCGAGTTCCTGCTAGGCATGAGTGTGGCGATGGGTGGCCTGTGGCTGGCCTCCCAAACTTCGGATGCCGCTGCCGGGGCCTTTGGGTTGGTGAACCAGATTCTGGAAACCTTGTTTGTGGTGTTTCGGGTGCTGGCCATCGGCCTGGGGGTGGTGGTCACGCAGTATTTGGGTGGCGAGCAGCACGCCTCGGCACGGCGTGCCGCCTTGTTGGCCTTGGGTGCCAGTACCTGGGCTGGTGCGCTGGTGGTGTGCATTGTGGTGGCCGGCAACGACCTTGTGCTGGACTGGCTCAATGCACCCGACGCCATCGTGGCCTTGGCTGCGCCATTTCTTCAATGGTTTGCACCCGCCTTGATGCTGGAAGCCTACAACCTCAGCATGGCATCCGTGTTGCGAGCCCATCTGTTCTCGCGCGACTCTCTCAAGGTCATGATTGTCATGCACAGCAGCCATCTGGCATTGGCCGCAGTATTGATGCGAGGCTGGGGAGAATGGGATGGCATTGGCCTGGAGGGCTATGCGATCGCCATGCTGGTCAGTCGCGCTCTGGGGCTGGTCATGCACCTGTGGTTTTGGCGTATCCGCATGCAGTTGGTGCCGCAAGCCCGGGACTGGTGGGCTGCTGGCTGGAACGATCTGTGGCCGGTGCTGCGTGTTGGCTTGCCGGGCGCGGGAGTGGAAGTGGCGTATCGCGGTGCTTTTATGGTGTCGGTGGCTGCGACTGCGCGGTTGGGGGTGACGGCACTGGCCACCCACTCTTACACACTGCAGTTGCTCAAGTACGTACTGTTGACCAGCATGGCTATTGGTTGGGCCTGCGAAATTATGGTGGGGCGACTGGTGGGGGCAGGGGACCTGCGGGTCGCAAATGGCCTGGTGCGCAAGGCGGTACGCAATGGGCTGCTGGCCTCGGGCTCGCTGGCTTTGCTGGCAGCCTTGGGGGCACCTTGGCTGATGCGCATGTTTACCAAGGACCCTGCGGTGATCCAAGCTGCGCAGACCTTGCTGTGGATCTCGTTGGCGCTGGAAACCGGTCGGGTGTTCAACCTGATTCTCAACGGCGCTCTGCGTGCTACCGGGGACGCCATTTACCCGGCTGCCTCCAGCGTGGCATCACTGGTGCTGGTGCTGGGGTTTGGCTCTTTTTGGTTGGGTCGCATGTTCGGGCTGCCCGGGGTCTGGATGGCCTATGCCATCGACGAATGGATCCGTGGCTTGCTGCTGCTGGCGCGTTGGTTGTGGCGTGGTTGGTTGCCCAACGCCCGCGACAGCCGCCGACGGCTGCGCGCGGGCCGCTGAGCTTTAGCCGAACGTGCAGGGAAGGACGCCCTGCACACCAGGTTCCAGGACAAAGATGCTGCCTGCCAAGGGATAGCGCTCAAGCGTGGCGTCGTCCAGGCCAACGCGCGCGCTGGTGACCAGCAATTGGTCCAAATTGGGTCCGCCAAAGACCATGCTGGTGATTTGCGGTGCGGGCAATGCAATCGTACGCAGCAATGTGCCTGCCGGTGTGAATTGGCGAATGCAGGCCCCACCCCAGAAAGCAACCCAAACATTGCCGTCGCGATCCAGGGTCATGCCATCGGGCGAGCCCTGTTCTCCGCCAAACGTGTTCCACACTGTTTTCCCCGACAGCTCGCCTTGGGGCGAAAGGTCATAGCGGTAGACCGTTTCCAGGAAGGAGTCTGTGTGCAACATCCAGCTCCCGTCGTGCGCAATGGCAGGGCCGTTGGCAATATAGATGCCGCTTTCCACCACTTGCATGGTGCCCTCGGGCGATAGCCGTGTCAGGCGGCCGCGCTGCTGGCTGGCGTCGTCGTTGTGCATGGAGCCTGCCCAAATGCGGCCATGGCAATCGGCTTTCGCATCGTTGAGACGCACCAATGGTTCATCTGCGTGTGGGCTGCCGATGGCCTCGATGCGCAGCGCTGGCTCCAGCCAAAGACGCACAAAGCCCGATTGCATGCCGGCCATGAATCCGTCGCCATCGGCGCGCGGCACCAGCCAGCAGATGCGTTCGGGCATGGGCCAGCTCTGGCGCGCGTCGGATGCAGGTGTCCAGGCGTGCAGAGCTTTGCCGTGGATGTCGACGAAGAAAAAACGTTCGGAGGCGGCATGCCACAGCGGGCCTTCGCCCAGAAGCAGTTCAGCAGGCCAGACGCTGCGAATGGTGGGTGTACTCAGGTCCATCCGGCATCCACCACAAAGTCTTGCGCAGTCACCATGCGACTGTCATCGGCGGAGAGGAACAAAGCCATATTGGCTACGTCGCTGCCGACGATGCGTCCGGGCAGGCATTGGTTCTCGTCCATCGCTTTTTCGCCGGCTTCGTCCACCCACATGGTTAGCTGCTTCTCGGTCATGATCCAGCCGGGTGACAAGGTGTTCACCCGGATGTTGAGCTTGCCGAGGTCACGGGCCAGGCTGCGGGACAGCCCCACGGTGGCCGACTTGCAGGTGGCGTACACGGGGTAACCCGCGCCTTTGATCATCCAGCTGATGGAGCCGAGGTTGACGATGGCCCCGCCGCCCAGTCGCTTCATGCCCTCGACTACCGATTGCGCCGCAAAGAAAGCCGGACGCAGATTGATGGCAACGCGCCAGTCGAAGTCTTCCTGCGTCACGTCGGCTAGGTTGTGGCGCTGGTCGTTTGCCACGTTGTTCACCAGTACGCCGATGTCGCCAAAGCGTTCGGCCGTGGTGGCGATCGCGCTCTTGAGGGCGGCTACGTCTGCGGCATCACTTTGCAGAAACAGAGGTGTGGGGCCCAGCGCAGAAGCAGCTTCGATGACCTTGGCGGCGGCTTCAGCGTTGCGGCCGGTAAAGCCCACCTTGGCGCCCTGGCGGGCATAGGCGATCACGATGTCAGCACCGATGCCGGAGCTGCCGCCCGTGACAAACACCGTACGCCCAGCCAGGCTGGGGTAGGTCGCGTAGTCGGAAAGGGAAGGGGTTTGCATTGAGGTAAAGAAGGAGTTGCCGCGAAATTGTAGCTGTAAAGGCTAAATCATCATACAAATAAATCCTGTTTACATTTACTGCAGCTCACAGGGGGATGACGGCCCGTTTCATCAGCGAGCGGGTATCGGAAAGCAGGCCGGCCATGCGGTGCAGTGCGCTTTGTGCGTCGCGTGCCTGAATCGCCTCAAACACCTTCTGGTGGTCCGGTAGGGCCTGTTTGAAGTTGTCCGAGGTGCGGGCGGTCACCGCCAGAAGGGATTCCAGCGCACTGCCGATGATGGCAGCCAGTGGCATCAGCAGCGGGTTGTTGGTGGCCTTGAGTACGGCGGTGTGAAACGCCAGGTCAGCTTGCACCCATTCGCCAATTAGGGTGGCGTCCTGCATGGCTTGCAGGGCCGCGGCGATGTCAGCCAGTTGCTCGGCGCGGTGGCTGTTGGCAGCCAGTGCGGCGGCCGATGGCTCGATGATTTCGCGCAGCTCGGTCAGGTGTTGAAGGAATTCTGCATCCGCGCCGGTGGCACAGCGCCAGGCCAGAATGTCGGGGTCCAGCAGGTTCCATTGTTCGGTGGCACGTACCCGGGTGCCAATGCGCGGGCGCGGTTCCAACAGACCTTTGGCAGCCAGCACTTTGATGGCTTCGCGTAGAGCGGTGCGGCTAACGGCCAGTTCGGCGCAGAGCTGATCTTCGTTGGGTAGCAGGGCGCCTGCGGGATAGGCACCACCCACGACCCGGCGACCCAACTCGTGTACCACTTGCCCATGCAGGTTGCGCCCGGCATAGGTGGCGTGGCTGGCGGAGGCGGGGTGCGTCATGGGCGTAAAGGGAGCTTTAAATTGGGATTATTCATCATATGTTTAAATTCGCCTGACAAATTACTTTGAATTCCAAAAACATGGCTGCCAATTCTGCTGTTTCTATTGTCGGTGTGGACTGGGGAACCACCCACCGTCGTGCTTACGCTTTAGACGTTCAGGGCCAATGCCTGAGCGATATGTCGGATGCTGATGGTGCATTGGCTTGTAAGGGGCGTTTCCCGTCGGCGCTCGACGCTGCCTTGCGTGCACTCGATACCCGCCCAGCGGGCGTGGTGTTGGCCGGTATGGTTGGCAGTGCACTGGGCTGGCACGAGGTGCCGTATGTGGGCAGCCAAGTGCCAGTGCATGCCTTGGCTGCGCATGCGTTTCGCGTACCGGATACTGGCGACTCCATCCCCACCATCATCCTGCCGGGCTACTGCGTTCGCAACACGGCGGGGCTGCCCGATGTCATGCGCGGCGAAGAGACGCAGCTGCTCGGCGCTTGGGCATTGGGCCATCGCAGCGGCTGGTTTGTCCTGCCGGGCACGCACAGCAAGTGGGTGCAGCTCGAAGATGGGCGTGTACTGCAACTGCGCACCTATATGACGGGAGAGCTGTTTGACCTGTTGCGCCGTCATGGGACGGTGGCTGCCGCGGCGGGGACGGCCGAGCCAATATGGGACGATGCCGCATTTGCAGCGGGTGTCCGGGCCGCTGGCGAACATGCCTTAAGCCATCAGATTTTCAGTGCGCGTGCCCGCGTCGTCTGCAAGGACATGCCGGCCACCAGCACCACAGCCTATTTGAGTGGCCTGCTGATTGGCACAGAACTCAAGGATGTGCTGCACGACAGCGCAGGCCCCCTAGGGACCTTCAAGCTGTTGGGCTCGCCGCAGCTGGTAGCCCATTACCAGAGCGCCGCCCAGCTGTTGGGCTTGTCCTTTGACATTCTCGATGCACAGGCCGCTTTCGTGGCCGCCATGCACCACATTGACCTGAACTGGAAACTGACATGACAACTTCTACCGAAGTGCTGGCGCGGACGCGCCGCATGCCCTTGGTCGCCATCCTGCGCGGCCTCTTGCCTGCTGAAGCCGAGGCCGTGGGGGCCGCGTTGGTGGAAAGCGGCTTTCGCACGCTGGAAGTGCCACTGAACCGGCCTGGCGCGCTGGAGTGTATTGCCACGCTGGCGCGTACATTGCCGGCTGACGCCATCGTAGGTGGTGGCACCATGCTGACCGTGGCCGATGTGGAGGCTGTGCACGCCGCTGGCGGTCGCCTGATGGTGTCGCCCAACTGCGATGTGACGGTGATCCGCCGCGCCGTGGCTCTGGGCATGTTGTGTGCGCCTGGTGTGGCCACGCCCACCGAGGCCTTTACTGCGTTGCAGGCGGGCGCCCACGCGCTCAAATTGTTCCCCGCCGAGATGGTGGGCCACGGTGGCATCAAGGCCCTGAAGTCCGTATTGCCCGCGGGTACTGACCTTTGGCCCGTGGGGGGTATTACCCCGGAGAGCATGGCACCATGGAAAAAAGCCGGTGCCACCGGTTTTGGAATCGGCGGCCAGCTGTTTGCCCCAGGCACCTCTGCGGCAGACGTGTTGGCACGTGGCCGCGCCTACGTGCAGGCCTGGCAGCAGGCTTGACGCCTTAGCCCTGTTTCAGGGCCAAAGCCCGTTCATACAGAGCATTGCGCGCTTCGCCAGTGATGTCTGCGGCCAACTTGACTGCAGTCTTCAGTGGCAGCTCCGCCAGCAGCAGTTTAAGCACGCGGTCGTCAGGTGCTTGTGCGGCACTGGCTGTGGCCGGATGGATCACCAGTGCAAATTCACCGCGCAAGCGGTTGGCGTCGGCCGCCAGCCAAGCGCCCAATTCAGCCGCGGCGACGGTGGCGATCTCTTCGAATTGCTTGGTCAGCTCCCGCCCCACGGTCACCATGCGTGTTTCCAATCGGGCGATGGCTGATGCCAGCGCTTCGATGCGGTGGGGGGCTTCCAGCAACACGACGGCACGGCGCTCTTCGGCAAGTTGCTGCACCTCATGGGCACGTTCGGTGGCCTTGGACGACAGAAAGCCGCGAAACACAAAGCCGCTGTGGCCGTCGGTGCCTTCGGCCAGTCCAGCCGCGCACAGCACCGTTGTGACGCTGCTGGCCCCGGGCAGCGGAATGCTGCGCAGGCCGGCGACCCGCACCTGTGCCACCAGCCGCGCACCCGGGTCGCTGATGCCGGGTGTTCCGGCATCGCTAACGTAGGCCACCCGCTGACCTTGGAGCAGGCGCGCAACCACGCCTTCAGCTGCTTCGGCCTCGTTGTGCTGGTGTACAGCCAACAATTGACCCGCAGATTTGTCGACGCCGTAGGCTCGCAGCATCTGCTGGGTGTGGCGGGTGTCTTCACAGGCAATGCTGTCGGCCAGGGTCAGTACGTGCAGCGCGCGCAGGCTGATGTCGGCCAGGTTGCCAATGGGTGTGGCCACCAGGTACAACGCGCCCTGCGGATAATGCTGCGCACCGGCGGCTTCTTTGGCAGCAGACAGGGCAGAGATAAACGACGCACTCATATGGATTTCTTTCCAACACGACCAGCACGGAGCGCCACCACCAAACAACTGGGGGACGCGGGGGAAGAGGCCGCTCTGCGCTATTTGCTGGGACAGGGGCTGAAGCTGGTCACCCGCAATTATCGAACCCCTGGGCGCGGTGGCGGAGAAATCGACCTCATCATGCGAATGCGGGATGGAACCTTGGTTTTTGTGGAGGTGCGCAAACGGGCGTCCAGCCGCCATGGCGGTGGCGCCGCCAGTGTTGGCACTGTTAAGCAACGCCGCATTGTGCTGGCGGCTCGGCACTACCTCCTACGTGTGGCGCACTTGCCTCCGTGCCGTTTCGACGTGGTGGTCTTGGATGGCGAGCGGATCGAATGGCTGCAGGCTGCATTTGACGCAACCTGATACATCTCAAAACGCTTGCCCCCTTGGGGATTTGGGTGCCGCGGTATCATCGAAGGCATGCTTGAGCAACGTATTCAACAACACTTTATTGACAGTGCCGACCTGAAATACCAATCGGCGCAAGCTTTGAGCAAGCCGATTGCGGACGCTGTGCAAGCCATGTTGGCCTGTGTCACCAGTGGTGGCAAAGTGCTGGCGTGCGGCAACGGTGGCTCTGCTGCCGATGCGCAACATTTTGCTGCCGAATTTGTGGGGCGTTTTGAGCGTGAACGCCCTGAATTGGGGGCGATTGCCCTTACCACCGACACCTCCATCATCACCGCCATTGCCAATGATTACGACTACAACGTGATCTTTTCGCGCCAAGTGCGCGCACTGGGTGCTCCGGGGGACGTGCTCCTTGCCATTTCCACCAGTGGCAACTCCGCCAACGTGCTGGCGGCCATCGAAGCGGCCCATGCACGTGAAATGGTGGTGGTGGGCCTGACGGGGCGCGGCGGCGGCAAAATGGCACAGGTCCTGCGGGACACCGATGTGCATATATGTGTGCCACACGAACGGACGGCCCGCATCCAGGAAGTACATATTTTGGCCTTGCATTGCATATGCGATGCCGTTGATGCCCAACTGTTGGGCGAACAGGAAACCAACCCATGAAATCGAAATTGAAACGTTTAACCTTGGTAGCCGCGCTGGCGGGCACTTTGGTGAGCCTGACGGCCTGCTTCCCTTTGCTCGTTGGTGGAGCGGTAGGTGGTGCCTTGGTTGCGACGGACCGTCGTACATCGGGCTCTGTCGTTGAGGACGAAGGTATTGAACAGCGCGCTGCCAGCCGTCTGCGGGAGAACTTGGGTGACCGCGTGCATGTCAATGTGACCAGCTACAACCGCCAAGTACTGTTGACCGGTGAAGTGCCCACAGTGCAGGACAAGCAGTTGGTCGAGCAGATCGTGTCGCGTGTGGACAATGTGCGTAACATCGTCAATGAGTTGGGCGTCATGGGCAATGCCAGCCTGACACAGCGCACGTCGGATTCATTGGTCACCGGGCGCGTCAAAGCAGCTTTGGTGGATGCCAAAGACCTGTTTGCCAACGCCTTCAAGATCGTGACCGAGCGTGGGACCACCTATGTCATGGGTCGGGTCACTGAGCGTGAAGCCAAACGTGCCACAGACGTGATCAGCTCCACCTCGGGGGTGCAGCGCGTAGTGCGTATTTTGGAGATTATTTCCGAAGATGAGTTGGCGCGTCTGCAACCCCAGCCCGCTCCGGCCGATCCCAAGAAGTAAGTCACAAAAAGGCCCCTCCGGGCCTTTTTTATTTCAGTCGCTTGATCAGGCTTGACGTATCCCAGCGCTGGCCGCCCATCTGCTGAACATCGGCATAAAACTGGTCCACCAGCGCCGTCACCGGTAGCCGTGCGCCATTGCGCTTGGCCTCGTCCAGCACCAGGCCCAGGTCCTTGCGCATCCAGTCCACCGCAAAGCCGAAGTCAAACTTGTCGGCCACCATAGTCTTGCCACGGTTGTCCATCTGCCAGCTCTGCGCCGCGCCCTTGCCAATCACGTCCAAGACCTGGTTCATGTCCAGCCCGGCCCTCTGACCAAAGGCAATCGCCTCACTTAAACCTTGCACCAGTCCGGCAATACAAATCTGGTTCACCATCTTGGCCAGTTGGCCTGCGCCGCTCTCGCCCAGCAGCGTGAAGGCGCGTGAGAACGCCATCGCCACGGGCTTCACGGTTTCAAACGCGTTGGCATCTCCTCCGCACATCACGGTCAGGAGGCCGTTCTGCGCACCTGCTTGGCCGCCGGACACCGGGGCATCGATGAACTGCAGTCCTTTTGCCCGGGCCGCCACACTGAGCTCACGGGCAATGTCGGCCGACGCCGTGGTGTGGTCTACAAAGATCGCCCCGGGCTTCATGCCAGCAAAGGCTCCATCGGCACCCAGTGTCACGCTGCGCAGATCGTCGTCATTGCCCACGCAGCAAAAGATGATGTCGGCGCTCTGCGCTGCTTGACGCGGCGTGGTGGCATGGGCGTGCGCGCCCAATTGGCTGCTAGCTCCTGAGAACTCGGCGCACCAAGCTATCGATTTGCTAGCGGTGCGGTTGTACACGGTGACCTGGTGTCCGGCGCGCGCAAGGTGTCCGGCCATAGGGTAGCCCATGACACCCAGGCCCAGAAATGCGACGGAGTACGCGGGGGAGGGGTCGTAGGTTTTGTCGTTGATATTGGGCATGGTGCTAAATAGTTGGGGTCAAAGCATGTCGCTGCGCAAGTGGTCTGACCCCAAGGTCTCACATAATCGCGAAATTTTCGGTGCCGGCGGACAGGTCGTTGGACTTTCCACGCTGGCTGTTGAGTTTGATCTGCAGGCGCAGGTCGTTGAGCGAGTCGGCGTTGCGCAGCGCGTCTTCGTAGGTGATGGCATTGCCTTCGTAGAGGTCGAACAGGGCCTGGTCGAAGGTCTGCATGCCGGCCTGGCGGCTCTTTTTCATGATTTCCTTCACCTCGGAGACCTCGCCCTTGAAGATCAGGTCGGAGATCAGTGGTGAGTTGATCATGATTTCTACCGCTGCCACACGGCCCTTGCCGTCCTGCTTGGGGATCAGGCGCTGGGAGACCAGGGCCTTGAGGTTGAGCGAAAGGTCCATCAGCAGTTGGCTGCGGCGCTCTTCGGGGAAGAAGTTGATGATGCGGTCCAGCGCCTGGTTGGCGCTGTTGGCGTGCAGCGTGGCCAGGCACAAGTGCCCGGTTTCGGCAAAGGCCACGGCATGTTCCATGGTTTCGCGGTCGCGGATTTCGCCCATCAGAATCACGTCCGGCGCCTGGCGTAGCGTGTTCTTCAGTGCGGCCTCCCAGCTGTCGGTGTCCAGGCCCACTTCACGCTGGGTCACCACGCAGTTCTTGTGGGCGTGTACAAATTCCACAGGGTCTTCGATGGTGATGATGTGGCCAAAGGACTTGTCATTGCGCCAGTCCACCATGGCCGCGAGTGTGGTCGATTTGCCAGAGCCGGTCGCCCCCACCATGATGCAAAGGCCGCGTTTGGCCATCACTACTTCTTTGAGCACTTGGGGCACGCCCAAGCCATCGATGGTGGGCAGCACCTGGGGAATCACCCGCAGCACCAGCCCCACCTTGCCTTGCTGAATAAATGCATTGGCGCGGAAACGTCCAATGCCGGCAGGCGCAATCGCGAAGTTGCTCTCCTTGGTGCGCTCGAACTCGGCCACCTGCTTGTCGTTCATGATGGAACGCGCCAGCGCCATGGTGTGGGCGGCGTTTAGCGGCTGGGGCGAGACCTTGGTAACCTTGCCGTCCACCTTGATGGCGGGCGGGAAGTCGGCCGTGATGAACAAGTCGCTGCCATTGCGGCTGACCATGAGTTTGAGCAGGTCATTGATGAATTTGGTTGCCTGGTCGCGTTCCATGAGAACACCTCCTTTCGATTGGGTCAGCCTGGGAAGTTCTCAGGAATCTTCGCCTTGCCGCGCGCTTCTGCGGCGCTGATGACATTGCGCTTCACCAGATCCGTGAGATTCTGGTCCAGCGTCTGCATGCCTACGCTGTTGCCGGTCTGGATGGCCGAATACATCTGCGCGACCTTGGCTTCTCGGATCAGGTTACGGATCGCGCTGGTGCCGAGCATGATCTCGTGCGCAGCCACGCGGCCCTGGCCGTCCTTGGTCTTGCACAAGGTCTGCGAGATCACCGCCTGCAGCGACTCGGACAACATGGCGCGGACCATTTCCTTTTCTTCGGATGGGAACACGTCAATGATCCGGTCAATCGTTTTGGCGGCGCTGGAGGTGTGCAGGGTGCCGAACACCAAGTGCCCGGTTTCGGCGGCAGTCATGGCCAGACGGATGGTTTCCAGGTCGCGCATTTCGCCCACCAGGATGGCGTCCGGGTCTTCGCGCAGAGCAGACTTCAAGGCGGCAGCAAAGCTCAAGGTGTGCGGGCCCACTTCGCGCTGGTTGACCAGGCACTTTTTGGACTCGTGCACGAATTCGATCGGGTCTTCCACCGTCAGGATGTGGCCGAACTCGGTCTCATTGAGGAAGTTGACCATGGCCGCCAACGTGGTGGACTTGCCCGAACCCGTAGGGCCGGTCACCAGCACCAAACCGCGCGGTTTGAGCGCCAGATCGGCAAAGATCTTGGGCGCGTTGAGCTGTTCCAGCGACAGGATCTTGCTCGGAATCGTCCGGAACACGGCGCCTGCACCACGGTTGTGGTTGAAGGCGTTGACGCGGAAGCGTGCCAGGCCATCGATTTCGAACGAGAAGTCAATCTCCAGGAACTCTTCGTACATCTTGCGCTGGGTGTCGTTCATGATGTCGTACACCATGGCGTGCACCTGCTTGTGGTCCAGCGGCTCCACGTTGATGCGGCGCACGTCACCGTGCACGCGGATCATGGGAGGCAGACCGGCTGAGAGGTGCAAGTCGGAAGCCTTGTTTTTGACGCTGAACGCCAGCAGCTGGGTAATGTCCACGGAATCCTCTTTCGCTGAGATGGGCTGGGAAGGGTTTGGTACGCTTGGCAGATTATGACGATGATTGCCGACAATCTCCATGCAGTGCACGCCCGCATTGCCCAGGCGTGCACCCAGGCCGGACGGCCGGTGGATGCGGTGCGGTTGCTCGCCGTTTCCAAGACCTTTGGTCCCGAAGCCGTGCAGCAGGCCTTTGACGCTGGCCAGCGTGCGTTCGGCGAAAACTACATTCAGGAGGCGGTAGAAAAAATCGCCACCTTGGCCCATTTGCCGCTGGAGTGGCATTGCATAGGCCCGATCCAGAGCAACAAGACCCGGCTGGTGGCCGAGCACTTCCAGTGGTCACATACGGTGGACCGCTTGAAGATCGCCCAGCGCCTGAGCGAACAGCGCCCCGCGCATCTGCCGCCCTTGCAGGTGTGTATTCAGGTGAATGTGGACGGTGGATCCACAAAATCGGGCATGTTGCCCGAGGAGGTCCTGCCCCTCGCTCGGGCCGTGGCCACCCTTCCACGGTTGACGCTGCGCGGCCTGATGTGCATCCCTGAGCCTGCTCCTGATTTTGTAGCTGCTTGCGCAGTATTCACGAAGGCTAGAGGCCTATTTGATGCATTAATTAGCGAAGGTCTGGTGCTGGACACCCTGTCTATGGGCATGAGTGCCGATGTGGACGCTGCAGTGGCCAGCGGCAGCACCCTGGTGCGGGTGGGTAGCGCGATATTTGGTGCCCGCAGCTACCCTGCCAGCACTTAGGTACGCACGCGACCGTCGCCGGTGAGCATGGAGAGTTCGACAAAGCTGGATGCAGCACGTTCAGTGCGTGAAAAGTTCACATTGAAGCCGCCAAAGGGCTGCCCATTGATGCTCTCCATCGCGCTGATGAATCCCTCAGAACCGCCTCGGGCGCCAGAGCGGCGCAGCCCTTCTGCCATCACACGGGCCGCTATGTAGCCCTCCATACTGGAGAAGTTGGCCTGTACCGCGCCATTGGTTTTGCGCACCGCCTCTGCAAATTCTCGTGAGATGGGCTTGCTGCCCGTGTAGGGCGACGGCACCACTTGCGACACGACCACACCAGCGCCCTCGCGGCCCAGTTCGTCGGCCAAGGCTTGCGTGCCCACAAAAGACACGTTGTAAAGACCGCCCCCGTAGCCCGCCTTGCGCGCTGCACGCACATAGGCCGCGCACGATTTGTATGCGCTGATTTGCACTACGGCTTCAGGGGCTGCCGCATGGATGATTTCCACTGCTTTGGCCACATCGACCGAATTGCGCTCTACTGTGGCCACGGCCACGGGTTTCAGGTTCAGGGCAGCCAGTGCCAGTGTGACGCCGTCCAGGCCCGCCTTGCCGTAGGCATCGTTCTGGTAAAAAACGGCCACCTTCGTCAGGCCTACGTGGTGGAGCTGTTTGACGATCAGTGCCGTCTCGTCGTTGTAAGAGGCCCGCACGTGGAAGGCATAACGATTCAGGGGCGCGCGCAGCGCCATGGCGCCAGTGAACGGGGCCACAAAAGGCACCTTGGCCTTGGTAGCCAGGGGCAGTGCGGCCACGCTGGTGGGGGTGCCGATGTAGCCAAACAATGCATACACATCGTCTTCAAGCAGCTTTTTGGTGTTGTCTGCGCAGCGCTCGGGTTCGTAGCCGTCGTCGAGCTTGCGGATTTCCACGCTGCGCCCGCCCACGCCGCCTTGGGCGTTGAGTTGGTCAAAGTAGAGTTTGGCACCTGCATGGAACTGAATGCCCAGCTGGGCCGCAGGCCCGGTAAAGGCGGCCGACTGGCCGAGAATGATTTTGTCGGACTGCGCGTGCACAGCCGGAAACCCGGCCAGGCCCGCTGCACCGGCGGCGAAAGAGAATTGGCGACGATTGATCATCCCCCATTGTCGCCGATTAAGGGTAAACCCTAATATTTACTTACAATTTGAGATGGGTTGAGCTCTTAACCTCTTCCATGACTGCGTAGGTCCGTGTTTCTCGTACCCCCGGGAGCTGCCACAGCACGGTGCCGGCAAACGCCCGATAGGCGGTCATATCCGCCATGCGGGTTTTGAGCAGGTAATCGAACCCACCTGCCACCATGTGGCATTCCATGATCTCGGGATGTACCTGCACGGAAGCCTTGAATGCATCAAAGACATTGGGCGTGGTCTTGTCCAACAACACCTCAATAAACACCATCATCCCCATGCCCAGCTTGAGCGGGTTCAGCCGAGCCTCGTAGCCCAGGATGTAGCCGTCTTTGGTCAGGCGCTGCACGCGGGCCAGTACGGCGGTGGGCGACAACCCCACAGTCTCCGCCAGCTTGAGATTGGACAGCCGACCGTCTTCCTGCAAACACGCAAGGATGCGTAGGTCAATGCGGTCCAGTTCAGGCAAGTCGCTCACAACAGGGTTTTTACTTCAGCTTGAAAAACGACACTTCTTGGGCCAAGCGCGACGCTTGGTCTGAAAGTGCGGTGGCGGCTGCCGCCGTTTCCTCTACCAGGGCCGCATTTTGTTGGGTGTTTTGGTCCAAGTCGTGCACCGCGCTGCCCACCTGGCTCACGCCCAGCGACTGTTCTTTGGTGGCGTTGGCAATCTCGGTCATTAGGCTGTCAATGCGCGCGGCATTGCCCACGATGTCTGCAATGGCGGTGCCGGCCTCGCCCACCACTTGCGTGCCTTTTTCCACTTGCTCGATACTGGCGTTGATCAGGGTTTTGATTTCCTTGGCCGCCTCAGCACTGCGCCCCGCCAAAGACCGCACCTCGCTGGCCACGACCGCAAAACCGCGGCCCTGTTCACCCGCTCGTGCCGCTTCTACCGCCGCATTCAGGGCCAGGATATTGGTTTGGAAGGCAATGCCGTCGATCACGCTGATGATTTCGGAAATTTTGCTGGACGAGGCATTGATGCCCTGCATGGTGCTCTCGACCTGGGCGATCACCTCACCGCCACGTTTGGCAGACCGGGCATTGGCACGAACAATTTCGGCAGCACCCGATACCGTCTCGGACGTGCGCTGCACGGTTTCCGAAATCTGCGTCATGGTGGCGGCTGTTTGCTCCAGGGCCGCAGCGCTGGCCTCGGTGCGGCGTGACAGGTCTTGCGACGCGGAGGCAATCTCTTCGCTGGCCGTGTTCACATTGCCCGCACCGTCCAAGGTGTTGCGCACAATCACGCGCAAGCTGGCTTCCATGTCGCGCAGGGTGATCATCAGGTGGGCCGCTTCGTCCTTGCCCCAAGGGGGGGGCGCCGTCACCAAGTTGCCTTGGGTGATTTGCTCCAAGTGGCCGGTGACTTCGCGCAGGCCGCCCATCATGACCTTGTAAAACGCCAAGAGCATGTAAAAGGCCAACAACACGCAAGCGAGGGTCACTATGAGCTCTCGTGTCTCGACGCTACGGATTTCTTTGATCCGTTCGTTGAGACGCTCCTCAAGTCGCGCCATTAGCTTTTTGTTCATGGCTCGCTCTGCCTGCACAACAGCCAAACCCTGCCGCAAGAAGGCATCGGCATCACCTTCCGGCGATTCAGCCAAGAGTTGCTTTTTGGTGGCAGCAATGAATGCGCCGTAAGCGTCGTCGTGGGCCACCATGCCATATTTGGCATCGGCCTCCGGTGTTCCACCTGTGGCCCGTTGGTAGCTGTTTTCCAAGACGGTTTCGATGAACTTCAGCAAGCCCAGCCCCTCACCCACCAATTCAATAGTGGCAGAGTTTTTCTCTGCTGATTTGAGCGTGTTCCACCCGAGTAAAGCAAGCCGGTGCACGGCCTCGGTTTGCGCAGACGCAAACAGTACACTGAAGTTCATCAGGTGGAAGCTCTCCAGCTCCGGATCCAACGCCAGCTCCGATGTATCCCCCACATGGAGACCCAAAGCCAACAGCGCGTCCAGCAGTTCGCCATGCGCTTGCATGGTGGCAATTGCGTCTTTGCCATTTGGAGCACTCATCAGGTTCTGGTGCAGCTTTTCGACTTTTCCGAACGCCTCCGCGGTGTTCAAGTCTGGGCTCAAGGTTTTATCTACCGCCTTCAACTTGGCAAAGGCGTCCGCCACTTTGCTTTGGCTGGATGCAAGTTCGCTGGAGCCGCTAATGACGTTCATCCGGCGGTCTTGGGCGTGCGCAATCAGCTCGTGCAAGGGCTTGGTGTACTCAATTCCTTGCAGCTCGTGGCGGGTGCTTGCGATTTGCGCGCCCGCTGTTAACTCTTTTTCAACCAACAGAAGGGTGATGGGCACAAGAAACAAGAATGCAATCCATGCAGACTTGACCGGGAAGTTGAGTCTACGGAACAAGCGCACGCCGGGTGACAGCCAGCCGTGGTAGCGGAAGAAGGAGCCAAATCCGGCGTCGCCAGCCAACGCATTGCTCATACCTACCTTTAATAAGTGAGGTTAATTTAGTTCATCATAGCCAAAAGGCGTGTTTTGTATGCAATTTTTGTGCATACCTGAGCGCAAAAATGTTGAGCCGTCTTCCTGGTACCACGGGCCGTCAGCACCATGTCATGGAGCAGGTGCCGGGCGGCCAAACAAATAGCCCTGAAAGTGGGTGCAACCCAGCGCTACCAGAGCGTCGCGCTGCTCTGTGGTTTCTACACCCTCTGCAATCACTTGCAGGTGCAGGCTGTCGCCCAAGGTCACGATGGCGCGCACGATGCTGGCGCTCGAGTGGTCAAGCAGCAGGTCGTGCACAAACGATTGGTCGATCTTGAGCTGGTCCAGCGGCAGGCGCTTGAGCACATTGAGTGACGAGTAACCAGTACCAAAGTCATCCAATGAGATACGCACGCCCAGTGCTTTGAGTGCGTCCATCTTCTGAATCACTCCTCCCAGGTCGTCAATCAGCTGGCTTTCGGTCAGCTCTAGTTCCAGCCGCTCCGGTTTGGCGCCGGTCGCCTGCAAGATCGCCTGCACCTGGGCCACCAAGTCACTCTGGCGGAACTGGCGTGCACTGAGGTTGACGGCGATGGACAGCCCTGCGGTGCTTTCATGCGCTGCCCAGCGCACCAGTTGCTTGCAGGCGGTCTCCAATATCCATTCACCCAGCGCAAGAATCAACCCAGAGCTTTCGGCCACGGGAATAAATTCCGCCGGCGACACCAAGCCGCGCACTGGGTGTTGCCAGCGCACCAAGGCTTCTACGCCCACGGTTTGCCCTTGCTCGTCCACCTGGGGTTGGTAGTACAGCAAGAACTGCCGGGCCTCGAGTGCCCGGTGCAGGTCTGTTTCCAGGGCCGTGCGTGCAGTCACTTGCGCCTGCATCTGTGGGTTGAAGAAACGCACAGTGTTGCGCCCGTCTGCCTTGGCTTGGTACATGGCCAAGTCGGCCTGTTTCAGCAATTCGTCTTGGTTGGAGTCTGGGCCGCCAAACATGGCCACACCAATGCTGACGGAGGTTTGGTAGGCGTGGCCGTCCAGCAGATAGGGTTCGCTGAGTTTGCGCAGGATTTTTTCTGCCAAGTGCTGGGCGTGTACCACCGCGTCGCTCAGTGAAGTACCCAAGTCTTGCACCATGGCCACAAACTCATCGCCCCCCTGGCGTGCCAGGGTGTCCTGGGCCCGGGTGCAGGCGGAGAGCCGGGCTGCAATTTCCGTCAGCAGCAAGTCACCAACGCTGTGCCCCAAGGTATCGTTCAAGTCCTTGAAGTTGTCCACATCAATGAACAACAAGGCGCCACAGGTGTGGCTACGCTGTAGTACGGCCATTGCCTGGTGCAGGCGTTCCATCAGCAGGCGCCGGTTGGGCAGGTGGGTCAGCGGGTCATAAAAGGCAAGCTGGTGGATGGCACGCTCGGCCTGCTTTTGTTTGGTGATGTCGGTCGAAATGCCGCATAGGGCGTAAATCGACCCGTCGGGTCGGTGCAAGGGCAGCTTGATGGAGAGGTATGTGTGTTCCGGTCCGCCATCCGCGCTGCGGTTGGTCTCTTCTTCCTCCACCCGCTCACCCTGCTGCACCACGCGCAGGTCGTTGACCCGCAACTTGGCTACCGTGGCCGCATCGAAGTAATCGGCATCTGTGTGCCCCACCACTTCCTCGGGGATGGCGCCAAACAGTTCGCAGACCTTGCGGTTGGCGTATTGGTAGCGCAGCGAAGCGTCCTTGATGTAGATGAACGCGTCCACGCTGTTGAGGATGGTGTTGAGCCGGTCTTCGCTGGCGCGCAAACTGCGCGTCTTCTCGGCCACTTCGCGCCGCAAAAACCACCAAGCGCCTAGCACCAGTACGAGAAAGCCTCCCAAACTGCCCAGTGCCCACCAAACGACCTGGGGAACCAGAAATTGGGGGGGGGCTTCCATCCAGCGCTTGAGTACTTCAAAGTAGTGCGAATCATCGTCGGATTGCCAAGACTTCAAGTTGGACTCGATGGTGGCGATCAGGTCAGGGTTCCTGCCTTTGCCCGTTGCAAAAAACAACTGCGATGGCTGGAACAGCACCGGTGTGGACACTAGTTTGAAACGGGGCGCCTGCAAGTCGCCGTAAAAGCGGTTGGCCACAGCCGCGTCTACTTCGCCGCGAGAGGCCATCTGAAACGCGGCTTGCAGGCTTTCTGCAGGCACCAGCTCGGCCTGCACACCAAAACCGGCCATCAGATTGCGCAGATAGTCTTGCTGCACCGAACCTTGCAACACGGCAATACGCCGATTTTTAAGATCCAGTGCCGAGCGTATGGGGGTGTCCGGGCGGGCATAGATTTGTGACCAGCTCAGCAGCGCCGGTGTGGCGTGGAAGTCAAACAGCGTGGCCCGTTCGGGTGTGAACGCCACATCTGGCATCAGGTCGATGCTGCCGTCCTGCAGGGCGTCCAGGCAGGCTTTCCATTCGCAAGGTACCGGCACCAGCGTCCAGTCGTGGTGCTGGGCCATTTGAAGCGCCAGCTCGCCAAAAATGCCGGACGGCTGTTGCTGGTCGTTAAGGAAGATCTTGGGTTCGTTCTGGTACACGCCCATGCGTACTTCGCGTGGGTGGTCGGCATGCGCGGCACCAGCCAAGGCACACAGCCCCGCCAACACGGCCAGTGCTACCACCCAGTGGCGGCGCCCTACGGCATACAAACGGATCTTGGGCATGCATGGACCTCCTGAGGCGCATTCTGCGATGCATTCTTTGCTGAAACTTCACCGGCATCAATAGGCGAAACTGTGCACGCACCGCCCATCAATTGTCCCCAGCATAGCCCCTAGTCCATCGTCCGGGTGGGCAACGATTTGAAACCAATTCGAAGAAGCAGGCAGTGCACGCTTCATTACACTGTGCGCCGCAGGCAAAACACACAGGGAGGAAGCAAAATGCCGTTCAAGAATGGGGTCAAACGTGTCGTCGTCAACCTAACAGCTATGGCTTTGGGTCTTGCTGCAGTGGCCGGGCCTTCCCTGGCCAACCAAGAGGCCGATCACCCGGAGGTCGCCCGGTTTCCCGGGGCCCTTATCAAGAACTACGACTACAAGGAATACGAAGAATTCCAGCTTATTCTGGCCAAACCCCAGAGCATGCCTGGTGGGGGATATACCGCGGCAAAGCTGATGCCGCTGGAGGGCAAGGTCACCTACATCCATTACGAAATGCCCAAGTCGGTGTCGCCCTTGCAGGTGTTCCGCAATTACCAGTCCTCATTGCGCCGCAGTGGTTTTGCCGAGTTGTTCACGTGCGAACGGCCTTGCACCACGGAGAACCTGAGCGCATTCAGCGGTTTGATGAAGGCCCGCAAGCTGTATCTGAACTACAGCACCGACAACCAGTACCTGGCTGCCCAGCGCAACAACACCTATGTGTCCCTGTGGGTGAATGATGGTGGCGCTTGGCTGTTTGTGGTGGAGAAAGAAAAACTCAACGATGGCCTCATGGCCGTGACGGGCGAAAGCCCGATTGCCAAAGCGCTGGGAGCAGACGGCAAGGTGGATTTGTATGGGTTCCAGTTCGACACGGGCAAAGCTGTGCTGCGTGATGGCTCCAAGCCCACCCTGCAGGAATTGGGCAAAGTGCTGCAAGACAACCCGAGCCTGAGTCTGGAAGTGGTGGGCCATACCGACGATGTAGGCGGCGCAGACGCCAACCAACGCCTCTCAGAAGCCCGGGCCGCCGCAGTGGCGGACGCACTCAGCCGCCAGCACGGCATTGCCGCGCAGCGACTCAAAACCCGGGGTGTGGGCCAGACGGTGCCCTTGGCCGCCAACACCACGGAGGCTGGCCGCGCGCAGAACCGGCGCGTGGAAATCATTGCCCAATTGCCTGACACTGCCACCAAGGCGGCGCCTGCCAGCCGTGCCGCTCCTGCGGTGCAGCCCCCGACACCCAACACTGCGGCTGCTCAGCCAAGCGGCACGCCGGCGACCGAACAGCCCAAGCCACGCAATTTGTTGGAGGACGCCAACAAGGCGGTCGAAGCCGCAGGCAAGCTCAAAAACTTGTTTGGACTCTGAGCGCTGAGTTTTCTGCTCAAAGCCGGTCGGGTGAACGGTTTTGTTTGGTTGCCGAGTTTTACACTGAAAAATCTCGTTAATTTAGAGAAAAAGTCAGAGTGGACTGCTGAAAAATAGCGACAAATCATTTCATGCCTTGTGCAGGAGTCGCTATGTCCCACCCCGCCCGTTCTACTGCGTTCACCCCCATCCCGCCCCGCCTGCCCACGCCCTACCGCGCGGAAGACGAGGTCGTATCCCACCGCTTGCAGATGCTGGACGGTGCGATGGATTGGGCCCACGCCGCTCGCAGCGCCGAGCCTTGGGTGCAAGCTGTGCGCGACAACCCGCCCCCCTTCTGGGCCATGGAGAGCTTGCTCAAGGAATACCCCATCTCCAGCGCCGAGGGCCTGGCCTTGATGCGCCTGGCCGAAGCCTTGCTGCGCGTGCCCGATGCCGAAACCGCCATTGCGCTCACCACCGACCAGCTCGGCCGCGCCGACTTTGAGGCCAGCGGCGACAAGGTGCTCTCCCGCCTGTCCAGCACGGCCATTGCGCTCTCCAAACACTTTTTGCCGGATGCACAGAACGAGCCCGGTTTGATGGCCAAGCTTGGCGCCCGCACCGTAGTGGCGGCTACGCTGCGCGCGGTGCAGCTGCTGGGCCGCCAGTTCGTGCTCGGCCAGACCATGCCGGAGGCGATGAAAGAGGCCGATGTGTCTCGCAAAAAGGCAAACCTCCGGTTCAGCTACGACATGTTGGGCGAGGGCGCCCGCACCGACAAGGACGCGCTGCGCTACCTCAAGAGTTATGCGGATGCTATTGAATTCATAGCTGCTCGCGCAAACAAGACGGGCGCCCTGGCCGAAATCGATGGTATTTCCATCAAGCTCAGCGCCCTGTACCCGCGCTATGAAGACGCGCACCGCCAGGCGGTGCTGGACGAGCTGGTGCCCCGCGTCTGGACGCTGTGCGAAGCCGCGGCTGCCGCCAACATCAACCTGACCATCGATGCCGAGGAGGTGGACCGCCTGGAGCTGTCGCTCGAAGTGTTGGAAGCCCTGCTGGTGAAAGTGGCCGCGCACTGCCCGCAGTGGGCCGGACTGGGGCTGGCCATGCAGGCCTACCAGACCCGTGCGCTGGAGCTGATCGAGCACGTCACCGCGCTGGCCCGCAAATACAAAATCAAGCTGATGTGCCGCTTGGTCAAGGGCGCGTACTGGGATGCCGAGGTCAAGCGCGCCCAAGAGCTGGGCCTGCCGCACTACCCCGTGTTCACCCACAAGCACCATACCGATGTGTCGTACCTAGCCTGTGCCCGTGCGCTGCTGGCGGTGCCCGATGCGATTTACCCGCAGTTTGCCGGACACAACGCCGGCACCATTGCCGCCATCCTGCAAATGGGAGCCAAGACGGGCGCGCCCTTTGAGCTGCAGCGTCTGCACGGCATGGGCGAGGGCATCTTCCGTGAAGTGCTCAAGAACCCGCTGGTGGCCTGCCGCGTGTATGCCCCGGTGGGCGCGCACAAAGATTTGCTGGCTTACCTGGTGCGCCGTCTGCTGGAAAACGGCGCCAACTCCAGCTTTGTGCACCAGCTCGCCGACGAATCGGTGGGGATGGGCGAGCTGCTGATTTCGCCCCTGCGCCTCGAGCCACACCCCAGCTTGCCGTTGCCGGCCGACCTGTTCGGCAAGCACCCCGGCAGCCGCGCCAACAGCGCCGGCCTGGACCTGACCGTGGCCGCCATGCGCCACCCGCTGCTGTCCGCGCTGCAGACGGCGCCCGTGCCGGTGGTGCCGGAGTTTGATGTCAAAAACATCCCTGGTGCTTATGCAAGCTGCGCAAGCAGCTATCAAAAGTGGAGCAAAGTTCCGGTGGAAGAGCGCGCTGCCACCCTGCGCCGCGCCGCCGATGCGCTGCAAGCCGCCATGCCGCAGTTTTGTGCGCTCTTGGTGAAAGAAGCTTTCAAGACCTGGGGCGACGCGGTCAGCGAAGTGCGCGAGGCGGTGGACTTCTTGCGCTACTACGCGGACGAGGCGCAACGCATCATGCAGCCCATTTCATGCCCCGTCGTTGCCAATGCACAGGCCGGCTACCAATACGGCGTGACCGGCGAAACCAACACCTTGCGCCTGACTGCGCGCGGCGTGTGGGTGTGTATCAGCCCGTGGAACTTCCCGCTGGCCATCTTCATGGGTCAGGTCGCCGCTGCCTTGGCGACTGGCAATACCGTGTTGGCCAAGCCCGCCGAGCAAACGCCCGGTGTAGCCAAAGCCGCCGTGGATCTGATGGTCGCCGCCGGTGTGCCAGCAGATGCGCTGCAACTGATGCACGGCGCCGGCGAGACCGTGGGTGCCGCACTCGTCGCTCAGCCCGGCGTGGCCGGTGTGGTGTTCACCGGCTCCACCCAGGTGGCCAAAATCATCCAGCGTGCGCTGGCTGCGAAAGATGGCCCCATCGTCCCGCTGATTGCCGAAACCGGCGGCATCAACGCCATGCTGGTGGATAGCAGCGCGCTGCCCGAGCAGGTGGTGGACGCAGTGGTGCAAAGCGCTTTCCGCTCCGCCGGCCAACGCTGCTCCGCGCTGCGCTTGCTGGTGGTGCACAGCGCGATTGCGGACGGCGTCATCGAGATGTTGCAAGGCGCTGCCCAAGAGTTGCGGGTGGGCGACCCGGCGGATCTGGCCACCGACCTGGGCCCGGTGATTGACTGTGAGGCCTTTGACAACATCCAGCGACACATCAGTCGCCTGAAAAATGAATCAAAAGTGCTTCTGGAGACCGCAGTATCTGCGCGAACAGCTCCTGAAAAGATAGCAAACCTGATTGCCCCCCATGCCTTCGAGGTGCCCAGTATTGCCGACGTAAAGGCCGAAATCTTCGGTCCAGTGCTGCAGGTGGTGCGCTGGGATGGCGATCCGGCCGAAGTGATCGCCCAGATCAACGCGCTGGGCTATGGCCTCACGCTGGGCATCCAGACCCGCATCGACAGCCGCGCCCAGGCGCTGGCCGCTGCGGCCCATGTGGGCAACATCTACATCAACCGCAACATGATTGGTGCCGTGGTGGGCGTGCAGCCCTTTGGTGGCGAGGGCCTGAGTGGCACCGGCCCCAAGGCGGGCGGTCCGCACTACCTGTACCGCTTCTGTGCGGAGCAAACCCTGACGGTGAACACTACGGCGGCTGGGGGGAATGCGGCGTTATTGGCCAGCATGCACTGAGCGCTGGGGCTGCACGAGCCTAGGTTCGCGTGGCCACCCAGTCGGCCAACGCCTCGGCCGTCATGGGCCTGGCAAAAAAGTAGCCTTGTGCATAGTCGCAACCGGCCTGCACCAGCAGGTCGCGTTGCTGGGCGGTCTCCACACCTTCGGCCACCACTTGCAGGCCCAGTGCATGGGCCATGGCCACCATGGCTTTGCACAGCGTGAAATTGCTGGACGCTGGTTGCAGGTCGCGTACAAAAGACTGGTCAATCTTGATGAAGTCGATGTCGAACTTCAGCAGGTACGACAGGGAGGAGTAGCCCGTGCCAAAGTCGTCCAGCGCCACCTGCAATCCGGCATCGCGCCATTCCAGCAGCTTGGCGGTCACGCTGTCGTTGCTGTCCAATAGCACGCCCTCGGTAATTTCGATGGACAGGGCGTCGCCTGGCAGGTTCAGCGCTGCCAGACGCCGCACCCAGTTGGTGTCGGGCGAGTGGCTGTGTTGGAACTGCACCGGTGAGGTGTTGATGCTGATCTGGAAATGGGGCGCCAGGCTGCGACGCCAGGCTTGCACCTGCAACACCGCTTGTTCAAACACCCAGTCGCCCATGGGCACGATCAGGCCGCTGGTTTCTGCCATCGGGATGAAGGCGGCCGGGCTGATCAAGCCTCGCTCGGGGTGCTGCCAGCGCAGCAGGGCTTCGGCTTTGTGCACGGCACCATTGGCCAGCGCCACGATCGGCTGGTAGAGCAGCTGCAGCTGTTGCAGGCCCATGGCGTGGCGCAGGTCGTTGGTCAGGCGGGCGCGGGTCAGGGCCGCCTCCTGCAGGGCCGGGGTGAAAAAGCTGAAGCGGTTGCGCCCCGCGTCCTTGGCCACATACAAGGCTTGGTCGGCGTTTTTGTACAGTGCTTCGACCTCGGTGCCATCGGCCGGATAGAGCGTGACGCCCACGCTGGCCGACACAAACACCTGCTCCTGCCCCAGTTGAAACACTTGGGCCATGGTCTGCAGCAGTTTGTGCAGCAGGTGCTCTAGGTTGGTGTCGGGTGCCAGCTCGGTCAGCAGCACGGTGAACTCGTCACCGCCCATGCGGGCCACGGTGTCGCACTCACGTACGCACTGGCGCAGGCGCTGAGCTGCTTCCAGCAGCAGCAGGTCGCCGTTGTCGTGGCCCAGGGTGTCATTCACTTCCTTGAAATGGTCCAAGTCGATGAAAAGAATCGCCAGTTGCAGGCCGTCGCGCCGGCTGCGTTTGATCTCCTGCTCCAGCCGGTCACGCAGCATGCGGCGGTTGGGCAGGCCGGTCAGGGGGTCGAAGTAGGCGTGCTGGCGTACCAGCGCTTCGGCGCTTTTGCGGTCGGTGATGTCAGTGTGTGTACCGATCATGCGCAGCGGGCGACCCTGGTCATCGCGGCTGATTACCATGCCCCGCGTGTGTACCCACTTCCAGCTGCCGTCCTTGCACTGCACACGGTGTTCGTTGGAGTAGGTTGGCGTCAGACCGTCAAAGTGGGCCTGGCGGTCCTGTTGCATGGGGGCCAGATCGTCCGGGTGGGTGCGTTGGTCCAGCTCATCGGGCCGGTTTGCCAGTTCGTCCTCGGTAAAACCGTACATCTCCACCAGTCGTTTGCTGAAGTACTCTCGCCCGGTGGCAATGTGCCAGTCCCACACGCCATCGCCCGTGCTTTCCAGCGCCAGTTTCCAGCGCTCTTCACTGTCGCGCAGGGCAGCCTCCGCTGCTTTGCGCTCCGAGATGTCGGTGTGGGTGCCAATCATGCGCAGCGGCTGGCCTTGGGCGTCTCGGCTGACCACGGTGCCCCGGGTGTGGATCCATTTCCAGCTGCCATCTTTGCAACGCAGGCGCAAGTCCGCCGCGTAGCTGGGGCTGCGGCCTTGCAAGTAGTTGGTAAAGGCGGTGCTCACCGTGGACAAGTCGTCCGGGTGTACACGGCTCACGAATTCATGGTTGGCGTGGGCAATTTCGCCGACCTCATAGCCCAGCATTTGTTGCCAGCGCTGGGAATGGATTTGCTCGCCGGTGACCAGGTTCCAGTCCCACGCTCCAGCGCCAGAGCCCTCCAGCGCCAGTTTCCAAAGGTTGTCGCTGTCGTCTTCGTCTTCAAACTGGGAGCCGCTCCACGCCCGGAACCGGTGGGGCAGGTGCAGCGCCTCCAGTGCAGAGGTCGTCGTTTCGGCGGTCGGGGGTTGGGGGTCAGAGTCTGGAATCACGGCACCGGCCTGCACAGTGGCAACGGGCAGTCGCCCATCAATTTTTTGACTCTAACGCAAACTGCGTGCCACCGCCATCGTGGCTTGCCCTCTGTACGGGGGCGTGGGCGCGCACTGAAATAAGGGTGGCAAAGGCCGTTGATTGACCCGGTGGTCTGCGGAGCCACCCCGTAGACTGGATCCGTTCCGCCGTTTGCCCCTGCCGCTTCCCCTTATCGCCATCCGTTGGAGCTTCCATGACATCCAAAAAACCAACCTCCAGCACAGAGGCCCTGGCCATGCTGGGTGACCGCGTCCTACTCAGCTACATCTGCCTGGCGGCGGTGCTCAGCATCGCCTTGGGCGTGAATTTTGTCGACTCGGGCCTGGCCCTCACTGTGACACTGCTCCTGCTGGCGTTAGCCTTTGCCGTCTTCGGATTGGCGCGCTACACCGTGGCCAGCCGCTTTGTGCTGACCTTTGTGCTGGTGTCTTTTGTGGCCTTGCACATCCAGCTGGCGCGTGGCATGTCGGAGATGCACTTTGGTGTGTTTGTGGCGCTGGCGCTTTTTCTGGTCTATCGCGACTGGCGCGTCATCATCTTTGGCGCGGCCCTGTTCGCGGTGCACCACGTGGCATTTGACCGCCTGCAAGCCGCTGGCTTTGGCTTGTATTGCATCACCGAGCCGGACTTGGGTCGCATCGTTATTCACGCGCTGTATGTGGTGACCCAGGCGGGGGTGGAGTCTGTGATGGCGGTCAATATGGCCCGCGCCGCACGCGAAGGGGACGAATTGCGCATTCTGGTCGCCCAGGTGAACCGGGAAGACAGCATTTCACTCAACGTGCGCAATACCGTGACCAGCACCCGTGGCGGTGATTCGCTCAAGGCCACGCTGGGCCGCATGGAAGCGGCCGTGGCCGCGGTGCGCAGCAGCTCCGCCAGCATCGAGGTCGCTTGCTCCGAAATCGCCAGTGGCAACCAGGACCTGAGCAACCGCACCGAGCAAACGGCGGCGAATTTGCAGCGCACCGCCAGCAGCATGGGCCAACTGACCGGTGCGGTCAGCCTTTCTGCTGACAATGCCCGCCAAGCCAACTCTCTGGCCATGGCTGCCAGCGAAACTGCCTCCAAGGGCGGTGAAGTGGTCGCCCAGGTGGTGCAGACCATGCAGGGCATCAACGACAGTTCCCGCAAGATTGCCGACATCATCAGCGTGATCGATGGCATTGCCTTTCAGACCAACATTCTGGCCTTGAACGCTGCGGTGGAGGCTGCGCGAGCTGGTGAACAAGGACGCGGTTTTGCCGTGGTGGCCAGTGAGGTGCGGTCCTTGGCTGGGCGCAGCGCTGATGCTGCCAAGGAGATCAAACAGCTCATCAGCGCCAGCGTGGAGCGGGTAGAGCAGGGTAGCGCGCTGGTCAACCACGCGGGGGAAACCATGACCGAGGTGGTGGGCAGCATCCGCCGAGTGACTGAAATAGTGGGGGAGATCAGCGCTGCCAGTGCTGCCCAAGCCAGCGGGGTGGCCGAGGTTCGCGATGCGGTGGCCCAAATGGACCAAGCCACCCAACAGAATGCAGCGCTGGTGGAGGAAATGGCCGCTGCCGCGGGCAGCCTGCGCAGCCAAGCGCAGGACCTGGTGCAAACGGTGGCGGTGTTTCACGCTTAAACCCGGTATTTCGCGCGATTGGCATGCAAAATGCCAAGGAGTAACCGGAGTGCCCCGCGTGGAGGGTTCTCCATAACTGGGATGTCGTAATGGAAACAGTGCAATCGGGTCGCCGGGCCTGGGGTGTGGGGGCCAAAGTTTCGGCCAGTGTGTTGGTGTTGGTGGGCGCATTTTTTGCACTGCTCATCACGGTCATCGGGTATTCGCTGGGCAAGGTCATTGAGGACCGAGCCAACAGTGAAGTGGCCGAAAAAACCAAGCTGGTGGTAGATCTTGTCGATGAGTCGGACAAGGATTTGCGCAGCCGTACCAATGGTTTGGCCAAGGCCTTTCAAAGCAACCTGAGTGGCACATTTACGCTGGAAAGCACCACCATCGACATTGCGGGCAAAGCCACCCCTGCGCTGGCATTGAATGGCCAGCCGCTGAACCTGCAATTTGATTTGGTCGACAAGTTCACCGCCAGCACCGGAGCCGTGGCAACCGTGTTTGCCAAGACTGGGGATGACTTTGTGCGCATCACGACTTCCCTGAAAAATGAAAAGGGTGATCGTGCCGTGGGCACCTTGCTGGACCGTGCACACCCGGGCTACAAAGCCACCCTGGAAGGGGGCAGCTTTGTGGGCTTGGCGACCTTGTTTGGCCGCCAGTACATGACCCGCTACGACCCCATCAAGGATGCCAGCGGTGCTGTGGTGGGCCTGTCCTTTGTGGGGCTGGACTTTACCGAGTACCTGGTCAACCTCAAGGCTACTTTGCGAGCCCTCAAGATCGGCAAGACTGGCTATTTTTATGTGCTGGACGCGCGGCCCGGCAAAAGCTACGGGACCCTGATTGTCCACCCGGCAGCGGAAGGTCAAAACCTGCTGGACACAAAGACACCGGACGGGCGTGAGTTCATCAAGGAAATGCTGGAGCAGAAGGACGGTTTTATCCGCTACCCCTGGATCAACAAGGAATTGGGTGAGACTCGGGCGCGTGACAAAGTGGTCGCTTTCTCGTATCTGAAGAACTGGAACTGGGTGATCGCTGGCGGCACTTATGTGGATGAGTACACCGCTGAAGTGCGGCAGCTGCGCAATCTGTTTGCGGGTATTGGTGTGCTCATGGTGCTGCTCACCGCAGGTGCGGTGTATCTGGTGTTGCGCAATATGGTGAGCCGCCCCCTGGCCCTGGCCAGCGATGCTGCGCAGCGCATTGCCCAGGGCGATTTGACGGTGCAGCTGGAGTCCCGTAGCGGCGACGAAATTGGCCAGCTCACGGCGGCAATGAACCAAATTGGCAGCGGCCTGACACAGGTGGTGCAGGCGGTGCGCCAGGGGGCAGAAAGCGTGTCGACGGCCAGCTCCGAGATTGCCCACGGTAACCAGGACTTGTCTGCTCGCACCGAGCAGCAGGCGAGCGCATTGCAACAAACCTCGGCCAGCATGGATGCCCTGGCCCACACCGTGCGGCAAAACGTGGACGGAGCTCAGCAGGCTAACTCGCTGGCGCAAAGTGCGTCGAGTGTGGCCGAACGGGGCGGTGCTGTGGTGGGGCAGGTGGTGGAAACCATGAAGGGCATCAACGAATCGTCCGCCAAGATTGCCGACATCATCAGTGTGATCGATGGCATTGCCTTTCAGACCAACATCCTGGCCTTGAACGCTGCGGTGGAGGCTGCGCGAGCTGGTGAACAAGGACGCGGTTTTGCCGTGGTGGCCAGTGAGGTGCGGTCTTTGGCAGGGCGCAGCGCTGATGCCGCCAAGGAGATCAAACAACTCATCAACGCGAGTGTGGAGCGGGTGGAACACGGCACCGCCTTGGTCGATCAGGCGGGCGCCACCATGACCGAGGTGGTAGACAGCATTCGCCGGGTGACCGAGATCATGGGCGAGATCAGTACCGCCAGCTCCGCTCAAAACGAAGGCGTGGCGCAGGTGGGGCATGCGGTTGCGCAGATGGACCAGGCCACCCAGCAAAATGCCGCGCTGGTAGAGGAAATGGCCGCGGCTGCAGGCAGTTTGCGCACCCAAGCGCAGGAGCTGGTGCAAACCGTAGCCGTCTTCCGTGGCAACACGGCCGGTGCCGGAGGCCCTGCACCTGCGCTGGCTGCGGCTCCGGCGGCTGCGCCGCGTCTGCTGGCCGGTGGCTTGGGCATCAGCCTCGACAACGCCATCAAGGCCCACGCCGACTGGCGCTCCAAATTGCGCCTGGCCGCGCAACGCCACGAAAGCCTGGATGCAGAAACGGTGAGTCGCGATGACTGCTGTGAATTGGGCAAGTGGCTGCACGGGCCGGGAGCCAGTGGCAAATGTGGCGCTGCACCCAGTTTCAGCGCGCTGATTCAGGCCCACCAAAAGTTCCACATCGCTGCTGGCCAGGTGGCGCAAACGATCAACCAAGGGCAAGTCGCACGCGCGCAAGACATGCTGGGCAACGGTACGCCGTTCTCGGACGCGTCCTCTACGGTCACCCGCCTGATCGTGCAACTGAAGAAAGAGTGCGGCGCCGCTTGAGCGGGTGAGGCGCTATTTGCGCATCAGCGTGCTCTTGCCAAACAGCGACTCGATCAGGTCCACCGCCACTTCCGCCGTGCGGTTGCGCTCGTCCAGCGCGGGGTTGAGTTCAAACACATCCAGGCTGCCCAGGCGGCCGGTGTCGGCAATCATCTCCATGCAGAGCTGCGCCTCGCGGTAGGTGGGGCCGCCGCGCACGGTGGTGCCCACGCCGGGCGCAATGTCGGGGTCCAGAAAATCCACGTCAAAGCTCACATGCAGGTGGGTGTTCACGTCCATCAAGGCGAGCGCCAGCTCCATGGCCGCGCGCATGCCCATCTCGTCGATGTAGCGCATGTCGAAGACTTCCAGGTCTTGCTCATGCACAAATCGTTTCTCGCCCTCGTCCACACTGCGGATGCCAATCTGTCGCACCCACTTCGGTGAAATGGCGGGCACATGGCCGCCAATCTCGATCAGCTCTTGGGGGCCAAAGCCGCACAGGCAGGCCACGGGCATGCCGTGGATGTTGCCGCTGGGCGTGAGCGTGTTGGTGTTGAAGTCGGCATGGGCGTCCAGCCACAGCACACGCAGTTTCTTGCCCGCATCGCGGCAGTGGCGCGCCACGGCGCTGATGGACCCAATGCCCAGGCAATGGTCCCCGCCCAGTACGATGGGCAGGCGCCCGCGTTGCAGCTCGGTATAGACCGCGTCATGCAGGCTGCGGTTCCAGGCCGTTACCTCGGGCAGGTGGCGGTAGCCGTTCACGGGCGGCAGCCAGGGGTTGGCCGGGCCGCTCAGGTTACCTTTGTCCAGCACCTCCAGCCCGTGGCTTTGCAGCACGCTGGCAATGTTGGCCACGCGCAGGGCCTCGGGCCCCATGCTGGCGCCGCGGCTGCCCGCACCAATGTCCGTGGGCGCACCAATCAGGCTGACGCGGGTGTTCATGGAGTCTCCAATTGGAAAACGGGCCGGCGTTCGCCCACCAGCAGACCGCGCGCGTTGCGAATCTCGGCCGCACGCCAGGGCTGCAGCGCTGTGCGTTGCGCGTCGTCCAGCCAGCCTAGCTGGTCCAGCACTTCCACGCTGGCGGCAAACAGCGCGGGCTTGTTGCCATCAATGATCTTGAGCGCAAAGGCCTCGCCCCGGCTCTTGCTGCCCACCACCTGCACGCCGTCCGCGCCCACCTTGCTGACCCAGTCGCCCCGACCCACGCGCATGAAGTCCAGGTCGTTGCGACCGGTGCCGCTGACCATCTCCGGGTGATCCGTCATGGCCTCGCTCAGCAGGGCGAAGCTGGCGCCAAACTCGGCGTCCTGCGCGCCACTGGCTAGTCGCGCATAGCCGCGCGCCAGATTGGAGAGTGGCATCGCGAAGTTGGGGGCCGAGCAGCCGTCTATGCCTATGGGCATGTCCTGCACCTCCATGCCCACGGCGCGCGCCACATCGCGGGCAATCGCCTGCTGCAGCGGGTGGTCGGGGGCGGTGTAGTCGTCCAGCGGCAGGCCGTGTTGCACGCAATAGGCCACAAAGCCCGCGTGTTTGCCGCTGCAGTTGTTATGAGCTTCGGTATAGGTCGCACCCTCGGGCGCGCTCTTGTCAAAGTAGGTGAATTGCAGCGGCACATGGCAGCCGCAGCGCAGTGTCTTATAGGTGTGACCCGCTTTTTCCAGCATGCTGTTGGCGCCATCCACATGCATGGGCTCGCCATTGTGGCTGGCACATAGCAAGGCGTTTTCGGCTTGGCTAAAGCCAAACTGCGCAGGGCCACCGGCTTCCACAAAGGGCAGGGCCTGCAGGGCCTTGAGCGTGGAGCGGGTGAAGGTGACCAAGTGCGGGTCGCCCGCAAAGGCCTTGAGCTGTCCGCTCCGGTTGACCACGGCCACTGCGCCGAAGTGCAGACATTCGGGCGTGCCGCCGCGGGTAAGTTCGATGAGGGGTGCGAGTTTCACAGTGCGGGTTCTCCTGCGAGCAAGCGTATCCGATTTGGCTGCGCGCGTGCTCAGGCTGTCTATACTGAAACGCTATTGCCACAGCCCAACTTTGCATAGCCCATGCTCACCCTTGAACAGAAAACCCGCTACCACGAAGACGGATTCATCATCCTGCCCAACTTCAAGTCCGCTGCCGAGATTGCCGCCGTGCGCGCCCGGGCCGAGGCCATTGTTGAGGCTTTTGACCCCAATGAGAGCAAGACCATCTTCACCACCAACGACCAGGTACGCAAGGTGGACCACTATTTCCTGAACTCCGCCGACCGGGTCAGCTGCTTCTTTGAAGAAGAAGCATTCGGCCCCGATGGCGAGCTGCGCCAGGCCAAGGCCCTGTCCATCAACAAGATCGGCCATGCGCTGCACGACAAAGACCCCGTGTTTGAAGCCTTTAGCCACGGGGCTGCGCTGGCCGAGGTGGCCGCCGATGTGGGCCTGACCCAGCCGCAAGTCTGGCAGTCCATGTACATCTTCAAGCAGCCCGGCATTGGCGGCGAGGTGGGCTGGCACCAGGACGCCACCTTCTTCGACACCACGCCCATCAGCGTCACCACCTTCTGGTTTGCGCTGGAAGACGCCACCCTGGACAACGGATGTTTGTGGACCGAACCCGGCGGCCACCGTGGCCCGCGCGGTGTGTTGCGCGAGCGTTTTGAGCGCCGTGGTGACGCAATCACCATGAATAAATTGGACGCCACGCCCTGGCCGGCCAGCAATGTGAATGCCATTCCGTTGGAGGTGAAGGCCGGCGCGCTGGTGGTCTTCCACGGCCTGCTGCCGCACTACAGCGCACCCAACCGGTCCGCCGTGTCGCGGCATGCCTATACCTTGCATGCCACGGACGCGAGTACGGAATATGCAGCGACCAATTGGCTGCAACGCGGGGCCGATGATCCCGTGCGCGGCTTTCTGCTGTCATGATGGAGGGCTTTTCTCCCGCCATCCTGAACTGACATGACCGACACGTTGCCCACCCCGACCGAAACACCGACCGCTGACGCTCCAGCGGCAAACCGCCAACGTGCGTCCAGACCTGATGTGTTCCCGGTGCTGGAAAAGATGGCGGCGTTTTACCCCCACATGTTTGGCGCCACCTTCCTCCCCATGAAGCGCGGCATTTTTCAGGATCTGCTCGACGCGCACCCTGGTACGTTTGAGCGCGATAGCCTCAAGGCGGCCTTGGCCTACCACGCGCGATCCACCCGTTACCTGACGGTCGTGGCGACTGGCCAAGACCGGCACGACCTGCAAGGCCAGCCCGTGGAAGCCATGGCGCCCGAGCATGTGCACCACGCCCTGCTGGAAGTCTTCCGCCGCCGCCAAACCCGCAGCAAGGAAGACCTGCGCCCCAAGCTCGTGCAGCGCATCGTGGTGGCCTGCGAGGCCTCGGGCCTGACGCCCCTGGCCTATGCAGAGCTGGTGCGTGGTCGTGACGAAGCCGCCAACGCCGTGCTGGACGAAGCCATGGCCGAGGCCAGTGCCCGCGCTGCCAAGACCGAAGCGCTGTTGAAAGCATTCAAGGCCAGCGGCAAGTCTCTCGACGTTTTTGCCGACATGTACGGTTTGGATCCACGCGCAGTGAGCCGGATGCTGGCGCGTGCGACCGTGGCCTGACTGAACGCCTACTTCCGATCTACGCCTTGTCCCCGAATTGACGGTGGATGATCGGTAGGCGGCCCACAATGGCCGCCATGCCCAACATCATCTCCCCCCTGCAAGCCAGTGTCGTCCAGTGGCTGGTGCAGCCCGGCCAGACGGTTGCCGCTGGCGACGTGCTCGTCATTTTGGAAGCCATGAAGATGGAGCACGAGGTGCGTGCGCCGGCTGCGGGCCGTGTCACCCACCTCTGCTACGGCGTGGGGGAGCTGGTGCCGGAGAAAGACGCGCTACTGAATTGGGAGCTGCTGGCGCATATTCCACGGGGGTTGGATGCGAATTTGGCATCCAGCCTCGCCCCGCAAGTTAACCCGGTAACTGCCGCTACCGGCGTGCGCGCCGACCTCCAGGCGCTGCGCGATCGCATGGTTTTCACTGCCGACGCAAGCCGCCCCGAAGCCATGGCCAAGCGCCACGCGCAAGGCTTGCGCAGTGCGCGCGAGAACATTGCCGACTTGTGCGACGCTGGCTCCTTCTTGGAATATGGCGCGCTGGCTGTGGCGGCGCAGCGCAGCCGTCGCACTGAGGCGGACCTGGTGCAGAACACACCGGCCGATGGCATGGTCACCGGCATTGGCACGGTGAACGGCCAGCGCACTGTGGTGATGGCTTACGACGCTACAGTGCTGGCTGGCACCCAGGGAATGCGCAACCACCAGAAGACGGACCGCATGCTGGGCATTGCCCTGCAGCATAAGCTGCCCGTGGTGCTGTTTGCCGAGGGTGGCGGTGGGCGGCCCGGCGATGTGGACATGCCCATCGTGGCGGGCCTGCATGTAGGCACCTTTGCCAGCTTTGCGCGCCTGAACGGCCAGGTGCCGGTGATTGGCATTGCCGCGGGGCGTTGTTTTGCAGGCAACGCGGCGCTGCTGGGTTGCAGCGATGTAGTGATTGCCACGCGCGCCAGCAACATCGGCATGGGTGGCCCGGCGATGGTGGAGGGTGGCGACCTGGGCGTTTTCAAGCCCGAGCAGATTGGCCCCAGCGGCGTGCAGCATGCCAATGGCGTGATCGATGTGCTGGTGGATGACGAGGCGCAGGCTGTGGTGGTGGCGCGCCACTACCTGTCGTTTTTCCAGAGCCGTACTACGGAATGGACCGCACCCGATGCGACGATGTTGCGTGAGGTCGTGCCCGAGAACCGTCTGCGCGTGTACGACACCCGCGTCGCGGTGGAGGGTATTTCCGACGTGGGCAGCGTGCTCTACCTGCGGGCGGGGTTTGGCCTTGGCATCCATACGGCGCTGGTGCGCATTGCGGGCCGCCCCGTGGGCGTGCTGGCCAACAATCCGGCCCACCTGGGGGGCGCCATTGATGCCGATGCGGCCGATAAAGCTGCGCGCTTTCTGCAGCTGTGCAACGCACACGGTTTGCCCATTGTCAGTCTGGTGGATACGCCGGGCTTCATGGTCGGGCCGGACACCGAGGCCACGGCCCAGGTGCGCCATGTGAGCCGCATGTTCATTGCCGCAGCGCATTTGCGCGTGCCGTATCTGAGTGTGGTGCTGCGCAAGGGCTATGGCCTGGGCGCCATGGCCATGACGGCGGGCAGCTTTCAGGCACCGCTGGCGATTGCCGCCTGGCCCACGGGCGAGTTTGGCGCCATGGGGCTGGAGGGCGCGGTGCGCCTGGGCTACCGCAAGGAGTTGGAAGCCCTGCCTGAGGGCGCGGAGCGCGACGCCCTGTTCCAGCGTCTGCTGGCCCAGCAGGTGGCGGCGGGCAGCAGTCTCAACATGGCAGCGACGCTGGAGATCGACGCGGTGGTCGACCCGGCGGATACGCGGGACTGGCTGATTGCCGGGTTGGAAGCGGGCAAGGTGCAAGCCTTCGGCGGACCTGCCATTGACTCTTGGTAGAGCCCGTAGCGGCCCATTAAAAAAGCCCCTCGGAGAGGGGCTTGCAGGGGTGCGGGAGCGGCCTTACTTGCAGTACACGCGGGCAGTACGTGGTGTGTAGATGCCCAGGGTGATCATGCCAAACAGCACGTCGGTGGCAGATTGCTCCACTGCGACGCCCGTGACCTTGTCAGCACCGCCGCACACCTTGCCGGCATCCACCGACTTCATTTGCCCAATGCCGCTGACGAAGAAGGTTTGGCTGTCTTCGGCCTTGGCAGTTGGCATGGCCGAGAGTTCGCCCGCCACGTTGAAGCGTTGGTTGGCACAACCGCTCAGCAGCGCGACGGCGGCGATAACGGTGAAAGCTGATTTCATCATTCCAGAATCTCCCAAAGTGAGTGAACACACAAGCCTGTGCAATACGGGCTGGAGTCATTGAAACCGGCTTGGGCACGGCCGTCAAGATGAAAAACGCAGCGTTGGCGTGGGGCTGCATTCCTGCAATTTGTTACAGCACCCCCCGGGTTTTCCTCTTTTCTAAGCTGCCTGACCGTGCCATAGTGGGCCCAAGTGACGTGGAGGCTTGTCGTGTATTTACTTCGGACGGTGTGGATGGCTTGCTTGGCACCAGGAGTGTGGGCCCAGGCATTGGCGCCTGAGCCTGTCTTGCCTGCGGCCCCCATGGGGGCCTCCGACCGTGCCATGGTGCACCGTGCCGATGGGCAGCGCCAGCAGCTGGAGGACTCCGTCAAGGACTACCTGGTCGCTTTTGACAGCCGTTTGGCTGCGCCCGGCGTCCAGCCGCGCAAGACGGTAGGCCTTTCGCTGACCAATTTCTCAGGCAGTCCCTTGTCGCTGGCCTACGACCCGAATGGCAAAAGCATGATGGCGCAGTGGCGCTCCTCGCAGACCACGGCCTTCGGCCAGACCTTCCAGTACCAGGCCTTCGTGGGCGAAGCGGGCGCGGTCAACTTCGTCATCAGCTCCCGCTTCTGACGCGCCAGTGACCTAGAAGCGTGGCAGGTCCGGGTGCTTGATCTGCCCGGCGCGCACCAGCATCTTTCCGTATTCGGCGCAGCGCTGCAGCGTGGGGATCACCTTGCCGGGGTTGAGCAGGCCCTTGGGGTCGAACGCTTCCTTCAGCGCCACCATCTGCGCGTTCTCCTCGGCACTGAACTGCACACACATGCTGTTGAGTTTTTCCACACCTACGCCGTGTTCTCCCGTCACCGTGCCGCCCATGGCCACGCTGGTCTCCAGAATCTCGGCGCCAAACAGCTCGCAGCGGCGTAGTTGGTCGGCATCGTTCGCGTCGAACAGGATCAGCGGGTGCAGATTGCCATCGCCCGCGTGGAACACATTGGCGCAGCGCAGCTGGTACTTCTTCTCCATCTCCGCAATCGCCAGCAGGATGTCGGCCAGGCGCGCGCGCGGGATGGTGCTGTCCATGCACATGTAGTCGGGGCTGATGCGGCCGCTGGCGGGGAAGGCGTTTTTGCGCCCGCTCCAGAAGCGCAGGCGCTCGGCCTCGCTGTTGCTGACCGCGATGCCGGTCGCGCCCGCCGCGCGCAGCACTTCGCTCATGCGGCCGATTTCTTCTTCCACCTCTTCGGGCGTGCCATCGCTCTCGCACAGCAGGATCGCCTCCGCTGAGAGGTCATAGCCCGCGTGCACAAAGTCTTCCACCGCGGCCGTCATGGGCTTGTCCATCATCTCCAGCCCGGCGGGGATGATGCCCGCCGCAATGACGGCGGCCACCGCATCGCCCGCTTTGCGCAGGTCGTCAAAACTGGCCATGATGCAGCGCGCCAATTGCGGCTTGGGCACCAGCTTCACGGTCACTTCGGTGATGACAGCCAGCATGCCCTCGCTGCCCACCAGCACGCTCAGCAGGTCGTAGCCCGGCGCGTCCAGCGCATCGCCACCAAACTCGATGGGCTCGCCTTCCATGGTGAAGCCGCGCACCTTCAGCACGTTGTGCAGCGTGAGGCCGTACTTAAGGCAGTGCACGCCGCCCGAGTTTTCGGCCACGTTGCCACCAATCGTGCAGGCAATCTGGCTGCTCGGGTCGGGCGCGTAGTACAGGCCCAGCGGCGCGGCCGCCTCACTGATGGCCAGGTTGCGCACGCCGCACTGCACCACGGCGGTTCGGCTGCGCTTGTCCAGCTTCACAATCTTGTTGAACTTGGCCAGCGACAGCGTCACGCCCAGCGCATGCGGCATGGCCCCACCCGACAGGCCGGTGCCCGCACCGCGCGCCACCACCGGCACGTTCAGGCCATGGCACACGCGCAGCACCGCAGCCACCTGTTCCTCGGTCTCCGGCAGGGCCACCAGCAGCGGACGCTGCCGGTAGGCGGTCAGGCCGTCGCACTCGTAGGGCGTGGTGTCTTCCGTCTGGTACAGCAGGGAATGCGGAGCCAAATAGGGTGCTAGCCCCCGCAGAATCTGCGCGAGCAGCTCTGCTTTTGATAGCAAATTTTGGGTGCTGGCGGTAGCGGGTGCGTTCATGGTGACTCTCTGGCGGTGTGGGTTGCACTCTAGTGGAAAGCCAGCCGTTGTGGGTTGAAGAATCTTGGGGCTTAGCCCACCGCTTTTTTCAACCAGTCGGCAAAGGCCGCCACTTCCCAGCGGTCCAGTGCGCCGGTGCGCCAGCACAGGTAGTGGGCGTGGGGGCTGGGCACGTTGTGGTCGTACAGGCGCACCAGCGCGCCGTTGTCTAGCCAGGGGGCGCCCAGCTTGAGGCGCACCAGGCCTACGCCCATGCCGGCGGCAGCGGCGTCGCACATCAGGCCAATGTCATTGAACTGGGAGCCGTCCACCGGCTCGGGCCAGTCCAGCCCGTTGGCGGCAAACCAGGTGCGCCAGGGTTCGAGCGGGCTGCGCAAGAAGGGCAGGTTGGCCAGGTCCTGCGGTGTCTCAAACGGCCCATGCTCGCGCACAAAGGCGGGCGAGGCCAGCGGCGTCACCTCGTCCTTCATCAAGAGCGCGTGCTCCATGTCGGCATAGCGGCCAGGGCCAAAGCGCACCATCAGGTCCGCGTCCTCGGCCACCACATCCAAGAGCGGGATGGAGACCTGCAAGGTCAGGTCAATCTCCGGGTAAGCGTCTGTAAATTGGCGCAAGCGGGGAATCAGGATGGAGCGCGAGAACGTGGGCGTAACTGCCAAGCGCAACTTGCGCTTGCCGGGCGCAGCCGACGCACTGGGGAATTTCTGCAGGATAGCCAGCCCCTCGCGCACATGGGCCAGGTACTCGCTGCCCTCGGTGGTCAGCGAAAAGTCGGCCCGGCCAAACAACTTGGTGCCAATGATCTGCTCCAGCTGGCGCACCCGGTGGCTCACGGCGCTGGGTGTCACAAACAGTTCTTCCGCCGCCAGCGTCACCGAACGCAGCCGCGCCAGCGCTTCAAAGGTCAGCAGGCATTGGATGGGGGGGATGCGGGAGGCGCTCATGGGGCAATGATGCCACCAGCGGGCGTCGTCTGGCGGCGGTGACACTTGCAACATTTCGGGGCATTTGAGCCAGGGTTGTTGCAATTGGCCAAAGATTGCTACGAGGGTGGCGGCCTACGATGGGTTTCCTTCAACTTGGAGAGCATCCTGATGACCATGCAAGCCCCGTTTTTCGGCAAGCGCCCCGCCGACTCCCTTACCAACCGTTCCACAGGCCAAGGCCCGACAGGAGGGGCCTCGGGCGCCAGCGCACAGAGTGCTGCGCATGCCGCCGCCCCGGTTATGGCGCCCGACACGCCTATCGCCCCCGCAGTCAGCAAGCCCGTGCCTCCGCCATTGGGCGCGCCGCTCAAAGAGGGTGGCAGCCAACTCACGGTGGGCCCCAATATCAAGCTCAAGGGTGTTGAAATCACCGACTGTGACACCCTGGTGGTTGAGGGCATGGTGGAAGCCACGATGGACTCCCGCGTGATGCAAATTACCGAGAACGGTGCGTTCAAGGGCTCGGCAGAAATTGACTATGCGGAGATCCACGGGGAGTTCAACGGGAATCTCACGGTGCGCGAGAAGCTGGTGATTTACGCCACCGGTCGCGTTACCGGCAAAATCCGTTACGGCAAGGTGGTGATCCAGGAAGGAGGTCAGTTGATGGGCGACATCCAGTTTGGTTCTACCCACCGGGCCGAGGCGCTGCCACCCGCAAAAATGGGCTTGCTCAACGCGGCCTGACACCGGGGTGTTTCGGGTGGGTGCATGGCAATCATCGCAAGGCGTTATTGTGTGTTTGCCAGTCTTTCCTGCCTGCTGAGAGCTTGGAGAGGCATCGCGCCTTCGCCATACCATCAGCAAAGCTAATGTCCCCGCTGAACTGGGCGCTAAGCAGGGCAAAGCTGCCCAGGCACCGTGTTTTCCCCGAGAGCAAAGCCTATTTCGGCCGAGGGGGCGTCAGTAGAATGGCGCTCTTTTTCCTCTCGGGAGTTGCCCTGTGTCTGACACCCTCGCCGTACTCCCGCAGTACCTGCTCCCCAAAAAAGCCCTGACTGCCTTTGCCGGTGTGGTTGCCGGCGCCCGCGGCGGCAAAGCCACTACCGCGCTGATTCGTTGGTTCATCGGGCGCTACAAGGTCAATATGGCCGAAGCCGCCAATCCAGACCCTGCGGCCTACCCCACCTTCAACGAGTTTTTCACCCGCGCCTTGAAAGACGGTGCGCGTCCACTCGCTGCCGCGCCCTTTGTCTGCCCGGTTGACGGGGCGATCAGCCAATTTGGCGCTATCCACCAAGACCAGATTTTCCAGGCCAAAGGCCACCACTACAGCACCACGGCGCTGGTGGGGGGCGATACCAAACTGGCCGCGCAGTTTGACAACGGCAGCTTCGCCACCATTTACCTGAGCCCGCGCGACTACCACCGCATTCACATGCCTTGCGACGGCGTGTTGCGCCGCATGATTTATGTGCCGGGTGACCTGTTCTCGGTGAACCCCACCACTGCGCGTGGCGTGCCTGGCCTGTTTGCACGCAACGAACGTGTGGTCTGCGTATTCGACTCTGCACATGGCCCCTTTGTGCTCACCTTGGTGGGGGCCACCGTGGTGGGCAGCATGGCCACGGTGTGGCATGGCGTCGTGAATCCGCCGCGCTTGCCCCAGATTACCGAGTGGCACTACGACGCCAATGCAGTGGTTTTGAAGCAAGGGGACGAGATGGGACGCTTCTTGCTTGGGTCTACCGTTGTGATGCTGTTTGGGCGCGACCGACTCGCGTTCGACGGTGCTTGGACTGCCGGCAAGCCGGTGTGCCTGGGCGAAAAAATGGGCGATGCCCAGGAAAAACCGGTATCCTGAGTCGCAGGGAGACTGCACAACTGTTGGAGTGTTTGGTATGCAAGCTTCGTCCTCTGAGACTGCGTTGACCCTGGCCACGGGCCTGCCGCCTGTCCCCGAGCCGCAGGGTGATACCCCCAGTGCGGACGATATGGGCAGCGGCTACCGCCGAGCCACCTTGCCACGTGTTGCTGCGCTGGAGTCCTTGTCGGTTCGGGCCAGTTTGTGGCTGGCGTTTGCCTGTGTGCTGGCCGGGGCTGTCGCCATCGGTGTCTTCTCGTTGTTCCAGATGGGGCGGCTCAACGCCTCGACCAAAGCCATTTACGAACAGGAGTTTGTGGCCGGCCAAGCAGCGGAGCAGGCGCGGGGCTTGATCCTGCGTGCCAGCCGGGCCCAAACCCAGCTGCTGACTGCCACTACTGCGGCCGAGCGTGACACCCTGGGTTCCGACATCGAAGCCAGCCTGACGCAGATTGCCAAGCGCCTCGAAACCATCAAGGGCTTGGCCACCACAGAAGAAAGCACCACCACCAGCCAGCAACTGATCGACGCAATGGCCAGCTGGACCAAGCGTCAGCGGGCCTACATTGCCCTGGTCAAGGAGCAGCCGCTGGACCTGATGCAGATGAGCACCGATGTGCCCACCGAGGACGCGCGTTTGCTCAATGACACCCGCAAACTGGAAAAAATTGTGGACGCCTTGGTAGAGCAGCGCTCCAAGTCTGCCGAAGCCACCATCGTGGACGCGGGCGCAATTTACCAGTCTTCGCAGACCTGGGTGGTCGGCATCATGGCGCTGCTGTTGGTGCTGTCCTTGGTGATCAGTGGCTGGGTGACCCGCCGCTTGTTGCGCCAGCTGGGGGGTGAACCTGCCTACGCCAAGTCGATTGCCAGCCGCATCGCCCAGGGTGACCTGTCCATGCAAATCCGCCTGGAGCCCAAGGACACGGAGAGTTTGCTGTACTCGCTGCGCGACATGCAGGGCAAGTTGGCCGACACCATCCGAGAGATCGCCAGCAGCTCCAAGCAAGTGGCCAACGCCTCGCGCGAGATCTCCATGGGCAACCTGGATTTGTCGCAGCGCACCGAGCAACAGTCCGCCTCGCTGGAGAAAACTACCACCAATGTGGAACAAATGGCCGCCATTGCCAAGCGTTATGCCGACAGCGCCACCCAGGCGGCCCAGCTTTCGGGCTTGGCCACACGTTCGGCCCAGCAAGGCGGCGAGGTCGTGGCCAGCGTGGTGGCCACGATGGACAAAATCAGCAAGAGCACCGAGGCCATCCACGCCAATATTGGCGTGATCGAGGGCATTGCCTTCCAGACCAACATCCTGGCCCTGAACGCCGCGGTGGAAGCCGCCCACGCAGGCGAACAGGGCCGCGGTTTTGCCGTGGTCGCGGCCGAGGTGCGCTCGCTGGCCGAGCGCAGTGCGAAGGCTGCGCGTGAGATCAATGCGCTGATCGAAGCCTCTACTGCCCAGGTGAAGGATGGCGCGCAGTTGGCGCACCAAGCCGGTCAGACCATTGCCGAAATGTCGCAGAGCGTGCAGCAGGTCAGCACGGTCATGGAGGAAATCTCCGGCGCGTCGCTGCAGCAAAGTGCGGGCATCGAAGAGATCAACCGCGCCGTCGCCCAGCTGGACGACAGCACCCAGCAGAACGCGGCACTGGTGGAGGAGGCCGCCGCCGCCGCCCAGTCCCTGGACGAACAAGCCCAGTCACTGGATCAGCTGGTGGGACGTTTCGACCTGTAGTCGAATTCCGGCCCGCACGCCACGCCGCCGCTATTTGAAGATGACGGTCTTGTGGCCGTTGAGCAGCACGCGGTGTTCGCTGTGCCACTTGACGGCGCGGGCCAGAACCTGGCTCTCTGTGTCACGGCCCATAGCGGTCAGGTCTTCCACTGTTTTGCTGTGGTCCACGCGGGCCACATCCTGTTCGATGATGGGGCCTTCGTCCAAGTCGGCCGTCACGTAGTGGGCGGTGGCACCGATGAGCTTCACGCCGCGGTCATGTGCCTGGTAGTAAGGTTTGGCACCCTTGAAGCTGGGCAAGAAGCTGTGGTGGATATTGATGGCGCGGCCTGACAATTTGCGGCACAGGTCGTCGCTCAAGATCTGCATGTAGCGCGCAAGCACCACCAACTCGGCGCCTTCGGATTCGATCACTTCAAACGCGCGCGCCTCGGCCTGTGCCTTGGTGGCCGCTGTGACCGGGATGTGGTGGAAGGGCACGTTGTAGCTGGCCGCTAGCTGGTAGAACTCGCGGTGATTGCTGACGATGGCACGGATGTCCAGTGGCAGCAGCCCGCTTTTCCAGCGGAACAGCAGGTCGTTGAGGCAATGGCCTTCTTTGCTGACCATGAGCACTGTGCGCATGGGCTGGGCCGTGGCGTGCAGGCTCCACTGCAATTGCAGCGGCTCGGCAAAGCTGGCTAGCTGGTTGCGCAGGTCGGCGTGGCTGAGCTGGCTGCAGCTGAACTGCACGCGCATGAAAAACAGGCCGGTGTCGTGGTCGTTGTACTGGGCGGCTTCTTCGATATTGCCACCGCGCTCCAGCAAAAAGCCCGAGACGGCATGCACCAGACCCAGGCGGTCGGGGCAGGAAAAGGTAAGGATGTAGGTCTGGCTCATGGGGCGAGATTGTCGCAGTTCCTCGGCAGGCGCCGGTGTATAGGGATTGGAAAGCACAAGGGGCTCCGAAGAGCCCCTCTGGTGCGGGTGGTGGAGCAGGTCTAGTGAACGACCACCGGGTTTTGTGCCAGCACGGCGTACTGATCCAGCGTGTCCTCCACTTCTTCTTGGGTGGGGGTGTTCACCTGCCAGGCCTGAATATGCTGTTGGAACAGCTCGGCCCAGGAGCCATCGAGGTAGACCTCTTTGCCCGAGCGTTTGTCCACAATCTCGAAGCCGTGCCGCGCCAGCATGGGAACGCCCTGGGGGTGGCGTTCGGTTTTTTCGGTGTGTACGCCGTCTGGCTCGCCGTTGGCCAGCATGTGGGTGACGGAGAAAGATTCAGAGTCGTACAAAGTGTGCATTGTGTTCACCAACAAGAGATAGACCGTATTTGGACACCATCTTCGCGGTTTCAAGAGTAACAGGGTTTAAGGCGCCTGCGTGCTTCGCCACAATTTATCCGCCACATCCCCGTTGGCTTCGGTCAGGCGTATGCGTACTGGAAGGTAGCCCATGCTGGGCGCCAGCCAGATTTCTGCACGGTTGCCATAAGGCCCTACCGCGCCGCGCGACAGCTTGATAGCACTCACTTCGCCGCCAGGCAGCGTCAGCTTTTCGGTATTGCCCACCACCATGGTCCAGGATTCGACCGAACGGGGCCCGATGGCTTCAAACGGAATCTGGGTGCCAGCCGGGTAGCGCTGCGGTTCACCACCCATCATGGCGCTGAGTTGCAGCACGGCGCTGAGCTGGTCTTGCATGCCCGGGGTGAGCGGTACATCTGGCGTATTGGCGCTGAAGGTGACTTTATTGGCGCTGCGGTCAAAGTGGGCCGCCACCTCGCTGCGCACTTTGTCGCCAAAGCGTATCGGCTCCAGGCCCTGCGGACCCAGGGTGCCCTTGCTGGTTTGCATGCGCGAACCCAGCAAAAAGTGACTGAACTCCAGTCGGCTGTTATAGGTCTTGCCATCGTGTTGCCACAGCAGTTCCCCGTTGAGGCTGATTGAGATGCCTTTGACCTCGGCCCGTACCTCGTACTTCAGGCGCGCGGGCTCGGGGTAGGTCAGGCGCAGTGGGGCATTGCTGGCCAGGGCGGTGCCGGCTGCCAGCATGGACGTAGCCACGGCGCCCTGCTTGCCCCCGTCCGGGCCGGATGGCGGCTGTGACGGCTCCATGTTTGCTATGTTTTTAGGAGCTGCTTGCGCAGTATCCACGGGGCTTGAAGCTAAATTTGATGCCAAATCTTGGGGGGCGTCCTCAGAGTCCGTGTCCTCCTCCCTCGCATTGGCGGGGGGCTCGGGCAGTGGCGTGAACCGGGGTACCTGGCGCAGCGTCGGCTCGGGTGCGAGCGGCAGCGCGGGTGCCACGGGGGGGGTAAGCACTGCGGCGGTCGGCACGGAGGGGGCGATCGTGCGGGTCTGCAGGATCGGCGTGCCGGGGCCATCGGCATTCTCGCCGCGGCTGGCGCTGGAGTATGTCCAATCCAGGGGCCACAAGAGGCCTTGGCCCAGCAATAGCCAATGCGCCAGTAGAACGCCCACCACCGCTGCTGCCAGTGTGCGCCCATGCCTTGCCACGGCGGGGGAGAGCGCAGAGGTGGGGGCAGCAGGCAGGGTCAGAAGCATGGGCTGGACAATCGCGTGAGGGCTGGGTTTCAGTTTAATGCACGGGCGCTTGGCTCCCATTCCCGGCGAAAATGCCCGCATGAAACTCGCTACCTACCAAGACGGCTCCCGCGACGGGCAGCTGGTGGTCGTCTCGCGCGACCTGAGCCAGGCGCACTACGCGACCCACATCGCCAACCGCCTGCAGCAGGTGCTGGATGACTGGAATTACCTCGCGCCCCAGCTCGAAGACCTGTATGTTCTGCTGAACCAGGGGCGTGCGCGCCATGCTTTCCCGTTTGACCCGGCCCAGTGTTTGGCCCCCTTACCGCGTGCCTACCAGTGGGCCGATGGTTCGGCCTACCTCAACCATGTGGAGCTGGTGCGCCGGGCGCGCGGTGCCGAGGTCCCCGAGAGTTTTGCCACTGACCCACTGATGTACCAAGGCGGTAGCGACGACCTGGCCGGCCCGCAGGCCGACATCGTGTGTGCCAACTTGGCCTGGGGCGTGGACTTTGAGGCCGAGCTGGCCGTCATCACCGGCGACGTGCCGCAGGGCTGCCCCAGCGACCGCGCGCTCGACGCAGTCCGCCTGCTGGTGCTGGCCAACGACGTGACGCTGCGCAACCTGGTGCCCGATGAACTGGCCAAGGGCTTTGGCTTTGTGCAGAGCAAGCCCGCCACTGCGTTTGGCCCGGTGGCGGTGACGCCCGATGAGCTGGGCGAGGCCTGGGCGCGCGGCCGCGTGCACCTGCCCGTGCAGTGCACCTGGAACGGCCGCAAGGTCGGCCTGTGCGAGGCCGGCAACGACATGACATTCCACTTTGGCCAGCTGATCGCGCACTTGGCCAAGACGCGCCGGGTGCGCGCGGGCTCCATCATTGGCTCGGGCACCATCAGCAACAAGGGCGTGGCGCGCAAGACTCGCACGGACTGGCCCAATGGCTACAGCTGCATTGCCGAGAAGCGAGCCATGGAAACCCTGAATGACGGCCAGCCCAGCACCGAGTACATGCAGTACGGCGACACCATCCGCATCGAGGTGAAAGGGCGTGATGGCCAGAGCGTGTTTGGCGCCATCCTGCAGGAAGTGGTGCCACCCGAAAGCCGCGGCCGAACAGCCCCCGGCGCCACTGCGGCATCCGTTTCTGGCGATACTGCCGCACTGGGTTTTGCTGGCCCCATTTCTGCGCCCTCTGCCGAGAGGGCCCCCGATTCTTCTACCGAGACCTCCGAATGAAAACACGCGCCGCCGTCGCCTGGAAAGCAGGCCAGCCCCTGACCATTGAAACCGTGGACCTGCAGGGCCCCAAGTTCGGCGAAGTGCTCGTCGAAATCAAGGCCACCGGTATCTGCCACACCGACTACTACACCTTGAGCGGCGCCGACCCCGAAGGCATCTTCCCGGCCATCCTGGGCCACGAAGGCGCAGGCATTGTGGTGGACGTGGGTCCCGGCGTGACCAGCCTCAAGAAAGGCGATCATGTCATCCCGCTCTATACGCCCGAGTGCCGCACCTGCAAGTTCTGCCTGTCGCGCAAGACCAATCTGTGCCAGCTGATCCGCGGCACGCAGGGCAAGGGCCTGATGCCCGATGCCACCAGCCGCTTCAGCCTGAATGGCGATCCCATGTTTCACTACATGGGCACGTCCACCTTCAGCAACTACACCGTGGCGCCCGAAATCTCGCTGGCCAAGATCCGCGAGGACGCGCCCTTCGATAAGGTTTGCTACATCGGCTGCGGCGTCACCACCGGCATCGGCGCAGTGATCTTCACGGCCAAGGTGGAAGCCGGCGCCAACGCTGTGGTGTTTGGCCTGGGTGGCATTGGCCTGAACGTGATCCAGGGCTTGAAGATGGTGGGTGCCGACAAGATCATCGGCGTGGACCTGAACCCGGCCCGTGAACAGATGGCGCGTGACTTCGGCATGACCCAATTCCTGAACCCCAAGGACATCGAGGCTGCGGGTGGCAACATCGTCGACGCGATTGTTCAGCTGACCGACGGCGGCGCCGACTACAGCTTCGAGTGCATCGGCAACACCAAGGTCATGCGCCAAGCCCTGGAGTGCACGCACAAGGGTTGGGGCCGCAGCATCATCATCGGCGTGGCCGAGGCTGGAGCCGAAATCTCCACCCGCCCGTTCCAGTTGGTCACCGGTCGCAAGTGGGAGGGTTCGGCCTTCGGCGGCGCACGTGGCCGCACCGATGTGCCCAAGATCGTGGACTGGTACATGGAAGGCAAGATCAACATCGACAGCCTGATCACCCACACCATGCCCCTGGAAGACATCAACAAGGGCTTTGACCTGATGAAGCGCGGCGAATCCATTCGTGGCGTGGTCATTTATTGATGAAATTAGCCTTCGGCCCTCGTAAATAGTGCGCAAGCAGCTTCTCTTTTGATAGCAACCAATGTCAGCTCCTGCCCTTGAACTTGTCAGCGAACACGCCTGCTTTGGCGGCGTGCAGCGCTACTACCAGCATGCGTCCAGCCTCATTGGCCTGCCCATGCGCTTCTCGGTGTTTTTGCCGCCGCAGGCGCAGCAGGGCGCGGTGCCGGCGGTCATGTACTTGGCGGGCCTGACCTGCACCGAAGAGACTTTCATGGTCAAAGGCGGCGCGCAGCGCATGGCTGCCGAGCTGGGGCTGGCGCTGATTGCGCCCGATACCAGCCCGCGTGGCGCTGGCGTCCCCGGGGAGGCAGAGTCCTGGGACTTCGGGGTGGGCGCGGGTTTCTATCTGGACGCCACCCAAGCGCCTTGGGCTGCGCACTACCGGATGGAAAGCTATCTGCTCGATGAGCTGCTACCGCTGGTAGGGGCAAGTTTGCCGGTGGACCTGAGTCGCCTGGGCCTGTTCGGCCACTCCATGGGTGGGCACGGTGCGCTGACACTGGCTCTGCGCCACCCGCAGCGCTTCCAGAGTCTGTCCGCATTTGCGCCCATCTGCGCACCCACGCAGTGCCCTTGGGGGCACAAGGCGTTTGCCGGCTATCTGGGGGAAGACCGTGCGGCCTGGGCTGCACACGATGCCTCGACCCTCATGGCGCAACGCAGCACGCCCCTGTTTGCGCAGGGCATTCTGGTCGACCAGGGGCTGGCCGACAAGTTTCTGGAGTTGCAGCTGCACCCGCATCTGCTGGAAGCCGCGTGCGCCAAGGCGGGCCAGCCGCTCACACTGCGCCGCCACACGGGCTACGACCACGGCTACTACTTCATCAGCACCTTCATGGAAGACCACCTGCGCCACCATGCGCAGGGGCTGGGCTTGCTGCCTTAAGTTGCCGCTGAGAGCTGCATCGCAAAGGTCTTGACGCCGCGCAGCATCATCTCGATCGCCACTGACACCAGCACCAGGCCCATGAGGCGTTCAACCGCCACCACCAGGCGGGTACCGATGATGCGTTGGATGCGCTCTGCTGAGACCAGCACCACAGCGCTGACCAGCATGGTCACACACAGGGCGCCTATCCACTCCATACGCTTGTCAGGTTGCTGAGACACCAGCAGCAATACCGTGGCCAGCGCCGAGGGACCGGCCACTGCGGGCACAGCCAGCGGCACGATCAGGGGCTCGGCCGTGATTTCGCCCTCAGTGGTGGCTGCGGGCGGGAACACCATGCGCAGCGCGATGAGGAACAGGATCACACCGCCGCCGATCTGCAGCGACAGCTCGCTGAGGTTCATCACGCGCAAAAAGCTCTCGCCCACGAACATGAAGGTCAGCAGCAGCGCAAACGCAATCAGGATTTCGCGCAGGATGACCTTGGGCCGCCGCTCCGGAGCCACGTGCTTGAGCGCGTTGGCAAAGATGGGGATGTTGCCAATCGGATCGGTGATCAGGATCAGCAGGATGGTGGCAGAGACAAAGGTGTAATTCATCATGGGGGCAGGGCTGCCTGGTGGGCAGCAGGGTTCTCGGTGCCCCGGAGAATAGCAGTTCAGCCGCGTTCCAGCGCCTCCTGGCAGGGGACGCAGCGCTCGGCTTCCGGCGCCGCTTGCAGGCGCGCCGGGGCAATGGCGACACCACAGTCTGCGCACAGGCCGTAGCTGCCGTTGGCTAGGCGCTGCAGGGCCGCGTTCACGCGGCGCAGCTCGGTGCTTTCGTGGTCGTCCAGTGCGAATTCCAGCTCCCGTTCCGTGGCCGTTTGGGCTTGCGAGTCTTCGCGGTGGGCAAAGTGGGCTGCTGAGGCCTCGGCCCGGCTGGGGGCGCCGTCGCGCAGTGTGGCGATTTGGGCCAGCAAGCGGCTGCGTGTGTGGGTCAGGGCGGCTTGCAGGGACTGGGTGTTGAGGGTGGTCATGGCATCTTTCGTGTAACGTCCGACGGGGCGTTTTCAGACTCCATGGTCTGCCCCTCCGCGCCGCGTGTCTTTGACGCGAATCAAGCCTCCCGCGGCTTGTGCGCCGTGTCTTGGGCCATAATCCGGGCATGTTCAGCCTGCAAACCCTGCGTCAATCACGCGCCCTCATCCGTTGGATGTTGGCGTGTTTTGCATTGGCTATCGGGGTGGCAGTGGCAGCGCCGGTGGTCAATCCCCAGGCCCTGTCGCTGGTGTGCAGTGCCGGTGGCAGCGTCAAGCTAGTGGCGGCCGATGATGTGGATGGCGGTGCACCCGCCACCATGGCCCATACGCTGGACTGTGTGATGTGTCTTCCTGCAGGAGCTCCACCTGCCACCGCCGATGTGGTGGTGCCTGCAGTGGCACTGGCCGATGTGCTGCGCACCGGCCCACCCCGTCATATCACTTGGCGCACGGCGGACCCTGCTTCCGCCCGCGCCCCTCCCGCACTCGTCTAAGTCGCACGCTCGGCCTCCCGCAGGCCGACGGTTCGCGGCGTCTCCTGGCCCCTTGTGGGCCTGTCTTGTTTTTGTTCCTTGGTGTTGCGGTCTTGGGGGCTTGGCCCCTTGGCGAATTCGGCTGCGCCGTCGTCTTTTTCTTGGAGTTATGTATGAAAAGTGCTATTCAAATCGTAGCTGCTTGCGCAGTATTCATGGGGTCTACAGCCGCATTTGGGCATGTAACCTTGCAGGATCAGGCGGCTGCGGCCGGCGCCAGTTACCGCGGCGTATTGCGGGTGGGGCATGGCTGCGAAGGCGCGGCCACTACGTCCATCCAGGTCACCATGCCGGATGGCTTCAATGGCGCCCAGCCCATGGTCAAACCCGGCTGGACCGTGAGCACCAAGGTCGGCAAGCTGGCCACCCCCTACGAGGCCCACGGCAAGAAGTTCACAGACGGCGTACTGGAAATCACCTGGACCGTCAACAACGTGGCTGACGCTTTGCCGGACGCGCACTACGACGAGTTCGTGTTCCGCGGCACCACTCCCAAAAAGCCCGGAACCCAATGGTTCAAGGTGGTGCAACGTTGCACCAAGGGTGCCAACGAATGGGTGGAAATTCCCGCTTCAGGCCAAGACGCCCATGGCCTGAAGTCGCCCGCTGCCCGTCTCGATGTACTGGATGTGCAAGCCGCTGGCGGCCACGCCCACTGATTTTCCAAGGAGCTTTGTATGAACTGTTTTCGTCTGCGTACCGCCGCCTTGGTTGCGGCCTGCCTGTCCACCAGCCTGTGGGCGCAAACCGTGGAAGTGAAGAACGCCTGGGCCCGCGCCACCGTGCAAGGCCAAAAAGCCAGCGGAGCCTTCATGACCTTGACGTCCAAGGACGGCGCCAAGCTGGTATCTGCCTCGTCGCCCGTAGCCGGTGTGACCGAAGTGCATGAGATGAAGATGGAAGGCGACGTGATGAAGATGCGCGCTATGCCTGCATTGGATCTGCCAGCCGGAAAAGCCGTGGAACTCAAGCCGGGTGGCTACCACGTGATGCTGATGGACCTGAAGCTGCCCCTGCAGAAAGACACCACCATTCCCCTGACCTTGGTCTTCAAAGACGCCAAGGGCGTGGAAAGCAAGTCGGAGATCAAGGTGCCGGTGTCGCAGATGGCGCCTGCAGGCACAGCCATGGCCCACGGTGGCCATGACGCCCACGCTGCCCATGGTGCTGCGATGGCGGCACCCAAGGGCAGTGATGCAGAGCAAATCACAGCGATCATGAAAAAGCAGTTTGACCGCCCAGACGCTCCGCTGACCGTGGAGCCCGTGACGGTGCAGGGCAACTACGCCGTGGCTGGCTGGACCCAAGGTGGCAAGGGTGGTCGCGCCCTGCTGCAGAAAGACAAGGGCGCCTGGTTCATTTCGGTGTGCGCTGGAGACGGCCTGAAGGACGCCAAAGTGCTGCAAACCACCGGCATGTCGGCGGACGCCTCTGCCGCCATGGCCAAGGCTGTTGTTGCCGCCGAGTCCAAGCTCTCCAAGGACAAGCTCAAGCTGTTCGCCAGCTTTGAAGGCATGGTGAAGATCGGCGCCGAAGGGCATGGTGCCCATGGGCAACACCAAGCTCCTGCTGCGCACAAGCACTGATTCTTTTGCGCTGTATGACGCCCGTGTTCCGCAAGCCCCGCACTTGGACCCAGGTGTGGGTCTTGTGCGTGCTGGTGCTTGCCATGTTGGCGCCTGGCGTCTCTCGTACGCTTGCGTGGGCCCAAGTGGGTTCCGCCATTGAAATCTGCACCGCCGATGGCGGTGCCCGGTGGGTGGTCCTGCCATCCATCGCGACGCAGCAAGACGAGGAATCCACTTCCTTGCCCCTGCCGTCGTTGGACCATTGTCCGTTTTGCCTGCAAACCGCAGACCGTGGTGCTGCCCCGCCCCCCCAACAGCCTTACCTCTTCTTGGTTCAGGGTGGAAACCAGGAGCGCCCGGTCTGGCAGGCTTTTTTCTTCGCGTCCCCATCCCGATTTGCGCTGCGCGCACGGGCACCGCCCCTGCGGGCCTGAGCATTCCCCCCCTCTTTCTCCGGTAAGCGGCTGCGCCTGATCGCAGGTCCGCCTGCCGCTATGCGCCCGGCCAGCCTGTGCGCGCGCCCCCCCATTGTTTCCAAGGGATCGTCATGACTTCCGCTTCCACATCAGCACCTGCGCGCAAGCCGGGCAGCTCCGGTATTTACGCCATCGCCTGGCGCTGGCACTTCTATGCTGGCCTATATGTAGTGCCATTTCTCCTCATGCTGGCCCTGACGGGTCTGGTCATGGTGTTTTTCACGGGTTTCCACAGCCGCTTGGGCTTGACCGTTACTGTTGCGCCGCAGGCGCAGGTGCAGCCCGTCACGGCCCAGGCGCAGGCCGCGCTGGCGAGCGTGCCGGGTGCCACCATCAAGGAGTACATCCACCCCAAGTCTCCCGATGTGGCGGCCTGGGTGCTGCTGGGGCAACAGGGCCGCACCGAGGCTGTGGCGGTCAACCCCTACACCGCCGAGGTGCTGCACCAGGTCAACAAGGACAGCACGGTGTTTGCGTGGGCCGAAAAAATCCACGGAACCCTGCTATTGGGTGAGGGCGCAGAACGTTTCATCGAGGTGGCTGCAGGCTTGGCAATCGTGATGATCGTGACCGGCGTGTACCTGTTTTGGCCACGGGGCGCCGACCGTCGGGCAGCAGTCCTCTGGCCGGATTGGCGGGCTAGCGGACGCAAGTGGTGGAAGTCCTTGCACAGCAGCCTGGGCTTTTGGATGAGTGTGGTGCTCTTGCTGTTTCTGCTCACCGGCATGTCGTGGACGGGTTTCTGGGGCGCCAAGTTTGTGCAGCCCTGGAGCACCTTTCCTGCCAGCAAGTGGGATGCGGTGCCGCTGTCGTCCCAAACCCATGCCAGCTTGAACACGGCAGGCCTGCACGAAGTGCCGTGGGGCCTGGAGCAAACCCCCTTGCCGGAGTCTGGCTCTGCCGCAGGTACCCCCGGTGTGCGCGTCGGTGAACCGGTCAACCTGGATGGCCTGAACGCGCTGGCCCAGCGCCTGGGCTACCGCGGGCAGTACCACATCCAAGTGCCGCAGGATGCCAAGGGCGTCTACACCCTGTCGGCCGATTCCATGAGCGGGGATCTGAGTAATCCCACGCAAGACCGCACGGTGCATGTGGACCGCTATACCGGGCGGATTTTGGCGGAAGCAGCGTTTGCCGATTACTCGCTAGTGGCCAAGGCCATGGCGGTGGGTATTGCTTTGCACCAAGGGGATATGGGTCTGCTGAGCGCCCTGGCCAATGTGGTGTTCTGCCTGGCGATCGTGCTTCTGTGTGTCAGCGGCATGGTCATGTGGTGGGTGCGACGCCCACAGGGCAGCGGCCGATTGGCTGCGCCCAGCGTGCCCGCCCAAGCACCGCTCTGGAAGGGCGGGGCGATCGTTATGTTGCTCACAGGGCTGGCGTTTCCGTTGGCCGGCGGCGTGTTGATCGCAGTTCTTCTGCTGGATTGGTTGCTGCTGTCGCGCATTCCAGTGCTCAAAACCGCACTCTCCTGAGCGGAGTCTCGTCAGCCCCCGCGCATTGGGGTAAGCTGCGCTCCACGGCCTCGGCAGCAGGCCGGTGGAGCACCTCATGAGCGACAACGACACCTCCGGCTTCGGCAAGTTCGTACCCGGTTTTGATTTTTTGCAAAACCTGGCCAAAGGCGCCAGCCAGAACATCCCGCAAATGCCCAATCTGGCCAACTGGGTTGCCCCCACGCTGAATGTGGAAGAGCTGGACAAGCGCATCGAAGAGCTCAAAAACGTGCACTTCTGGCTGGAGCAAAACTCCCGCGCCTTGGGTGCCACCATCCAGGCGCTGGAGGTGCAGAAGATGACCCTGGCCACACTCAAGGGCATGAACTTCAACCTGGGCGATGTGACCAATGCGCTCAAACTCAAGGCGGCGGATTCGATTGCCTCCGGTGTGCAGAGCGTGACCGAAAAAGCCGCCAGCACGGCCAAAACGTTGTCCGATGTGGCCAGCAGCGCCAGCAAGGGCGACGCCAAAGGCGCAGCGAAGGCCGCCGGTGTACCGGGGCTGGTGGACCCGCTCCAGCTGTGGGGATCGCTGACCCAGCAGTTCCAGAATATTGCAGCCACGGCCATGAAAGAAGCTACTGCAAAAACGGCGGTGGATGTGACCAAAAACATGGCCACTGGCCTGGCCAAGGAAGCCATCAAGTCGGCCAAAGCCGCAGGCAAGAAGGCGGCGACCAAGCGTCCTGCCGTACGCAAGACTGCCGCCAAGAAGACGAGCCGCTGAGCGCGGCAACACCGCTGGGGCCGGGTGCATGAAGCTGTTTCCACACGCGCACGCGACGCACCCGCAGTGGCACATGGCCACGGGGCTGGTGTTGGCGCAGCTGCGCGCGCAGATGGCGCTGCATGGTTACGCCAATGCTCCGACCTTGGGGCTGATTTACATCACTGACCATTACGCCCCACATGCCCAAGATATTTTGGACATGCTCAGTGGCGAGCTGCCGCTGGTGACCGACTGGTCAGGCACCGTGGGCGTGGGCATCGCGGCCAAAAATGTGGAGTACTTTGACGAACCCGCGCTGGCCGTGATGTTGCTGGAATTGCCCAGCCACGAGTACCGCGTGTTCTCGGGCATTGCGCCATTGGGTCTGGGGTTTGAGGCGCACACGGCGTTGGTGCATGCTGACGGCGAAACGCCCGATCTGGTCGAGCTGATTGACGAAATGGCGGCGCGTACCGACACCGGCTATCTGTTTGGTGGCCTCTCCAGCAGCCGCACGCAAAGCGTGCAGTTCGCCGTAGCGGCCGATGGCAACCTGAGTGGCTTTGGTGCCGCCAGCGGTGTGCTGCGTGGGGGCTTGAGCGGCGTGGCCTTTGGCGAGGGGGTGGGGCTGGTGTCGCGCGTCACGCAGGGTTGCAAGCCGGTGTCCAAGGCGCGTGCGGTGACCCAGGCCGAGCACAACGTGGTCATCACGCTCGATGGCGAGCCCGCGCTGGACGTGATGCTGCGTGATCTGGGCATCAGCCTGGAGCAACCGCAGGAAGCGCTGGAGACGGTACGCGCCACGCTGGTGGGTCTGGTGCAAACTCCGGCGACCAGCAACTCAGGTGACAGTGCGCTGGTGCGCCAAACCGGCAATCTGGGCAGCGACGTCACGGTACGCCACATCATTGGCCTGGACCCGGGGCGCCGTGGCATTGCCATCGCCGCGCAGGTGCAGACCGGTGCGCACATGGCCTTTTGCCAGCGCAACCGCGAGGCCGCCCAGGCCGACCTGGTTCGCATCTGTGCCGAGGTGCGCGAAGAGCTGGAGCCCCAAGAGCTAACCACGGAAACCGCCTTTGCCCTGCAGCAAAGCGAGGCCGAAGCGGCGCCCCACCCGGCGCGCCGCATTGCCGGTGCGGTCTATGTGAGCTGCTCGGGCCGAGGCGGGCCCCACTTTGGTGGGCCTAGTGCCGAAATGCATATCGTGCGCCGGGCTTTGGGCGATGTGCCGCTGGTGGGGTTTTTTGCTGGGGGCGAGATTGCGCGCAACCAGCTCTTCGGATATACCGGGGTACTGACTGTGTTTACCAGCCCTTAAGCCACGTAGTTTTCGGATATCGTCGGGCGCGGAAATAGATGAGGAGCATCGAATGGGCAATTTAAAAATCGCGACCCGGCTGTATGCCGGATTTGGACTGTTGGTGGCCCTCATGGTGGTCGTGGTGTCGGCTGCCTTGGTGCAAATGGCGGCAATGCGGGCCAGCGCGGCCGATGTGGACCAGAACTGGCTGCCCAGCGTGGAAGAGGTCAATCTGCTCAGCACCGCCATATCGGACTTTCGGGCGACTGAGATGCGGCATGTGTTGAGTACCGATGAGACTTACATGGCCACCATCGAAAAAGATTTGGAGGCTATCCAAGCGCGGATCAAGCAGAGCAGAGACAAGTACGAAAAGCTGATTAGCTCCGATGAAGAGCGGGCGCTGTACAAAGAATTTGTAGTTGCGCGCGAAGCCTATCTCAAGCTGCACAAAGAGGTCTTGGACGTTTCGCGCCGCCTTGATGCCGAGGGCGCCCGGCAGATACTGGAGGGGGAATCCAAGAAAAACTTCGAGCGCTCTGCCCAAATCTTGAACAAGCTGGTACTCCTGAATCATGACGGTTCAGTGGCAGCGGCAAAAGCCTCCGCAGAGGCGTATGTGACTGGGCGTAACCTGATGGTTGTTGCGGTGGTGATCGCCGTGTTATTGGCGGTGGTTGCGGCCACCTACATCACCCGATCTATCACCAAGCCCCTGGCCGAAGCACTGGATGTGGCGGGCCATGTGGCCCAAGGCAACCTGACAGTGCAGGTGCAGAGCAACAGCCGCGATGAAATCGGCCAACTGCTGCAAGCCATGAAGGCCATGCAGGACAGCCTGGTGGCTGTCGTGTCCAAAGTGCGTCGCGGCTCGGAGTCGGTCTCCAACGCGAGTGCCGAAATTGCGCAAGGCAACAACGACCTGAGTGCGCGCACAGAAAGCCAGGCCAGCGCCTTGGAAGAAACCGCCGCCAGCATGGAAGAACTCAACTCGGCCGTGAAACAAAACGCCGACAACGCCTCCCAGGCCAACCAACTGGCCATGAACGCCTCCACCGTCGCCGTGCAAGGCGGAGAAGTCGTGGGCCAGGTGGTGGAGACGATGAAAGAAATCAACGACGCCTCCCGCAAGATCAGCGACATCATCAGCGTCATCGACGGCATCGCCTTCCAGACCAACATCCTGGCCTTGAATGCCGCAGTGGAAGCCGCACGGGCCGGAGAACAAGGCCGCGGCTTTGCGGTGGTGGCCTCGGAAGTCCGATCCCTGGCAGGCCGCTCAGCCGAAGCCGCCAAGGAAATCAAAACCCTCATCAACGCCAGCGTGGAGCGGGTCGAGCAGGGCACAGCCCTGGTCGACAGAGCAGGCACCACCATGACCGAAGTGGTGAGCAGCATCCGCCGGGTGACCGACATCATGGGCGAGATCAGCGCGGCCAGCAACGAGCAAAGCGCGGGTGTGAACCAGGTGGGCGAAGCCATCACGCAGATGGACCAGGTCACGCAACAAAACGCTGCTTTGGTGGAACAAATGGCAGCGGCGGCCAGCAGCCTCAAGAG